>NC_007912.1:0-1407500 GCF_000013665.1 Saccharophagus degradans 2-40
CTGCCGTGTTATTTACCGCATCGCGCCTATACTTTACAGGTGCTCTAGAGCAAAGCTTGTGTGGTGTTTTGGTTAAAAATTCAAATGGGTTGTGGATAAGTTTTGTTTAAAGCAGTAAAATGTCCGTCTTCTTTAAGGTTTTTGGCGCGTAAAATAACATTGTAGGTGTTTCACGCCAATTTATACCTTGGGTCTTCTTTTTAGCGGTCCCTTTTATCTAAGTTTCATAGTGTAGTTGGTTGTTTATTCACCATATCTAATAGGGTGTGCGCAGTTGTCTCTGCCGATATTAGTCGGGGCTGGTTGTGTTGTGCTCTTGGCTCTACAGCTTTCGCTGTAGCAATGTTTTTGTTTGTCGTTTTAAAGTTATAAGTTTGGAGTTATGGAATTGCCTGAATCTGCGTGGGAGCAATGTGTCTCTAGTTTGCAAAGTGAATTGCCGGCACAACAGTTTAATACCTGGATACGCCCCCTGCGTGTGCAGCAAGCAGAAGCCAGTAATCAGCTCCACTTAATTGCGCCTAACCGCTTTGTATTGGATTGGGTGAACGACAAGTTTAAAAGCCGTATAGATGAGCTGTTGTCCTCCGCCGATCACCATCCTATTACTAGCGTAGAAATTAGTGTTGCGCCTAGACGTTCCACTAGCTTTGAAACCAACCAAGGTGTTGCTGCACGGCAAAAAAGGCAGCAAGAGGCGCCGCGACAAAATATAGCGTCAAGCCAACCCTCAAATAGTTATAGTCGGCAACCCCAGCAGCCAGCGGTTGAAATGCCAGCCGAGTCGCAAATGGCCCAGGTTGAATTATTGCCTGCTGCACCGCCAGCGCCACTTAATAATGGCTACAACACTGAATCTTTCGCGCAACCCTATAACGATAACCCTATGGGGCAGGGCAAAGTAGATAAAGTGGATGTAGAGGGCGGTTTACAGCACAAGTCTAATCTTAACCCTACCTTTATATTCGATAACTTTGTTGTGGGTAAATCCAACCAGCTTGGCTTGGCCGCTGCCACGCAGGTAGCAGAAAACCCCGGTGGTTCGTATAACCCGCTTTTTATATATGGCGGTGTAGGTTTAGGTAAAACTCACTTAATGCACGCGGTAGGTAACGCGCTTTGTGTGCGCAAGCCCGGTGCCAAGGTGGTTTACCTGCATTCTGAGCGTTTTGTTGCCGATATGGTAAAAGCGCTGCAGTTAAACGCCATTAACGATTTTAAACGTTATTACCGCTCGGTAGATGCATTACTTATTGATGATATTCAGTTCTTCGCAGGTAAAGAACGGTCGCAGGAGGAGTTCTTCCATACGTTTAATGCGCTTTTGGAAGGCGGTCAGCAAATTATTTTAACCTGCGACAGATACCCTAAAGAAATCAATGGCTTAGAGGAGCGTCTCAAATCCCGCTTTGGCTGGGGGTTAACTGTTGCTATCGAACCGCCAGAGTTAGAAACCCGCGTGGCAATATTAAAGCGCAAAGCAGAGCAGGTGGGCGCCCCTTTACCTAACGACGCGGCATTCTTTATTGCCCAGCGTATACGCTCTAACGTGCGTGAGTTAGAAGGAGCACTAAAGCGTGTGATAGCCAATGCCCACTTTACCGGCAGAGATATTTCGGTAGAGCTTGTGCGCGAAGCACTTAAAGATTTGTTGGCCCTGCAAGACCGCCTAGTAAGTATCGATAACATTCAGCGCGTAGTAGCCGAGTATTACAAAATTAAAGTATCGGATCTGCACTCTAAAAGGCGCAGCCGTTCAGTAGCACGGCCTAGGCAAGTGGCAATGTATTTAGCGAAAGACCTAACACACCACAGTTTGCCCGAAATTGGCGAAGCGTTTGGTGGGCGAGACCACACAACGGTTTTGCACGCATGCCGTAAAATTAAAGAAATGATCGAGTCGGACGCAGATATTAGAGAAGATGTTAAGAATCTTTTGCGTACACTCACCACCTAACGCTACCTGCGCTGGGTGCCCAGTGGTATCCTACGGGTTATCAAAATATCTAATATAAATAGCAACTTATATAAATAACATCTTAGTTGTTAGAGAGCTTAACCCTTAAGGTTAACCCGTAAAAAACGTAACGAATCTATAGCAGTATTACATAGCAATTTTTCAGGACATATAAAGGGAACCTCCCATGAAATTCATTGTTTCACGTGAAACTATTCTTAAACCACTACAGTTGGTTGCCGGTGTGGTAGAGCGTCGTCAAACATTGCCCGTGTTGGCAAACGTATTGATTGTATTAGAAGGCGAGCAGTTGTCGCTTACAGGTACAGACCTTGAGGTAGAGATTGTGGGCCGCGTAACTGTCGATCAGGCAATTAGCGAAGGCGAAATTACTGTACCCGCTAAGAAGTTCCTAGATATATGTCGTGCACTACCAGACGGTTCAGTTATTGAGTTTACGCTTGATGATCAGAAAGTTACTGTAAAAAGTGGCCGCAGTCGTTTTACGCTTTCATCTTTATCTGCCAATGAATTCCCAGCGGTAGAGCAGGGCAGCAACGATATTAACTTTAGCTGCGAGCAAAAAGAGGTTAAGCGCCTTATTGATCGCACTGCGTTTGCTATGGCGCAGCAAGATGTTCGTTACTACTTAAATGGTATGTTGTGGGAAGTGCGAGCAGGAGCTTTACGTGTAGTGTCTACCGATGGCCACCGATTAGCCATGTGTACTCGCCCAATCAATATAGATGTAGCAGAGCCAGTACAGGCAATTTTGCCGCGTAAGGGTGTTATTGAATTGTCGCGCTTGCTTAACGATTCAGAAGAAAATGTTGAGCTAACTATGGGCCCTAACCATATTCGTGCTACCACTACTGAATACACCTTTACCTCCAAGCTTGTAGACGGCAAGTTCCCAGATTACGAGCGCGTATTACCTAAGGGTGGGGACAAGATTGTATTGGGTGAGCGCGCTGTACTAAAACAAGCATTTGCCCGTACAGCTATTCTTTCTAACGAGAAATACCGCGGTGTGCGTCTTCTATTAGAAACTGGCCAGCTTACTATTATTGCTAACAACCCAGAGCAAGAAGAAGCTGAGGATCAAGTAGCCGTAGAGTATGAAGGTGACTCAATTGAGGTAGGTTTTAACGTTAGCTACCTACAAGATGTAACCAACGTACTAGATACAGACAAGATTAAAATGACGCTTTCTGATTCTAATAGCAGTGCTTTGCTAGAAGAGCCAGAAAACGCCGACTCTGTATATGTAGTAATGCCAATGCGTCTATAACCTATTCCGATAGGTTATTTTCCTCCCTTTAGTTCTTAGGCCGCTTTAGTGCCCCATCTCTCGAACTTAAAAGTACAGCAGTTTCGCAATTTGGGCTTGGTAGATATAACACCAAGCCCAACGCTCAACCTTGTTTACGGTGAAAATGGCTCGGGTAAAACCAGTCTGTTAGAAGCTATAAGCGTACTTGCTCACTGTCGATCCTTTCGTACCCACAAGTACAGACGTCTGATTCAAGACACAACTACAGCATTTACTGTGTTTGCCACGGTAGAAGGTAGTGACGCATTTAAGGTAGGTGTGCAACGCGAGTGGTCTGGCAAGAGCACAGCTAAGTTGGATGGTTTAAGTGCAAAGTCATCCGCTCAGCTCGCCACCAACTTACCTGTTCAGATAATAGATGCCCATACCTTTGCTTTGTTAGAGGGTGGCTCTAAAGCTAGGCGCAAGTTCTTTGATTGGTTAGTGTTTCACGTGAAACATGAATTCAAAACAGCTTGGGCAAACTACGTTAAATGTGTAAAACAACGGAATAGTTTGCTGCGACATGATAAAATAGCCTATTCCGACCTACGCCCCTGGGATGAGCAAATCGCAGGGTTGGCGGCTACCATAGATGAATGCCGTGTTGAGTGTATAACACCGCTTATTCAGGCGTTTAAAGCGCTTATGGGTGAGTGTAAGTTTGCGGATAACGTAGATTTAACGTTGGCTTATCAGCCGGGTTGGAAAGAGGGGGAGCTAAGCTTTCCAAAACAGTTAGAGCAGGCTTTCGCGCGTGATAGAAAACTAGGCTACACCATCTTAGGCCCGCATAAATCTGATTTAAAAATTACAGCTAATGGCTCGCCTGCAGTAGAGGTTTTATCTCGCGGCCAGCAGAAGGCAGTAATTAACGCTTTGCATATAGCAGAAGCGCAAGTTTACAAAACACAAATAGGGCGCACGCCGGTGTTCCTGTTAGATGATATGCCTTCCGAGTTGGATGCAAATCATATAGCTATACTCAGTGGCTGGCTAAGTAATTTAGGTGCGCAGGTATTTGTTACAGGGGTGGACGCGAATAAGTTAGCGTCTGTATGGCCCCTACAAAAGAACGAAGCAATAAAAATGTTTCACGTGAAACAAGGTGAAGTAACGGTTTCTCAATAATATTACCCACAGTGATGTAGGTTTTAGGAAAATAATATGAGTGAAGAACAACGCAATTACGACTCCTCCAGTATTAAGGTACTTAAAGGTTTAGATGCAGTACGCAAGCGCCCAGGTATGTATATTGGCGATACCGACGACGGTACTGGCTTGCACCACATGGTGTTTGAGATTGTAGATAACTCCATCGACGAAGCTTTGGCTGGCCACTGTAACGAGATTAAAGTTGTAATTCACCCTAATGAATCGGTAACCGTGTCGGACAACGGCCGTGGTATTCCTACCGAAATGCACGAAGAGGGTGTGTCTGCAGCAGAAGTAATTATGACTGTACTGCACGCAGGCGGTAAGTTTGATGACAATACCTACAAGGTTTCCGGCGGCTTGCACGGTGTGGGTGTATCGGTTGTTAACGCACTATCTGAAGTATTAACGCTTACTATTCGTCGTGGTGGCCAAGTATTTGAGCAGGTATATCACCACGGTGTTCCTCAAGCACCGCTTACAGTTATAGGAGAGACGGAAGTATCTGGTACCCAAGTTCATTTCAAACCCTCTGCAGAAACCTTTACCAATATCGAATTCCACTTCGATCAACTAGGTAAGCGCCTACGTGAGCTATCGTTCTTGAACTCTGGCGTGCGCATTGTGTTAATTGATGAGCGCAGCGGTAAAGAAGATGTATTTGAATACGAAGGTGGATTGAAGGCCTTTGTTGGTTACTTAAACCAGAATAAAAACCCAATAAACAAAGTTATTCATTTCTCTACCTTCCGCGAAGAAGACGGTGTAGGTGTAGAAGTAGCACTACAGTGGAACGACAGCTTCCAAGAAAACATATTCTGTTACACCAACAACATTCCACAGCGCGATGGTGGTACTCACTTAGCGGGTTTCCGTGCTGCATTAACGCGTAACCTAAACAGCTACATAGAATCTGAAGGCCTGCTAAAGAAAGAGAAGGTAAATACCACTGGTGACGACGCCCGTGAAGGCTTAACGGCGATTATCTCTGTAAAAGTACCAGACCCTAAATTCTCTTCGCAAACCAAAGACAAACTCGTATCGTCTGAAGTTAAAACAGCAGTAGAGCAAGAGCTAAGTAAATCGTTTAGCGAATACCTGCTAGAAAACCCGCAAGAAGCGAAGCAAATTGTGGGCAAAATGATGGAAGCTGCACGCGCACGTGAAGCTGCCCGTAAAGCGCGCGAAATGACCCGTCGTAAAGGCGCACTGGATATAGCAGGCCTGCCAGGTAAACTGGCCGATTGCCAAGAGAAAGACCCAGCACTTTCTGAAATTTACCTAGTGGAGGGTGACTCGGCAGGCGGTTCCGCCAAACAAGGCCGAGACCGTCGCACACAAGCTATTTTGCCGCTTAAAGGTAAGATTCTTAACGTAGAAAAAGCCCGTTTTGACAAAATGCTATCCTCGCAAGAGGTGGGTACCCTTATTACAGCACTCGGTTGTGGTATTGGTGCGCAAGAATTTAACCCAGAAAAACTGCGTTACCACAGCATTATTATCATGACGGATGCTGACGTGGATGGTTCGCACATCCGCACACTGTTACTTACCTTCTTCTTCCGTCAAATGCGTGAGCTTATTGAACGCGGCCATGTTTATATTGCGCAACCACCGCTGTATAAAATTGCCAAAGGCAAGCAAGAGCAATACTTAAAAGACGATGATGCGTTAACCCAATTCTTAACTAACGCAGCTATGGAAACCTCTGCATTACATGTATCTGCAGAAGCGCCACCGCTATCTGGTGCCCAGTTAGAAGCACTGGTTATTGAATACCGTAAAGTGATGAGCACCATCGAAAAGCTATCGCGCTTGTACCCAGATCACGTGTTAGAAGAAATGATCTACTTACCCGCGCTAAACAAAGAGTCACTTACCGACAAAGCAGCGGTAGATGCGTGGTGCGAGCTACTCACTGCCAAACTAGAAGTGCTAAACGCAGCCTCTAAAACACACCGCTACGTTGTTAACACCATCGAAAACAAAGAGCGCCACACCTTTATTCCAGAGCTAACTATTGTTGCGCACGGCGTTGGCCATAAAACCCGTTTAAATGAAGATTTATTCGGCTCTGAAGATTACAAAAGCATGCATAAACTGGGCGAAACCCTTAGCGGCTTAATCGAAGAGGGTGCTTACGTTGCCAAAGGCGAGCGCAAGCAACCAGTTAGCACATTTAAAGAAGCATTAGATTGGATTATGGCCGAATCCAAAAAAGGCTACGGTATTCAGCGCTACAAAGGGTTGGGTGAGATGAACCCCGAGCAGCTATGGGAAACCACCATGGACCCAGAAACTCGCCGCATGCTACAAGTAACAGTAGAAGACGCCATCGGCGCCGACCAAATCTTTACCTGCCTAATGGGCGATAACGTAGAGCCGCGTCGCGAATTTATTGAAACGAACGCGCTTTCTGTTGCTAACTTGGATGTGTAAAAACTATTAGAAAGTAATTTTTAATAGATGATATAAAAACTAAAGCCCGCTAAGCGGGCTTTTTATTGCCCCAATAAAAAATCACTAAGCAAATATAACTGCTAAGTTATCGTTAGTAATAACAGCAACACTGCCAATATCTACCGCAAAACGAGAACCGAGTGAGAGATATGAGTAATAAATACGAGTTAGTAGGTTTACCTAGCATCAAGGCAGCCGCTCTGCATTTAACTATCCCCAGAAGCGATGTAAGTGAAGAAATGGGGCCGGCTGTGAATGCGGTGTTAGGTGCTATTACTAATGCAGGCTTGTCGCCTGTTGGCCCAATGTTCGCCTACCATCTTTCGGTGTTTGATACGCATTTTGATTTTGAAGTTGGTTTTCCAATAGCCGATGATTTAGCACCAGTTGGAAAGGTAAGAACCATTGACTTGCCCGCGGTAAGTGCATTTAAAACAACCCATATTGGCCCATACACGGGGCTTTACGAGGCGTGGACTGCTTTCGGTGCCGAGTATAAAGCTAGGTACCCGCAGCAAACCCGCAAGCAACTATTTCGGGAAATCTATCGCGTGGGGCCAGAGACTACTTTAAATGAGACTAAATGGGAGACAGATCTATTTATCCCTATTTCTCACAGCTAACAACTTACGCATATTTAAAGGTGTTGGCTCTAGTTTGAAACCGGCAAAGATAAATATGCAGCCATCTAGCCAAAGCGAATAATCTGGGTTTATACTGCAGTGCAGCAACGGTGTTTTTGTAGTCTTTCGCCTTGCTGCTCGCAAATTTAATAAGTTTCTCCGTGTTTAGTGCCTGTAATAAACCTTTATTTGTGGCCACATTGTTAGGAGGTCCCCGTGCTTTGGCAACCCAGCGAAGAGCGCAAAGCGGCATGTACCATGTCGGCGTATATTCAATACTTAAATTCTCGCTACTCTCTAGGAATAGAAACCTACCCAGAACTACATCGGTTTTCGGTGGAGCGTGCTGCCGAGTTTTGGACTAGCCTGTTCGACTTCTTCGATGTGCAATACAGCGGTTCTTTACTGCCCGCCAATACAGATTGGGGCTTTAGTGAATATGGTTGGTTCCCCAATGTTGAGCTTAACTTTGCCGAAAACCTGTTACATAAGGGCAAACCACAACAGCGCGCGCTATACGGTATTTTAGAGTCGGGCGAGGTACAAAGTATTACCTATGCCGACCTTCGCAAAAGTGTTGCTGCTTTGCAGGCAGGTATTGCCGATAGCATTAAAGAAGATGACGTGCTGGCCTGTTATATGCCCAATATACCGGCCACAACCATAAGTATGCTGGCCGCAACAGGGCTGGGTGGTGTGTTTACATCAACGAGTTGCGACTTCGGTGAAGAGGGCGTTATAGACCGTTTTGGGCAATCGGAGCCCAAAGTTTTAATCGCGGCGCTAGCCTACCAATATAACGGTAAAAGATTCGATTTAACGCAAAAAATAGCGAACATCGTTAAAAAAGTAAAAAGCATCAAAAAAGTGATATTGGTCGACTTTTTAAACGATGCCGATCAAGACGCGGCCTTAGCTGCGATTCCCAATGCTCAAATGTGGCAACAGGTTGTAAACACCACTAGCGAGTGTGAAACGCCTAAATACGTGAAGCGAAAATTCGCAGACCCGCTCTACATAATGTATTCGTCGGGCACCACTGGCCAGCCTAAATGCATTGTGCATACGGTGGGCGGTGTGTTGTTGCAGCATATTAAAGAGCTGGGTTTGCACGCAGATGTGACCGAACAAAAGAATCTATTCTTCTTTACTACCTGCGGTTGGATGATGTGGAACTGGCTGGTTAGCGGCTTATTTTTTGGCGGCACCGTTACCCTATACGAAGGTAGCCCAACCAAGCCGACTATAATCGATTACTGTGCCTTAATAGATAAACTTAATATCAATATTTTTGGTACCTCGCCAAAGTTTCTTAAAGCTTTAGAAGGCGAAACAGACGGGCTAAAAACGCTAAATTTAGCGAGCTTAGAATCAATACTTTCTACCGGCTCACCCTTATTGCCCGAGCAATACGACTTTGTTTACCAACATATAAAGCAAGATGTAGCACTGGCGAGCATTTCGGGCGGCACTGATATTTTGGGCTGCTTCTTTTTAGGTAACCCTTTGCTACCTGTGTATAAAGGTGAGTTGCAGTGCGCAGGCTTGGGTATGGCGGTAGATTGCGTGGATGAAAATGGTGCTAGAGTAGAGCGCGGTAAAGAGGGTGAGTTAATTTGCCGGCAGAGCTTTCCCTCTAGGCCGCTCGGTTTTTTAAACGACGCCGACAACCAGAAAATAAATAATGCATACTTTAACCAAGTTGCGAACGTGTGGTATCACGGAGACTTTATTGCCATAACCGAACACGGCGGGGCGGTTATCTACGGCCGCAGTGATGCCACCCTAAACCCTGGCGGGGTGCGCATAGGTACCAGTGAAATATACCGTCAAACCGAAAGCTTTGATTACATACAGGATACTGTGTGCATAGGTAAGCAAGTGGACGGCGATGTTGATTTATACCTATTTGTTAAGCCCATGCCAAACCAGACCCTTACTGACGGGCGAATAACTGAGATTAAGCAGCGTATTAAACAAAACACCACGCCAAGGCATGTACCTAAGCGGGTAATAAGCGTGGTGGATATTCCTTACACGCGCTCAGGTAAGAAGATGGAGTTAGCGGTAAGTCGAATAGTTAACGGAAAAGAAATAACTAATATAGACGCTATTGCCAACCCAGAGTGTTTAAGCGAATATGAGCTGTACCGCTAGCAGGTGCAAAACCTGCTAGTACATTAACGCTAAACAACAGGGAGTGACCTATGAGCGAGTTACCAACATCGTCGAATTCAGAATTTAAACCGTGGGGTATGGAAGAAAACGTATTTATAATGTTGATGCATTTATCTCAGCTTACTGGCTTTATTATTCCATTCGGCGGCCTAATTTTACCGATTGTTATGTGGGCAACCAATAAAGACCAAAGCGAGAATATTAATAAACACGGTAAAGTAGTGTTGAACTGGGTAATTAGTTCTACTATTTACTGCGTTGTAGCCTTTATGCTAATTGCTCTAGTAATTGGTATACCGCTTTTAATTGGTGTGTGTATTACTAGCTTGGTGTTTATTGTTATTGGCGCTATTAAAGCAAACAATGGCGAGCTTTGGCCCTACCCAATTAGCATCAAATTTTTTAAAGTGTAACAATTCTAAGTTTGCAAAAAGCCCGGATTAATTCGGGCTTTTTTATATCTAAAATAAATTAAAAACGGAAACAGTAATGTCTGATAATGATATTTATAAAGCGCCTGAATCTAAATTGTTAGATGAAAATAATGTTAGTGAAATTGAGCTTGCTGGGCGCTGGTATAGGCTGGGCGGTGCAATAGTAGATAGCATTGCTTTTATGGCGGTATATATTCCTGTGATGATTGTGCTAGGAGTATGGGAAACCATTATAAGTGGCGAGAAGCCTACCTTTTTGCTAACGCTTACCCTAACCGCAATTGGTTTGCTTATTTTTGTTTGCCTAAACGGCTACTTTCTTTATACCAACGGCCAAACTATAGGTAAAAAACTGTTGGGTACTAAAATAGTAAGTGCGAGTACCCATGAGATATTGCCCTTGGGTAAAGTAATGAGCTTTCGGGTGTTGCCTGTTCAGGTAGCGTCTATAGTGCCGTTTATTGGCCCATGGATGAGCATTGTAGATGTGCTATTTATTTTTGGTAAGAGCAAACAGTGTGTGCACGATTTAATTGCCAACACCATAGTTATTAAAGTACAGCAAGATTAATAACCACACAGCCATAAAAAAGCCCGCATAGGCTACATACCTAATGCGGGCTTTTTTTGTTCTGTAATTTTTAACGCAGCAATAATTGAATATGGAACGTGCTGCCTACATTCTCATCGGACGTAACAGCCATTTGCCCGTGATGGTGCTCGGTAATAATAAAATAAGAAAACGACAAACGATTTTCTAAGTCACAACCATTCGAGATAGCTTCGTTCTGGTAGAAGGGCTCGAATATGGTCATTTGCTCGTCGCTTGTTAAGCCACGGCCATTGTGTTGAATTTTTATCCACATGGAATCGTAGAATTCACTTACCGAAATATTGATGCTCGGCTTTTCGCTCTTCTTGGGTGATTTAACCAACGAGTAACAGGCGTGGCGCAGCAAACTTAAAAATACCTGTTGCAGTTCTGAAATATGGCAAGGTACTTGGGGTAGGTCACTAGCGTAATTGCGTTCTATTTGAATATCTTTAAACTTCAGGCCATCGGTATCGGAGAACATAGAGCCTGCAATTAATACCGAGTGATCAATAATATTAGGTATAGAAGTAAGCTGCTTCTCTTGGCTTTCGCTGTTCGAGAATTCAAGCAGGTGGCTAATAATGGCCGACGCTTGACGGCTGTTTTCTTTAGCGTCGTCTAACCAGCGCGTAAGTGTGCGCGGGCTAATTTCTTCGCCACTAATATTTTCACGCAACTCGTGAATATCGCGCACAATGGCACGCAACGGTATATTAATGTCGTGCGCCATGGCGGCTGCAAGTTCACCCATTGCAGAAAACTTATCGCGTTGAATTAGCAAATTCTCGGCTTTGCTCTGTTGGGTTACATCGTCGACCAGTACCACAAGGCCTGTTTCGCGATGGCCTTTAAGGGCATAAATAGTAATATCGAAATAATACTGGCCGCGTTGGCTGTGTTTGATGGTGACGGTTTCACCTTTTTCTAACACCTCGTTAATTTGATCGGGTGTAAGGGTAATGGTGGGGTAAGCGTCCCAAAGGTATTTGCCTACAACTTTATCTGCTGGTATACCGGTGGACTTTTCTGCCCAGTTGTTCCACTGGGTTACACCCAGGTCTTTATTCAGTCCAATAAGCATTAGCGGCATAGAGTCTAAAATGCTTTTGGTGTAAGCCTCAGACGATTGTAAAAGCGCAGTGGTTTCTTTGTGCTGGCTTATTTCGCCTTCTAGCATTTGGTTGGCGCGTTGCAATAGGCGGTTAGATTCGTCTAAGGTTGCTGTACGCTCTATTACACGCTGCTCTAAATCGTCGCGTATTAATTTAAGTTCTTTGTTAGCTTTGTGGGCGCGGCGTACGCTAAAGAACAAAAATATAGCGGTAATTAACAATAATAAAATTAAAACGCTGCTCGAAAAGTTGGCAATGTGTTGCCACTTAGTAGAGCCATCGGGGTTTTTAAAATAATGCATAAACCCCGCATGCGCTTGGCAAGCGTAGGTAAATAAAAATAACTGGCTTGCTATAAACAAATACTTCTTCATAAATTTTTTACATCTTGTATGCAGTAAAAATAGGAGCTAACGCCTAGGTGGATTAATTATCGTCTAGATCATCCGTATCTACTTGGCCCGATAAGCGCCTGCGCACATGGGACCAAGACATGCCTAATGCCAAAATAGCAGCCAGCACTATTAGTATTAACCAAGTAATGACCGATATATTTTCAAGCGATAGCCAGCCTAAATCTATAAATAGCCATATAAGGCACCCAAACAAGGCGCCGGTTAAGCCAAGGCCAATGGGGCCGAGTGAACGAAGTGTTGCGCGCACATAAACTACCCAGCCTATGGTAAGTACTATGCCGCACAGTGCCACGGCGGCTGTAATAGATGGAAATAAATTACCGAACCAATGTGCGTAGGAATAGCCGGTAGGGTTATAGGTGGCTAACACCAATACCAAGGCGAATAAGAAGCGTAACCCGAAGCCACTCCAAGTAAATTTTTGCATAGTTAAGCCTGCTTTAACGGTAAGGTTTCCATGGTGGATTCAATCCAGTTTTCCACTTCGTCTATTACTTGTTTACTGGTTTTGCCGGCAGTAGAAATAGGTTGGCCTATGTGAATATCTATCATGCCGGCTATTTTGCCTTTTTTGCGGGCTGGCCAACAGGTGCCAGCATTGTGCGCAACCGGAATCACATCGGCGCCGCAGGCCACCGCAATATCTGCACCACTGCGCGCATATTTCTTGCGCTCGCCCGGTGCCAAGCGTGTACCTTCAGGAAAAATAATTAAGTTATAGCCGTCTTCTATGCGCTTTAAGCCACCGGCTTTTACTTGCTTGAGTGCCTCGCGCGGGTTGCTTCTATCTATAGGTATTGGGTTCAAACCCAATAAACCCCAACCAAAAAAAGGTATTTTTACTAGCTCCTTTTTTAATATGGTTGAAGACGGCCAAAAAATTGTTTGCAGAAAAAACGTTTCCCATGCGCTTTGGTGTTTAGACATAACCACTACAGGCGATTGGAGGTTTTTTATATTCTCTGCACCCACTAGTTTGTGGTTTATATTGCAGCTAATTTTTAGCCACCAAATAATAAAGTTTGTCCAAGTGGATATAATTTTGTGCCTTGCACGCGTAGGTAACACATAAAGCGTTAACGAAAGTGTGCCGTAAAATATAACGCTAAGCGCATAAACAATTGTGAAAACAGTATTGCGAACAGAAGACAAAATAATGCAATCCTTTATACAACCACAGCTAAATGGGAAGCGTACTTGCTGCTACTAAAAATCAATCAATAAAATAAGTGGCAAGCCACAGGGCCTACCACTGTATTTACTAATTACGCTTTAACCGCTAACAAAGAAATATCTGCTACGTGTAAAAACAGTTCACGCAGTTTGCTTAGCAGCGCTAAGCGGTTATTTCTTACGGCTAGGTCGTCGGTCATCACCATTACATCGTCAAAAAAGCTATCTACTGCTTCGCGCAAGCCTGCCAATGTTGTTAGGGCTTGCTCGTAGTTGCGCTCGGCTAACAGCGGGGTAACCGCAGTTTGCATTTTTTGCACTTGCTTGGCCAAGGCAATTTCGGCGGCTTCGGTAAGTAATGCTGCATCTACTTCACCGGCTACTTCAGCATCGTTTTTGGCCAAAATATTCGACACACGCTTGTTGGCCGAAGCCAGTGCAGCAGCTTGCGGCAATGAGTAGAAGCTATTAACAGCGTAAACACGATTGTTAATATCTAACGGCGTAGAAAGCTGTTTTGCACTTACTGCTTGGAATACTTCAGAAGGAATATTGGCTTCTTCGTACCAAGCTTTGAAGCGCTCAAGCATGTATGCCAATACATCTTCTACTACTGAGTCTGCTTTAGGCAGGTCGCTAAATTGGCCGGCGGCTTGAGTAATTAAATCACGTAAGTCCAGCTCGTAACCCTTTTCTACCAGCAAGCGCAACGCACCCAGAGATGCACGGCGCAGGGCGAAAGGATCTTTGGAGCCTGTAGGCGTTTGGCCAATGCCGAAAATACCGGTAATGGTATCTAACCTGTCTGCTAAGGCTACAATGGTGCCTTCGTCGCTAGCTGGCAGAGTATCGCCCGCAAATTTAGGCATATATTGTTCAACAATTGCCTGCGCAACAGTTTCGTTTTCGCCGTCGTTCAGTGCGTAACTGTAACCTGCAATGCCCTGCATCTCTGGGAACTCGTACACCATATTGCTTACAAGGTCAGATTTACACAGTTGCGCAGCACGCACCGCATTGCTTGCATCAATAGATAACTTGTCGGCGATATGCTGCGATAAACCGGTAATGCGTTGAGTTTTGTCGTAAATGGTACCTAACTTCGCTTGGAACACTACCGACTTAAGCTTTTCGCGACGAGCTTCTAAGCTGCTTTTCTTATCGGTTTCAAAAAAGAAGGCGGCGTCGGCTAAGCGCGGGCGAATAACGCGCTCGTTGCCGTCAATAACCTGCGCAGGGTCGGTACTTTCAATATTGGATACAGTAATAAAGTAAGGCAACAATGCGCCTTTGCTATCTACTACGTGGAAGTACTTTTGGTGCTCTTTCATTGAAGAAATAAGTGCTTCGGCGGGTACCGATAAAAACGATTCGTCAAAACGACCACCAAGTGCAACCGGCCATTCAACCAATGCGCTTACTTCGTCTAATAGGTCGTCGCTAATTACCGCTTCGCCCCCTAGGCTTTTAGCTTGCTCGGCAACTTGTTTGGCGATGGTTGCGCGGCGGTCTTCAAAGCTGGCCACTACCTTACCTTGCTCTAACAAAGTGCTGGCGTAGCTTTGTGCATTTTGAATAGTAATGTCGGTGTTGGCGTGAAAGCGATGGCCGCGGGTAACGTTGCCTGTTGCTTTACCTAGCAAGGTTGCAGGTAAAACATCGTCGTTTAGCAACATAATAGCCCAGTGCACAGGGCGAACAAATTCCGCTCGGCTGGCGCCCCAGCGCATGCGCTTGCTAATGGGCAAGGCCGCTAGGGATGCATTAACAATACCTTCTAGTAAGTCGGCTGCAGCTTCACCACCAGCTTTAGCATTTACTACCAACTTATCCGCTTTTCCGTCATTTTCGGTAGCAAGTTCGCTAACTTCGACGCCGTTTTTCTTGGCAAAGGCTTCGGCAGCTTTGGTGGGGGCGCCATCTTTAAAGGCTATAGCGGCGGGTGGGCCCCAAACTTTTAAATCTTCTACTGGTGTGCTTTGCGCTAAATCTTTTACCCATACAGCCAAGCGGCGAGGGGTAGCGTAGCTTTCTACTGCGCTATAGCTTAGTTTGGCGCTATCTAAACCGTTGCAAATACCTTGGGTAAACGCGTTAGATAAGGTTTTTAATGCCGTAGGTGGCAGCTCTTCGGTGCCAAGTTCTACTAAAAATTCATAACTCATGCTTTTTTCTCCATCTCAGCTTCCACTCGGGCTATTACTTCGTCGCGCAGTTTTGGGTCTGCTAACGGGAAGCCAAGTTTTAGGCGGGCATCGAAATAAGCTTGGGCAACATCGCGGGCCAAGGTGCGCACGCGCAAAATAAAGCGCTGGCGCTCGGTAACCGAAATAGCCTGACGCGCATCTAGCAAATTAAAAGCGTGAGAGGCTTTCATAACCATTTCGTAAGCGGGCAGGGGCAGGCCTTTTTCTATAAGCCGGCGCGATTCGGCTTCGCACACGTCGAAGGTTTGAAATAAAAACTCAACGTTGGCTTCCGAAAAGTTGAAGTGTGACATTTCTACTTCGTTTTGGTGGAATACATCGCCGTAGGTCACAATGCCGCCGTCTGGGCGCTTGGTCCATACTAGGTCGTAAATAGAGTTTACGTCCTGCAGGTACATGGCTATACGCTCAAGCCCATAGGTAATTTCGCCGGTAACGGGGTAGCACTCTAAACCGCCAACCTGTTGGAAGTAAGTAAACTGGGTAACTTCCATACCGTTAAGCCACACTTCCCAGCCCAAGCCCCAGGCGCCAAGCGTTGGCGATTCCCAGTTATCTTCCACAAAGCGAATATCGTGAATATTGGTATCTAGGCCCAAGTGTGCCAACGAACCCAAGTAAAGCTCTTGGATATTATCGGGCGAGGGTTTTAACGCAACTTGGAATTGGTAGTAGTGCTGCAACCGGTTTGGGTTTTCGCCGTAGCGGCCATCGGTAGGGCGACGGCAGGGCTGTACATAGGCAGTGTTCCAAGTTTCTGGGCCTATGGCGCGCAGGAAAGTAGCGGGGTGAAATGTACCTGCGCCTACTTCCATATCTAAGGGTTGTAGAACAACACAGCCTTGTTTAGCCCAGTACTCTTGCAGGGCCAGAATCAAACCTTGAAAGGTTGATACATCCGGTTTTGACACGTTAAATACTCCCAATCGGGTAAATTTTTGTCTTTAACAAGCGCGAAGTAACAGCGCGAAGACTTAAAGTGGGCACAGCCCTCAGAAAACCCGCGATTATAGCCTTTCAAGGCCTACTTCTACTATCCTCAATTCAATATAAGTAGTAAGTACTAACTACCTAGTTGTTGTTAACTGTGGCTTAGCCAATACTGAAAAAAGCCCTATGTGATGGCTCGCAAACCATGTTTTTTAAGTTTTTAAAATGAATAACGGTTTAAGCGGCGGGGGATAGCTGGCAAAATTGCGCAAATTTAATGTAACGCACAACTAATGACCCAGCTAAAAACCAAGCTTGTTGAAGCCACCGTAGCAGTATTAGGCAGCTTACCCCTTAGCGTTGCGCGCGGTATGGGGGCGGGCTTTGCGAAATTGTGCCTATTATTTAACGATCGCAATTCACGAGTAACGGCGCGCAATATTGCGTTGTGTTTTCCGCAATTAAGTAAGCAAGAGCAACGCGCCTTAGTGCGAGCAAGTATGTTGCAAACTGGCCGTTTGGCGTTCGAGATATTTTCTGTGTGGCGCTCCAACGAGCAGTGGCGCAATAAGCGCACGCTAGCCGTTTACGGCTTAGACAAGCTGCACGCCGCGTTGGATGAAGGCAAAGGCGTGATTGTTTTGGCGCCCCATATTGGCAACTGGGAAGTATTGGGTGCGTCGTTGCCAAGCATCGCGCCCGCGACTTGTATGTACCAACCGCCTAAACAGACATATTTAGAGCGCGTTATTGTTCGCAGTCGTGAAAATACCGGTATGACCCTAGTGCCCACCAACGCAAAAGGGGTAGCCAAGCTGCTAAAAGCGCTTAAAAGCGGCGAAATGGTAGGTATATTGCCCGATCAATGCCCAGATATGGGCGGCGAGTTCGCAGACTTTTTTGGCCACCCAGCCTATACCATGACGCTACTGCACGGCCTAATTCAACGCACACAGTGCAAAGTCGTTACTGGCTTGGCTAAGCGCGTAAACGGTGGGTTTGAAATTCACTACCTAGACCCCGACCCAGCTATCTACGACCCCGACTTAGCCGCAAGCTTAAACGGCTTAAATAGCTGTGTAGAAACCTGTGTTGACCTGTGCCCAGAGCAATACCAATGGGAATACAAACGCTTTAGAAAAACCCCGCCCAGTGGGCAGAAGTTTTATAAAAACATCTAATCTAGCGGCTATAATCACCGAAAATAGACTTTTATTTAAGAAAAATTACAAGCAGGGAGCACATATGCATATTCTAATTGGTTTAATCACGGCAATTGCAGGATTAGTTTGGGCGTTGCACAGCCTGCAGAACGCAGGTGTAAACCTTAATGGTTTTAACCCTTTCTATTGGATGCGCAGGCGCAAATGGGAAAAAAGCTTAGGCACCAAGCCAATACATCGCTTAACAGACCCAATGGAAGCAGCGGCACTACTGGTAACGGCAGTAGCGTTAAAAGAAGGGGAGTTATCGCGAGATGCTAAGGCCGATTTAATTAATTTGTTTGCTACAGAATTTAGAATAACAACTGATCAAGCAACCGAGTTATACGGTGCATCGTGCTATTTGCTAAAAGATGTAATGGATATAGATGCAGAAGTTAAAGCAGTACTCAGCCCAAGCATTGAGCAGTTTCAATCTCATCATAAAACAAGCTTTTTGAGCATGCTAAATAGCGCCGCAAACTTCGAAGGCCAGCCTAACGCAAATCAAAAAGTACTTATCGAAAAGATTATCGCCCAAATTGAAGGGCCTGTTGACGGTAAGTCTTGGTAACAACCCACTAAGCTCTAATTAAACTCAAGGGTGGGCACCGCCCACTAATCCCGTCCCGCCTAGTAATTTACTGCGCGCGATAACTGTTGTTTCCATCAAATTTGCTAGATCTAAAACCTCGTGTACGTTAAGGAAAACTAACGCATGAGGGAGGCAAAATGGTCGCTGAATTGGTGGAGTTACTATCTGTAGTGGAAGGGTTGGACCCGATGTTTGTTATCGCATTTATGTTGTGTTTGCATTTGCTACTAAGTAAACACCGTGGCTGAGCGTCAATACAAGCGAACCGGTGAAATTAGTGTTGAATACCGCCATGGTAGGCAGTGCTTAACCCTACGTTGGCGTGGTTTTGAGAGGTGGTTTGGCTGATAGACGTAGTTGTAGTGACACCTATGTGCTGTAGGTTTATTATCGCGCGTTATTAAATAAAGTAGTGTTGGGCTGCGGCAGTGGTTTAACGACTTATTATTGGCAATATATATAGAGGTAAAACGTGGAAAAGTTTATTGAAGTAACAATGTACCGTTCGCGCTGGTTACTGGCGCCTATATATTTGGGCTTGAGCTTGGCGGTACTGGCGTTGGCCATTAAGTTTTTTCAGGAGCTAATACACCTACTTTTGCATGTGATAGACCTTAAAGAAGCCGATATGATTTTGGTGGTGTTGAGTATGATCGACATTGCCATGGTAGGCGGGTTGCTAGTTATGGTGATGATGAGTGGCTATGAAAACTTCGTTTCACAGCTAAATATTAGTGAAGATGAAGAAAAGCTAAGCTGGTTGGGCAAAATGGATTCTTCATCACTTAAAGCCAAAATTGCCGCAAGTATTGTGGCTATTTCGTCTATCCACCTGCTTAAAGTATTTATGGCGGCGCAAACAATTCCAAACGATAAGTTGCTTTGGTATGTGGTTATACACTTAACTTTTGTAGCGTCCGCGTTTGCTATGGGGTTTTTAGATACTATTACTAAAAAATAAAAAGGCTTTAAAATCGCCTATCTTCGCCAAAACATCGGGGTAAATAACACTAAAAGGGTGAAAACCTCTAAACGCCCCAACAGCATGGCAAAACACAACACCCACTTGGCGGCAGAGTTTAAGTCGCCATAGTGGGAAGCCACACTGCCCAAGCCCGGGCCTAAGTTGTTCAAGCATGCACCCACAGCCGTAAATGCGGTTACGAAGTCTAGATCTGTTGCCAATAACACAATGGTCATTGTGAGGTAGGCTATTACGTAAATTGCAAAGAAACCCCAAACCGCCTCTACGACTCTGTCTGAAACACTTTTGGTGCCTATTTTTATGGGAATAACCGCGTTCGGGTGGATCAACCGGTGAATTTCGCGCACCCCTTGTTTCATAATGAGCAGTACCCTCATCATTTTGATGCCCCCACCCGTAGAGCCTGCGCAGCCGCCCATAAAAGCAAACATAAAAATTAAAAAAGGTAAGAAGGTGGGCCACAGAGAGAAATCCGCAACGCCAAAACCGGTGGTGGTTAGCACCGAGATTAGCTCGAAGCTGCCTTTTATGGCGCTTTCGCTAAGGCCGTAGGTACCTTTGCCAAATAGATAGCTCACAGTAATAAACACGCCTAGCAAAATCATGGATGCGTAAAATTTGAATTCGGGGTCTTGCAGGTAATGGCGTATGGTTTGCGCCTGCCACGCGTAAAAGTGCAGCGCGAAGTTAACCCCAGAGAGCACCATAAATACCATGCAAATAAGCATAATAAGTGGGCTGTCGAAATAGCCAATGCTTAAATCGTGGGTGGAAAAGCCACCAATTGCGACGGTGGCAAAAGCGTGGCCTATGGCGTCGAACAAGCTCATACCGGCGGCCCAATAGGCGAATAAGCAGGCGAGGGTAAGGCTTACATAGATAAAGAACAGCGCCTTGGCGGTTTCGGTGATGCGCGGGGTGAGTTTGCTGTCTTTTACTGGGCCTGGGGTTTCGGCGCGGTACAACTGCATACCACCAATACCTAGCATAGGCAGTACCGCCACGGCGATAACAATAATACCTATGCCCCCCAACCACTGCAGTTGCTGGCGGTAGTAGAGAATAGATTTAGGTAAAAAGTCTAAGCCGGTAAGTACTGTGGCCCCAGTGGTAGTGAGGCCAGAAAGAGATTCAAACACCGCGTCGACGGCGGTTAGTTGGGTGGCCTCGGCCAATATAAACGGCAGCGAACCGAATATGCCCAGTACCGACCAAAATAGAGAGGTAATTAAAAAGCCGTCGCGGGTGCGCAAATCCTGTCGCACGCGGTAGACGGGCAACCACGCCAAGCCGCCGGTACTAAAGGTAATGGCAAAAGCCATAATAAAGCTGAGGTAGGCGCCATCTTTATAAAACAATGAAACAAATATGGGCGGCACCATGGTTAAGCTAAATAGCATTAATAGTATGCCAAGTACCTTAGAAATGATGGCGTAGTGCATGGTTAAGCCCGTGTTTAAAAAGCGAAGCGCTTATAAAGCTAAAAGAAAGTAAAGCCCACTTGGAACAAGCGTTCAATATCGCGGGTGTAGCGTTTATCTACCAAGAACACAATGACGTGATCGCCGGTTTCTATCACAACGTCGTCGTGGGCAATCACCACATCGTGGCGAATAATAGCGCCGGTGTTGGTGGGTTCGCCCTGTTCGTTGGTGGTGGGCTCGCGCACTTCGCGCACAATAGCCCCAATGGTTGCGCCCTCTGGCAGGTCTATATCTTCTACTGCTCGGCCAACCACCTTAGAGGTTTTTTCGTCACCGTGGGCAATCACTTCAATTGCCTCTGCGGCCCCGCGGCGAAGTGAGTGCACATTAACTATATCGCCACGGCGCACGTGGGTAAGCAAGCTGCCAATGGTGGCCTGCTGGGGGGAGATAGCAATGTCTATTTCGCCACCCTGTACTAAATCCACGTAAGCGGGGTTGCTAATAAGTGTGAGTACCTTGCGCGCACCCATACGCTTAGCCAGCATAGACGACATAATATTGGCTTCGTCGGAGTTGGTTACAGCTAAAAACACATCGGTGTCTTCTATGTTTTCTTCTAGCAGTAGTTCTTGGTCGGACGAGCTGCCGTTAAGCACAATAGAGTGCGAAAGGTTTTCGGTTAGGAAGTTACAGCGCGATTTGCTGTATTCAATCACTTTAACGGAATATTGTTTTTCTAATGCCTTGGCCAAACGCAGGCCGATATTGCCGCCACCGGCAATAATAATGCGTTTATAAGGGCGATCTAGGCGGCGCAACTCGCTCATTACCGAGCGAATATCGGCCTTGTCGGCAATAAAAAAGACTTCGTCGTCGGCTTCAATTACGGTGGAGCCGTCGGGGGTAATTGGGCGATTGCGACGGTAAATGGCTGCTACGCGGGTATCTACGTTGGGCATGTGTTTGCGCAGGTAGCGCAATTCTTGCCCTACCAGCGGGCCGCCGTAATAGGCTTTTACTGCCACCAATTGCGCTTGGCCGTCGGCAAAATCCAATACTTGTAGGGCGCCGGGTTGTTCTATTAAGCGGCAAATGTAGTCAGATACCAATTGCTCGGGGCTAATAATAACGTCCACGGGTACGGCTTCGCTGCGAAATAGGCCTTCGTAGCCGGCGTATTCCTGCGAGCGTATTCGAGCAATTTTGGTGGGAGTGCGAAACAAGCTGTGAGCAATTTGGCAGGCAACCATGTTGATTTCATCAATACCGGTAACGGCAATCAACATGTCGGCATCTTCAATGCCGGCCTGTAGCAATACATCTGGGTGCGAGGCATGGCCAACAACAACGCGAATATCTATGCGGTCGCGCAGTTCACGCAGGTATAGCTCGTTGCTATCCACTACGGTTATGTCGTTAGCTTCGCTCGACAGGTTTGCGGCCAGTGTGCCACCCACCCGTCCGGCACCCAGAATAATAATCTTCATGTGTTTCTAGCCTAAGGCTTTATAACAGTAATAGTTTTAGTCGCGGGTTTTTTCTAGTAACGCGTAATAAAACCCGTCGTGCCCGTTTTCCTGTGGGAACAGTTGTCGGCCAAATGGACGTTCAACTCCCCAGGTTACGGGTTGATTGTTATCGAGAGGGATATGTCGCGCATCATTTTGTTCGCTTACAAAATGGCTAACGATGTTTTCGTTCTCTTGCTTTAGCACCGAACATGTGGCGTAAAGCAGTTTGCCCCCAGGCGCTAAGGTACGCCATACGCTGCGCAAGATCTGCGCTTGTAATTGGGCAAGCTTAGCAAGATCAGAAGGGCGGCGCAGTAGTTTTATATCTGGGTGGCGACGGATAACCCCTGTGGCGGAGCAGGGGGCATCCAATAGAATGCGATCGAAGGGCACGCCATCCCACCAACTATCCACCTCGTTGGCATCTTCTACTATTAATTTAGCCGTGTGGCCGAGGCGGGCAAGGTTTTGCTCAACCCTTGGCATGCGGCTGGCATCAGACTCTAAACAGGTTAAATCTATGTTGTTTGCCTGCTCACATATGTGGCCTGCTTTGCCGCCGGGCGCGGAGCAGCAATCGAGCACTCGCTGGTTGGCTTGAAGATCTAGCAAGCTGGCAGAAAGCTGGGCGGCTTCATCTTGCACGCTAAAGTGGCCTTCATTAAAGCCGGGCAGGGCGGGGATATCTGACGCGCCTTCCAAGGTTATTCCATCGCGAGAATACTCACATAAGTGAGCGCCAACTTCGGCCTTGTGCAGCGCTTCTAAAAGTGTTTTTTGATCGCAGTGACGTTTATTGGCGCGCAATGTTATTGGTGGCTGTTGGTTGTTAGCTGCCAAAATAGCTTGCCAATCTTGCGGCCAGTCGGCGCGCACTAAATCGATAAACCACTGTGGGTGGGCGTGTTGAAAAGCCATGCTGCCGTTTAGCTTGTGTTGCAGGGCCACTTTCTCGCGCTGGTAATTGCGCAGCACACCATTAATAAGCTTGCTGGCCCAAGGCTTGTTTAGCGCTTTGGCGGCTTCTACTGTTTCGCCAATGGCCGCGTGGTCGGGGGTGCGCAGGTAATCCATTTGGTAAATACCCAGCACAATTAGCGCATATACGTCGTTATCGCGACTTTTAAATGGTTTTTGCAGTAACTTTCGCGCAATTAGGTCAATTTTAGGGAATACACGCAAGCTGCCTAAGCACAGTGTTTGCATTAGCGGCCTTTCTTTTGGCTCTACTGCATCCAAGGCTTTATCTAAAATGGTCGAGAGCGAGCGGCTGCCGCTAATAACCGGTGCTAAGGTCATAGCGGCAAGGGCGCGAAGGTTGGTAATGCGTTTGTTAGGCGATTTTGCCAAGGGGAATCCTAATGGTTAAAGGTGCGATTACAGTGTGCCAAAGCGAGCGGGCGGGTTTACCAAATGGCCAAAGCCGTTTAAAAACGATGCCGCATCCATTGGTTTTTTGCCGGGCAATTGCAGGCTGGTGATAACAATCGAGCCGCTACCGCAGGCCACTTCGATGCCCGCTTTGTTGGCGTTTAGTATTGCGCCCGGTGCGCCCTTGCCATTGGCTAACTGCGCTTGATAAATTTTTACCACCATTGGCTCGGCATCGGCTGGCTGCAATTCGCTATTACATATAGGGAACGGGTTAAACGCGCGTATGCGACGGTGTATTTCGCTGGCGTCTATTTGCCAATTAATTGCGGCTTCGGGTTTGAGCAATTTGTGGGCGTAGGTTGCGAGGCTGTTATCTTGCGCTTCTGGCTCGGCGGTATCGGAAGCCAGCATATGCAGGGCCGATAACAATGCGGGTGGGCCCATTTCAGCAAGCTTGTCGTGCAAAGTGGCCGCGGTTTCGTCAGCTTTAATATCACACACGGTTTTTAACAACATATCGCCTGTGTCTAGGCCTGCGTCCATTTGCATAATGGTAATGCCGGTTTCGGTGTCGCCCGCCTCAATACAACGCTGAATAGGCGCCGCGCCGCGCCACCTTGGCAACAAAGAGCCGTGCACATTAATGCAGCCTAAAGTAGGTGTATCGAGTACTACTTGCGGTAACAACAAGCCGTAGGCTACCACTACCATAATGTCGGGTTTTAATGCCGCCAGTGCAGCTTGATCTTCTTCGCTTTTAAAATTGATTGGTTGGTACACCGGTACGCCAGCGGCTTGGGCAACGTCTTTAACTGGGCTGGCGGTAAGTTTTTTACCGCGCCCTTTGGGTCGGTCTGGCTGGGTATAAGCTGCCACTATATTGTGGGGGCTTTGCAGTAGGGCTTCTAAATGGCGGGCGGCAAACTCAGGGGTGCCGGCAAAAACAATGTTAAGCGAATGGTGTTGGGGCATATCTAACTGGCTCTGGGTGGTGCGCGGCTTGCGCTAACAGCGCGCCCAGTTAGAGCGCGCAGTGGAGACTGTGCGAACTAGCCGACAGATTGCGCAGCTTGGCGGTGCTGCTTTTCTAGTTTTTTGCGAATGCGCTGGCGCTTGATATTGGATACATAATCTACAAATAGCTTGCCGTTCAAATGATCCATTTCGTGTTGCACACACACTGCCAGCAGGCCTTCAGGTTCGATCACAAATTCCTTGCCGTCGCGGTCTAACGCGGTAACTCGAATATGCTTGGGGCGAGAAACCTGTTCGTAAAACCCCGGCACCGATAAACAGCCTTCTTCGTATTCGTAGTGTTCTTGGTCTAGAATTTCGATAGAGGGGTTAATAAATACCATAGGCTCTTTGGTTTCTTCGCCTAAATCTATCACTAAAACCTGTTCGTGCACATTCACCTGGGTGGCAGCCAACCCAATACCCGGTGCGTCGTACATTGTTTCGAACATATCGTCGATAAGTGTTCGAATGCGTTGGTCTACTTTTGCTACTGGCTTGGCAATTGTACGCAAGCGCGGGTCGGGAAACTCTAAAATTGGGAGTAAAGCCATGGTTTAAGCCATATACAGTTGTTGATTACGTGACAAACTTCTAGTAACTAGCTAAGTTTCGCTGCTAACATTATGATCAAACAGGAGTTATACTGTTTTGGCATGCTGTGAGCGCTGGTGTTTCAGCCAATATGATCGGCTCTGCTAGGCTAGTAACGATGCATTAATTTTAGTGCAACATTCATGTTGCTAATCGGTTCATTATACTGGTCTGCCAGTTGTGGAACCAATGATTATAACGCTCCTTAGCGTCAGCGCCGAATTTAACAGGAACAATGAGATGAAAAAATACTTGCTTGGCGTGCTTTCTGCCATCGCCTTATCTGCGCAAGTCGCCACTCAAGCCTACGCGGAACAGCCTCAACTTCGCGATGAGATCCCAGCGACCCATACAGTAGTTAAAGGGGACACGCTGTGGGATATTTCCGCGACCTTCCTTAAGAATCCTTGGATGTGGCCAGAAATTTGGCATGTAAATGCCCAAATTGAAAACCCGCACCTTATCTACCCTGGCGACGTAATTCGCTTGATCTATGTAGATGGCAAACCACGTTTAACGCTCGATACCAGCGGCCGCGTTTATAAAATGTCGCCTCAGGCGCGCGTTTTATCTGCTGAAGAGGCCATTGAAACGATCCCGCTCGAAAAAATTAACAGCTTTTTGTCACGCAGCCGCGTGGTTGGCGAAAACGATTTTGTAGGCGCGCCCTATGTGCTTTCTGGTTTAGATCAGCACTTATTGGTAGGCGCTGGCGATAAAATCTACGGTCGCGGCAATTTTGCCGAGCGCGGCACGGTGTACGGTATTTACCGTCAGGGTGAAATCTTTAAAGACCCAGAAACCAAAGAGATTTTGGGTGTACAGGCGCTCGATATCGCTACTGCATCATTAATGCGTGTAGAAGACGATAACGATGCAAAAGACGATATTGAAATTGGCACCTTAAGTGTTTCTCGCACCACAGAAGAAGTGCGTATCGGCGACCGCTTCTTGCGCCAAGAAGAACGCCCCATCGACTCGACTTTCTTCCCATCGGCCCCTAACACCGAAACCGAAGGTGTCATTTTGGCGGTTGAAGGCGGTTTAACCCAAGTGGGTAAAATGGACGTTGTTGTTATAAACCGCGGCGAGCGCGAAGGCATGACAGCAGGCACGGTACTTGCCGTTTACAAGCGTGGCGGTGTTATACGCGACCGAGTGAGTAAAGATAGAGTAACTTTGCCCGATGAGCGTGCCGGTGTTTTGATGATTTTCCGCACCTTCGAGAAAGTAAGCTTTGGCTTAATATTAGAAGCGGAGCGCGGCATTTCGGTAAAAGATAAAGTACGCAACCCATAAGTAGTTGTCATACAAATAAAAACGCCAGCGAAAGCTGGCGTTTTTATTTGTACTTTAGGCGTAAAAAAGGCACTAGGGCCGCCAAAATGCTCGAAGCATAATGACAATAAAGGGTAAGCGTTGGTAACCTTAATAAAAGGTATTCTCAACGGCTGTAAACCAATCACGGATGAAAATATGCTTAGTTCAATTGAAGAGCTCATACTGTTTACTCGCCTACCAGGTGTAGGTGCGGCCACATACTGGCAGTTGTTAGATCGCTTTCCTAGCATACACTCTGCGCTGCAAGCCTCACCCGAAGCACTTAAACCATTTCTCTCGCAAGAAGCCCTCGATACCCTAGCGTTGGTACGCAGCCAAAAATCTGCCTCTATGGCTGTGCAGCAGGTGCAGCGGGATATGGATTGGCTGCAAAAAAACGACATTACCCTAGTAGATACTGACCACACCGCCTACCCAGAGTTACTGCGCGAAATAAAACGTACGCCGCCATTGCTGTACGTCAAAGGTTGCCCGGCGAGTTTAAACTTTCCTCAGGTGGCCATTGTGGGCAGCCGCAAGCCCACGCCTGCTGGCCGCGACACTGCTCAGGCCTTTGGCTCCGATTTGGCAAAATCGGGTTTTACCATTACCAGTGGCTTGGCTATGGGTATTGATGCCGCCGCGCACGAGGGCGCCGTTAAAGTTAAAGGCCGTACCATTGCAGTAATTGGTACCGGCATAGATAGCGTTTACCCCCAGCGCAATAGCGCATTAGCTAGCGAAATTATTGCTAACGGTGGTGCAATAGTAAGTGAGTTCCCCTTGGGTACCGACCCACAACCGCAAAACTTTCCACAGCGAAACCGTATAGTTAGCGGTTTAAGTTTTGGTGTGGTGGTGGTCGAAGCGGCGGTAAAAAGTGGCTCTCTTATCTCTGCGCGCTATGCATTGCAGCAAAACAGAGAGTTGTTTGCGGTGCCTGGCTCCATCCACAACCCTTTAAGTCGTGGTTGCCACGCATTAATAAAAGAAGGCGCCAAGTTGGTAGAAACCTCGCAAGATATTGTCGATGAGCTAGGCGGCTTCTTATCGCGCCAGCGCGATTTATTAGATATTTACAAGCAGCCCGCAGAAAATAGTTTGCCAAAACACGACGAGCTTATAGCTAACGATTTAGAAGACGATGTACTGGCAAAACTAGATTACAGCCCAACCCCCATCGACGCTTTAGCCGAGCGCACCAAAAAGCCCATTGGCGAAGTTATGTCTTGTTTGCTCACCATGGAGCTAAAAGGCTTAGTGGCCAACTTGGGTGCAGGCTATATGCGGTTGCGCTAGTGGCCAATCGCTTATACTTCGCTAGCTAGCACCCTTGTTCTTAGCCCCCATTTAGCGTATTTTTGCCGACTTTCTAAGCATGTTCCTAATACTTCGCCTGTAAGCTAGCTGTTAGTGAGTTTACCTTTACAGCTTTTCCTATAGGGTTGTAAAAGGCGGTTGTATAAGGGTAACAGGCACATTCTTACTTTTTGCACACAAACAGATTGGCCAAACTGAATTGGCATACTGCGTCGTGCCCTAATACAAATGACGACTACAAATTAATGGTACCTATGAATAATTGGCGAGCTGTACCCAAGTTGACTCAGTGTGTACGCACCTTGTTGCAAGGTGGTGTAATTGCTTACCCAACAGAAGCGGTATGGGGCTTGGGTTGCGACCCAGACAACGACCATGCTGTAGAAAAAATCTTACGCCTTAAAAAACGCCCAGTTCACAAAGGCCTTATATTGGTGGCGGCATCTATTGAGCAGCTGGATTTTTTGCTGCACGACCTAGAGCCAGAATACTACCAAAAGCTTGAAGCCAGCTGGCCGGGTGCCAACACCTGGCTTATACCGCATAAAGGGCGCGTATCGCCCATGGTTACAGGCAAGCACGCCACTGTCGCCGTAAGAGTGAGTAATCACCCAATTGTTAAAGCCCTGTGCGAAGGTTTTGGTGGGCCCATTGTGTCTACTTCGGCCAACCCTATGGGGCTAAGTGCCGCTAAAAGCCAAATGCAGGTGCGTCGCTATTTTGCAAAAGAAGCTTTATCCTACGCGACTGGCGTGGTGGGCGGGCGCAGCACGCCATCGGTAATACGCGATTTGTATACAGACGCGATTATACGCGCCTAGGTATATCACCCGAAATCAATACATAAAAATAAGCGCAAATTATGACTGCATCCAATAAGCAAGCCGTTAAAGCCTACCTATTAAACCTGCAGGACAAAATCTGCCAAGTCTTGGCTGCGGTGGACGGCAAAGAAACTTTTGTTGAAGATTCTTGGCAAAGGCCAGAAGGCGGCGGCGGTCGCTCTAGGGTGCTCACCAATGGCGCCGTAATAGAAAAAGGTGGGGTAAACTTTTCCCACGTGCACGGCTCCTCAATGCCTGCATCGGCTACTGCGCACAGGCCAGAGCTTGCCGGCCGCAGTTTCGAAGCAATGGGGGTATCGCTGGTTATTCACCCCAATAACCCACATGTACCAACCAGCCACGCCAATGTACGGTTTTTTATCGCCGAAAAAGAGGGCGCCGAGCCTGTTTGGTGGTTTGGTGGTGGTTATGATTTAACCCCTTATTACGGCAACGATGAAGACTGTCGCCACTGGCACAATACGGCCAAGGCCGCTTGCGCGCCTTTTGGTGAAGATAAATACCCGCGCTACAAAAAATGGTGTGATGAATACTTTTACTTGAAACACCGCGATGAGCCGCGCGGTGTGGGTGGTTTATTTTTTGACGACCTGAATGAGCTGGGCTTTGACCAGAGCTTTGCTTTTATGCAGGCTGTGGGCGACAGCTACACCCAAGCCTATGTGCCCATTGTAGAGCGCAGAAAAGACGAGCCCTATAACCAAGCGCAACGGGATTTTCAGCTCTACCGTCGCGGTCGTTATGTGGAATTTAATTTGGTGTACGATCGCGGTACGCTATTCGGCTTACAAACCGGTGGTCGCACAGAGTCTATTCTTATGAGCTTACCGCCCCTTGTGCGCTGGGAATACGATTGGCAACCACAGCCCAATACACCAGAAGCGCGTTTATACGAACATTATTTGCAGCCGCAAGACTGGGCTGAATAGCCCACATTATTTAACGAGAAACGACATGGATACCTATATGGTTGTGGGCAACCCTATTGCCCAATCAAAATCGCCCCTTATTCACACCATGTTTGCCGCCCAAACCGAGCAGCAGCTGGAATACAGCCGCCAATTATTAGAGCCGGGTGAGTTTGATGCAGCGGCCAAGACTTTTTTTGCAGGCCAGGGCAAAGGCATAAATATCACCATGCCGTTCAAACAAGATGCCTACAATTTTGCCGATGAGTTAAGCCCAAGAGCGCTTTCTGCCGGTGCAGTAAATACCCTAATAAAACGCGAAGATGGCAGCATTTTAGGCGAAAATACCGACGGTGTAGGCTTAATTAACGACATTACAGATAACCTAAACTGGACCTTAAGCGGCCGCAAAGTGCTAATTGTAGGTGCCGGTGGTGCCGTAGGTGGCATACTGCTACCGTTAATGGAACAAAACCCAGCCGAGGTGCTCATAGTTAATCGCACGGCTAGCAAAGCCGAAGAGCTGGCGGCGCGCTTTGCGAGTATGGGTAATATACGCGGTGCCGGTTACGGGGAACTTAGCGCAGCAGAGGGCGGAAGCTGCTCGGCGTTTGATGTGATTATTAACGGTACGTCCACCAGTTTGACCGGTGATTTACCCCCTATACCGCCAGCAGTAATTACAAACACTAGCTGCGTGTACGACATGGTTTATGGCGCAGAACCAACGCCCTTTATGGTATGGGCACAAAACCATGGCGCCGCAGCAACCGCAGATGGCCTAGGCATGCTAGTTGGCCAGGCAGCAGAGAGTTTCTATCTATGGCGAGGCATAAGGCCCGATATAGCGCCAGTGATGGCGGCATTGCGTCAAAGTCAGTAAACGGCGGCTGGTGGACCCATCGCTACGCGCGCGACTTTTGCGCGCTGAGTGTGGGTGTTGCCATTGGTTGGTGGGTAACTACATCGTTTATTCCCACAGCGCCACACCCCTCAACCATATCGCAGCGCGCGCCTAACCCCGCTGTTAACCCTCATCCTGCGGCCGATGCCGGCACCAGTCAGCCCGATCTTGTACTGCAATTTCCTTCCGCGCAAGAACCCAAGCTCGCAGCTAGCTCAAGCGGCGAAAATGAGTTTGTGCAGAACGACACGCGCCTAGAAGCTTTTATTGAGCTAATTAACAAACGCAAATACAGCGAAGCGCTAGAGGTATACATAGAGGTTGAAACCTTTTACCCCGAAGATCTCGCCATTTTTCGCTCCACCTTACTCGATCAACTCAAAATGTATTTGGCATCTAACAATACCAATGCCTTTACCGGGCTGAGCGATGCGGTACTACAGGCTTACTACAGCGATATTGAAGTCTTGGTGTTGGTGGCCGATTTTCACGCTAAGCAAAACGAGTTGGGTGAAGCGCTTACGGTATTTCAACTGGCAAAAAGCTATGCCGAAGGGGTGGGTAAAGGCCAATTAGTGCAAGAAAGGCTGTCGCGTTTTGTTGAGCACACCGTAAGTTACCTAAGCAACAAGGGCCGCTGGGCTCAAGTGCAAATGTTTTTGGAAGACCTACTCGACCGCGATCTCGCCACACCAAAGCAGCAAATACTGTTAGCCGAAATCTACTTTCATAATGGGTTTCCCGATATTGCCAAAACCCTATTGGCAAAACATAGAAACACACCGGGTGTAAGCAACAAGGTTGCCCGCCTTTATGCTGCCCATGAGAAGGGCGAAAAAATAACCCCCGAAATTACAGGTTTTGATGCCATAGTTAACCTCGCCCAGCACGGTGCCCACTATTTGGTGCCCTTGCGCTTAGGTGGGCAGGTAGATGTAAACCTGCTATTGGATACAGGTGCTAGTATTACTACAGTCTCACCCGAAAAATTACAAACATTGCACAATCGTACGCGGGTGCGCTACAAAGGCCGGCGCCACTTTAACACCGCTAACGGTATTACCAGTGCATCCACCTATGAAGTGGAAGAAATTAGAATTGGGCCCTACACCTTAAACAATGTAGAAGTAGCAGAGATGACACTTAGCAACGATGTGGACGGGTTGTTAGGCATGAATATTCTCGGCCATTTCCACTTTCAGTTAGATCAAGTGCAAGGTGATTTGTTGTTAACGCCGCGAGACTAACCTGTCTGGCATGTATATCATCCGATATAATGCAACAATCAATCATATAAACTAGCGCCACCCAGCTCATAAAGCGTTAGTCCAAAAGGCACAGTTTTGATAGATCATTACTGCGAACGAACAGCACAAGGCTTACTTAACGAGCCAATTAACGCGCTTACCAACCTGTTTTTTGTGGTGGCGGCAGTGTGCTTTTGGCGCCATGCACAAAAGTTAAGTCGCGACTCTATCGGCTTAGGTAACGGTGTGCTTGCTGTACTTATGGTGTGCATTGCTATTGGCAGCACGGTGTTTCACACCTTTGCTACGCCGTTCGCGCAGTCGCTAGATGTGCTGCCAATTATGACGTTGCAGCTAGTATGGCTGTGGTTATATTTAAAGCGCATTATGCGGGTGAGACCTGCCGTGCGTTTTGTGCTTACCTTGGGTTACCTGTTTTTATCGGTGGTATTTTCTATGCTGCCTGACCCTACGCCCGGCTCTATGGGGTACTTGGGCCCGCTTTTAGTGATTACTCTGCTTGGTATCTACCACAAAGACCACGCACCCCGTGAACCGCAATTACTGTATTTGATGGCGGGGCTATTTTTTGTGAGTTTAATTTTTAGAAGTGTCGACCTTGCGTCTTGCCAGTTTGTACCGTTCGGCACGCACTTTGTGTGGCACATACTTAACGCCATAGTCCTTTACGGCGTTTGTCGTACAGTTGTGCTGGATAACAAAACCAATGCGAATCGCTAAATACTGATCGTTAATAACTAATCAACAAGCCCTAAGCAATTACTTACTTTCGCTCGCTACCACATATTGCACATAGATATTGGCGTGGTATTTAACCTCGTCAAAACCCGTACTCTGTGCGGGTGCTGCGGTATCGTGTTCGGCAAGGCTTTGCAGTTTAACTTTTGCCGGTGCCATGGCGCGCTCTTGGCGCATGCCGGTAAAACCCACATCGCCGTCGTTAAATGCAATGGCCACCAATTTTACGTTTAAGCTTTTTTCGTAAAAGGCTTTTTGCTCTAGAATCTTATCCATTGCCATTTTGCGCACTTCGTTTTTAAGCTCGTCTTTCTTGGTATGTTCGAAGCGCGTATTAACGACGTTAATTTCTTTTTGCGCATCGGCCAACTTAGACACCAACAAAAAGTGCGCCTCGCTGGTTACCCCTACCGATACGCGGTTATTCACCTCAAAGCTATCTGGCTTACTGCCAAACCAGCCATACTGTGGCGACGAAGAAAACTTAGCGTTGTTTATTTCATCGGCAGCAATACCGCCTGCTATTAACGCTTTAACCAGTGTTTGCCTTACTGCATTGTTATCTTCAATAGATTTAGAAAGGGTTTTACTCTCGGTAGTAACCATTAATTCAATAATGGCTTTATCACTATAGGCCGTTTTTTCAGCCTGCCCGGTAAGCGAAACTGTATTGTCGCGCGGGTGTAAAAACTGGCGCAGCTCTTCAGGCGAGCCTTTAATCTCGGGCTGTGCAACAACCCCCATACCACTAAACGCAGCAACAAAAACCAACCCATACAAAGGCTTAAACATAAAAAACTCCTAGTGCTATAAAATTCAACTCCACAATTACGGGTAATCTGTAATCTGTTAGCTATCCCCTAAATATTCATCTTTCAACTTCACATAATTTTGCGCTGAGTAGGCGAAAAAGGCTTTTTCAGAATCTTTAAGTGGACGAGCTTGCTTGACGGGACTGCCCACATACAGGAAGCCACTTTGTAAGCGCTTGCCGGGTGGCACTAAGCTGCCTGCGCCGATAATGACTTCATCTTCCACAATGGCGCCGTCTAATACCGTTGCACCAATACCTACCAGCACTTTATTGCCAACTGTACACCCATGTAGACACGCGCCGTGGCCAATCGTTACATCGTCGCCAATAATTAGCGGCCAGCCGTCGGGGTTAAAGCTGCTGGCGTGGGTAATATGCAAAATGGCGTTATCTTGCACGCTGGTGCGCGCGCCCACACGAATACGGTGCATATCACCGCGTATTACCGCACAGGGCCAAACCGAAGCGTCTTCACCTAAATGCACATCGCCGATAACCACAGCAGCTGGGTCGACAAACACTCGCTCACCAAGGCTGGGGGTAATATTTTTAAAAGTGCGTACTGGGTTGGAATTTGCCACTGTGGCCTCCATATTTGGGTTATCTAATCAGCTAAACGGTCATTATCGCGCTTGGCATTTACTAGGCCAATGCGTCGCAACACAAAGCTGCTAAAATTCTTGCATGCACCTAAGGCATAGTTAGTATGCCGCACCCTATAAGGAAACCCTAAGGTATGTCTAACCCTTTGTTAAATCATCAGAACTTGCCAGCATTTTCTACTGTTAAGCCTGAACATGTGGTGAATGCAGTAGAAACAATTATTAAAGAAAATGAGCAAACTTTAGCCGAAGTGCTTGCGCAAGAGGGTACGCCAACCTGGGAAACCCTAGTGGCACCCTTAGATGAAAAAAGCGATAAGTTAGACAAGGCTTGGGCGGTAGTGAGCCATCTAAACTCAGTAGCTAACAGTGATGAGTTGCGCGAAGCTTACGAGGCGGGGGAGCAATTGCTTACCCAGTACTATGCCAAAATAGGTCAAAACAAAGCGCTTTATCAAGCCTACGAGGCGCTGGCCCAAGAGCCATATTTTAGCAGCCTCAGCCAAGCCCAAAAGCAAACTGTAGAAAATGCGCTGCGCAATTTTCGCTTAGCGGGTGTTGCTCTAGAGGCCGAACAGCAAGCGCGTTTTACCGAAATTCAATCTGAGCTATCTAGCCTAACTACACAGTTTGCCAACAACGTGATGGATGCAACGCAAGGTTGGTACAAACAGGTAACCGACGAAGCACACTTAGCAGGTATTCCTGCAATGGCGAAAGAAGCTGCGGCCAATGCAGCCAAAAAGAAAGATGTGCAAGGCTGGGTATTCACACTTGATATCCCGTCTTACTTGGCAGTAATAACTCACGCCGATAACCGAGCGCTGCGCGAAGAAATGTACCGCGCGTTTGCCACCCGCGCCTCGAGCGAAAGCCCAGTAGCGGATGAGCAAAAAGCAAAATGGGACAACACCCCGCTGATAGAAAAAATTCTTGCTCTGCGCTTAGAAAAAGCGCAACTGTTAGGGTTTAATAATTATGCCGAAGTATCTATTGCTCCCAAAATGGCAGAGAGCACCGAGCAAGTAATTGGCTTTTTAGAAGACCTAGCCGCAAAGGCCAAACCACAAGCCGCAAAAGAGAAAGCTACACTTGAGCAGTTTGCTAAAACCGAACTCGGCCTAGATGAATTAAACGCATGGGATGTGGCTTACGCGTCGGAAAAACTAAAAGAAAAAACCTTTAACGTTTCACAAGAAGCATTGCGTGAATATTTTCCGCTACAAAAAGTACAGGCGGGTATGTTTACGTTGGTAGAGAAACTATTTGATGTGCGTATTCAAGAAAATACCGAATCAGACACCTACCACCCAGATGTAAGTTATTTCGATATTTATCGCAACGATACGTTAATTGCCAGTTTTTACTGGGATTTATTCGCCCGCGAGAAAAAACGCGGTGGCGCGTGGATGGCCGATGGCCGCATTCGTCGCAAAACGGCAGAGGGCTTGCAAAAACCGGTTGCATTTTTAACCTGTAATTTTAATGGCCCCGTTGGCGATAAGCCTGCGTTATTAACCCACGACGAAGTGACCACATTATTCCATGAGTTTGGTCACGGCTTGCACCACATGCTTACCCAAATAGATATCCCAGCAGTAAGCGGCATTAATGGCGTAGCGTGGGATGCCGTTGAGTTGCCCAGTCAATTTATGGAAAACTTCTGCTGGGAAAAAGAAGTACTGCCGTTAATTTCTGGCCACTACGCCACCAACGAACCTTTGCCAGAAGACATGCTTAATAACATGATTGCCGGCCGTAACTTTCAATCGGCTATGCAAATGGTACGTCAGTTAGAGTTTTCTTTATTTGATTTTGTGTTGCATAAAGATTTTGGCACTGAACAATTTAGCGATGTGCAAAGTGTGTTAGATACTATTCGCGATAAAGTTTCGGTAATTGTTCCACCCAGCTTTAATAAATTCCAAAACAGTTTTACACATATTTTTGCCGGTGGTTATGCGGCGGGTTATTACAGCTATAAGTGGGCAGAGGTGTTATCGGCCGATGCGTTCGCGGCGTTTGAAGAAGAAGGTGTACTTAACGAAGCAACCGGCAAGCGCTTTTTGCACAGTATATTAGAGCAGGGCGGTTCACAGCAGGCGATGGTATTGTTTGAGAATTTCCGCGGTAGAAAACCCAGTGTGGACCCGCTTTTGCGCCATTCTGGCATTGTAGAGGTAGCAGCGTGACAGAAATTAAAAAACGTTTTATAGCCGGCGCGGTGTGTCCGCGCTGTGCAAAAATGGATAAAACCGTTATGTACAAAAAAGACGGTGTAGATATACGCGAGTGCATTAGTTGTGGTTTTAGCGATGAAATGCACTTTAAGCCGGTGCAGCGCGAATTAACAACTCGGGTAAATGTCACCGAAGAAGAAGTACAATCGCAGGTTCAAATATTGGATTTTCCGCCCAAAAAATAGGCTGAAGTTGGCGCAGTTTAATGAACAGCTGCGCCGGCGTAGTCATCACTCATGTTTAGCCTAATAGCAGAATCGCCCGCTAAGCATGGCCAGTCTTTAATCGTTGTTTCCCATCCCGCCTTGCGAAATTTGGCAATATAGTTTTTAAATGACTCTTCGTTAAAGAAATTGTCGGTCTGGAATAGGGCTTCGATGGAGTAGTGCACAGCTAAGTCGAGTTGGTTTGCAAATTCATCGCCTAATAGCTCGTGTATAACCAAATTTGACAGCGTCATATCCATGGGGGCCAACGGCATGCCACAGGCCATCATTACTCTATCGTTTACCTCTTCGAGAAGCCTGTGGGCTAAATAAGCTTCATCTATTAATTGGTGCAACCCAGAGTGTTCGCCAACTAATTCTGGTGGCCGAATAAAATAGTCTTCTGCAATAGTTAAAAACGATTGTGTGTATTCGTAAATACCCGCTTCTTTGGTAAGTGCTGTTAAGGCCTCAATGAAGTCTGGTACATGCTCTATGTATCGAGTCACAAATTCGAGAAGGGCGCTTTCGGGGTTTTCTTCAGGCAAAGCTATTGCGCGGTGCAGCATAGGAATTTTACTGACCAAGTATCGCTCTAAAGTATGCTTTTCGCTTTCAATTTTTCGAGCTACAGCAATAGATTCTCGAATATGCAAAATTCTTGACTCGCTCATAATAGTTTTAGTTCTTTAGCAACTGCTAGGCGTGCTGTTGTCCGGTTGAGTCCTTAGGTTAATGAAGTGACATCCGCGAGGGATGCAGTTGCATACTATAAAAATAACCTACTTTATTGGTTTTACAAGCGCATAGATTACTAAAGACTAAGGCGCCACTTTTTTAAAAGCATTTTCAATTCTGTAGTTACTTTTACCGCTTACTCTCTTTATTGGGGTATCGGTTTGTTCCTTTACGAATACCTTGCGCAACCTATCTAAGATACTCCATGTGGCGGAATGTTACAAAATGAGTGGTAGTATATTTGGTTAACCAATAGTGCGTTTTTTAACTTGGTTTTTACCCAATATTAGAAGCTTTTTTATACGCACAAAGTATGAAATTAGAGTGTATCTGTCACAAATTACTGGTTAAGCTTTGGTGTTGGCTAAAGCCGTGTGCTACTCTAAAAGCTCGTTGGTACGGTTGTTGTAGTCCACAAAACCCTAATAAATAAAGGCTAAAACCTATTTTTGGCCTCGCGATGTAGATTTACCTTTCAACGAAATGCCTGGCATTGTGGGCATTTTCAATTACAAAAACACACATGGAATTGGTTTAAGCTATTTTGTAATTAATTTATATACCAAATGTGCGTCCGGCTGTCGGTTTCGCTTACAAAAGTGGAATTTTCGGCCCGCTGGCGTGTGCGCGAAAAATAATAATAAGCAGGAACGAGACAATGAGCACAAAACTAACCCAGTCGATCAAGTGGTTGGCACCCATGTTAATGGCCATGCAGGTATCAACGGCGTATGCAGCAGACCCAGTTTCTGTTGAAGCGTCCACCGATGATGGCAATGGGCCTAGCAACACATTAGATAATGATTTATCCACGCGTTGGTCTGCCAATGGTAGCGGCCAGTGGATTCGCTACAACCTTGGCACTAGCTACAATATTGAATCTTTAGATATTGCGTTTTACAAAGGCGATCAGCGCAACGCGAGCTTTGACGTTTTAACATCAGGAGATGGCCAAAACTGGAATACCGTATTCAGCGGTACGCAGCCAAGCAGTACGGCAGATCAACAAACTATCTCCCTATCTGACTCGATAGGTCAGTACGTACAAATTGTTGGTTACGGCAATTCATCTAACAGCTGGAACAGTATCACCGAAGTTGATATAGATACTTCAGTGGTTGATGACGGCAATACCGGTGGCGGTAGTTTAAGTGCAAGCGCCAGTGCCGATGATGGCAATGTGGCCGGTAACGTACTTGATGGCGACCTAAACACCCGTTGGTCCGCCAATGGCAATGGCCAGTGGTTGCGCTTAGATCTTGGTGCTACGCAAGTGGTTGGCACTGTAAATATTGCTTTCTTTAAAGGTAATCAACGCAGTGCTAATTTTGATATAGAAGCCAGTACCGATGGTTCGAACTGGACCCGTGTAGTGGCTGGTGCACACAGTTCAGGTTCTTCTGTAAGCTTGGAGCCTTTTTCATTCTCACCTGTTAACGCGCGCTACATTCGCTACGTTGGTTATGGCAACAGTGCCAACAGCTGGAACTCAATCACCGAGATGAGTGTTGCAGCTAGTGGTGGTTCTAGTAGTTCGAGCAGTTCTTCAAGCAGCTCATCGAGTTCATCTAGCTCAACCAGTTCATCTAGTTCAAGCAGCTCTTCAAGTTCCTCGTCTAGCTCTTCTAGCAGTTCGTCTAGTTCTAGTAGCTCAAGCAGTTCTTCAAGTTCTAGCTCGTCGAATGGCGGTGTACCAGGTAATACTTATACCGCAACACCCGATTCGCTAAACGATGTATTGGCGACGGTGTCTGGTGGCGACGAAATTGTGGTTACTGGCTCCGGTGAAATATCGATAAAAAATATTAGCTTTAATTCACCTGTGTTAATTCGCGCAAACTCTATTGGCGGCACCACGTTAACCAATGCAACCCTTACTAACTGTAATAACATTAGTTTGCAGGGTTTTGTGTTTGGTCCTAACGACGAGAGCACGCTGTTAAAGATTGTGAACTCCACCAACATCAAAATATTGCGCAACTTGTTTGATCACAAAAACGTTACCGAAAGCCAAACGTCTTTAGTGATGACTCAAGCCAGCCAATATATTGAAATTGCTTACAACGAGTTCCGCGATAAAAATTTAGGTGACCGCAGTGGTACCAAAATTACGGGTAGCTACATTAAAACCCAGTTCGACGACCCGTTGATGAGTAAAAATATTCACATCCATCACAACCACTTTAAAAACATTGCGCCATACCTTGTGGACGGTGTACCAGCGGGTGATTCGGATCGTGAAGTAATTGCAATGGGTATTGCCGATTCGCAAGACGTAGTAACCAACAATATTGTTGAGTACAACCTTTTCGAGAACTGCGATGGCGAAAACGAAATTGTTACAGTTAAAACCTCTAACAATATTTTCCGCTACAACACCTTCAAAAACTCCATGGGTTCCTTGTCGTTCCGTTTAGGTTCGAACAACCAAGCTTATGGCAACTATTTTTACGGTGTAGGTTCTGGTGCGTCGGTTGCTAATGATAACTATGAAACAGGCGGTGTGCGCGTGTACGGCGCGGGTCATACTATTCACAACAACTATATGGAAGGCCTAACAGGGCTTAGCTGGAGACGCCCAATTTTAGTGGATTCGGGTGATACCTCAGAAAGCTCGGGTAACGATAGCCACGAAGTGTCTACTAATGTGCAGGTTTACGATAACGTTATTGTTAATAGTTTAGGTGGCGGCATTCATGTAGGCGGCGACAAGTACAGCAAAATGCCCACCAATATCACCATTACTAACAACGTAGTTAGCGGTAGTGACGGTATATTATTTAACAATCACGCTAATCAATCTTCTAACACTTGGTCGGGCAACCAGGCTTACGCAACAGGTTCTGCTGTAGCGGTTGCTGGCGGTTCATTAGGTGCTTCGGAAGTTGTTGTGTTATCTAGCGAGCCAACTATTAATAAGCCAACACCGCTTACCGCAAGTGATGTAGGCCCAAGTGCGCCTTAAGTAATAACGGCGTACATTAATGGTAGGTAATATAAACCTCGTTTAACACATTAAGCGAGGTTGTTTTGAGGGATTGTAGTTAAGGTTTAAACGAAGGAATGTTAAAGAGGGGTTGATTGTTCAACCCCTCTACTATTTTTGCGAAGAACTTGATCATTCTAAGAATTTACTCGCTGTGTTACTTTGGGCAAGTTTGTCATCTGTCTGAAGGGGGGATCGAACAACCCCATTTTGTTTTCAACAAGCGTCCACATTGCTAGAGGTAGCAAACCAACTATTGCGCACAGTGCAGCGATAATATTCGTAGCCTAGGCTAATGCTGCGAGCAATATGAAATACCACAAATGCTATCCACAGGCCGTGATTGGCAAGCGGTTGCAGTAGCCACCAGCTGGGTAAAAATACCAGCAATACGGCTGCAAGCATCCAATTGCGCAGCGCGCGCGTTTTTCCCGCACCAATAAAAATACCGTCAAACAAATAGCACCACACGGCCACGATGGGCATTATGCATAGCCAAATATAATACTGGGCCACTGCCTGTTTTACTTCGTGGATGTCTGTCATAAGCCAAATAAAAAACGGCTGACCAAACCAAAACACAACGGCCATAAATACCGCAATAAACCCTGCTGTACTGCAAGCGGCAATGCTAGTGTTGTGCAGTTTGTGTAGGTTTTTGGCGCCTATGGCATTGGCGGCAAGGGTTTCTGCTGCGTGGGCGTAGCCATCTAGGGCGTAGGTGCTTAAAAACATAAGCTGAATAAGAATGGCGTTGGCGGCGAGCGTGGTTTGCCCTAGGTCGCCACCTTGTGCGGTAAAAAAGTTAAACACAAACAGCAGTATGGCAGTGCGAATAAATAAATCGCGGTTTATACCCATAAGCTTGCGCCAATTGCCTTGCCGCAGCGCGCTTAGCCACCGCCAATTTGGGGCGCGCTTAAATAGCTGTATTTGCTTGGCGCTGTAGTAAAAACAAAACAGGGCAATTACAAAGCCTAAGTAATCTGCGCATACCGAGGCCGCAGCGGCACCTTGGCTACCCCAGTTAAATTTAAGAATAAACACGTAATCTAAGGCTATATTTATTGTGTTTATCGCCACAGTAATAATTAACGTGTAAACCGGTTTTTGTAAGCCAAGTAGCCAACCGCTAAGCACATAGGTACCCAGCACCGCTGGGGCGGCGTAAATACGTATAGAGGCATATTGTGCCGCTAGCTCGGCCACTTGCGGGTCGGCGGCTACCCAGCTAATTGCGAGGGGCAAGGTAAAAGGGTGGGTAATAATAAGTAGTGCTGCTAGGCCAAATGCTAACGCCGCACTTTGCGCGAGCTGATCAAAAGCGGTAGTGGGGTTGTTTGCTCCCAGCGCTTGGCCCACCACCGAGGTGGTCCCCATACGCAAAAAGGCCATCATCCAAAACATAAAGGCAAATATGTTGGCGCCAACCGCAACTGCACCTACAAACGCTGCATCGTCCAAGTGGCCCAGCATGGCTGTATCCGCTAAACCCATCAAAGGTACGGAAATATTGGCCAAAATCATAGGCCCAGCTAGGGCAAAGGTTTGCTTGTGGGGCAGCTCGAGCCAGCGAGAAGACCAATTTTTGATCATTAATTGTACTCTTTGGGTGTCGGCATCGCATTCTACGCGAGGACCATAGCGATATTCATTGGGTTTTTTATTAAAAAAGGATCTAGTATTGGATACGGTACTTACTTTATTGCCTAAGGTGCCGTTATAATCGGGCGGTGCGGTTAAATGTCGCACACTTCGAGGGTGCATTCTGCCATCCCGGCTGTCTCTCGAATATATTGGCGGGTACTGAATAGGCTTGCGCCTATTTTTTTGTGCGCCAAAGCTCGATGAATAAAAATTAATAATAACCAGTCAATTCATTAATATGGAGATGGGGCGATGTTAAGTATTAACAAGCGGTCGCTCGCTCTGTTGTTCTCTGGGGTATCTCTAACGTTGCTATCAGCGTTAGCGGGGGCCGGCGAATGGCAGCTCAATATGACCGAGGGTGTCACTTCTATCAGTAAAGAAGTGTATGGCCTACACATGCTGATCTTTTACATTTGCTGCGCTATTGGCGTACTTGTATTTGGTGCAATGTTTATCAGTATGTATTTGCACAGAAAATCGAGGGGCGCTGAGGCATCCCACTTCCATGAGAGTGTCAAACTCGAGCTTTTATGGACAATAGTTCCCGCCTTAATTCTTATTGGTATGGCGTTTCCAGCCACCAAAACTCTCACCAAAATCTACGATACCGACAACGCCGACCTAGATATCCTTGTTACGGGTTATCAATGGAAGTGGAAATACGAGTATATAGGTCAAGATGTGAGTTTCTTCGCCAACTTAAGTGATGCCTCTAAGGCAGAAATCTTTAACGGTGAAGCAAAATCTGAACACTACCTGCTAGATACCGACAAGGTATTGATGATTCCTACCGGCAAAAAAGTACGCTTTTTGGTGACCTCTGCCGATGTAATCCACAGCTGGTGGGTAGCCGATCTAGCCGTTAAGCGCGATGCAATTCCCGGCTATATCAACGAATCATGGACGCGAGTAGACGAACCCGGTTTATTCCGCGGTCAGTGTGCTGAGCTGTGCGGTAAAGATCACGGCTTTATGCCTATTGTGGTTAAAGCTGTTACCCCAGAAGAGTTCGACGCTTGGCTAGCTCAAAAACGCGAAGAAGCGGCGGCCATTGCCGAAGCGGCTAAGCAAACTCTTAGCTTCGATGAGCTATATGCTCAGGGCGAGGCGGTTTACAACAGCCAGTGTTCTGCTTGTCACCAACCAGATGGTAAAGGTATAGCGGGTACATTCCCTGCTATTGCGGGCAGCCCGCTAGCCATGGGTGATGTTGTGGGCCACTTAGATCGCGTTATTAACGGCGGTCAGGGTATGCCACCGTTTGGCGAACAGCTAACACCTGTTGAAGCGGCAGCAGTTATTACCTTTCAGCGAAACGCGTTTGGCAACAATATGGGCGATCAAGTCCAGCCAATCGACGTTGTGAACTTTAAGCAAGGCCAATAGGGGGAAACACACTATGGCACATGGTCCTGCGAAAGGTCTGAGTCGTTGGTTTTTTACAACCAACCATAAAGATATCGGTAGCATGTATTTGTGGTTCAGTTTCGCCATGTTCTTTCTTGGCGGTATTTTCGCGTTAGTTATTCGTGCGGAACTGTTCCAACCCGGCCTACAAATTGTAGAGCCAAACTTCTTTAACCAAATGACCACCATGCACGGCTTGGTGATGGTGTTTGGTGCGGTAATGCCCGCGTTTGTGGGCTTGGCCAACTGGATGATACCAATGATGATTGGTGCACCCGATATGGCCCTGCCGCGTATGAACAACTGGAGCTTCTGGATTCTTCCATTTGCGTTCGCCCTGTTGGCGTCCACGTTGTTTATGGCTGGCGGCGCGCCCAACTTCGGTTGGACATTCTACGCACCGCTTTCTACTACCTATGCCCCAGCGTCGGTGACGTTCTTTATCTTCGCCGTACACATTATGGGTGCAAGCTCTATCATGGGTTCCATCAACATCATCGCCACTATTCTTAACATGCGTGCCCCAGGCATGACGTTAATGAAAATGCCGCTGTTTGTATGGACATGGTTAATTACCGCTTACTTGCTTATTGCAGTAATGCCCGTATTGGCAGGCGTAGTAACCATGATGCTTATGGATATCCACTTCGGTACCAGCTTCTTTGATGCAGCCGGTGGTGGTGACCCCGTATTATTCCAGCACGTGTTCTGGTTCTTCGGGCATCCAGAGGTTTACATCATGATTCTGCCAGCGTTTGGTGTGGTTTCGGCCATTATCCCAACGTTTGCGCGCAAGCCGCTGTTTGGTTATTCATCCATGGTGTACGCCACCGCATCCATTGCTTTCTTAAGTTTTATTGTATGGGCGCACCACATGTTTACCGTAGGTATACCGCTGTTGGGTGAGTTGGTGTTTATGTATGCCACCATGCTTATTGCAGTCCCTACAGGTGTGAAGGTGTTCAACTGGGTGACCACAATGTGGAAAGGCTCCATGACCTTTGAAACCCCCATGTTGTTCTCTATTGCCTTCGTAATATTGTTCACCATTGGCGGCTTTTCTGGCTTGATGCTGGCAATTGCACCGGTGGATTTCCAATATCACGATACCTACTTTGTTGTTGCTCACTTCCACTACGTACTCGTACCCGGCGCGATATTCTCTATTACCGCAGCTGTTTACTACTGGTTGCCTAAGTGGTGCGGCAAAATGTACGACGAGACAATGGGTAAAGCGCATTTCTGGTTGGCATTTATTGGCTTGAACGTAACGTTCTTCCCAATGCACTTCTCGGGCTTGGCAGGCATGCCGCGTCGTATTCCAGACTACAACCCACTGTGGGCAGACTGGAACATGATCTCTTCTATTGGTGCATTCCTATTTGGTGCGGCACAGGTATTGTTCCTGTACATCATCATTCGCACCATTATTAGCGGCAAAAAAGCGACCGACCGCGTATGGGAAGGTTCGCATGGTTTGGAATGGACAGTGCCATCACCTGCGCCATACCACACTTTTAGCACGCCGCCAGAAGTGAAGTAATTGTAGTCGCAGTAAGCTAAGTAATCGTTTCAGCTAAGTGTAAAGTGGTAGAAGCAGATGTCACAAAGCGAAGATAAAAAGGCAGTCACACTCACCAGTTTTAAACTGGTTATCTTCGCTATTGCTATGTTTGCATTTTGTATGTGGGTATTACCCCCGCTTTACACATTGTTTTGTGAAGTGACTGGACTAAACGGTAAAACTAAAGGCCAGTATCAAGTGACAGAGGTGCAAGTCGATACCAGTCGTTTGGTTAAGGTGCAGTTTGTGGCCACTAAAAACGAAAACATGCCGTGGGCGTTTGCGCCGGCAGAGCGTATTTTAGAGGTACACCCAGGGCAAGCGGTTACTACGCATTTTGTAGCTAGCAACCCCACGGAAAACATCATGGTCGGGCAGGCTGTGCCAAGCATGGTGCCACACAACGCTACCGACTTTTTTCACAAAACAGAGTGTTTTTGTTTTAACCAACAAGCGTTGGCGGCCGGCGAAACGGCTGAATTGGGCCTACAGTTTATAGTGGACCAGGAAATTCCTAAGGGTGTGAACACAATAATACTGTCGTACACACTTTTTGATGTAACGGAAAATTCGAAAGATATTGTTGAGCAAAAACGGCAGGAGCTAACCACTGCAACGCAAGCTGCAGCAGAGCTAATAACGAATAACATAAAACTCTAACCGCAAAGACAGCATTAGCGGGGTAAAATTATGGAACAGCAACAACACGAAAATTACTACGTACCCGAGCAAAGTAAACTTCCCTTGTTTGCTTCAATCGGCTTGTTCGTAACCGTATTCGGTTTGGGCAATTGGTTAAATGATATGACTGCAGGTAAAAGCGGCAGCGGCGCCACCATTTTTGGCGTGGGTTTGTTGTTTTTCTGCTTTATTCTTTTTCGCTGGTTTTCTATTGTTATAGACGAAAACCGTCGCGGTATGAATAGCGCACAGCTTAAGCGATCCTACGTTTGGGGTATGGGCTGGTTTATATTCAGTGAAGTAATGTTCTTCTCTGCCTTTTTCGGTGCGCTTTGGTATATACGCAACTTGGCGTTACCTTGGTTATCGGAAGGGCCTACAGCAGAATTGTTGTGGAACGACTTCCAAGCCCAATGGCCACTTATGCAAACACCTAGCGATGTTGCAGAGCTAGGTAAAGTGTCTGGCCCAGGCGAGAACATGGCTTTCCCAGGCTTTGGCGCAATGTTTGGCTGGTTGCCCTTGTGGAACACCATTATCCTTCTCAGTTCTTCGGTAACGGTGCATTTTGCTCATACGGGCCTAAAGAAAGATAACAAAAAGCAATTCAACTGGTGGTTAGGTATTACTGTATTGCTTGGCATTATCTTCCTTTGCCTACAGGTTGCAGAGTATTCACACGCCTACCATGTAAACCTAACGCTAGATGCAGGCGTATACGGCAATACCTTCTTTATGCTTACCGGCTTCCACGGTTTACACGTAACAATGGGTACCTTTATGTTGTTAGTGCAGTGGTTGCGTTCGGTAACTAAAGGCCACTTTAGCCATAACGACTGTTTTGGTTTCGAGGCCTCTAGCTGGTACTGGCACTTTGTTGATGTAGTGTGGGTAGGGTTGTTTATTTTTGTTTATATCATGTAATAGGCTAGTTTGATTCCTGTGGGGTTATGCGTTCGGCGTAATCCCACGGTGCCTTACTTTGAAGTTTTCCGCTGTAAAAGCCAAATGCAATAGTAGCCAATAACGCTACAGCAATGGTTACCCTTACGCCCAGCGCGTAAAGTGTTCGTTTAGAGCTTGGCTCATCAAAATCTTTACGTAAAAATGTAAAGCTCGTAAATAAGCTTGCCACCATGGCAACAAATAGCGCACCAATAATAAATTTTATAATCATAGTGTTTTACCAAAAGATGTAACGATGTATGAACACAGCTCGCTTTCGCTTTCACCTAAATTGGAAAATTACACTTTTTACAGCTGTGCTCTTTCCGTTTTTAGTGTACTTAGGTGTATGGCAATTGGGCCGTGCCGAGCAAAAGCAAACCATACTGCAAGAATGGCAGCAACAGCAAGCAAAGCCGCCAGTAGAATTTTCCCCCACATTAAATTCCAACGACCAGTTTCGCCGCGTATGGCTTAACGGTACTATTAACCAAGACAAATACTGGCTAATAGAAAATAAAACCATGTACGGCCGCCTGGGGGCCCATGTTGTGGTAGCGGTTAATGTTAACAGCGGTGCAACAGATAAAAAAAACACTACCATAGTGCCCGTTAATTTGGGCTGGGTAGAGCTGCCACCTTTGCGCGAAGTGTTTCCAGATATTACATTGCCAACAGGGCAAATTCGTATAACCGGTATGCTGGCCGCGGCAACGCATTCGCCGCTTATAAACGAAGCGGAAAACACCCAGCTAAGATGGCCGCACAAAATGTTAGAAATAGATTTAACACAAATGCAGCAACAGTTTGGCCAACCCTTGTATCCATTGGTGTTACAAGTCGAACCAGATTCGGCTGCAGCTTTTGATGTAGATTGGCAAGCTGTGAATATGACAAGCAGCCAGCACAAAGGGTATGCCGTTCAATGGTTTACCATGGCGGGCGTACTCTTTATATTATGGTTGTTGGCTTGCAGTAATATAGCGACGTTATTTAAGCGTGCAAATAGTGATCAAGCTGAAAACTAGAAAAAGTTCTAAAAAAACATAAAAAACTAACGCCAAAAAAATAAACAAATACGCTAACCAAGCAAGTTAACCAAATAAGCTAACTAAAAAAGAACGCCACATGACAACACTAGACGAAGCCCAGCAGCCCCCAGCAAAGCGCAATAACAAGCCGCTTATTGCGATACTTCTAATTAGTATTTTCCCAATACTCGCTGCCTATACGATGTTTTTTACCGGTGTGGGTGTACCCGCAGATACTAAAAACAAAGGCTACCTAATTACCCCTGCGGTGAATGTTTCAGTATTACTCGAAGGCGACAACGCTAGCGTATTAAACGATTGGCAAACGCATAAAAAATGGCGATTGCTTATTCCTGTGCAAGCGCCTTGTAATCAAGCTTGCCAAGATGACCTATACACAAGTCGTCAGGTGCATATACGTTTGGGTGAAAAAAGCACCCGAGTACAGCGAATTGCTGTTAGCTTAAATGGTGCGCAAAGCGACCAATACTTAGCAGATATTGCAAAGGACCATCCGCAACTAAAAAATATAAGTGTTGATCCAAATGATTGGAATGCTTGGTTAGCGCAAACCAACTTACCAACGGAATTGGATGCCGAGCATTTTTATATACTGGTGGATCAAGAAGGCTACGCCATGATGTGGTACACACCGGCCATACACGGTAACGATTTACTTAAAGATTTGAAGCACGCATTAAAATTTTCAATCGATTACGAATAAAAGCACAGTATGAAAAATAAAAAGCTCGTGTACCGTCTTTCTTGCTTGGCCTTTGCGGTTGCCGCAGTAGTGGTATTGTTGGGTGCATTTACACGCTTGGTGGATGCGGGTTTAGGCTGCCCAGATTGGCCTACGTGTTACGGCCATGTATGGGTGCCCACCAGCGAAGCCGATATTGCAAAAGCTAACGAAAACTTTAGTCATGCACCGGTAGAAACCCACAAAACCTGGCCAGAGCAAATTCACAGAATATTTGCCTCAAGCTTAGGGCTAATAATTTTGGGTATTTTCGCTGTAGCACTGGTTGGTAGAAATGAAAAAACGCCGTGGCGCTCGGTAGTATTGCTCTTAGGTGTATTGGTAGCAGGTACGGTGGGTAGAGTAATAATAGGCGATAAGCTCGACCCACTTTTACTGTTATTTGTTGCGTGTTATTTTTTAAACCTGTGCCGCCTAAATTGGATGCAACCTACAGCGAGCAACACCTCTAGCATGCCTTTTAAATTACCGGCACTGCTCGCGGGGCTGGTTATATTACAGGGCCTGTTTGGTATGTGGACGGTAACCCTCAATCTTTGGCCACAAGTTGTAACGGCGCACCTATTGGGTGGCTTCACTACTCTGGCATTCATTTGGCTGCTTATTCAGCGTTGCGGCAATTACACTTGGCAGCTTAACAGCGCGGTATTAAGTGAATTAAACACCATTAAGGTATTGGCTTTAATAGGTTTGGTTGTTGTGGCATTGCAAATAGCGCTAGGTGGTTGGACAACCTCAAACTATGCGGCGCTAGCCTGTGCGGACTTTCCCAAGTGCCATAACACTTGGTTACCCGAAACTGACTTCGCCCAAGGCTTTAATTTTTTACAGCATGTAGGGCCAAACTATTTAGGTGGCGTAATGGACAATGCCGCTCGCACGGCGATCCATTTTAGCCATAGGTTAGGCGCCCTGTTAACGTTTGTGGTTATGGCCTTATTAGCCTTTAGATTATTTCGGGTAGAGTCACCACTGGCTAAGCGATGGGCTGTAATAGTCATTTCGGGTACGCTTTTACAAGTAGCGTTGGGCATAAGTAACGTTGTTTTTGCGCTACCACTAGCCATCGCCGTCGCCCATAACGCAGGTGGTGCAGCTTTACTGCTAATACTGGTAACCTTGAACCACAGGTTGCGCACGGCGAAGGCCAGCTAAAAATATTGCAACGCAAACGGCGAAGAGTAAGTTGGCTGCGTTAACAAACTAAAAAGAGTGTAGTTATGACAGAACAAGCAAGCATTTCGAATCACGATGTGGCAGGATGGCGCGACTACCTAGAGTTAACTAAACCTAATGTAGTTGCACTTATGTTACTTACCTCTTTAATTGGCATGTTGCTCGCAGTGCCGGGTATGGTACCAATCGATATTCTTATTTTAGGCAACTTAGGCATAGCGCTATGTGCTGGCTCTGCCGCAGCGGTAAACCATTTAGTAGATAGAAAAGTCGATTTGAAAATGGCGCGCACATTTAATCGCCCCATTGCCAAGGGCAGAATTGATCCAACTAAAGCGATACTTTTCGCCGCGATATTAGGTTTGGCGGGCATGGCCATTTTAATGGTTTGGGTAAACCACTTAACCGCTTGGTTAACGCTGGCTTCGCTAGTTGGCTACGCTTTTATCTATACTTTTTGGCTTAAACGCGCGACCCCGCAAAACATTGTTATAGGCGGCCTTGCAGGTGCGGCGCCACCATTATTAGGTTGGGTTGCGGTAACGGGTGAAGTGCACGGCCACGCACTGTTACTAGTGCTAATAATATTTGCTTGGACACCGCCACACTTCTGGGCGCTAGCCGTTCACCGCAAAGAAGAATACGCCAACGCAAAAATACCTATGTTGCCCGTTACCCACGGTGAGGCCTACACAAAAATCCAAATACTGCTGTATACCTTTATTCTTATTGCTGTAACGCTATTGCCCTATGCAACGCATATGTTAAACGAGTTGTATTTGTTAGGTGCGGTGGTATTGGGTATTGGTTTTTTATATTACGCCGTAGCCATGATGCGCAACAAAAATAAAAATGCGGGTATGGACGCATTTAAATATTCGATTGTTTACCTAATGGCACTTTTTGTGGTTATGCTGTTAGACCATTATTTACTACCCACAAACATTGTGAGCTAAGCGTGACTGAACAAACCAACAAGCAGCAAAAAGGCATTAAATACACTGTTATAGCCGCCGTGGCGTTTATGGTAATAGTGTTAAGTTTGTTTATGAACAAAATTTTGCAGCCGCGCATACTAAGCGATCAACAATTGCGGGCCAATGGCGCCATAGAATTTGATACCGCTAGAATTATTCGCGACTTTAATTTGGTTGATCAAAACAACCAACCCTATACCTTAGAAGCCCTAAAGGGTAAATGGACATTAATCTACTTTGGCTTTACCCACTGCCCAGACATTTGCCCAACTACGCTTATGCAACTTAGCAAAGTGGTAAATTCATTAGAGCCAGAAATAAAAGCCAATACCCAGGTACTAATGGTAACGGCCGACCCAGCGCGCGATACACCAGAAAAATTAAAAATATATATAGAGCACTTTAATAAAGACTTTAATGCAATTACCGGCGAATTTTTAGCAGTAAAACGTTTGGCTGGCGATTTAAACGTAGCTTTTAATAAAGTAATGCTAGATAACGGCGACTACACCATAGATCACTCAGGCAACTTAATTCTTATCAACCCGCACGGGCACTACCACGGTTTCTTTAAGCCTCCTTTTGAGCTGGCTAAATTAAAACTTACTTACCAGTCTATTGTCTCTAGTGCAGAGCTTTAAGAACTTATCACCTATAAGTGCATAGCTCGATTATAAAACGTAACTCAATTATAAATCGTACGTTTACCCATTCAGACAGTGTCATTCGTTAACTACCGTTATTATTGGAAGTTGACGAATGGCCACCAACATTTAGCAAAGCACCTATCAACCAGCTTCTATATACTCAAACAAGCATTTGTATCTCTAGCGCTTATTCCATGTTTTACAATCTGACCGCCAAAGCCAATAGCTCTATATACGGCATGGCTTGCTAGGTAAGGCCGAATTAAGGTAGGTTAGCTTATCGCTTTAAATTAGTATGTTTATAAAACTTCTGTACGATAAATTAAGGTCTAGAATAGAAAGCTATGGTGGTTGCTACGTATTTATGGCACCCAAGTCGCCTTTTTGGGCAATATATAGCCAATAGCATTGGGAGAATAGTGTGAAACTCGTTCTATTACCTGGAATGGATGGCACAGGTGAATTATTTAATCCGCTTTTGCAGTATTTGCAAAGCGATACAACCGTACTGCCATTACCTGAACGCGGCGAGCAAAGCTACACTCAAATTGCTACAGCAATTGCTCCGCGTTTACCGAAGCAAGATTACATATTACTGGCGGAATCGTTCTCTAGCGGTTTAGTGCGCTACATTGTAGAACAAGATGATAAACACTTATTAGGTGTCGTCATTGTATCGGGTTTTGTAAGCGCGCCGAATCGCGCTTTATTGCGATTGGCAAAATCATTGCCACTGCACATACTCGCGAATATGCCTGGGTTCGATACAGTTTGTAGAAAGTACTTTTTGGGCGAGGCTGCCACTAACGACGCAATAGTTATGCTAAAAGACGTACTAAAAAGTGTGCCGCCAGAAGTGCTAAAAGCACGCATGGCAGCTATTTTAGATATGCCCAAAGAGACTGCATTTAAATGTGCAATACCCTGTGTGTGTATTGTTCCCACCGAAGATAAATTGGTAGATAGCAGCAAAACAAAAGAGTTAGCCAACACCTTTAGCAATGTTGCTATATCACCAATTAGCGGCCCTCATTTTATTTTACAATCCAATCCGTTACTGGCCGCGAAAAGTGTGCAGTGCGCAATGAATTATATTCATATAACTGCGCAGCAAAGTAGGCAGTTGCATTGATTGCCGGCGCTTGTTACGCATAAATGTTAGCACAAGAAAATATAGCTCATAAAATTCTGTAAGTTTTAAAACTATGCTATCAAATGAAGAGATCGATAAGAGATTCCCTGTTTGGAAAGCCATGTCCGACCTCTTTTTGGACACAGACCTCCAAGAAAGTGATTACAAATTTATAGCGAATACAGTTTTAAAAAGCGGATATAGCCCACGAGAAATTAATAGTATTTTGTGGCAAGAAGTATTACTTGGAGTAGGTGATAACCTGCGTTGTATTGCGGGGGAGTGGGCTGGGTTTAACCCAGTCTGGCTTAAACACAGAATGTTAGATGTGTTAGCTTGCGAGCAAAAAACGCTAGGTGCGGGCGGTATACTGTCTGCTGCAACTTTAGTAGAAATCACCCAAAAAGAGTGGTTAAAGGTGTGCAGGTTTTTGCCAAAGGAACACGCTGAGGCTATGCAACCACCGCCTATTTATAGTGAATCAGGCCTAAAGCGTCTGTGGAAATGTTGGTTCAGTGTGTGATAGGTTTTGTTGCAGTTTTAGCTTTTGGCTGGGTTGTTTGTAAATTACTTCTAAGCTAAGGCGCTATTATCCATTACATCATTAAAGTTAAAGAAACTTTCTATATAGTACATTTTAGCTCACATAAACTACGCTATTTAGCATCCTTTACAAATTTAAGTTCTTCTAATAAACCAAGGTAACTAATCATGGAAGTGACTGGCGAAATAAAATTTACCCTTTTAAGCCAAACCGATACCGAAGTAACCGCGGAAATGCCAGTACAAAAGGGTATACTTAACCCCTTTGGCATAGTGCATGCCGGTGCAATGCTGTGGTTTGCCGACGTAGCGGCTTCTGTATTGGTTATTGGCAAAACTATGCCTACAGAAGGTATGCAGGGCTTTCCATTAGCGATCAATCTAAATGCAAATTTCACCGGCAATAATAAAACGGGTAAGTTTCTAGCAAAGAGTGAATTTATTAAAAAAGGTAAAACGGTAAGCGTAGTGCGCACCCAAGTAACCGATACAGATGGCAAAATAATAGCAGATGTAACCACTAATCATTTGCTGTCTAGCTAACGATATTTAAATACAGCAAGAGTTTCTATGAGTAACAATATATACGAACCACCACAATCAAACGTCACGCCGCCTACTGGCCCAGGCAAAGGCAATAGTGGTCGCGCTATACCGCTAACGTTAATATTCGATTATGGCGTTACCCATTTACTTACGTTTATTGTGGCTGCTTTTATTACATCTTTCTATATGTCGCAGGGTAAAAGCCTAGAAGACATCACCGCAATATTCGAAGCTGCCGGTCTTTTCTCTTCTATAAATATTCTATTTTTAGCGGTGGGCCTAAGCGTAAGCTTTGTATCTGGCTATATGTGCGCAAAGTGGTCGGTAAAAAATGTATGGCGCGATATAGTTATAGTAATGGTTATATCCCAAGTAATAGAAACTTTTTTATATTGGGATAGATTAAGTTTTGGAGAGTACATGTTTCTAACCGCACTAGATACCACTGCAATGGTATTGGGTGTAAACCGTTGGATTAAACAGCACAAAAGATATTGGAATAAACCAGATATACATTAGAGAAGTGACAGCAAGGAGAAGGAAGTGAAGTATCAATTTTTGACAGTTGGGATTGTTGCTAGTTTATTGGCTGCGTGTGGTGGGGGATCTGAAAAAACACCCGAGGTCGATATAATTCCAGATGGATTCGTACTGGCAAATATAGAAGGTTCAGAAAAGAACTATGTACACCAAACTGGTTCTTTCAGCGTAGCTGGTGTAGACCAAGCGGTGAGTATTACAGTAGATGGTTGTGGATATAGTATTAATGGTAATGATCAGTTTGTAACTGATGCTACTCAAGTTAGTAACGGGGATACGCTACGTTTTCAAATTATTGCTCCTGCCGAATATAGCTCTATTGCACATTGCAATATCATGGTTGGCGGATACAGCACGAGTTTTTCTATTAGCACCAAGGATATACTAGATACCGTACATGTATTTTATCAGGGTGAAAGATTTTATCGCCCATCGGAAGGCGCGCGCCCCGCAACAATAACTGGCGTCTATCTGCATAATGCTTATGGCGGTGAAGTGCTTGAGTACAGCAACTTTAGTGAAAACGAAATAATTTTTGTAGATGAAATGCCCGAGGCTTATACGGCATCGACAGTAGATACGATTAACAATGAGTTGTTTTTTAATTATTGGACCGTAATTAACCCTCAGTTAGAAAGTGCCGTGTACTTGGACACGAGCCCTATCCAATTTAGTTCAGCGCCGCGCTACTTAGATGAATCATGTAAGGGAATTACCTTTAGTAATACAAATACCACAGAGGAGTCAGGTTCGTTATCTATAGAGCTCAGCGGTTCGGGTAGCTGTGATCATTATTGGGTTTATGGTGGCTTTTTCGAAACCTACACAAGATATTATCACCCTGAAGTAAACCAAACCAATAATGTACTTGTAGCTGAAGTAGCAGATAACCGTAATATTCAAAGTTATGGTTTTTTTAGCACAGATGATTTTGTCGATGGCGAAGTAGTAAATGTAAGTAACACACAAACTGATTTCTTAACCGCTGTTATTGAAAATATATTAAAGGAAGAGGCTCATTTTTTTATATGGGGCTTTGATGGCCAAGATAATATATCTACGTTTAAGCTCGGAGGGTATTACACTAATAATAATGAAAACAATGCAATTATGAATGTAGTGGATGTGCCGGTAGACGAGTATTTATTGACTAAGGTTAAATTTATAGAACGTGGATATCCATATCGCGTGCAGTTTCAATACGCATATGAGGTGCTAGACGAAATACCCACTACGATATCACGAACGGCTGAGCCAGGGTTGTTTAGTAGTCTTGAAATAAATTTTGGTCGCGATCTAAATTTAATTTGGACAGGTGAAGGGCTTGAAAATTACGAATACGTTAAGCTTCAGCTAGAAGGTGATACGGCTTCTGGAGATAAATTTCGCTGGATAGTAACAGCTCCGAATACAGGTGAATTACACGTGCCCTATTTTTCTGACTTAGAACCTCCCAATTTTGAAGGGGATATCTATTTTCAACTGGCTTTATTTAATGAGAGCGAAGATGAAAATTCATATTCAGAGATTTATACTGGAAGTACCTTACATTGTTATTCTGATGAATGTACCGATCAACGGACTTTCTAATTTCTTAGTGCTAGTAGCTGAAATACCTCTATAAGTCAGCTGACATTGTGTTAGCTGACTTATAAATAGCTTAGGTAATAGGCTAGAAAATTCCTACAGCCATCACCCAAACCTCTGTGCATGAAACGCCAAATGCTCATCGATAAAACTACTAATAAAAAAGTAGCTGTGGTCGTAACCGGCTTGCATGCGTAATGTAAGTGGATAACCGCTTTGTTTGGCTGCTTGCTGTAGGTGTTCGGGTTTTAATTGTTGTTGTAAAAAATTATCGGCGTCGCCTTGGTCGACTAGGGCGGCGGGGCCGGTGGATTTATTTTGCATTAGCAGTGTGCTGTCATACTGCGTCCATATTTTTTTATCTTCGCCTAAGTACCCTGTAAATGCTTTTACACCCCAGGGGCATTCTGTGGGGTGTGCTATTGGGCTGAATGCGGTAACAGAGCTAAATAAACTGGGGTTGCGCAGGGCAATCATTAGCGCGCCGTGGCCGCCCATGGAATGGCCGCTTATTGCGCGTTGGCTAGTAACCGGAAAGTTGGCTTCTATAAGCGCCGGTAACTCTTCTACTACATAGGTGTACATTTGGTAGTGTTTAGCAAAGGGTTGTTGGGTGGCGTTTACGTAAAAGCCTGCGCCTAAACCAAAGTCGTAACTGCCTTCTGGGTCGTCTGCTACGCCGTCGCCGCGCGGGCTAGTGTCGGGGGCAACAATGGCTAACCCCAACTCGGCGGCTTTTTTAAATGCGCCGGCTTTTTGCATAAAGTTTTCATCGGTGCAGGTTAAACCAGAAAGCCAATACACCACCGGCACTGGGTTATTTGGGCCGGCTTGCGGCGGTAAAAAAATGGCAAACCGCATAGCGCAGGCAGTGCTTGTAGCGCTATGGCTAAATTGTTGGTGCCAGCCACCGGCTACTTTTGCGCTGCTTACTTTTGTTAATGTCATACCCGCACCTTCTATTTGTTGAAATGAATTACCGAGCGAATACTTTTGCCGTGATGCATTAAATCGAAAGCGGTATTAATATCTTCTAGGCCCATGGTGTGGGTAATAAAGTCGTCTAATTTAAAGTCGCCCGCCAAATATTGCTCTACTATGCCCGGTAATTCTGAGCGGCCTTTCACACCGCCAAAGGCTGTGCCCCGCCATACGCGCCCAGTAACGAGTTGGAAAGGGCGGGTAGAAATTTCTTGCCCAGCACCGGCTACCCCAATAATGATCGATTCGCCCCAGCCCTTATGGCAGCACTCAAGTGCAGAGCGCATTACGTTCACGTTGCCTATACACTCAAACGAAAAATCCACGCCGCCATCGGTAAGCTCTACTATTACATCTTGTATGGGCTTGTCGTAAAGCTTGGGGTTTATGCAATCTGTGGCGCCCAGCTTTTTGGCTAGCTCAAATTTACTCTCGTTAATATCAATGGCGATAATACGGCTGGCCTTGGCCATGGTTGCGCCAATAACGGCGGATAGGCCAATACCCCCTAAACCGAAAATGGCTACGGTATCGCCTTCTTTTACTTTGGCAGTATTCATTACTGCGCCCATACCGGTTGTTACGCCACAGCCGAGTAAACAAACCTCTTCTAGCGGTGCTTTTTGGTTTACTTTGGCTAGGGATATTTCTGGTAATACGGTGTATTCAGAGAAAGTAGAGGTGCCCATATAGTGGTAAATGGGCTGGCCATCTTTATAAAAGCGGGTAGTGCCATCTGGCATTAAGCCTTTACCTTGGGTGGCGCGAATTTTTTGGCACAGGTTAGTTTTGCCAGATAAACAAAACTTACACTCGCCACATTCAGGGGTATACAGGGGGATAACATGGTCGCCCACCGCAACGCTGGTTACCCCTTCGCCTAGGGCTTCTACTATACCGCCGCCTTCGTGGCCTAATATGGCAGGGAATATACCCTCTGGGTCCTCGCCAGATAGGGTGAACGCATCTGTGTGGCATACGCCTGTAGCAACAATTTTAACCAGCACTTCGCCGGCCTTGGGCATCATTACATCTACTTCTTCTATGGATAATGGTTCGCCTGCGGCCCACGCGACCGCGGCCCTAGATTTTATAAATGTATCAGTCATAGTGTGCCTATATGGAATGGGGTTGCTGGTTGATAGATATGCTTGCAGCCAAATATTTGTTTAAAAAGTCAAAATAAAGGCAAGTTTCGGTCATTCTAACATGTGAACTAAGCAGAGGAATGTGTAAATAAAGCGTAAAAATAGCACATTGCATGCTAAATAATAGGGTTTTGCTTGTGCGCCACTCGTTTTAATTTGGCTACAAAGTATGGGGGAATACCCCCGCAATGTATCATTTTGTGCATGTACTAAATGGTAAAAATAGAGCATTTCACTACTTGTTCACCTGCCTATTTCTTTGATTTTACCCGCTACAAAAATAGTGTCGTCTATCTCTTTTTACGGCGTTTATTAACTTTTATTTTAAAATATATTCACTACTATGCTCTGCGCTTTTATGCAAAGTTCACATTTTACTTTTTTATTTTTCACATTATTTGGCAAGGATAAACGAATGAAAATTTATAGCCGTTTAATCGCGACAGGCCTGTTGCTACTTTCTGGGTTTAGTTTCGCGCATTCAAATCACAAAACCGATTTAATTGATCAGCCGCAACAGGGCTTTGGTGAATTGGTAATTTTCGGTGGTGTATTTACCGATACGGGAAACTTTGCATCGTTGTATGGCGATCTACCAGGCATTTTTTGGAACAACCGGTTTGCAAATGGCCCTGTTATTTCAGATTACATGGCAGAAACATTGGGTTTAAGCGCTAGCCCTTCGCTGCATGTTGCCGGTGAAGTTAGCGAGCCTATGGGAACAAACTATTCCATGCGCAATGCATGGGCAGGCCAAAGCGGTGAGTTAAATATAAGTGGCCAAGTGCAGACTTATTTAGCAAGCAAAGACTACAGCGTACCCGCCGATAGTTTAATTTTTATGTGGGCAGGTAGCCACGATGTAGTTGAAGCCATTACCACACCTGCGCCTTTACCATACCAAATGCTAGACGACGCCGTGTTTGGAATAGAAGCACAGTTGTATTTGCTTATTGATAGCGGAGCGCAGCATATATTTGCTCCTACTTTTGCCGATATTGGTTTTTTACCGGCTATGCAGCGCAGAGGTATTGAAGCGCGTGTTACCGAAGCAACCGACTATTTTAATCGCAAGTTTTCTAGAATGCTTAATCGTGTAGAGCGCAACACTGGCCAGCGAATTTATCGGTTTGATTTTGATCGCTATGTAAAAGGGTTAGTTGCTAATGCGGGTTTTTACGGAATCAAAAATAGCGTTGATGTGTGTGTAGAGCAATTGGCTACTGGCGGCTGCGATTTCAACAGCTTTTTGTTTATGACCGATGTGCTTATTACCAGTAAAACTCACAAACTCATTGCCGATGCATTTACCCAAGATTTATTGCACCAAGTAAGTTACTGCAAGCGCGGCAATTACCATCGCAGAACAAAACATCACTTGTGCCCAAGTAACTAGTCCCATGCAAACTTTCTTCTATGCGGCTTTTTAGTTAAAAGTCGCATAGGTGTACGTCAGCGGGTGCAGCTATAGTCTGTGCCTGCTACTACTTGCTAAAGCTTGCCTCTCGCCCCGTTAAACTTACAAATAAACCACGTTACCGCAACCGCAATCGCAAATTGTTCTGTTTGGCGGCCAATTACTCTAAGGTGGAAAATCGCGAAAATAAATATAAAACTATTGTTAGAGCCTGTTATGTTGCCCCACTTTTTTCTTGGCCGGCCGATGTCGGCTGCTGCGTCTTTTTCTATCCTAGTAAAGCCAATTACCATAAGCCTACTTTGCCTAGCTATTTGCGCCTGTAAGTCGAGCGAGAAAACAATAAAAGCTGGCCCCCATTTACCTACGCCAGTTTTTACTACGCCCTTGTTCGGTGACAAAGTATGGGTGTTCAACCCCAGCATGAACCCCATGGCGATGCAGCAAAAGCTCGATCAACTGCACGCACAGCAAGCCTATAGCGAATTCAGCAATCAACGCTATGCCATTTTATTCAAGCCAGGTGAATACAACTTAGAAGTAAACGTGGATTACTACGTGCAAGCACTGGGGTTGGGGCGCAAACCCGGTGACGTAGTAATTAATGGCGCGCTGCAATCTACCGCGTCTACCGAAGGCAACAAAGTGACCACCATGTTTTGGCGCGGGGCGGAAAACTTTTTAGTAAAGCCAAGTGCAAAGCCTATGTTGTGGGCGGTATCGCAAGCGGCGCCGTACCGTCGAATGCATATAAAAGGCGACGTACAGTTTGATAAGGGCAGCTGGGCCAGCGGCGGTTACATGGCCAACTCGATAGTAGAGGGGCTGGCAGGTTTAACCACGGGGCAGCAGTGGTTTACCCGCAACAGTGAGTTAGGTAGCTGGCAGGGCGGTAATTGGAACCGTGTATTTGTGGGCGTAAAAGGTGCCCCCGCCAACGATTGGCCCACTTCGCCTACTACCGCAATTAGTACAACGCCCTTGGTGCGCGATAAGCCATTTTTAACCCTCAATAAGCAGGGCGACTACGAGGTGTTTGTACCGGCTTTATCCACAAACAGTCGCGGTGTAAGTTGGCGCGCAGACGAAGCCGGTGAGCTTATTCCCTTAAGCCAGTTTTATATTGCCCAAGCCGGCCGCGATACATCCACAACCATCAACAATGCTTTGGCGCAAGGTAAGCACTTACTGTTTACCCCTGGGCTTTACCCGCTAGATGAAGCTATTCGCATAAATAGGCCAAATACAGTGGTATTGGGGTTGGGCTTGCCTACGCTAATACCCGAAAACGGCACGCCGGCAATGGTCGCTGCCGATGTAGGCGGGTTAAAGATTGCGGGCTTAATGTTTGATGCAGGGCTAATGAATTCGCCGGTGTTGCTGCAATTGGGGCAGAGTAAAACGCACATGTCCCACGCGGATAACCCCAGTAGCCTAAACGATATTTATTGCCGCGTAGGTGGCGCCATTGCGGGCCAAACTGAGGTGTGCGTAACCATAAATAGCAATCACGTAATTGCCGATCACTTTTGGTTGTGGCGCGCAGATCACGGTGTGGGTGCCGATTGGCAAGTGAATAAAAGTGCCCACGGTTTAGTGGTAAACGGCGACGATGTAACCATTTACGGCCTGTTTAACGAACACTTTCAACATTATCAAACACTGTGGAATGGCGAGCGCGGCCGCACTTATTTTTATCAATCGGAAATTCCCTACAAGCCACCCAGCATTGCAGCGTGGAACGACAACGGGGCAGCGGGGTTCGCCTCGTATAAAGTAGCAAATCACGTAAAACAGCACAGTGCGTGGGGTTTGGGTATATACAGCTTTTTTAGAGGCGAACCCACGGTAAGCAATAATGTAAGGTTAGAAAACGCCGCAGAGGTACCCAATAGCCCCAATGTACATATTACCCACATAGCGAATTTTGCCGGCCTTTATGGTGGTATTAACCATGTTATTAATGGCTTGGGGCCTGCAACAGAGGTGGGTGAGTTAACCCTCTACCACGGCGTAAACCCGCAGCCCCCTAAATAGGGTAAATCCACTCAGGGTGTGGTAAGTATCGACTATAGTTTAAGGCAGTCTCTTACTTTTTTTAGGCCTGCATGACTATGGCAAGTTTTTTCTCGCACCGCTGTTGGCAATTGGCCTGCTGCGTTGGACTGCTGTGCGCCGCAGTGATGGCGCGCGCCGATATAGCCATTAACCTAGATAACGACCAATCGCGCCTAGAAGTAAAAGCGATTGTTATTGCCACTGGCGGCGAAGGCGAGCTTAAGGCCAATCGCCTGCGCGACCTCACTCGCTTGGCCAGTAGCGAGCGCCGTAAATACCCCGCCACTATCTCTATTGACGAGTTACACCGCATAGCCGATGTGCTTACCGTTGCGGTGCGGGCAGAGGGCTACACCTTTGATAGCCTCTACTTACCGCCGCAAACCGTGGCTAACGGTATAGTGCAGTTTCGCTATCAAAAATCCGTTCTGGTAAGTATCAACGTAATTAACAATACCGACTACGACGACAGGCGCCTAAGCAAGCCCTTTGCACCTGTGGTGGGTGAGCGCGTGTTTGCCCCGCGTATAGAAAACATTGTGTATGCCCTGCAGGCCCAGCCTACTTTATCGGTATTTGCCTTTTATTCGCGCGGGCCGCGGCAGGGTGAGGTGGTGCTTAATTTGCGGGTCGATGAGCGCAGCCAACCGTTTTATTCCCTGCGCGCAGAAAACTATGGTTCGCAGGCCACAGGTAAATACCGCATGGTGGGCGAGCTTAAGGGCTATTCGCTGCTAGGGGATTTTGATCGCGCCACGCTGGCCGTGCTTTCCACCCAAGGTGAGGGCACCACCACCTACGGCTACCTTAATTACCGCTATACCTTGCCAAGCTTAAACACCTGGTGGGAGTTGGGCGTGGGCGACACTCGCTACGCGCTGGGCAGCAATTTTGAACAGCTGGAAGCAACCGGCAGCTCGCGCAGCCTGCGTTTGGATGTTAACCGCGCGCTTAACCACAACCCCAAGCACAGCCGCCAAATTGGCTTGGGTGGCTTTCACAAAACCAGCAGCTTTGGCAGCGACGATGCGCTGTTTGACGACGCCCTAGGGCGCGAAGAAACAAGCATGGGTGCCGCTGTTAATTACAGTGCTAACCACACCTTTGGCAAAGGGCGCATCGCCTTTGGTGCCAGTGCAATTGGCGGGGAATTTAGTTTGGATGAGGGCGAAGGCCAAACCCTAGCCAAGCTGGAGTATCACTTTTTTGCCTCCACTCAGTTTAATTCAAGCTCGCGCTTCGCCATTCAGCCCCGTTTATTTATACGCGGGCAGCTGGCCGATAAAACACCGCTACCCGCCATAGAAACCTTAAGCCTTAGCGGTTTTTACGGCGTGCGTGCCAGCCCCGTGGGAACAGTAAGTGCAGATACCGGTGTATTGCTAAGTGCAGAACTGCATATGCCAGCGTTGGTAAATACCCAATTGGCCGAGCAGCCATTTAGCGCGGCGCCCTATATGTTTTTTGATTCCGGAAGTGGCGAGCAATACCAAGCCGACGACGCCAGTGCATTAAGTGTTAGCCAAAGTGGCTTTGGCGCGGGCTTAAACCTGCGCTGGGGGCGATTTTCTGCCAATGCCACCTATGCCAGTGCAACCAACCAAGAGGTAAATGGCGATGACCAAGTCTATGTCCAATTGCGCTGGCAATAACAAGCCATTGCGGTTGGCTTGCTGTATCGCGCTTATTAGTAGCGGCGCATTTGCGGGGCCAGAGGGCGCGCAGGTGGTAGCTGGCGATATCGCCTTAGATGAAAGCGTGCAGGGCCAATTTAATATTCAGCAAAACAGCGAACGCGCTGTTATTAATTATCAAAACTTTTCTATTGGCCAAGGCGAAGCCGTTAATGTGGTGCAGCCGGGCGAAAATGCTGTGCTATTAAACCGCGTTGTGGGCAACAACCTTAGCCAAATTGCCGGCGCCCTGAATGCCAACGGCCAAGTATTTTTGGTTAACCCACAGGGCGTAATGTTTGGTGGTGGCGCGCAGGTAAATGTGGGCGGCCTGTTGGTAAGCACGGTAGATATCAATACCGAAGCGTTTATGACCGGCGGCTTGGTACCTGCAGACTCGGCAGCCAATTCAAACCCAGCGGCCAGCATTGTTAACAACGCAGACATAACTGCAACCGGTGCAAATGGCGTGGTTTTTGTTGCCCCAATTGTAGAGAACAACGGCAAAATTGAGGCTATTGGTGGCGACATTAGATTATCTACTGGTAATGGCGTATTTGCCCAAGTAGACGGCAGCCCCATAAGTATTCTGTTAGATAGCCCCCATCAAGGGGGACTAAGTCTTGGTGGGGCAGGTCAAGGTGGGGCAGGTCAAGATAACGCAGGGCAAGCTAGTGCAAGCGGCAGCAATATCACCAACCATGGCACATTGCGCGCCCAGCGCATTAGTGAGCAGGGTGGCAATATTGTCCTTGTGGCCGAGCAGGGCGACGCCATCAATATGGGCACTATGGATACCGCAGCAACCGCCATTGGTGGCGCGGGGGATATTACTGTTCAGGCAAATCGCATTGCACAGTTTGGCGCTATAACCAGTCAGGCGGGTGCCAATCAAGGCGACGGCGGCAATGTGAATTTGCAGGGTGCCAATTTGGTAGAAATAGGCTCGCAGGCCACGACCAATGTATCGGCCCACAATGGCGAGGCCGGTAGCGCGGTGTTTTTCTCCCCCAACACCACGGTTATGCATGTGGGCGCGCAGGTCAATGCCAGCTCGGTAGATGGCCGCGGGGGCTATGTGGATGTTTCTGGCCTAAAGCATGTGGATGCACTGGGCAGAGTAAACGTGGCCAGTGGCGTAGGTGAGCACGGTACTTTTCTTATCGACCCCGACGATATCACCATAACCACCGTAGATAACCTAGTAACAGCAGCCACGCCTTTTCAGTCTTCCGCGTCGGGTAGTTCCACCTTAGATGTCGCCACCTTAGAGGCCGCGCTAAGTGGCGGTGGCAACATAGAGGTGCGCACTGATGTGGAATTTGGCGATGGTGAAAGTGGCCATATAACCGTTGATAGCAATATCGATTTAGACGGTAGCAACGGCGGCAGTTTATCGCTGGTGGCGGATGGCAATATTATCGTGTCGGCAGGTGTTGTTATCGCCGATCAAACAACAGCCACAGTAGATAATACCAACATAAATTTTACCGCCGGTGGCGCCATTACCATGCCCGATACCAGCCGTGTAGAGGCGGGCACTGGGCTAATAAACTTTACCGCGGGTAGCAGCATTCAAGTTGGCAGCCTCACCAGCAATAGTACGGCAGCTAACGCCATTACATTAATAGGGGTAAGTGTTGTAGATGGCGGCGATACCGATATAGATTTAATTGCCCCTAACGGTGGGGTAACTATAAATGCAGTAAGCAACGTGGGCAGCGCAAGTTACATAGAAACCAATATAAGCCAGCTTACAATTACCATGGCTGGCGCCGCGCCCGTACGCATATTAGAAGTAGATGACCTGCAAATTACCTCGCTTACCAATGGCCAAAATATCGACCTCTGGCTGCAAAGCGGCACCCTTACCATCGACGACCCAGGCATAAGTGCATCGGGCAACATGAGCATAATTGCCGACGACCTAACTGGTGATTTGGGGCGCACGCTTACCCTTGGGGCGAACCAGCTTTGGCTGGATATAGCCAACCCTGCAGCCCTAACAACTATTAACACAACCGTTACCAGTTTAGATGCGCGGGCGGGCGGTGCGGGCTTAGATATTATTAATACCGGCGCCCTAACCATTAGCGATGGCGCTTTGGATGTCGATAGCAGTGGGGTATCGCTAGAGGGCAGCTACCTCGCCGTGCGCACAGCCGCGGGCGATTTAACATTGGCCTCCAATATAGATTTAGACGGCGGCAATGGCGGCACCTTGATATTAGATGCCGGCGCAGACCTTATATTGCCTGCTTCATGGCAAGTATCTGACCTTACCCCTGGCACTGTGGATAGCGTCGCGCTGGAATTACACACCGCCAATAATCTCACCCTAGATACAAATGTAACGGTAGATGTTGGCGGCGGCACGCTGTTGGTTAATAGCGGTGGCGACCTAACCGTAACCGGGCTTAGCTCCACCAGTGCCGCCAACAATGCCATAAGCTTAACCGCTGCCGGCACCATTAACGATGCCGGTGATGCCGCAACCGACCTAAGCGCCATTAACGGCGGCATAGTACTTAGCGCCGCTACTGGCATACCAGATTTAGAAATAGAAGCGGCCAATCTTGCGCTTACCAATAGCACGTCGGGCGACGTAACGCTGCATCAACAAAACAGCGCCGACCTTACCATTAGTATTTTATCTACCGTTGCAAATTTTACTCTCGATGGTGTTACGCAACTTACCCTTACCGATGCAGCTAACAGCGTAGGTGGCGATGTAAACATTACCACCTTAGGCGCAGGTGCCTTTACCTTGCCTAACACAGGCATAACCACAACCGGTGCCATTACGCTGGATGTATTCGATATAAGCGACAGCGATAATACCGTACTTTTAAATGGCGCCAGTGGTGCACTAACTTTGCGTGGCTTAACGACGGCCACGCAACTTAACACTAATTTCTCGGATTTAACTTTTTCGTCGCCAGCCGCAAGCGCAATTAGTTTTGTAAATAGCGGTGCGCTAAACGTAAACAGCTTTGCTGCAGGTGGCGATATTACCTTAACTACCAGCAGCGGCGATTTAGTATTTACCAGCAACGTCGATACCAACGGCAGCGATGGCGCCACCTGGAACTTTACTGCGGCCAACAATTTAGACTTAGCCGCCGCAGTGCGCTGGGAAGATTCGGCTACAGCATCACCTGATAGTATTACGCTACAGCTAACAGCAGGTGGCGCTCTGTTGGCCAACGATATAGACATGCTAGATATAGGTGCAGGCACAGCATTAATTAACACCAGCGGGGTAGCGCAAATATCGCGTCTTACCACCAGTTCTGCTTCTGCTAACGCAATAGTAATTAACGCAAACAGAGTGCGCGGCAACACATCTACAACGTCGGATTTAAGAGCCATAAACGGCGGTATTATTCTGAATACAGCTACAGGGGTAACCGGCGGTATAGGCGCTTATTTCGAAGCAGATACTTCGAACTTAGAAATAAACTTAACCGGCGTTGGCGATATATCAATCGATTCTGGTGTTGATATGGCGCTGAGCGGTTCCGGTTTTGATTTTCTCGATATACGCGTAGCGGGCACCCTTACCCTACAAGACGCAGGCGTAATAAGTACCGGTGCAGTGGTAATTAAAGCCGAAGACGTACAAGATACAGCCGGCAGAGCGTTAGATATAACCGCCACCGATTTATTTATTCAACTAGATGCCATGGCGGGTAACTTGGGGGTAACAACTAACGCCGCAACCTTAGATGGCTCGGTAGCGGGCGCGGGCGATTTTACTTTTAATACATCCGCCAGCCTAAGTTTGTTAGACAGCGTAGAAGATACAAACACCAACACATTTTTAACCACAAGCGGCAATATGATACTAAGCGCAGCGGGTGATATAAGCTTAGATGCACCGCTAGATATAAATAACCAAAGCGGCTTAACCCACAGTTTAATTACAAATAACGATATTATTTTTACCACCGGCAATAATATAAGCGATAGCGATTTCACCATTGCCGACGACGTAAACCTAGTGCTACAAGCCGACCGCCATATTGCGTTGCCCGCAGGCCATTTAATAAATACCAACGCGGGTACCATAACCATAAATGCCAACAACAATGCAGACGGTACCGGTACATTACAATTATTGGGGCAGCTTTTTACCACTAGTGCTACTACCAGTGCAGTGGATATTATTGCCGCGCAAATAGTGGGCGATGCCACAACCCAAACAGAAATAGAAGCAACCGCCGGCGGCATACAAATAACCGCGTTAGATGGCGTAACTAACCTAGATATAGAAACCACCGCTTTAGCGCTTACCAATACCAACAGCGGTGCGGTGACGGTAAACCAACAAAATGGTGCGAACCTTACCGTTGCAACGCTTAATAGTGTGGGCGACGTTACATTAAACGGCGCAACTAACCTAACCATTACCGATGCCAGCCACAGCATAGGCGGCGATTTAAATATTGTTACCAGTGGCAACGGCGGCTTAATAGTGCCCGCAACGGGGCTAACTGCAACGGGCGCAATAGTATTAAATGTTTGGGATATTACCGATGGCGATACTGCAGTGGCATTAACTGCTGCCAATGCAGACCTAACCTTTAGAGGGTTAGGCGCAGCCACTCAATTAAATACCAGCTTGGCGAGTTTAAATTTTAATAATCAAACCGCTAGTACCATAACCATTACTAACAATGCAGCGCTTACGCTTAATAATTTTTCTACCCTAGGTGATATAAACTTAAGCACCACGGCAGGTGATTTAACCATCGCAAACGCCATAGACCTAGACGGCACCAACGGCGTTAATTGGTTATTTAGTGCAGCAAACGATTTAGACATTCTTGCCGCAAGCGTGTGGCAAGACAGTAATACCGTCACAGCAGATGCAACAAATATTTCGCTGCAAGCCGGGCAAAATATACAAATGACAGACGGCGCTAGAATTTATGCAGGTGCTGGCTTAATTAATGCACTTGCAGGCAACACTTTATTTGTAAGCAGTTTGCAAACCGACAGTACCCTAGCTAATGCAATTACATTAAATGCAGCAAGCATTCGCGACTTTGGTGATAGTCACTTAGATATTGTTGCCGCCAACGGTGGCGCCAACTTAACGGCAACGGTGGATATTGGCGATGTGAGCTCTATCGAAACAGAATTAAACAGCGCCGCCATTACAATGGCTGCGCCAGGCCCTGTGCGGTTAGTAGAGCTAAACGATTTAAACCTAACTAGTTTAACCAATGGCACCGATGTATTTGTTTACGTACCCAACGGTTTGCTAACTGTAGATGCCGCAGGCGTGGCGGTTATTGGCGAACTAAATATATTAGCCGACGATATTACCAGCAGCACCGGCCGTACACTTACGTTAAGTGCAAACACGGCGTTTTTAGATATTACCAACCTAGGCGCCACCACATTATTTAACACAACGTTTAATCGTCTAGATGGCACCGTAGCAGGCAGTGATTTCATATTAATTAATAACGGCGCACTAGAGTTAATAGATTTAGTTAACGACACTAACGCAACAGCCTTTAGTGTTACCTCTGGCGCTATGAATCTATCTACCCTAGTTGGCGATATAACCCTAACCAACACAATAGATTTAGACGGCGCCAACGGCCAAACCCTACAACTAACAGCCGCAAACGATATTGTGTTTGCCAACGCGACTCAAATTAGCGACCAAACACCCGCCACTACCGATAATGTAAATGTGCAACTTACCGCGGCGAATACAATTAGCCTAAACAATAGCAATAGCATTAATGTAAGTGGCGGTACGTTATTACTTAATGCCGGTAATCAATTAACGGTAACCGGGCTAAGCTCTACCAGCACAGCGAGCAACGCAATTGAATTAATCACTAACGGTTTTATAGATGACGGCGGCGAAGGCATTATAGATATTACGGCTACTAATGGCGGTGTAGTGCTTAGCAGTGCAACCAGCGTTATAGATAGCGGAGATGAATTTTTAGAAATTAGCAGCTCGCAGCTAGCAATAAATCAAACCGCAGCAGGCAGTGCAAATATTTATGTCGACCAAGATGTTGCACTTACCGCAACAGGCCTAGATGCATTAAGGCTGCGAGCAGACGGCACAGTCACTATTGAAGATGCAGGCTTAAGTGCAAGTTCAGATGTGGCGATATTTGCCGCCGACCTAACCGACGGCGCAGGCCGCGAAGTAGACATTGCAGCTAGCGATTTATACTTAGAGCTAACAGACTTGGTGGCCGATATAATTGTGAATGCCAACGCAACCAACCTAGATGCCACAATAGATGGCAGCGGCGGCGTTACCGTTAATGCTCCAGCCGACCTTACATTATTTGATAGTAGCGAAGATGCCCTTAATAACTCCATTATTGCGCGCAGTGGTAATGTAACCGTAAACGCGGGCAATAATTTAACGGTAGCTAACGATTTACACGTGGATGATCAATCTGGCCAAGTGTTAACTTTATTTGCCGGTAACGATTTAATGTTTACCACCGGTGCAAATATTGTAGATGGCAGCGCAGGCGCACCCATAGATAACATTGCCATAAGCTTAGCGGCCAATCGCCATATTCAATTACCAAACGCAACTATAAATAGCTACGGCGGCACCATTGCTATTACTGCCGACCAGGATGCCAATGGCAGCGGCGATGTAACGCTCGACGCTCAACTTATTTCCACTAGCACGGCAAACAACGCTGTAACTATTGCAGGGGTGAATATTGTTGGCGATAGCAGCAGCGATGCCGAAATAGTAGCCTCGGCAGGTGGTGTAGAGCTAACTGCAAGTGGCAATATTCTTGGCCAAGGTGCAAACCAATTTTTTGATGTAGATTCAGCAAGGCTTGCTATTACAAATGTGGGCGGTGAGCTGCGTTACCACGCTATAAATAGCGTAACCTTATTAGCAGCAAATAATTTAACCGATGCTAATTTTCAAATAGACGGCACCTTTACTGTGCCAGATACCGGCTTGCAAAGCAGTGCTGGGTTGCTGGCTGTAACCGCAACCGATTTAATTGATAGCGATAGAAATACAACCATTAACGGCGAGAATTTTTTATTAGCGCTTAGCAATCCCATTGCTGCCACCACGTTAACAACAAGTATAGATAGCGCAGATATCACCTTACCGAATCAAACCCTTACCCTAAACGAAACCAACGGCTTAATTCTTAGCGACTTAAATGCCGATGGCAACGCGCTGCTAATAAACAATGGCAATGCGGCTATAAATATTGCCACAGGTGATTTACGCATAGCCAATAACGTAAGCCTTAGCGATACCCTTGCCAATGGCACGCGCACAGGTTTATTTGAGGCCACTGTAAGTAACGGCAATATAAATATTAGTAACGACGGCATAGGCAGTACCGTGGTGGTGCAATCCACCAATACTGTCGATCAAACCGCGGAGGGTGGTTTGGGTGCCGGCTTTAATGGCAACCCTTCGCAAACATCTATACGGTTTGAATTGCCAAACAACGGCGCTCAAACGCGTACCATTACAATTGGCAGCGCCGATTCGCAAGCAAGCGTGATTGCGGTGGGGGGTGATATAGAAATAGATGGTTTGGGCGCAGGCGTTGCCAATGTGCAATCGAGCAGCGTGGTGGTGTTGGCCAGCGCTTCGCAATTAACAAGTTACAACCAAGTAGACGATGCATTGGACGGTACTTTACTGCTTAACGGTTTGGCTACTTCATCTGATGCCATCTCCGATACCAACCGCTTAGCGCGCACCGGCCGCACCATTGCAATACGACCAGATAGTTTTGTGCTGCCAGAACCAGAACCAGAACCAGAACCAGACCCAGACCCAGAACCTACACCCTCGCCAGAGCTACCCATCGAAAACGTGGTAGAGGTGGTAAACGACATGCAAGAAAACATAAATGCCGATGCTACGGTGCAACCGCAACCAGAGAAGAAAGACGATGCCGACCAAGCGTTTGATGAATTGTATAGCTCGTCAGATTGCAGTGACCCAGACAAAAAAAATAAAGGCCACTGCGCAATTGAATCTGCCGTTAAAAACTTTTTATCCCATTGGACAGTAGGCGGCCAGCTGCCGCCAAAAGTAATTCGCTAATGTTGTAAATTATTTACGTAAACAGATGTGTGGTGAATTAGCGCTTAATTGCAGCGCTTGCCGAAGTAATAATAAACGCGATGGTGCTGGCAATAACGATAGATGGCCCGGGCGCAGTATCTAAAAAATAAGAGGCTGCCAACCCAAGCCACACAGATGCTACACCAATGCAGGCTGCGCAAATGGCCATGGCCTCGGGCGAGCTTGTTAATTTGCGTGCGGCAGCGGGTGGAATAATTAACAGCGCGGTAATTAATAAAATGCCTACCGCCTTCATAGCAATGGCAATTAACAAAGCCATTAACAACATTAGCATTAAGCGCAATTTTTCTACCGCTAAGCCTTCTACTTTTGCCAAGCTCTCGTCTATGGCTATCATTAATAGGCTTCGCCAAAAAAAGCACACCAGCCCTAAAATAACGCTGGCCGCCGCACACACTACGGCTATATCTTGCATATTTACGGTAAGTAAATCGCCAAATAAATAACCGTATAAATCTATCCGGCTATTCGAAAATAAACCCACACACACCAAGCCCAATGCCAGCGCCGAATGGCTAAGAATACCAAGCAGGCTGTCGTTGGCGAGGGTGGTGCTTTTTTGCATCCACCACAACAACAGGGCAATGGCCGAACTGGCCAACACAATGCCTATAACCGGGCTAATGTTTAACACTATGCCAAACGCTACGCCCAGTAGTGCAGAGTGGGCGAGGGTATCGCCAAAGTAAGCCATACGTCGCCACACCACAAAGGCACCCAGTGGGCCTGCGGTTAAAGCAATAACGCTACCGGCAATTAAAGACAACAATAAAAAACTAATCATGGTGATGGTCGCACTCGTCGCTACAGCCAACCACATCGCCATGCATATCGTGATGATGATCGTGGTTGTGGGTATAAACAGCTAAATCGTCGCTGGCTTGCTTGCCAAACAATTTTAAATATTCGGGGTGTTTGCTCACGCTTTCGGGTTGGCCGTGGCAACACATATGACGGTTTAAGCACACCACTGAATCGGTTTGCGCCATAACCAAATGTAAGTCGTGCGATACCATTACAATGGCGCACTGCAATTGCTGGCGCAACTCGGCTATTAGCCGATACAACTCTATTTGGCCGTTTACATCTACACCCTGCAGTGGCTCATCTAATACCAGTAGGTTGGGGCGTTGTAAAATAGCGCGCGCCAGCAGCACCCGTTGAAACTCCCCACCAGAAAGGTTGTGCATTTGTGCACTGCTTAAATTGGCTATGCCCACTTGCTCCAATGCAGCCTTGCGGGCGCTGCGCGAAGGCGCCTTTGGCCCGGCCAAGCTTAGAAAGCGGCTTACCTTAATGGGCATACTTGGGTCTAAATGCAGAGTTTGTGGCATATACCCTATGCGCAGCGGCTGTTTGCCCTGTGCGCAGTGGGTAATAGAGCCCGTGGTTGGTGCTATTAAGCCGGTTATTACCTTTACTAGGCTACTTTTGCCTGCGCCATTGGGGCCAATAATGGTAACAATCTCGCTCTGGTGAATGGTGAGGTTAATGCCTTCTAGCACTGGCTCTGCACTAAAGCGCAGGTGAATATTGTTTAGCTGAATGAGTGGGGCGGCCATTATCGTTTGCCCTTACATTGGTTACACAGGCCCACTACTTCCAATATTTGCTGGTTTACCGTAAACCGGTGTTGGGAGGCGGCGAGGTTTATAGCCTGTTGAATACTGTTGCTGCGAATTTCTTCTGTGTGGCCACAAGTGCCGCAAATAAACAGCGCTTCACTGTCTTTTTGAGTTGGGTGCGAGCAACCCATATACGCGTTAAGCGAGTGCACCTTGTGGATTAAACCCTGCTCTAACAGAAAATCCAGCGAGCGATAAACCGTAGGCGGTGCCACCCGTTTGCGGTCGGAGTTATCTGCTAGCATATCCATTAATGTATAGGCACCGAGGGGTTTATGGCTTTGCCATACCAGCTCCAAAATTTGTCTGCGCAGCCTTGTTAGGCGCGCACCCTGTTTTTCACACAGTACTTTGGCCTGCTCTAGCGCCTTATGGACGCATTTGCTGTGATCGTGCTCGTCTTGAGTGTTTTTTAGGGTGAACATAGGAAATTCGGGGCTTGTAGTCGCTTTTGTTATGTTATCATATAACACTTTGAGGCCAATTAAACCCCATAAATTGGCTGTTAAACATATTATTGATTGGATTAAGCGTTGAATTACCTACTAAAAAGCCTGTTAAAGCAGCACTCGTTTTTGTACCTAAGTATTACCTTGCTGGCCTTTTGGGGGGGGAGTGCATGGGCGCAGTCCGATGTAAAACGCCCTCAAATTTTGGTGAGCATTCAACCCATTGCGCTGCTTGTGCGCGACCTAATTGGTGACCAAGCCGACGTTCATACCCTGTTACCCGGTGGCTCTTCCCCTCATCACTTTCAATTAAAGGTGTCTGATCGCAAACGCCTATTAGAAGCCGATACCCTTATTTGGGTGGGTGAAGATTTAGAGCGTTTTTTAGAAAAAGTAGCGAATCAGCGCGCGACCAATCAGCAGGCGGTTATCGAACTAGTCGCTATCGACGGGTTAGAGTGGCCGCAAATGGCAAGCGTTGAAGAGCCCAAACAAGGCCACGCTTCCGATCATCAAGAGTATCATCAAGAACACGATCACAACGACCATCACCATGCCCACGGTGTAGACCCCCACTTATGGTTAAGCCCAACCAACGTGCAGCGCGTATGGCACGCATTGGCCCAGCAGCTTGGCGAGCAGTTTCCGCACTTAATTACCACCATAAACAACCGCTTGGCCAGCCAAACCCAAGCTTTGCAGCAGGCCAGTAGCGCAACAGAAACAGCATTCGCAGGTGTAACACAGGGCTATTATGTGTACCACGATGGCGTGGCCCACTTCGCCAAAGCAAACAACCTAGACCAACTAGGGGCGCTTACCCAGGTGCCAGACGAAGCCATAAGCGCAAAACACCTGCGCGAACTCAACCATAACGCCACCAACGCCGCCTGCTTAATAGCCGATTGGAGCGAAGTACAACAGGCAAGCAAATACGGCAAGCGCTTGGGGCTTAGCGTTACCACGGTAGACGTATTAGCCACCCAAACCGCCTACGCCAGCTATAACGATTACTACACAAAATTTGCCAAACAGTTCCAAGGTTGTTTTATACTGGCGCAATAATATTCACATAAAACCTTCCAGGGAGCGGACATGCGCCTTTCTAAACATCTAAAATGTTTGGCAATAGCTATCGTTATTGCATTTACTACTCATATACCATTTTCCACCGCACAAATTACCAACGCCGATTACGCGGCCAACCCATCGTTGCAGTGGGTGTCTGTTAGTCCATCTGGTACGCGCTTAGCTTTTAGATACACCACCGACGAGATGGACCTAATACGCGTGATGGACCTTAAAGCAAAAAAAATGCTAGCGGGTTTTCGGGTAGATGAGATTACACCTCAGCAAATCTATTTTATTGACGACGATCGCATCGTACTGGTTGCCAAAGAAGAAAAGCGCGTACACGGGTTCAAAGGCATCATCGATATGAGCTCTGCCTTTGTTTATTCCATTAAGAAAAATGCAATCCGTCAATTGCTTATTCCCGGTGAAGTTGTTTACAAAGGGCAGAGCGGAATGGGCGATATTGTTGGTCTTTCTCCCGACGGTCAATTTGCTTACATGCCAGCTTTTGCTGAAAAAAGAATGGGTAGCAGTGCACCTACTTATTCGCTGTTAAAAGTTTCTTTGGGTGCTAAGAAAAAGAAACCTAAAATTATTCAACACGGTAATCGTCACACTATTGATTATTTTTTAGATGGCGAAGGTAATATTTTAGCCATAGAAAAATACAATGAAGATAAACACCTGTATACCGTAGAGGTACCAGACGGTAAAAAATGGCGAGTTATTTACAGCGACGATAGCGATCTAAGAGACTTTGGCATTTGGGGTATAGCACCCGACAAAAAGCACTTAGTACTTGTAAACGAAGACCCAGATACAGGGTTTGACACTTGCTACACGATGTCCTTAGAAGATGGCAAAATTTCGGGTAAGTTGTTTGGCCGTGCAGATAAAGATATCGACCATATTATTACCGACATTAATCGCGTTATTTACGGTGTGCGCTACTCTGGTTTTACGCCTACCTATGAGTTTTTTGATAAAAAACTTACAGAGCGCGTTGCTAACATTCAAAAAAAGTTTGAGGGCGAATCGGTTTTCTTACGTGATTGGTCTGCCGATTGGAAACACATTGTTGTGCAAACAACTGGCACAGTATTCTCTGGTGATTATTTCTTGCTAAACGACGGCGAGGCCACGCCTATTTTTGTGGGTTCTAAATTTGAGAAATTTGGCTCTGAGCAAATTAACCCCATTGTAAAATATAACTACAAAGCCAGAGATGAGCTGGATATACCAGTATTAATAACATTACCGAGAAGCCAAAAAGATTCGCTTAAAAATTTACCGGCAATAATGATGCCCCATGGTGGGCCTCGTCATCACGATAAATTTGCTTTTGATTGGATGGCGCAAGCATTTGCTAACGCTGGCTATGTTGTTATACAGCCACAATTTAGAGGTTCAGACGGCTTTGGTTTAGCCCACCTACTAGCAGGTAAAGGCGAGTGGGGCGGTAAGATGCAAACCGACCTACTAGACGGTATAGATATGCTGGTTAAACAAGGTTTTATCAATAAAGACAGAGTGTGTATTGTGGGCTGGAGTTACGGTGGCTATGCGGCCTTAGCTGGCGGCGCATTTTATAGCGATTATTACAAGTGTGTTGTGTCTGTTAATGGCGTATCTGATGTGTACGAAATTATGAAAGACGAAAAGCGAGACAACCACCGCGTTTTCGATACTTACGCTTATTGGAAGAGTGTAATTGGAGAAGACAAAATGGATAAAGAATCGCTGGCAGCAATTTCCCCCTCTAAATTTGCCGATAACTTTAATGTGCCGGTGTTGCTAATTTATGGTGATAAAGACGAAGTAGTCGCCCCAGAGCAAACCAAAATTATGTACAAAGCCCTTAAAAAAGCCGATAAGCAAGTAGAAGTTATTCGTATGAAAGGCGAAGAACACAGTTTTGATAACCCAGAAAACCGTGAAAAAACCTTAGATGCGATAATAGAATTTGTGAATAAAAATATTTAACATTCTCCCCAAAAAGCGGCTAAGCCGCTTTTTTTATGCCTGTTTTTTCTCACTACTGCGCACTGCTCGCTAAATAACTTGCGTTGTTATCAGCTTGGCAACCAACTGGCTTTGGCTGTTTGTTTGCGTTTTGCTTAAGCAGGTTTTTATTTGTTGTCTAACGGTGCCTATACTTGCATTCCGCTGCTTGGCGATTTCTTGCGTTGTTAATCCAGAGCATAAGGCTGCACACACTTCGGCTTCGGCAATTGTTAAATTAAATAGCTCACGTATTATTTCAGCAGATATTTCCACGCGAGTGGCAATAGGTTTAACAGTAATAATTAGCGCAGGAATTTTATGCTTGCCCCAAGGTGTGGAAATTTCTTCAAACCAGGGTTGGATGTTTATCCTGTAACGCACATCGCCTGCCTGCGTGAGCAGGCTAGTATCGAGCGAATTTCTTTCTGACCACACTAATTGTTCAACTAATTGTTGTACTTGAGAGTGAGTGGACAAATTTTCAAAGCGTAACTTTTTATCCAAACCTACGTGTAAAAGCCGAGATTGGCGGAGCAGTTGTTCTGCGGCGTTGTTGTTGTAGTGCAACTCAAATTTAGTTGAGCAGATAAGCGTGGCATCAGTTACTGTGTTTAAAAAAGTGTGCAATGAGTTGTCTGCTTGTGTTGCGACCTGTAATTGCTGCCCAATAAGTAAACTTTGCTGAATATGTTTTAAAAAGCTAGAGGCTAATTCCGCTTGGCCGGCAGAAAACTGTTGATCGCCTTCGCCACGCATAAATGCCAGCTCGGTCATCACTGGTTGTTGTGCTGAAAGTAACAGGCAGCCAATGGAGTGGCGGATATCCGCGGGGCGAGCGAAGTCATTATAAATTTCTGATTGTTTAAAAGCTTTATCGTCGTAAACAGCATGGCTTGCATGAAAGCGATTGGGAGTGTGATTAGCCAGTGCCTGTGTCCATACATCTACTTTATAAAAGTGCTCTTGATAGGTTTGGAAATGGCCGTCACTAAAGCCGTGTTCTATAAAAGCGAAGGGCTGTTCCTGAGTAGAGTGGCGGGCTGCAATAAAGGCATGGCTAGAATTAAGCACTTTGGCAAGGTTGGAGAGAGTGTCAGACCATAATTCCGGCTGTCGAATAGTGGCGTAAATTTGCTCAATAACATCGGTATCTTTCATGTGTGCTAACTTATTGAATACTTTATTTAATACGTATACCAAATGGTAGACGACGCGACAGAGTAGTGGAAGTAAATTTGGCACCTAAATTTATGTTGTTTTGAGGTAAATACATGCAGCATCACTACAAATTGATACTTCCCCTCACAATAGCCGCACTCGCTAGTGCCTGTGGTAGTGGTGGCGATGACGGGGGCGATAGCTCTGGTGGAAGTAGCAGTAAATACGTTTACATGAGTACTTATTCCTCCGAGGTTGGTCGTTTTGTAGACAGTGCCGTTGGCGGCGTAGAATATTGTCAGGTGCTATTTAATGTTCGTAACTTAGACGATTCCATTGATGCTGAACGTATTGATCAATGTGGAATTACCGATTCCGATGGCAGCTTTAGCTATACCCTAAGTGTGCAGGGTACTGAAGATCTGATTAACCCCGTGCTAGATGGCGACGGCTTACAAGGGCGCCAATCGGCAATTATTGATTCAGCTATTCGCTTTAATGTGCGCGGTATTCAATTGCCCGATGTACCTGTCGACCAACTTATTACACCCCTGAGCTTTTCTGCAGATAACAGCCTAGATCAGACTGCTATCAATGTGGCTAGGCTTTTGGTATCGCTGGATAGCAATAACAACCTAGAAGACGGAATTTATATTTCTGGCGACGACTTTTCCAATAATATTTTAGATTTTGGTGCGGACTCTGAAGTGTTTGCAACAGCCGCACAAGTAACCTTAAACGAAGCCGAGCTAACCCTTGCCGCCGAAGATGAAGTGATTACGCATGTTAATGAATCGCTATCAAACCTAACGCAACTTGCCGGTACATGGGTGTTTGCTAATAACAGTCAACAGAGTTTTGTACAGGTGAGTTTGTTTAGCGATGGTACCTACACCCATATAGAAAAAGGCGACGAAATCGACCCGTCGGGCATGGAGTGGGGTAGTTATACCCTAAACAATGGCGAGATAACCTTTAAAGCCTACACCGATAACAATGGCGCTATTGGTTTAATCGATTCACCACTAGGGTCAACACTTACCACGCCCACCACACTGGGCTATAGCTTAAGCGAAGATACAAACACACTCACTTTAGTGGACGGTAACGAGAGCTTTGATTTAGTGCGCGCAGCCAATATAACCGACTCGATAGTAGGTACTTGGAAGCCAAAGTATAAAACTCGCGCCTATTACATAAGCCTAAGTTTTTTTGAAAATGGCCTTTATAGTCACGGTGAGCTCGGTGACGCGGATGAACCAGACGGAATAGAAATAGGCCAATACGATTTGAACAGCTCCACTGGTCGATTAATACCTACATTGTATGTAGACACTAACGGTTCGACAGGTTTAAGTGATGCTGTTAACGAAGGTGAAGTGCTAACAGTAGAAGTGAACGGAGATGAGCTTACCTTTAACGGTGAGATGGTTTTTGTTCGCCAATAATGTTGGCCCTTACCCTGTGAGTTGAACGCCCTTCGGGGCGTTTTTTTTCGCCCGCAGTTTCGAATAGAAATTAAAAATATCAGTGCTTATTCGCAATTGCACTGAGTACTCACAAGAGCACAAAAATGTGATTGTTTTCTTGTTCAAGCGGAATGTAAAGGATTACCATGTAACCGGTTGCACGTATTCCCGTTAAACGTCGGGGTGTGGTAGCCATGTGTGTAACTACGACAATAACTAGCGCACACAGGGGCGATGCATATCTAACTACTGGGCAGGCTTTCTACTTAATTTACGTTTCATCCTGTGTATTTATTCGTGTGTCGCGCTAATCATCCATAAAAATCAAAAGGTTTAATCATGTTTAACAAGATATCTACACCCGCGTTAAGCGGTTGGAGCAAGGCTGCGCGCTATTTATGCCATACGGCTACTGGCGCATTAATGTTGGCTGCAAGTACGGTAAATGCGGGGTTTAGCGTTTCGGGTACGCAGCTGTTAGATGATAACGGCCAAGCGTTTATTATGCGCGGTGTTAATCATCCGCATGCGTGGTACGCCAATCAAACCAGCTCGTTTGCTGATATAGCTTCAGTAGGTGCTAATACGGTTCGAGTGGTACTAAGCGATGGCCAGCAATGGACGCGCAACAGCGCATCTGATGTGGCGAATGTTATCTCGCTATGTAAAGCAAACAAGTTAGTGTGTGTTCTTGAGGTACACGATGTAACCGGTTCAGGCGAGGCCAGTGCGGCGGGTACCTTGGCAAATGCGGCCCAGTATTGGGTAGATATTGCCAACGTGCTTAAGGGGCAAGAAGATTACGTAATAATCAATATTGCCAACGAACCGTTCGGCAACAATGTGCCTGCCAGTAATTGGATTAACCAGCACAAAGCGGCTATTCAAACGCTGCGAGCGGCCGGTTTAACCCACACGCTAATGATAGATGCGGCAAACTGGGGGCAAGATTGGCAACAAGTAATGCTAAACAATGCTTCAGAGGTGGCACAGGCCGATAGCCTAAGTAACACCATGTTTAGCGTGCATATGTATCAGGTTTACAACAACTTAAGCACCGTAGAAAACTATGTGTCTACGTTTTTAAGTAGCCATAACTTGCCGTTAATAGTGGGGGAGTTTGGTGCAGATCACCAAGGTGAAGAGGTTGATGAAGATGCAATTTTATCTGTGGCAGAGCAGTATGGCATTGGCTACTTAGGCTGGAGTTGGTCGGGCAATGGCAGTTGTTGCGGCACCTTAGATATAACCAACAACTTTAACGTTAACAGTTTAACCAGTTGGGGTAACCGCCTAATAAACGGTACCAATGGTATTAAAGCAACCTCGGTAATTGCATCTGTATACGGTGGCTCGTCGAGCAGTTCTAGTTCATCTAGTAGCTCTTCAACTAGCTCTAGCAGTTCCAGTTCTTCTACCAGTTCATCCAGCAGTTCGTCCGGTTCTAGTGGTGGTGCGCAACAGTGTAATTGGTACGGCTCGGTTTACCCATTGTGTAATAATCAAGCCAGTGGTTGGGGCTGGGAAAATCAGCAAAGCTGTATTGGCCGTACTACCTGCGAAAGTCAGTCTGGTAATGGCGGAGTTATTGGCGGGTCTTCGTCGAGCAGTTCTTCTAGTAGTTCATCAAGCAGTTCTTCTAGCAGCTCATCCAGTAGCAGTTCTAGCTCATCTAGCAGCAGCTCGTCGTCCTCAAGTTCTTCTTCTTCTAGTAGTTCATCGGGCGGCAGTGGTGCAACTTGCGAACACATAATTACAAATAGTTGGAACAGCGGTTTTCAAGGGGCGGTGCGCATTACCAATAATGGCAGCAGTGCCATTAACGGCTGGCAAGTAAGTTGGAGCTACAGTGATGGCACAACCATTGGCAGTGTATGGAATGCCAATCAAAGCGGTAGCAACCCTTACACAGCCAGCAATTTAGGGTGGAACGCCACGGTTAACCCTGGGCAGTCGGTAGAGTTTGGTTTTACTGCCAACGGCGGCGGTGCTGCATCAGCAGTGACGGGGTCGGTTTGTAACTAAGCGTTAATCACAAAAGGCACATAGCGCCCCTCGGGGCGCTTTTTATTTAACTATTAATTAAAAAATGTACCCAAATACTTGCGCCGTAGCCCAGTGCAATAGCGGGTGTCCATTTTAAGTGGCTAAAAAAAGTATAAAAACCGCGGGCTTGGCCCATAAGTGCCACTCCTGCCGCAGAGCCAATAGATAACAAGCTACCGCCAACGCCTGCCGTTAACGTTACCAGCAGCCATTGAGTTTCGTTCATAGCGGGGTTCATGGTTAATACCGCAAACATAACGGGAATGTTATCCACAATGGCAGACATAACGCCCACTAAAATATTCGCGGTTGTAGGGCCAAGCTCACCATACATAAATGCCGATGTCATACCCAAGTAACCAATAAAGCCCAAGCCGCCAACGGCAAGAATTACTCCGTAAAAAAAGAACAATGTATCCCACTCGGCCTTAGCGATTTTGTCGAAAATATCAAAGTCGTCTTCAATTTTGTGGTTAGTTGGCATATCAGAATGGTCAAATTGAGATCGGCCCTTTTTACGTAGGTAATAGCCAAACAGCTTTAAATAGGCAAGCCCTGTCATCATGCCAAATACTGGGGGCAGGTGTAAAAAGTTATGGAAGCTAACCGCAGTAACAATGGTAAGAATAAACAGGCCAACAATAACCAAACCACCGGTTTTCATTTGCTCTGGTTCATCCTCTACCACTGCTGGCTGCCCGCTGGGTAGGGCAAGGTGCATAATTGCAGCGGGAATAACAAAATTAACCAGTGAGGGTAATAGCAAATTAAAGAAGGTAAAAAACTCAATAATACCTTTTCGCCAAACCATTAAAGTTGTAATGTCGCCAAAGGGGCTAAACGCACCGCCTGCGTTAGTGGCTACAACTATGTTCACACAACCTATGGCAATAAACTGGGGCTTGTCTTTACCTACCGCCATAATTACTGCGCACATAATTAACGCGGTGGTTAGGTTATCTGCTACGGGCGATATAAAAAAAGCTAAAAAGCCGGTAAGCCAAAACAAACTTTTGTAACTAAAGCCCTTAAGCACTAGCCAATCGCGCAGGCTATCGAAAACGCCACGCTCTAGCATGGCGTTTATATAGGTCATGGCCACGAGTAAGAAAAAGAATAGCTCGGCGTATTCTAAAAAGTTATGGCGTATGGCCTCTTCAGCACTGTGATGATCGCTTTGGCCGCTGTAAACAAAGGCAATAAGCACCCAAATAAGCCCGGCCGCGAGCAGCACCGGTTTGGACTTGCGCATATGCAGCTGCTCTTCAAATATAACCAGCGTATAAGCCACAACAAATATAGCAAGCGCAACAAACCCCACCCAGTGGTGAGTAAGGTCGAGAGCTACATGAGAGCTGGCAGCGGCAGAAGCGAGCGCAGGAAACAAAAACAACACACCCGCCCAAATAACAATAATGCAATGTTTCATAGGGCCATCCGATAACTAACTATTTAATATCGATTGAACAGTAGAAGAAAACACCAGCCCGAAAGCCGATCTACTACAAAAGTATAGCCCTAATAGTGCGCCACTAATTTGATTAGTCTCAATCAAGATGGCATCAACCTACTAGTTATATAGTACCTAGTGATTCGCTATTAGTAGTTATCGATTAATCTACCCATTTCTCATAGCCAACAACCCAGCAATATCAATCGGCTCGCCATAGCGGGCAAACTCCGTCTCTTGGCTTTCTATAGCCAAAATAGACATACGATCGGCAAGCTCATTGCCTTCTACGCCCACATGGCCATTAACATGCAGTATTTGCACCTTGCCCTTAAGGGTTTGGTAAAGGGCGAACATGGTTTGAATTAATTCAAGGTTTTTAATTTCGCCGCCCGCTTTTTTCCAGCCCTTTTTCTGCCAGCCCGCTGCCCATTGGGTTATGCATTGAATAGAATACTTCGAATCGCAAAAAATCGCCGTACTATTGCCCGCTGCAAGCTCTTGCTCGGCCAGCATCATCGCTTGGTGCAAAGCGTTTAGCTCGGCGGTATTATTGGTGCCGTTGGGATTGTACAAACCGTACCACAACTCACTAATTTTGCCGTCGCGGTACACCGCAATACCAGACCCTGCATTACCAGGGTTTGGCTCACAACCGCCATCGGTAAAAATTTTGGTGTAGGCATCCAGTGCATCGACTTCTTTGGCGCTGTAGGTTTTTACGGTGTTGTTGCCGGTAGCGCGTTTACCCGCACCGGTAGACGCAGTTACACCTTTACCACCAAAAGCAGCCTCTGCTTCGGCTTTAGTAGGAAACGACTTATAACGCGCGCCAGCGAATTTATCGATTTGCTTTTTGCACGTTGCCCAATCGGTAAAAATACCCGTTTGCCTACCTTGCCATACTACGTAAAACTTACTTGCCACGTTTTTTTCCTATTTTAAAATCGTTAAGCTCGCCTGCAATTTTTATTGGGAGCATTTGGTTAGAATGGGGCTACGCGATAGTTAAATGATCATAGCAAAATCTATGGAGTGCAGTTATCTAGACTGATTTCCTACGCGTGAAAGACTGCCGCTATTCGCACTGTTGGAATCGCGCTTACCGAATATCAATCTTTACAGTCCTACAACAAATGTAAAACTCTCTCAGGTTTATAAGTCAGTCAATAAGTGAAGTGCTAAATACCCAAATGAAATACGGGTCCCTCTACTGCGATCACTTATAGCGGGCTTGCTTTTATCGAAGCTATCAATTTCCAGTTAAACACCTGCCCTATAATTGGCCAACACATCAAATTCAACAAATAGTCGATTATCTGTAAGCCATGTTCCTTTCAACAGGTTCCCACCTTACTCTGCTATTGACGAACACGAAACCAATATTCCATTTGCTGGAGAGAGGGTGTATTTAGAAAGCAAAGTGGCCAACCAAGGATAACGCTCCTGATGAGTTCGAAATGAATCGGCCGTTTCTTTAAGTGTAAGCGTGTGGTTAACTACACGCTTACATAGTGTTCACGTTAAACCACCCAAAAAGTGCGCAGTGCTAGTTTAACATTGTTATTGCCGCGCCTTGCAGCGATTGTTAAATATTTAGCCCCCCATTCCTGGAGGCAAGGTGTCAAATGTTGGTAAGCCGCTAGGAAAGGTAGCCCAGGAGGGCGCCGAGGATGCATAGATTGACATTCTAGGTTGGAACTCATTATTTTGTAGGGCAGTGGCAGATACCGAGTAAAAATTACCTGCAGTAATCTCCGCGCATACTGCAGTACTACATTTGCCACAGAACAAATAATTAACGTTTTGACTGGAGTTGCCTTTACGCGTATACGATGACGGTGTGCCTTTCGTAAAATTGAAATTATCTTTTGGCACCCAAACACCAAACCATTTGTCGGACCCTGTAAGGGCCTGACACGCTTTGCAATAGCAAAAAATTGAATTAATCGGATCGTTTTCAAAGCAAAATTCAATTTCGCCGCAACTACAACTTCCAATATGTCTTTTCATGTTATCTCCGATGTTATTGAAAATGTGACTTCATGTTAGGGGAGAAATTAAATATGATAAAGAACATATAAAACTGTAAGAAGGCTTAGCCCTATGCCATATACAAAGGCTCACAAAAGCAAAACTCGGGAGATAATTCTGGAAAATTCTTTCAGGCTATTTTCTGTAAAAGGTTTCAAAGGCGTTACGATAAACGATTTGATGAATAATTGCGGGCTCACTCGTGGTGGCTTCTACGCCCATTTCAGTAGTAAAGCAGAACTTTATAGAGAGGCATTAAAATTTAGAGCCAGTCGCACTAAGCTTGCGGGCCTTAAGCCAGAGGGTACATCTAATGAAGAGTGGTTGGCTTTGTTGCTAAATAAGTATCTAAGCTTGGAGCATGTTAAAGGAGAGCGCTCTCTGTCTTGTCCGCTAGCTTTTTTGACCACAGACATCAACATGCAGAATAAAGAAATAAAAGCAGCTTATGCCGACACTTACCATGGCATGAACACGGCAATTATGGAGTATGCAAGTAGCTATACCGACTGTGACGAGCAAGATATTTTGTCGGTAACTGCAATGATGATTGGCGCTGTTGCTATAGCTAGAACGCTTCAGGATCAAGATTCGATTGAGCGTTTACTATCTGCGTGCAGGCGAGAAGTTGGTTTAAAATTAGGTGGTATATGATCTTGTAAGGGCCTAACACTATTAGAAGTAGTAAAAATTGAATTAATCGGATCGTTTTCAAAGAAAAATTCAATTTCGCCGCAACTACAACTTCCTAAACCATATAACATTCGAGTTAAATGTTGATGATTACGTTTAATGTTTTCTTGTGGGCCCATTTTTTGAAGCAAAATAGGCCCGCCTGCAGCTACTGACTACCACTACTAAACATTACATTTTCCGGTGGTGCAGCTTGCGGATTAACCGTGGCTACTCTGTATTTATTTGCAAGAACCTCTATTAAATCTATTGCTGCGCTCGAAGCAGGCCCACTGCCGACACTAACGCAGATGTAGCCTTCGCCATGAAGTACATCACACGCCCATGCGGAGTCATCGTATTCATCGTCATCAGCATTTTCATCGAGTGGTGGGTGCTCGGCAAACAACTCAGCTTTGAATAGATCAAACTGCTCATTCGAATTCCATTCCACCTGCTCGTTGCGCATTACCTTGTTATATAATTCTTCAATTTTTTCTACTGAAGTTTCACCTTGGTGAATCGCAAAAAAACCTAATTCGAAACTCATAATATCCCTCGGAGTTTTAACGTTAAAAATAGTTCTATTTTATCTAAACTAATAATCACGCTTCCATAAAAGCTCCGCCGAGCCGCCTTTCGCGCCGCCGGTGGTGCTTTCTAAGCTTATGCTGGGTGTTAATTCAATTAGTATATTGCCCTGCCACGGGTGGGTGGGGTCGCTTGAACGTTCTAGTTCTAAATATACATTTTCGCTTAGGTATTTACCTGCGCCCACTTTTACGCCTTTATCGCCGGCTTCGTTTTCTTCCGAATCGACGGTAAGGGTATCTACGCCTAGTAAATCGCGGGTGCTGCCTATAGGGTCAAAGCCGCCGCCGCCACCCTTGAGGGTGTTAACTGCAGATGCCAATTGCACTGCCTGTAGGGCGGTAATTTGTTGGCGGTCTTTGCCAAATATTAATTGTGCCAATATTTCTTCTTCGGGTAGCGAAGGTATTGAGGTGAGCTTTAAGGTGAACTTATCGCCTATGCCTGTTACTTCGGCGCGAATCTCTGTTTCTTTTTTGCTGTAAACACCAATAATTAATATGGTGGCTACTTGGTTGCTAAAACCTACTTCACCGCGTTCTAATTTAAAGCGTTTGCCAAATATATCGAAATGACCACGCACCGTTTTAAAGGCGCCGTGGTAAGTAATGTTAGATACTGGGCCGTTTAAATCTATTTTACCGGCTAGCTCTGCTTCTAACCCGCGGCCGCGTATAAACGCTTGTTGATCGGCTCGTATAGTTAAATCTAGGCTTAGCACCGCCATATTGGATTGGCTGGCTTTGGTTTCTTCTATTTCTTCCGATGCAAACGAGTATTCGATTTGCGGAATGCTTGGACCAGGGTTGCCTTCTATGGATACCGCAAGTGGCGCAACTTCTAAGTCGCCACTTAAAAGTAGGGCTTCGAAATTACCGTTTAACTGCAATTCGCCGTTAATTTGGCCTTCTATTTCTTTGCGGTCTATCGCGTTCATGTTGTGCGCTTGTATTGTTAACTGCACGGCGTTGTCTGCAAAAGGCTCAAGCCAGTTTAATGCACCTTGGGCGGTTACTTTGCCGCCGCGAGTATCTTCTATACTTATATTTGAAAGCGCTAAGTTAGGGCCATCGGCAACGGCCTGCAGGGTTATGTTTTTAAAGTTCAAACCTTGTGAACTATTTTGATAAGCACCATCTGCTAATTGTAGTTCACCCTCAATATGCGGGTTAGTGCGCGAGCCTTTTAGGGCAAGCTCTGCGTTAAACTGGCCATCTAGCTTGTGGTCGCGCTCAAGTAAAAACGCCAGTGCGCCCAAATTTAATCGGCTGCTTAGCGTAATGTTTGGCAACTGGTTACTGTTGCTAATGCTATCGAATAGCGATTGGGTGTTAACAGTTAAGTTTATCCAGTCGGTTTGGCTGTTAGTTGCTGGTTCTTCTGCTGCAATATTTTTTGCGGCGCTGTCTGCGCTTTCTACTTGGGTGCGAATAATATTGGATTGTAACTTCCAGTGGCCTGCTTGCTGCTCGTTAGCATTACTGGTTTTATTGGTGTTGTTATTGCTTTCTGTAGTGTTGTCGCCATCGGTAAAGGCAAATTGCCAATCGATATTTTGAGTTTTTAATTGGCCGTTTTTCTTGCGGCTGGTGCGCTGTTTAAATTGGGTTATGTAATGCCCTTCACCTCTAAAGTGCAAAGCAGCTAGCCAATTAAAATCGAACGCTTGGGCGGCGGGTGTATTGGCATCTAGCTGTACTGTGAGGTGGCCCTTGCTATCTGGCCAGCCGTAGGGCGCTACCAGCGCTGCGGGTAGTTGGTTCGCTTGTAAAGACCAGTTCATAGCTGGCAGTGGCGAGCTTAAGTTTATATCGCCTTCTATATGTAAAAGCGGCTCGGATGTAGGCGCATTGGGTAACTGTAGGCTTAGCAAGCCAATATCTAATATTTTGTCGCGCCAATCGGCTGCCAAATTTAATTCGATTGGTTGGCGTTGGTAGTTGCCGTTAAGTTGTAATAAAGGGTAACTTAACTCGCCACCCATTTTTACATTTGCGGCGGGTGCTTTTAGTGGCCCCTGTACATGGGTTGTTAGATGAATATTGCCTTCGAGTTCTTCGGGTAGGTTTACATTAAACAGCTTAAGCAGTGGGGCGGTTATATTTTTTACCTGGGCGGTTAAATCGGTTTTGTCGCCAAGCAAGTCTATGTTGCCCTTGGCGCTAAGGGTGGTTTCACCCAGTTGGGCGTTTGCGGCTTGTAGCGAAACAAGCTTAATGGTGCCCTTGGCGGTAAACGTAGCTGTTAAAGGTTGCTCTTTATAACTGCCGTTAACCCCTGTGCGCGCCTCTATATTTAAATTCTCTAAACGATTTAAATAGCTGCCATTAATTGTGGCGGTGGTTTTTTCTATGTTTAGTATTAAATCGCGCGGTAAAGGCTGATTAAAGCGTTGCAGCAAATCGTGTAGTGTTTGTGCATTTATTGCGTTTGCGCCTACTTTTAAATTAAGCGTTTGTTTGCTTACATCAATATTGCCCTGCGCTTGTAGGTCAATATTCTGCTTGTTATTTTTTGTTTTTAGCGCAAGCGAGCTAATGCTCACTTTTTGCTTTTCTACTGCTACATTAAATTGCGCAACAATAGGCAGCGTTTGTTGGCCGCTTAATAGGGTGGCGTTAAGCTCGCTGCGGCTATTGGCTTTTAAGTTGGGGGTAATAATGCTGCTAAGCAACGGTTGAATATCTAAAGGGTGTTCACCTTTATCTATTGCTTTAGGTAGGGTTAGCTCAACAGTGGTGTCGCTGGTGAGGGTGCCACTTTGTATGCCGGGTACCCACGGTGAAAGTATACCCAATGGAAACTGATCAAGACTAACGTCGCCGGTAATCTGCGATTTATCACTATTCCAATGGGCGTTTAATGTGTGCTGCTTTTTGTTGGTGGCAATGGTGAGTTGCTGCAAGGTAATATTGGTGAAATTTTTATTGGTTTTTACTTTGCCATTGGCGTTTAGCGCGTAGCTATTTAATTGCTGGCTCAATTGTTTTAAATCGAGCTGCAGGCTTTCTTCGTCAAACGTAATGCGCGCGTCTAGTTTGGTATCTACAGCTTGATTGGCCGGCAATTTTAGTAGCGCGCCTAGTAAGCCCTGTTGCGTATTAGTAACGGCCTCTTGAATGCTAGCTTTTATTGCTAGTGTGTTTGCACTTACAAGGTGTGAGCTAATGTCGAGCGACATTTTAGGGTGTTCGTCTCCCAAGCTTTGCGCGGTAAAGGTCACGTCGAGCGGGGAGCTTGGCGTAAAAGCGCTGGCTTTGCCGTTTACTTTGTAGCGCGGCAAATACTCGGCTTGCGGTAGTGCTAGGGCGAGTTCATCGATGGCCAGTTTTTTTAATTCAATTTGCCAGTCGAACGCGAGTGGTAATTCGGTTTTTTCTTTAGGTTCCGGTGGTGGGCTTTCGCTAGCGGCTTGATGTGTGTAGCTGAGCTTTGCGCTGGAAATTTCATTTACAATAATGCGTTTGCCCAGTAGCGGGCTTAGCTCGGCTTGTAGGCGCAGTTTGTGCGCGTCTACTAATGGTTGACCATTTTTGGTTACATGCAGGGCTTCAAAATACCAATCTAATAACCCCTTGCTTGTTGCGCCTTCTATTTGCACGGCAATGCCGGTATCTAGGTCGTTAAAAAAGCTAACGCCTTGGCCCAAAGCCCATTCGCGACCAGTTTGCGTACCCAATACCCAGCCAACAAATGCCAGCACAATGCATATAGTTAAAAGAGCAAGCCATAGGGTGCGCTTAATTATTTTCCAAACGCGGCTTTGCGGCGCTTTGTTTGCACGCGGTTCGCCTTGTTCTGGGTTGGGTGTACTGCTCATCAAAATGCTTGTCCAATACTAATATAAAGCTGGAAACTGTCGTCGATACCTTCGCGTTTATCCAATGGAAAACCAAAGTCCACACGAATAGGGGCAAAGCTTGTGTGATAGCGCAAGCCTAAACCCGCGCCCCATAAAAAGTCGTGACCAAAAGCGGGTGCTTCACTGGCATAGGCATAGCCGCCATCTAAGAAAAGTACTAAGCCCCAATTGCCGGCAAAGCGAGTGCGCAACTCTGCAGAAACTTCGCCAAAGGATTTACCGCCATCTGGCTCGGATTCGGTAAGCTCGCCCAAACTTTGGTAACTGTAGCCGCGCACCGAGCCGCCGCCGCCCACATAAAAACGTTGGTCGGCTGGCACATCGTTTAATGCCGCGCCCGATATAGAGCCGGTGGAAACGCGCAGTGCTACCGTTGGACTCATCGCCCAGTCGGTTTTAGATGCATATACGCTGGTGGTGGCTGTCCAGCGCATAAAGCGTGTGTCTTGTTTGCTTATATCGGCAAACGGTGTGAGGCTTGTGTTAAACATCCAGCCGCGTGTGGCATTGAGTAAGCTATTACGGTAGTCGTAGGTAAAGCCCACCGGAATAGAAATAAGGTTATAGGTTTCGCTTTGCTCGGCTTCCACAATATCTGCATAGGTTAGCGCTAAGCCCACTTCGGCACTGGTGTGGTCGCCTAACTGACGCGCCACAATCCCGCTGCCTTCAGCACGGGTGGAATCGTAAGCGTCGGTTGTTTCGCGTTCAAAGTGTGAGCGCAGGGTAAGGTCTTGGTTGTCGATAATAAAGCGCGGCAAAATATAGCGGCCGGTAGCAAAGCGCGAGATTTCATTAAAGCCAGTGTCTAACGATAAGTTTTCGGCACTGCCAAATAAATTGCGATGCTCCCAGCCCACCTGCATGCCCAGGCCGCCGTCGGTACTGTAATTTAAACCTGTTTTAACCGTGCGATGGTGCCGTTCATTAAGGTGAAAAGTTATGTCTACCTTGCTGGCCACGTCGGGGTTGTAGCTGGGGTTGAGATCGTATTTGTAATCTACGCTAACCAGTAAATTAGATTGCAGTAGCTGCAATCGCGTTTCATCAACCTGTTTACGCTTAAAGCAGGTACCTGGTTCTAGTTTGGCTTGGCGGGTCAAATAATCGAGTTTGATGCTAGTTTGGCCCTTGAAGCTGATTTCGCCAAATAGGGCATCTGGGCTTTGTTGCAGGGTAAATACAATATCTGCCCCCGCCTTGCTGGCGTGTAAAGTAACGTTGTAGCTTAGGTTTATTTCGTACAGGCAGTAATTGTCATTTATATAATTTTCTATAAACGCCTGGGCACCAAGTACCGATTGCGCTTTAACTGCGTCACCTGTTTGCAAAGGTATATTGCTGGGTTTGGCAACATGTTTGGGGAAGTTAAACGCAATTTTGCTTACTTTGTACTGCGCGCCAGAATCTACGCTGTATTCAATAGTGGCATTATCGTCTTCGGCTTGGCCGTGAAAAATACGGTAGTTAACCTCGCCAGAATAGTAGCCCATAGAAGTGAGGGTTTTTTCTAATACTTCTACTTCTTCTTTTACGCGACGCCTTGCCGGCATGGTTTTTAATTTTGGCTGGTAGCGCAGGTTTTCTTTTAGGCGGCTGTTTAGCTCTTCTTCGAGTGCTTTGCGGGCGCTGTCGCTTTCTGGGCTGTTTAGCGTAAGCGTGTACGAAGAAGTATTGCTAAAAATATCTAGGCCAAGGGCATGTGCGGAAGCGCTACTTCCAAGTAAGAGTGCCGCGTATATCAAATAACCGATGAAAGCAGCACTAGAAAAGACTGGTGCTTTAAATTTAAACAACACAGATAAAGGTCACTTGTTGGTTTGGAAGAGTGCGAAGTATTTCATTAATGCCGCTGCGGTGAAAGCGCAAAAGGTAAACATATTTGTAAGAGCTGTGTACGCGTTGTTACGCCCTAATCAAAGCGGTGTTTAGTGCAATACAACTACTAGGACAAAATAATAAGTGAGAAGTTTAAAGGGGAAAAAAGACCCCGTACCAAGAGAAGAGGGAGGAGAGAAGGTACGGGGCTAGCTCTTTGTATATAAAGAGGTCTACAAGTGAGAGGTCTAACAATAAAACAAACTAACAAGTACTACATAAAACAATAAAAAACAGTTTCGAGAGTTAAACGTTCGAATTACTCTTCGAAAGATACAGAGGCTTTCTCTGCAATCTTAATATCCAGTTCAAACGTTAGCGCTTCGCCAATACGTTTGTTCATCTGGGTAATATTCTCGTTCAATTCTGCAATATCATGCGCGGTGGCTTTACCTTCAAAGGCTTCACTAGTCCAGCTTGAGCTGACGCCTGTCTCCGCAATCGCAACTACAATTTCTTCTGCAGCAGAACTCGGATTAGAGGCATCAACCTCACCAGCAGTGAGACCAGCAGAAGCTAAAGTGGCAACCAGTGCTACTAATAACTTTTTCATGTGATTCTCCTGTTGATACTAAAAGGTTGATACCGAATACCAGCTTTTGGCCGGTCTCAGTTGCAAGTTGTTACTTGACGTTACATAAGGTAACAAAAACCTCTTTTTCGGTCAACCACTAACAATAGTGAGCGGTAGAGTCAACAAATATGAAATATAGCGATTTTTAGTGTAATTTATTCATATATGCATTTTCATGAACACATATATGGTTTCGAAATTAGTGTTACCCTTCTACACAGATCTCAAAAGAATATAAAATATAAAATTATATTCATTATTGATCTAAAAAATGGGGTGTGAGTGTGACCTAGTCGGGGTTGTTACCGTGAGGTAACACCGGAACGGGGTAACAGTTTTTGGCGCGTAATATTTGGGGTGACGATTGGTGGTTACTGTGTTGCATATTTTCGCTGCGTATTTTCTCGCCAGTCTTTGTTAAGGCTTTCGCGGTGTAATCACGCCAAACTGGTACCACTAAAGCGGCTCCTTTATAGTACGCGCTCTAATTCATAACACTTGGCTTTACCCTTCCTATGAGTAATTCGTCGCTACCGCTACTTCTTGTTGATGGCTCTTCGTATTTATATCGAGCTTTCCATGCAATGCCGCCACTTACCACCTCCAGTGGGCAGCCCACGGGCGCGGTGCGCGGAGTAGTTAATATGTTGCGCAAGCTCGCCAAGGATTACCCCGAAAGCCCAATAGCAGTAATTTTTGACGCCAAGGGCAAAACCTTCCGCGATGATATTTATAGCGATTACAAAGCCAATCGCCCGCCAATGCCCGATGATTTGCGCGCACAAATTGAGCCGTTACACACCATTATTCGCGCAATGGGCTTGCCGCTTATTATTCAAGATGGGGTAGAAGCCGACGATGTAATTGGTACTTACGCCCAACAGGCCACCGAAAAAGGCATACCGGTTGTGGTATCTACTGGCGATAAGGACATGGCGCAGTTAGTCAGTGAGCACGTAACACTTGTGAACACCATGACCGAAACCGTCATGGATATTGCCGGTGTTAACGAAAAATTTGGTATTCCGCCTTCGCTAATTATCGATTTCTTGGCGTTAATGGGCGATAAGGTCGACAATATTCCTGGCGTGCCCGGCGTAGGTGAGAAAACAGCCTTAGCGCTACTGCAAAACTTAGGCAGTGTAGAAGATATTTACGCCAATTTAGACAAGGTACCCACCTTAGAGGTGCGCGGTGCAAAATCGTTGGCGAAAAAGCTCGAAGATAATCGCGACAAAGCGTTTTTATCGTACGAGCTGGCAACCATCAAACTAGATGTAGAGCTAGAGCACAGCCTTGAAGAGTTAATTCCCGTCGACCCAGACAACGATGCGTTGCTGGCCTTGTTTACCGAACTGGAATTTAAAGGTTGGGTTACCGAGCTCTCGAAAGGGGGCGGCACTAAAGCCAAAAAAGCTAGCCCCAACGCTAAGCAGGCAGCAGAAGAGGCGCCAGCCGCCGCGCCCGAAGAAGCCGTAGAAATTAACCGCGATAACTACGAAACCATCTTAACCGAAGCCAGCTTAGAGGCGTGGGTAGACCGCCTAAGCAAAGCAGAGCTGTTCGCGTTTGATACCGAAACTACCAGCCTTAACTATATGGAAGCTAAAGTGGTGGGTGTTTCGTTTGCTGTGGCCCCGGGAGAGGCCGCCTATGTGCCGTTTGGACACGATTACTTGGGCGCGCCAGAGCAGCTAAGTGAAGAGCAAGTGCTGGGTAAGCTAAAGCCGTTACTTGAAGACGAAAATGTTAAGAAAGTCGGCCAAAATCTTAAATATGACGCAAGTGTGTTGGCAAATCACGGTATTGCCCTGCAGGGTATAGCGTTCGATACCATGCTGGAATCTTACGTGGTGAACTCCACCGCCAACCGTCACGATATGGATACCCTTGCGCTGGCGCATTTAGGTCACACCAATATTTCATTTGAAGAAATTGCCGGTAAGGGCGCTAAGCAACTTACTTTTAACCAAATTCAACTCGACCAAGCCGCACCTTACGCCGCCGAAGATGCCGACATAACTCTGCGTTTGCACCAAGCGCTATGGCCACAAGTGGAGGCCGTAGAAGGAATAAAGTCTTTGTTCGAAAATGTCGAGCTGCCGTTGGTGCCGGTGTTATCTAAGGTAGAGCGCACAGGCGCATTAATTGATGCCACTATTCTCGGCCAGCAAAGTGCCGAGCTGGCCGCCGACTTAGAGCGCATTCAACGCGAGGCGTGGGAATTGGCCGGTGAAGAGTTTAATTTAGCCTCGCCCAAACAATTGGGTGTAATTTTGTTCGAAAAGCTGGGCATCCCCGTTATTAAAAAGACGAAAACCGGCGCCCCCTCAACCGCAGAAGAAGTGCTGCAAGAGCTGGCTTTAGATTACCCCTTGCCCGCACTGTTACTGGAGCAGCGCGGCTTGGCGAAGTTGAAATCTACTTATACCGACAAGCTGCCAACCATGATTAACCCCCATACTGGGCGGGTGCATACATCCTATAACCAAGCAGTAACGGCGACTGGGCGGTTAAGTTCTACCGACCCCAATTTGCAGAATATTCCTATTAAAACCGAAGCTGGGCGGCGTGTGCGCAAGGCGTTTATCGCCCCCGAGGGTTACCGCATAGTCGCGGCTGACTACTCGCAAATTGAATTGCGCATTATGGCGCACCTATCGGGCGACGAAGGATTAACCAACGCGTTTAACCAAGGGTTGGATGTGCACAGTGCCACTGCCGCCGAAGTATTTGGCACCAGTGTAGAGAGCGTTACCCCAGAGCAGCGCCGCAGCGCCAAAGCCATTAACTTTGGGCTTATATACGGCATGTCGGCGTTTGGCTTGGCGCGCCAGCTGCACATTGGTCGCAATGATGCCCAGCGCTACATAGATACCTATTTCGATCGCTACCCTGGTGTTGCACGCTATATGGAAGATATTCGTGTATTCGCGAAGGAGCATGGCTACGTAGAAACGTTAATGGGCCGCAGGTTGTATTTGCCAGAAATTAACGCCAGTAACGGTATGCGCAGGCAGGCGGCAGAGCGCACCGCAATCAACGCGCCCATGCAAGGGTCTGCGGCAGATATCATCAAAAAAGCGATGATTGACGTCGATAAGTGGCTATCTACCCTAAAAGTAGACGCGAAAATGATAATGCAGGTACACGATGAATTGGTGCTAGAGGTTGCCGAAGACCAAATAGAGCCAGTAACCGCCACCCTGTGCGATATTATGTCGGCAGCGCTTAAGTTAGATGTACCGCTATTGGTTGAAGCCGGTGTGGGGATGAACTGGGATGAGGCGCACTAGCTTGTTCTGCTAGTGTAATTTGACGTAAAAAGGCGGGCTGCACCAAGTGCTAACCCGCCTTTTTATATGGCTAAACCAAAAAAGACTATTACGCTTTGTTCAGTTTACGACGTGAAGCGACTACACCGAGTAACCCCAAGCCCAATAGGCCAAGTGTGCCAGGCTCTGGAACGCTCACTTCTGCAATAGACCATGCATTGCTATTGATTGGACCGTCAGATGCTGAGTTAGAAGTGTTGTACACAACAGCATTGTTATAGCCATTGTCGTTAATCATATAAAAGTAGGCAGAGAAATTATAATCTGTTGGATAGTCGGAATTAATAAACAAGAAATTGTTTAGGCTGGCGTCAAAAGAAACTATGCCATCTATGCGGTTGTCCCACCAGTCACCATTTACACCTGTTCCGCTTGGCACAAATGCAACATCCCAAAGTTGCGTGCTTAGCTCTACGCCATTAAATTGAACCGATACATTATCTACATTCTCAATGTATAAGCCATTGGCATCGCCTGTTAATGAGCCCGTTACAGAAGACCCGTCTTGAAAAAGATACGAGAACTCAAACAATCCTGCATTAGCTGTGATTGAAAGACCTAGTAGAGCTGAAGCGGCGACAGTTTTAGTGAATTTGTTAAGCATTACTCAGTTTTCCTTTTGGTTTTTTATTAAACAACTGTGACGTAGTTAGCATTTTTGGTGCCAGATTCATTAATTCTAATTAAATCAATGAGTTAGGTTTACGTATGCGCTACTTTAATGCTTTGGTGTAAGATCTTTCGTCAGTGATTCAGAGTAAAGTATGGATTATGTACGCATTATCTGAGCGTTTTACGATGGTTCGGTGTGAGTTATGAGGTTTTGTATGCCAGATTTACATTTCTTTACTTTTACTTCGAAAAAAACACATTTTATTTGAACTTACCCTGTTGGCCACAGTCTCAGTATACGAGCGAGTTATTCATAGGTTTTCCTCCTAATATTAATTGCTGACAGAGTATGCTTCCCCAAGCAATAGCAATCTCCCCGGATGCGTCCCCATCGCACCGGGGTTTTTTTTGTCTGCAATTTGGGTAAACAGGCACAACCAACGCGCCGTGCGACAGCGAATGTGACCCAACAAGCAAAAAGTTAAAAAGGCAGGATAGATTCAGATAGTGGGGTGTCCAACATATTGCCCTACCTAGGTTTCTATCTAGAAGCCTAGGCATTGACCCCGATGGTGTACCCCAAGGCCATCGGGGCTTTTTTGGTTTTTTGTTTTATTCCTGCGCCGCTTCTGGCTCATCGTGCTGCGGCAACAGCCAGCCGTTTAATACGTCTTCTAACTGATTTATGCCCTGCTTCTTAAGTGCAGAGAACATTTGTGCGCTTACCAAATCGTCTACCTGTGCATCGCGCATATGTTTTTGTACCGCAAGTAGGGTGCTTTTAGCGGCCCCAGGCTTTAGCTTATCGGCTTTGGTAAGCAATAGGTGTACGGGCATTTCACCTTCAACTGCCCAGTTGATCATCATTGTGTCAAAGTCCTGCAGAGGGTGGCGAATATCCATCACTATTACCAAGCCGCGCAGTGCATCGCGCTGCTGCAAATACTCCGAAAGGTCGGCCTGCCATTTTTTCTTCACAGCCATTGGCACTTTGGCGTAGCCGTAGCCGGGTAAGTCTACAATGCGTTGATCGGGCGCCGCAGGGAAGTTAAAAAAGTTAATTAACTGGGTGCGACCGGGGGTTTTACTGGTGCGGGCGAGTTTACCGTTGCCGGTAAGGGTGTTTATGGCGCTGGATTTACCCGCATTGGAGCGTCCTGCAAAGGCCACTTCTGTACCTTCTTCGGTAGGGCATTGGCGAATACTGGGGGCGCTGATTAAAAATTGGGCAGTGCGAAAGTGGATTTTGGCCATTGTGGGTAAACTTTGCCTATTAATGATGTGATAGCCGGAGCTTGTGTATATAATTGCCCACTCGCAAGGGGTGCTTGGCACTTAAATATCGATATTTAATTACCAAAAGTGGTAAAAACTCGATAAAAATACACCAAGCATTAGGTGGTGCTCGCGCGGTTGGGCGGGTCTCCGGCAGAGAGCTGGCTATTATACAGGTTTCCGACCACAACCCGCAGATGAAACGTTAATGTGGTGCTTTAGCTATACTAGCTTGCGCACAGCAACTAAAAATCATAATGACGTAAAAAACGGAAGAGCAAATGAACAATCTGTTTAAAGACACTTTAAAAGTCGCATTTGTCGTGTTGGGCCTTGGCGGTCTAGCCCAAGGCGCAATGGCCGAAGGCAATGCAGCTGAAGGCGAAAAGTTAGCTGCTAGCTGTTCCGCGTGTCACGGCAGCGACGGCAATAGTCCTTCGCCAATGTTTCCTAAGCTTGCCGGTTTGGGCGAAAAATATTTAGTGGATCAGCTTAAAGCTATTCGCAACGCAAACGGCGCCAACCCAAAAGCCGCGAGCCGCAGCATTCCTGAAATGACAGGCCTGTTAGATAAAATGTCTGATCAAGACTTAGCTAATTTGGCGGCATTCTTCGATAGCAAGCCTATGCAGTTAAGCGGTGCTAAAAAAGCAGAAGTACAGTTAAACTCTGGTCAAAAAGTAGACGCGCTTAAATTAGGCGAGCAGATCTACCGCGCCGGCAACCTAGAAACCGCAGTACCTGCATGTAGCGGTTGTCACTCGCCAACCGGTAAAGGCAACGAGCCTGCTGGCTTCCCGCGTTTAGGTGGCCAACACGCAGACTATATTGCTAAGCAATTGCGCGACTTCCGCGCGGGTAACCGCACTACCGATGGCGACGCACAAATTATGCGCGGCGTAGCTAAGCACTTAAGCGATGCCGAACTAGAAGCCGTAGCCAATTATATTTCTGGCTTACACTAGGCTCGTGCTAGTTTAGTTGAATAAAAAACACCCGCTAACTGCGGGTGTTTTTGTATCTGCCTTCGCAAATTGTGAGGCAAGGGTGGAAGCGGGGTAGCTGACAGGGTAGAGAAGGCAGCTTTTCATCCGTAAAATGCGCCGTTAAGCAGATTGCGATGCAACTCTGGTGTATTCTTCACCTCTAATCACATTCCCTTAAAACATAAAACGAGTTAACTAAAACTTTAGGAGAGAATCATGCAACGTCTTGCCCTTATATTGGGATTAACGTTGGCACTTGCCGCTTGTGGTGAGAGTGCTAAAACCAGTGATGCAGCCAAAGAGCAGGCGCCATCTAAACCAAGTGAAGCGGCGCAGGTTGCTGAACAAACTAGCGAAGCCGCGCAAACGGCTAAGCAAGAAGTAAAAGCAACGGCTAAAGAAATAAAAGATGATGTTACAGCCGCTGCAGATATGGCTGCCGAAAAAGCACAAGCTGCAGTAGAAGAAACCAAAGAAGTAGCGAAAGACGTTAAAAAGCAAGTTGAGTCGCAGGCGTTACCCGCTACTATGTTCCAAGAAGGCACGCATTACGAAGTACTCAAGCAGCCAGTACGCACAATTACCCCAGGTAAAATTGAAGTAACAGAAGTGTTTGCATACAGCTGTGGCCACTGCTTTAACTTCGAGCCTATTGTAAATGCTTGGAAGAAAACCCTACCCGACTATGTTCAGTTGGTTAAGTCGCCAGCCATATGGAATGCCAGCATGGAGCCCCATGCGCGCATGCACTTCGCAGCCATTGCGTTAAGCGTACAAGACACAATTAGTGCAGCGGCATTTAATGCTATTCACCGCGAGCGCAAACCATTAAGTTCTCAGGCAGATATTGCCAAGTTGTTTGTTGCCGCCGGTGTAGATGAAGCCAAATTCAACGAAACCTATAATTCGTTTACCGTAAGTAGCCAAGTGAATCAGGCTAATGCACGCGCTCGTAGCATGATGATATCTGCAACCCCAGAAATTGTGGTAGACGGCCGCTTCCGTATTTCTACCCGTTTTAGCGGTGTAGAGTCTCAGTCCGACATGTTAAAAGTTGCTAATTTCCTTACCAACCAAATTCACCACGGTAAGCTGTAATACCTCCTCTATCGCCGATGTGAGTATTCACTTCGGCGATTCTCTTTGCTCGGCCCTTTCTTAGCCTCTTCTGTTTGGCGCGCATCCTCCCCAGCTGTAATTTCTGCTCTATACTCATAACAACTCTTTTTACTTTTCCACCCGCCTGTTCAAAGTAAGGCTTGCGGTGCAAAAGCTTCTCTTTGTTGGATTACAAGCATGACTGGAATAAGCGGGTACAAAGAAAAATACCTCGCCGCTTTAGACGAGCAGGAAAAGCTCGAGCGCAAACACGCACTGCAATTAGACTTGTTGCGTAAAACCATTGTGCACTTAAGTGTGGCTGCTAAGGGGCAGGAGTCCAAATTAGACGCATCCCTTATTGCGCTGCAAAACAAAATGCGCGGCGGCAGTGGTGCAGATGTGTTTGAGCAGATGGAGCGAGTGCAGCGGGCAGTGGGTGAGTTTGATCGCGAGCGCGAGCAAGAGTTACAGCGGGTGCTAGATTGGTTTAAGTCGGCTGTGGATAACTTAATGGAATTAAGTGTGCCCGCCGATTTGCGCAGCCAGTTGTCGCTGTACAAAAAGGGCCTAAAATCGCAGTTAACCAGTTATCGTGCATTTGGCGAAGCGGTAAACGAACTAAGTGCATTGCAAAAGCGGGCTCTAGCAGCGGCAGCCAACCCAAATAAGGGGTTGTGGCAGCGTATTAAGGGTGGCAAAACCCTAGAAGATAACGCGCCAGCCAAGCCCAGCCGCACCTCAGCCGAGCCTGTCGAAGCGCCAGTCGAACGTGATTTGGGGCCGAAAGAGTCGGTAACAAAGACCCCGCCCATTACGCAAGTCGATGATCCCGCCGCAGAAGATTCCTACCCCAAAGTAGCCCAGCGCATTAACGCCACACTAAAGGCATTAGTTACCAGTATCGAGCCCAACGATATGGTGCGCAGAAAAGTCGAGATTGTGCGCGACCGTATAGACCGGGGTATGGATTGGTTTGCGCTGGCCGTAACCCTAGAAGATATTCGCGATATATTAATGGCGCGCTACTTGGCGGCAGATAAAGCGTTTAGCGAATACTTGCTGAATATAAACCGCGAGCTGGTATCTATAAGCGAGGCGCTGGGTGTAGCAGAAGATGCAGAGCAACAGCGCGGTGGTGCGGCCGAAGCGCTTACGGCGAGCGTGAGCAAATCTGTTAAGCAGCTGCAGGCGGATGTTGCGAAATCCAATAGCCTGCCAGATCTGCAATCGACGGTTAGCGACCATATTCGTACTATTCAAAATGCGCTTTCCACCTTTAAGCAGGCGCAGCCGGCGCCCAGTCAAAGTTTGTCGGCCCAGCTTAAGGCGCTCATGGATAGGGTGAAAACAGTAGAAGAGGAATCGGAAAAATCCCGCGCGCAATTGGAAGAGCAGCGCTATAAAGCCACCCACGACCCCCTAACAAGCCTGCCCAATCGCGAAGCCTATAACGAACGCGCCTTTCACGAGCTGCACAGGTTTAAGCGCTATGGCCACCCTTTAACACTGGCCGTGTGCGATTTAGATCACTTTAAAAAAATTAACGATACCTTTGGCCATCAAGCGGGGGACAAAGTATTAAAGCTAGTTGCTCAAGTGGTATCTACACGCTTGCGCAATGTAGATTTTGTGGCCCGCTACGGCGGCGAAGAGTTTGTGTTAGTTATGCCAGAAACTGATGCCGAGCAGGCTAAAACTGTGCTGGATAAAATGCGAGCTGCCATTGCGAAAACGCCATTTCGGTTTAAAGATAGCCCGGTAACTATCACTATGTCATTCGGCATAGTACAGTTTCGGGGTGAGGATAGCGTCGAGTCTGCCTTTGCGCGCGCAGACAAAGCCTTATACGAGGCGAAGGCAAATGGCCGCAATCAATGTGTTATTGCACCTTAAGTGGCGAATACAAAGGTGGAGTTGTCGACCGAGGGGTTGGAACTGCATTATGATGCTGCCCCATGAATCCTATTCGTATTATTTATACCCCCATTCCTCAAGCAGGCTTTTCTGAGCAGTGGTGTACCGCTGTGGAGGCGATACTCGATCGCCACGAGCTAAGTCGCCTAGCAAGCTATAAGCACAAAACATTAAAACACCGCTTTTTATTAGGCCGCCTGTTAATTAAAACCGAGGTGAGTCGCCGTTTGCACTGCGAGCCTAAAGATGTACGCTTGGCCTACAGCGCCAATGGTAAACCCTATGTTCGCGCTCACCCTGAGCTGGCTATTTCTATTAGTCATTGCGATTCGTGGGTGGCGGTTGCGCTGGCGAGTGAGAATATGGGTATAGATATTGAGAGCCTAATGCGTTCGGGCGAGCCGTGGAACAATGCCGCGCGCCTGCTTAACACCAGCGTGGCAGTTACCCTAAAACAAGTGGGTATATTTGGCACAACGGTGCCCGCCATGTTTGGCGCCATTTGGTGCTGCATGGAAAGCCAAGTAAAAGTAAAAGATTCTTCTGTGTTCTCTGAACGCAAACTTATGCTGCCCGCACATTTTATTAAGGGCAAAACCTACGCAATAGAGTGCGATAACAATCAACCTTTTAGTGCAGCTGCTTACACCATTGGCGATGCGATTTTGGCTGTAGCGCTAAAGGGCAGTTTTAGTGCCGAAGCGTTTGCCAATAGAATAGTGTTAGAAGAAAACTTGGCCTCGGTAGATTACGACAATGGCAAGAAAAAACGCGAACACCCTAATCCGTTTTTAATGATGACGGGAACGCAGAGTTAATCGACATATGTTAAAAGCTGTAAGTTAAAATCTAAAATTTAAAACTTAAAAGCTAAATGGTGACCTAACGGTTAATCATCTCTTTAATTCTTTGTATTAAAGCAACCTCATCTAGCGGCTTGGTAAGTAGCTCGTCTACGCCACTGGCCATAATACTTTCGCGCTCACCCTGCACTGCATGTGCGGTGAGGGCAATAATTGGAATAGAAGCAATAGCGGGTGTGTTGCGAATTTGCTGCGTTGCCTGTTTGCCATCCATGCCGGGTAGAGAAATATCCATCAGAATAAGTGTGAAATTGTGCGATTCCAGTAACTTTAACCCGTCTTCTGCTGTGTCTGCACATACAACCGTATACCCTTCGTCTTCTAAAATCCAAGTTACTAACTGCTGGTTATCGGGATTGTCTTCGACCACTAAAATTGTATGTGCAATAGACATTGACGGGTTTACCTTATTAAGGGCTAGGAGTGTTAGTTACACCTTAAAGCGACCAACGGTTTGATGCAAATTATCCGATAAATTACGCAGCTCTTGCGCGGCTGTGGCCAGTGATTGTGCACTTTCTGCGGTTATTTCGGTTTGCTCAGAAATATTCACCATATTTCGGTTAATTTCTTCGGTTACCGTGGTTTGTTCTTCTGCAGCGCTGGCAATTTGCACGTTTAAATCCACTATTTGTTTTACCGCCTCGGTAATATTGGCTAATGCTGCGCCTGCGTTATTGGCGGCATCGACGTTTTCGCCTACTTTGCGGCTACTGCCTGTCATGCGCTCTACCGCGGTATCTGCACCGCCTTGTAGGCGCTCAATTACTTCGCGTATCTCTTGGGTAGACTCTTGCGTGCGTTGGGCCAGGGTGCGTACTTCATCGGCTACCACTGCAAAGCCGCGGCCTTGCTCGCCCGCGCGCGCGGCTTCAATAGCGGCATTCAATGCCAATAAATTAGTTTGTTCGGCTATGCCGCGAATCACATCCAGTACGGCCCCAACACTTACCGAATCTTCCTTAAGTAAATTAATAGCGCTAGATGAAGTTTCTATTTCTTCCGCTAAGGCTTCTACACCGCGCGCCATGGCGGTCACAATTTTTTGTCCGTCTACGGCACATTGATCTGCACTTTTGGCTGAGTCGGCGGCACTGGAAGTATTGCGCGCTACCTCTAACACGGTTGCGCTCATCTCGTTAATGGCGGTTGCCGCCATGGTGGTTTCTTGGCGCTGGCGATCGGCGGTTTGGCTGGTGGAGTTACTTTCTTTATCAATGTAGTTAGATTTGTCTGCAAGCTGATTGGATACCGCCACTACATTAGCGATACTTTCTTGTAAGTTAGCCACAAACACATTGAACTCGTGGGCTATTTGGCCAAACTCATCTTTACCTGTTGTTTCTAGGCGCTGGGTTAGGTCGCCATCGCCTTCGGCTATAGATTTAAGTCGCTCTAGTAGCGCATTTAACCGCGCACCGGCAAAGCGTGGCAGCAATATGCCCAGCGCTAGGCAAAGTGCTAAGCCCACAATTAATAAGCTCATCATTTTAATTTGGGCAGCCGCAGCGCTGGCTGCTATTTCATCGCTTAACACAACAGACTTGCGATGGGTAAGCTCGGTTAGGGTATCAATCACATCGCGCATTTCATCAAATTGGGTAGCGGCTTCGCCCATACTTATTTGCACGGCGCTTGCGCGATTTGAATCCAAGCTACTGAGCAAACGCTCTGTTGTTGCTCTGCGTTTATCAAAGCGGCGGTTAAAGTCGCCAACCAAGCTCTTTATTTCCGAGTCGTCCATTAATGCTTCGAACTTGGCTACGCGGGTTTTAGCTTGGTCGAGGTTCTCATTCAGTGTTTTGCGCAATTCACTGGCGTTTACTTGATTGGCAGGGCTTAACACTAAAGTCCGCTCTGCAATAAGCGATTGGTGCAAATCGCGATCTGCCTCTAGTAGAAACTCCGTAGCTGGTAAATTGTTCTCAGTTACCTGCGCTGAAGAGCGGCTTATTTCACTAAGAATCATCATCGCCATAAGGGCTATAAAAGCCATTAATAGGCCAATAAGGGCCAAGGGAAGACGTAACTTCCAGCGGAATGAGAGATCGTTAAACCATTCCATAATAGGTACTCGCTGTTTTTATTTCAAAATGAGATAGAACCAGTGACGTGAGAATAATTCTATCGCTGCATTACTAACTATAGACCCAATTCTTTCCAGCATTAGTTGATTTACCTCAAAACTTGTTTCCGCATTGGGTGTTTTACTTTACCTATACAAAAAGCGGGTTAACGGGAGGCCAACTATGTCCGAAATGGAAACTGATCCAGCCATGCAGGTAGAAAAGCGCCAAGAGCGGCGCATGTTTATGTTTATCACCATTGTCCTCTTTCCCCTGTTATCGGTAATGCTGGTGGGCGGTTATGGCCTACTTATATGGGTTAGCCAAATGATATGGGGGCCGCCAACCGCATGATCCAAATACAGCAAGCGCAAGAGCCGGTGCATATCACAAGTTTTATTCTGCTTGTGCAGCATGGCTTTGCCGAAAAAATACTGCGAGCCTATGCCAATAACCCCGATATAGAGATATGCCAGACCGAGCAGCCAGAAAAATTGCTGGTGCTGGCCGAGGCCGAAGATACCCAGCGCATTCGCGACTATATGGACGAGTTTGCCGCTACCGAGGGGGTGATATCCACCACCCTTGTTTACCACCACGCCGAAAGTGAATCTGCCCTAAGAGAGGCATTGTAATGACCGTTACACGAAGAGACTTTGTACGCCATCAGGCACTGGCTACCGCTGCGGCCGCCGCAGGCGTTGCCGTACCCGCTGCAGCAACCAATATTGTTACCACCGCCGCAGACAACAAATTAGTTTGGTCGAAAGCGCCATGTCGCTTTTGCGGCACCGGCTGCAGTGTGAATGTTGCCACTAAAGAGGGGCGCGTTGTGGCCACCCATGGCGATATTAAATCGCCCGTTAACCGGGGCCTTAATTGTGTAAAAGGCTACTTTTTATCAAAAGTAATGTACGGCGAAGATCGCCTTACTCAGCCGTTACTGCGCAAAAAAAATGGTGTTTATGCCAAAGATGGCGAATTCGAACCAGTAACGTGGGAAGAAGCTTTCACCATCATGGCAGAAAAATTTAAAAAAACGCTCAAAGAAAAAGGCCCCGAAGGCATTGGAATGTTTGGTTCTGGCCAGTGGACTGTGTGGGAAGGCTACGCCGCATCTAAATTAATGAAGGCGGGTTTTAGAAGCAATAATATCGACCCGAACGCGCGCCACTGTATGGCATCTGCAGTGGGTGGCTTTATGCGTACCTTTGGTATTGATGAGCCCATGGGCTGCTACGACGACTTCGAACACGCCGACGCCTTTGTCTTGTGGGGCTCGAACATGGCGGAGATGCACCCTATATTGTGGACGCGTATTGCCGATCGTCGTTTAAGTTACCCGCACGTACAAGTTGCGGTTATGTCTACCTACGAGCATCGCAGTTTTGATTTGGCCGACTTGGGCGTGGTGTTTACGCCACAATCCGATTTGGCAATTGCCAATTTTATTGCCAACTACATAATTCAAAATAAAAAAGTAAATTGGGATTTTGTTAAAAAACACACCAACTTCCGCGTAGGCACAACAGATATAGGCTACGGCCTGCGCCCAGAACACCCATTGCAAAAAGCGGCCAAGAATGCCGATAGTGCAGGGGCTTCTGAACCTATTGATTTTGAAACCTACGCAAAATTTGTTGCAGATTACACCGTCGAAAAAGCCAGCGAAATAAGTGGTGTAAGTGAAGACAAATTAATTAAGCTAGCCAAGCTCTACGCCGACCCCAATATCAAAGTTATGTCTCTGTGGACTATGGGGGTGAATCAACATACGCGCGGCGTGTGGATGAATAATCTTATTTACAATATTCATTTATTAACCGGCAAAATATCTGAACCAGGTAATAGCCCATTTTCATTAACCGGCCAGCCTTCTGCTTGTGGTACCGCACGCGAAGTGGGTACTTTTTCGCATCGGCTACCTGCAGATATGGTTGTTACAAACCCAAAGCATCGTGCCTACGCAGAAAAAATATGGAAGCTACCAGAAGGTAGCATTCCTGAAAAAGTTGGTGCGCATGCCGTATTGCAAAGCAGAAAACTAAAAGACGGTGAAATCAACGCTTACTGGGTGCAAGTAAACAATAATGTGCAAGCTGGGCCAAATATTAACGAAGAGGTGTTGCCGGGCTATCGCAACCCACAAAACTTTATTGTGGTTTCCGATGCATACCCAACTGTAACCGCCCAAGCTGCCGACTTGATTTTACCCAGCGCTATGTGGGTAGAAAAAGAAGGTGCTTACGGCAATGCAGAACGCCGCACTCAATTTTGGCATCAACTTGTTAATGCACCTGGCGATGCAAGATCTGACCTGTGGCAGCTTGTGGAATTTTCCAAATATTTCAAAGTAGAAGAAGTATGGCCAGCAGACCTAATTGCCAAAATGCCCGAAGCAAAAGGTAAAACCCTGTTCGATATTTTATATAAAAACGGCAAGGTAAATAAATTTCCGCTCGCGCAAGTAAGTAAAGATTACGAAAACAAAGAAGCCGATGCGTTTGGTTTTTATATTCAAAAAGGGCTGTTTGAAGAATACGCCGAGTTTGGTCGCGGTCATGGCCACGATTTAGCCGACTTTGATCGCTACCATGAAGAGCGCGGTTTGCGCTGGCCAGTTGTTAACGGCGAAGAAACGTTGTGGCGTTATCGCGAAGGCAGCGACCCCTATGTAGAAAAAGGCAAAGGTGTACAGTTTTATGGCAAACCAGATGGCAAAGCAATTATTTTCGCGCTGCCCTACGAGCCACCAGCGGAATCGCCCAACAAAGAATATCCGTTCTGGCTGTGCACCGGTCGCGTTATTGAGCATTGGCATTCCGGCTCTATGACACAGCGTGTGCCCGAGCTGTATAAAGCCTTCCCCGATGCCGTGTGTTTTATGCATCCAGAGGATGCGCGCAGTGCGGGTTTGCGACGCGGCGATAAAGTAAAACTGCAATCTATACGCGGGCACATTATTACGCGCATAGAAACACGTGGCCGCAACAAGCCACCTAAAGGGTTAGTGTTTGTACCTTGGTTTGACGCACGCCAACTAATTAACAAAGTCACCTTAGATGCGACCGACCCCATTTCTAAGCAAACCGACTTTAAAAAATGTGCAGTAAAAGTGGAGCGAGTATAAGAGATGAAAAATTCAACGCGACATTTACCAAAACTAATAATCGCCACTTTAGGCATAGTGGCCCTATCTTTTGCTAGTGCTTACGCTGCTGAAGAATTGATGCATGTAGATGCCGACGGCAAAAATCAAGTGGCAAGTTTGCGTAAAGGCACAGCGCTAAATAACGAAAACCCAGACCCAGCGCCATTGCAAGATGAGCAGAATAAAGACTTACGTTTTAATCGTGCTTACCCTATGCAACCACCGCCCATTCCACACAAAATTACGGGATATCAAATAGATTTAAAAGCAAACAAGTGTATGTCCTGCCACGCGCGTACCCGCGTAGAAGAATCTCAAGCACCTATGATTAGTGTTACCCACTTTATGGATAGAGACGGAAATTTCTTAGCGGATGTTTCTGCGCGACGATACTTTTGCACTCAGTGCCACGTACCGCAAGTAGAGCGCGACCCGTTAATAGAAAATACATTTAAAGATGTACACCACCTAATTGTTCAGCCCAATGAACATGAAGAATAGCGAGAAACTACGTGAAAAAATTAATTGCTAATCTTAAGTTTGCTTGGAAACTCTTTAACCGCCCCAGTGTGCATTACAGCATTGGGTTCTTAACAATGGGCGGGTTTGTTGCCGGTATTATTTTCTGGGGTGGCTTTAACACTGCGCTAGAAGCAACCAATACCGAAACGTTTTGTATTTCGTGTCACGAGATGGAAAACAACGTGTATCAAGAGTTACAAGCTACCATTCACTTTAGTAACCGCTCAGGCGTGCGCGCTACGTGTCCAGATTGCCACGTACCGCACGAGTGGACCGATAAAATTGCACGCAAAATGCAAGCTTCCAAAGAGGTATGGGGCAAAATATTCGGTACGATTAATACCCGCGAAAAATTCGAAGCTAAACGTTTAGAATTAGCGCAGCACGAATGGGCACGGCTTAAAGCTAACGACTCGTTAGAGTGTCGCAACTGCCACAACTTTGAATATATGGATTTCACTCGTCAAAGTGCGCGCGCATCGGTTCAACACAGCACGGCCTTAGCTGCAGGCGAAAAAACATGTATCGATTGCCATAAAGGTATTGCTCACCACTTGCCTAATATGAAGGGCGTTGAGGGTTGGCAGTAATATAGCTTTCGGTTAACAACGAACACTGGCCAAAAGCAGCACCAATTAAAGTAGATGAGTAGGGCAAATCGCAGCCTTGTTCATCTGCTTATCTTCCACTCGTTACTTATTGTGAACTTATAGCTTGCTGCCTACCTAGCCGTACCTGCGACATATTGTCTCACGCGCCATCTTTGCTTTTATGCAACGGGTCTAGCGGGTATACTTGCGCTCTCCTCTGAATACTCATTTTAAGGTTCCTGAGTGTGTATTTACGCGCCACCTTGGGTGCCGTGAGCAGTATTTAGCAAAGGAATCCTCTGTACAGCATGGCATTTTGTATGCCACAAAATATGAATCGCGTTATGCAGCACACCTTATCTACGGGCAATACCAAAACCATGGACTCACTGAGTGAATTAACCAAAATCATCACCCAGGGCGCATTAGTGTGGAACAAGTGGCGTCGCGCTAACCCAAGCATAACGCCTGTACTCGATGGCATAGAGCTCACCAACCTCGTTTTAGACGGTATAGATTTTTCGGGTTTATCATTTAACAATGCACATATTACCCAGTGCAGTTTTAAAAATGCCCGCCTTATTAGCACCTCGTTTCGCGGTGCTACCTTAATTAAAAACGATTTCAGCAACGCCAAACTTATTGCCGCCAACCTGCAAGAAACAAATTTAACCGATTGTGTTATTCAAGGGGCCAGTATTTTTACGGCCAATACCCGCGGCGCGTGCATGCAAAAAATGGATTTTCGCGGCCACGATTTAGGCGGCTTAAATTTGCAGGGCTGTTCATTTGCGCGCAGCAATCTAGAGGGGCAAGTGTTAGCCAAGCTAGACTTATCTGGTTTAGATTTAGAAGATGCAAACCTTACCGGTGCAGATCTTTCTTATACAAACTTCTCTGGTGCTAACTTGCGCCGAGCAGATTTACGCGATGCAAAATTTTGTTCCACCAATTTTAAAAATGCAGAATTAAATGGCGTAGATTTACGTAAAGCCGATTTGAGCGGTTTGGAATTTGATGGCGCCGACCTAACCGGTTGCGATTTGCGCGAAGCAAAGTTGGTGGGAGCCAGTTTAGAAAAGGCCAATATTACCGGCACCAAATTGTGGAAAATAGAAATGAAGGGCTGGAAGATAGCCCACATTCGCTGCGACTTTGCCCTGTGGGGTAGCACGGGTAAATCCAAAACAACGTATCGCCGCCACGAATTTGAGCGCTTGTATACGCAAGCGGCCACAATAGAACTAAAATACCCACACCGTTTATCGTCGCAAGAAATTGCCACCATTCCCATTCTTATTGAACATTTGCAGGCAACCCACTGGGGCGTAATTCTTCGCTTAAAAACTATTGTAGAAGTTGCCGGTGGAACATTGGTTGCGTTTAATATAGAAGAATACGGCCAACTCAACCCAACCAAATTAAAAGAAGAGCTACAAAAAGAAGCCGAACGCATTTTAAGCGCGCACTTAGTGTTGCGCACCAACACCAAAATGCTTATTGAACTAAAAGAAGAAATAGCTCAAATAAAAGAACGCTTTTGGCCGCGCCTATTAGAATTGGCTGCCGAACACGAACGCGAGCAAATAAGAATGCTTACCGTAGTGTTTATGGATCTAAAAGGCTTTTCTTCCTGGGGGCAAGACGAACTTTCCGATAAGCTCGCACTGTTTCGCGGCCTTATTAAACCTATCTTAAAAAAATGGCAAGCGGGCTACCCCAATATGGAAGGTGACTCTTTGCGGGTGACCTTCCGCAACGCCTCTGCCGCACTGGCCTGCGCCTGCATGATTCAAGGCGTACTAACTGCAGCAGGTTTTGAAGTACGCGTAGGTGTAGAGTTGGGCGAAATTGCCGTGGTACACAACGAAGTTACCGAGCTTTCAGATTTAGAAGGCATTGCAGTAAGCATGGCCGCCCGCCTAGAAGCTGCCGCAGAACCCGGTCAAGTACTCGCCTCCGACCGCGTAAAACACTACAGCGAACACCGCGACCTATTCTCCTTCGAGCCAGTAAAAGTAAAACTTAAGAAAAGCATTGGCGATATTAAACAAGGCCAAGTGGTAGAGTGCTACTCGGTTAAAATGTTGAACCCACTGCAAGAAATTTAATTCGATTGGGCCAGCGTGGCTAAATACCAATACCGCTGGCCCCTTACATTTCTATCGCCTAACAAACTCGCAACCACCTACACGCTGCCAAGCCAAACCAATCGCGATGTTTTTGCGGTAGTAGGTTTACGATTATTCTGCGTGATATTCCCCTAAAGCCAAACGGAATAGAAAAATTCACTACTAAATATAAGCAGCGTTGCATAAGCAGTTTAGATTCTGCCGATGCGCCAGCGTGTTCGCGTTCGTAGTTGTTACGCAGGGTTAGCCACTGTAGGTAGGTGGTGGGTATATTGGTTAGTTGCATTTTGGTGGCTACTTTATTCCAAAATGCTAAATAGTGTGCGTGCTCTTGCTTGGTTAAGTTTTTATGTTGTTGGCGCAGTACGCGCAAAGGTTCTAAGTAAAAATTGGCGAGTACATATAGGTAGTGTGTATCGTCTAGGGCTACGTGTTTATGCCCAAGTGCCATGGTTTGGAACCATTTATTTGCCGCATCGCTATCTAACCCTTCTATAACCATAGTGCGCACGGCGTCGCGCGAGCGGCTTAAACGTTGCAGTGTATCTGCATTTAATTGCGATTCGCCAATTAAGTAGGGCGCAATAGGCTTGGCGCAAAAACCGCGAATAAACCCCACGTACGAGCCCAACCGAAATGGATTGCGGTATTTTTTGTAGTAAAGCGTGGCAATAGGGTTGGGTGAGGTCATTCGTTAAGCACTTTTTAGTGGCGTTATTGGCTGTGGTGTGAATTGCCTGCAAGTATATACCAGCTTGGAAACTAATTGGCTGGTTGTGAGTCTTAGCCTGCTTACCTATTTAATCAGTTTATTAGCACACTTATTTATATAAAGGCCCAGCACATGCAGAAGTTGATTGCCGCTGTTACTATTTGTTTTGCTCTGTTTTTACTGTGGATTATTTACCTCGCCAATACAGGCCAACCGAGCATATTTTTTGATTTTGTAAGGCGCATACCCAATGGCGATAAGTTAGGGCATGTGTTGCTATTTGGTTGTTTAACCTTGGGCGCTATTATTACTACAAGCTTTAGGTGTTTTGGTTTGTTGAGCGGCAGGCTAAAAGTGTATTGGGGTACAGCGGGGGTGTTGGTATTTGTGTTAGTGGAAGAGTTTACGCAGCAGTTTTTCCCGAGTCGTACAATGGATATAAATGATTTAATCGCAGATGCAATTGGTATTTCTCTATTTACGTTGTTGGCGTTTGTAATGAATACTTTGCGCAAACGCCAACAGGTAAACAGCTAATATTTATTTAGCAGTAAGTGTGTTTAGTGCAGGCTCAATGGTTTGCCACTGTACGCGCTTTTTGTAGCCTTCATAAAAATAGCTGTAACGCACCACGCCGGCCTTGTCGATAATTACCGCACCAGGGTAGGGTATGCCGTAGTTGTCGTCGCCGGGTTTGTAGCCGCTGTTTACTATGTTGTAGGCTTTTACGGTTGCTACATTTTGGTCGGCCAGTAAAGTAAAGTTAATATCTTTAGCTTTGCTAAATGCCGCGAGGGTAGCGGGGCTATCGTACGATACACCCACAACATTAAAGCCTTTCTCGCCCAGCGGTTTTACCCAATCTTTAATTTCTATTAAATGGCGCTTACAAAACGGGCACCAATCTGCCGACCGAAAAAACACCACCACCAAGCCCTGCTCGCCGGTTAGGCTGGCGAGTGTTTGCGGTTTACCCTGAGCATCCACCACACTCAACTCCGGCGCCTTCTCCCCAACCTTTACGCCAACCTCAATCTGCTCCTGCGCAAACGCTTGGATGGAAAAAACTATAAACAAGAATGCCATTAAACGATTCATATTTAACTCTCTTTTATTAACTAGCGATTAGTATTTAGCAATTACGATCTATCTCCCACCCACCCCAAGCCTGACAAACCGGCATTATTTCCAGCGAATTAATATTCACATGAGCAGGGCGGTTACATACCCACTGGACTGTTTCGGCTATGTCTTGTGCGGTTAAGGGTTTGGCGTTGTGATAAACCTGCTCGGCTTTTTCGTTGTTGCCTTTAAAGCGTATGTTAGAAAATTCCGTTTCTGCCATACCTGGGTCGATATTGGTTACGCGAATATTTTTACCAAGTAGATCGGCGCGTAAGTTGCGGCTAAATTGCTGCACAAACGCTTTGGTTGCCCCGTACACATTGCCGCCAGGGTAGGGCCACTTACCGGCTGTAGAGCCAATGTTTACTATGTGGCCCAAGTTATTGGCAACCATACTGGGCAATACCTGCCGGGTAAAATGTACCAAGCCTAAGCAGTTGGTGTTTATCATGGTTTCCCAATCGTTAATATCTGCCTTATCTGCACTCTCTAAGCCCAACGCCAAACCGGCGTTATTGATGAGTGTGTCTATTGGACCAAGCTTACTCGGTAATTGTTCAAAAAATGTGGCTATAGATGCGGGCTGGCTCACATCGACTTGCGCGGTATACACGTCGCATTGTTTGCCTAAGTTATCGGCAAGTTCATCCAGCAGCTGCTTGCGCCGTGCAACAAGAATTAGTGTGTTGCCTTGTTTGGCAAAAATTTTAGCGCAGGCCTCGCCAAAGCCCGATGATGCGCCGGTAATTAAAATGGTTTTTGGCATAGTCGCCTCTCAGTTAGTTGGCTGCTTGCTAGTTGTTTAATGATTGTGGTTTAGCTGGCTTATATTTTTAAACGTAAATTGTCGTTTACGGTTTGCTTGAGGTTATCAAACACACCCACATTGCTAGCGTAGGTTGGCCATTGGCTAACGACCTCTAAGGTGTGATCAATAATGTCGTGTGCGCGTTTGTCAAAATTACCTATTAATTTGCTAATGCTCATTAAATCTGCGCGAGTAAAATTATCACGTTTGCCGTTAAGCGACATTTGATGTTGATCTACCCACGCCGAGCCGGGCTTGTAGGAGTAGGCTATGTCGTATGCTGGGGCCAGACGCCATTGGTTGTTGGCATCTAATAAAAAAGCGGTGTTTTTGGTGTGGTCGTCGTGGTTACGCGCAACAATATTAAATACCATACGTTTAAAAATTTGTTCGGCATCGGCGCGCGGTAGGCGCAATTTGCGGGCGGTGGTTAGCAACTGCTCATAACTAAAGCCGCCGGGTTGTTTGTAGTCGGCGTGCTCCATGGCGCACAGGGTAAGTACGTGTACTTTTTGGTTACCTATGCGATCGAAGCGCTTAGTTAAAAAGTGCGCGCGCGGGCCGTCGTGTAGCAGTTCGCAGGGCATCATATTTATGCCAAGGTCTTTTGCCATTAGCGAGTAGGCATACTCCATTAAACCGTAGCCAAGTGGGTCGCCCCAAAGTTCGCTGTTGTGGTGCAGCTCGCTTACGCCGTCGAATTTAATTAAATAATGTTCAAACCCTGCAGGTGCATTAAGTTGGCCAGATCGAATTCGACTGCGATCTGAGTTAAGCGCTACTACGGCTTTAGAGCGCGCGCCGCCTGCGCTGGTACCCACATGTAATAAGTCAGATAAGCCGTGTTCACCGTCGGCGGGGGCATCTATGCGGGCGCGGTTGTCTATTACCCTTTGCGCCATGTTTATTAGGCTTTCTAGGTCTAGCTGTTCGGGGGCGTGCGAATCGCGGTTTATTACCGGCGAATATTCGAGCGCGCCCATGCCGCGGCTACCGGTGTACAGCAATCTATCTATGGCGCTAAAGGCGCTGGGGTCTTGGCCGCGGCTGGCAAGCCAGGCATTAATGACGGCGTTGCCAAAGTCATCGGGCAGGCTGTCGGCAAATACGGCAGGCAAGCCTTTAAAGGTGGGCTCTGGCAAAGCGGGAAAGCGGTACTTGCTCTTGGCTAGGGGCATATGCAGCGGGGCTATTTCTATGCCGCTATCGAGCCAGTCGGGGGCGTATTCGAAGGTGGCCACGCGGCTGGTGGCATCGTAAGCTAATGCGCCTACCCATTGGCCAAACAATTCTATGCGTGCAACTTGGGCTACCAATCTAAGTCTTCCTCTGGCGGGCTATGCGTGTGCTTGCTAGATGTTTTGGTTGTGGTGCGCGCGCGCTGGCGCTGTTTGCCCTGTAGTTTAAGTAATTCAATAGGGCTAAATGTTGTGGCGGGTAGCAACTTATCTAATTGCTCAAGCTCGCCCAATACGCGCATGGCTTTTATAAAGTTCACCATTTTGCCTTCGCCGTGGGCGAGTGCGCGGTATGTTTTGCGGGTAATGCCCAGCTCGTCGGCTAGGGTTTGCTGATCGATGTTTTTTTCTAGGCGCAGTTGTTCAAGCCGTTGGCCCAGCTCGTGGGCAATAGCACTGTCGGAGAGCGCGTAGCTAATAGCTTGATTTTTATGGGTCATAAATTACCCTCTATGCCAAATAAATAAGCTTTATGGGTAAATATATACCTATTGGTGGGGATAGGGAACAGCTTATTGCTTAATGGGTATATTTGTGTTCATTAGATGAGGTAATTATGGTTAATGTGTATTTTTTTACCGCTAAGCTTACAGTTTACAGCGTCATTTTGTGTCTAATTTTTGGGCCAGTAGGGATATTTGGAGTTCTACGCGTTTTATGTCGCGGGTTACGGCGAGTTTGTTTAGCTCCATCCAGTACCACATTTTCATTAGGGATATAGCCAGTACGCTTAATACGAATCCGCCCATCCAGGTTAGCTTTTCGGCAATGGCTTCGGTGGTAAAGTACTGGTAAACGCTAAAAATAAGTAGCAGGGTAAAAAACAGAATATCTGCCCATACCAGCATGATGTAAAACTTCTGTTTGCCGCGGAAGCTTTCGGTAATTAAGCGGCATTTATTCATATCTTCGATGTATGTGCTTAAAAGTTCACGATCTTCTTCGCATAATGTTTCTAAAATTTTATCGTCGATGTTAGTCATGATGACCTCCTTCCAAAACCTGTTTTAACTTATTGCGGGCGGCAAACAAGCGAGATTTCACTGTGCCTTCCGGTTTATCGATAATGCTGCCAATTTCTTGGACGCTAAAGCCTTCCATATAAAAAAGGCGAATAATTTGTTGAGCCTCTGGCTCTAAGCTGTGCAACGCCTGCTGTAGCGAGATATTCTGCGCGTGATCGGGCGTAGTGGTGCCGCCTAGTTCCACATGGGACTCGTCGTCGGGCATGGGCTGCTCGTACTTTCTGCGCGTTTGTTTGCGCCGTATCCAGTCAATGCCGCGACGCTGTAAAATTTGGTAGGCCCACTTTGGAAAAGCGGCCGGGTCCTGTAGCTGCATCAGCTTTTTTGTTATTTGCAGCATTACCTCTTGCACAACATCTTGAGCGGCTTCTCTATCTTGCAATTGCGATACGCTATAGCTGAGCAGGCGCGGCTGCCAGCGGGCAATAAGGCGCTGGAGCGCTGCTGAATCGCCCGCCTGTGCGGCAGCGACCAGCCACTCGTTTAAAATTTGTTCACTGTCGTGCTTCATTGCTACAGAGGACGCCCTAATGTCTAAAATGGTTCATTGCCCATTGACGCTGCAAGAGCACAACAATACAGTACTCCATTGGCCTAGCGATAGGCCCTAACCGCACAACCCCTGGTCACTACCCCCGATGTTTTTTGAAGCCCACCGCTATCAGTTCTTTAGGCCCCTTGTAGGCAAGTACCGCGAACAGGTGGTGGAATGCCTGCGTCTGCTGTACCAGCGCTTGTACAGCTCTAATGCCGATTACGGTCACTCGCTTTCGCGCGAGCAAGTAATAGAAATACTGGAAGAAGCACTGGTGCGCGCACCGGTAATGGAGTTGGCAGAGGGTGAAGAGGGCGCAGCGGACGAGCTTGCCCCGCAACGCTTTAAAAGTAACCGCGAACACGCCAGCTGGATACTCAAGCAACTGCTGGATTACGGCTGGCTAGAGAAGCAGGTGGATACCGCTACGCTGCAGTCGACTTACCCCTTCTCGCGTATGGGGCGATTATTTACCCAGCCGCTCGTTGAGGCCGACAGCAACCAAATTCGCACCCGCCATCGCAACACCCGCAATACGCTCAATGCATTAGAAGCGTTTCTAAACCGTGGCGAAGTGCACGACCTTTTAGATGCGTTTGAATATTCAGAGCGCATTGTTACCGACTTTACCGATGTGATTGCCGAGCTAGAAGACCGCAAGCGCCAGCTAGTGCGCGAAGTAGAATCGCAACAACTAGTGCAACAGGCAACAGACCAATTTTTTGAATTTATGGAGAAGCGTTTTCAGCCCGATGTGTCGGTTCGCCTTTCGGCTGATAGCGTAGAAAAACACCGCGACCAAATAAATAAGGCCGTGACAAAAATTCGCAGAAAAAACAAAGAATTTAATCGCGAAGTAGAAATTCAGTTGCGCCGGTTAATTCCGGAAATGGCATTGCCGGGCCAGTCGGTGTTGTGGACTATTTTAGATACCATCGAGCGCCGCATGGCCAACGCTTCCGAAATTATGCTGCCCGCATTGCGCCGCGCGCTGCATAGTTTTACCAAGCGCGCCGATATTATTATTCGTCAACTAAGTTATTTAACCAGCCAAAGCAATAACGATTTATTGCGCGTGTGCAAAGCGGTAAGTGAGCTAAGCCAAGAAGAGGCCGACGAGCGCTTAAACGCTGCGGCCGAGCATATGGCCAATATGAAACTGCAGCTAATCGACCCTGCGCAAATTAAATTGCTAGAGCGCAAGCAAACGCGCATGGTGCAAACCGCCGTTATGGAGCAACAACCGCTAGATGCCGAAGCTCAGCGCGATTTAAATATTCAGCAGTTGTTAGATCAAGCGTTTGCAATGGATAACAAAAGCCTGCGCGGTTATGTGTTTAAGGCATTGCGCGAAGGCCGCAAAATTACCAGCAAAAATTTACCTGTAGATAGCGCAAAAGATTTGCTAGCCATGGCCCACGTAATTGAAGTGGGTGGCGTAAACGGCTTAAGCAGCGACTACCAATTTATAGTAGAGCCAACCGGTAACCGCATTGAGTCGGATTATTACCACGCGCTAGACGAGTTTACCATCGAGTTAAAAACCAAAGATGATTGATACTTTTTTAGAAGAGCAGTTAAAACCTGCGGGCTTAAGCCGAGAAGAATTTTCTGAGGTGGTAATTCGCCTTTTGGATTACGGCGTAATATGCCGTGACGAAAGCCAAATAGAAGCATCGCTGTACGATCGCTATTTGCAGTGCGCCAACACCGTAGAAGATTACTTAGCCGTAATTGGTGTGCGCATACAGCACGATCGTCAATTTTGCTTTTTGCGCGTATTTCCACCCGGTGCCAATGTGCCCGGTATGGCAGACGAAGACTGCTCGCCATTTAACAGTGGCTTTCGCGCTAAACCCAATCAGCAAGAGGTGGCAGCTATTTTAGTGTTGCGCGCAGAATACGAAAAATCGCTGCGCGAAGGGCAGGTAGATGAAAAAGGGCGGGCCATGTTATCGCTAGAAGGCCTAGCAATAGCTATGAACAACCTGCTTAAACGCGCCTTGCCCGATGGCCTCGTCGAGCGCAAAAACTTGTTTCGCCGATTGCGTCAATTGCGCTTGGTGCACTTTAATACCGAAGATGAGCTGGATAACAGCGAAAGCTGGTTAAGCATTCAGCCCTCTATTACAAGCTTTGTAAGCGATGAGGTTTTATCTACCCTGTTAGACCAAAGCGATGCTTCTGTACCGGTTAACAAGCCAGCTATAAACGAAGCGGGCAAAAGCGAAGCCAACGCAATTGAAGATGAAGCCGATAAAGAAATAGAAGAAGAAAATAAAATTATTCCAAGCGCGCTTTTTGGCAGCAGCGATGCAGATAGCAGCGCAGGCGCTGATGAAGTGGAAGAAGGTGCTACCCAAAAAGAACCAGAGCAAGTAGACGAGCAACAAGCGCCGCCAGTTGTGGAAGCAAGAGCTACAAATGTAGAAGCTACAAAGGCAGAAGCAGTTAATAAAAAAACTGCAGAAGAAAAAGCAGCTGAAGCAACAACAAGCAAGCAAAAAGCCCCAGCTAAAAAAACAGCAACTAAACCCGCTGCCAAAAAAGCCGTAGCAGCTAAAACACCAGCAAAACCTGCAGCCAAGGCGGCGCCCGCTAAAAAGGCTGCACCTGCTAAAAAAGCAATGGTTGCCAAACCCGCGGCTAAGCCTGCCAGCAAACAGCCAGCTACAACTAAAAAACCAGCAGCTAAAAAGCCTACGGCAAAACCAGCACCCGCAAAAAAAGCCACAACGGCTAAAGCTGCGGTAAAAAAAGCGCCTGCTAAACCGGCCGCAACTAAAGCAACAGCCACTAAAACCCCCGTCGCTAAAAAACCAGCAAAAAAAGCACCTGCAAAAACAGCAGCAGCTAAAAAATCACCGGCTCGCAAAGCCCCAGCAAAACCTAAAGGGGGTAAAGCCTAATGTTTTTAAAGAAAGGCGTTTTTGTAAACTGGGGTAATATTCCCCACTTAGAGTTCGATTTTGGGCCAATTAATTTATTTTCTGGCGGTAACGGCTCGGGTAAAACCACAGCGGCCGATGCGATTCAAACCCTAATGACCGCCGCCCACGAAAACCTGTTTAACTACAACCCCGGGCAAGATGAAACAACTCAAAAAGGTCGCGGAGGCAAACAGGTGCGTACGCTGGCCTCTTATGTTTTAGGGTGCGATGACGGCAGCTACGCTCGCCCCTGGCCAACCGATGGCTATGTGGCAGGTATTTTCCACCCTACTCAGGGCGAAACCGGCGAAGTGTTTACCGCGGTTATGTGTATTCGCGCGCATGTAGATAGCGCAGGTAACCAAAAGCAGGCGCGGCAAGATGATTTATTTTTCGTTATTGTGCCTGGCGAAGAGCTTACCCTCTCGCATTTTGTAAAAACCTATTCCGACGGCAAACACGTAGTACCCATTAACAATATTACTACCTTACTTAAAAAAGAGTACGGCGCAAAAGCCATAGAAGTGTACGACAAAAAAGGGGCGTACCTGCGCCGCTTATACGGTGCACTGCGCGGCAGACGCGATGCGGTATCCGACCGAGAAGCCAAACACGCGGCGCGCACCTTCTCTAACTTTATGGCCTATAAACCGGTAAAAAGTATTACCGAGTTTGTTGCGCGCGAAATTCTAGAGCCAAAAGATTTAGGCGATGCAATCCGCAACGTATCCGAGTTAATGAAAACCATTAACCAAATGGAATCGGATACCAAACATATTCGCGATTCTATAGATCGCCTAGGCCAAGCCAATGGCGCAGCCAGTAAATATGTAGATACTTGGGTCGAGCGCAACCTAACCCAATACGCCGAAGCCACGCGTTTACTTAGCGTAAACCACACCAACTATATTGCCGCTAAAAACGAACAGCAAAATATTCGCGAAGGCATAGAAGAAAACGAAGAGCGTCAGCGTATTTGCGAACAGCGCAAGCAGCAGTTCCACGATGAGCGAGTTGCGTTAGAGGCACAGCGCCAAGGCATTAGCGCACTAAAAGATAAAGATCAACTAGAGCAAACTATTGCCGATCGCACCCGCGAGCTGGGCGAAAAAGCGCGGCCCTTGTTGGAGCAAAGCCAGCAGTTGGCAAAAAACCTAGACGCAACCCAAAAACTAATGGGCCAGTTGTCTGAATGTTCCCTCGCCATAGAAATTCCCCAATTAGATAGTCGCGACTTTAGAAAACAGGCGAAGGCCGTTACCGCAGCAGAAAACCAAGTAGATATAGATCTATCGCGGCTGCTAGCCAAAGACTGGGTGGGCATAGAGCAGCTAGAGCAAGATTTGGATCACATTCTATCGGCCGATGCATTGCATCGTCGCTGGGCAGAATATTTACACACCAGCGAGCGCACCGGTGGCAGCAGCAGTATTCGCGATCAAATATCGCTGTATTTATCGGGCAGCGATCGCCGCCGCCAAGATTTAATAAACAAGCAAAAACAAAAGCAAAAAGAAATTCAGCTGCTTGAAAGTAAAAAGGTAAGTTACCCCGCCTATGTCGAAACAGCGTTGGCAGCTATAAATAAAGCCTGCCCGCAGGCCGAAGCGCGGGTATTGTGCGACTACATAGAAGTGCTAGACCCAACGTGGCAAATGGCCATAGAAGGCTACATAGGCGGTGCGCGATTCTCCATTATTGTAGAACAAGCCTACGAAGCCGAAGCCATGCGCATAGTGCGCGCACTGCCCGATGCACGGCGCAACAAGGCGCGCGTTATTCAGGGTTACAAAGCCCAGCGCGATGCCGAGCGCATTAGTTTACCGCGCGACTCCATTATTGATGTAATGGCTTTTAGCCACAAAACCGCCGAATTTTATTTGCGTGCCTCTTACGGCAGCGTAGTGCGAGTAGACGATGCCGAAACACTGCGCACCACCGCGCGCGGGGTTACGCCAGAAGGTTTAGGGTCTGGTAGCTACAGCATGTGGCGCTGCGACTTAAACGACAGCGAATTGGTATTTGGCCAAGGCGCACGCGAGCGCGCATTAAAAGCCAAAGAACGCGAATATCACCAACTTACAGAAGATGCCAACAACGCAGAGCAAGATTACCAGCGCATAGCCCGCATTTTTGATTTGGTGGATGCCATTAAGCCCGTGCACTGCGGCGATTTAATCCAAGGGATGTTGGAATTGCACCGCCAAATAGGCCAGGCGGAATCGGCCTTGTCGCGCTTAGACTTAAGCGATTTTACTCAGCTAGAAGAGCAGCTTGCCAACTTAAAAGCGCAGTATGCCGAGCAAGAAAAGCAATCGCGCAACTTGGGTGAAGAGTCTGGCCGCTTAAAAGAAAAAGCGCGCCAGTGCGAGCGCAAAGTAAAAGATTACGCCGATGCCGAAGAAAGCTTGCAAACCGTGCAGGAGGAATTCGAAAAAGCGGTGTACAGCATGGCAGAGTTATACCCGCAGGTAGATACCAACCTTGCACTGCAGCAAGCCGATCAAAAAGCGCAGCAAGCGGGCAAAGATTTTAGCTTTGTGGATGAAGTAGATACCCTCACCAAACGCTTAGAAAGTGCCGAGCGCGAGCTATACAACGCTATTATGACCCATAACCAGCAGTGCAACAGCCAAGATGCCGTGGTGTACGATACCGGCGTGGGCGAGGTGCACGGCGAAGGCTTCTTCAAAGCCATACTGGGCTTAAATGAGCAGGTAGAGCTTATTCGCAACCGCTTAAAAAACAACGTGTTGGTGGATAAATTCGGCCAGCTCACTAGCCTAAAAGACAGTTTTAATACAGCGTTTGTCACAAACCTTTGCCATTCTATTTACCAGGCAATTTGCGATGGTAAAAAGATACTCGACGATCTAAACCAAGAATTAGAGCATCACCGTTTTGGTGCAGACCGCGAGCGCTTTTATTTCGGGTATGAATGGGTACCCGAATTTCGCGACTATTGGCGTTTTTTCAAAGAAGTTATCGACGTACCCAACCTAGGCGACGGCACCAGCCTGTTTGAAGCCGAACTTTCTGAAAAAGCCTGTGGCGTGCGCGACCAAATGTTAGCTATGCTATTAGATAAAGACGAAACCGTAGCCATGCGCGAGCTAAGCCGCATAAGCGATTACCGCAACTACCGTTTCTACGAAATTTATAAAGAGCCGCAGGGCAAAGCCCCTATCGCCCTAAGCCAATACGGCACTGGGTCTGGTGGGCAGCTAGAAACCCCTGCCTACATTATTCGCTCGGCGGCGGTCACATCGGCTTTCCGCTTTAACGAAGGCAATAACCACCTGCGCATGGTGTTAGTGGACGAGGCCTTCTCCAAAATGGACGAAACCCGCTCGCGGGAAGTGATTAACTATTTAACCGAAACATTGGGCTTGCAGTTACTGTTTATTATGCCCACCAGCAAATCTGGCCCGTTTATGGATTTAATTAGCAATCAGTTTGTGTTTAGTAAATGCCCCACAACTAGCCCCATAGGCGAGCTAAAAACGCGCGTGCTTGTGGATCGCAAAACCTGTAATCAAGAAAAAATTAAACAGCTGTGGGCCAACCATCGCAAAACTATTCGCAGCCAAGCCATGTTAGATTTTATGGAGGACATAACCTAAAAATACAAAGCAGTAGATTTTCGCATAGGCACATCGTCGTACCAGCGGCGTAACAGATAAAGGTGAAAATATGGGATGCGTATTAGATTCAACATTAGAGCGAACCGACGAAGAGGGATTTTTAACACGGCCGCGCTGGCTGGATGAGGAGCGATTACCCAATCGCGTGCTCGACCGCTTTTTAACTAAATTAGAAAGCGGTCAGCGTCTGTCCATGCGAGTTAACAGTAAAACCACCCCCGAGCTATTCGATTTTCAAGACGAAGATGTGCGCTACCAGTGGGAGTTGTTAAAAAGTCTCGACAAAGAATTTCATATTCTTAATATCAAGCTAGAGCGCAACAAAGCGCACCAAGAAAGCTACGAAAATGCCCGCCTGTATTTTAACCCCGATAAAGAACCGCTCGTTCGCCATTGGCTAAACCGCCCAGCTATAGACCCCTACGCGCTAGTGTGGGAAGCCGAGCTCGCGAAACAAAAACACCATTTTGACGATTACGGCCAAGCACTGTTCGAGCGCATAGTACGCCTGCCCGATCGCGGCCCAGAGCAAACCATTAAAGCCTTTGCCCGCATAGGCAAAGAGCTGCAAAAGCCCATTACATTGCGTGCGCTATCTGCCCGCTGCTTTTGGGGCGATTCTAAATTTTTAGAGCACAACGAACAATTGGTGCGCGATTTATTTCCAAGCGTAGAGCACAACATTTTACCGCGCCCAATACTTATGTGCGTTCACTTGCCCGAGCAGCTAGAGCATGTGTTGTTTGTAGAAAACCAAGATACATTTTTGGCTCTGGCCGCCGCCAACCTACCTAACTACGCACTGGTATATAGCGCCGGTTTTCGCGGCAGCGCGCTAAGAATTCGCACACCGGGCAACGCAGTGTTTAGCTTTATAAACCACAGCAATAATGCAATTAAAGATGCGTTTGAAGCATGGTGGTTTGAAGCTAATACCAAGCATGCCAGTAACAAAGATTCCAGTAACAAAGTAAGCACAATAAACCCCATTAAAACGTGGTTGTGGGGCGATTTAGATTTTGCCGGCTTCACCATTTTAAAAGCACTGCGCCAAACATTTAGCACTATAAAAGCGTGGCAACCGGGTTACCTACCCATGTTAAATAAATTAGAAACCGGTTGGGGCCATGGCCACGAAGAAAGCGGCAAAGGCCTACAAAAAGACCCAGAGCAAACCGGCTGCGAATTTACCGATACCGTACTATTACCTGCAATGCGCGAAGAGGGCGGCTTTGTGGACCAAGAAGTGGTGTCGCTAGAAGAGCTAATGGCGGTGTTAGAGCACGGTGGCAGCGAATAAGCGGTAAGCAATTAATACAATGCCAAAGTGTCGCTTTGCGCTCCAAATTTAACTAAAACGCACAAGTAAACTTGTTACATAAAACCTCTTGGCTATATTTAATATTCGTTGAATCGTTTTTAAACGGCGATTCAAACGAATAAATAAAAATATAAGTAGAGGGACTTATGCGAAAAATTACACTGCGTATTATTGTGGGCGGTTGCTTAGCCGCGAGCTTAACGGCGTCTTTATTGTTTAGTGTTTCTGCACTGGTGTAACTGCGCGGTTAATATATATCATTGCTGCTAGTCACTAGCAATTTATTACTAGTGACTAGTAAATAAAAAGCTAATCTATACGCGCATCTTCTTCAATAATTTCTTCGCTTGCAGGTGGCGGCGTAATTTCGTCGTATTGGTTTACCTCGCGCGGTGTAATACCAATGTGATAAGCAGCGAAGCCGGGTAGTACTACCTGGTTTACTGCCATACCTATAATGCGGCCATTCACTGGCGACAAAATAACTTGCCTAAAATTTGTAATGGGGTCGGTTACTACGCCTAGGGTATCGCCTTTGCGTACTTTGCCACCCAGTTTTACATCGCTAAACAAAATGCCGCCGCGATTGGTGCGTACCCATTGCGATCGATAAAAAGTGGGTTGCGGTGTACCCCAAAAGCTAATGGTATTTAGCATTTCATTTTTATCTAACAGGGTATTAATGGCTTTTACACCCTGCTCAACATGCTCTTCGTTAAGCTCCATAGGGCCGCCGGCCTCTAAAGTAACCGCAGGAATACCCGCATCCACCGCTGCGCGACGCAGTGTGCCGCGTGCGCCTTCGCTGTGTAACACCACAATGGCATCAAAGTTTTGGGTAAGGGCCACTACTTCTGGTGAGCGCAGGTTGGCTCTAAGTTGTGGCAAGTTGGTGCGATAAAACGAGCCAGTGTGTAAATCTACCAACAGGTCGCAGTGCGAAATTACTCGATTAAAAAAGGAGTAAGCAATACGCGACGCCGAGCTGCCGGTTGGGTTACCAGGGAAAAACCGATTTAAATCGCGTCTATCGGTTAAATAACGCGAGCTGCGGTGAAACCCCTGCAAATTTACAATGGGCACACCAATTACAGTGCCCGCAAGTTCTTTGGCGTCAATGTTGTATAGCACGCGTCGAACAATTTCTATGCCGTTAAGTTCATCGCCATGCAACGCTGCGGTTAAGCACAGTTTTGGCCCGGGCTTGGCGCCGTGCGCAATTAAAACGGGGGTCGGGGTTTCTATGCCTTCAAAGCTTTGGTCGGGCGACCAAGAAAGCCGAGTGGTGGACCCCTTCATAATAAGTGTATCGAGAAATACCCACGGTTCTTCTTCTTGTGTTTGTTGGCTAAGGGTATTGTCTACCGGTGTTGCGGTGCTTTCGCTTGTGGCTTGTGTCGACTCGCTTGGTGCGGCTTCTTCTGTAGGCTCTTGCGCGGTATCGGTTTCGCTAGCTTCGTTGGGCGCGGCCTCATGCGTTTCGGTTTGCTCGGGTTGGGCAGGGCTGGGTTCGGTAACATCTTTTGGCGCAGGTTTAGCGTCTTTTTTGGCTGCGGGTTTGGCAGGCGTTGCGGCCGTAGGCGTTTGTTGCTTACTTTCTTCGCCAGTAGTATTTGTTTTTGGCGCAGGGGGTGTGGGCTCTACAACCGGTTCGCTTAGGTTAATGTTTTCTGCTGTGGGCAGTGTTGCCTTGTCGGTTGCCGGTTGCGTTGGTTGTGCGGCTTCGTCTGGCTGTTCGGTTTCGGCTACTTCGGTGGCGCTAAGCTCGGCGGCGCAGGTAAGCGCAATACCAAACATCATAAGGTTAAACAGGCGCTTTACTGGTTTTGTGGTATGAGTCATAAAATTACTACAGGCTCGTAAACGTGGGATTTTTGACAACGGCTTAAGTATAGCGTGATCGCGCCATCAACAACTGGGGTGGCGTTATCAATGTTGTTATCAGTGTGTCTATCAATGTTTTTATGAATGCCGGTATCAATATAGTGTAAAGCTTATTTTCACTTTAGCGTGCGACTAATTTATTACAAATGCCATTAGCATGGCTAATGTATTCGTAAGCATTAAATTAGTGCGATTTTGGCGTGTGGTAGCAGGCAGTGCTATTTATCGGTAAACAGAAGTTTCATTAACGGCGCTTTAGTGCGCGGGGCAAGTAAATCTTCTAATGTGTAGTCGTCTAGCACGCCTAAAAAGGCATTTAATGCTTGGGCCAATATAGATTTTAATTTGCAGTTTGGGGTAATGGTGCAGGTATCCGCTTCGCTAAAGCATTCCACAATATTAAAATCTTGCTCTGTGTCGCGTACTAAGCTGCCTAAATTAATTTCATTGGCAGGGCGACCAAGGGTAAGGCCGCCATTTTTACCGCGTATTGCTTTTAAATAGCCTTTTATATTTAGCTCTTGTACCACCTTCATAAGGTGGTTTTTAGATATATTGTAACTATCAGCTATTTCTTGAATGGTGCACAACTCGCCATCGCGCAAACCGGCGTACATTAATACGCGCAAGGAATAGTCGGTAAAGCGAGTAATATGCATTAGAAACGTGTCTCGATGTGTTAAAAAAGCTAGTAATTAGCGGCTAACAACTAGCTTTTAGCGATTGATAATTAGCCCGTTCGTCCATCTGCTCTAGCGGAAAACAAGATAGGTGCGTAGATAATAACAAAAAGCGCGCAGGCGACCACCCACATAGTTGCAGCAATTGCCAAGCCTACCCTAAAGTCTACCCAACCCATTACTACCGCAAAGCGCAGTAACGCAGCTAAAGTAATGCTAATGTAAATGCCTATAGCGAAGCGGGGCAGGGTTAAAGGCCTACCGGTGTGGCCCAAACAAACCCGAGTAATTACACCAAGTATAATAGTGCCAATGGCGCCCACACCCAGTAAATGTTGCCACGCAGAGTCGCTAATAGCTGGGCTAAAGCCCGCAGCGCAACGCGTAATTAAGGCTACAACTAACCACAAATAGGCTAAATGCAATATCCACAATAGCGGCTCGCCAAGCACTAACCAGCCTTTCCATTGAATAAGTCGCAGTAAATTACTTAACCCTGCAACGCCCGCCACATAAAAAATAAGTGGGTGGTTAGGCACAATTAAATCCAATACCACCAAAGCAACCGTGCTACCAATGGCAAGCTTACTTACCCAGGGTGTGGCTGCAATGGCGTCTGGCTGCGTGTAATGTGCGTGCAAAGGGGTGTGGGCCGTGCGTGCTTTTAACCAGTTGCGGCTAAAAGCGGGTGTAATACGCCCAGCAATAATAACAATCATAACGGTTATTACATCAAACCCCAGTGCTTGCCCAGCTTTAATCCACTGGGTATCTAGCTGTGCTAAACCTATATGCATAGCGGTATTGCCCGCAGTAAGCATTACTAAAATAGCTACTAAAATAAGGTTTCTACGGTTGTTAAACTTTATAAGTGTTAGCGCTACGTAACAGGCAATAACCGGCAAAAATGCAATGTCTATGGCTGCTAATAAGTAATAGGGAATACCCGCAGCCATTAACGGCGCAGAGAAAAACAGCGCAAGCCTGCCCGCTAGCCACAGGCCAACTAACCCCGCCAAAGGCATGTTGTTAACTGGCGTTGCCGGTGTCCAATTGGTAATTGCCGTAAGTAAAAAACCCGCAATTGCCGCAGGTACAAGGCCGTATAGCATTTCGTGTGCGTGCCAGCCCACTAAATAAACCCCTACCGGTAATTGCCAGCCCAGCAGTAAAGCACCCACCCATAGCAGTACTAGCAGCGCGCCAAAAATGCCAAATAACAAAAAGAAAGGCCGAAAGCCGTGCGCAAATAGCTGCATTAAAGGGTTTATACCGGCCCCGGTAACCGTTTGGTTGGTTATGTTCATAATAAGCACCTGCATTAAAACAACACATCTTTATAAGATACATTTATTATGCATCTTATAAAGATGCATGTATATTACATCTTAAGGCGAGTGACTTATTTTTGATTTAACGCAACCGCAACAATTGTTAATTGGAGCGGGGTATGGAGAAGAGTATGGATTATCGCAAGGTACTACTAGCTGCCCATGTGGCAATGGCTGTGGCGTTCATTATTTGTGTTGGCGCTGTTTTGGTAGCGTATGTTTACTACGAATCTTTTAGTTTGCTGCAGCAGGTGGGCGCGCACATATTACTTATTGTTTCACCCGCTGCGTTAAAACTTGGGTATGTTGCGCGCCTTACCGCGTTGCATCGCTTGGGTTTGGCTGTGAACTAGCATTCACTTTGTTGGTTTATTTGCGCTAAGGCTAAGCCGTTAGGTGTATTATCGTGTTGCGAGCAGTGAATAAAGCGTTTAAAAATAGCTTAAAAAATAATAGCAACATGATTAGGAGAGGCCGATGGAAGGCTTGGTGGTACTGGCAGTACTTATACCCTTAGCGCTGTTAGTAGGTTGCGTACTGGGTTTTGTGGCTTTTGTGCAGCTTGGTAAGGTGCGAGCCGAAGTGGCGCAACTAAAGCAGCAGCTAGAAAAAGCGATTAGCGAAAGTGCATTTGCCAAACCGTCACCCACCCCGCCACAAGCCGCATCCACACCTACTGAAGCTAGCACTGCCAGTAGCGAGCCGCGCTTTGGGCCCAAGCCAGCCGTTTCCGAGCCGCGCGTGGCTACGGCGCCGCGTGTTGCCGAGCCAGAAATCAAGCAGGCACTTATTCAGCAACAAATAGCTACGCAGCCAATAGCCGACACATCGCAGCGAGTAGATATTGGTAAACCCATTGAATTACATCCCCGCACAGCGTCTAACACTTCTTCAAGCCCTGCGCGCGCACCTAGTACTCCTTCGCCTTTTATTACCCATTTAACCCAGCATTGGATGGTATGGTTGGGTGGTTTTTGCGTTGCCTTGGCGGGTATTTTTCTTGCCAAATACTCTATAGAGCAAGGCCTGTTGGGGCCTGTTGCCCGCGTGGCAATGGGGGTGGTTACTGGCCTGGCTTTACACGCTGGTGCTGTATGGTTGCGCGCTAAGTACGGTGCTCACCCCGCGCTGGCAGCGTTGGCGGGCGGTGGCAGTATTACGCTGTTTGCCGCGTTGCTGGCGGCGCTGCATTTTTACAATATGTTTAGCCCGCTAACGGTATTTGCTCTGTTGGCTGTGGTTGCCCTTATTACCATGTGGCTGGCACTACAGCATGGCCCCGTATTGGCGGTAATAGGTATGTTGGGGGCTTATACGGTGCCGGTAATGGTATCTACTGGCAGTGGCAATATTGTTGCGGCTATGGCGTATGCGCTTATTATTTCTGCATCGGTACTTTTATTGTTGCGCCATATTAAAGCCCCTTGGTTGTGGTGGGGGCTTATGGCGGGCGGCATGTTTTGGTGGGCTATATCGCTTACTAGCTCGCAACCAGATGGTTGGCGCGGGCTGTATCTCGCCATTCTTGCTTACGGTTTAATTGCGTTTGTAGATAGCAACTGGCGCTTGGCAAAAAGCGTGGCTGCCGGTGTGTGGCCATTTAGCCAATCATTCAAACAAGAGGCAAGCAACGCACTTACGCAAACAGGCTTAAATAGTTGGTTAGCACCTAGCTTACTTATTGTTGTGGCCGCGCAAATTATTAGTGCCCTTGTGCAGGGCTGGCAGGGGCAATGGTTAAACTGGGGGCTGTTAGCGGCGTTATTATTGTGGCTTGCAGGTAAGCAGCCAAAGTACACCGGGTTGGTGTGGCTGTTATTTGTAGGCCACTGGCTGGCAATTTTATTGCCCCAATTGTACGAAAGTGATGGCCAATATTATTTCGAGTTACTTGCGCCGCAAGTTGTACCTGCACTTTTTAAACACCTGTTAATTTTTACGGTTTTATTTGTTGGCTTGGCGTTTCGTAACTTAGCCCTTGGTTTTGCTAAAAACTGGTGGGCGGCCATGGTGGCTATGGTGCCTGTGCTTGGTTTGCTATTGGCAAATTTATTGGGTGCGGCGTTCAGCTCCGATTGGCATTGGGCGCTGTTGGCCTTTGCGTTGGGGGCTAGCTACGTTGGCTTGGCGGTAACCGGCATTCAAAAAAATTGGACTCAAGAATTATATGTATGGCTATTTTTAGCTGGCCATTTTGCCTATTCGTTTGCCGCTACGCTTATGTTGCAGCAAGCAACCCTCACGCTGGCAATTGCCGCGCAAATTGTGTCTATTGCATGGCTTATTCGCCGGTTTGAAGTAACACATATTGGCTGGTTATTAAAAACGGTAGTGGTATTGGTAGTGGTGCGCTTAACGCTCAACCCGTGGTTGGCAAGTTACCCAGCCGATGCCCATTGGCCATTGTGGACATTTGGTGGGGCAACACTATTTTGTGTAGTGGCTGCGCGCTGGCTAAATGGTTACCAAGCGTTGGCGCGTTGGGCCGAAGCCGCCGCTTTGCATTTATTAGTGCTTACGCTGTGGGCAGAGGCGCGCTATTGGCTTTACGATGGCGCAACCTTTCATGCTGCGTTTACCTTCAACGAAGCCATTCTTAACTGTTTATTGTTTGCAAGCTTGGCGCTGGTGTATCACTACAAAGCCAGCGTAAGTGCACATATGGCAAGTTGGTATCGCGCTTATTCGGTTGTGCAAATGGGGGTGGCATTCATTAATTACGGTTTGTTGGTGGTTGCGCCGTTTATGTATGCATCGTGGCTAAGCACTTCGGTGGGCGAAACACCCATATTCAATATTCTACTTATTGCTTACGGCTTGCCTATTGGTTTGGCGTACCTGTGTTACCGTTTTTATCTACCGCGCTGGCGCCAACCGGCTTTGGTGTTTGGCGCTGTAGCCAGTTTTATTTTTATCTCGTTAGAAATTCGTCACCTGTGGCAGGGCCATATAGATATGAATACCGCAACGGGGGTAGGTGAGTTGTATACCTATTCTATTGTGTGGTTGTTACTTGCCGTAGGCGCGTTATTGGCGGGTAGTTGGAAGTTGGGCAAGCGCTGTTACCAGGGCGGCTTAATGTTATTGGCATTGGTAATTGTAAAAATATTTATTGTAGATATGGCAGGGCTTGATGGCTTATTGCGCGTTGCTTCATTTATGGGGTTGGGCTTGGCTTTACTCGCGGTGGCGTTTTTACATCAGAAGTTAAGTTCTAATTTAGAACCTAATAACGAGCAGAAATCGTCAGATGAATTTTTTACTTCACAAGCAGACGATTAACGCCGCGCCAATTTGTTGACTATATTGCGTTGGTTTAATACTAAAGCGTTAGTACACCAGTGAAACATCAGGCCTTAGTGTTGCATCACGTTGCGCTAAAAATAATGAATAAATTTAGTCGTTAAAAAAAGCGAAAAAATTTAGATAAATCTTGGTAGAAATTTAGAGAAAGCTATATCCTATGCGCCTTCTAAAGAGGGGCCTGCGGGAAGCGGGTTGCTTTATTGGGATGATGTACTGGCCAACACCTTAGTGTGATTGGCACCGAAACACTATTTGCAAGTGTGCATTGCAAAGCCAAGGGAGCGTTATGAGTTTAAGATTAAAATTCAACCTAGTTATGTTAATAACACTGGCTATAGGAATTGGCTTGGCGTACATAACCAGTAAACGCATCCTTGAAGACAATGCCAAGCAAGAAGTGCTGCTTAACGCAGACATAATGATGGAAATGGCCAAAGGCATTCGCGGCTACACCGTGGATGAAGTAAAGCCAATAATTCAGGCTGGCGGCCACGAAGAATTCATTAAACAAACGGTGCCTGCCTATGCGGCCACCCGCAATTTCGAGCGTTTGCGCAAGCGCTTCCCAGAATTTACCTACCAAGAAGCCACGCTTAACCCAACTAACCCCGCGCACCGGGCCACCGATTGGGAAAAAGGCATAGTGGATTACTTTACCAGTAACCCCAGCGCCACCGAATACAGCGGCATTAAAGAAACCGCTACAGGCAAGCTGCTTTACACAAGTCACCCCCTGCGTATTACCAACCCAAAGTGTTTAGATTGCCACAGCACCCCAGAAGCTGCGCCTGCCGCCATGCTAGAGCTGTACGGTCGCGAAAACGGCTTTGGCTGGGAATTAAATAGCGTAGTAGGTGCACAGATAGTTTACGTGCCAATGAGCATACCCTTAGAGCGCGCTCGCATAGCTTTAAAAATATTTATTATTTCGCTTACGGCTATTTTTGTATTTATTTGGCTATTGCTAAATATTCTATTGCACTTTGTGGTTATTCGACCTGTGACGCGTATGGCAGAACAAGCAAATTTAATCAGCAAGGGCCAAATAGATGTGCCAGAGTTTGAAGTAAAAGGCAGTGATGAAATCGCCTCCATGGCATCATCATTTAATCGCATGCACCGCAGCTTAGCTAGCGCGGTAAAACTTATTAAGAAACAACGCACAACAACTGTACGCAGCAAATAGGGAATATTGCTACCGCTATGTTAGAGCAAATTGGCAAATACAAAATTACGCGCGTTATTGGCAAAGGTGCCATGGGTGTGGTGTATGAAGCCTTTGACCCCGATATAGAACGGCGCGTAGCAATTAAAATGCTTAAAGCTAATGGCGTAGAGCAAAAGCTGGTAGAAGAGTTTCAGGCGCGTTTTAAAATAGAAGCGCAAGCCGCCGCCCGCTGCATGCACCCCAATATAGTTACCATATTAGAATACGGCTCGCTGCACGATGCGCCCTATATGGTAATGGAATATTTACAGGGTATATCGCTTGCCGATTTGCTGCGCAGTAACCAGCCGCTTAAATTTAATCGCGTATTGCGTATTTTTTCGCAAGTATTAAAAGGCCTGCATTTCGCTCACCAAAAGGGTGTAGTTCACCGCGATGTTAAGCCATCTAACATTATGGTGTTAAAAAACGACGCCATTAAAATTACCGATTTTGGTATTGCGCGCGTCCCCCTTTCTAACGATGTTACTCAGCTGGGCTTCTCTGTTGGCACGCCAAATTATATGGCGATAGAGCAGCAGGCTAATTCCAAGGTAGATGGTCGTGCAGACTTATTTGCGCTGTCGGTTATTTTATTAGAGCTATTGGCAAAGGTACCTTTCTCTAAAAAGATTGAGCACAAAACCCTATCGCCTAGCGGCATTTATATAACCCCTAAGGTAGATATGAATCAGCCGGTGCCACTGCCCTTTAAAGCTGTATTACAGCGCGGCCTAGCAGCAAAACGCGAACATAGGTTTGCGGATGCTAAAGCCTATGCCGCTGCGCTTAAAAAAGCGATGCTAGAAATTAAAATGATTACAGGTGGCAACAACGAACGCACCGATGCACACATTTACCAAAAGCAAATAGAGCCAGAAATTCGCGCCAGCCATTTGCAAGAGCTAGAACATATTCTTGCCCAATACGTTGGCCCTATTAGCAAAAGCTTAATAGATGTTTACGCCGAGCAAGTAGGCGACATAGACGAGCTGGTGCAGCAACTCGCCGAAGAAATACCCTCAGAGCAAGATCGCACCCAGTTTATAAAAACCTGGAAAAACGGCAAAAGTGCCATCGCCATTCGCAATGAATCGCGCGAGCGCGAACAAAGCTCTGGCAGCGTAATGGTTAGGCCGGCAAGAGCCAACCCTGCCCATACTTATGTGCCCATGCTTAACCAAGAAGCCTATCAAAAAGTAGAAGCCGTATATGCCGACTTTGTAGGCCCCATGGCAGATATCCTACTGCAAGAAGGCCTCGACACCGCCGATTCGTTCGATGAACTGGTGGATATGCTTTTAGAATCTATCCCCAATAAAAACGATCAAACCGACTTTATAGTTAAAGTAAAACAGCTCGCCGTACCTTAGCAGCCTACCCATCGCCCAGCTAAAACCACACAAAAGTTAGGGGTAACGCCCAAATTAGCGTATTATGCGCCCCCGAAAAGGCGCGTAACTGGCGTGCTGTACCTATTATTTTTGCAGGGTAAATACTATGTCCATATTAGCCGACCTACAGAAACGCGCGTCTTCCAAATGTGAATTGTGCAGTGCAGAGGGCGAACTCGCCGTGTACGAAGTACCGCCAGAAAGCAACGGCACAGCCGACCAATGCGTACTACTGTGCCCAACCTGTAGCACACAAATAGACAACCCCGAGCAAGTAGATGCAAACCACTGGCGCTGCCTAAACGACAGCATGTGGAGCCAAATCCCCGCGGTACAGGTTATGGCCTATCGCATGCTAAGCCAACTAAGCGCAGAAGGCTGGCCGCAAGATTTGCTAGATATGCTCTACCTCGACGACGACAACCTAGCCTGGGCCAAAGCCGGCTTGCCATCCGAAGATGATGTAGTACACCGCGACTGCAACGGCGCCATCCTCGCCGCCGGCGATAGCGTAACCCTAATAAAAGACCTAAACGTAAAAGGCGCAAACTTCACTGCAAAACGCGGCACCGCCGTACGCGGCATATCATTAGTACAAGATAACCCCGAACACATAGAAGGCCGCGTGAACGACCAGCGTATTGTTATTCTTACTAAGTTTGTTAAGAAGAATTAGTGGTTAAATAAAGCTGCGTTTTGTGGCGCAGCTTTAAGAGAAAAGTTTATGGAAATTAGTTTGTAGCCGAAGTGCCATAAAAATCTTCGCGTATTGAATCTGGAATAATTCCATCTAATTTGGGTAAACCCATTTCGCTTCGCGTAGCGTTAAATTTATTTAATTGCCTTTTAGTCCTAGTATTAATTCTTTCCCACTCTGCATCAGTAAGCTCAACTTCGTAAGCGCTTATTGTTGCAATTTTAAAACTTTCTGCGAGGGGGTCACCTTTTTTACGAGGGCAGTATCAAACCTGAGACACCCACTCCTACCATTTTCGCGATCTGGCCATCCCTTAAAATTCCGGATACCTATATTTTAACTAGGTTGATCGAATTGATGCGCTTCCGACTCTTCAACGAGTGGGTGTCTTATCTTTTCGTGTTACCTTTACCCTTATAAGACTTCATCTCCCTCCAGATCTCGTTTCCCTCCCGTGTACCAGTCATTATATCGATCTCTCTTGTGAATTGACGATAAGCATGTTCATTCGGTAGAACTCTTGATTTAAAACAATGACTGTCTTAGTTTTGTTAATTTAGTTTTTATTAATCGTAATTTATTTACCTTCCATTTTCTTAATAACTTCCCGAAACCTTGCTACTTGATCCGACTCTTGAATCCAAGCGATTACGTAATAGCCGAAATTTCTATCGCACTTCCTTTCCACCGCCGTTAATACTATAGCTCCGTGTGTAAGCTTTTCCTGCTTGGCTTTCTTGCCATATAAATCATGTTCGATAATATCCGGCAACACATTAATAGATTCCTTTTGGAGTTTATATTTCAAGTACTCATTATCTGGAGAAAACTTTATCCCCAAATACATAATAGCCCGCATGTGCTCTTTGATCTGCTTGTCGATACGGATTTTCTCTTCCTTCAGGCTTTCAAGGTTGTCGTATGAGGCTTTTTCATATTCACCATCTGTCAAATCTTGAATATGGATATATACCATATTGCAGAAAGCCCATTCTTCTACACAAATCCCAGACACCCACTTTCACAAACCCCAGACACCCACTCTAACCATTGACACCCCATCAATGCAACGCTATAAATAACTGTATATTCAGACAGGAGGTCGACATGCCCAAACCAAGGAAAATGCTGGTTTCTTTAGATGCCACACCATATTATCACTGCACTTTACGCTGTGTACGCAGGGCCTTTTTATGTGGCTTTGATACGGTAACCAACAAAAAGCAGATCTAGGACAGGCACTCTTTGAGTAAATACGGATTACGCATAAACCGTGGCTGTCTCATTGTGTCATTACCTAGGGTTTCTATGGCAGCTTGGCATCAAACCCGAGACACCCACTCCTACCATTTTAGCGATCTGGCCATCCCTTAAAATTCCGGATACCTATAATTTAACTAGGTTGATCGAATCGATGCGCTTCCGATTCCTCAACGAGTGGGTGTCTTATCTTTTGTTGCTAAGCATATGTTTCTATACACAGCCACATAAATCTCGCTTTTTTGTGGTTGTACAATTCAGCCATCCATTGCCAGTTATATTCACTGAAAGCTAAGTCCGTTAAAAGTATGTAGCTTAATTGATAATCTCTTGTTGCTTTAGGCGCAACAAAAGGTGCGCTAAGTCACAATGAAAAATGCATAAACTCGAGGGTCGTATCGAGCGGTGCTAAACTGCAAAACCCATTTTGGTAACAAGCAGTAAACCTACTTAAGTTTAGTCAGGTTGCTACAACGCTGTTGAATAATGGGACTTAACATCTATCTTGGAATCTAAATGTAGAAAGGAATATCTACTATGCCCCTCAATAAAGACATCCTTATTACTCCCCCAAACAGAGGCATCCCTGTTTACTTTACCGATAATATACGTGATAAAGCGTTAACGCTATTGCAAGCTGAAAAAGAAAGATACTATTACGCTGTTATGGCAATGAAGCATCTAAGGGCGCTTTCGTCTGGTTTAATGGGAAAAGACAATGTATTCATCCCCAATATTAAAGATTTTAAAACGAACTCCTTCCAGAATGTAGTTGTATACGTACCAGGTATAAAGGCCAATGTAGAGCGTCGAGCAGATGGGGGCTTACGCGTAACAGATTTAGTATTGGATGATCATTACTATAAATCTATTGCTCATAAGAGCAAAAATAAGCCTGGTGTATATAGGGTTAGTAAGGGTGGTGCGAATTCAATTGTAGCGAGTTACAAAGCTAATGGGCGAATAACAACTGATAACGCTCGACGTGTTGTGGTTTCTGATACTAATTACGCGTCACCGGAGAAAGCCGCTGAAGAAGCTATGGCGAAACTAGGGGATATTTTTAATAGTGAAGTGGCTTCTCAAGGTAAATTCGATCTTTTTTATTCGCCAGTTGGCTCTAAATTGGGTGGAATGAGGAACTATACTCCAGAACCTATAGTTGAAGGATATGCATTTTCGGGAATTTTAGCTGATGCTATAGAGCGTTCAAAAAATCAAGAGCTAATAGTTTGGGCGTCTGAATTGAGTGGTTCGGTGGTACTTACTCAAGCGTTACAAATATTAGCGACCAAGAAAGTATCATTTAAAGATAAAGATCATTTAGTGAAAATGCATTTACCAACTACAGATCCTAAGCCGGCATTAAGTGCAGCGAATGAAATGGGTATGTTAGTTGACAAGAAACTTGCAAGGGGTAATGGAAACGTGAGAGCTAGTGCGAGTCTCCTTATAACGAATGCTTCCCGGGCCAGAAACCCGAATGACCATTATACGTGGGCAGATTATAGAAATGATATATCGAACGGAACTATGGCTGCATTATCTGCAGCGGGTGCAATAAGTTTTGCTGCGAGTGCAGTGATAAGTTCGCCCTTTCTAGTCTACGCTGGTGCTGTTTCTGGCGGTGCAGGTGCGGCACAGCTAGCCTATAAAACATATAGCAATCTACGAAAAAGAGGGTAACTCGAAATGTTAGATTGGATAAAGTACTTGCCATTCTCCATTAAATATAAAAAGGCAGTTTCAGAAGTTCGTGGACCCTACTTTTCAAAACCCATAAAAAGGAAATGGTTGTTGGGCGATAACGAATTAATGTTTTCTGCACCAAAATCGAATTCAATTTATAGCCTTTCACATAGTGGTAGTAAAATTGAGACGGTAAACCCCAAAAATAAAAATATTTTAGAAGGGAGCTGGGAAACGCTTTACCCTGGTAATGAGCGAGGGCCGGAAAGTGATTGGTTAACTCAGCTTTTTTATTTCGACGCTTGGTTTTTTGTTGGGCCTTGGTTTATAGGTGAGCAAGCACGGCTTAAGGTTAGCGGCATTTTGAATACCGCTATAGAATCATCCAATTTTTATACGGGTAATCTCTTTCATCCCAAGGTTTTTGAAAGCGCGGTAGCTAATTTTTTAGATATTACATATGGCTATAAAAGAAGCGGATCTGGTAAATCGGCTCACTATAGAGGCCCGCTAAGCTGGAAAACTATTCCGATATCATACTGTATTGAATCTGTAGTATGCGATATACACTGCATAGGTAATTCGAGTAAAGATAACCCAACTTTATTGCGTAAAGTTTTCTTCCCAATATCACCAACTCAATTTGTATGTATCAATTTTGATTTTGGTGGAACAGAAATATTCAACGACAAAATTCGCTCAGAACCGCTATTCAAACTATGTGATTCAATTATTAATTCAATAACATTAGATGTGGGCGAAGCAACGAAAGCGGAATGGAATAAGGTTAAGGCTACCTCCCCAGATATGCGTATAACTAATACCTTTGGTGAACTACCTTGGCCAATTAAATACGAAAAGCCTTCGAAAAGCAGAAATGAGTTTGATGTAACCCCGAATCAGAAAAGACTAGCGACATAAAGAACTGGAATATCCCATCTTCCTGTCAACTGAATTATGTTAACTGTAGGCTGTAGTGAGGCGGAGATAGAGCCATTTAAATAAATTTTGGCTGCGCTTTGTAATTCATATACTGGCCCAAACCTTTACTCTTGTAATACAGTGTAATTTGCTATTATCTTGGTGCAGGACTTTTCACTGGTATCCCTCTCTTTATCCAACTAGCAAATCCCAGACACCCACTTTAACCATTGACACCCGATCAATGCAACGCTATAAATAACTGTATATTCAGACAGGGGTTCGATATGCCCAAACCAAGGAAAATGCAGGTTTCTTTAGATGCCACACCATATTATCACTGCACTTCACGCTGTGTACGCAGGGCCTTTTTATGTGGCTTTGATACGGTAACCAACAAAGATTACGAACACCGTCGACAATGGGTTGAAGATCGCATTCATTTATTAGCCGAGGTATTTTGTGTTGATGTATGCGCCTATGCGGTGATGTCTAATCATTTACATCTCGTGCTGCATATCAATCAGCAAAAAGCCTGTGCACTATCGGACTTGGAAGTGTGCCAACGCTGGCATCGGCTGTATAAAGGTACTTTGCTCACCCAACAGTTTGAACAAGGCAAAGCACTTACCCAAGCCGAGCTTGAGGCTGTAAAAGCTAGAATAGAAGTATGGCGCGCGCAGCTGCACGATATTAGTTGGTTTATGCGGGCACTTAACGAGCCGATTGCGCGCATGGCCAATACAGAAGATAACTGCACAGGGAGCTTTTGGGAATCGCGCTTTACTTCGCAGGCGCTATTGGATGAAAAAGCACTAGCAGCGTGCATGGCGTATGTGGATTTAAACCCAGTGCGAGCCAAGATGGCCGCTACACCAGAGGATTCGGAACATACTTCTATCAGGCTGCGTGTAGCGCAGGTAAAAAATAAAAAACAACAACCTACCGCCCTATACCCATTTGTAGGCAACCCACGCCAACCTATGCCCGAAGGCTTACCATTTAAACTGGCCGATTACTTAGAGCTAGTAGATTGGACAGGCCGAGCAATGCGCGCCGATAAACGCGGCGCCATTAATACAAGCTTACCCCCTATTTTAAGTCGCCTTGCAATACCTACTGCAGAATGGCTAACACTCACTACACAATTTGAACAGCGTGTTTCGACGTTTGCCGGTTCCGAGCGTGCCATTCGGTTAGCCGCCGAGGTATTGGGGTATAAAAAACCTCCTTGTGTGGGGCAGGCTAAGCAATTATTTGCCTAGCTCTTTTATTTAATTCTTTAAGACTTTCGCCTTTAGTGGTTTCGCTCGCCTTGAGTTTGGGGTTTTGGCGGGTGGGTCATTTTAACCCTTTGGCTATACCTTAAAATTCCAGATACTAGCAATTAACTAAACTGATCGACCCAGTGCGCTTGCGTTTCTTCAATGAGTGGGTGTCTTATTTTTTCGTTATTTTTTCGATTTTTTCGCAATCGGACTTGGAAGTGTGCCAACGCTGGCACCGGCTGTATAAGGGTACTTTGCTCACCTGCAACATATGACTGTCTTTGTTTTGTGTGTTTTGTGTTAATCGGAATGCCCTCGGCGACTAATTCATCGAGCTATCACTGTGACAACAACACCGACGAGAACCCTTGTACCAGCCGCTTGCCCCCTAACAAACACGCGGTATTTAGCATTAACGCAAAGTTTGCCGCTTGTTTTGTGACAGGTATTCAAATAGTTACCTTCTCTATTTGAGGCGTTACACCATTGTGTTTAGCCTTGATCCACTCGCTACGTATTGTTTACAAACAACAAAGTGAGCCGCACCCAGCTTACCCCCATAAGCTGGGTGTACTGCGCGTAAAAAAATAATCACTGCGCCAACCAACTTAACCGGTTACATCCTAACCATAAGCACTAACCACATAACCCACTACAAAAATAAAAAACCAAGAGGAAAGCTAAATGAAAAAACCACCTAGCCGTTACAGTACGCTGGCCATAACCCTGTGTATGAGTTTATCGCAGGCCGCTATAGCAAAGGATATCTACGTCGCCCCTACAGGAGATGACGCTGGAGCCGGATCGTTTAGCAGCCCCTATCAAACGCTGGCGAAAGCGGCACAAACCGCACAAGCTGGTGATGTCGTTTACCTGCGCGAAGGCACCTATCAGGAAACGCTTCGCCCAGCGAATTCAGGCACAGCCAGTCACCCCATTGTGTTTCAATCCTATCAGAATGAAAAAGTGATCATCAGTGCAATGGAAGCCTTAAGCGGCTGGCAGCAAGACACCTCAAATATTTATAAAACCACGGTGAACTGGGATCTAGGCCAAGAAAATTTTGTGATGCATAAATCTACAGCACTGGATTTAGCCCGCTGGCCAAACAATACCGATGCAGACCCCTTCACGTTAAATTCTAAAAGAAACACAGGGGGAAGTGGCCCCGAGGTAGGCCAAGGTGCTTATATAGAATACGCAGCAGGATTGCCCAATATTAATTGGACTGGGGGTACCGTATTTTATTATGGCGATAAACCCGGTGGCGGTTGGCTAGCGTGGCGCGAGACGATTGTAAGCCACACTCAAACCCGTATAAATATAGACCTTTCTAAAAAGAATCCCGCGTGGGTACGCACCGCACACGACCCGGCAAGCGGCGGAGAATTCTATTTAATGGGCGTAAAAGGTGCTTTAGATTATCAGAACGAATGGTACTTCGATTCAAATACGCGAGAGCTTTTTGTCCAACTGCCCAACGGCGCGCGCCCACAAAATGGCGATATTCAATTTAGAAAACGCCTGCAGACCATTAACTTGGCAAATAGAAGCCACATACACATTAAAAACATTGCTGTTTTTGGTGGCGCTATAGAAATAACCAATAACGCTAATTCTAACCTGCTTTCTGGGGTATCCAGTTTTTATGGCAATGCTACGCTCGGTGTACACACCGGATTTTCGGCGCCAAGCTACAGCGTAAAAATTCAAGGCAGCGATAACCGTATAGAAAACAGTGAAATTGCCTACGGCTCCGGTACTGGGATATACGACAGCGGCACCCGCAGCCAAATTGTGAATAACTACATTCACGATTTTAATACCCTTGGCGACTACAACGCGCCGGTTAACGCGCGCGGCGGAAGTAATACGTTAGTAAAAAATAATCGAATCTCCCGCGGAGGCCGCGACACCATACAAGCTTTTAATCGAGACAGCGAATGGTCGTATAACGATGTTTCCCACAGTAATTTAATAGCCGATGACTGCGGCTTGTTTTACACCGTTGGCGGACCACACAATGTGGAAATCCATCACAACTGGTTTCACGACGCATATTCACACGGCAACAAAAACAAAGCCGCTGGTATTTATTTAGATAACGATGCCCGAGGTTTTAAAGTACACCACAACGTGGTGTGGAACACCGAGTGGACAGGCATTCAAATAAATTGGAACGGCACGGACATAGACGTATTTAACAACACATTATGGAACAACAGTGCCGCTATGGGAGCATGGCACAAAGCCGGGACTGCGTTTTCGGATGTTCGAGTTTGGAACAACCTCTCCAACAGTAATAAGTGGGAGGAGCAAGCCAATAAGCAAAACAACCTTACGGGAACAGGCGATCCGTTTGTGAACAGCCAAGCCGGAGATTTTAGATTAAAAGCCAATACGGCCCCTATCGACTATGGCCGCACTATAGCGGGTACAACCGAGGGGCACAGTGGCGCCAACCCAGATGCTGGTGCGTATGAATACGGCGCAACCGCTTGGAAAGCAGGCGTCACATGGGATATAACCAAAGGCGCAGCCAACCGCTGCTATCAACTTCCCGGTGAGGTTTGCTTTGATGACACCGATACCGGCGGAGACATTGGTGAGCTACCCGGTAAAGTAGAAGCCGAAAACTACGCCCACTACTACGACACCACCCCCGGTAATATTGGCGGCGCCTACCGCAACCAAGATGTAGATATTCAGCCCACCACCGATACACTAGGTGGCTACAACGTAGGCTGGATTAACGCTGGCGAGTGGTTAGAATACGACATCGATGTCACTCAGGCGGGGCGCTATGATGCCGAGCTTAGAGTAGCCTCTAAACTGGGTGCGGGCCAAGTAGCCATAGCCATAGATGGGGTCGCTAGAGGCGAAGCGTTAACGATTCAGTCGACGGGCGATTGGCAAAATTGGGCAACCCTAACAACTCAACTAGGGTATTTAGAAGCAGGGCTACATACGCTGCGGGTATCCGCTATGAGCGGTGGCTTCAATCTAAATTGGTATAACTTCACTAAACAAGTAAGCTTTGGGGAAACCGCCGTAGGCTTCACCAACACTCCTCCTACACGTATACCAGCTACAAGGCATCAGAGCTTTTCTGTGGATTATGTTGCCAACGAGCCGCGAGAACTGTTCTTATTATTTTTCAACCCCGACTGGAGTTGGGTAGCCTCGACAAAAACAACCGTAGAGCCCGGTAAAGCTTCTACCACGTTGCAATTAAACCTTCCCTTTGTGCCAACCGCTGTGCAAGCATTTAACGTTAAATTAGAAAATCGCCCCATAGGCGCCAACTGGGATAACCCGAACAATGTCGAAGCGCACGCTGCCGTTACCACGCAAGCAGCACCGCTACAACATAACGGTGGCTTCGAAAACGGTGGCACCTCGGGTTGGAATGGATACGGTAGCCATGCACTTAGCACAGAAGCCCACAGCGGCAGCTATGCAGGCAAAGTAACCGGTGGCCCCTCCGCGTTTTCGCAAACTATTCCCAACCTTACCCCAAACACCACCTACAGCCTCTCGGCTTTTGTTAAAGCACGCGCTGGTCACACGGGGTTTTTAGGCGTTAAAGAATATGGAGGCCAAGAAACGAGCCTGATAGTAAACAGCACCCACTATCAAAAGAAAACCATCACCTTCACCACCGGCCCCAACGCCAGCTCGGCAAAAATTTATTTATACGTTAGGGATAACAACCATGTGGCGTTTATTGATGAGTTAGTCATTGTGAAAGTGTACTAGAGGCAGACGAAGCAACTCCAATTCAATCTGCAAGTTGTTGGTGTAGGTTGGATTGGAACGTAAATAATAGGATATAGACCACTAGTCTGCCGGTTATGAAAATATTTTCAGTCGTTAGGACATCGAGATAAGCATACCCAAACGACAAACCCGAGACACCCACTCCTACCATTTTAGCGATCTGGCCATCCCTTAAAATTCCGGATACCTATATTTTAACTAGGTTGATCGAATCGATGCGCTTCCGATTCTTCAACGAGTGGGTGTCTTATCTTTTCATGAGTGGGTGTCTAATTTATTCTCCTTAACTAATGTCTGCCTCTAATTCTTAAACAAAAATAAAAATCAAACTAATAGGAATAAAAAATCAGGCAGTAGTTAAGATTTCTTTAACTACTGCCTGTCTTGATTATTCCCCGAATCTTGAAGGTTAAAAACGAATTTATTTTTTAGCGGCCCCGATGTGACCGCCTTTCCATTATTTACAGCAGGAAGGTAAACAAACTTTTTGGCGGCTTTTATCGAAGATTTTACAAACATTTCGTCGGATGCTTCGACTACAGAAACCTTTTTGACCTTACCTCTAGATGAAACCAAATAACTGACAATGACATAGCCATCCAGATCGAGTTCAATAGCTTTTTTAGGGAGCGTGGGGCCGTACTTCAATATAGGTATAGCCTCTCTATCGACACGGCCATATAATATATTCATATACTCCTTGGGGCAGTTATTTAATTTAGGCTCATACTCAACATGCTTGCCGTGAAGGTAGTATCCAATAAATAATTTCCTACACGCAACTATCAAATCTGCTCTCTGTTCAGGGTTGGTCCAATTCGTCACCCCGTAATAGAAATACTTTAGCGAAAGCTCTTTTTCGCCCTTACCAAAATAGTAGCTGCCGTTACTTAATATCTGCGTCCTAAACTCTGGATCATCATTATTCTCCTCAGCCACAGCGAAACCGCTGAGGTTGAGCATGATTATCGCTAATATTGTTCTAATATAATTCATAGTGTTAATGTGTGCCTGTCCTTAGTTTTCTCTTCCAACTCTTTACTTTGAAGAATAATCGTAAGCAATAGTGCAGCAAGAGCAAAAAAACTAAGTATTGGATTTAGAGTTCCCCCAATGAAGTCACCGAAGGTCCCCAGCGTTCATGCTCATTACTTAATGAGCATGCAAAGTTCATAAAGTAGAACACAATTACAACGATAACAATTCCAGTTGCAACTGAAAATATCCATGCCAATGACGAGAATACTTGACCTGAAGTCATTGATTTATGGACAAATCCGAGACACCCACTCCTACCATTGAAGAATAATCGTAAGCAATAGTGCAGCAAGAGCAAAAAAACTAAGTATTGGATTTAGAGTTCCCCCAATGAAGTCACCGAAGGTCCCCAGCGTTCATGCTCATTACTTAATGAGCATGCAAAGTTCATAAAGTAGAACACAATTACAACGATAACAATTCCAGTTGCAACTGAAAATATCCATGCCAATGACGAGAATACTTGACCTGAAGTCATTGATTTATGGACAAATCCGAGACACCCACTCCTACCATTTTCGCGATCTGGCCATCCCTTAAAATTCCGGATACCTATATTTTAACTAGGTTGATCGAATCGATGCGCTTCCGATTCTTCAACGAGTGGGTGTCTTATCTTTTCGTGGAGGCTGAAGGCCGGAGCGGTGTTTGAGCGAATTGTTACATGTTTTACGCCCATGAGACACCAAGTGGTAATTTAAAACTACTGTACTCCAAGTGTAAAACTCGACGCTGAGTCGGAAATATAGCCTTACTAGATGAGTGCAGTATATGTGGGCGCATTACCAAAGCCGAGCCTGCTGGAGCTTCACATGCAACCGCCTCATGACTTTGAGTGTACTTTTTTATAGCACAGGGATCTAGGATGCCTAGCTTATGACTATTTGGCAAAACTTTTAGACACCCATTCTCAAGGCAAGTATCATCCAGATGAATTCGAAAGGTTACCATTTGCTCTAACACACTCACCGGCGGCTGGACGTGGAGAACTTCATCTTTAATACTCCAAGGCCCCCATCCATTCTCTTCGATTTTTTCAGATACGGTTACAGTTCGATCTTGGTGCCATGTAACCAGCCAGTTATTCTCGGATGTTTTATTGAACAATATTGCGCGAACTAAACTTGCGTCACCTGAAAGGTATTTATTTACATAGGCCATCAACTCATCAGACGCTGCAATATTGCGGATAGATGAATATTTTTTCTCTGCATTTCTAATTCCGCCAGCTTTATCAGGGAAGCTGACATCCATTAATTCGCTATTTATAGAATTGAGCTGATTGTCAGATAAAAAATCATCTATCAATTCATATCCAACTTTTAAGCCTGGCACTAAGTTTGATCCTTGGTTGACATTGTAACATCGCGCTCCGGAACGTCGGTCCAAGCCGCGAAGCCTTAATGCGCATGTTAGGTTTTGTTGAAAAAAGAAATTACGTCTGGCTCACGGAATCTTTTAGCTAGTGACCCCAAGTTCACATATACTTCCTCTAGATTTCGGCACGCAAGAATAAACTTGCCACTTTCTCTAACATGAAAATATTCAACTTCCGGTTTTCGATACCTGCCGTCATTGACATGAAGCTCGATTAGAAATCCATTTAGCACTAAAGATTGAATTGTTATACAACCATCATAACGGCCACGACTCAAGGGCATTAAAACCCCTGGGTAATATGAACCCCGATAGTTCAACCTAGAAATAACTATCGAGTATTCATTTTGAGAAACGAAACTTCCCTCGTGAAGGATATTTCTAAATAGTTCAGCGTAAGGCCCAAGCTCATACTCCGAGAACATGTGCAGCTTTGAGATACTCATACGCCAAAATATAGATAGAACCGCCAGCTTTATGTGCAGATAATTAAAGCCTCCAACAAGTTCAATACCCGCAGTTTCTGTAACCGTTAGCTTTTGATAACTCTTGGCAGACAACTCCTTCACAACCAAACTAAAAGAACCTTCCCAAAGAGATAACTTGGTTTCACATTTTTGGCATAGCAGCCTCTCTCGATATCCACACTGCTCCCACTTAATGTTTTTGTTGTCGATTGCTATCGGTTTGAACACATGCTTCTGATTATATATTTTTTCATAAGCAAACTCTGGGACGATATGTGACTTTCTAATTTCTATGTTTTTCTCAAAGCATAGACGACAGTCACCTAAATACGAAGCCATGACACTCCCTCGAAATTAACGCCGTTATAACCTGCATATTGGGTAGAGTGTGGCGCGCTGCAACAATGAGCGCAGCGTAGCCCAAAATGTCACGTTAATTATTTGGTTATGCACCAATTGCATATTTATAAATACTCTTACTATTCTTTTTAGGCCTAACAATTTATCTCTTTAATACTACGGCTCTATACCCGTACCTCCACAGTGTTGGCATTCTATTGGCTGGTAAACGAGACCTTCATTTTCACCGAGGTCATTAATATTCTGAATATTAGGCTTTCCCACTCTAGTTCCATTACAAACTGTACATTCCATTTCTTCATTATCGTCATTCATTTCTTTGCTTCTGATTCGTTGGCTGCCTAACATTGTAATTTACGCCACAGGCATACACCGCCAGAGCGCCTATATCCGGTATATATCCCTAAACATAACTTCAAACAATTTGGATACCAGCCCCAGCTATATCTTAGCTGCTCAACCCTGCCGCTCGTTATCAGGCGTCGCTGTACCCGCAGCCACCCTCAATGTAGCTTACTCAAACTCTATGTGTGAACCAGTTAACGTTTTTAAGTTTATAACAGAATTCCTACCCTAGATATATACATGGCACAAAATTCAACCGATATGCGTGTGTTAACTAATTTTATTCGGTTTAACAAGTTGCTGGCTTAAGTGGGCCTAAGGAATTTATTGGTATGGTTTAGCAAACCGCTTACCTAATCCGCTTTTATTTTCATAGGCACTTCAACACCGTCCTGTGCCTTGCCATCTTTTGTGCGTATTACGTAAATGTTTTGCTCTTTCGCTAGGTCTGGAAAAACGAGCCATTGAATTCTTGCGCCCAAATCCAATTGCTTCGAGTCTTTGGTGTACACCGTGATGCGTCTGCTCGATAGGTTGAACTCCAAGTAATCTATTTCACAATTCAATTCTTTGCCGTGAAAGATGTAATTTATGGCTTTGCCGCGGTCGCAGTAAATATCGAATTCTTGATGCGATTCGAAAAGTGAATTTTGTGGGGCATTACTTTCTTCGGAATTATTTTCGTTGTCGTAGTTGTCTAACTGCTTTAAACAAAATGTTATTAGGCTATCTAGTAGCGCCTTTTTAATTATTGGGTGTTTATTGGAATTTAGCGTATACCAGCATACATATTTACGCATAAAACTAATGGACGATTCTCTATCCTCTTCCTTTTTAAAAGAACGTAGAAGAAGCTCGCCGAATGACGTTACCGTTGATGAAAATAATAGAATAACTAAAGCGAAGCATAGCGATATGGCAAGTAAAGCAAGCGCTTGGGTAAGTGTTGGGCTACTATAAATAAATACTGCACACAGAAACACGCCAGCCTTTAGGTAATTTATTGTGGTTAACGTTTTTCGGTAGTTTGATTTAGGGTAATGCCTATCTAGGCAATCCTGTTGTGATTCGCCTTTACTTAGCGTTTCTATGGCATCTACAAAATGGTTTATCCATATTTTTTGGGTGGCGGGGGTGTGGCCACCTCTTAAACAGAACTTTTTAGCTACAGCCAGAGGGGGGAATGCTTTAAACCATTCTGGCTTTGCGTGCTTGAATGCAAAGTTGTCGGCCTCCATCTCATCTGCTATTTGGCAGTTTAATGTATTGGAAGACCTTAAAAAGGTGTTTACTGCTTCAAGAAGCAGTAATAGAAAAACAATAGCCAAACCAATTAAACTAAAGCCATCTCTATAAAGCACAAAAAGCGCAGCGCATAAAACAACGAGTAGGCCAATTGTCGAGTTGTATTTACTAAGGGATATTGCCCTCATATTTAGATGGCCAATTTCGTGTAACAACTGGAACTTTTGCAAGCCACTCATTTTCTCGTATTTGCTTGGCACAAATATCCAGTTTCCTAAAAGGGTGGGGAAGGTTACTACTTGAATTGGCAGGGAGTCTTGCGTGGGTATATTGTCTTTGGGTACAAATATTTTTAAAGATTTAAACATCATGCGAAACGACAGAGATGTTTTTTTATCTATCTCTATGCCATCCTTTGCAAGCCCCTGTAACCAATCGTGTTGTGATACCTCTGTAAAGTTACTTGGGTTAATTTTATCGACGAACTTGAACAGCTCAAGCATGCTTTTGCGGTTTGCTAGCAGAGTCATCTCTAGCATAGAAACCGAGGACATATAGATTATTGCCGCTACGACTATTAATAGGCTGTGGAAGGAAAAGCCAAAAAACAACAGGTAGGTTATTTCTAGTGCTACAGGCGCGCTCGAAGAAAAGCTATCAACCAAGAAATCACGTAATTTTCTAAATATATAAATAAAAAACCACATAAAGCATCTCTCCTTTGCTTGCCAGCGTAATTACATACTGGTGTTTCTATTCCGTCGTATTATTCGTCGCCTGTTCCAATTCGTTTAGGGTATCAAACAGTTGGCTTAGTAATTCTGGGTTAGAGATGAGTAATGCATTGATTTGTTCATCTTTTACAAGCGCTTCTCGTACCGAATCTATTGTGGTTTGCTTGTCTTTTTCTTTATTTATGCGCCTATCTTCTAATTTTTTATTCACCCAAAATCCTGTTGCTAATAGGGCTTGCGCGAGAGTAACAATGCCACTTATCAACCCGATGCTTTGGCCTGGGTCTATGAAGTGCCCTTCATCCAGCGAGTGGTAATTTGCACCGTCAATTATTCTATTAAGTGTCGTGTCGCCAACCATTTCCGCATCTAGCGGTGCAACACTCTTTACACAAACTAACAGTTTTTCTCTATCTAACTCATTCATTTCGTCACCTCATAAATAATGAATTACTAAGTGAATGGATATTGAAGTATCGGGTAAGCCTAATAAGAGTGTGAGCAGGTTTTTGTTACAATAAATAGATTGCCACACTATAAACAAACAAAACCTACTAAGTTTGTTGCCTAGCTACTTGCCAACAAGCACGCACCAGAATAACTCGTGTCACACGTTCACCGTTTTAAACGATATGAACCAGTGAACCGTGAACAATCCGAGTCTATAACAGAATTTTGCAGATGAATACCTGCTTGACACGTAAATCATCAACCTTCAAGAAACAAGGCTAGCTTAAAAACGTTAAAGGTGGGCGCAGCATTTTCACTGTAATATTTTATGCAACTAACTTACATACTTGCCGCTTAGCTAACGTTTAGAGGAGGAATTATATCTATTAAAGAAAACAAAGCTTTGAAAAGGAAGGAATACCAAAGGCTAACCATTGGCACGCATTGTAAATATGTTCTTAAAAACCCAACACCAATACCACTCAAACACACCGCCGAAAAAAGCCAACAGCAAGCAACATAAGGCTTTAAAATAAAGTCTTTTCCTAGCAATTAGCAATTAGCAATTAGCAGCTAGCGATTAACGATTGTTAGTTAACCCTCAAAACCCCATTCCCATTTCCATGGCAGCCGTTGCAACTACCGCTGGTTATTATCCCTGGCATGGTGCGTATCATGCCGCTTGGGCCTTCTATTTCTGGGTCTACCCCATCTTTAAAACCCGTTGCGGGGTTTACTTCTAAACCGGCGATAGATTCCGACGTATAGAAGTTACCGCTGGCATCGGTGGTAAGCGTAGCGAGCAGTGTGTTGGTACCAGCCGCGTATATGCGCACAGTGCCATTGGTTTGCGGTGTGGTGCCGGTGGCATAAATGGTACCGGCTACGGTGAATGCCACTGGTGCGCTGCCGCCATCAGTATGACAGCTTAAGCAGTGTTGGCCGGCATTGTGGCTGGTTTGGGCCGACGCGCCGCTGCTGGAACTGCTAGACGAAGACGAACTACTAGTTGAAGACGAGCTACCAGAGCTAGATGAATCGGATGAGCCGCTGGCCCCGCCGCCACAGGCTGTAAGCGTTGCAATACAAAAACTTATTAGGGCGAGAGATTTATACATGGGTTACCTGCGTATTAGCTGGCCAAGTTAAATGGCAAATGCCATTACGTATGGCATTAATAGTAGCGCCTTGACGCCAGCCCATGTGCTTAAGGTTGTGTAAGTGCGGCCTAGTTCACTCTAATTTATTAACGGTACCTAAAATTTAAAAAAAGCCGAGTAAAACATCTTACTCGGCAAACACGGTTTTAGAGCTTAAAAATAAAACCTACACTGGCAATATCGGTGCTGCCAAAGGCGCCGTCGTTATCGGCGGCAAAGTCTATAATTTGGTACTCGGCTTTTAGGGCAAGTTGTTTAGATAGGTGCATTAATACACCGCCGCCATAGGTTAGGTCGGCATCGTTAAGGCGCAAACTTGCGCTGGAATTATCCGCGTGGGCGTAGCTGTTTATATCTGCTCGCCAAAAGTACTGGCCAACTTTGCCGTATAGCTCTAGGTCATCCGAAAGGGGTAGGTGACCAATAAGCGATACATTTAGGCCGGTAAATTTTAAGCTGTTATCTAACTGGCCATCGTTATAGGTTTCGCTTGCGGTAAACTCGCCGGTATCTAAATAACTTACTTCTAGGGCAAAAAAATCACCAAAGCGTGCGCCGGCACCAAAGTTTAATGTGGTGGAATCTTCCGCAAAGCCGGTAGTGGTGGCACTGCCCACGCTGCCAGTAAGGTATGACTCGGCATAGGCAGAGCTGCTATAGTAGGCGGCGCTTATTGCTAGGGTAAGCGCGAAGGGTAGGGTAAGTAGTTTGCGCATAATCAATCCTCTGTGTGCGTTTTTCGTCTAGTTGCCCTCACTGTATGCCCCTTTGGCTGAATCTTTTCTGAATACGGTTGTAAACGTACCTATGAATTCCTCTGTTGATGTTATTGCGCCCAAATGGCGTACCCCGCAAATATTCTTGTTGGCCTGCGTGTTTGTAATGTCTTTTACTTTTGCTACGTGGCAGGTGCTGCTTAATAACTTTGTTATAGAGCGCGCAAATTTTACCGGGGTAGAAATTGGTGTGTTGCAAAGCCTGCGTGAAGTGCCGGGCTTTTTGGCGTTTACCGCGGTGTTTGTATTGCTGATATTGCGCGAGCACTATTTTGCATTGCTTAGTTTGTTAACCCTGTGTGTGGGCGTTGCGCTTACTGGTTTTTTTCCTACCGCGTTGGGTTTGTATTGCACCACGGTGTTAATGTCTATTGGCTTTCACTATTTCGAAACCATTAACAAATCGCTTACGTTGCAGTGGATAGATAAAGCAGAAACCCCCCACTTTATGGGGCGTGCGCTGGCCATTAAAGCGGTTGGTTCGCTGGGCGCCTACGCCATGATTTGGCTGGCTATGGAATGGATGGGTGTGGATTACGTATGGATGTACCTAATTACCGGCACCATAGGGTTTATGGTGGTGCTGGTGTTATTTGCTAAGTTCCCAGATTTTAACCAAGGCGTAGTGCAAACTAAAAAGCTGTTGGTGCGCAAACGCTATTGGCTGTATTACGCGCTGGTTATGTTAAGCGGCGCGCGCAGGCAAATTTTTGTGGTGTTTGCCGGTTTTATGATGGTGGAGAAATTCGGCTACACGGTGGGGCAAATTAGCAGCCTGTTTATTATTAACTATATATTTAACTTCTTTTTTGCCGCGCGCATAGGCAAGTGGATTGGTGTAATAGGCGAGCGCAATGCTTTGGTTATTGAATATGTGGGCCTTATTTTTGTGTTTACTGGCTACGCTTTTGTTAGCAACGCGCAGTTTGCCGCAGCCTTGTATGTTATCGATCACCTGTTCTTTGCCTTCGCCATTGCTATTAGTACCTATTTTCAAAAAATAGCCCAAAAAGAAGATATAGCCGCAACCGCGAGCGTAAGCTTTACCATTAACCATATTGCAGCGGTGGTAATACCCGTGCTGTTAGGCATGGTGTGGATAGTGTCGCCAGCGGCTGTATTTTTTGTGGGTGTTGGTTTGGCGGTGGGCTCGTTGGTGTTATCGCTTAATATTCCCGCGCGGCCAGATATAGGCAATGAAGTGCGCGTAGGTAAGGTTGGCTAACGCCATAATCTTATTGAGTGGTTAGCGGCCTGCACGCGGGCCGCTATCGCTATCGTCTATAAAGTTAGTGCGCAGGTGTGATGGGCGGCTGAAATCCGCGCGCTCGCTCACGGGCTTATAGTTAGCCAGTTTGCGTTGAGTGCTTTCTTTAATTTTAATCTCTTGTTGCTGTTTACTGTCGCGAGCTAAGAGCTTACTAAACCACAATTTAACCATATTGGCTGTGCGCGTTCCGTTTAATGCCTGTTGATGATCTATGCGTTAGGCTATTTGTATACGCCGCAAAGGCGCAAATACGCTAACGACAACTATTGGCTGAGCGATGAATGGAGCTTCAACCAGTGTTCAAATAGTGTGCTTTGTGCAAGGTTTTGGGGCAGGGAGGCGCGTATTCTTGAAGTTTGGCGCGCCAAGCTGCTGGGTTTGCTTGCCTCGCAGAGTATTTATAGTTTTGTAACGCAAATAGTCTGCCAAGCAAGAGGCAGCATTTTAACGGAGCAGCCCACATAACTTTGTGCGCTACATCGCCATTCCGCAGTGCAATATCGTCTAAATCTACCGTGGTTGCTTATTAATTACTCTGTTGCCCTTTTTCGCCATTTTTGAACGGCACTTTGCCACTTGCTGCCCCTAGCCTGCCCCGTGAGCTTGGTTTACTTGCTTTAACCAAATAGGGAGAGGCAACCGTGAACACACACCGCAAATTACACCTAATGAACAAGCTTAAAAAAGCGCGCGCCGAGGGCATAGCGTGGTTTTTTTATGCGCTGTTGGTATTTTCTTTTAGCCTGTACACCACCCAAAAAGCCAACGCAGGTGAAGAGCCGGCATCTGGCCAATTAACGCTTGTGGATGCCACGGGCAACAGCTTGGATGCGCTGCATTTATCCACCCATGTGGATATGCAAATTAACGGCTTAATAGCCAAGGTAACGGTAGAGCAGGCCTTTACCAATAACAGCGATGAGTGGCGCGAAGGGGTATATGTGTTCCCCTTAGATGAACAGGCCGCAGTTAACGCCATGGAAATGGTAATAGGTGATCGCCGTATAAAAGGCGAAATTAAAGAAAAAGAGGTAGCCGAAAAAATTTATCAACAGGCTAAGGCCGAGGGTAAAAAGGCGAGCTTGGTATCGCAGCAACGACCAAACCTGTTTACCCAAAAGGTAGCCAATATACCGCCGCGCGAAACCATTAGCGTAAGCCTTACCTACACCCAAAGAGTGGAATACCACAGTGGTCAGTTTGGTTTGCGTTTTCCGCTTACACTTACCCAGCGCTACATACCTAATAGTGCAAATTTAGAGACGAACGTCGTCGAAAATACGAAAAATTGGGACGATGAAAGATGGGAGAACTCAGCGCCAGATACGGCAGAAAAAACGCCGACTAGCATAGACCTGGCCGCTGGCGGTTACGGCTGGCAGAGCTTTAACCCCATAATTCACACCCAAAAACCCACCCCACAGGTGCCTGATGCACACTTAATATCGCCGCCGATGGTATTGGCCCAAGGGCAGTATGGCGACGGGCAGTACGAACAGACCGGCAAAGATAACCGCGCAACCATAAGTATTCAATTAGATGCGGGTTTTAACGTGGCTAACATCGAATCGCTGTACCACCAAATTACCATTAACAAACCGCCCAGCAGCGCCTACAACGTAGAGCTAACCAATGGCAGCACTCTTATGGATAGGGACTTTGTATTGCAGTGGCGCGCAACGGCAAGCAGTGCACCACAAGCTGCAGTATTTAAAGAAACACTAGCAGGGGAAGACTACCTATTACTTATGTTGCTGCCGCCCCAAGGCCAACAGCAACACACGCAAAGCTTAAGCCGCGACATTGTGTTTGTTGTGGATACCTCTGGCTCTATGCAGGGTACTTCTATACAGCAGGCCAAACGCAGCTTGCAGTTTGCCCTGCGCGGGCTAAACCCCAGCGATACCTTTAACATTATTGAATTCGATACAAGCTTTAGCCGCTTTCGCTCGCGCCCGGTAAGTGCCACGGCCAGCAATGTGCAGGCAGCGGTAAGCTGGGTAAATAATTTAAATGCCGATAACGGTACCGAAATGTACGCCGCGCTCGAAGAGGCATTCGACCAACTAGCCAGCATCAACCCAAACGGTACAGAAAATAGCAAAAGCAGTAATAACCTGCAGCAGGTAGTGTTTATTACCGATGGGGCAGTAGGCAACGAACAAGCGCTGCTTTCGCTTATTCACCGCCGCTTAAACAATGCGCGTTTATTTACCGTGGCTATTGGCTCGGCGCCCAACAGCTACTTTATGCGCAAGGCGGCCCAGTTTGGCAAAGGTGCCAATGTGTTTATAGGTGATACCGCCGAAGTAACCCATAAAATGAATGCGTTGCTGAGCAAATTAAAAACCACCTTAGTTAGCGATATTAATGTGCAATGGCCGCAACAGTCGGAGGTGTACCCGCAGCGCATCCCCGATTTATATGCAGGCGAGCCGCTATTACTTGCGGCAAAAACCAGCGGTGCTATGGGCACAATCGACATAAGCGGCAACACGGCGTTGCAGCCGTGGCAATCCCAATTAACCATCAACCCGTACCACAACAACAGTGGCGTGGCGCAGGTGTGGGCCAAGAGTAAAATCGATGCGCTAGAAGATTCAAAAACAGAAGGCGCCAACCCGCAAGATGTACGTAAACAGGTGGTAGATGTGGCGCTTACCCACGCGCTTATTACCCCCTACACCAGTTTTGTAGCGGTGGAAGAGTTAGTGTCGCGGCCCGCCCACCAGCCTGTGCAAACGCAGGCTGTAGCTAACCTTAAGCCGCAAGGCCAAACGGTGAGTTACCCCAAAACAGCAACCTCCGCCACGTTTAACTTAGTGCTGGGTATTGGTTTGCTACTGCTGGCGTTTGCCCTGCAGTTACGCAGTATTATTCGCGCGTTGTTACACAGCTTTGCGCCCAGCGAATGCAGCGGGGTGAACGTGTAATGGTTATGGTGGATTGGCGAGCAATTAAACAAAAGTGGTTGTGGGGTTTGGTAATAGTGGGGCTGTTATTGTGCGGCAACAGCATGTGGGTACACGCAAAGGCCACACTCGCGCAGCACCTTATTGCCAGCGCGTGGCAGCAAAGCTTGGCCGACGGCAAACCCCACAAGCCGTGGCGCTGGGCAGACTCGTGGCCAGTGGCGCGCTTAAAAGTACCCGCCACAGGGGCAGACCTTTACGTATTGGCCGGCGCCCACGGCACAGCCCTCGCATTTGGCCCGGGCCATATGGATGGCACCGCGTTGCCGGGTGCCAGTGGCACCAGCGTAGTAGGCGGCCATCGCGATACCCATTTTCAGTTTTTGCAAAATCTGCAGGCGGGCGATTGGGTGCTGGTGCAACAACCCAACGCCAAGTGGCATTCGTATCAAATTCAAACCCAGCGCATTGCCGATATTCGCAAAGGCGGGTTAACCCTGCCCGCGCAAGGCGACTGGCTTTACTTGGTAACCTGTTACCCGTTTAACAATTGGAAGGCCGGTGGCAGCGAGCGCTATGTAGTAGAAGCCCGCCGCGTACAGGCAAACCAAATAAGCGGCAAAACAGCCGAAGCTGATGCCAACCAGCCCACAACACCTACACAGGTTCCGGCGCAACTGAATGTGCTTACTAAATGGCAAACGGGGTATTACAGCAGTCGCGTGGATGCTAGGTTGGCAAGTGCTCACTTTTAATGGGGGTGTTTTACTTTTACCTTATGTGCAAACAGCTAATAAACACGTTAAATAAGTGCTAAACCCTCCTAGGTGCCATAATAATGCTTGACTGAAATTCACAAGCCTTCACACTTTTGCTTTGGGTTTAACTTGCAAGCTCTTACTTGCAACCCCCTCAAGTATACGCAAAGGAGAAAGCTATGAATGTTGTAATTACTGGTGCAAACCGCGGCATAGGCTTGGCCCTTGTACAGGGCTATTTGGCTAAAGGTGCCAAAGTATTTGCGGTGTGCCGCGAAGCAACCCCAGAGCTTACGGCTACTGGCGCAGAGGTAATAGAAGGGGTAGATGTTACCGCAGCGGTATCTGTTGCTGCGCTGGCTGAGCGTTTAGATGGGGTGACCATTGATGTGCTTATTAATAACGCCGGCTTGTTCCAAAACGAGACCTTAGGCGCTATCGATTACGATCAAATAATTACCCAGTTTCATGTTAATGCCCTTGGGGCTTTGCGTGTTTCGGAAGCGTTAATTAGCAATATGGCGCGCGGCAGTAAAATTGGCTTAATTACCAGCCGCATGGGGTCTATTGCCGATAATACCTCTGGCTCTTACTACGGCTATCGCATGTCTAAAGCGGCATTAAATGCGGCGGGTATGTCGTTGGCGCAAGACTTACGCGGTCGCCAAGTGGCGGTGGCTATATTGCACCCCGGCTTTGTGCAAACCCGCATGGTGGGTTTTGCCGGCGATGTGGCCCCCGATACAGCGGCGGCGGGCTTAATCAAACGCATCGATAACCTTACCCTCGAAACCAGCGGTTCCTTCTGGCACGCCAATGGCGAGCAATTGCCTTGGTAAGCCTTGCTTTAGATGCAATTTAACAACCTATTTACTCTACATATCACTCTACATATAAGTGCCCGCTTTGCGCGGGCCGGCGGAGCTTTGCACAATGGAAAAAGCGTTAATCTATAGCTATTTATTAGATGGTAAAGGCGGCGGCAAATCGATGACTGCCGAAGAAATTACCCAGTGGCAACCCAGCGATGGGCTGCTGTGGGTACATCTAGATTACAGCGTAGAAGGCGCCCCCGAGTGGATATTTGCGCAAAAAGACTTACCCAATGTGTGTGCTCAAGCCCTGCTGCACGAAGAAACCCGTCCACGTGCTACTTTGGTGGGTAGCGGCATATTAATGTCTTTGCGCGGCGTGAACTTAAACCCCAGCGCCGACCCGGAAGACATGGTATCTATTCGGGTTTATGCCGATAAAAACCGCATTATTAGCACCCGTCACAGGCGTTTGCTAACCGTAGCCGACATAGTTACCAGCCTAGATGAAAACCGCGGCCCCAAAGATAGCGGCGAATTTATTCAAGAGTTGGTGCGCGGCCTTACGTTGCGCATGGAAACCACCATAGACATGTTGGAAGAGCGCACAGACGACTTAGAAGACACAGTCATAGCAGGCGGCAAAAACGGGTTGCGCAGCGAGCTTTCTGCCGTGCGTCGCGCCGCAATTATGTTGCGCCGCTACTTGGCCCCGCAGAGGGAGGCGCTATCGCGATTGTGTGGTGAGCAAGCGCCGTGGCTAACCGAAACACACCGCATAGGCCTGCGCGAAACCTCCGACCATTTATTACGCCTGCTAGAAAACTTAGATTCTGCCCGCGATCGCGCTGCCGTAGTGCAAGAAGAGCTGGTGAATCATATGTCCGAGCAGATGAACCAGCGCATGTATGTGCTTTCGTTGGTGGCGGCCATCTTTTTGCCGCTTGGCTTCTTAACGGGGCTACTGGGCATAAACGTAGGTGGCATACCTGGCGCCGAAAATAACCAAGCATTTTTCTGGTTTATTGCTATCCTTTGCAGCCTTACCGCCTTGCAGGTGGTGGTGTTTAAACGATTTAAGTGGATGTAAAACCAATATGGTGAATGCAATTTTCCCTAAAAAGCGCGGAGCTGGGCGGCGTAAACAAGGCGCTAGCAACCGCGATGCCGAGCAAAACTTTAGCCGCGAGCCTTTTACCGCCGAAGTGGTGGATATGGCCAGCGACGGCCGCGGTGTTATTCATCACCCCGAGGGCCGCACCTGTTTTGTAAGCGGCGTTTGGTTAGGGGAAAAGGGCACCTTTAGGTTAACCGAAATTAAAGGCCGCACCGGCAGCGCCGAAGTGGTAGAGCTTACCCAAGTGGCACCGCAAAAAATAACTGCCCCATGTGTGTACCACGGCCACAGCGCCAAGCATTGCGGTGGCTGTGCGTGGCAATCTATTGAGTACAGCGCGCAATTGCAGGCTAAGCAAACCCGCGTAGAAAAAGCGCTGGCCAATTTGTGTAAGCCCGATGCCATAGCCCCAATATTAGGTGCCGAGCGCACCGAGGGCTATCGCAATCGCGCGCAGTTCAAAACAGATGGCAGCAAGTTAGGCTATGTTGCCCCTAGTTCCAACAATATTGTGGATGTTGAAACCTGCTTGGTACTTACGCCGCACAACGCTGCTACTCTGGCCAACCTGCGCCAACAACTGCCCAACAGCGAGTGGCAGCCTAAACGCAAAGAGCCGTGGGTAACGTTGAACATTGACGAAACGCACAGTGCCGATGAGGTGCGAGTTAACGAGCGCTTGCCATTTATGCAGGCCAACAGCAGCCAAAATAAGCTAATGCAAGATTGGCTAGCAGAGCGCTTGGCAAGGGTAGATTTAGCAAACCCCGCAATAGAGCTATTTTGCGGGTCGGGCAACTTTACCGAGGTAATTGCAGCGGCAGGCTTCCCTGCGGTGGCAGCCGTAGAGGTGGAGGGCGATGCCTTGAGTGCGTTGCAAGCCAAGGCACTAACCAATGTGAGTGTGCACGGTATTAACCTGTACGAAGAAGGCGGCCTAGAAAATGCCCTAAAAACCCAGCCCAAGGCTAAAACCCTGGTGCTAGACCCGCCCCGAGACGGCTTAAAAGAGCGCGCGGCGCTACTTAAAAAGTCGTGCAAAATACGCGATATTTTGTATATATCGTGCGATTTGGCCACATTTACCCGCGATATTACCGATTTATGCGGCGCGGGCTACAAACTGGTAGCCGTACAACCCGTAGACCAATTCCCCCATACCCCCCACGTAGAAATACTGGCTCATTTGCGGGTGAAGGGGGGTTAGAAACGCTAATTGCTAGTGGCTAGAGATTAGTGCCTAGGAATTGGTATAGGTATAGGTAACTAGAAATTAGCTACTAGCGATTAGAGATTAATAATACCCCAATGCTTGCGATAGCTTTTCGCGGGCCGAGCCTATATGGTTGCGTATGTAGGGGTCCATATTTATGAGTGACCCGCGCGTTATCTCACGCTGCTCTACCAATTCCTTATCTAAATAATATTGCATGGTGTGAATGCGCTTGGCTTTTTCACCGTAGAGTACTTCAACCCATTGGTTCACCAACCAAATATACTGTTTAACGCTTAAATCTAAATAGCGTTGCGTAGCGCGGTGCATGCCCTGAATGTTGCGTTCGCCGGGGGGAATAAGTGAAAGGCTTATAAAGTAGGTGGCGGTAATGCGGTAAGGAAACAATGCGGTATTGCACAGCAGTTGTAAAAACCAGCCGGTTAGCCAAATGGGGCTAAGTAAAAACATGGCAAAATACAAAAGCATGCGTATGTGCAGCGGCTGTTGATTGAAGGCGTGGTGCCAAGGGATGCGCGGTATAAATGCATCCACATAGCGGCTGCGCCAAGCTCTGCGCTGCATTTTGGCTGCAAGTTTAATGCAGGTTAGCTCATTCTGTGTGAGCTTGGGGGTGTGACTGGGCATGGCATTCCTTCGATAAAACTCATCGCGACTGACCATTTAGCTGTTAGTTATATGGTCAAATTGTCCATTAAAAACGCAATTTACGCGCCAAAAAGCGACTGCCCAGCTGCTTTTAAATCATTATAGCAATGCTTGCGTCAACCCCACTGCGCTGGCGGCCAGTAAAGAGCAGCCAATAACCCGGTAAAAGGCCCCGCTTTGATTTTGTATTAGCCAATCGTGAGCTCGCAGCCCCAACATATGCCCAACAAAGGCGCACGGCACTAACCACAGGTGGTTAATTAAGTGCAGGTCTACACCGCTATAAATTAAAACCGATACCTTAATTGTGACCAAAATAAACCAAAGTACAAATAACGTATCGCGCAATTGTTTGGTAGCTATGTGGCGAGTGGCTACGGCAACAATAAGGGGCGCGCCAATAAGCGACGTACCGCTAATATAGCCACCCATCATTAAAAACACCGTTTCTACCCAGCGATTAGTTGCGCGCAACGGCCGGTTTACTATGTAGGTGCAGGCGTAAAACACCACTATGCCGAAAATGATGATGCTCATTAAATTGCCGGGTAGCGTAAGCAGGCCAAATACACCAATAAGCTTTGGCACAATTACAATACTTAGCATTTTGCGCAGGTAGGGCCAATCTACATTGCTTAGCGGAGGCTGGCGCTCGGCCTTGGGAGGCTTGTAGTAGTTTTGGGCAAAGGTAAGCGCAGAAAAGAACAGCAGCTGCACCGCAATAAGCGATAGATAAACAATAGGTTGGTTATCTATAAGCAAAAGAAACGGCAGGGTAAACAGCGCGCCGCCAAAGCCTAGCCCCGTGCGCACAAATCCGCTCCACGCAAAAGTCACGCTAATAAGCGCGTACTGGTACCACATTAAATCTAGCATTAGGCGCGGGGCTTATTGTGCGGGCATCGTTTAGCTTGTTCGCTGCGTGCTTGCAGGGTTTGCTGGCGCTCTGCGCTGCCAGTTGGCTGAATAGTCCAACCCTGTATGTGAGTGTTCACTATGTTGCTAAGCGTTTGTATGTGCTCGTCGCTGCTGTTTAATGCGGGTATATACTCGTAGCGTTCGCCACCGGCTTCCATGAAGTACTCGCGGTTTTCTTCTTCTATTTCTTCCAGTGTTTCTAGGCAATCGGCAGCAAACCCAGGGCAAATAACCTGCACGCTCTTTGTGCCGTTAGCGGCTAACTCTTTTAGCGTAGCGTCGGTGTAGGGCTTTAACCACTCGGCTTTACCAAAGCGCGACTGGAAAGTTGTAATGTACTCTTCGGGGCCCAGCTCCAGTGCTTCAATAATTAAGCGGGTAGTGGCAAGGCACTCGCAGTGGTAGGGGTCGCCCTTGTGTAAATAAAACTGCGGCACCCCGTGGTAAGAAAGCACAAGCTTTTGCGCGCGGCCGTGTTTACCCCAGTGGGCGCGAATGCTGTTTACCAAGGCATTTATGTAATCTGGGTGGCTGTTGTAGTGGTTAACAAAGCGCAGCTCGGGCAGCCAGCGGCGCGAAGCAAAATCTTTGGCTACCGCATCGAAGGTGGAGGCAGTAGTGGACCCGGAATACTGCGGGTAGAGCGGCAACACCAACAGCTTGCGCACGCCTTGGTCGCACAGTGTGGTAATTGCGCTAGTAATTGAAGGGTTACCGTAGCGCATGGCGTAATCTACAACTAGGTTGTCGCCGTGCTGGGCTTGCAGTTGTTGGCGCAGCTTGTCGGCTTGGTCGCGGGTGTGAAAAGCCAGTGGCGAGCCTTGATCTGTCCATACGCTGGCGTAGGTTTTGGCAGACTTAGCAGGCCGAATGCGCAAAATAATAAGGTGCAAAATTAACAGCCAAATAAGGCGCGGTATTTCCACTACGCGTGGGTCAGACAAAAACTCTTTCAAATAGCGTCGCAGCGCCGAGGGCGTTGGGGCGTCGGGAGTGCCTAAATTGGTGATAAGCACACCAACCTTTTGCTCTTCTATATGATTAAAAGCCGAACCGCGAAAACGTGAAGCCATGGGGAACCTGTTAATTAGTCAAACGTGAATAGCGCTTGTTTACGTTGGTAAATGGTTTGCAGATGACCAAGGTAGAGGCTGCGTAGCGTTTGAAGGCAGTATAAAAAGCAAAAGGGTAGCTGTATTCGGCCGTAATCTCAAACTGCCGCCTATAAAAAAGGCCGCTTTAAAAGCAGCCTTTTTATGCACTATTGCTACAGCAACGGTTTGGCAAGCTTACTCAGCTGCGTCGCCTTCTGCTGCTTCTTCAGCTGGTGCTTCTTCTACTGGCTTTGGCTCTGGCTTTTTAGCTAGGCCAGCTTCAATCAAAATAGCTACTTTATCGTCGCCATTAATCCACTTGCCGTTTGCACCACGTACTGCGTAACGGTTGTCTTTACGTTGAAAAATAACGTACTCGGCTGAGCGCTTAACTTGTTTCATGTGCCTTTCCTTAAAAAGTTGATGATGGATTTCTGGGGTTTTGAGGGCGCGCATTGTAAGTGCAAAAAATGCTCAAAGCTAGTGATATTCGTAATTTGCGTTGCAGTTTGGCAGCCCCGCTAAACCTTTATGCATGCACAATATCATCGTCAAAAATAATATTGGCACTGTAATAAGCCTTTCGCGAACAGTATTTATACTGCGCCACCAAGTTAATGTGGGTTTATCGTGCATTAGCGTGCTGCACGCTTTACATTGCACTGCGTTATTTAAGACAATTAGCGCCTTTGCCGCAGAGTGGATTCACAGGTATACCTGCGGCCGGCTAAAAAGGCATTTATTAAAAATGCTTCTACTGCCGAATCAGCTTCTTTCTGGGGACAATTGAGTGTCATATATCCGTATTCGCAAGCATTACGTGCATCTTCCATATTTATTCTTAGGCATAGTCGAGTGGCTGCTTCACGCTGCAGCTGTTTATGGCTTGGCTAGCCTTATGCAACCCGAAGCTAGCGAATTGCTGGGCTTGGCGCCGATTGGAGTAGGCAGCCTAGTGTTTTACGCCTCTATTATGAGCTGCTGCACCCTTTCTATGGGGGTGTACGATGCGTTGGTTAACGAAGGCTTTTCCAGCATGGTGTTGCGCTCGTTGGTGAGCTTCTTTTTGCTTGGCAGCCTTGCGTTTACCCTTTTTGCCTTTGTGTTTAATGGCTTAGTGCCAGAGCAAAAGCAGCTGTTTTGGACCATTATAGCCAGCTTCCTAAGTGTGCTTGTGGTGCGCGTGCTGTTTGTCAGCGTGTTTGATGCCAAGCGTATTAGCCGCAAGGTGCTTATATTTGGTGCGGGTGAAAAAGCCAAAACCTTAATTGAAGCTGCCGAAAAAGAGCATATTCAGGGTATTGAGCTAGCGGGCTGTGTAACCGCGAGTAAAGGTCAAATTCATGTGCCCGAGAGTGCATTAGTAGAATACCCAGAAGATTGGCCCAGCTACCTTAAAGAAAACCGCATATCTGAAATTGTGGTTGCGCAAGATGAGCGCCGCCGCAGCGAGGGTGGCGAGTTCCCCCTACCTGAATTCCTAAAAGCTAAGCTAGAAGGCCGCGACGTAACCGAAGTGGTTACCTTCTTCGAGCGCGAATTTAACCGCATCGAACTGCCCATGCTCACCACATCGTGGATGATTTACTCCGATGGCTTTAAAGCGTCTCGTACCCGCGATTGGGGCAAGCGTATCTTTGACTTAGTGGTTAGCTTGTCGCTCGCCGTGCTACTACTGCCATTCGTTATACCTACTATTATTGCTATCTTCCTAGAAACTGGCCGCCCTATCCTTTACCACCAAACTCGCGTGGGTAAAAACGGCAAGTCATTTCGTATCTACAAGTTCCGCAGCATGCGCCAAGATGCCGAGAAGGGTGGCAAGGCAGTATGGGCACAAAAGAACGATAGCCGCGTAACCCGCGTGGGCGCGTTTATTCGCAATACACGTCTAGATGAGTTACCACAGCTATACAATGTAATTCGAGGCGACATGAGTTTTGTGGGCCCGCGACCCGAGCGCCCAGAATTTGTGGAAGAACTAAAAGAAAAAATACCTTATTATGATGTCCGTCACACCGTTAAACCCGGCTTAATGGGGTGGGCACAACTGAAGTACCCCTACGGCGCATCGGTAGAAGACGCCAAAAACAAATTACAATACGACCTGTATTACACCAAGAACCACAGCTTTCTTATGGATTTGCTCATAATGATCCAAACAGTAGAAGTGGTATTGCTAGGTAAGGGCGTACACTAGCGAAGAAACGCTAACCGAATACAATTATTCAAACCATCCGCGCCTGTATGGGCGCCCGTGATCTATTAGGGAAGGGGACACAAATGAAATCACTACTTAAAATAGCCGGCATAATTGCCATGAGCTTAACGCTCTGGAACTGCGGCTCGCCCGCCACACCCAGCGTAAAGCCCAGCATGAACGTAGCCAGCATTACCGATGAGTACCGCATTGGTAACGGCGATGCCCTGCAAATTAACGTTTGGAAAAACCCAGAGTTATCTGTTGCCGTACCCGTGCGCCCAGATGGCAAAATCTCTTTGCCTTTGGTGGGTGATATCACCGCTTCTGGCGAAACCGCGCAGCAGCTGGGTGCAAATATCGCCACTAAGCTCAATTCATTTATTCGCAACCCGCAAGTTACCGTTATTGTAACCAACCCAAGCAGCGCCGACTTCCAGCGCCGCATTCGCGTTACCGGTGCGGTTAACCAGCCAATTTCTGTTCCTTACCGCGAGGGTATGACCATTCTCGACTTGGTACTAGAAGCCGGTGGCGTAACTGAATTTGCCAGCGCAAACAAAGCCAAGTTATACCGCAAAGAAGGCGACAGCGTAAAAGTTTACCCTGTGTACCTCAACGACATTCTAAATAAAGGTAAGTTGGTAACAAACTATCAGCTTGTACCTTCCGATATAGTCACTATTCCAGAAAGAGCTTTTTAATTAATGGATCCGCAACAGTTAAAAGATTTAGCTCAAGCCATTTGGCTTGAGCTCGTTCACTATAAAGAATGGTGTGTAGCTATTTTTATAGTTGTAAGCCTAGCTGCAATTGGCTTGGGGTATACCTGGCCGCAAAGTTATAAAACTAGTGCTGTACTGAATGCGGATGAGCAAAACATCATCGCACCACTACTTAGTGGTCGTGCGGAGGTAACCAAGGTAGATCGCTCGCAAGACGCTAAAGAAGTTATCTATACGCGTACATTTTTAGAGAAAGTAGTTAAAGAAAGTGGCTTGCTCGAAGGAGAACCAAGCCCAGATGCAATAGAAAGAAAAATTTATGCTTTGCGCAGTACAATAGAAGTTTCTTCTGTTAATAAAAATTATTTTAGAGTTAGTTATACCGCGCCAAGCCCCGATAGATCTTTCACTGTTTTAAGTGAAACTGTTAGGCAATTTGTTGAGCACACCGCTAAGCAAAAGAAGGAAGAAAGTTACTCTGCTTATCAGTTTATTGATTCGCAAGTGCAAGCTTACAAAAGACAGCTTGAAGATGCCGAAGAAAAACTAAAGATATTTAAATCGGGCAATATAGACGGAAGCGAAGCATCCGTTTCTAGCCGAATTTCTCAACTTCGAACAGAAATAGAAAACTTAAAGCTGTCTATAGATGAAACAAATTCAAGGTTAAAAACAGTACAAAGCCAGTTAGATAACGAATCTTCATATTTGCAGGCTCGTTCGAAATTGGATTCATTAGAGCAGCGCAAATCTGGTTTGAATACTGAACTAGAAAATTTGCGTCTGTCTTATCAAGAAAATTACCCCGATGTTGTATCTCTAAAGTTGCAAATTGCAGAGCTAGACAAACGCATTGAAGAAATATACCGCTTAGACGGAGTAACTACTTCGGGTAGCAGCAGTACCGAACAAAACCCGCTCTACGAAGAACTGCGTAAGCAAATGGCCGTGGCTGAAGTAGATCTGCGTACGCAGAAACAACGCAAAGCTTCTTTAGAGCGATTGCTTGAGCAAGAGTATGCCCGAGCAGAGAAAATAGCCGCAAACGAAGCAGAGCTATCGGAGCTTACGCGTGATTACGATGTAACTAAGCGCGTTTATGAAGAGATGCTCGATAGAAAAGAAAAAGCTAGAATGTCTATGGCGTTAGATGTGGAAGGCCAAGGTGTAAGCTACAAAATTCACGAGCCACCGGTTTATCCGTTGCAGTCTACGGGCCTAAAGTTTATTCACTTCGCAATAATAGGGCCTATTCTTGGCTTTATAATACCAATAGGTCTGGTTATAGCTTTAATTATGCTCGACCCTCGAATACGTTCTGGTCTTGCTCTAGCGTCAAAATTTGAAGATGAAGTTGAAGTAATCGGTACTATTCCTCATAGCTCCACAGCGCTAGCTAAGCGTGTGGTGCGGCGAGATGCAGTAATAATCATTGGTGTAACGCTTTGTTTTCTTGCGCTGTATGCCGTTATTGTGGCCAATAAACTGTTTAGTTCTACCTTATAACTTTCGCAGGCTGATGATTATGCAAAGGAAATTGCCAACACTTGTTACTGCATTTATTACTACAGGTATATGTGCTCCTCAGGTACAAGCACTTGATCTAAACTGGGGGGCCAGCCTTAACAGTGATTTTTCTGACAATGGAAGGCGAGTAGCAGTTAACCCAGAGTCAGAGCGGCAAGATAATATTGGGTTAAATATTGCAGCCAGTGATCAAATGAAATACGTTCAGTATGACTTAGGTTATAACTGGAGCTACACCAACTTTTCTAAAGACAGCCAAGAAGATAGATCGTTACTAGACGGCGATGCTAGCGTCACGCTAGGTAAAACGCTGGGCCTCTTTCAGGTTGTAATCGACCATAGCCGTCGCAAATCTTTAATTGACCCAACGCAGCAAAATTTATTTGCCAATTTGGAAGAGCGGGATATAACCACTGTTAGCCCGCGTTTGAATTTACCGCTATCTCGCATAGATATTGTTACCCTTTCTGCGCAAAAATCTCAGGTTAGCTACGAAGAGTCTTCATTGCGAAACAGCCAGACCACTGGTGCAGATATTGTGTACCGTCACAACCTATCTACAGTCGATAGCATATCAGTATCGTTTTCTAATCAAGATATAGAATATACAGAAATTGAAAACTATACGTATAACTATCAATTGTTGACGTTTGGTTACCAAGCACAGTTGCGAAACTTAAGTTACAGCTTATCTGCAGGTTACAACGAAGTAGAACAAAATGGCGATAAGTTTGGCGGGTTAAATTACCAAGTTGAACTCGAATATGACCTTACCGGTGCTGTGTTCACTGCTTCTGCTGCGAGGGAAATTACCGATAATTCAAGCGGTAGCGGGGCAGCAATAAATATTAGCGGCGATGCTTTAGCCGATGGCAGGTTCGACGGCCCTGATCAATATTTGCGGGAATTTGCCTCTGCTTCATTGGCGTTTGAGAGACTGTGTACGCGTTGCACATTAGATTTCGGGTTCTCTATAGAAAATGAAACGTATCAAAATTTTAGTGTTAACGATACCCGTGAAACTAATATTAATAGCAGTTTCGATTACAGATTAACAACACGCAGTACATCCAGCATAAGTTACGTGCGACGCAACCAAGAGTTTATTAACGATAGCATTGGTTCGCGCGCATCAGCAGAAGTAAGGGTTAGTTACCGCTATCAAATTAACGGTAATGTTAATGCTTCTTTCGCCGTGTCGAATTTAGAGCAAGATATAACAGATAACATCAGTGCTACCGAAAATCGAATAGGGCTGGGCATCGATTATCGATATTGATATCGCGCTCTATCTAACCTTTTTACCGATTTGCTTATTTAATACCACCCTTTGAGTTTTCTGTGACTAACAAATTAATTAGTATTGTTGTGCCAGCCTACAACGAGCAAGAAGTTATTACCCATTTTCACGAGCGACTAGCAGCCGTAATGAACGAAATGGCTAATTACCGTTGGGAAGTGGTATACGTTAATGACGGCAGTAAAGACGATACATTAAAAATATTGCATGGTTTAAGGGATGCAGATGAGCATGTTGCGGTGCTCAATCTTAGTAGAAATTTTGGTAAAGAAATTGCGCTAACGGCTGGCCTAGATCATTCATCTGGTGACGCTATTGTAGTGATTGATGCTGATTTGCAAGACCCACCAGAGTTGATTCCAACACTCGTTGAGCGATGGGAGGAGGGTGCCGATGTAGCTTACGCAAAGCGTAAAAAACGCGATGGTGAATCCGCCTTTAAAAAAGCGACCGCTCATATTTTCTATCGGTTTATGGCTAAAATTGGCGATGTAGTACTTCCAGAAGATACGGGTGATTTTAGACTCTTAAATAGAAAAGCGTTAGATGCCTTAAATAGCGTACGCGAGCGCCATCGTTTTATGAAAGGCTTGTTTGCTTGGATAGGCTTTCATCAAGTAGCAGTTGAATACGATAGAGACCCTCGCTTTGCTGGGGTAACTAAGTGGAATTACTGGAAGCTGTGGAACTTAGCGTTAGAAGGGTTTACTTCATTTACCACTATGCCGTTAAAACTAGCTACCTACATTGGTGTACTTACAGCATTTGGTTCATTTGTGTATGGCTTGTATATGATTATCACCACATTAATTAATGGTAACGATGTAGCGGGTTACCCATCGCTGGTAGTAATAGTGCTATTCCTTGGCGGTATTCAATTAATGAGTATTGGTGTAATAGGTGAATATTTGGGGCGTATATTTAACGAAACTAAAAAACGCCCACTGTACTTTACAAATGAATGGGTGCCCAGCCGCGAAAATAAAACAATATCGGAATAGTCTAGGTGTTGGGTAATCAGTTTATAAAATTTGTGGGTGTAGGTGGCCTAAGTACGTTTAACCACTACGTACTAATGATCGCGCTTGTAGAGTTGTTCTCGGTTGATCCTGTAATCGCATCGGTGTTTGGTTTTACTGTTGGTGCGATCACATCTTACATTCTAAACTATTTTTTTACTTTTAAGTGTGCCAGCTCCCATAGGCTGGCGGCTATCAAATTTATTTGCGTTGCCGTTTTAGGGGCATGTGGAAATACACTTATTATGCATTTTTTAATTGAATATGCTCAGTTGCTGTATATTTTTGCGCAGGTGATTGCAACAGGCTTAGTGTTAGTACTTAACTTCTTTGCAAGTAAATACTGGAGCTTCGCATAAATAAATAGTTAAACACCCCTAGTTAATAACTCACGGCTATTAGCTAGAGGCGCAATTCGGGTTACTTTTCTTCTACATCAAAATTAGGCGGCGTTATAGGTGGTGAAGGTAGTGCATTCACGCAGCCTATTTTTTCGGTGCTAATAACAAGGTTATCTACAAACCTAGATTGCTCCGCACTCGAGCCTCCACCCTTATAGTTTTCAAGAAAAATTGCGTTAATACCGTAAGTGTCGAAACTGCTGCGCCAGTTTAAGTTTGTGCGTTCGGCTTCGAGTTCGTCATTTATCCACAACTTGAACGTGCCGTCGGCTTGCCCGAGTGTATTAAGCTCAACGCCAACTTCTATGCAATGCCAGTTTGTTTTGTTCTCATCGCTATAAATGTCGGTAGTTCCCTCAGCCTTTCCCAGCCATTTTAAATTATTAAAATCATTGTAACCTGTGGTGGCAATTGCACTACTTGATTCTGGTCTTGCTGTGCCAGAAGCGGGGTCGATTGCAATGTTAAGGTTGCTCCCCTGCCATAAGTGAGCAATCATCGCTTGAGACCAATTATTACCTGCAAATGAAATTGCACGGGCTATTTTGTTACCTTGCCCTTGCCAGCGGCTGTCCGTTTTCATGTAGAAACGCCAGTGCACGGTTTCAAAGTTGGTATCTGTGTAGCGCTTTTGTGCAACAGGAGTGCGACCAAAACTAAATTTCAAATTGCCTGCGTCTGAGGAGCCCGGTACCCAATCGCTGCGTAAGGAGGCATTGCCGCCAAATGCTTCTTCGCTATCTACGCCGTATCTGCCATTGGCGCGATAAACTTCAAAGTAATTTTCTTCTAAGCTACTATCTACTTCAAAGTCATCACACCAAAGCCAATTTGGATGTGCGGTTTGCCAGTTCGTACACTCTAATGGCGATGCATTTAAAGCGGTGAAGGGTAAGGCAAGAAGTGTGCTTATAAGTACTATTTGTGTTCGCATCACGATACTCCATATTCAGCAAACTATGTGCTTACAGCGTAGGCAGAAAACTGAGCAATGTCGACATTAATTTACAATTGTGTGATAGGCATACAGAAAAAAGAACAAGTCTATTACGGCAGGTTCTTAACAATGTGTGGCCCTATAACGTTCGCTATTAACAAAGGCAATTTTTTCCAAGTTGCAATCATCAATTTAAATTTAGGGTTGTCTGGGTTTAAGCTCGGAGCTTCGGCGTCGTCGGGGCGCCAGCTATACCAATAGTGCTCAACGGGTTGAGCTCCCCACTGCTTCTTAAATTTGTAGGTACCAGCATCTTTAGTGGAGCGCCCAAAATCGAAAAACTTAAATTCACGTTCAATGCAATGGTGCAATATACGGTGATACATCCACATATTTATATTCATAAAGTTTGCAGACTTGAGTGTCGATGCCCAGGGAATTTCCATCATTTCTCTGTTAGCAATAAGAAATGCTGCGCCAACTGGCTTCTTTTGGGTATAGGTGACAACGAGTGTGGCGTCAATTGATGGGTGGGAAAGAATATTTCGAAAAATTGATTTTCCGTATACCGGGGTGCCCAGGTCGCGCATGTTTTGCGAGAAAACTTTATAAAAATCGTCTAATAAATCTAGCTTGCCAAAAGTAATGCTAGGCGCATACTGATCTGCTTGTTTGGCTTGGGCTCGAACTTTAGCTCCCAGACCGGCATCAAGTAACTCACTTGACTTAGGCAGGCTTAATATCATAGAAACTTTTCTAGATTCAGACGGCCATGAAAAACCATTATTCGTCGTTCTTATTTCTAAGTGAGCTAGCTCATTTTGCTTGGCTATTTTAGCCGCGGCTTGCATGAGGTATTCGGCAATACTAGCGTTATTGGCTAATGGGCCACCGTAATTAAAAAACGGCATTGATACCCCAAAGCTACCAAACAAGCGACTCTTCAGCCAGAAAAAAGGTAGTACTCCAATAACTACATTTTCGTGCTTGGCCAGAAGATAAAAACTCTTGTGGCCAAAACTATTGGTGATAATAGAGCGCCAAGCGTACCGATGATAGCTGCAAGCGTTGCTATGCGAGTTGACATATTCATCCCACGTTTGGGCGCCATCGTCTTGAACTAATTCAATCTGTATGGCTTCGTTGGGAATGGTTGCTGTTTTACTATATTGTTGCGCTAAAAACTGCTGAGGGAGTTCGGGTTCGTTTTCCTTGGTAGGTAAAACTTGCGTGCAAAGCTCGAGAATCTGCTGTTCTAATAATTGCTTATTGCTTTCAAGCTTTTTCAGCTCGCCCGAAATAGACTGCATTTTTCGCTTTAAGCTAGCGAGTGCTTCTGGGTCGTCTTTTGCTTTTCTAAATTTACTAGAGGTTTCTTTTTTTTCTTCTGTTTTTATTTTTAATTGCTGCTTAAGCGAAGTGAGGTCGACAACGAGTTGATCGATAGTTTTGCGGTCGATAGGCGCATTTTTAGGTAAGCTAGCAATAAATGCCTCTGCATCCTTTGATAATAATTGTATATCCATTTATGTAGCGCCTACCTCAAAGTGCTTATGTGTACATTTTGATCAATATTTACTGAGCCTAAACTCTGCTGAATAGTACCAAAGTTAAAATCGTTGATCATTCGCTCTAGGCGACCATAGCAACGGTGTAAATTTGTGTAGTGCCTAAATTTAGATTTAAAGCTGGCATTGGGTACGCGCGGTTGGTCGGGGTCTATCTCCCAAGGGTGCAAATAAAATATAAGCGGACGAGTTTGATTAACTGAAGCGCGTTCAAAAAGCCAGCGCGATAAGGCATATGGGTATTGTCTAAAATAGCCGCCACCTGCAGCAGGAATAGACATGCCCATTACTTTTGCAGATGTAAGTGGAAACTCAGTAATTTTGTTACCGTTTTCCAGTTCTATTGTATAGGGTTGTGTTGGGCTACCAGGTACGCCGTAGTTATCGTGGTGGACTGGAAAAATACTGGAATCCCACTCAAAGCCAAGCTCATCTAATATATCCAAAGCCCAAAGCGATTTACGAGTTATAGAGTAGCTTGCCGCGCGATAGCCTAAAATAGGTTGTTGAGTAATTTGCTCTAATATATCTTTCGACTTTTTAGTTTCTTCTCGAAATACTTCTGGTGTTTGGGTGTACACCAGTTGATGTGAATAGCCGTGCGAAGCTATTTCGTGGCCCTGCTCTGAAAGTTTACGAATTAGTTCAGGAAAGCGCTCGGCAACCCAGCCCAAAACGAAAAAAGTGCATTTAATTTTACGCTGCTCAAATAAATCGAGTAGCTTTAGCGTGTTTTCTTCTACACGAGTTGGCCATTTATCCCAATCACCTTGAGAAATAACCTTGTAGAATGCCGACACGTGAAAATAATCTTCTACGTCGACTGTCATTGCATGAACTACGGATGAATTACTCATGTGTGTATCCGATTATCTATATCCAGTAAATGTAAGTGTTAAAAAAGCTGACACCAGCGAGAAGGGTAAATTTGACCAGCTATTTAATTTGGAAAGCGCTAGTATAGCGACCTTAATAAAATCTGCACCAACATAAGGTTCGACACAGCATAAAAGCGAATTTAAAGTGTACATGGTGTAGATGAAGACTTATTGAAGGGGATAAATAATGCATATTCGTGCATTAACTAGCGAGATTAAATCCAAGGCTTGGGTGCTTGTTACTTTGCTAGGGGTGGTTGCTTTTGCAGTATTGGCCTATTGGCCTACTTGGCAGTCTCTACATAATGTATGGGCTATGCTCGATCAAAGCTATTCCCACGGCTATCTTATTGCTCTTGTTGTTCTTTATTGGTTATTTAAGGCTGTATTGCAATATCAAGCCTCGCCCAAACCTAGCTATGTAGCTGTGTTAGGCATTATAGCGTTAGGGGGCTTGTGGCTGTTTGGTGAGGCCACTCAAACATTGCTGTTGGCTCAGCTGGCGCTGCCGTGTCTGCTGTGGTTTTCCATTTTTGCCATATTAGGCCTGCGTTTTGCGGTCAGCGTTGTGCCATTGTTGCTTATATTTATATTCGCTATACCCCTGTGGGATATTCTTACGCCAATACTGAGGGGTATTACCACATATGTAGTCCAATTTGGCGTGTCGATACTGGGAATACCGGCATACTTCGATGGCTTTAAAATAGAAGTGCCGGCTGGTGTGATCGAAATTGCATCAAGTTGCGCGGGCTTAAACTACTTTCTTATGGCTAATGCCTTTGCAGCCATTTATAGCTATCAGAACCAATTAGATACAAAGCGTACAATTCTGTGTGCTCTAGTTGCAACAGCCATAGCGTTGGTGGGTAACTGGGTACGTGTCTATATACTTGTTTTAGTGGGGTATTATTCCAACATGACCCACTCATTAATGCACTCGCACGCAAATTTCGGTTGGATACTGTTTGGCTTATGCATGGTGCCAATGTTATATGTATTTGGCCGTATATACGCGACAAGCACCTGGGCCCAAAGCGCAGCTGATGAGCCTACACCGCCCAAAACCCAAGCAGACCTTTCTCCAAAAACGTTTATTATTAGCGTGTTGCTTGTGTGCTTTTGCTTGGCTTTGGCGCCTGCCACGCTGCACTGGAATAGCGTTAAAGGAGATGTGGCAAGCTATGAAGTTTCTACCATTAACGGTGCCAAGCTAAGTCAGTATTCTGCTGTTGCATGGCGGCCCGCTTTTAAAGGGTATGATGCACATTATTCTTGGTTGGGGCCTGTAGCTGGTTTGCAGTCGCAACTACAAGTTCTGTTGTATACGCAGCAAGCGCAGGGTAAAGAGCTTATTTATTACGACAATTTGCTTGCGCCAGCGCACAACTTGAAAAAATTAGGCGACTTCAATGCAAATGGTAATATGCCGTTAGCAATGGCCGCTGTAAACTCAGGTGGTCAACAGCGGCTATTAATTTGGTCCTACAACTTGGGCGGTAAATATACTACCTCGCCTATCAGCGCAAAACTACTGCAATTTTTAAGCTTGTTTAATCAGCAACCCTATGCCGCTCTCGTGGTACTGGTATTTGACTGCCAGACCAATTGCACACAGGAGCAGGCAGTAATAAATGCCTCACCAAGTGAAATAGATGTAATTTTTTCACAACTAAACATCAAGGCCCTAGCGCCCTCAAATAAATGGAAATAGAGAGATGATGTATGCCTAAGAATATTCTTATTGTTGGTATGGCTAGGTCAGGAACCAGCCTTACCGCATCTATATTTGCCAATAATGGTTATTTTCTAGCGAAAGATGCAGAAAAAGAGTTAAAAAAAGGTAACGAGTTTAACCCTACCGGCTTTTTCGAAGCAGAAACTGTTATTGAAAAAAATCGAGAAGTCTACAAAGCTATTGACTACCAAGCAGATAACACGTGGATGTTTGAGCCAATAGAGCCTAAGCATATTGATACGCTTAAAAACCTAAAGCCACTTCCAGGTCATGAAGAACTTGTGGCCTTTTATAACTCGCGTTCGCCATGGGTGTGGAAAGATCCACGGCTGTGCTACACGCTTCAGTATTGGTGGCAGTTAATGGATGAAAATACTGCGGTGCTATTGGTAAAGCGCAAGCCCGAAGCTATTTACAATAGCTTTTTACGAACAGGCTGGGTAAGTGCTACTAAAGAGCATAAGCGGCAAACATTCGAGTGCATTGATCAGCATATATTGCAGGCAGAAAAAACCCTAAAGGCATTAAATATACCTTATGTAGAAATAGACTACAGTGAGTATCGCGATGCGCCGCAAGCTCTGTGCAAAAAACTCAATGAAGGTTTCGGCTTAAATTTGAGTGTGACAGATTTGAACTACGAAGATGCCTATAACCACAGTTCTTTTGTGGGTAAGTTAAGCACTAGGCTGGACTTATTACTAAATAAGCTACCCAAAGGTTGGCTGCACACCTTAAAGCGGTTGGCTCCCTCGGGGCTAATAAACTTACTATTCCCCGAGCGAAGACGCAGTTAAAACGTATTAAAGCAAGCCTTTAACCTAAAGATAATACGCTGCAAAATAGATGGCTTTTTACCTGTAGATAACCTGCGGTAGTACATCCAGTCGCTTATTCCCTTTAGGTCCACAGCTATCTTGCTTTTATCGTTATAAAACTGGGCTATATCACGTTTGCTAGCCCGGCCATTGCTTAGCCAAGCGGGAATGTACTTCTCGCTGAGCAACGTTACATCGTTGGTTAGTTTATCTAAACCTTTGCCGGTTGCCGGGCTAACGCTTTGAAACTCGTCGGCAATAACCACTAACCCGTTCTGAACGTGCCCGCTAGTGCGATAAAAGTGTGTGGGGAAAACCTGCACCTTGCTTGCTAACTCCAGTTCGCCAACAAACCTGTAAAGTTCTTTAAAGTGCTTGGGCATTTCTGCTAGTGGATCTGCGCGCAGTGCTTTTGCTCGTGGGTCTTTGGCATCCCATTGCGAGAAAATATTTACTCGCATGTTGTCGCCAATTAAAAAGAATGTAATGTAATCAACACCGTTAGTAAGTTGCTCGGCGTAGTAATTAAAACCGCGAAAATCAAATGATTTACCGTCTTTGCGTTTAACATCAAACCCAAAGTTTAATGAAGTAAGTGAAGGTATTAAATTCCGTTGTATACCTACAAGCTTAGTAACCGATTCATTGCCCCCAGTGGCAATTACTACTAGCTTAGCAGTTAATTGTTGATTATCTTTTAGTGAAACAGTTTGGTGTGATGCGCTTGTAGTAATATTTGTAACAGTGCCAAGCTTAAGCGCTACGCCACTTGGTAAATTTGCACGTAAATTATTCACTGTTTTGGTGTAGTCAAAGCCATACTGGTCAATGGTGTCAATGGTCTCAAGTTGACCGTCACAATAGCTTTGAATATTTCCAATAGGTTTCATTTGAGGTATTACAAACTGATCTAGGTGCATTTTGCGCAGCTGATCAATTTGGTTGTACTCGAGCTTATCGGCACGGAATGACTCTGGGTAATCCTGCTTTTTATCTACAATATTGCACGAGATTCCTTGAGCAGCTAATTGGTGCGCGAGGCATAAACCCGAAAGGCCTGCACCTATTATCAAAACATCGCTGTTAGTGGTATGTATCATTGTTTACAGAAGCCAAGCTTAGTAGTGAGACAGATAAATGTGCTACTTTCATCGCCCTTTAAGTTGGGCCGACTAATGCTCCAGTACTAGGAAAGATAACATTACAGTGGGAGACGCGGATAATATCAGAAGTTAAGCGTCGTTGCTGTTGTAGATTCTACGTTTTAATAGCTGTAAAATTTCGAACTTTCTTTTAAGCGCCAATTTTAATTGATTCAAGTGTGAGCGCCATTTTTCATTTTCCCCTTACTAGGTAAATTACATGCATAAGAAAGTGCTGCAATTAAGGTGCACTGGGCAGTTATTGGGTGCAGAGCGCGTAATACTAGAGCTGGGTAAAGAGCTGCCCCCGCTGGGGTATGAGTCCGTAGTAGGAGTGCCTGTAGAGCAAGGTATGCCCGAGCCAGAATTGATTTGTGCTGCAAAAGCCCTAGGCTATGAAGTGGTGGTCTTTCCTATAAAAGGTGCATTTGACCTATCTGCACTTACAGCTGTAAAAAAATATGTGCAAGATAACAATATAGATATAGTGCATTCACACGGCTACCGCGAAGATTTGTATGCATTAAAGTGCCGCTCGCTGGCGAAGCTCGTTGCTACGAACCACCTTTGGAAACGCACTGACTGGAAATTATCGCTATATGCAAAGTTGGATGCATTCTTGCTTAAGTTCTTTCACCATATTGTGGCGGTATCTAAGCCGGTCAAAATAGATATGTTAAACGAAGGGCTAAAGGATCAAAAAATAACCCTTGTGCAAAATGGAATAGATACCGCGCATTACGCGCAAAAGCACGATACAGCAGCTATAAAGGCCAGTTTGGGCATCGAACAAGATACTACCGTGTTGGCTACCTTGAGTAGTTTAACTGGCGAAAAAGCAATTGATGTGGCCATTAAAGCTTTTGCTGCCCTGCCAGAACAGTCGAATAAATTAACACTGTTGGTAATAGGTGACGGTCCAGAGCGAGATAATTTACAGCAATTAGCGCATAAATTAGGGTGTGAAAAGCGCGTAGTATTTGCAGGCCGCCGAAGTGATATTTCTGCGTTACTATCCTGTGTAGACTTATTTGTGTTGTCTTCGCTTGCGGAGGGGCTGCCTATGGCCCTGCTAGAGGCTATGGCTTCTGGTTGTGCTGTTATTGCCACTGCAGTGGGTGATGTGCCTGATGTGGTTGATACAAGTGTGGGCAGGTTGATAGAGGCGGGTGATTCACAAGCTTTAACAAACGCCATGCAAGAAATAGTGTATGATTCCGCCGCACTAAAGCGCTATGGAAATGCAGCGAAAAACAGAATTGAACAGCAATTCTCATCCAAGGCGATGGCCTCAGGTTACGCGGCAATTTACAACAAATTGTTGAATGCAAATTAAAATTACGGATAAGCACGAATGAGAATAGGGTTGTTCATAGACACCTTTAATTTAGGTGGAGCAGAAACCATGCTATTGGATATAGCTGGGCTGCTAAAGGCAAGTGGCCACACACCTATATTGCTACATTTTGGTAACCCTTATCTAAAGGAATACGCTGCTAAGCATGGGTTAGAGAATTACATAGTACCTAACCACAAGGCCTACAAAAAAACGCTCACCCTGCCAATTTTTGCTTTTAAGACAACTTCTTTTCTCAAAAAGTTGCAGTTAGATTGTTTGCACACACACCTATTCGGTTCTATTACCGGCATGGCAGTACCGGCTAAGCTCGCTGGCATAAGGCATGTAGGTACTTTACATGATGTTTACACCATCGAAGAAGCACCAAAACGCATAAACTTATTGAAAGTGGCGGTAGCTTTTGGAACCAAGCTCATCGCTGTGTCTTCTCCAATGCGAAACTTTTATCAAGCGCGCGGTAACTTTAAACCAGAAAGGCTTACGTTTGTTGCGAATTTTGTGCCGGCTTATGCTCACAGCGGTGATCGTACAGAGGTAAGAGCCGCGCTAGGTGTAAACGAACAAGACTTTGTGATTTTTAGTGTGGGACGATTGGTGTCTCTAAAGCGGTTTGATTTAATTATTGATGCCGCCAAAATATGTAAGCAAACGCACAGCGACAAAAATATTAAAATATTTATTGCCGGTGGTGGCGAGCTTGAGCAACCGTTAAAGCAGCAAATAGCACAAACACAAACGCAAGGTGTTGTTACATTGCTTGGTGAGCGCAATGATATTCCAAAACTATTAAGCGCGGCAGATACTTTTGTACTTGCCTCAGATACAGAAGGAATGTCTCGATCTATCCTAGAGGCCATGGCTGCGGCACTTCCAATAATTGCAACCGACGTTGGCGGCAATAGCGATCTAGTTGTACCAGACCAAAACGGCTATTTAGTGCCGCCAAATAATGCCTCTGCTTTGGCAGAGAAGTTTGGGTTTCTAGCAGGTGAACAAGAAATTTGTAATAAATTTTCCACTTGCAGCAAACAATTCGCCATTTCCAAATTTGGAGCCGAACAATTTTTGGCTCAGCACTTAGCAAACTACCAAGGCAAGTAATATGAGAATTCTTTGGGTGTCACACCTAGTACCCAACCCGCCTAAAGCTGGCGTTTTGTTGCGCAGCCACTACTTGGTTAAAGAGTTAGCCAAGCATCATGAAGTAGATTTATTAGCTTTCTCGCAAAAAGGTTTACTCGCTCCATACTTTAATTCTGTAGAAGAGGGCTTGGAAAAATCTAAAGAAGTGCTAGAGAGCATGTGCGGCAAGGTAGAGTTTTTTGAGTGCCCTGTCGATAAGTCCAAATTTAGCAAAATTTGGTGTGCGCTATACAGTTTAGTTTCTGCACATCCTTACAATATTAATTGGTTAAAAAGCAGTGCATTTGGGGAATGCTTAGAGCGATGGCATAAAGAAAATCCATACGATTTAATTCATTTCGATACCATTAGCTTAGCACCCTACGCAGCAGGCGTTTCAAATACCACGTTAGCCTTGGATCATCACAACGTAGAATCGCACATGCTAATTCGTCGTGCTGGTTTAGAAAGCAACTGGCTCAAAAAATTATACTTTTGGCAAGAGGGCAAGCGGTTAGAGGCGTTAGAGAAAAAATACTGCCCGCAATTCCAAACAAATATTACCTGTTCCGATTTAGATAGTGAGCGTTTCGAAAGCTTCATTCCTGCTGCCAATTTTAAAACTATACCCAATGGTGTAGATACGGAATTTTTTAAGCCGGGTAATAATCTACCTGCCGCTAAACGCTTAATATTTATTGGTACGCTTGATTGGTACCCAAATACACGTGCCGTGCAATACCTAGCACACAAGGTGTGGCCGCTTCTTAAAGACAAGCACCCAGACATGCAAGTGGATATTATTGGATCAAAGCCGCCGGCAGACTTAGTGGAACTAGCAAAAAAAGATTCCCGCTTTAAAGTACATGGCTTCGTTGACGATTTAACCCCTTACTTAGAGCAAGCAACGGTTTACGTGTGCCCCATCGACGATGGTGGCGGTACAAAGCTAAAGCTACTCGATGCATTTGCAGCCGGCAAGGCCGTGGTTGCACACCCGGTAGCTTGCGAAGGCTTGTATGTGACAGATGAGAAAAATGTATTGTTAGCCGATTCGCCACAAAAGTATGTAGAAGCTATCGAGCGGCTCATAAGTGACAACACCTTACGGCAACAAATAGAAAAAAATGCACGCCAACACGCGGTAGATAACTTTTCTTTTGCATCAATTGGTAAACAGCTTGCCGATCATTACATGCAAATTAATGCAGACCATAAACGGTAGTTTTAATTTTACTCACCATTAACATTACGGAAGAATTATGTGCGGCATTGCTGGCCTAGTTAGCCCAAGCTTACCGATAGACTCTTTGAAAGCAACTGCCACAGCTATGGCACAGGCCATAGAGCACCGCGGCCCAGATGCAATGGGTGTGTGGGTAGAACAAGAGCAAAAATTAGCTTTTTCTCATAGACGACTATCAATTCAAGATTTGAGTGAATCTGGTGCGCAGCCAATGCATTCCCATAGCAAGCGCTACACCATTGCTTTTAATGGTGAGATATACAATTTTCTTGAAATTAAAAAACCACTCATAGACGCAGGGTTTGAATTTAGGGGCCATAGCGATACCGAAGTGTTGCTATGCGCAATAGAGCATTGGGGGTTAGAGCAAACCATAGCAAAAGCGAAAGGTATGTTCGCCATAGCTCTTTGGGATAGTCAGACTAAGGTGCTTACTTTAATACGCGATCGCATAGGTGAAAAGCCACTTTATTACGGCGTTATAAATGGTTCTTTTGTTTTTGGGTCAGAGCTTAAAGCCATATTTGCCCATACGCCTGCTAAAGCGCTTACGCTAAATAAAGTGGCTATCGCTTCGTTTTTGCGTCACGGCTACATCAGTGCCCCTAACTCGGTATTCGTAGAAGTTAAAAAGCTTTCACCAGGTTGCCGTATAGATATAAACCTAGCCAAACAAAGCGATTGGTCGATTGCGAACCTTACGCCACAGCCGTATTGGACAGTTGCGCAAAGTGCTAATCAACCTTATTTATATACCGAGCAAAATCAAAGCGAAGCAATAAGTGCACTGGATGAAAAAATTAACAAGGTTATTAATGAGCAATCTATAGCGGATGTACCACTTGGCGCTTTCTTGTCTGGTGGTATAGATTCGACCGTTGTAAGTGCTGTGTTACAAGCGAACACCAGCACAGCAATAGATACTTTTACTATTGGTTTTGAAGAAAAGTCCTTTAACGAAGCTGAATTCGCCAAAGAAATTGCGAAGCACTTAGGCACCAAGCATCACGAGCACTACGTAAATCAGCAAGACATACTAGAGCTAGTTAATATATTGCCTCGTGTATACGATGAACCCTTTGCAGATGCCTCTCAGCTACCCACTATTCTAGTTAATCGCTTCGCTCGAAGTGAATTAACGGTATGCCTATCTGGCGACGGCGGCGACGAGTTATTTGCCGGGTACAATCGCTATGTATTTACAGAAGCTGTACTGAAAAAAGCGGCAGCTCTACCCGCGGTATTTAAATCGATACTAAAAGCGCTAATTACCAGCGTAGCGCCGGGTAAATGGGACAAGCTCTACCAAGCGCTTAACAGTATTGCTAAACGTAAAGGCGGCGCAGAGTTTGGAAACAAGCTTTATAAAATGGTGTCTTTGGCCGATGCTAAAAGTAAGGCAGCAGCCTACGAATATTTGATGAGCTATTGGCAGCAACCGGAGCAAGTACTAAAAGCTTTTAATGGTGAGCTTGCAATGCAGTCGCCATTAAGTTTAGAAGACGATTTTATAAATGCAGCCATGGCATGGGATCAACAGTGGTATCTACCCGGGGATAACCTTACCAAAACAGACAGAGCGAGCATGGCTGCGAGTTTAGAGCTGCGTGCGCCCTTGTTAGATATTGAGCTTATAGATTTCGCCTGGACGGTGTCACCAGAGCTAAAAGTAAGGGATGGTAAATCCAAGTGGTTACTGCGTGAAGTGCTTTATAAATATGTGCCCAAAGAGCTAATAGAGCGCCCTAAAATGGGTTTTTCTGTACCAATCAGCCAATGGATAAGAACCGATCTGTCTGCATGGGTAGACGAATTATTAGATAAAGAGTTCATAGAAAAGCAGGGCATATTTAATTACGCACCCATTCAGCATGCTTTATTAGAGCATAGATCTGGCAGTTACGATCACGGTAAAAAACTGTGGACCCTATTAATGTTTCAAGCATGGTTTAAAACCAATATTATCGATGGGTAATATCAATTCAAGAGTCGCTATGAAAAAGCATTTGTTAATCGTTAGTAAATCTTTTATTTACTCTACTAAGAACGTAAATATGACTAAATACGTTCGAATGAAAGATCATTACAGTGGAGATATACTCGGTACCACCAATAAAAAGCAATTTAAACACTACGAAGAAGATGGCTTTTTATTTGTAACTTCTTACCTATCCGATAGATTAAGCAGAATTAAGCTGCTAGTAACGTTAAAGTTTCTATTGCACGCCACCTGTACAGCTATCTATCGCCATTATTTTGTTAAAAAATACGATTTAATTATAGCGAGGGAACCAATATTAGCAGGCCCGCTAGCGCTATTAATTAAACTGTTTACTGGGGCAAAATTAATAACCGAGCTTAACGGCAACTACGTAAGCCCGGTAGTGTGGGAAGATATAGAAAACAAATTTATTAGAAACTTAAAACTGGGTTACTCTAAAAAGGCTATTCCCTTTGTATTAAAACGTAGTAATGGTATTAAGTTACTGTACCCTTCGCAAATTACTCCGTATCTGTCTGAAGAAGAACAACGCAAGCACACAATTAGTTGCTTTCACGAATATACGCCCATTTCTGAATTTCATAAAAGCACTGTCGAAGAAGACTTTATTATGACTATGGGCTATCCATACAATATTAAAGGCTTCGATATACTTGTATCTGCCTTCGACAAAATAGCCCATAAATTCCCAACAACTCAGGTGCACCTAATAGGGTACTTAGAAACTGCAGATAGGCAGTACTTAGAATCGCTACATTCTCACCCAGACCAAATAAAGCTGTTAAAGCCGTTAGAGTACGATGCGGCAATGGAAAAAATAAGCAAAACAAAATGCTTTGTGCTTGCTTCACGTACAGAGGCAATGGGGCGCGTATTGCTTGAATCTATGGCCCACGGCAAGCCGGTTATTGGTTCCACTGCAGATGGTATACCCACATATATTCGCGATGGGGTTAATGGCTACGTTTTTGCAAGCGGTAACGTAGATCAACTAGCGGAAAAACTTGAGGTAATGTTGTCTAGCGGTAGTAAACGCAAGATGTTAGGTGATGCAGGCTACGAAATTGTAATGGCTGAGTTGAGTGAACAACAATATTTAGAGCGCTATGGTGCATTGATAGAAAACGCATGTGGCGACGGAAAGAAAAAATAACTGTTATGAAAAATATTAGATTAGTTAGTAAATCAATTTATTATATATTAAGAAATAACATTGAGGATTTTATAAAGCTTAAAATGCTTAGAATTATTGCTTGGGCTATTTTTTGCATTGGCTTTATAACTCCTAGAAAAATGTCACGATATAACCTTTGGATGTTATCTCATAGAGTGTATCCAAGTTCTAGTGTTGAAACATTCTTAATCAACCGAAAAAATGTGTTACTAGAGCTAAGTGGCCCTATGATTATCCCCGATAAAATCATCGGTGATAAAGTCGGAAAGAAAAGAGCGATTATCCTTAAAGCTCCTCGATTTGATTCTAGGTTGCATGTGGTGGAAAAGGGGGTGCTACTTATTAAATTTAGTACAACATTTAAATTCTACCTACAAAATATAGATTGTGAGAAGCTCTTGGAGTGTTTTCACATTGTTCTTGAGCCCAGCTGGGCTGGATATTGTTTGCCTGAAATTATCGGTTGGACGAAGTATGACCAGAAAATAATAATTGAATGTTCAGAAGTTCAAGATTACGAGTTTATCAAAAAATTAAATTCTAATTTAATCCCCGTGAGGTTTGGGTCGTCAGACTGGGTTGATCATAGAGTTTTCTATCCGAAGGAAACCAATAAAATATATGATGTGATTTATATTAGTAATTACAATAGTATCAAACGAAATCATGCATATTTAAAAGCGATAAAAAATATCCGAGTCCCAAATTTTAAGGCCGCTCTTGTATGTAATTCTTGGGGGGACTGTAAAGATAACGTACAAACTCTTATCGACTTTTATGGGTTATCGAAAAGTTTAGATGTTTTCGAGGCGCTGAAGCAATCAGAGCTTAATGACTTGTTGAACCAGAGTAAGCTAAATGTATTGCTTTCTTTGAAGGAGGGTAGCAATAGGTCTATTTTTGAATCTATGTTTTCTGGTATTCCTGCGATAGTTTTAAAAGATAACGTCGGCGTGAATAAGGAGTATATTAATTGCTCTACAGGAAAACTTATTGATTCCCGAAACTTAGAGGCCGAGATTATCGATGTGTCCGATAATTATCTTGACTACAGTCCTAGAGTATGGGCCTTGGAGAATATATCAACATATGCGACAAAGAGAAAATTAGACGAGGAGCTAAAATTTCTTGCTGAAGAAGAGGGCTTAGAGTGGAATATGGGAACTCATTTGAAAGTTAATATACCAGAGGCGCATTATTTTGATGATGCTTTAGCGGGCCAATATCCTTCTTCGGAGGAGCTATGTGATGTGTTTGATTTGAAATTTAATCCTGATGAAAGACTTAAAATGGTAAGTGAGTTATTTGAGAAGTATTAAAGTATCTATTGCTTTTTACTGAAGAGATAAAGTGTGGAAAGTGATACCAAGCCTAAAATTTAATTTATCCAGCTGAATTAACTATGGTGTTGGGTTGCTAGTAGTAGATTATTTTTTTACTAAAGTGTTTTTATATATGTATATTATAAATAGCAAATTTCGCAAAAAAGGAGATGGTGTTTGTCTATAAATGGGCAGTTAAACAAACTAAGCCAGATTGATTCTTTACGTGGTGTGGCTATTCTAATGGTGATTGTTACCCATGTTTGCCCAAGAACAATAGATGTTCACTCTTTTATAGCAAGTTTATGTGTTTACGGTAGGATGGGAGTTCAGCTATTCTTTGTAATGTCCGCGCTTACTCTTTGCCTATCAATGAAAGCTCGGTCTAATGAGGGTAATGCGTTAACGAAGTTTTATGTTCGACGCTTTTTTCGAATAGCACCTGTTTATTATTTTGGAATAGCTCTATATACGACTATAAGTGTATATCAAAATTCTCTCGGAAACGTCGATTTTTCAGATATTTTCTTTCATCTAACTTTAACTCATGCGTTTTCTATGGACTCATTTCTTTCAGTAGTTCCTGGTGGATGGTCAATAGGAGTTGAGTGTGCGTTCTATTTAGTGTTTCCACTTTTATATAAATATTTGGTTGATAGCGATGGTTATTTTAGGCTGATTATTGGTTACGTTGTTGCAATCATATGTGGAGTAATAAGTGTTCAGATACTGGCGTTATTTTTCCGAATTAAGGAGGACCCATGGGAGATATCCTATTGGAATATGTTTTCCCAGTTGCCAGTTTTTATGGCAGGGTTATTACTTTATAAGCTGTATAATATTAGTGTGATGAGGGGGCGCTCGATGTTGATTCTATGGGGCGGATTTTTGTTTTGTACTATACTCTCTCTACTAAGCTATAAGATTAAGTTTCCATTTCATGTCACTTTAATTACAGTTTTTTCGTCGCTATCCTTTGTGTTTCTTTATTTTATTTTCGAACGTAAGCGCTATTTGAATCCTGTTTTTTTGCAAAATATCGGTAGAGCTTCTTATTCGATGTATATCTTCCACTTTGTCGTAATGTGGGGGTACTTCTATCTAATAAATAAATTTAATTTCAACACGCCGTCTCCCGGTATTAACTTAATTATTCATTTTTCTATAGTTGTTTGGTTTACCTATCTGATTTCGTCGCTTTCTATGAAGTTATTAGAGAATAACTTCATTCTCCTGGGGAAAAGGGTGATCAATCGGATGAATTGATAGAGGTTGTATCGATAAGCTAAGTTTGAATTTGAAGAAATATTAGGTTCTCATCTTTATAAAGTATTTCAGAACAGCTTGAAAAAGGCTCATACCTTTGAACAGAAAAAATAATAAAGTACTTAATTTCAGCGTTAGCATAGTCGCATCCCTGTTCAAATAGTCGTTCTTTAAGATTCATTAAATTGCGCCAACGAAGAATGTCCACTTTTTGTGTTGGAACGAATTTCCATTCGACTAGAGTGGGGCGAGGAATATCTCGTACGAGCTGTATCGCCTTTGTATCCCACTTATTCGCTGGGTCGAGCAATACAATTTCATTCTCGTTGGTGTTGTTACGAACAGTTTCGATAAGTTCTGCAGTTGCATATCTTGGTTCGGGTGTTTTTATCTGTAGTACTTTTTCTTTTGCAATAGGAAGTAAAGCACTTGCCACGCAAAACAAGGTAACAAAATAATAGGGTGTGTTAGAGGTTATTGAATTTCTTATCTGTATTACAGCTAACATTATAAAAAATAATAGTACTAGTCCGGTTGGTCTAAATAGATAAAATTTTCCGAAGAAAAGAGTGTTTCTGTCAAAAAACGAAATGATCAAAAACAGTATCAAATATAGTCCGGCAACCCAAGTAAGTGCACTAAGCCAGTTCGTAGAATCTTTTTTGAAGCAATACACGCCAAAACAGATAATTATTATGAGCTTTGCTATGCCAATCGCCCAACTAGCTAGGAAAACGTACAGGCTTTGAAAGGGGTCTGTATGGTGTGGGTTTCTAATTCGTGTATAGATGTAGTCAGATGTGTAATCTGCAACGACGTCTGTTTTTATAAGTAGTTCTGGTACAAGGAGCGCCAGTAATAGTGACATCATTAGTGTAAATATGCCTGCATATTGCAGTAGCTTTAGTATGTTTTTTTGATAGAAAAATACCGTACTAAAGATAAACACAGTCCAAAACAACCCAACCAAAAAGTGCATATAAGTGGCAGCAGCAAGCCAAACTAAAGCAGTTATGTGCTTCTGATTGAGGCAATTATGTATAGAAAGGAACACAAAGATATAGGCAAAGACTTTAGACTCACCGCCGCGAAAGAGCCACGCACCGCCAAATAATTGTTGGCCAGCTAGTATAAAAGCACAAATAATTAAGGTTGCATCCACTACCCTAAATTTGAAATTACGAAACAGGAGCGCTAAAGCAAAGGCATAACCAAAAATGGCTAAAATTCGTACAATGGCATGAGAGGTCTCATAACCTAAGTATTTGACGAGATTACCAATGAGAAACTCTGGGACAATCCGACCCCTAGAGGCATCAAATATAGCGTGATTTTCAGGAAAAGCAGTCGGCTCAACGGTTTTATACGAAAGTTGGAAGTAGTTCTCTTCGTTTCCATCCCAGTTTACGGGAAAAAGAGTAATGGTAAATATGCATAATAACGCTAAAAAAACGTATCTGAACTGTTGCTGACTAACGATCGATTCGTATTTTTCGAAGAACTTCATTCCTAGAATCTCTTTTGCGGGGGGCTTAGTTGAGGTTTAAGTGTCAAGCAGTAGCATCAAGTACGCTAACTAGCTTAGAATCTGTCGATAAATTATTGGTGGTGTGAGTCAGTAAGCGGTATTTGCGAAGGATAGTTGCTCGTAACCTTAAATAAATGCAGACTTTGATAACGGTAATCTTGGCATTTTACATGATAACTTCTCAAAAAAACCTATTTTTAGGGCGATCACCATTTGGCGCCAAAATTCACTAGTTGTTAAAAATGCGAACTACAGCCTGTTTTTTAAAGTCTTATAGTCTTATTGGAACATTTTTAAACATATTTTCGTTTATCGAACGTTCTCAATACATACTATAGTGAATACGTAATTATGTTAGGTATGCTATTGAGTAACCTATATGGCGCGTATATATCTATTGGAGTACTGATATGAAAATTTTATGTCGAGGGGCGATTACTTGGGCTTTTATGCTCATGGCTTTGAATTGCTTGGCGCAGGATTGCTCACTACCAGAGCATGGTGATTTGTTTGTCGACAAGGACTGGCACTCAGAAAATAATTTTGTTGGCGAAATGGATGGTAAATACCCTGAAACGGGTGTTGCTCCATTTCGAACAATTCAGCAAATGCTTGACGCGATCCAACCTGGACAGTGTGGGTTTGTGAGGGCTTCAGAAGAGCCTTACATTGAGCTGGGTAAAAAGCCTGGTGAAGCCGTTGCTGGTAATACCTTTATGCATGGTGGTGAGTCTGAGGAGGCGCGGGTAATTGTTTCCGGTTATCCTGGTGAGCGGCCAGTAATTGATATTCAACGTCAACAGGATGGGGCTGGCCATGGCGTTGCAGGCTTTCTTGTGGCTAGGGGCAATTACATAACCATCCGTAACTTTGAAATTAGAAATACGACAAGTTCTGGCATAATGATGCATCATGCTAATACTAATGAATATATTACGGTTGAGAACTGCCATATACATCATAGCTATGGAGTGGATAATATTGCCGGAGTTAGATTGGATTGGTGTATAAATTGCCTAGTACGAAACAATGTTATCCATGATACCTACAAGATTGCCTCTTCAGATAATGTCACTACAGGTGAGCCGGTAATGTTTCATTCTGGCGTTCACGGCTATCGGCCAGGGAACACAGTTATTGAACATAACTTGATTTATAACGTTAAAAAAGGGGTGTATCAGAAAGAACCACATCCTGATGGGCTCAAAAGTAATGTCGTAAGGTACAATATTTTTCATGATATAGATGAAGTGGTGTTCATGTTGGGTAACATGGGGGCGGGAATGACCCCTTCTTACGGGGCTGAGTTTCATCACAATTTACTTTACAACACTGAAGGTGGTGTAACCGCTAGCTTTTATGAAGCGAACGGGACGTCAACAGGCTTAAAGGTTTATAACAATACTGCCGTAAATGTTAAAACATTTTTGGGTATGTCAAATGTTGTTGGTGTATCTCTCTACAATAATTTGTTTTATGAAATTGGGCCATACCCAGCTTTGATGGTTGAGAGACCAGGGGACGCACCACGTAAAAATGGATTCGATGAAATAGACTACAATTTATATTACAACACCCCAGTTCTATCTTATTTGGATCGAAGTTTGAGTACCGATCAGAGGTTTTCAACACTAAGTGATTGGAAGTTAGCAGCCGTTGATCCTGTTCATACGGTAGAGCTTCCGTCTAAAATCGAGCAACATGGTGTATATGCCGACCCCAAATTCGTTTCTCTAACTGATCGTATTTTTACTCCGTTATCTGGTAGCCCAGCAATTGCTGCAGGAAAAGGAGGTAGCACAATCGGGGCCTATGGAAATGGCGTAAGAATAGGCCCAGATAGTACAATGGTAGACGAAAAAATAGTAAAAATGAGATCACCAAGTATTAATTAAGCTGTTAGTTACACTTTTTCGTGATGGTTTCAATTGTTGCTAACGTCGCATAACTTAATGTTCCCCACATTACGATGTGGGGATAGTAGCCTACAGAGATAAACGCGCCAGATACCAAAAAAGGAAAAATTGATATATAAAGTGCCTTACACATTAGGCCAAGCCCTATTAGATTAGGGTCAGGATTTTGAGATTTGAAAATTGACCTTTGAGTTTTAAATAATCTGCTTGCAGTCGTAATAATAAATGTAATGTAGATTAACATACCGACAAGTGCTAGATCGGCCAAAAGCTGAAAATATAATGAATGCGTTTGTCGTCCATGGAGGGATCTCGCGTCTGGGTACCACCAGCTAGCCTGATCCTGATAGCTATTTACGTTCCACGGAAAATTACCTGCACCAACTCCCCAAATTGGGTTGTCTTTAAACATTATCCATGAGATTTCCCATGTTTCGATTCTTTCGCTTCGAGTGCTATCGTTTGGGTCGGATATACCTTGTACATCCTCTAAATATCCTTCCGGTAAATAGCTTAGGAGTATTGACCCTGCCAAAAGTACTAATAAAGACCCAGTGAAAAGTATTTTCAGTTTAGATTTAGAGAATAACCAGAGCATACCTGCAGCGCTTACAAGGCCTAATAGCCCCCCTCTAGAGCGCGTAGCAATAATTGCAACACATGCTATTAAAAAAAGCGTTTTTAATAGGAACTTATGTTTAGGTGTGATATTTGGCCAATAGGAAAAATAAAGTATTATTGGTAATACCATGGCAACACCTAAGGCTGCATCATTTTCATCGGCTAAAAAGTCGCCGGAGCCTTTCCCGCCATTTTTAAATATTATTAAAAATACGAAAAAATGAGATATGCACCATAAACTAATAAATACTTTGTATTTTTTTAAGTTACGAACTAACAGCGTCACTGCGATTGCAACTGGTAAATATTGGAGAAGCCAGGTGATACCAATTGTTATTGAAATGGTATGAACCGACCACAAAAAACTTACTAGGCAAAGCCCTCCAAACTTTACAACAAAACTTATAGATGGCATCTTGAGAAGGTTTTTATCGAAGTTTTTTATGACCCAAAAAGTCAGTAAAAGCGCGATGATGCCTGGTAGTCGGAGGGGCTGGAGGAACGTGAATATCTCTTGTGGTCTTGTATACATAAATATTATATGTAAACAAAGAAGAATCCAGCCAGTCCGAGCTTCGTTATCAGCAAGTTCAGTAGTAATATGAGAGTAGAGAAGTTGATTGTTTTTCACGTTGGCGAATCCACTTAATTTATATGAGTCGTGCGAAAGGGTTGTAGCACGGGGATTTATAAGGGTCGACAAGGTCTATTGATAAGTACTTCACAGGCTTATTCTCATTCATTCCGTTGATAAAAAAATCGCTGCTCTTTAGGAAATAAGTAACAATATAATTTTCAAAATAGTTAATTCTATCATTTACCATCTGATGGCAAAGATCAGTAGTTCTGCAGCCATAAGAAAAATCAATTAACATGACTTTTGTACGTGATTTTGCGACCTCTTGAGCGTAGGCGGCAGCAAATTTGTTAAGGTCAGCTTTGCTAATCTTTAAATAATGTAAACGAGTTTTTATTACTTCTTTAACAATATCTTGATAGCTATTTGTGCTGAAGCCGATGAAGGTTCCGCCTGCGGCTAAAGCTGCGGCGGTCGCAGCTAAAAATAAACGCCTTTTCATAAGGATTTGTCTCCTATAGCTCGCTGGCGCTTTTTAATGCTACCGCAGAAACGGTAAGGCTTGGATTTGCTGGTGACATGGCAGAGAAGCTGCCGGCCCCAAGTACCAATAAGTTTTTCATGCCGTGTACAAAGCCGTGCTTGTTTACTACTGAATCGCTAGGGTCGTTGCCCATTAAATGGGTGCCTAGTATGTGCCCTTCTGCGGGAAGTATTTCGGAAAACTCGTAATCTTCTATTGGTAAAAAGCCAAAGTATTGCTCGAAGTTGTTTTTAATGTGGTCTACGCCATTGTGTAAGTATTGCGTATGGCCTGCATAATGTACATCAGGTATGCGAATGTTACTTGAAAGCGAAACCGTACTTTCAGGCGCGTATAATTCTTCGAAAACAAACTTCATGCCTAGCCGGTGTGTGTACTTACCGCGCTCTAAGCGTATGTGTGGCGTGTTAAATGTCTCCACTATACAAGCCGCTCGATCTTTTCTATGTTCCCCATCATAAAGGAAGTAACCGTGGCCCGTAAGGGCTGTGCCACCGTCTAGGTTTGATTGGTTTATTAGGTTTACTTCCACCCCTAGGCCAACGTGCTCTGCTAATCCTTTGCCTATATTGGCGTTATCAATATTAGAGCCTAACAATATATGCGAGTTGAACAATGGGTTGGCACCTAACATAAATAGATCTGCTTCTACTTCGTGTCGCTTGTCTTGCTCGTCTAAATAGATAGCTTTACTTACAACACCGTTGCTGTGATCTAGCGAAATGACTTGGCTGTTGGTTTGTAAGGTTACACTGGGGTGCTGATAAATGTGGCTTAATTCATTTAGTACTGTAAATTTCGAGTCTATGGGGCAAAGGTTGCATACACCTGTAGCGCAGCATTTAGGCCTGTTGGGCGTGCCCAAGCTTGGTCTAGCGCACGGTGCGTTATAAAATTCATTTGGGTAGTGCTGCTTAATGAGCTTATCTACACTGGTAAAATTATGAGGCGGCTGCGGGTATGAGCGGCTTCTTGGGAAGGGGGTATGCTCGCTTGGCCCTGCAATTTGCATTATATCTTCTGCGTCGCAATAGTATGGTTCGAGCTCTTCGTAGCTTATGGGCCAGTCTTGGCCTACGCCGTAAAGTGTTTTTATTTTAAAGTCGTTGGGCAGCAGGCGAGGGGATACCGCCCACCAGCAATTTGAACCGCCACCGAAGCCGGGCGTATATACCCAGGGCTTTTCGGGTGTGTGGTTATTAATAAGTTTGCGATAGTCTTTATCTGATACCACGCCGCTGTAGTCGTCCTCAGGCCGGTTCTCTACACGCCAGCGGTGGGTGAGCTTGCTGCCTAGCTCTAATACTAGAATTCGTTTGGCAGGAAACCGCTCTAAATAACGCTTTAAAAAAAAGCTGCTGGCAAAGCCAGTACCTACTATAACTAAATCATATTTCATAATATGGGTCCTACGGTGTTGAGGTATGAGGACGCTTTTGGACAAATTGTTTTAATTTTTTAAAATCGTTTGGTGCAACTACGCAGTAAGCCACTAAATACGTAGCACCGCCTACTGCCATTTTAATAAACATGGTGGTCAGGCTAATTTCTAAAGTGAGTGATTTAACCGCTAAGTGTACTGCGCCAACCATTGCCGCGCTGGCTATAAGCGAGGGGTAAACCGAGCCCAAGAATTCTAAAAGGGTTATGTTTAATGTTTTGCGCATATCTAATATTAAAGGCACGTATACACAGGGGTAGGCTATTAACCACGCTATAAGCATGCCTATTAGGCCATACTCAACGCCTATGCGCAGTGCGACAATAAGCGCAATGGCGGTAATAATTTGAAATTTAAGCGACGCGTTAATATTACCCATGCCTGCGAGTACTTTAGGTACAAGTTGGCCGCTAATGCGAAAGATGTTTAATAGGCAAAATAGTTGTAGCGGTACTACGGCGGGTAGCCATTTTTCGCCAATAAGCAGGGTGATCATTTCTTCTGCAATTATTGCTATACCAATAAACATTGGGCAGGTAATCATAAACAAGTAGCGGTGCATTAATAAAAATATTTTGCTAGCTTGTTCCTTGTCGTCTTTCATGCGCGAAATGGATGGGAAGGCAACCTTGTCGAATATCTCGCCTATTTTGCTCATGGGTAAGCCCGCAAGGGTGTAGGCCATTTGCAAAATTCCTGTGCTTGTTTGACCCAGAAAACTACTGGAATATATTTGGCCTATTTGATGGTTGGCATAAGCTGTTAGGTTACTACCTAACATTTTGGCGCTGTAACCAAAAACATCTAAAATATCTTTTATTTTAATCCAGCCTTTAAAATTTACTTTGCAAGCGCAAAGGTAAACTACAGTAATAAATGCCTGAGAAATGAGTGTGGCTAAAATTAGGGACCAAAACCCCATGCCTATAAGCGCGAGTGTTAATGTACTTATAATTAGTACAAAATTTGCGCCCATATTGGTAAGTGCTGTGTAGCGAAAATTAAGGTCGCGCATTATCATCGCGCCGGGCACTATAGCTATAGAAGAGATGATTACTACTGTACCTGCAACGCGAAGTACGTAGGCTAATTCAGGTAGGTTGTACCAGTTGGCAACAGGGGCGCTAATAGCAAATAACAATAGGTAAAGCCCTGCCCCAGATAGCAGCGATAAATAAAATACTGAGCGCACTTCGCCGGTGGTGATAGCATTGCGGTTAACTACCCCAGAAGATAGCCCCATACCGGCAAGCATTTGGCAAAGGCCTGTGAAAATACCAGAGATAGCAACTATGCCGTAGTCGTCTGGGCTAAGCAGTCTCGCTACCCAGATTGTGGATACCCAAGACATAATTTGCACAATAGCTTTGGTGCTGGCTTCCCAGGCAAATCCACTTAATACGCTTTTTTTGTAATCCACAGGTTAACTCTTTGGCTGGTGTCGGTTTAATTACCGCGTAATTTGTCTTTGGCGCGCTCTAGCCAGGTGGCATATTGCTTAAAATCTAACATGTCGGCTGGGTACCCGTACCGTTTAAGCGCGGTAATGGTGTCTTGTTTGCCGGCTTCTACAAAACCTGGGTCTGCGGCGTAGGCGCTAGTCAGTTCACTGTTACCTACAATTGCCATTTCTCGTTCGCCAAAATCTTGGCCGTAGCGCCCTACGGTATAGCAAAATACTGGGGAAGCCTCTGGTATTTTCGCTTTTAATTCAACCCAAGACTGATTGATTTGCCATTGAGCATCTTGCTCGGTTTCATTCGCAATAATGGGGTGCGTAACAGAGTGTGGGCCTACTTTTAGCCCAAGCTTAATTAGTTTATTTGCGTCATCCCAGCTCATAGCTTTGTACTTAGCCGGCGCTTTTTGAGGAATTGGTGTGCCTACTAGTTCTGCCCAGCTTGCTAAGGTAGCTAGTATGTCTTGTTCGCAGCATTTCTTTAGAGCTGCTATGAGTGTGTTGAATAGGTCACTTCTAAAATTAGGTGTTTGGGGGTTAATTGAATATTTTTGCGCGAGTAATGCAAGCTTCTCAACCGGTGTTTCGTCAAAAAGGTATTCAACTTTAGAGTCCCACATCCAGCATTGGTCATCAAGAAAGCGCGTAGTTAGAAAGTACGTTGCGGGGCAGTCATATTCTGCAAAAATAGGTGCAGAAACAGCTGCTTGATCCCAAAAACCATCGTCGAGTGTAAAGCAAACGCTGCGTTTAGGTATAGGGCGCCCTTCTATAAGGTAGTTTGATAGCTGCTCTGCGCTTAGTAGGTTAAATTTATTTTTTCGAAGGTACTCGAGGGTATTTTTTAGTAAGGCCGGGTCGTGGCCGTGTATGCCTTGGTCGTCGACGGCAAAGCGATGCAGCATAAACACAGAGCAAAATGGGTTAGCCAATTTAAAACCAATGTTGTTGGCTAATTTACTGGTTAAAGTGTTTATTAATAGCGTTTTTAATGCATTCGCCATACCCCTTCTCCTTAGGTTAGTATCCCAAATGACGCCTGAATGTTGTTAGCAGTTGTTCGGTGAGCGTTGACCAATCAAAATTCTTAGTTGCGTACCTTCTGCCTTCATCACCAATACGGTGCGCTTCGCTCGCGTCGTGTCTAAGTGTGTTTAATGCTTGCGTAAACTGTTCGGCCGTATCAGCTAGTACTATCGATTCGCCATTAACCGCATTCACACCGGCATTCGCTATTGTTGTAGAAATAACTGGCTTAGAAGCAAACATGGCTTCAATAACTTTGTTTTGTAAACCCGCTCCGCTAAACAGCGGGCACACAAATAGTTTAATAGATTTATAGTAGGACCAAATGTTATCTACCGAGCCGGTAACAACAACATTTTTATGTTTGGCTGCTTCATCGTAAACGCTTTGTTCAGGGCTGCGGCCAACAATATAAAAGTAGCAGCTAGGATTTTTTTCTACGTAGTCTGGCCACACGTTGTCTAAAAACCATTTTACGGCTTTAACGTTTGGCCTGTAGGCCATATCGCCAACAAACCCTATGCTGTCGCTGTGCAGGTCTACAAGGGGGGCATCGTGTAATTCGCTGTGCTCAATGCCATTGGGTAGAACAATTATTTTGTCTGCATCCCCTTTAGAAAAGCTCGCATCCACTTTAGAGATATAACAGGCTTTATCTGCTCTGTTTATTAGATCTCGCTCCCAAGCTTTGTATTTAATAAATTCATACTTCTTGGACAGCAAAACGCTATCTCCGGCTTGGTAGCGTCGGTAAAAATGTAGCGGTAGTGAGTCTACTTCATCCCAAACGACCATTTTTGCCTTTTTTGCTTTTGGTAGTTGATCGTACAGCTCAAAAATAGAACTTGTTACGGCGAGTACTACATCGAAGTCTGAAAAGTTTTCGCTTGTATTAAAGTAATCGCAAGCGGTTTTATAATTGTATGAAATTTGTGAAAGCGGTTTGCCAAAAGGTAAAAGTGCACTAACTCGTGCGAGTATTTTTTGGGTGATAGATGGGGTTTTAATGGGGTAGCTATCGGCCGCGGTTGTTTTAATACCCGCTGCTTGTAACGCATCTATATCGTCTTGGTTCCACGTTTTTTCTATGTGTGGAAATATACGTAGCGATACCTCGTTGTCGGTTTCGCTAAGTGATTTTGCCAATGCATAGTAGCGTAGGGTTAAACCGTTCTTTCTGGCGGGAAAGGGGGTAACACCCATCAAAATACAAATTTTCAAAAAAATCTCCGTACGCTCAGTGGTAGATTAATCGATGTAGCCGGTTGTGCCGGTTGCACTTTTTACTAGTTCTGCGCGCTTTTGGTCGTCTAAGTTGTAAATGTGGTAGTCTTGACCAAATATAGTCTTATTGTTTTCGCTTACGTCAGCTTTTACTTTTTCTAAGTAACTTTCTAAGGTGGTAATAATACGTGCCGGGTTGCCTGCGGCTATTACCCCATCGGGTATGTCTTTGGTTACTACAGAGCCCGAACCAATAATAGTATTTTTACCAACAGTTACGCCGGGCATTATTATTGCGGAATGGCCGATAAAAGAATTTTCTTTTACATGAACTTTGCCAAGTTTTGTGTAATTTAAAAATTCTTTTGTGCTGGCGTCGTGGGCGAGAAAAGTAACGTTTGGTGCGATAGTAACGTTATCGTCTATTTGTATAAGGTAGCAGTGGGCGGCGTCCCAAAAGCACTGGTCTACAATGTGAACATTGTTTCCAAGTTTTAAACCCTTAGCCACTAGGCCTTCTATATATTTTTGACGCTTGCGGCGGCGCAACCAGCTTACCAATTTACCAATCATATTTTTACCCAATGAGTGAGTACGAATCTATTTTTTAAGAAGAAGACGCAGTTTTCTAACAATTTCTACTAGCGTGTCTTCGAGTAAAAAAGGTGCGTTGCTTTTTCTTAAGCACAGCCAATCTAGTATGTCTATTTTGGAAGACAATGAAACTTTGTAATCTTCCCCGCCGGCTAGGTAGTAATATTCTTGAATACCTAGCTGGTGACAGAGTTTCATGCATGCGTGATGGCAAACGAAACCAGGCTTAAGGCGATTATCGTCTTCATATAAAAAACCGCATTGGATGTTATATGCGCGGTCTTTTATAACTAAATTAAATAGGTAGCCTATTACGGTGTCCCCCACAATATATTTGGTAAGCTGGATTTGACCAAGAGCCAGCCACTGGCTAATCATTGTGCGGTTAAATTTAGTCCAAACAGGGTTTGCAAATGCGCCCGAATCACCTTTGTCATTCCAGTGTGCGGTATGCAAGTTGGCCATTTCGTTCCAAAAGCTTTCAACGTCATTTAGGTCGGTAACAGTGTGTACATTAAGTTGCCCATACATCTGTTCGTATAGCTGAGTTGCTTTTCTTACTTGTCGGCGTCTGTTTGAGCTAATGTTAAGCTTTTCGACATCTTCCCATTTTGAATCTTTAGCGAGCAAAGCTATTGGAGATGTATCTTCTCGTTCGCTAAAAAAAAGTAATGCATTTTCATTTGCGGCAGCTTTTATAAATGGTGTTTGCGTAGGGTCAATCTTATTGATTTTTATTTCGTCCCACACAAGTTCATTTTTTAATGCCGCTAAAGTTGCATTCCACACTGCAGGGTAATCGCTTTGTGCAGCTAAAATACCGTTGTATTCAATGACCATGTCATTTGGTGTTTCGGGCACTTCGTTAAAAAAGAGAATTTTGCGTTTAAATATGCCGCGGCGTTTAACTGTAAGAATATGAGCGATAGCCAAACCCACAATGGAGTCGGAATTTTTTACAGTTATAAGAATTGGGTTGTGATGTTGGGATACTACTTCAAACCAAGGTGCTATCCAGCATTCATTTAAAAATGCGTGGCCTGGAGTGTTTGCACACAGCTGGGACCAGTGATTTTTTACGAGTTCAAAGCTGGGGCTTTGGGTAAGCTCAACTTGCATAGTCGCTGTATCCCTTGCTGAAACTGGCTGCAACACGTTGTTTCTCTGATGATGTTGGTGCTAGAGCACGCCTTTTAGGTGGCGTATTCTAAAGAATGGATGCTATCAAAAACTCTTTTTCCGTGAGGGCTTTTGAGAGGCTGCAAGTGTATAGCCAAGCCGTGGAGTTGTCGAGCTAAGGGGCAGATAAAAGACCTTGTTTTCTAATGCTAACCTGTTGCGCAGTTTGGTGTACAATCTTCGCTATTTGATGGCCGCAACATTTTATAAGTGCTGTGCGTTTAAAATTTTAGATGTGTTGTAAGAGTGTAATACTTTTATGCCAAGGGACTATTGCGGTTACGGTTGTGTTGCGCCGACGTCTCATACTTTAGGGAGTGTTTATGTTGGTACTTTTGTTTTGGTTTTTAGCCTTTTTGTCCCTCTATAGCTATTTTATTTACCCCCTTATTCTCAAGTTGTTAGCTGCGCGTAAAAGTGTAGCGAGTGGAGACTCGGTTGATACGAGCGGTTTGATGCTGTCGTTAGTTATTACCGCATATAACGAAAAAGATCGTATACGCCGTAAATTAGAGAATGCGTTGGCGCTAGATTACGATAAAAGCAAGCTCGAGATAATTATCGCCTCTGACAGTTCGGATGATGGCACGGACGACATTGTGCGTGAATACGCTGATCGCGGCGTGCGCTTGGTGCGGGCCGAGGAGCGGTTGGGGAAAGAGAATGCCCAGTTAACGGCCATTAAGGCTGTAAAAGGCGATATTATTGTTTTCTCCGATGTGGCTACAGAGATGGAGCCCGATGCCCTGCATAAGTTGGTGCGTTATTTCGCGGATGCGAGTGTTGGAGCTGTGTCGAGTGAAGATAGGTTTATTTCGCAAGATGGCAGCGTTGCCGGCGAAGGTGCGTATGTGAAATACGAAATGTGGCTGCGCAAGCAAGAATCCAAACTGGCTGGTTTAGTTGGTTTAAGTGGTTCATTTTTTGCCGCCCGCAAAGAAGTGTGTGAAGAGTGGGATATTCATTCCCCCAGCGACTTCAATACAGCGCTTAACTCGGTGCGATTGGGGTTGCGAGCGGTAACTGCGCCAGATGTTCTAGGTTTTTACCAGGATCTAAAAGACCCAAGCAAAGAGTACATGCGTAAAATACGCACTGTCATTCGCGGAATGACGGCTCTTTCTCGCCACCCAGATGTTCTAAACCCCGCAGAAATTGGTGTGTACGCTTTGCAGGTGTTTAGCCACAAGTTAATGCGCTGGTTGGTGCCGTGGTTCCTTTTGGCTCTTTTTATTGTGACTGCAATGGTTTCTGGTAGTGGAGCTATATATAGCTTGGCGTTGTTTGCGCAGTTATTGTTCTACGGAATTGCTATTGCTGCGCACTACAGTGTGAAGCTGCAAGACTACGGCCCTATTAAGATTATCTACTTTTTTACGCAGGTTAACGTGGCTCTATTTGACGCTGCTTGTCGCTTTCTTTCGGGCACGCGCATGACAACCTGGAAGCCTTCGGCGCGCTAATGTTTAAAGATATACCTCCTGTAGGAGGCAAAACCAGTTGGGATACGACGTGCCCCCCGCCAGTATTCGAAGGGTATGAAGCACTTTTTGTAGATAGTGGTACATCTGCGTTGGCGTTGGCGTTGTTGGCGGCACGTATACAGCACGGGGGGGAGTGCCCCGAGGTTTTACTTCCTGCTTATGGCTGCCCAGATTTGGTTGCCGCCACAATGTTTGCTGGCTGTAAGCCGGTGATAATTGATATTGCCGCGCCAGACGACCCCGCATTGTGCTTAGAGCAACTTAAAGCCGCCTTAAACCCTAATACAGCTGCTGTAGTGGCTGTAAATTTTTTGGGCGTGCGTGAACGCTTGCTGGCTATTAAAAAGTTGTTACCAGTGCAAACTCTCTTGGTTGAAGATAATGCCCAGTGGTACCCAGAGTTATCAGAAGGTGTGATTTTGCACGGGCACCTAACGGTTAATTCCTTTGGTCGGGGTAAGCCTGCAAGCATACTTGGTGGCGGTATGCTTTTAATGGAAGCCGGTCTCGCGGGGCGGGTGCGCGATAATTTGCTGGCGCTGCTCGGTGAAGCCAGCAGTGGCGGCGGTATTAAGCGTAAGCTCATTACTAAGGTGTACAACTTACTGCTTAACCCTTACTTGTATTTTTGGCTCAATCGAAACCCTTTATTGAGTGTGGGTGCAACGCATTACGATAAGCTTGAGCAGGTAAGTGCTATGCCAGCATGTGACTTAGCACGAGTTGGCGCTAATATTGAATGCTATTTATCGCAAAGCAGGCGAGTGGAGGAGGCGTTAGATGTGGTTGTGCGCTCTAATGCCAGCTTGAGCTCGCCTGGTTTAGATGTTGCAACGCGTAGAGGGCGTTTGCTGCGTTATCCGCTAATTGCTAGCTCTGCGGCAAGGCGTGACGAATTAGTGGAAAAAATGCGGGCTTTTGGGCTAACAAAAATGTACCAGCGCGCCCTACCATTTATTGATGGTGTGGCACACGATGTGAGTGTGTTTGACGATGTGCCAAACGCAAGGGCTTTTGCACAGCGATTTTTAACCCTTCCAGTGCATTCTGGTGTGAACGCTCAAGCATTAAAGTTGATCTCGCAAGAATTAAATAAGTCGCTCTGAGCTGCCGTATAGAGCGCTTGCCTTATCAATGGAATGGTTATGAATATGGATGGATGGTAAATGGCTTCCAGTGAACAAGTTAAAGAAATGTTTTCGGCATCGCGCGGGGCAAGCCAGTGGGATGACATGTATAAAGGCAAGCCGAGTACGTTCGAGCAGCATATTTTTACTACGCGTCGGAACTACGCCCTAGATTTTGTGGCGAATAACTTTGATAGGCAATCGAGTATTTTAGATCTTGGGTGTGGTGCGGGGCCGTTTGTGAGTGAGTTGCTTCGCCATGGGTACCAGTGTGTAGCTACAGATTACTCCGCAGATATTCTCGCCAACGCGGTAAAAAGAATTGAGTCCATACCGTGCGATCGCACTCCGTTGGCACAAAGTGATTGCCAGTTTATTCCTTTTGCTTCGCAAGCTTTCGATGCCGTTGTATGCCTTGGGGTAATTAGTTACGTGCCAGATAGGTCGAAAGCGCTGGGTGAAATGTCACGTATATTAGCACCTGATGGGCAGCTGCTAATTACCTTTCGAAACTACTATAACCCTGTAGTGTTTGAGCCGTTGAATTGGCTTAAAGGCTTATTTGGTAAGGTTATCCCCAGCATACACGCTGAGCATACGGGCGAATTTGTACCCGGCGCGTTTTTAAAGCCTCAAGCTATTAAATGCTTGCTAGAGCAAGCTGGCTTGGAAGTGGTGGAGCAGTACGGTATTGGTAGGGGGCCCTTGAAAGTGGCTGGCCGCACTGTGTTTCCAGAAAAAGTTTCAATTGCACTGGATGCATTTTTTCAGCGTTGCTTGCGTTGGTTTGGGCTTTCTAGCTGCATTCTTGGTGCAGATGTTGTGCTGTATAGATGTAAAAAGCAATTAAATAGCTCGCGCAACGGCAATTAAAAAGGATTTAACAACATGGCTGCAATACCTTGCGTAATTATGAGAGGGGGCACCTCAAAAGGGGTGTATATCAACGAAGCCCACCTTCCTGCAGAAGCCGAAGCTCGCGACACCTTATTGTGCAACTTGTTTGGTAGTAGCGACCCTCGTCAAATAGACGGAATAGGCGGGGGCGATCCGTTGACAAGCAAGGTGGCCATTCTTGCTGCGCCAAGCCACCCAGATGCCGATGTAGATTACATATCGGGCGAAGTACGCTTACGCCGCCACGAAGTTAACTACGGCATTATGTGCGGCAACTTAGCCGCGGGTGTTGGTCCTGCCGCTGTGCAAATGGGGTTAGTTGACCCGCAAAAGTGCTCTCATTCGGTAAAAGTTTTTAATCGAAATTCCGGCTCAGTTATCGATGCGCATTACCTGCAGCCATTGGATAGTGAGTTGGGAACCTGTTTTTCCGCCAAGCTTATTTTTAATAATCCTATCGGCAACCACACGGGTTGTTTACTGCCCACCGGTAATCCTGTTGATATGGTTAGTATTCGTGGCATAACGGTGAAGTATTCGGTGGTGGATGCCGGCGCTGTTTACGCTTTTGTTAGTGCCAATGAGCTCGATTTGAAAGGCTGCGAAACACCAGCTGAAATAGATGCGATGGTATTGGTAAGAGAGTGGGTGGAACTATTTAGGCAGCATGTGGCGGAGACTATTAATTGTTTGCAGGTAGCTTCCAAGCAGGTGAATGTTGGGCAGATAAAAATAGCGCTTGTTTCGGCTTCTGCAAATGATTCCCTAAAGCAAACTAACATTGTTGGCCGCATTATTAACCCTGCCAAAACCCACAAGGCTTATGCCGTATCGGGTGCAATAGCCACATGTGTGGCAGCTTTCACCTCAAAAACTATAGTGCAGAACATGAGCAGTGGCGTATTTGGCCTTGGGGCGGGCTTTAAAATTGGCCACCCTGAGGGAGTGCTAGAGGTGGGTTTACAACATGATGAAACTGAGCAGGGCGCTGTTATTCGCGCTGCGGAGATCTATCGAACCTCGCGATTGCTAATGGTTGGGCAAGCTTTTACCCCGCTTCAAGACAGCATGTTGACTTCTGTTGGAACACGTAAAATAGAAAACATATTATGAGTTTAGCTACTGCTTTTATAATTACGCACGAATCTGATCGCACTCGCACAGCGCAAGATAAATCGATGAGCATTATTGCGCTAACTCTCACGCGCGCCTTGGGGCGGCAGGGCATTCGTGTGGTGCGCATACACCCGAATATGTTTGAGCATAGCCTAACTTCACGCTATTGCAGTGCTATTGAAATATGCCCAGATATGTACGAATCAGAAGAGGCGCTGAATCAGTTTTTGTGTGAGCTCGGAAGCCGCTACCCAGGTGAGAAAATTCTGATACCCGCATCAGATGACTGCTCTATGTACATTGCGCAGCATGAGGCTGTATTGCAGTCGCATTTTGTTTTGCTCAATCCCACTGCTGCTGCCATGTCTCGTATGAAAAATAAAAAGCTTCAATACGAGTTGGCGCAAGCTGCGGGAGTGCCCATACCAGAAACATACTTCCCCTCTACCGAAGAAGATATCGTAGCTTTGGCAGAATCGGCGCACAATTACCCTTATGTAATTAAGCCATTAGAAGCGCAAAAATGGCGACTGGATGAGTTTAAGGATGTGGCTAATGGGCAGAAAGCGATCAAAGTGTATGATAAGGAGCAATTGCTAGCGGAGTTTCGGCGTATTGCTCCGTTCGATAATCAGCTTATGGTGCAAGAGATTATCTCTGGCGAAGATACCAACCTCTATACGTTTCTGGCCTATTGTTCCCACGACAAAAAGCCATTGGCTTACTGTATTCGTAGTAAGTTGCGTCAAAGCCCTATTAAGTTTGGCTACTGCTGTGCAACCATTTCTTGCCACAACGATGTTGTAGAGCGGCAAGCAAAGCAAATGCTGCAAATTGCAGATTACACCGGCATAGTAGGCATAGAGTTTAAATTAGACCCCAAGACTCAAGAATACAAACTTATAGAAATTAATACTCGGCCAGTAAACACTACTGGCATTTCTATTGGTTGTGGAGTGAACTTACCTCTAATTGCATATAACGATGCCGCGGGTATACCGCAGGACGCAGTCACAGATTGGGAAGATGGTGTGACTTGGGTATGGTTATACCACGATTTCTGGGTAGTAAAAGAGATGAAGTCGCTGGGCTTTATTACCTACGGCGAGTGGATTAAATCCATAAGAGGCAAGCGCGTACATGCCATATTTGCAGCGGATGATTTAAAGCCGGTTTGGAATTTCTACTACAAGTCTGTAGCCGCTCTATTTGGCAACAAGCTAAGCAGGTTATTTGCTTCTTAGCTGGGGGCTAAGTATTCTCAATATCTAAAAATTAACGACTATAATAATGAATAAATAATCGTTTTTTAGTGTCATGCAATGTGTTTGGACATGTTGGCGTCATAGTTGCTAGTAGCATAAGGCGCTTTTAAACAAGCCACCGTCAAAGCTAATTTAACTCTAAAATGCCTGTATCTTCAGCGTATTGATCGAATCTTATTCTAGTTCAGAGAATTATTTTTACTGATACTGACGGTTTTGTTTACACCTTTGCTTTATTTATGCATACCTAAATAAAGGCTTTTGGCGCCCTTTGTTATTCATTACACTATGTTGTAATAGGCGCCTGCGCGTATTTTTAATTGAATCACTCTTTCGTTAGATTAATTAAGATTTCGGACAATAAAAGCATGTACCAAGACAAACTTCGTGAACTACTAAGCAAGCATGGCAAACTTTCTGTAGATGCTCACGGGCTAGAAACAGAAAGCGACCTATACGAAGCAGGCTTAACGTCCCTCACGACAGTTAACCTAATGTTGGCTATAGAAGACGAGTTTGATGTTGAGTTTTCAGATAGCATGCTTTCACGTAAAACATTCCAAAGCATTGGTGCTTTGTGTGATGCCTTGGAAGAACTTTTGGATTAATAGGGAACAACTATGAGCGATAGCCGTCAGGGAAGCCGCTTCCGCACTTATACCGAAATTGTCGAATTGGTAGAAACACTCGGCAAAGGCGTTGTAGAACAGCACGCGAGCGATGTGGATGATAAAGCTCGCTTCCCCGAAGAAGCCTTTGCTGCATTTAAAGAGGCGCGGCTGTTAAGCGCTATGGTTCCCCAAAGCTTGGGGGGCGACGGGTTAAACATTAAGCAGCTGTGCAAGCTGTGTGAAATACTGGGGCAATACTGCGCGTCTACCGCAATGGTGTACGCCATGCACCAAATTCAAGTGGCGTGCTTGGTTAATCACGCGCTCACCTCCTCTTACTTCCAGCAGTACTTAGCAGACCTTGTAGAGCATCAATACTTGCTTGCCTCGGCCACAACCGAGTTGGGTATAGGTGGCGACCTGCGCTCTAGTATTTGCGGTTTAGAGCTTGAGGGCGATAACTTTAAACTTGTTAAACAAGCACCGGTTATATCCTATGCGCTAAATGCCGATGCCATTCTTGTAACGTGTCGCGCAAATACCGATGCTGCCGCTAGCGATCAAGTACATGTTTTAGTTAAAACCAAAAAGTGCGAGTTTGAACAAATAGCCGGTTGGGATACCTTAGGGTTTCGCGGCACGTGTAGCTCGGGCTATACGCTCACCGCTGCGGGGCATGTAGAGCAGGTTATACCCGCGCCTTTCGCCACTATTCTTTCTAAATCTATGCATCCGGTGTCGCATGTGCTGTGGGGTTCATTGTGGACAGGGCTAGCTGCAAGCGCTGTTAAAAAAGCGCGCCAAGCGGTGCGTCATGCTTACCGCAAAAACCCAGATATGCCGCCCGTTACCTCGCTGCGGTTATCGGAAGTGGATGAGTTGCTATTTAGTATGCGCGGCGGCTTATACCAGTCTATTGAAGAATACCAAGGCCTGTTAGATGGTGATTGCGATGATGCCTTTACCAACTTCGGTTTTTCTATTCGCACCAATAACGTAAAACTGCGTTGCTCAGAAATGGTTGTGGATATTGTTGGTAAAGCGCTCATGATAGTGGGCATTATGGGGTACAAAAACGATTCCCCCGTTAGCCTTAGCCGCCATATTCGCGATGCCTACGGCGCGGCGTTAATGGTTAATAACGATCGCATTCGCGGTCACAACGCGACTATGCAAATTGCCATGAGGGATAGCTAATGTGTATTTCAGATCAGCCCATTACAGAAGCCTACCTCGCTTACCAAAAAGAGCTAGTAGATGCAGGGTTACTTATTCCCTCTGGTGTAAAAGGCGTATACGGCCGCAGTGGTTTATTTGAAAAAGTGGTCGATCAATTTGAGGCTTTCGCGACACGCATGGGGGCCGATGCCAATGCCGAGGTGATGCGTTTCCCTCCCATTTTTGGCCGTCACACCTACATGCAAACCGACCACGTAGAAACCATGCCCGACTTAATGGGGTCGGTAAATTCGTTTTGTGGCAACGAAAAAGAACATCGTGCACTTATTGCAAAAATCGAAGAAAAAGACGAAAACTGGTGTAAAGATTTAACCCCCACCGATGTAATGTTAGTGCCGGCGGCGTGTTACCCGCTGTACCCAACCGCATCGGGTTCGGTTTTACCTGAGGGCGGGCGCACAGTTGATTTAAAAACATTTGTGTTTCGTCACGAGCCTTCGGACGACCCAGCGCGTATGCAAATATTTAGGCAGCGCGAATATGTGCGTTTAGGCACGCCAGAGCAAGCTTTGCAGCATCGCAACCACTGGTTGCAAACTGCCGAAGGTATGCACAAAGAGTTGGGCCTAGAGGTAGAAGTGGTTGTTGCTAACGATCCATTTTTTGGTCGCGGTGGCCGCGTAATGAAAGCAACCCAGCGCGAACAAGAATTAAAATTTGAAATTGTTACGCCAATTTGTAGCGAAGAAAAGCCCACTGCTATTACATCCTGCAATTGCCATCTAGATCACTTTGGTCATTCGTTTAATATTAAAACAGCCGATGGTGAGCCAGCACATACATCGTGTATTGGCTTTGGGTTAGAGCGCATAGCTTTAGCGTTATTTAAAACCCACGGTTTAGACCCGTCGCGTTGGCCAGAAAAAGTGCGAAAAACACTGCAATGGACATAAAACCAATAATCGATCTCAACCCAAGTACCTACGCACGTCATGCTATACACGGCGAAGAGCGTATATGGGCAGAAACAAATTGCTATGTAGATGTGTTGGTTGAGCTTATCCACTCGCTGGGTTACGACCCTGTGGCAGGGTTGGCGTTTACGTTAAGTGTCGATTTTGAAGAAGACCAGTGGACGTTTTTTAAATATCCGCCAGGCGATTTACTCGAGCTTTACGGTTTAGATATTCAAGAGCTTAACCCATGGAAAAACCTCGTTGAGCATGTAGCCAATCAGGTGCACGCAGCAAAACCAGTGTTGGTTGAGCTAGATTCGTACTTCCTGCCAGATACCGCAGGCTCTGCTTACAAGCAAGAGCATGTAAAAAGTACAGTCGCGGTTAACGCCATTGATATTAATAAAAAGTTTATGGGGTATTTTCACGGTCAAGGTTACTACGAACTTAACGGTGACGATTTCGATAATATATTTCAGCTAAATGGCTTAGTGCACGAGCGCATGTTGCCGCCGTATATAGAGCTTGTTAAAACGCGCGGGCAAGATCAAAGTAAATTATTTGAAAAATCCCTCGTTACTTTTGAGCGCCATATTCAATTAATGCCAGAGTTGAACCCCTTTGAAAAATTTAAATTGCAATTCGAGCAAGACCTAAAATGGTTGCTCAATGCCGAGCTAGAAGCTTTTCATAAATACTCTTTTGCCAGCTTACGGCAGTACGGCGCGTGTTTTGAATTATCGCTTACTTATTTGCAGTGGCTGCAACAGCATGGCAAAAATGGTTTAGACGATGCTGCCATAACGGCTTGTCGCAGTATTTCCGAAACCGCTAAAGCATTTCAGTTTCAGTTGGCTCGCTCAATAATGCGCAAAAAGCCGCTTAATTTAGAGCCGCTAGAAAACATGGCTTCACAATGGTTGATATTAAAATCTACCTTGCGAAATACAATTTAGTAAACCAAAAGGGCGCCTATCTTCGGGCGGGTTAAATATTCTAGCCCTGCTTGTTGAAGAGTGTAATCCCCTAACTTTAAGCAAGCTAAAATGGTTGTGAATACAGACATTACACAATGGTCGCTTACTAAAACTAATGCGAATGGCGCCCAAACCCCCGCTGATATTATTCCCCTTCAGCAATGGCTTGCTGTACCAGTGCCTGGAACCGTGGCGCAAGCTGTGGGCGATGCTGGCCCGCAAGAAGACCTTGAGCAATTTGATTGGTGGTACACCGCTCAATTTCCACTGCCCAAAACAGGTAAGCGCACTTATTTGCAGTGCGACGGTTTGGCAACCCTAAGCGAAGTGTGGGTTAACGACCAGCAGGTTTTATACTCGCAATCGATGTTTGAAAACCACAAGCTCGACATTACCGATTACCTGCAAGCCGACAATACACTGGCCATAGTGTTTAAAGCGCTCGCACCACATTTGGCCGAGCGTCGTGCAAGACCGCAATGGAAAACCAACCTAGTTGATAACCAAAACTTGCGCTGGTTTCGCACTAGCTTATTAGGGCGTATGCCGGGCTGGACACCACCCGTAAAAGCGATAGGCCCGTGGCGAGATATTAGTATTGTTAGTGTGGCTAAATTTGATTTAGTGGAGTGCACTGTGTTTAGCGAAGTGGATGAGGCGCTAAATGGCAAGGTACATATAAACTTAGAATTAGATTTTATCGATGCTAAATTGGCAGCCGACCCACAAATACAATTTTTATTAGACGGCAAAATCTACCCCATAACCGCAAAACCTATTAAAGGTGGCGGCGCATTTATAGATACCGAAATAGCTATTGAGCAACCGCAATTATGGTGGCCCCATACCCACGGCGAGCCCTACCTACACGCTTACAAAATTACCGCCATTATAGATGGTGAAGTAACAACCTTAACCGAAGGTAAGTTGGGCTTTAAGCGCGTAACTGCTGCTAATCAAACAAATCAATTGGCGCTTGAAGTAAACAACAACAAAATATTTTGTCGCGGCGCCTGTTGGGCTACTCCAAATATAACTAGTTTAAATGCATCTAAGCAGGAGTATCGCCATCTATTAAAACTATTAGTAGATGCAGGTGCAAACATGGTTCGCATTGGCGGTACCATGGTGTACGAACACGACGATTTTTATGCCTTGTGCGATGAGCTAGGTATATTGGTTTGGCAAGATTTTATGTTTGCCAATATGGATTACCCCTTTGCAGATGAAGATTTTAGTAAGCTTGTTGCAAAAGAAGTGCGCCAACAAATTACGCGCTTAAAACAAACAGCCTCTATTGCAGTATTTTGCGGCAACAGTGAAATGCAGCAGCAAGCGGCCATGATGGGTATGGAGCAGACACAATGGGCGAACGCACTGTTTGATACTTTTATAACGCAAAAATTAGAAGAGCAGCAGTTAACGCTTCCTTATTTTACTTCTAGCCCCTGCGAAGGTGGTTTGCCTTTCCATACCGACGCCGGTTTAACGCATTACTATGGTGTGGGCGCCTATAAACTTATGCCCGACCATTTTACTGTGCGCGAAGTTGGTTTTACTTCCGAGTGCTTAGGGTTTTCGCATATACCGGTAACAGCTTCTTTAAAGCAAGCTTTTGAATCACCATACCCCGCCACCCATACACCCAGCTGGAAGGCCGGCATACCTAGGGATAACAGCGCGGGTTGGGATTTCGAAGATATTCGCAACTTTTATTTAGAAAAAATATTTGGCGTAGTTGCCGATACTCTTCGCTATAGCGACCCAGAAACCTATTTTAAACTTGCCACCATTGCTACTGCAGAAATGGTAAGTAGCGTGTACAGCATATGGCGCGCGAGTATATCAAATTGCAATGGTGCGCTGGCTTGGTTTTATCAAGATATTGTTGCGGGTGCAGGCTGGGGAATAGTTGATAGTTTTGCGCGGCCAAAAGCAGCGTATTACTTTTTAAAACGAGTATGGCAGCCGCAGCAGGTATTGCTTATAAACAACAGCTTGAATGGCTATACGCTAGAAGTGCAAAATGAAACAGCGCATACACTTCAAGCGCAGCTCAATATTGTATTGGTTGGCTTAAGCGATAATATTGTTGCAGAGCATACGCAAGAAATTACGCTCGCAGCGAATAGCGTTGGCACACACAAGCTAGATACCGTTTTTGGCCGTTTTATGGATGCCACCCATGCCTATAAGTTTGGCCGCCAAACTATTTATGCTGTAGTAGCCGAGCTGCGAAACGAAAGCGGCGAACTTATTAGTCAGGCGGTATCGTTCCCGGGTTGTAGGCGCATCAACACCGGCGCCGGTGAAATAACGGGTAGCATTACTAGCGATAGCGATAATGAATCAGTGGTAACGTTAACGCCCAGCGTTTTTGTTGAGTACGCGTGTTTAGAATCAAAAACCACACAATTCAGTGATAACTACACCTGCATGTTGCCAGGTAAGACGTATAGCTTTAAAGCGTGTGAACAAATCAAAAGCGTACATGTATCTACTCTTAACCTACAAAAAGAATTTAGAGTGACATGAGCGCGCTAACGCTATATAAAAAAATGCACTGGCTGAGCGAATCTCAACACGCTAGCTTTGCTGTTACCTATGCGACCAATCTTGAAAATACTACTCAGTACCCACCAAATACTACGGGTGTAATTATTATTCCGCCGTTCGGGCACGAATATAATCACTCGCACCGAGCGCTTGCTTACCTAAGCGAACAACTTAGTATTGCTAATAACTGCCCAGTGTTAAAGCTGGAGCTAAACGGTATGGGTAACGCTAGTTCAACAATTATTTGCGGCGATGAGGAGGTTGTTGGCAAAGCTTGGGTAGAAGCACTCAATGCAGCGCTACTTACCCTGCAGCAAGAGCATAATGTTACCCAAGTACAACTTGTGGGTTATCGAACAGGTGCTTTAGTTGCTGCCTACCTAGCAAAAGCGAACGAGCGAGTAAAAGGGTTGATACTGTGGAACGCTTATTTAACTGGTGCGCCCTTTTTTCGCGATATGGAAATGTTACAGTCGATGCAGGCGGGCTTTGTGCCTGCCAGCAATTTATTTGATGCCGGCGGTAACTGCTTCGATACGCAAAGCAAAGCGTTTATTGAATGTTTAAATTTAAAGTTAGCAAACTGTAATCACCTAGAATCGATAGCGTTTATACAACCAAAAGAATTGCCTCTATCCAAGCGGCTGGTAAAACAACTGCAAGAGCAGGGCTTGAACGTAGCAGTAGAGCAATATCTCGGTAATAGAGATTTTCAAAAGCCCGCGCTAGAAAACAAAGTGCCGTACGGGGCTATTGCAGCCATATTGCGGGTATTTAAGCCCGCTGCTGCGGAGTTAGCTCGCGAGCAATACCGAATAGTGCTGGTGCCAAGCCAGCCGCCAACAAATACGCTAAATAACGAACATGAGCAAATTGTTGTATGCGCCAAGGCGGGTATGACAGGCGTGCTTACCCGCAACCAAGATTCTGATACAAAAAATCTGTTGGTATTAATTAACGGCGGCGCAGCGCATCACGTTGGGCCAGCGAGATTGCACGTTAATGTGGCGCGCGCACTTGCTAAGCAAGGGTTTAATATTTTACGCATCGATCTTAGTCATTTAGGGGAAGGGGCTAACCTTACCAACCAACTAAATGAAGGTATTAATCCTTTTCCTAAAGGGTATGCCGGCGACATAAAAGTTTTATTAGATTACATGCAAGCTGAGTTTGGCTATTCGAAATTTGCATTAGGTGGCTTGTGTTCTGCCGGTCACAACAGTTTTAACTATATGCGCAAATTTAACGACCCACGCGTGCGCTCGGTATTGCTAATAAACCCAATGCATTTGTATTGGCAGCAAGGTACACCTTATATGCGGTTTGATATGGGGGAGCTAAGTATTGGCGCTGCATTAAAAGCCTTTAAAATCCGTTCAAGCGATAGCCCTGAGAACGAAGACGATGCTCTGCCGATTAGAAGCGGCTGGTTTGGTAAGTGTAAGCGGTTGTTAGCGGCTGTGTGTTTACGCTTAAACTCCACGTTGAGTTTAGTAAAACGGTATACGAGTAGTTTACCGCAGGATATAGAAGCCCTTAATGCCGCTGGCGTGAATATGATAGTCATGGTTTCGCAAAACGAACCGGGCAGGGCACTTTTTAAAAATATGTTAGGCCTACACTACTGGTTATATTTGCTGAGCGGCAAGTTGCGCATGTATGTAATGGCAAAGTCAGATCACGCCTTTTCTACCCAGCAGAGTCAGCAAATGTTAATTGACCAGTTAAAGGCCATAAATACCAAGTTATTTTTTGGAGACGCTAAGTGAGCGAAGAAATAAAAGAAGTCGTGGCGGAAATATTTATAGAGGTGTTCGAATGGGATACCTTGCCGCCCGTTGAGAGCATAGACCAGTCCACTATTTCAAATTGGGATTCCATGAAACAGCTAAGCTTGGTAACAGCTATAGAAAGCGAATTTGAAATTGCCTTTAGTTTGGATACAGCCATAGCGATAACCAGCTTTAACAAAGCTGTAGAAGCGGTTGTGGCGCATTTAGCTTAATGAAATTTCTACAGGCAAAAAAAATACTCAGGGAAAGTAAAGCGAGTAACTCACTTGCCTGTGAAGTATTAACATCGGCACAGGTAGAAAACCTGTCTCCATTTTTAGAGGCCCACCTCGCGTTAAAAAATATTCGTGCGCAAGCGGCTTTTACGCCGTTCGGTACCTTAAGGCAGCGACTGCTTGTAGATGAGAAAAATGACACGGCATTGATAGCGTGTTTGTACCCCTGGGATTATTGCCCAGCGCTAGATTGGCGCCAATATCAAACCGGCACGTCGGTTACGCTGCCTGAGTTAGTCGAGCAGGTTTTAGCCTTCGATCGGTTGTTGGGTGAAAAGGCACACGCGGGCGTGTTTATCGATGCTCCGGTACCGCCTGTGCTTAATGCTAACGAAACACAAGTGCTTAGCAATTTAATTGCATCCTGCGCAGTTAAGCGCGGCTTTAAATATTTAAGCGAGCAAAGTTTTAGTTTAGCGGCCTACTTGGAGTTTGGTCGACCAATTTCAAACGCAATGGCACCGTATGTGGCCAGTGTTTTGTCGGAAGCGCTATTTAAAAATAACGTGATAGCAACCCCTAAAAAAGTGATTCTTACCGATTTAGATAACACTGCATGGTTAGGCGTAGTGGGTGAGGATGGCGTAGCAGGGGTGGCGTGCGCAGCATATGGCCCAGGTTTTGCTCACTATATTTATCAATGTTTTTTAAAACGCTGTGTAGGCAGTGGCGTATTGCTTGTTGCTGTTTCTAAAAACGATATTGATTTGGCCAAGGCACCGTTTGAACAAAAAGAGCTGCCGCTTAAGCTTACAGATTTTGTGGATTTTAAAGTGGGCTATGGTCATAAATCACAACTGATTCAGCAGGTGAGTGAAGAGTTAAATTTACCGCTAGACAGTTTTGTGTTTATTGATGATAACCCCATTGAATTGGCGGAGGTGGCGTCTGTGCTACCGGCAGTAACAAGTGTGCAGTTTCCGGCTGAGGTTGATGAGTTGCCGGCTGTGATAGAAACGTTACAGCTATATGTCAATTTAACACAAGGCTCTAAAGAAGATTCCGAACGTACAGAGCTTTATAAAATACGCGCACTAGCCGAGCAAGAGCGCAAACAAACGCCATCGCTGCACGAATATTTAGCTAGTTTAGAAATGGAGCTGCACATAAATACGCAGGCGCATGTCGATAACGCGAGAGCAATACAATTAATTAACAAAACCAACCAATTTAATTTAAATGGATTGCGTATTACCGAAGCAGAACTGTCGAAAATACTTACAGGTGGTGGCAGTTTATTTACTGCAACGCTAGTAGATAAGTTTGGTAATCACGGCGAAATACTTGCTTGTGTGGTAGATGCAGAAGGTAAACTGTTGCGCTGGGTTATGTCGTGCCGAGTGCTGCAGAGAAACGTCGAATATTACTTTCTTTACTGGCTTTTAAGTGAATCTGGTATTAGTCTAAAGGTTATAGAGTTTGTAAAAACAGATCGCAATGCACCGCTCGAGCAATTTCTTATTACTACTGGCCTTGTTCCGGCTGATAGTGGGCAGCAGGTTAACTCAACATTAGATTGTGAAGGGATTCGTAAGGCTTTATACAAAGCGACTAAAGGAATATTTAAGGCCGTACGAGTTAATTAAACGTTAATGAGATTGCAACATGTCTAAATCCGAAACTATATACAAGCGTAAAGCTGGTTGGGTAAACCAATCAGATGCTTCGTATCAGGCCGGTTTTAATAGCAAGCTCTTTGGCTGGCTGTACACTCCCGATAGCGCAATTATCCAATCCACTGGTTTTATCTTATGTGCGCCTGTAGGCCACGAATATATCCACACCCATCGCGCCTACCGTCACTTTGCCGAAATGCTTGCTATGCATGGCTTCCCTTGTTTGCGTTTCGATTATTCTGGGGTTGGGGATTCGGCAGAGTGCGCCGATGAAGATATATTTTGCCAATGGGTAGAAGATATAAACCAGCAAGCAAACTGGTTAAAAAATACTATTGGTGTAACACACATTGTATTTTTGGGGCTCGGCTTTGCGGCCAATATGGTGAGTATGGCAGCAGAGATACACGGCGAAAACTGCTCGATAATTTTATGGGAACCATACGAAACTGCGCGTAGTTTTAAAAGAAGGCTTGGTGCGCTTGCTGGCGTAAGCGAGTTTAAGCAAGAAACAGAAGCTGGCTATATAGAAAGTGCCGGTTACGCCTATTCTGAACAATCTTTAATTGGCTTAGAGAAATTTGATTTAAGCGCACGTAATCTCTCCAACATAAAAACCTGTGTAGTTGTTGAAGCGCATGATAATCGCGATAAGAATTCGCGCTGGCTTGGTAAGTTAGGGCTTGAAGATAAAGCCAAACGTATTTATCGGCCAGACTTCACCAAGATGTTAGATGAGCCGCATAAAACCAGTATTCCATTTGATGTTTTTGGTGAACTTATTGCGCTATTTAAAGTGGAAGCGAGTGTGCAAACCGCAGCTCCTCCTTCTTTACCTAAGCTAGAAACCACATTACATGCGACGCATTATATTGAAAATATATATAGAAGCGACGACAGGCTTTTTGGTGTGCTTACTACGCCTACCAATAGTGATACATTAAAGCCGTTAATTATTTTGACTAATGCTGGCTCGGCACATCATGTTGGCCCAAGCGAAATTTATGTTAAATTAGCACGCTACTTGGCTGAATATGGCTGGTGTACTCTGCGTTACGATTTGGGGAATTTAGGCGATAGCTGCACCGGTTGCCCAGAAAATGAGAATTTTCCTTACGCTGAATCCTCATTGAATGAATTAGAGGAAGTTATACAGCATTTTTCTGAAGATTTCCCATCATGCATTTTGGCCGGCTTGTGTAGCGGCGCCTATATTTCTTTTAGGGAAGGCTTAAAAGATAATTCGAATGTATCACGCGTGGTGTTAGTTAACCCACTTACATTTGAGTGGGTAGATGGAATGTCATTAGACGTACCTAGCCCCAAGATGCAAAGCAAAGAAGCGAGCTATTACTCTGCTGCACTTAAAGATAAGTCGCGATGGGGTAGGCTGCTTACAGGGCAAGTTAGTTATAAAAGTATTGCGGTTTTTGCTGTTAAATATACCTACCAGAAAATAAGCCATGTGTTACACGATTTTTGCTTGGCAATTGGGCTTGCTAAGCCAAATAAATTACAGGCAGAGCTATTGCATTACAGAAGTAATAATATTGCACTAAGGTTTGTATTTTCTGATTCCGACCCGGGCTTTAAAATGCTAACCGATGATGCCGGTTCGATAGCAGCACAAATGATTGCTCAGAAAAAAATAAAAATACATTTTGTAGAGAATGCAGATCACACCTTTTCTTATAAGAAGATGCAGTCAAATTTCTGTACTAAATTTTTAGCCGCATTAATAGATTGATACGGCCAAATATCTAGTGGAGTTTTTGCTTGTAAGCAAGTATGGGCTTTTCTACAAAATAATAAGATAGTGCAGCAATACAAACTGAAATTCCCGTGCCCACTATTAATATCAATAGCGGCGAAAATTCTGCCATTTCTCTTAACGCCCTGAATATTGGGTAGTGCCAAAGGTAAAGGCTGTAAGAAATACTGCCTAACCAAACCAATATTGGTAATTCTAATGCTTTTTTAATAATCGAAGGCCCTTCGTAACATGCATTTAATATGATGACACAGGTGCAAAGCTCTACTATCACTAAAATAAAGTAATAAAGTAATGGCGATTTGAAGCTAACTATTGTAGATAGGCCTAATATTATAAGTGACGCGGTAACTGCCAAGTAGCTAATTAATTTGCGGTTTGCGTGAATAAAGCCATCGAATGATGCTAAATAAACGGCAATGCCTAGGGCTGCGCCAATAAGTAAAGAGTCTATGCGCGTGTCGGTGCCATTATAAACTCGCATCCAATCTGCGCCTTGGGTTGTTAAGTAAATGCGCCAACCCCAAGCTAATATAGCTATTCCTATCGCTATTTTAATTAACGTGGATAACTGCACATTCCGTTTGGTAAGAAAATACAGTACGGGGGGCCATAGCAAATAAAACTGTTCTTCGATAGAAAGCGACCACGTGTTACCAAGCCATTCAGGGCGCCATATGCCAAATGCACGCGGCCAATTGGCGACATTGGCGAGCACAATAACAGAGTCAATTGCACTGCGAATTATTGCACCGCGATCAAAGGCGATTAAACTAAAGATAGTGAAACCAGTAATAACTAATAGTAATGCGGGCAGTAGCCGTAAACACCGTCTTAAATAAAAATTCTTGAGGTTTATACGCTTCTTGCCGAGGCACTCTTTAATTAATAGGTTGGTAATTAAAAATCCACTAAGCGTGAAAAAAACATCTACCCCTAGGTATCCGCCTATAAGCCAATCGTGGGGTGCGGCGTGAAATATAATTACCAGTAAAATGGCATAGCCGCGCAAACCGTTTAGCGCTGGGCTATAGGTTAGGTCGAACTTCGACTGTAATAATGTCATCTAATAAAAATCTTATGGGTAAATGGGCGGCTCGTCGCTTTTGGTGTAAGTTTTCTAATTCCTTAAGGGGAATATTAACCGGTATAATTTTTTGGGCATAAGCGACTTGGCAAGCTTTACAATGGGCTTGGGTATTTTATCGGCAATTATATCCGCGTAAATTCCCAGCTTACCTTTTAGCGAATTGTTATTTAAATTTTTATCGAAGTTCAAATCGGCTGCGGTAAGTTGCAAGCCAAATGTAGCGTTGATTTGCTCCGCAATAGAATCGGGCGTGGTGGTAAAATCACTATAGTTAACAGTTAAGCAGTTAATGCCTTTACTTTTAATTGTATTCTCAGCGAACTGAATGTGATCGGCAATTCTTTGATAGGTATCTTCTTTATCTGCTTTAGACAGGGTGCGCCACTTAACCCTAAGAAAGCTGTTATATATTTCTTTGGGGTCGCGTTTAATAAGCAATACTGCTGTGGTTTCGGGGTTGATGAGTTGCCACCAGTAGCCCACCGTGTAGCACAGTCTGGGGTCTTTCCATACCCAAGGTGATTTTTGGTTGTAGCTGCTTACAAACTCAGCGTGTGAATCTAGCGGTGCGAGTGTGTTAATTCTATCGGCTGATTCTTTAGAAATGGGCTCAAAATTCCATGTGTTGTCGCCATCGAAACCACATTGCTTAAAAACTTCGACGTTCTTGCGAATTAATGTTTCAGCCTCCCAATACCCGTTCGGGTTGTATTCGTCCGGTGCGCGCAGCTCTTTTTCGCTTTCCTCGGCAACTAAATAGCCTTGGTTCGCAAATATGGCCGCAGACATGCTTGTTCCTGAGCGCGGCATTCCTACAACAATGGCATTTTTTGGGGGCATGGGTGAAATACCTAAATTATCGAAGTTGAGTAGTAGAGCAAGAACCTTGTTTAACCGTAAGCGTTTAAGGATGCATTGTTCTGGGTGGTAAGATTAACATATATTGCCTATTAGAGTGTTTAACTGAGGTGGCTTAAGTTTTTGTGCATAAATAATATAACCATGAATCGGTAGAAGCCTCGGCACTTTCGCGAGAGGTAAATGGTTTACCTGTAGTTAATGAGTAAATATTTTTGACACTAAACATGCCGTCAAATTGACGTATTTGTTCCTGCACGGACACATAGTAAGTTTGTAGCCCAAAATTAAACGCCCCGTCGTTAAGCATTATTTTTGCTGATTTACTAGCTTGCTGAAGTGTTGTGCGTTTGTTGTGTATAAAGTTTAATTTGAACCATTGCGCCAACCCTCGCGCTGTATTAATAGGGTTGCGTGATAGGTGTGTACGCAACGATAGCAGAGATGAAATGCAGTTTGTGTTGTGGCTCGAAAAAACAAAATAACCGCCCGGACGCAATACACGGTAGATGCTCGCTAAGGCGCGTAAGCGGTCTTGATGGTTTACATAGTCTATGCCGTTAAAACTAAATAGCACTAAGTCGAATGAATTATCTTCTAGGTTTTCTAGTGTTCTTGCATCCGCAATACTAAACGTTAAATTGCACGGCCAATTTTTGAAGCGTTGCTCGCAGGCCAAAATCATATTTTGATTTATATCTACGCCCGTATAAGCCTTACAGCGCCCTGCAAGGTGTAATGTTGTTCTTCCGCCTCCCACGCCTATATCTAATACTTTAAGTTGGGCGAGCTCTGCAATTAACTCACTTAATATAGACTCTTCCGGTGCTTGCAAGTGTGTTTCTTGAGCATAACCCTTAACTATCTCTGGGGTGTTATAAAAGCTATGATTTTCCACTTACGCTCCAGAGAGTTAGTGTTGATATGTTAGGTTTGCAGTTTCCGTCTTAATTGTTAAGGGGTTTTTCGTAAAGGTGAATAAAACGGTCTGTTAGATGCATGATGCCTTTTTTCCAGATGTCTTTGGTAAAGTCATCGTTGGGATTGCGCAGTACGTCTAATTCTTTTACAAGTACAAAGCCACGTTTTTCAAAATCCTGTTTGGCAAAGGCTTCGTCAATTCGGTGTAGGGTAGAGGCGTGCTCGTTACCAGTACCGTTTGCCGCAGCATGGTCTATAACTAACACTTTTCCACCTGGTTTTAAGCTTGCGTGGATTTGTTCAAAGAAGGCGTCTGGGTCTGCTTCAAAGTCTGGGTTGTTGGGGCGGGGTACATAAATATCGTGGTAGCCCAGTACGATAAAAATTACATCTGCATTTTCTGGCATGCCTAAAGCGTTCCAAGGGCCATCGATGCGGGTGACGTTTTTAAGTCGGTTGTTGGCGAGGCGTTCTGCTATTTGGTCTTTGGTAAAGTTTACAAATAGAGGGCTGTTAACCAGGTACACGTGGCCGTCTGCACCCACTACATGACTAAGAAGTTCTGTGTAGTAGCCTCCGCCGCCAAGTAAATCTATCACTTTGTCCCCAGGCTTTACGCCAGAGAACGCTAAAACCTCAACGGGCTTGCGCCGCTCGTCACGGGCCTTATCTGCGGCTGGGCGAAGCTCATTGTAATATACGGCCTTCTGATAAATATTCGCTTCAGCTTCTGGGGTATCTGGTTTGTCGCTACAACCGGTTAGAAAGCTGGCTATAAATAAAATGGAAGCTTTTAATTTAGTTCGCATAAAATTTCTCCATAAATAATTTGCCGTATATTCTGAAACTTGCGCGCTCGAACGGCATTGCTAATTCGAGCGCGTGTTTAGCTATTGATTAAAATGCAGCTTGGCGGTGTTGTAATGTGTGGTTATTTCTTGGTTGTCGGGCGCCAGCTCGGCTGCTTTTTTAAGAAGCTCTACTGCTTCGGCTTGGTTTAAATTGTATTTAATCCAGCCTGCGGTATCGAGTACAGCCGCGCTGTTAGGTGCCAGCGCAACGGCTTTGGTGGCCAGTTCATCTGCACGCTTTAGTTTATCGCTTTCGAAGTAAAACCACGCGGCATTGTTTAGAGCGCCCACATTACTGGGGTTTATTTCAATAATTTTTTCGTAGTGTTTCAGTGCTAATACAATATCACCACTTTGTTGCGCTTTATTGGCACGATAAAAATGCGGCTGAACCTGATTCGGGAAGGCGACCTCCCAAGATTGTAAAAAGTCTTCATCGAGGTCGGTGTTAGAAGCGAGTGCCGCTTTTTGAATAGCCAGTGCAATATCTTGGTTTGGCTCTCGTTTCCACTCACTTTTCAGTGAGCTTATTGCTTGGGCGTAATCGTTTTGTTTGATTAAGATATCTGCGCTAATCAAAGTGGAATATACATTTTCGTTCAGTTGGCGAAGTTTACTTGCTAAGGCTGCGGCTTCGGCAAGTTTGTCGTATTGAAGGTAGTAGGCCGCTGCTAGGCTTAGTAACTTGGTGTTGTTTGGATACTGAGCTTGAGCCTGTTCCAAATAAGCAACAGCCGCTTTTTGATCGTTGGCGTTTGCGGCATCGCGTACATGCAGCTTAATTAAATTAATATAAATTTCTTCTGCTACGGCACTCGCCTGCGAGCGCTGCTCTTTTAGCTCGGCAAGGTTAATAGTTTCGAATTTATTCTGCGCCTCAGCTGTTTTGTTTTGCTGGATTAAGTAATCGGTAGCAATTAATGCAGCGTTAGTTTTATCGCCGTTTTTACCAGTTAATGCCTCAAAGCGGGTAACCACATCGTTAGGTGATTCTGTGGCAGCTAAGCTTTTAAGTAGGCCACCATAAGGGGCTAGCTGTATTGGATTACTTGCTATTGCATTGGTAAACCCTTGCGTTGCTAGCTTCCAGTTCTGTTGATTCGCTGCAATAAGTGCTTGATATAAATTGGCGGTGTACGATTTGCTATCAATGCTTAGCGCTTTTTTAAACGATTCATTAGCAAGATCAATATTTTTATCTATTGATGCCACCAGCCCCTGAATAATCCAGTTGTGAGCATCTTTTTCATCTTTCTTTAATTGCGCTTGAGCGAATGCTTTGGCGTTATCTATTAGGCCATTAGCTAAGTAGCGCTTGGCGATGTGGTAGCGCAATGCAATGTTATCTGGCGCAATAGCTTGTGCCTTTTCGAGCTCGGCTGTGGCTTTGGCTATTTCTTTACCATTAAAGTAACCGTCAGCTAAAGTGGTGTGCATTCTATAATCTGGCTCACCTTGGCTCGCGGCCTGTTGCAGTGCTTCTATCCCTTTTTGGTACAGGTCTTGGGTGCGTGTGGCAGCTAAGCCATACAGTACAAGTAAGCGTTTGTTGTCTGGGTTGGCCTCTAAAGCTGTTTCAAGCATTTGCAGGGCTGAGTCAATTTGGTTTTGCTGAAGCTGAGCAAGTGCCGCCGCACCTGTAAATATCGGGGCAGCCGTTTCGGGGTCGATATTGTCAGCAAAGTATTCACTAGCTTTTTCAGAGTCACCTTTTTGCAGGTTTATTATGCCAAGTAACGCGGCTGATCTGCCTTGGTTGGGGTTATCCTGCTGTATCTGCATTAGAATTTTTTCTGCGGCCTCTAAGTCGCCCGATTGCAGGTTGGCAATAGCATTTGCCATTCTGTCTTGGGTTTCTTGCCAGTTGGGGTTCGCATTGGCTAGCGCGTTGCTGTAGGGGGCAGCGTCCGCGTACCGACCTTGATTGGTTAGGGTTTCAATAAGCAGCAATAAGGTAGAAGCACGGGCGGGTGTCATTATGTCTGAATCGGGTACGAAGCGAAGCGATTGCATAAGTAATTGTTCGGCTTCGTTATAGTCTTTACGTGCTGTAGCGGTTCTGGCTAGCACTACAAGCGCTTTGGGGGATTCACTGTGATGCTTTTTAAGCTCGATAATCGCCTGCTGTGCAGCAACAGGGTTTTGCTGAATGGATGCAATTTGCAAGGTAAGTAATAGCGCATTTAAATGCGTTGGGTCGGTGCTTAATACGGTACTTAGTAGCTCATTGGCTTGTTTGTAATTGTTTTGCCCGGCGAGGGCTTCGGCCAGTAAAACTTTTCCTTCGTTGTTAGGAAGTTCTTCGGAATTGAAGTTTTTCAGTGTTTTTTCAGCTGAAATATACTTGCCTAAATCAAGATAGGCACGTACGAGTAGTGCAGAAAGCTCAAAGCTTCTTGCACCGTAGCTTTCTATAAATTCTGCAGCCGTTTTGGGTTGCCCTATATCTAAGAAAATTTGCGCGTAGAGTTCCGCAGCGTCATCACTTGGCGACACTTTAAGGGCGTTGCGCGTTTCTAGTAGGGCGGCGCGATATTGGTGTTGGTTGTGGTAGCTTTGAGCGGAGATTAGGTGGCGAGCATTCGACTGGCTATTCGTTTCGTTAGTGTCGCAGCCACTCATGCCCAATGTGATCGTTATTATCAGGGGTAAGGATGTTAAAAAACGTGAAAGCTGTTTCATGCTCGAGTGTCCTCAAGGTGACCTACTGCATAGTAGGCTCTGAATATGTTAGTTATCTTAAGCGCCTTAGCGACTAGCGCGCTTAGGGTTTTGATCAGTCGCGATGCCGGCTTTATTCACAGATGATTTTGGCCTAGTTAAGCATGCGTACTCTGTTCATTAAGCATTCACCCAAAGTTGTACGAAAAGTGTCCTGTTGGCGGCTTATAAAGAGGGAGGGAAATAGCAGAAGAATCCCTCTTCTTAAATGCGTGATGCTCTGATTAGATCAGTAGAAAATGCAAGTTGTGAGTATCTCATGAGCCGTAGAATAGTAAAAGGGGCTGTCGATATTGACGCCAGTGAGGGCGTATAAGGATCGTTTACTCTATTGGCTCCCCGTGATGTAATTTTTGTTCATGGCGTAGCCGGCGTAACTGGCCAGGGCCTTGGACCCAAAGCAGCTTAGAGTGGCCGTCATTCCGCCTGACAGGCACTAGCAGAGAGTTTAAGCGAGAGATGTATTTTGGGTGTTTTTTATTCGCGCTATTTAGACGGTGTTGAACGCTTACCCGTCTTTAACATATTGGTCTTGAAGCCAGAGGAGCCGCTATCTATTTGCATAGTTGCATGGTGGTGTCCTCGGTTACCTCTTTAATCAAGAGCGTCGCGCTATTTAGCTAATCTATTGCTGTGAATCTATTCAACATCGTTTTAATATAATGCAAAAATTACCAAGAGGTTGAAGAGGGCTGGTTAGAGTGACATCCCCGCTTATCTTGTCAACGCCTCTGTTTGGATGGTCTTAAATTTATTGGGGCTGCAACCATATTCATCCTTGAATAGTTTGTAAAAGTGAGCAACACTTTTGAAGCCTAGCTTATAGACTAATTCTGTCACTTGAATGTCTCCTTCGCACTGGAGGATGCGGGCGGCTTCTACCATTCGAAGCTTGGTTACGTAGGCATTAAATGTTAAGCCTAGTTCAGCACGCATAAGCCTATTTATGGTATTGCGATCTATACCAGTTTTAGCAGACGTGTACTCTAGGCTAATCTCTGGGATATTGTAAGCAGTTGCTATAAATCGCAGTAAAATAGTCAGTTGCGAGTTTTCTTTTAGCGGTTCGATCGATATATCTTTAAATGCTAACAGGGGCAGGCTCTGCTTCATTCTCTTGCGCACGTCTTTTGTTAATGCTTTGGTGTAGGCTCTTAACATAACGGTAATGGCCGAGAACCAAAGTATTACTGTTACAAACAATGCCAACCAAAACCAACGAGTATCCTGCCCGTACAAAGTGAGCCTGTGTACACTTACTTGTGCAGGTGTATTTATTGGACCTTGTTTGGACGCGCCGATAGAAAATGCCAGCACCTGCTCCAATTGGTAGCTCTGTTCTGAATTATTAAGCGCAAATTGGTTCAGCCACCAAGCGGGTACGTTGAGATGGTGTAGATCGACTTCAATTTCGGTCCATTGTTCACCGCAGTGGCCAAAACTCTCAGATATGCGAAAGCTAGATAAATTAGACACCTGTGTAACCTTTGGATCAAAAGTGTGGAGGTGCAGCGATAAGATGTTTTCTGGATTGCACTTTAATTTATACGCAGCTTTTGAATAGCGGCGCAGGTCAACGTAGTGCGCTGCATTATTCAGAAGGTCGAAGGCAATAAATACTGTGGCATGGGGGTATGTTATTTTGTCGGTGAGTACGTATGTGTAGTTAATGGTTTGTTCGGAATCGTTAATTTGAATGGAAGAACTTCCTCCTTTTTCAATATCAGTAAGTGCATGAAAGTGCCAAGGAATTGTACTCGAATCTGCGGGAAGCAGCTCGTGAACCAATTCCATTTTGCTATTGCACAGCCACACCCATGCTGCAGTTAACAGAACCAACGCAAAAAACGATAAAGCAGTACTTTTATAAAAGTTTAGCATGTTGATGCCCGTTATCTATCTTTTGATATCGATTCGAATTTTTTAGGGGTACAGCCAAACTCATTTTTAAATAGCCTATTGAAATAGGAAATGTTATTAAAGCCTACAGAAAATGCGATTTCGGATATATTTCTGTTTTCCCGATTGGAAATTAGTTTTGATGCCTCTGCCAAGCGCAATTTATTCAGATAAGCTGTAAACGTAAGTCCCAACTCTTCTTTTAATAAATTATTTATTTTTGTTCGATTAAGACCGAGGTTTTTAACCGTATATTCCAGGCTCATTTCCGGGTTGGTAAATTCTAAACCCATGAATCGTAACAACTCTGTTTTTTCTCTATCTCGGTGGGGTTCCAGTGATAGTTGTTGATAGGCGATGAACGGTTTATTTTCCGCGATATTCATTTTCACTGTCGATACCAAACACCGACTATAACGCTTTAACCAATAAATTAAAAAAATTAGCCAAGTTACAGTTAATAACCCAATAGCTAACCAAATGTATCGCCAATCCTGATAGTGCAATGTTAAATTTTCGATATGTGTGTGCAAGGGAATTCCTAGTGGCCCTCGATGGTCGTTATCGAACGATAGAGCTCGTGTTTTGTCCAACCTATAATGTGTATCGGATACTGGTATATTATTTTGTTTTAACCACCAGACTGGTACATTTAAATACTTTAAATCAATGATGTGCTGATTTTTAGTTGCTTCACAAGTAAAATCTTTTTCGGCAAAGCGGTAGCTATAGAAGTCATCGTCTTTCGTAATATGGGCATCAAAGCTGTGTATGTGAAATGTCATAACATTGTATTTATCACACTGAGAGGTAAAAGAAACAGCCGTGTAGCGACTAAGGTCTTCTAGTTTTTCGAAGGTAAGGCGAGCGCCTGCGAAAGGGAATTTTACGGCAGTATTTACTTGATAGCGATAGTAAATAGAGCGACTGTCGCCCAGAAACGTCACTGTGGATTTTCCGCCAAGCAGTTGATCTGAAAAAGCCCTAAGCGACCATGCATAGGGACTTTTTTCTTTTGGTAGCAGCGGTATGCTTACCTCCATAAAATGATAGGCAAGAAAAATAACAGCAAAACTTAGCAGTAATTTTACGAAAAAATAAGCCGTGATTTGTTTGTAAAAATTCAACATTGAGATCTAAACCAGTCGGCGTCAGAGCATTATCAAGCCACAAATTAACCGTGTCATGTGCAGAGGGATACAGGGCCCAGCTTTATTATTATCGACTTTAACGATTGGAAGCTTACCGAATATTATTCGCCCTTGCTAGCGGTTAGATTTGTTTTTATATGTGTCACATTAGAAGTGCTTTTAGGTTGTGAATTATGAGTCAATCAAGCAGTCATTTCTGCTTGATTGACTGCGAAAAGCGTTTATTAACTCAAGCCTTACTAAGTAACTGAAATTCTATTTGTCTTTTCGCCTGTTTACTGTGCTCATTGTTACGCTGGCGCATAAATGGTAATTGCCAAAGCTATAAACCTTTTGCATGCCAAGACACGATTCTAAGTCTTGGCTGTAGTGTATTGCTTTCGTCTTAAGGTGTCGTGTGGTAAGCGGTGAAAGTGTGAAAGCCATAATAAAAAATGCGCATGAAAAAATTGTGACGCTTGCCCTTGCGTTTACGGGAAAGTCGAGATTAATAAGCCGGCATGCGGGTGAAGATGTTGAATTAAAGCATAGAGTGCAAGGAAAGCTGAAAAATTAATGCATGGTTTTACATGTGTATTTATGTCATCCGATATTTTAATAAGCGTTATTAGTGCAAGTATTACATTGTGTTTTAGCGCGCCGCCCTCTTTTTGATTATTGTGTTTTGGATGATGCTAGCCGTTTGATGAACTTTATTTTATCAAACAGAGATTTTCGCATGATGGATGGCGCGATAAACATCTTGAACTTGTATAAAACGCAAGATTTATTATTTTTTCTGCATCGACGAGTAATTATCTCCAATATTGTTATTCCCACAATACCGTGCTCCTAAACTTGGCTTGCAAGACTGATGGCACAAATCGCTAAATAGTAATAAGAATCCGCGGCAAGTGTTTTCAGGAGTGCGCATTTCTTTCGTACTAAATCCTATCCCTTGGTTAAGTTTCACATGTGATTCTTAATTTGTGTGGCCTAGGTCAATAAAAAATCAATAACAATTTTTTTGTCCGGAGCTTAAGTTATGAAGAAGTTAATTAAGCCTACGCTATCGTGGGTTGCAGGAGTTGCTTTGTCGCTGGGTATTGCCCAGGGAGCTGGTGCTCAAAATGTGCAGTTTGTTGGTAATATCACTACCAATGGTAGTGTGCGCAACGACTTCATGGACTACTGGGATCAGATTACCCCAGAGAATGAAGGCAAGTGGGGCTCGGTGGAGCGCAGTCGCGACAACTATTCATGGAGCGGCCAAGATGCCGCCTACAATTTTGCCCGTGCCAACGGCATCCCATTTAAAGCACATACTTTAGTATGGGGCAGTCAATATCCCAGCTGGATAAACAATTTAAGTAACGCGGAAAAAGCCGCTGAGATTGAAGAGTGGATTCGCGATTACTGTAACCGTTACCCAGCCACCGATATTATCGATGTTGTCAATGAAGCAACGCCGGGCCACGCGCCAGCAAATTATGCTCGCGATGCATTTGGCGACAACTGGATAATCAAGTCCTTCCAGCTGGCACGTCAGTACTGCCCCAATGCCACGTTAGTGTTGAACGACTACAACGTACTTATTTGGAACACCAATGATTTTATAGCGATGGCCCAGCCGGTAATTAACGCCGGAGTAGTAGATGCTTTGGGTTTGCAGGCCCACGGTCTGGAGAGCCTTTCTGCGTCGCAATTAAAATCGACTCTGGATCGTATCGCCAATTTGGGTTTGCCAATTTATATCTCTGAATACGATGTTCGCAGCACCAATGATCAGGAGCAGCTGCGTATTATGCGTGATCAATTCCCTGTATTTTACAACCACCCAAGTGTACGTGGCATAACTTTGTGGGGTTATATGGTGGGGGCCACCTGGCGAGAAGGCACAGGTTTGATTCGTGCTGATGGCTCCCATCGTCCAGCGATGACCTGGTTGATGAACTATCTGGAGAACAATCGTGGCGGCTCAACCTCTTCAAGTAGTTCATCCTCCTCTAGCAGTTCGTCTTCCAGTAGTTCTTCTTCGGGAAGTTCCTCTGGTGGCCCAAGTAGTTTGACGGTAGAGCTAGAATCTTTGTCGGATAGCAGTAACTTTTCGCCATTCTCGGTACAGAGTGACAGCAGCGCAGCGGGCGGCCAGTACGTGGTATGGCCTAACAACGGCAATCAGATTGTAAGCTCACCCTCCGATAGCGCCAGCGGGCAAATTCAGGTGCACTTTACCCTGTCGCAATCGGCGGATGTGCAATTTCAGATTCGTGCAGACCTAGCTAACGGCAATGACGACTCTTTTTATTACAAGCTGGACTCAGGCTCTTGGAATACTCAGAACAACGCTTCCACGTCTGGTTGGGGCACCTTAACCCCAGCAACTTTCTCTAATGTATCCACAGGATCCCATACCTTACACATTCTCCGCAGAGAAGATGGGGCGAAACTCGATAAGGTAACTCTGAATGCTTCAGTTGGTCAGGTTTCCGCTAGTACAGGCAGTAGCTCCAGCTCTTCCAGCAGCTCCAGTTCATCCAGCAGTTCTAGTTCTTCAAGCAGCAGCGGCGCGGCAGTCGCAAGTTGTGACGGTGTTAATGAATACCCCAGCTGGACAGCAAAAGATTGGTCTGGGGGTGACTATAACCACGCCAATAGCGGTGACTACATGAGCTATCAGGGTGTTCTATATCGAGCAAACTGGTACACCGCAACTGTTCCTGGAAGTGATTCTTCCTGGACTCGAGTTGGCGATTGCAATTTTGTGTAAACCACTTCCATTTCTTCAAACCATCCATTTAAATTAAGGAGGGCTTATGTATCCCTTGCCATTTAATTCAAAGATAGTTATTTCGCTTGGTGCAATGACGCTCGCGCTGGCGACGCAGCAAGCTCAGGCGCTTAGTTGTACGGTTTCGGCCGACAGCTGGAATAGCGGTTATACGGCCAATGTAACAGTTGTCAACGATAGTAGTTACAGTATTAATAGTTGGGACGTTACGCTTGGTTTTAATCAGCCGCCAAGCGTGAGCGCCGGTTGGAATGCGAATGTGTCTACTGTTGGCACCACAGTCATGGCCAGCAACGTGGGTTACAATGGAAACTTGTCGCCCGGGCAGTCTACATCCTTTGGTTTTCAGGGGGCTCACAACGGCAATTTTGAATTGCCTTCTTGCGCTGGAGGTATGACTTCATCATCCTCTTCTAGTTCTTCTAGTTCTTCTAGTTCTTCTAGTTCTTCTAGTTCTTCTAGTTCTTCTAGTTCTTCTAGTTCTTCTAGTTCTTCTAGTTCTTCTAGTTCTTCTAATTCTTCTAGCTCGAGCAGCAGCTCGTCGAGTTCTAGTACCAGCTCTTCTTCCGGCAGCGGGGGCGCTAATACAGTGACTATTGAGCTAGAGAATTTGAGCGGCCAGAATGGCTTTTCACCATTTAGCGTGCAGAATGACAGTAGTGCCAGTGGCGGCCAGTACATCGTTTGGCCCAATAATGGTGACCAACTGCTAAGCGGAGCCTCCGATGGCCAATCTGGTACTTTGGCAGTGTCGTTTGAATTGTCGCAAACGGCAAATGTGTCCTTCGATATAAGAGCGAGCTTGGCAAATGGCAATGATGATTCGTTTTATTACAAACTTGACTCTGGTGTTTGGAGTACCCAGAACAACACTTCTACCAGCGGTTTTGAAACTCTCTCGCCAACTACCTTTAACGGAGTGTCTGCTGGTGTTCATACTCTTTATATTCAGCGCCGAGAAGATGGAGCTAAGCTCGATAGTCTGAGCCTGACTGCCTCTGTGGGCAATATTATCAGCAGCCATGCTAATAGCAGTTCTAGTTCTTCTTCCAGCGGCTCAAGTTCGTCTAGCTCTTCTTCCAGTTCAAGTGGTGGTAATGAGCTAGTAATTGCTATAAACGCTGGGGGCGGTGCCACATCTCTAGATGGTGTGAATTTTGTAGCTGATGTTCATTCATTGGGCGGCTCCACCGGTTCCACCACCGACAGCATCGCAGGCGCTACTAGCAGTACTTTGTATCAAACAGAGCGCTACGGCAGCTACAGCTACGCTGTTCCCGTAACTAATGCCACTTATTCGTTAAAGCTGCATTTTGCTGAGATTTACCATACTGAAGCGGGGGCCCGCTCGTTTAATCTTGCTGTGGAAGGTCAACAGGAGATGGCTAGTGTAGATCTGTATTCACTGTCAGGGCACGATGGTGCTTATACCTACGAGGTGAATGATTTCCCGGTGGATGATGGCGAGGTTACGATTTCGCTTGAATCACTTACCGATAACGGCACGCTTAGTGGTTTCGAGCTTTCCTCCTCTGACGGTGGTGAATATGTGGAACCAACACCTATACCTACGCCAGAGCCGGGTGAAGGCGGTCGTTACCGAGTGATTCACACCACGGATATGGGGGCAGACCCAGACGATGAGCAGTCGTTGGTTCGCCAGTTGGTAATGGCCAACGAGTATGACCTAGAGGGCATTATTACGACAACAGGTTGTTGGAAAAAATCCACCAGTAACACGGCCTATGTTGACAGGATCCTCAACGCCTACAGCCAGGCATATCCCAATTTGAGCAAGCATGCGGAAGGATTCCCAACTCCGGCGTATCTGGATTCCATTAATGTGATGGGGCAGCGTGGCTACGGTATGGGTGATGTCGGCTCTGGCAAAGACTCTGCCGGGTCCAACCTGATTATTGCTGCAGTGGATAAAGATGATCCACGTCCTGTATGGGCAACTTGTTGGGGTGGATGTAATACTATTGCTCAGGCAGTGTGGAAAGTGCAAAACACGCGCTCGCAAGCGCAATTGGATGCTTTTATCAGCAAGTTACGTGTATACGATATTCTCGGGCAAGACAATGCGGGCACTTGGCTGGCTAAAAACTTTCCAAACCTTATCTACATTCGCGCGCGATCTGTTTACAGCTGGCAACCCTCTGATAGTTATCTGGATAATCACATTCAGAGTCACGGTGCACTGGGTGCTGTATACCCAAATCGTCGATATGCAACAGAGGGGGATACACCAGCATTTCTGCATATGGCTAATCCGGGATTGAACGACCCATCAGTGGTTTCCATGGGGGGCTGGGGTGGGCGTTTCCCTAGCAAACAAGCTGGTGTACGTGGTATGTCGTGCATGAGTGGTGAAGATGCCGTCTACGATACCTACTACATGTATACTGAGAATGGCGAATCCATTAAGCGGTGGAGCACTGCAATTCACAACGACTTTCAGGCACGTATGGATTGGGCCATTGAGAGTAACTATTCTGCAGCGAACCACCACCCAGTACCCGTTGTTAATAATGATGCTAACGAGGCAGTAATGTATCTCAATGCGTCTGCGGGTTCGACAGTTTCGCTGGATGCTAGCGGCTCGAGTGACCCGGATGGAGATAGCCTTAATTATTCGTGGTCTCACTACGGCGAAGCGGATTCTTACAGTGGTTCCGTGAGCATTAGTAATAGTAGTTCAGCCAGCGCCAATGTTCAGATTCCGTCGAATGCTGGTGGGAAGGATATCCACATTTTGCTAACCCTGCGTGATAACGGTTCCCCTAACCTCTATGCCTACCGCCGCGTGGTTATTAACGTGCAATAAAAGGTTCATCAATTAAATAACTACGTGTGTATTCTCGTGCTTAGCGGTAGGGCTAAAAACCCTACCGCTTTTTGTGGGAGTCCTAGGTGTGATCAAGCAGCTAGAGTGTCAAAAATCACCAAGCATATCTTGCTCAATTCTCTGTCTTCGCAGAAAAGGGAAGTCGCTTGCCCAAGCCGAATTGTTTCGCTACTCCTGAAGCTCCAGTATTTCTAACTTTTTCTCATCAAGCTCACTTGGTCTTAACTTTTCACCCTCGCGCACGGAACGGTGCCAAATCCGCTGGTGTGCTTTTGGCGCAAAAAATTTAATCTGAGGTTCCTAATCCAAGTTTTGCTTAATTGGTTATCCAAACAAAAAGGCTAACTGGAACGAAGCTGTGTATTTCAAATAAATTCAAGAAATAAAAAATGGGAAGAAAAAGAAAGGCAAGCCAGATTAAGTTCGTTAGAAAGGCAGCGATTTCTATTTGGAGTTGAAGGGAAGTTTAAAGGAAAAGTAGAAGAGAAGCTGCAGGTAAGTATTGGCCGCTGGGCAGGGGAGCTTTCAGAGATTTCGAGTGTATGATCTGAAGTTTTACTAGGCTAGGGTAATTACACTCTTTCAAACGAAGCAACTTCTGGCACACTCTAGCGCTAATGTTACCAAGAAGCATTGCCAGCAGGGAATTGAGGAGATCGATCCTCTAGTCTGCTAGGTTTTTCGGAAAACCCGGCTTATTTCGGAAAGCCATCAGGGGGCAACAGCCCCCAAGTCTTTGATCTCAGTGCCTTTTCAGCACATCGAAAATGGCGCACCCGGAGAGATTAACTGGTGCACATCCATGTGCACCACCCTGCGGGCGCCTTTGGCGGTTCAAAATGCTCCAGGCATTTTGTCGAACTGTGGGAGTTCTCACTCGCCGGATGGCACATACAAAAAAGCCCCGTCTAAAGACGAGGCTGTTTTATATGGCGCACCCGGAGAGATTAACTGGTGCACATCCATGTGCACCACCCTGCGGGCGCCTTTGGCGGTTCAAAATGCTCCAGGCATTTTGTCGAACTGCGGGAGTTCTCACTCGCCGGGTGGCACATACAAAAAAGCCCCGTCTTTAGACGAGGCTGTTTTATATGGCGCACCCGGAGAGATTCGAACTCCCGACCAAGTGGTTCGAAGCCACCTACTCTATCCAGCTGAGCTACGGGTGCGGAAAGAGGTTTTTTAAACTAAATCTATTTATCTCATAGATGCCAGCGCTACGCACTGGTACCTACTCCCTCACTGCGTGAGGCCCGGCCACCAATCGTAGATTGGCGGCGTTCGGTTCGCACAAAGCGGTGCTTTGTACCCGCTCACCTCACCCAGCTGAGCTATTAGTTAGCAATTAAGGGTGCGGAAAGAGGTTTTCGTTTTTGATTACATTTAATTCATCTACCTAGCGGTAGTATGCGTATTAAAGTAATACTCGGGGCCGGCCCGTTGAAGCTGCGCATAATACGCGGGTCTTGAGCGTTCGTCTACGTTTGAGCAAGGTATTCGGTTGGGATAACTGACAAGGCAGTGTGTTTGTGGCTATAATCCGGCTACTTAATTTTTGGCTGTTATTGATAACAGGATGATTCGATGAAAAGTTTATTGAAGTTGGTAGTTGTTGCTGCGGTTGGTGTATCTGCATTGGCGTTTGCGGGTACAGATTCTATTGAAGAGCGCATCAAGCCTGTTGGCGAGTTGTGTATGGCTGGTGATGAGTGTGCCGCAGCGGCTGCAGCGCCGGTTTCTGAAGGCCCACGCTCTGGCGATGCGGTGTATAAAGCTAAATGTGCAACCTGTCATGCGACTGGCGCGGCAAACGCGCCTAAGCTAGGTGATGCAGCAGCTTGGGCGCCACGTATAGCAAAAGGCATGGAAACGTTACACACCCACGCTATTAGCGGTTTTAACGGCATGCCAGCAAAAGGCTTGTGTTTCGATTGCTCCGACGACGAAATCAAAGCCGCTGTTGATTATATGGTTGAAGAGTCGAAATAAGGGCTAGCCTAGCAGTGGGCAGTTTTCAGCTTACAGCAGCTGTTAACTGTCCACTTTCTCTCTGTAAACTATCCCCTAATCAAACATCCCCTTCAAAGAGCTCAGTGTCTCTTTGCCTTTCTTTTCTATTTGTTCTGGTGTGGCTTCGCTAAAGCCTTCTCTTTCTACGTCTTCCGGTGGTAGTTCGTCTAAAAAGCGGCTGGGGGTGGTGGTTTGTTTTTCGCCGAATTGTTTGCGGGTACCGGCGAGTGTCATGGTGAGTGTGCGTTGGGCGCGGGTAATGCCTACGTAGGCTAGGCGGCGCTCTTCTTCTATGTTGTCTTCTTCTATGCTGTTTCTGTGGGGCAGAATTTCTTCTTCTAGGCCCAATAAGAATACGTGGGGGAATTCCAAGCCCTTTGAGGCGTGCAGGGTCATTAGTTGAACACGATCGGTTTCGTCTTCTTCTTCCTGTCTTTCCAGCATATCCTGCAGCAATAATTTGGATATGGCGGTGTTGATGCGCTCTTCTCCGTCAGCGTCTTCGTTTTCGTCACGTTCGAGGCTGTTTTTAATACTTTCGACGAGAATGTTCACGTTTTCGAAGCGTTTCTCTGCAACTTTTGGCGAGCTAGCGTTTTGGTGCAGCCAGCCCTCGTAATCTATATCGTCTATCATTTCGCGAATAGCCTGCACTGGGTCGCCGTTGTGGCAGTTGCTGCGCACGCTATTTAACCAGCCCGAAAACTTGCGAATACGCTCTAAGCCCTGCTTGGGGATGAGCGCCTGCAACCCCATTTCGTCGCACGCTGCCCACAGGCTAATGTCGCGCTCGGTAGAGTAGCGGCCCAAGGCTTCGAGTGTGCCGGTGCCTATTTGCCGGCGTGGGGTGTTCACTACGCGTAAAAAAGCGTTGTCGTCGGCTGGGTTGGCGATTAGTCGCAGGTAACCCATTATGTCTTTAATCTCTGCGCGGGCAAAAAAACTGGTGCCGCCGCTTATGTTGTAGGGTATTTGGTGGTGTTGAAGTTTTAGCTCCATCAAGCGCGCCTGATGGTTGCCGCGGTAAAGTACGGCGAAGTCTTTAAACTTGCATTGGCGACGCAGCCTTTGGGTAAGTATTTCGGTGGCAACGCGCTCGGCTTCGGCATCCTCAGTGGGGCACTTTATTACACGAATTGTTTCGCCCATGCCCAGGTCACTCCACAGGGTTTTGTCGAATTCGTGTGGGTTGTTGGCAATAAGCACGTTTGCAGCCTTTAGAATGCGCGCCGTGGAGCGGTAGTTTTGCTCGAGCTTAATTACATGCAAGCTGGGGAAATCCACCTTCAGTAGCGACATATTTTCTGGTCGTGCGCCGCGCCAAGCGTAGATGGACTGATCGTCGTCGCCCACCACGGTAAGTGTGCCTCTATCGCCAATAAGTTGCTGTACCACCTTGTACTGGCTGGAGTTGGTATCTTGATACTCGTCTACCAGCAGGTAGCGAATGCGCTGCTGCCAGCGGTTTAGCACCTCGGGGTGCTCCGAAAAAAGCTTAGAAGGTAAGCGGATAAGATCGTCAAAATCGACGGCGTTGTAGGCTTTTAGGGCCTTGTTGTAGCGTTCAAAAACCAGCGCCCAAGTTTGCTCGCCCTCGCTTTGCGCTTTAGAGAGCGCTTCGTCGGGTTCGATAAGGCCGTTTTTCCAGTTGGATATTTGGCTTTGTACCAAGTCGATCATATCGGTGTTGGTATCGCCGTCTTTTAGCATTATTTCTTTAATAAGGCCGCGAGCGTCTTCTTGGTCGAAAATGGTAAAACCCGACTTAAACCCCAAGGTTTTGTGTTCGCGGCGAATAATATTCAAGCCCAAATTGTGGAAGGTAGAAACCGTTAAGCCGCGAGCAGCGCTGCCTTTTACCAGTTTGGTTACCCGCTCTTTCATCTCTCGTGCCGCCTTATTGGTAAAGGTTACGGCGGCTATATGGCGCGCTGGAATACCGCATTCCTGAATCATATAGGCAATTTTGCGGGTAATAACGCTGGTTTTACCGGAGCCGGCGCCAGCAAGCACAAGGCTTGGGCCATCAATATAGTGAACGGCTTCTTTTTGTCTGGGGTTTAGGGTGGTCACGGGTACAACTTGGGTGGATTACTGAGGGCGCAAGTCTAGCTTGATTGGCGCCCCCTAGAAAGGGGGGCTGCGCTTAGATGTGAGATTAGCGGCTAAGCGGCTAACTCAGTGTGCGATAACCCAGTGCTTCGCTTAAGTGAGTCATATTTATTTGCTCTTCGCCCACCATATCGGCAATGGTGCGTGCAATACGCAAGGTACGATCGTAGGCACGGGCAGATAAATTTAGCTTTTGCATGGCTTGCGCCAGTAAGTGACGCTCGGCATCCCCTAGTTCACAGCGTTGTTTTAGTTCTTTACCGCTAAGTTCGCTATTAGGTTTGGCTTGCCGCTGCAATTGGCGGTTGCGACTCTCGCGCACGCGGGCGCGTATTGCCGCGCTGGGTTCACCATCGGGTTTGCTTTGCAGCTCCTCAATGGGCATTGCGCGCACGGGCACATGCAAGTCAATGCGGTCTAGCAGCGGCCCGGATATTTTATTGGTGTAGCGCTCAACCTGTGGTGGGGTGCAGCGGCAGCGATTGGTACCGTCGTTGTGATAACCGCAGGGGCAGGGGTTCATCGCCGCTACCAATAAGAAATCTGCAGGGTAGGTAACCTGAGCGTTGGCGCGCGAAATACAAATATGCCTGCTTTCTAGTGGCTCGCGCAGCACTTCTAGCACTTGGCGGGGGAATTCTGGCAGTTCATCCATAAATAACACACCCCTGTGGGCCAGTGAAATCTCCCCTGGTTTGGGGTGGCTGCCGCTGTCAATTCCAGCTAATTACACTTTTCTGCACTTTTAAATATCAAGGACTTGCACGAGATGTTACATTTAATATAGCTCATAATTACATCTTATTACACGACTGAATTGAGAGATTACAGCTAATGTCACGACTGACTTCTAAAGGTGGTGCTAGGTCAATCCCTAAAAATAACCGAAGCATCACGGGGCGCGTGTCTTTCCGGGGTGCTGAGGAGTCCCAACCCTTTGAATCTTCTCTAGAAAGAGATCTTTTGCAGGTAGTTAGCTTTGATAGAGCGGTGACAAAGGCGGTATCTCAGCCTGTGGAAATCGCATTTGACGGACACAGGCGCTATTTTCCTGACCTTTTGGTGGAGTATGAGAGCTTCAAACCTGTGCTATTTGAGGTGAAATATCGAAAAGATCTTATGGAAAACTGGCGCGAACTGAAACCCAAGTTTAAAGCGGCTATTTCCTTCGCCAGTGAGCGAGGCATGATTTTTAGGGTAATCACTGAAAAGGAAATACGCGGTAATTCTCTGGTTGAGAATGTTCGTTTCTTGAGAGGGTTTATGGACATTCCTGTGGAGCTCGGTGTGAAGAAATCCATAGTTGAAACTTTGAGGGTGTTAGGTCCTTGCGCGACCCCGAAAATCTTACTTGAAGCCGCTTTCGACTCAGATGAATGGCGTTTGAAGGGGCTTAGATGCTTATGGTTCCTGATCGCGAATCAGCAAGTGAAAACAGATTTGTTTAAGAAGCTATCGATGACCAGTTCAATCTGGATAAACGAGAGGAGCACATGTCAAATTCCGCTTTCTTACAGATTAAGACTGGCTCGATAGTTGAGTCGGGTAAATCTAAATACAAAATAACTCATATTCTCGGTGTGGATACGGTCCTAGGTGAGAATTTGAACGATAAAACGGTCAAAAAGCTTCGCATTGATCGGTTACGTCGCTTGACTGAAGCTGAATCTGGTGAGGCGCTCATTGAAACGGTGGATATCAACGAGTTTTCAGATGATGAATGGAAAGTCGCTCAGTTTCGATTCGAATGTATCCGGCCTCTATTAGATGATCCTTTTCGAACACGGAAGAAAGCCGAGAGTGTTGCAGAGGAAGCAGGAGTACATGTGGCTACTTTATATAGTTGGCTGCGTGCGTATCAAAATGATGGCCATTTATCGTCTTTGATTCCTCAGGCTAGAGGTCGCAAGGAAGGCAAGACGCTCATAGATCCAGTTCTTGAGGAAATTATCGCATCTGCGATTGATGAATTTTACTTAAGTAAACAGCGATACACGCCGGCTGATGTTATTGAAGAGGTTAAGGTAATGTGCCGTATTGCGGGCGTAAAGCCTCCGCATGCAAATACAGTACGTGCCCGTATTAAAAAAATCAGCGAAAAAGAAGTATTAAAGCGTAGGGGGCGCCGCGATAAAGCAAGAGACCTATTTGATCCGATTAAAGGCCCATTTCCAGGCGATGACTTTCCTTTGGCGGTTGTACAAATTGATCATACTCAAGCAAATGTCATTGTGGTTGATGAAAAAACTCGAGAAGAGCTGGGGCGCCCTTGGCTAACTTTGTCGATTGACGTCTGGAGTCGAGCAATATTAGGCGTTTATGTCAGTATGGATGCTCCTAGTGCTACGGCTGCTGGCATCTGCATAGCGCGATCGACGCTACCAAAAACGGAGTACCTCGCCAACCTCGATGTTCCCGGAGAGTGGCCTATGTGCGGGAAAATGAGAGCGATTCATGTAGACAACGCGAGAGAGTTCCGCGGAGAAATGCTAAGGAAAAGCTGCCAGCAATACGACATGGATTTGACCCTTCGTCCCGTCAAAACTCCCCACTATGGGGCTCATATCGAACGGTATATGGGGGTTGCCTCACGGTTATTGCATAAATTGCCTGGTACTACTTTTTCTAAGCCTGAAGATCGTAAAGGATATAATTCGGGAAAGGAGGCTGTGATGACTCTACACGAGGTGGAGCAGCACCTTGTGGATTTTATCGTTAACGTATACCACCAAAGGATACATAGTTCAATCAATGTTACACCCAAAAGAATGTGGGAGCTTGGTGTTTTGGGTGATGATGATCGGCCTGGAGTAGGTTTACCGGATATTCCTGCAGATCCAGATCGCTTTGTCTTGGATTTTTTACCGTACGAAACACGGAGTGTTCAAAATTATGGAATACAAATAGATTGTATTAACTATTATCACGAAGTGCTTAATAGGTGGATAAACTCGAAAGATCCTAATGACGATCGCAGGAAAAGAAAATTTACTGTGAGACGTGACCCAAGGGATATTTCAAAAATATTTTTCTTTGATCCTGACATTAAATCTTACTACGTCATTCCCTACAGAAACACGTCCTTTCCTCCAGTCAGCATTTGGGAGCTGAGAGAGGCAAGAAGAAAACTTATCGAAGATGGCGTTAAACATGTAGATGAAGATTTAATATTTAATGCGTTAATTAGAATGAAAGATCGAGTTGATGAAGCAAAAAAGAAAACTAAGCTGACTAAGTTAAAAGCGCATAGAAATGAAAGGGCAAAAAAACTTTCTAAAGTGACTTCCCCATCTGAAATAATTAGTGTGGCCCTCCCTAAGCCTAATGACGAAAAATTTTTTGTTCAAGATCAAGAAGAGTCTGAAGACATATTCTCGATGCGTGAAGAATTTTTCTCCGATATAAGAAGGAAATAAAGCTATGTTTGAGCATCTAGATGAGTCGGTGGTGCCAATTATCGGTCAGTCATTAAAAGACAAATTAGACTGGGTGAGAAGTGATTTCTGGGTCGGTTATACTCGAGCGGATGAGATACTTGGGTATCTGGAAGACCTCATGCAATACCCGAAGTCCATACGGATGCCGTGTGCACTGCTGGTTGGGGAGCCAGGTAACGGCAAAAGTACAATTGTTGAAGAGTTTTCGGCTAGACATGAGGTTACATTTAAAGAAACCGGAGAACCTATTAAGCCTGTTCTGGTTATGGATATGCCGTCTCGCCCAAAAGATTCGGAATTTTATAGTCAAATTTTGTTTGCGCTTAGAGTTGCTCATAAGACAAGTGATGGTGTTGAGTCGAAGAAAGATCAAGCCCATCGCATGTTGCTTGCACTTCAAACACGAATTGTTATTTTGGATGAGTTTCACGACATACTTCATTGTACGAGTCGAGAGCAGCGTGCATTTTTAGCAGTACTAAAAAAGCTGACAAATCTTCTTAAAATTCCGATTGTTGGCGTAGGGACACGGGAGGCCATAACTGTTTTCCATACTGATACACAGTTATCTAGTCGATTTGAAGCAATTGGCCTTTCTAAATGGAAGTTAGATAAGGAATTTATAAAACTGCTCGTAAGCTTTGAAAGGTTGTTACCTCTGGCAGAGCCCTCTTACTTAAATAACAGGGAGATAGCGACGAAATTATTTAATATGAGCGAAGGGACAATTGGCGGCTTGAACCGCGTCCTTGTCATGGCCACAACGGAGGCATTAAGGGAAGGTAAAGAAAAAATTACTCTGGAAATATTAAATAAAATTAACTATGTAAAGCTGAAAGACTATGGTCTCCAAGCCAACAAATAAATTATTTCCGAGTTACTGGCCATACCCACTTACACCAAAATCTGATGAGTTACTTAGTTCGTGGTTAGCCAGAAATTCATTTTATACCGGCGTCAATCCGTATCGCTTTTGCGAGCGCTTATTGCCAAGCACTCCCATATGGGATCGAGATATCGACCGATACACTCCTGCAAAGCTAAATGAGAAATTGTCTATTTATTCTGGCGAAAGCATTGAAACAATTGAATCCATGACATTCCGCAAGATGCAGAAAAATGTTCCTTCAAATTGGTTGGACGTTGAAGCGATTACTCCGATGATTTTATCGATTGGTATACATGGGCGTAGTAGGAATAATTTCGGATTGCAGTATTGTCCGTACTGCCTGGGTGAAAATCCCTATTTTCGAAAACATTGGCGATTTGCTTTCTATACTTACTGTGATCGACACTCCTTCCAACTTCTTGACGCTTGCCAGTATTGTGAAGAAAAAATTATCCCTCATAAGTCTGAACGGGTGGATCTGTGCTGGAGCTGCAATCGGAGCTTAAGCCTAATTAGACCCAATGATACTAATTTTTTATCTCTGAGAAGAAATCAGCTACTCACCGTTTCGTCGGAAGGGGTGGTTGGCTGCAATCTATCTATAGATTTTTCTACTACAAATTTTCTGAGGAATATCAGAAATCTCATAAAAGTCATAGTCGAAGTTGATGGCGGGGAACTCACAAGCTCTTTAAAAGGCAAAAAGCTTCAATATGAACTACTAAGGGTTGATGCGAGGCGGAAAATCACCAAAATCTTGGAAGAAGTTATGGCTGAATGGCCAGTATCGTTTCACAAATATATGGTTGGTAATAATGTTACGCAACGAAAATTTGAAAGGTCAGTTTTTGATGAATTTATAATGCGTGAAATTGATAAGCTTCCAGTAGGGAGAAAGGTATATCGAGCCTATAACCCGGTTGTCTATACCCAAGAGCTAAGGAATCTAAAAAGACGTTCTAAAAGCCAATATAGGGTTGATCGAGCAAATCTATTGCTTAAGGACTGCAACGGTGGTTAGTTCTATGCGCGAGTGCGGTCGCTGTGAGTCATCAAAATATCGAATTAGGCGCGTAGAACGAGGCGTTCCCTACTGTGAAAAATGCTACACACATATGTTTCCGTTGACTTCTTGCTGTAGATGTTTGGCAGAAGCGAGAATATTTAAATTCGATGAGATAAAGATTTGCCGCAAATGCAGAAATGTATCGCTCAATTGTGCCCGGTGCAAAAAAGGAATTGATAAAGCCTCAAGAAGGGTTGGCGATTCGCCATTATGCGGTTCTTGTGCAAATGTATTTTATAGAGAGGAAACCAACAATAAATCTGTATATGAATCAGTTGGGGGTAAAAATTCGGAATTCAAAAAACTTGGCGTATCTACCAAATTCATAACGTGTAAACACTGTGGTAAGCATAGAAAGCAAAGCCCAAGCTATAACGAAAACGGCTTGTGTATTGAATGTTTTGAGCGTGGTTGCCCTCATCACGATTGCCCTCAATGCGGGAATGCTGTGGCTGGGATCGGAAATTCTATATGTTCGTACTGTGATCGAAAAAATAAAGTTCAAGCACGCATAATTCTGAATGTAGAAATGCTTGAAGGAGAAGACTTTAGAGAAAGGTTCTTGGTTGCTGCAAAACATATATTAAATAAGTCATCATCAGTTCAGCTGGTTGGAAGGGTTGATAGGCTAGCATCCGCATTTAGATTTTTGGAAGTGCGTTCGAAAAATGCTGAGAGTGTAGATCAGAAGCTAATAATGGATTCGATTGAGGATGAGATTTCTAGATCCTATTCGACCTTGGCAAATATATTGTGTGAAGCATTCTTTGTTGAGTGGAATGCCGAAATTGAGAGTGACATTCAGGAGTCGCGCCGAATACAAGACATTATTTCTCGAAATGATGAGCGGGCTACGGTTGTGCTTAAGAAATACCTAGATTATCTGCTATGTAAAGGAAGTAAAAATTACAAAAAGAAAACTATTCGAGTTTATTTAAGATGTGCGGAAGCATTTTTATATTCTTTATGCAAAAGCAATACTTTATTGGAGTGTTCCCCAGAATCTGTTAGAAATTTTCAGTTGCGAAACCCGGGTTTGCGAGCGTCACTGCGGGTGTTTTTTAATTTTGTTGAGTATTTCAGTGGGGTGAGGTATGCATCTCTGTCTATCCGGAAAACAGATGAAAAGAAGCTCGATCGGTTGCTCAGAGAAAAGTGCAGGGTTCTATCTGCGCGAATTGATAAATCTAGTGACCTTTCTGAGAGGAAGGCATTAACAGCTAAGATGCTCAGTTTGCTTTATGGAATTCCTTTGGGGCTGGTTGTTAATCAGACGGTCGATAGTTTTTTTGTTGATGGAGCTAAAGTTTACTGGAGGATAGATGAAAGCATAATACTGATCCCACAAATTGTCTCGAGTTATCTTATTGAATCAATCTCTAGCGAAAAATCAAGATTTGTGTTTTGGGGGGATGGAAAGGAAAGGCCTATGTCGACTGCGTCGGTGAACTATTGGAGCACCATTTGAGATAGTCGAAAAGTCCAATCGATAGAATTTCATTCAACACATCTTTGAGGTCAAGCTCATTCTTTGAGCTAAATTTATGCTTCCAGAAATCAATGTTAACTTCTGGAAAATATTTTTGGGATAGCATCATTATTTCTTTTTTCTTTCCTTTGCCTAGAGCAATCAAAGTTAACATTAGTTTTATATCTTCATGGTTTGTTGACTTTTCATTATCGATGTACTTATATTTTACGGAATGATAGCTAACCGTTTGGGTGCTCTCTATTTCAATCCAGTAGGTCGTTCGATTATACATATCCTTAATTTCAAAAATAAAAGCCGCTCTTGGTATTTTATCCGCTTTACCTATTTTTAAAGTGCTCCAGCTAAGTCGAGTTTTCACTTTGGACATCGGATTCATTTGATATTCCTTAGGGAATTCATGTGCAGCTCTACCTGATCGTGTAATGGTTACTATTTTTGGATTTACCGATTTTACCGATTTTATCTGTGGGTGTTGAACGAGCATACTCATGATCTTCAGTATCAATCCAAACCTTTCTGTTATGGGGTAATCTGCTGGTTCTGGAACGGCTTCGCCGTTTGCAATCCCTGCCTTTGTGCCAAATGGGTTTCCTGTTGAAATTTCTGAGGTGGTGCGATATTTGGGATCGGATTTTTCTTCATCGGAGTATGACTCGCTAATTTCCTTTGGTTTTTTAAATTCCTTTGGCTGGTTGCTCCAAGTAGCATTTAAGCCTTTTATTGGCGTTGGATTCGGTGCAGAAGGTTCTTCTTCATTCAATATTGTGGGAGGATCTTCAGCTGAGTCATCTAAATTATAATAGGTTGGAGAGTATTGGGAATATGGATTGGGTTTATCCGAATCTGATGACGACTTGCCTTTTTCATTGCTTTTATCATACCGATAGTTAATGTCGGGATAATCATCTGGCCAGTCCACGTGCGTAATATTGTAGAGCAGGTATCTATTTGTGTGCTCGCATAACTTATAGCATCTTCCCGAGACTTTGAGTGATGAAGTGCGAAACGGGATAAGCGCTTTTAGATTTCCTTCGTCGCTAAGAAGTGATCCTGATAGGTAGTTTAGGCAGCGTCTGCCGTACGGATGTATTAGAAGATTTGCCAAAAAAAGTTTGTGATCAGAAGGAAATCCTTTTCGAATAACAATCTCAATAGTGTTGTTTTTCTCGCAATAGTATGAATCGCTTGATTGAATTAGTTGTTCTATGTATTCATCAACAATCGACGTGGAGAGGAAGATATTTGCTAGATAACTTATTGGTGCATAAAAGCAACGAAAGATTTCACAGTCAGGAGTAGCAATTGTTGAGTTGGCTGATGTAAAAATCGTGCAATTGCCATTTAAATAGCCATCGAGTGGAAATAATTTTCTGCTAATTGGCCTGTATGGTAATTCGGGGCGCCACCACTGGGGCTTGTCTGGAAGCTCTTCTGTGACGCTTTGCTCAATACAATTGTCTGTATCAATTTTGAAGTGTTTTATAGGGCTTGGAATAAAGCCGCAGATTTTTCTGTCTTGAATGACTGTTCCTATGGGGATTAGGGGGATCATTCCTGCGTCAACTAATATCGGCTTCTTCCTCCCTGGAGTTGGGAAAATATGATTTGAAGTCAACGGCTCTTGACGAGATTCGTCAATTTCTTCAAGGATCACCCGTACTTGTGGTGTACTGCCCTTCCGATAAGGAGGGGCGACCTGGTCTATCCACCGAACCCACCATAATCCAGGAGGGGCAATTGTAACGATATAGTCATTAGTTGAGCGCATGCTTTTCCGACAGTACTTGAGGAAGTTCCACTGATTCTCGTCATAGAACGGATGACCGACCAAGAAAAAAATGAAGAAAAGTAAAGAAAAGCGCCTTACATGCAGCTCAGTGGCGCGAATGATCGCGCATTTACCTGTTTTTAACGTGCAGTTAACTAACGGATTAATAGGGTTTTCATGGTTTGTATAGTGGGTGGGTAAATGTCTTGTGTTAATTTGAGTGGTTACTTTTAGCTGAATACAATAACGCTCAAAGTTTGCTTGTTGGATCAATATAGGCCGCAATGTAAAATAGAACTGGGCTAGGATGACGGAAATTAAAAGTTATCGGCGCCGATGGTAACATGTTGTAATCGAATCAAATTCTGACGTAATGTTCGCCATGAGTCGCTTAACTTCGCGGACTAACATTTCGCGTATTGGCGCGAATTATCACCTAGCGCGATGTTACTTGGATTATGCAACACGAAATTAAACCAATTACTGTAAGGACTTGGCGGCGCTCACATCTGCATTCCATTCAAAGACCTGAGACTGACTGGACTTTGGGGCTCTATGTTGAAGAATCCATAAAGAGGCGTGTTGTACACTTATTTGCGATTGTGCAAGATTTTGAAGTCGTGCCGTTTCGAACGAGCGCCTTTAAAGTCTGTACTCAAATAGCCAGGTCTCTCAATAGTTCAAGCAGTGTTCTTGATTTCGACTGGACTTTTACTGCAAGCGGTGGGCGTAGCGATATCCTGTTTCATCAACAAAGTGGGTACGTTACCGGCGTATCATTTTCCAATTCGTTGCCCGTAGAAAAGCCTTACTTTCATCAGACTATTGAGAGATACAATGAAGCCCTAAACTCCCGATACGATATGCTGGACGTGCTATCGGATGGCCATCAGGAGCACTATTTGGGACCGCCAAAGCGTATGATGATCATACCCTTGCCACTGCACCCCGAGAAGCATCACGTTATGAATGCCGCATATTTTTTGGATGAAAAGTACAAGGTCATACTTGTCAATACACATGAATTCATAAGTTATTGGATTGAGCAAGAGAAAGAGAGGCATTCGTGTGGCAGTATTGAGGCGCTTAAGGAAATATACGATGCACAGGATTTCAAAGGTGACGACTCTATCTTACCTCCTTTTCATACCACGCTGGAAGAATCAATCTATTTTGTTAGGCCTGAGTTCGAGCAGCCTGATGAAACGGCGATTTTGAAATACATGTTTGTAGCGGGAAATGCTTACCGAATTCGGTTTGTTAATGGTAGGCACAGAACAGTGAATTTTTTCAAACTAGGCGCTCCATTTATTCCTTTAACAGTGGAAAAAGATGTCACTTTTGAAGAATTCAAAAGGCGTTTCGAATGGAGGAAGGGTATTTAATATTAGTCAATCACCAAAATACTAAGGGTCGAATACGGTTTGAATTTGAGAATGAGAGGAAAGTTTTTAGTGAATTATTCACATATTACTAGTGCGAACTCCCTTGAACAGTTAATGCATGATTGTCAAATGCATCTCAAGTTGCGTTGCCGGAATAAAGGGCAAGGGACTGCTTACGCTTTTCAATGCCAATTTTGTGGCGAGTTTCGGGGAAAAGAAGAACCCAAACGATTTCATTCACAACAGCCTGTTGCGGCTGACTTGAAGCTCGCTGAGCTATACCAAAAAAAGTTTCAAGAGCTGAATATGGCTAATTTGAAGGACTTACCTTTAGGTGATTACGCTGAAGAAGGAAAGCCGATCAAAAGTGGCGTTGAGGAGGCTGAAGAATTACAGGCATGCATCGAAAATTTTTGTCAGGAAAACGGATATAACAAAGACAGACTTTTGAAATTATTTCTTTACCGTCAGCGAGAAGCGGCAATTAATGAATATCTTACTCGTTGGAGCAGAGAGTCGGACCTTCATGATTGGTTCTCTGAGGTGTTTGCTAAATGGTTTGATGTATACCACGAAGTTCCAGGTTACGGGTATATTAATGGCGAAAAAATACCATTAAAGATTGACTTCCTCATTAAGGCGAAAGATGAGTTATTGGAGTGTGGATTTACAAACCAATTTTTTGGAGTAGAAGTAAAGTATTTGGACCCGCGATCCGGAAAAGGTTTTCATAAAAAGAGTTCCGAGGGGGTTTTTCAAGCATTGAGCTATTGGTATAGCGGAGCTCGATGGTCGTTGACCGGAGTTCAGAATATAGAGCTTGCTTCGGTTCTGTTTTTGAGCAACCTTTCGTTCAGAGATGAATCCGATCAAGTATTCGAAACTTATGACCGGTTGTATGATAGAACATGGCGTACCTATTTCAGTATTGCTAATCACGCAAACGTTGGAGAAATTCAAATTAGGGAATGGCAAGGGTCACTAAAAAGTTGGAGATTCGACTTCAATGGAGCAGCCTACTTTTCATTTCGGAAGAGTTCCGGATTAAAGTTGGGGAATCCCGATGTTATTAATAAGGGCCGAATTGGGAGCCAAAAGCTAAAAACTAATGAGCTAAAGCGCTTAACGTAGATTGTGTCATCTTGACACCGATTTTTCGCGACTCACGATAATACAACCATAATAAGTGAAAACGCATGTGGTCGAGCTGTAAAGAGTCAGAGTGGGATAATCGGTGGGCAGCCCAGCTGCTTTTTGTTCTTGGGATCGTAATATACAATTTGGCCAAGTTTAGCATTCTGTGGGAGCAATAATTATGCAAGCCGAGCGATCAAATTGCTCGGCCTTTCTAAACGGTATTACTTTTCAATAGGTTTATAGGTAGTATCTCTGGCAAGCGTTTTGTTACGCCTACACACAAAAATTTGAAATAGATATTTTTTTAATAAAGATCAATCTAGTTCAAGTTAATGCATTGTATTTGCTGGCGTGGTGGAGTTAAGTCAGTGTCTAGGTTCAGGTGTCTAATGATATAAGCGGCCAACGCTTTGCGTGTTTCAATAATTAGTTCACTATTTGTCATAGCGTAATCGTATTCGATCATTTTTGCGATGCGGCTATTTGTAGGAATGCGCCCGTCTTTCAAAAGAGCCGATACCGAATTCGGGGGAGCCTGAAAGCCCTGAAGGGTGTCGTCAAAAGTCTAAATGCTTTTTCGCTATGTTGCATTTATTGATAAGACCTATTGCCATTAGCTGTAAGATATGCTTCGCGATAAAGCATTTTGGATTCACGCAGAAAATATTTGGACTTGATCAAACGTTCCTTAGGCCATAACACATATGGCTGGTGGACCTTTCGGGTTCAAGGTGACTTTGACCAGTCAGTAATATCATCGAATTTCAACTTGGGCTTTGTGCTGTCATCATGCTTTGCATCTAATATAGCTTTTCTTTTTGCTTGAACAGCATTAGAGATTTTAGGTGGAATATTGGGAATCTTCTTTAAAATACGTAATATACAATCGCAGGTGCCAAATAAGCGTGGAGGGTAACTATCAAATACTTTATCCAGCAGTTTGATATATTCTGCATATAATGATACATCATTATTTTCTTTTGCTTTCAATAGTTGGCTATAGAGTCTTAAATTATGAAAGTCCTCTTGCAACATTTCACAAGCTAGTTCGAAAACGTCCTTGTCACTCAACCAGAGTTCTATATCAAAAGGATCGTCAAGAATATCAGGAAGATATGGATCAACTATTTCAAACCACTGCTGTTTTGTTTCTTTGTTAGGAGCTAGTGAGAACAGTGCAGACCAAGCTTCAGGCATATAATTCCCTGTGCAATCCAGTTTGATTTTCAGTAGAAGATCGAGCATTCTCTCAGCATGTTTAACGCCGACATCATTAATAACGCTTGCTACTCGCTTGCCGTCGCCGCCAAAGGTAATTTCGCTCCAGGCAAGTTCAAAAAGGTCATGATCAGGTGATCGGGCTATTAACTCAATAATGGGCTCCCATTCTTTGGTGGAATTGTGATGACAGCCGATCCACCACAATGGCTGAGGGTTGCCGCAGAAAACTTTCATGGAGGCGTTAAGCAAGGAAGGCTCCATTATTTCCAAAATAGTATTGGGGCTGTCATCAAGAGAAAGTTGTGTTCCCAAAATAACTTTCTGAAGTGAGGCAGGGACGTTTGCACTGGTTATAACAATCGCTTGTAGCCATATTTTATCCGTACGATTACCTGTTAAGGTATCGGTTAATGCTTCTCTCTCCTCAATTGTTAGATGTTGCCAGTCGTCTACCAAGTCACTGATAATGGCCATTAATGCCGGCGTAGAAGTAAAGGAGAGCAAACGCTCAATTCTCTTTTCTCGCTTTTCAGGGTATTTTTTCGTGGTAGACATTAAAATTTTTGCCACACCAAGGGAGAAGTTACTTGGCAACATTTGATTGTCAAGTTGATTTTCTAAATATCCCATCCAGCTATCACAAATAGCAAGCATTGTATTAGCGCCTACATGCGGCACCGCTTCTCTAAATACATTAAACATACGCGCGTCAGAAAATGTCGCGTTTATGGGCAGTTTTGATATTACAATTGGCATAATTGCCTCAAAAACAGGCCAAGGTGGAGTAATGTCATATTCTTCCTGCGTTCTTTCGAAGATGACCAGAGGATTCATCATGGCAATTGCGTTAGATACGCATTCAGACATCTGGATAAGACCGGCAATCAGTTTATCTTGCCGTTCTTGTGTGAGCGTTTCCCAGCTAATGATGGTTGCATTTAGTACTGCTAATGCAACGCTGGGGTGGTTCTCTTGAAATATTCTTTCTAATATATCATTGTCATCAGTACGTGTAATAGAAAGCCATATTCTGGCAACTTCAGAGCGAATGATGGCGACATCATTGGATAATAAAGTTTTTACAGCATGATGAGAAATTTTATCAGGTTGCGCTGAATAGAATCTTAGTATTTTCTCTATTTGCTCAGGTGTTAAAAAAGTCTCGCTATTTCCATCTAAGGTTTGCAAATAGTCTATTACCTCACCTTCGTTAACATGTTGATATTGCCGAAAGAATGAATCAGTAGAGTGACTGGTATCAATAACAGCCTCACCATTGACCCAAGTAATATTATCAAGCGAATGAAAACTAACGCGGTTAACCCATTCCTGTAAGTCTTTTTGCATTCCATCGTTCAGAGAAACCTTTGGGTTCAATAGAAAGTCGAAACAAAGGTCACGAGTGGCTGGAAAAAACGATTTTAAGCCACTTTCGGCGAGTTTAAGCAGCTCCTCCTGTTGTTTTAATCTTTTGCCAAGGTAGGTATAAACCCAATGAAGGTTACGAGCTGTTGAGCGACTTGTTATTGGTGTTATTGTTCGAAGGCCGCGTTCAGTGATGTTAATGATCTTTTGGGCAAGTCTCGCACTGGGGTTTTCCAAAGTTAGCTCTGCTGCTGACTGATAAAACGCATGGGTAATGCGAATCGTCCCATTATCATCAATATTAATGATATTTCTCTTCTCAAGATCATCCAGCTGGGATTGATGTACTTCTGACAAGGTGTATTCCTTGTCATAGCAGGGTGGCTCAAAGCCCTTAGGAGTGCCTGCACCCAAGGAAAATGTGTGACAGTCTTCTTCATATTCGGGCAATTGAACTTCATCACATAATATAAATGCCAAATCCTTTTCGTCTATACCATGCATGGTAGACGATGTGATAGCTAAGGATTGTAATAGTTGTTCGTAACCATTGTTGGTCAACGCAAGGGATAGATCTTTTGCATCAGTTCTAGCATGACGAGTAATATTTTCCAGAGCGTAGTTGTCATTCAATTCGTGATGGTTTATAGCTAAATAATTTAAACAACCAGGCTCTAGATCAATATCATTATTCTGTAACCCAGTGATAACAATTTTCTTTAACGATGGATCAACTGTATAGGTATCGCAAAGAGATAGCCATAAATTGACGAGAAACGTGGATGTGTAATATTTACTTTGAAAAAAACTATTAGCGTGTAGCTGTACATCTTCAATTTTGTTTTGATTGGTAGTGAATAGAAGCTGATCTTGGGATTGTGCAACAATAAGTTTTCTCTTTGACGATAGAGTAGTGGCAAGTTGTTTTAACTTTGTAAGTGCTTGTATAGGATTAGCAATTAGTTGTGTGCCACCGAACGGGTCATCAAGAAAGGCTAAGCGCGGATGGTGGCTCATATGGTATAGAAAACGTTCTGCTTCTTCTATATCATTACAAAGTAAAACGTTATAGCCCTTGGATTGATAATCTGTTGCGAGTTTTCTAGCTAGAAAGGTTTTTCCTGTTCTTGGTGAGCCAGATAGCAGCAGGACGTTTTCAGTAGCAAGAATCTTGTGAAAGTTGTCTTCGTCTCCACGTAACACATATTTACCAAGGAGGACTGGCGCTGGTTTCGCTTCATCAATGATGGTGCGAACCGAAGGGAAAGCATCAATTATATTTTTTGTATCTTTGGCATCTTTAACCGCCTGATAGAGTTTTAAAAGTACATTTTCATGCTGGTCTTGTGGGACATGATGTTTTTGTTGAAGGATATTACAACAAATTGAGTTTATCGTCTGATCATCAGTACGTTCAATAACGATTAGTTTGTGTAGTATTTTGGCCAAATTCGCGGGGGTTAATCGGCCTGCCAGATCGTTACAGTGTTTTGCGCGTTCTTGCATGAGTTTTGAAGGTGTTGCACTTTGATATATTTTGGCGCTCGATAGATTATCCAAAAGTATAGACGCATTCTTATTTTGTATCTTGCCTGACTTATGTGCTTCTAGCTTCCATCCCCAAGGGTGAGTGTAAATGGATGTTTCATCGTCACATCGGCCAGTCATTACCAGCACAACGTACAAATGATCATTTTCGATGAGCTTTTCCAGTAGAGTATCTTTCGCGGATCTGTCTGGCATATGTGCCAAGCACTCCACAATAAAATCCATTGTGACTGGTTTATCAGCACCTTTTACTTGTATTTCAACAATATGGTTATGTTGGTCATTTAAGTACAATACTCCATCTTCACAACCCTCACGCTCAACAAAAAATTCAGCATTATCACAATCGTAAAAGTGCAGCATTATGGCAATGCAGGCTCTATCCTGAAAGTCGTATTTCTTCTGACCAATGATTGCTATTGTCATTTAGCGTCCAGTTATCCGTGCTGTTCATGGAGCTATAGAGGATAATGCTTACCTGTTGGAAATACTAGAAAGTATCTCGATACTAGGCCGAAAACCATGCTGATTAGGTAATGAACAGCATCGAAAATACCCCAGGTTCCAGCTATTTGTATAAAAGGGTTCTTAATGCTGCTTTAGCTTCATAGTCGTATTCCAATGATACAAGCCAGAAAGACTGCTTTGCAGATAGTTGTACGATCTGGCCTGAATTAGTTTTCAATAGTGTCTGGTTGTTTACGCCTTTTTATCGAATTACATATTCTAATGATCGATCGGTTCTAATTATATGTATAAAGTGACGCATGAGGTTGTCTAGCTTATGATTGTTGTTATCCGCAAACGGTAGGTTCAACTTTTATTGCTTCGCTTGTTTGCAACGTTGAGAAATTAATTTTCGCAACCAGGTCCAGCCAATTTATTAACACCAACACTTGTTAAGATTTCTTCAATCCAGGTAACGGGATTCCCTGTTTGAGAGCAAGAAGTGAAAAAAGTACTTTGCTTGGCTCGCGTAAACGCCACAAAAAATGATCGCAATTCTTCTGGGTTATCAGGTGTCAGACTCCACCATGTCTTAGCATCAAGCCCAAAAAATATGATGGTCTGAAACTCTAGCCCTTTACTTTTGTGTATGGTCATCAGCGGAACTTGATCGACACCTTGAAATCTATCAAGCGCTTCCAGCCAGGATGACGAGCAATCCGCGCACTCTTCAAGCAAGCTAACAATGCCATTGAGTACCCTGTTGTAATCTCTGTCTTGCTTATACTCAGAAATAGAACTTCTTATCGCGTCTTCAGTTAAAAAAGCGAGAATCGATGAGATGGTAGGGTTAATTCGACCTTTATGAAAATTACCGTTGCTAAGGTCTTGCCTTAATAATCTTGAAAAATATTGTAGCCGATCTTGCTGCTGGCTATGTGCTCTTTCATCTACGAAATCAACACCTTCCAAAGCACAAAGGCTTATGAGTGCTCTATTCCAATTTTCCGGACTCCTTTCTAGTACACCGAGATATAAAAAAGGCAAAATAATTGTGGTTAGCTTTTCTGTCAAGATATCTTGGATTGCGATTCCGTCCACTATCCGTGCAACATTTCTGATGGAGATACCTTTATTTAACAAGTGTGGTGCAATTTCAACCTCCAATTTGTCTGCGTGTGTTCTTACGAGTATTGCTAATTCATGAGCTTTGGTCCCTGAGTTGATTTGTTCAGATATCCAATTTGAAACACCTTGAATTTCATCATTGCGGTCGGAATACCCCCATATCGCCGCTACGTCCCCTTTCATATTTTTCGTATTCTTTGCCTCGGGCTGAGTCAAACCCGGGGTAATCATCTGTGCGATGGCATGTTGCATTGACACCAATTCAGGATGTGATCTCCAGTTAGAAACGAGGTCGAAATTCTTCGCTCCAAAGTCTTGATTAAATACATTAAAAGCTTCTGGTAGTGCTCCCGCCCACCCCATAATTTGCTGTTTATCATCACCGACCGCTGTAATTAGGCTATTACTTTCTAGAAAAATAAATTTTAAAAGTTCATATTGCGGCGATGTTGTATCTTGAAATTCGTCTAAGAAGACAAATGGGTAAGTGGATCGTAAGGCATGTTTAATATTTGGGTTTGAGCGTATAAGGTATTCAATCAAACGGTTTATCATTTGAAAAGACAATGCCACTTCGTCAGATGTCAGACGACACTGCCAATATGATTTAAGGGCCAGATAATTGTGTTGACCCGCCGGAAGAGGCAGGTTAGCGATGTCTTTCTGAAGCTGGTAGACATTTACGCCGCGTATTTTTTGGTTATTCAAGAACTCTTGAAACGTTCCTTTATTTGGAAAGTATATGTTGTAATCGGGTGGTGGTGCGTAAGGCTCAGGTATCGCCAGACGAAAGCGATCCAAAAGGAACTTAGTAAATCCATCGTAAGTAAAGGATTCAAATCGCCTTGATTGTTCTGGAGCACAGCGCAGGTTGACACGTTCTTTTAAAACACGTGCTGCATCATTTTTAAAGCTAATGGCGAGAATTCTATTAGGGTCCGAGCAAATACCCGTTTGCAAAAGATAAGCAGCCTTCTGAGCAAGAAATTCCGTTTTACCCGCGCCAGCTCCTGCCAAAACGGCTGCATGTTGCTTGTTTTCTCTTAACCCCTCCCACGCATTGGGCTCAAGATCATCGACCCCTTGAGGCTTCCATTCACAGGGGTTGATTCTGGTGACCATTTTCACTTCCCATCACAATATTTATTACTTTGGATACCAAGGCTTTAAGCTCCCTTGGTGCATCTCTAGAAAGTCTCTCTTTGCTAAGTTTGGAAAGTGCTTTTATATGAGTTTCTGGCTTACTTTTATTATTTAAAAAGAGGTATGGATACCACCTGAAGGTGTCGTCGTATTGGTCTTCGTACAAACTGCTGTCACCGTCTGTTTTTAGCGTTGCGATTTTCGCATTTTCAATTGACTCTGGGGTGTTCCTTGGTCCGCGCCCGCCCGGGTTTGGAATCTTGTACTCTTCAGGAAACGAGAGAAGCATTGCAAAATCAATATCCAGTGGATCAGAAAAATAAACACCTTCAGCCTCAAATACATTGAGCCAATCGTTATCATCAAAGTCATACCAAATATCTGCATCTTCCAGAGTATCAATTTTATCAGGATCAAGTAATCTATCTTCGACGACAGAATTACTGTTCCAATCGATGCCCATTTCATCAAGCCGATCGGCGGTCCCTTGAACTAATTTTGCACCGCCATGAGACCGTCCGGCATCCAGATCAAGTAGAGTAACGAAGGGGATCTTTAAATCGCTTAGTAGTTTCCAAAAATGAACACAGTAGCGTCCTCCTAATGGAACTACGGGTACAAAGGAAGGATCCAGTGGGAATCCCATAGCCTCAGCTAGGCGAGGAATAACGATTTCTTCTGAAGCACCCTCACCGAGTATGACGCACCGAGCAAAATAAATTTCTGGATAGGCCTTGACTGCCAGTCGAATAAATTTTGATGCTTCTTCATCGTCTTCCGGTAGAAGTATTTTTTGCACAGATGAAGTACGATTGCTTCTATCAAGTCGAAAATAGCGAACATTTTCGGGCTCCAATCTCGAAATAATTGAAGCAGAGTGACTCGAAATCAATACCTGAGCGGCGTCAAGACTGCCGATTTCCAATGCTTGCTCGATAATCCGACTTAGAAAAAATGGAGATAACGAATTTTCCGGTTCCTCAATTGCGAGAAGTGTTAAACATACTCTCCTCATCTTGTCATGATCGAAGGGGCTGTCTTCGTAATTCATTTCTATAGCTGCCAGCTCTGCTTCGAGTGTGGCGGCGGTCAGTGCGATGTGAAACAAGGATTTTTGCCCATCACTTAGATCAGCCAGATCTCGCTCTTGACCAAATTCGTTTGGGAAAAATGTAAACCCTGCGTTTTGGATTATACGTTCGAACCGACTGTCGATTAATTTCAATCGTGGATCAGTGTCAGTATCCGCGTCGTGAACTTGCTTCCAGCGGGAAGATAATTTTTCGAGCAATAATTTTGCGGGGGCCTCATTGGCATAACTAGCTTGAATATTTTTAGAAAGTGCTTCGACGTGATTGCGAAACTCATCAGACCATTTGGCCGCTTGCCAAAACCGACTCTTTATAAGGTTGGTCACCTGTTCGCTGATATTTCTATGCGCAGGAATATAAATTAGCTGAATTCTGCTTCTTTCCGAAGCCTGCACCCTCGTGCAATCCTTTTCCCAGTCAAAATTGTTTGTAAGTCTAGGGGCCCATCGAATGTCTTCCTCTACTGAACCCAAAGGCGTTCCGTCATCGATCCATTTTGCCTTCAATATTATACGTGCTTTAAGGTCTCCGCCGGGCGTCTCCACGGCCATTTGCTGGAAAAACTCAGGTATTGTGTCAGCCCCGTCAGGCTCATCATGCCCAGGGAATGAGAGTATTACGTCGATAGATAAGGTGCTTCCACTCGCAAGTTCGTCTTTATCATGCTCGATGTGAAAATCTGTTTTTCGCACTTGTCGCTGCTTACTTGTAACACCAAATAACCTAGAGAGTGCTTGAATTGCCGCTGTCTTTCCTGAACCATTAGAGCCAATAAAAACGGTAGAATTATCCTGAAGCGTAAAAGTTGTAGTCTCCCGGCCAAAACAACGGAAATTGGTGATAGATATTTGCTCTACTTTCATTGCCTTAAATCCTCTTGGGCACGAGACTTTTAATTCTAGTTTTGGTTTTCGGGTTCGCCTTTTCGCTCCACTTCTTTTAGCATTTGCTCAACCTGATTGATTCGTTCCATGCATTTTTTATAGGCTTCCGTGCCTTGTTGTACCAATGGGATAATAGCGTCAACGTCTGGAGTCTCCTGGTTTGAAAGCGTATCCGCGGCCTCTTTTAATTTGTAATAATTTTCCATGTACTCTGATGTTTCATTGCTCATGATTGTCCTCCAATATATGGGCTTCTACGAAGCCATCTTTTAATCTTAAACTTACATTTTTTTGCTTTAGAACATCCTTTTTAGTGGTCAATACCTTTTTTTCATTCGACATTATCAACGCGAAGCCCTTCGCTAGAATTTTACTTGGATCCAGTAGTAGCACTCGTTCCACCAAGATCTTAATGTCACTTTTTATTGCAGTGAGTGATTGGGCAGCATTTACTCTCAGCGATTTACTTTCATTTTCTATGGCATTCCGCTGTTGCCCCAAATAGTACTTTGTTGCTTTTAGAGATTCTTCATATTTATAAAGCACACTGGATTTAGCTTGGTGAGCCGAATTTGATGCTCCTTGCCTCATTTGAATATTGTAATGTTGGACTGACGATTTTGCCGTTGAAGTTGAGTGATGTGCTCGCCGTATAACATCAATCTTAAGTTGCTGGATATGTGAACCAATGCTTCGTATGTTAACCTTGGTATCATTTATTGCAGATCTAAAAGATTCGCTTACAAGCTCTTTGGCTTGTTGGATGCTACGTCCAGAAAATAGTTTAATGTTGATGTAATTTTCTTCGTTTTGTCTCTTTGCGTTTTGAATCAGTAAGTTCGGAACATGTGTGAGGCTGGTATTATGTTCGGTAACTTGCCGCCTTGCAGACTCGAGTTTCTTATGTGATAAAAGGGAAATGTTTGCTCTATAATCCCTTAGCTCTTGCTTTGCAAATGATGAGATAGACTGCGAGGACCTCACGAGTAATTCGTAGTTAAATTTTGCATCCCTTGCATTTTTAACAATGGCTTCTTGAATAAAGCTGGCTACGAGAGAAGGAGTGGCAAGGCGGCAATTGGCAACCTCATCCAGTATGGTTGAGTCCCGCTCATGTCCAATCCCAACGAGCACAGGAATCGGAGATCGGCATATACATCGAGCGATTTTAATTTCGTTGAGTTGATAGAGCCCAGCTTTGTCTCCACCTCCCCGCACAATGGCTAATGCGTCGTATTGGTTTCCATTTTCTATATCGACAACGACTTGTGAAATTGCTGAAACAATACTAGCCACAGCATTTGCACCTTGAAATAGAGAAGGGTAATAATTAAATTTACATAGATTATATTTTTCCAGTCGATCAGCGATTGTTTTAAAGTCGCCTAATCCGGCTGCAGATTCTGGCGATACCACCGCGACGCGACAAAAATCTTTGGGCTTGTCCAAATATCTATTGCGGTTAATCTCGTTCAGCGAAGTTAGGCGCTCTCTAATCGCTTGGAGCTTGGCCTCCATGTCGCCTAACGTAAATTTAGGATCGATATTCTCTACGACCAGAGAAAGACCAAATTCAGGATGAAACTGCACCCGGCATTGAAAAAGAATTTTTAGACCGGCTTTCAAGCTGGAGCCAGTTGATTGCTCAAAAGAAGATACAATGTTGATATTGGATGACCAGATCCAAGCGCGAGCTTTAGCTCCCTGCGATCCATCGTAGGATGCTAGCTCTAAAGATAAATGATTACCTTTCGATGTGTCGGCTTTGAGTATTTCTGCGCGAACCCAATAGCTTCCTGGCAATTGCGTTTTGAGTGCGGTCCCAATCCGATTTAGGAAAACATCAAGTCCTTCACCTTGTTCGGTTCCTTGTTCGCTGCCTGCCATGCTTTATTACCATTCGGATGGATTTTCGTAGGCTTGTCGAACCAGGTCATCAAAACCGTCGTCATCTAAGTCGTCAGGGTTTCCAAACGGATAACCTGAGTCGTGTATCAGGCCGGTAATTGAACTTAAATCGATTTCTGGATATGCCATTTTCAAAAGGGAAAAAATAATAGATGAGTCGAGGCTATTTTCCCCAACGTGAGCAATGAATGTATGTAGTGCCCTGGAAGGGCTGGCCCCGGATTCAATCTCCCGAGTAAATACTTGCAGTTCATCGTCGGTATATTTATTGATAAGTGCAGGCTCTATAGTGTACAAATCAGGCTTGTCTTTGCTCATAGTAAAGCGTCCTCTTTGTTTTTAAACCAATGAACCTTGGCGCCTAGCCATGCACCTTTTTTTACTCCGGTATCAAGTGCCTCGACATGGTGATATCCGAGTGACTCCATCATTCCTTTTGACCAATCTTTTTCAATCTTAGAGGGTGACATACCAGCTCGAATACCTACCTGCAGGCGCAGAAGATTGTCATTGATGTAGGTGTTGACGATATTTTTAACTCCGTAGCGCTGCTCCATCCTTTGGATCATTTTCTTGAGTTCATGATGGGCATAGAAACCACTTACGTAGACCCGTTTGCTTGGATCTGTCGGATGATTTGCGTAGGAGCGGATGTCCCAGTGGATGAAAGGCCAGCGACCTACTCTATGAGAGGGCTCATAATAGCCTCGCAAGTAAGCGGCGCGTGTACCTTGAAATTCCACCACATATTGGTCGCCAATAAACCCATTGCGGGTTCTTTCGGCGTTAATGACTAAGCGATCTTGCTTTACCTGGATCGCTGAAAATGAAACTTTAAACCAGTTCCCGTCGATGGGTATCTCTATCGGAGTCGTGTCGTCCTTGCTTTGGATGTGCTCCTCTAACGGAGATGCCAGATCACCTAATACCCCTTGCTTGTCTTTCTTCAGAAGCTCTAACTTCTTCTTAAAAAAATCGTTATTCGCCATACTCCCTCGCTCTTATTGTCGCAGAAATATCTCTTTAGGCGTATAGATTATCTTCTGGTGCCTTTGACGGTTTAACCTGAATCCTACCATGATCTGCGGGGTGAATCGGTATTTTGCAGGTGGCTTTACCTAAGCAATCAAATCGAATCTATGGCCTCATGAAACACTTGTGCCCACTTGGCGAGGGACGGTTCTTCGAGCAGTGTGGAGAGGCCGATACGGGTCTCACTTTCAGAATGACCAAGCAGCTTGAATGCACGCACCAAATTCTCCGGATTTGTCGTATTTGGGTTGAGGGCCTGTAACGCACGAAAAAGGCGCCCGAGCGGGATGTCGTGCCACAGGAGTTTAGATGGAGGAACGTGTCGGGTAGACACGGAGGCATTCCCGATCTTAAAGGTTTTGTTGGGGCCATTTGTCCATAACTGAGTATGCACGGGCATTTGTGTTTGGAACCGTAGTCGATAAAGTTCCTCAACGTCTGTAGTTGTCAGAATGTAGCCTTTTTCTTGTGCCCAGGCGTTAGCCAACGCCGCTGGTTCACAGGTCACCGTGATGTTAGGCAGGGATGCTATCGATTTTGGGCGAACGTAAAAGCCGGTCATCACCCGCGTTATGGTGCCTGCCTGGCAAAAGTGCTTGAGCCATCTCTGAGCAGCGGAACCGGACCCATACCCCTTCAGCTTTCGATATGCGATGGGTTGGCCAGGTTCGAACTCCAGAATTCGGCGTAATATCTTATCTCTTACCGGTTGGCGACTCATTACAGTAGCTCCTGTTGACTAGACCGGAGAGTAGCTCCATTCGCATGGTCAACGAAAGATTGTCAATGCCGGTCCAGCTCTCTAGCACGGGGTTGAGAGGCCAATCTCGACGTTGCCAGCAGTATTTCATGGGGATGAGGTGAGCCGTTTTGTCGCCTTAAACGGCTCATAATATTTACCTTGCTGAGCCGTTTAAACTTATAAACAGCTCAATTTGCAATAATCGGCTGTTTTGTCGGATTGGCACTCAAGCTGCCGGACTCTTTTGAAGAAAGCGTGTTCATGGCACCATAGATTGGCCGCGGTGAGCAAGTAATGATCCATTGGGTTGTCTTGTGATCGTTTTCTAATTTTCAGTAAAAAATGTCCGCTTCTACCCCATTAGATAATGAGATTGCCTGGACCAAGCCTGAACTTTTGAAGGCATGGAGAGAAAATCAGGTAGCTGGAATCGCTGCTTTTGGTCTAACCGTGCAATTTCTGCTGAAAAACGAAGATCGCCGAGGTGCGGTCGTACAACACAACGGTTGAGTTAAAAGATTTCGAAGTGATTCACAGGCATGGAGCTTTATAGAGGCTCTGAAAGAGGAGTCTCTGAGGGGTAGCTAAACTGTGTAGATGTGAGGTGACTTGCTGCTCTCAAGTCATGAAGCTATTTGCTCTTATCGCTGGCCACTTCGGGCGCTCCGCAGACTCCATTACATGATTAACCACGGGGGGAGCTCATACCCAGTGCCTAGATAGTATAGTCTCGGTACAAAATTTGGTCAATCAAGTTCCACTGTATCTCTATTGGAGTCGTGCCGTCCTTACCTTGGATGTGCTCCTCTAACGGAGATGCCAGATCACCTAATACCCCTTGCTTGTCTTTCTTCAGAAGCTCTAACTTCTTCTTAAAAAAATCGTTATTTGCCATACTCCCTCGCTCTTATTGTCGTAGCAATTTCTCTTTAGGCGTATAAATTATTTTATGGTGCTTTTGACGCTTTAACCTGAATCCTGCCATGATCTGCGAGGCGCATCGGTATTTTGCGGGTGGCTTTAGCAAAGCTATTAAATCGAATCTTTGGCCTCATGAAGCGCTGGCGCCCACTTGGCGAGGGACGGCTCTTTGAGCAGTGTGGAGAGGCCAATACGGGTCTCACTTTCAGAGTGACCAAGCAGCTTGAATGCACGCACCAACTTCTCCGGATTGGTCGTATTTGGGTTGAGGGCTTGTAACGCACGAAAAAGGCGGCCAAGTGGAATGTCGTGCCACAGGAGTTTTGATGAAGGAACGTTTCTAGTGGACAAGGCGGCATTGCCGATCCTGAAGGTTTTGTTGGGGCCATTTGTCCACAACCGAGTATGCATGGGCATTTGTGTTTGGAACCGTAGTCGATAAAGTTCTTCGACGTCTGTAGTTGTCAGGATGTAACCTTTCTCTTTAGCCCAAGCTTCAGCCAACGCCGCTGGCTCACAAGTCACTGTGATGCTAGGCAAGGATGCTATCGATTTTGGGCGAACGTAAAAGCCGGTCATCGCCCGCGTTATGGTGCCTGCCTGGCAAAAGTGCTTGAGCCATTTCTGAGTAGCGGAACCGGACCCATACCCCTTCAGCTTTCGATATGCGATGGGTTGGCCAGGTTCGAACTCCAGTATTCGGCGTAATATTTTATCTCTTACCGGTTGGCGACTCATTATAGTGGCTCCTGTTGACTAGACCGGAGAGTAGCTCCATTCGCATGGTCAATGAAGGATTGTCAATGCCGGTCCAGCTCTCTAGCACGGGGTTGAGAGACTAATCTCGACGTTGCCAGCAGTATCTCATGGGGATGAGGTGAGCCGTTTTGCCGCCTTAAACGGCTCATAATATTTACCTTGCTGAGCCATTTAAACTTATAAACAGCCCAATTTGAAATAATAGGCTGTTTTGTCGGATTAGCACTCAAGCTACCGAGTTCTTTTGAAGAGGGCGCCGCTAGTTTGCGCGAACCGAAAGGCCCTCGGATGATGGTTTCCCTTATCCGGCTCGCCACCATTGTATTGAGAGATTGGTTTTGGCTTTTCTCATAGAGCGGAATCCGCCCCACATTAACCCCAAGCAAACAGGCCCGCCAAGAAATCCCAGCACCATAGACAAGATCGCCCAAGGAGACTCGAAGTAGACAGTCCACAGAAAGAAAATTAATAAAGCGGCCCCCACGATAAACCCAGTCCTCAAGGTGGCCTTTCCTTCATCATAGACTTGCTGCCTGGTTCTACCCGTAGAGCTTCCCCACCTAGCGCCGCAGCCGGTACAGACGACAGCATCTATTGGGACTTCTGTCTTGCAATGATCACAGCTTCCACGATGTCGATCTGCTTCAAAAATCACTAGATTCTCCTCCAAGATTCTATTTATTTATTTATAGGCGTCTATTGCCGTACCTGAGTGAGTATGTACCTGTTTTGGGTACGTTGGGCATTGTACCAATAATAGGTACGCATGCAGAAATCTATTTCATCAAAGGCTTACCGAAAACTGGTTGATTGGCTCAGGGAATCGAGAGAGTCAAGGGGCTGGAGTATGCGCGATTTGGGTGAGCGGATCGGTGAGCCGCATTCCTTTGTTCAGAAAGTGGAGAGCATGGAGAGACGAATAGATGTCTACGAGCTTGTGCAATACTGCAAAGCACTGGAGCAAGACCCGCATATTGCTATCCGCATCGTCCAGGAAGCGTCCTAAGCTAGATTACACTCCATAAAAATTGCAGTAGTTTGTAACCTATAAAGAAAGTAAGGGCGGTTTGGCATAGCCAGAGTATCTCCGCGTTAAGCCATGCTGCGAGAGTGCCGCCTCCATACGCCGCCCCTATGATCAAGATAAAGCGGATCCCTTTTGGGCAATCACCCGGACATGCCCAGTGAACGGCAATTCCGGCGAGAGCCGCTCCCGCCACAAACACAATTGCCAGCCAGGTTTCAATCTGATGTTGAGTGTATTCTGCGTCTGATAGATAGGTATCTCCGACTCGATGTCTTGCCATGGTGTTTCTCCTAGTTGGGTTATTGAGCATCCATAGTTGCAACTCAATAGGTGCCATCAAATACGGATCGAATGGTAGGTTTGTGGTGTAGATCCCAGGCCAAAACCGTCCACGATCACGCATGCCGAAATTGCTGCTGACTTTTTGGCGTTACATTCTTTGTGGTGGCGGGTTATGTCTTATGTCGTTGATATGCACGTCAGTTTTTGTATTGAGGTCGATTTCGAAGCCCTACATCAAGTTAGTTATCCTTTAAACTTCCTTGCATGTAGATGGGATGTATCTATGTTCGAAAACGAAATATTTATTTATAAGATGTATTGCATAACGGATAGGGTGAGCATATGACGGGTAGTGGTTCAGGTGGTGGATTTGGTTCAGGCGGGTCTGGTGGCGTGGTGGACTGCGCTGAATTCTCATTTGAGACACACATTCATAGTCCAGACCCTCGGGAGGTTGGTCGGTTGACTGTCGGCATGACACTTAGCGTTATTCTAGATGAGTTAGATGGAATTCAGGTGGTGCAAGTACGAAACGGTAATAGCGTCGTCGGCGGCTTGGTTGAGAACGGCCCAAAAATCAGAAGTTGTTTGGCCGCGGGCTACTCTTTTTCTGCGATCGTAAGAGGTATTTCTGGCGCCGCTGTGCGCATCTTTGTTCTGCCGGCGAATAAAGTACGATGAAATTTACAGTTGTCGGTGGTGTTTATAAAGAAAATTGCGCGTGGCCTGCTCACGATACAATTCAGGGATCCGCTGGGCGTGCAGCCCTCTGTTTATCACAGCTCGACAAAGCGGTAACTGTCAGCTTACACGCGAAAATTGCTCAGTCAGATGAGTCGGATCTAAAAGAATTATTTGCATTCAATAAAAATTGCAGTCTCAATATCGAGCATTCTGATTGCACAACTAGATTCGAATATTTTCACCCACTTTCCGAACCTAAAGTTTCAAAACCTAAGCAAACTGGAAATCTCCCAGTATTCTCCCCTGTTTCAGGAACCGTAGATGTGGGTGTCGTCTTCGGAATGATCGAAGCAAATCCTGTGGTGAGCTGTGGAACAGCGATATACGATCCTCAAAATACTTATAAGCCACTTTTGTTTTCCGAAATGGGTTGTAGCGCTAAAAGACTTGCCTATGTCACGAATAAAAATGAATTAAAGTTATTCTATGAAAATAAGGTCGGAGATGCAGAATCAATCGAAGTGATGGCAAAGTGGCTCTATGAATTTGAAAACGCTGAAGTCGTCGTAGTTAAATGTGGAGACCAAGGGGCATTTGTTTACTCTTCAGATTTTCAGGAGTGGGTTTTGCCATATCAAACTCGATCAGTATTCCCAATTGGATCTGGAGATTCATTTGTTGCTGCCTTTGCTTACTATTGGGTCGAGAAGGGCCTATCTGCTGTTGTTGCGGCACAAAAAGCAAGTGTCGCTGCGGCGTATTATGTGTCTCATAAAACAATGAGTACTGCAGATGGCATAGAAATATTTGAAAAAGAACTGAGTTTTATACATAGAAAGCCTAGATCCAGTCATGTGTATTTAGCGGGACCTTTTTTCACGCTCGCAGAGCTTTGGATGATTAATGAAGCCAAATTTCACATTGAATCGTTTGGTATGAAGGTCTTCTCTCCCTATCACGACATAGGAATTGGCACCGCTGACCAAGTGGTAGAAAAAGATATTTTTCGCTCCACACACGTAGACAAAGCGATCGCTAGTGATTTACCAACTACAAAGATGTTCGAATAGGTTTACTAAAGTTGTATTACAGTAACTATGAGTGACGATAAATCGGCAAAGTTAAACCACTTGATGACTAGGCTCAGTGATACCTACATCGTTTCCAGCCAACGGCCAAGAGCCGACGGATATCCCAGTAGCTGAATTGTGCGTTTATGGCCAATGGGTGGCTGGTGTCGTCAGTTCGTGGTGCGTATATGCACAATGGTAGGTCTCTTAATTGGGGGCGTGTTTGTGACGACTAACCAAATTGAGAATGTGATTGTATTTCTTGATAGTTGAAAATATTTATTTAAGGCCAGCTAAGCAAAGAAATTACATCAAATCCGTTGTCAAATACACTCTCGGTCAAGGGTTCGCCTTTGGCAGATCTAGGATCTATCCACTTTGAATCACTAACAATAGTATTGTTAGACTCAATAAAAGCTTGGTGAGGATGAGGGATAGACTGTAGTGGCCAAACGGAGTCAGATAGAGAGGTGCTACGATCAAACCAGCGTCTATTCCCGTTATGGCTCCAGAGCGCGACCATTGCAGGTTTTTTTGTAAGCTCAATAAGGCGGCCAGCAGAGCTTACTAGTGAGGTATTGTATGTGCTTGCGATTAATCGCACTGTGTCCATGTTTACTGGCATGTTAGCAATATCGACCATCATAAATTCAGGCATCATGAGATGACTAGCAAAAACGTTTGCTCGTGCTTCTCGCGCTTGATGAGCGGTAAGCCCTTTACCATTTTGTTTTTGGTTAATATCACCTGTACTGCACTCAATACTTAAATTTTTGCCACGATCATTTGTCCAATGCCCAATTTCATGTGCGAGAGAAAAACGCTGGCGAGATACTTGTGTACCGCTGTTAACAGTTATTACAGCTTTATCTTTTGATCCAAATATATTTGCTTCATAACCTTGAAGTGGTTCGTATATGACTTCCGCGTTCAATGTATAAGCAATGAAATCTAAATCAATCTCGTGTGGTTGGGAGATGCCTATATCTCTTAAAACCGAAGTTGGTGACTTTACCCAGGCCATTATGACGCACGCTCATCTTCAATTAACCCAAGCATATACATCCGAACCCAGATTTTTTTCATCTCTTCATCGTTGTCTTTGCCTGAAACTTCTTCACGATGAGCCATGGTCCAACCTTTTGGTACGGTATCTCCACCAGATGTTACAATGGCCACTATCTGTTGAAAAACTTGCTCCACCGACTCTGGTAGAGAAGCTAAAGCGCGATGATATAAGGAATCTTGTTTTTTATATTCTTCATACATGGAGCGATATTCGGTCAGGCGTGCCTTTCTTTGTGCTGAAATGACGCTTTGAGTAATAGAACGAAAACGATTAACACGCTCGTCTGTTGGCAAATACTTCGGATCAGTCTCCGCCACTAATTGACTAGCAGGAAGATCTTGTGTCTCCTCTATAATTAACCTATTAACAAAATCTAGAAGTTCAAAGCTCACTGGTCATCCCTCCAGTAATCAATACCTGCTGGAAACATCTTACGAGCATTACGTTTTAACTTCTTTATCGCTGCTTGGTAGGAATTTTCCGTTAAGTTGCATATTCCTTTAATTTTAGTCGCCTTAAACCCTTTAAGTTTGTTCAACATGATGCATGTAATACTTTGATCGCCTTTGAACGCGTCCATTAGCGTGTGAACAGCTTTGGATATAGCGGTTTCATCATTTCTTAGGTCAGCTGTTAAGTCCAAATCCGAAATATCATCGATATTCTCAAGTGCCGTCGCTTGAGAAAGTGCATCTTTCTTACTTTTCACCATGCTCCAGATTAGGCTGCGAACTACATTGCGAATGAATGTATGACTCTTAACCGATTTGGGCCACTTGCGATCACCAGAGAGCACTTTCTCAAGAGCCAACTCAAAGAGGTCCTCCGCTGTGAAACCCGCCCGATGAGGATTTAATTGTTCAATCGACAGGATCATTTTGCGGTACGCATCGTCGTTAATATCCGCGAGAAGCTCTTCTGCTTCGCCAATGCTGTAGTGCTTTTCAGGTTCATCTGGCTCCAATGTGGACGTCCTTTGTGCCTATTAGGCTCCGGATTTTAAGTTTTTTGGACATTTTTGCACATTTTGGTTTGTTATGACCACCATGCCTCAGCGACGAGACGGTAGATTTCGGTGCCATATTGCTGGTTGGAACAAAGGGAATTCAGCCCGTGGCGGGGTTAGCCAACTGGAACAGGCGGTGAGTGAGCAAAAATTTGTTCTTTGTTGTGTCCAAATTTTCCTAATAGTGGAGCCTAAGGGTATGCGGCCCATTTTTCACCTTTTTGGGCTGACGGCTAAGACCATTTAGGACCAATTGGAGTAAAGAAATGCCTAAAAAATCATCAATTTATCACTTCCCGGTGGGCAATGGAGACATGACGTTGCTCAAAATCGCCTCGAACGATTGTTACTTCTATGTCCTGATAGACATGTATATCCGGCAGTCATGCACAGAGAAGGACGACCAATGCAATGTGTTGGATGAGCTGCACAATCTGCTCGAAAAAGACAGCGAAGGGCGCCCTTACCTGGATGCCCTCGTTTTAACCCATCCAGACAAGGACCATATCGGTGGCTATGAAAAGTATTTCTACCAAGGCTCACCGGGCGACTACGCTCCGGCAAAGTCAGGGGAGAAAGACCGCATATTTGTGCGGGAGATCTGGTCCTCACCATTGATCTTCCGAAGAAAACGAAAAAATCATAGTTTGTGCGAAGACGCAAAGGCCTTTAGGACGGAAGCAAAACGCCGAGTAGAACTCTATCGCGAGTCAAAGTCGATTGGCCCTGAAGGCGACCGAATTCGTCTGATCGGAGAGGATATCGACGGAAAAACAGACGATATCCTGGACATTGTATACAAGCCTGGAGACATCATTGGCAAAGTTAACGAAGTTACAATAAAAGAGCTAACCGTTAATATTTATGGGCCGCTCTCCGACGATGAGTTTGAAGATAGCGAAGCCCTGGATAAAAATCGATCCAGCGTCATCTTGCGGTGGGGGATTGCTAGTCACGGCTATTCCGATCCAACCAATTTCATATTGCTTGCCGGTGATGCGAGTGTAGAGGCTTGGGAGATCATTTGGAGGAAATTTAAGGCTGACCCCAAAAAGCTTTCATATGACCTTTTGTTAGCGCCCCATCATTGTTCCTGGCACACGCTGTCACACGATAGCTATTCAAAATGTGATAACCCAAAGGTTTCAGAAACCGCTAAGAAAGCGTTAAGTCAGGCTAGAAATGGAGCAGTTATTCTCTCCAGCAGCGACCCGATTAAAGACAACAAAAATGACCCACCCAATTACGGAGCTAAGAAAGAATACGAGAGTATTGTTAGTTCGGCGAAAGGTACGTTTTTATGTTTGGCCGACAACGTTAAGAACGGTGAGAAGGCTCCTTCAGTTCTCGAATACCGCTTAACGAATGAAGGACCACAAAAGGTCAGCAAAACAGCAGCTTCCGGTTCTACTTCATCGGCTAAAAAACGAACCGCGGCTACCACCACACTTATTGGTCATTCGGGGCAAGCAATTGGACATGGCTGAAGAAAAACCTGAACGCGAGATTACACCAGATATTCACGATGTCATCCGTTGGTTGGACGAAACCCGCTCTGTCGCTGGAATACAAACTGTAACCTCTTCGGACGATGGAGTAGTGGTCGCAACAAACTGGAGGGTGGACTTACCCATTCGATTTGAATCCGAAGGAGAAACGGAGTCAGGGATACGCTCGATAGAGGCTGTATCGTGGGTATTCCCCTGGGAATACCCCTTGCGTGCTCCTCAGCCCAAATTAAGGGAGGACTTCCCTTTAACACTACCGCACATCAACCCTGTCGTCGAGGGTGAAGATATATCCCCTTGTATTGCCGAGGTAGATTTGACAGACCTTTTGCATAGCAGTGGTATCGAGGCGGTTTTTGGTGCTATGACGCATTGGCTTAACAACGCGGCCTCTGGAGAGTTGCTTTGTCCTGTGCAGGGATGGGAGCCTGTACGTCGCGACAATGCTTCCGGGCTAATCAGTGCAGATACTTATGCAATTCGCGAGGAGCTCAATAATTATGCCCCAGTCCGGTATTGCCGGTACAGATACACTGTATTCGGAGAGACCAACGATTTGGTATTGGGGCGTATCGAGACGCCAACACTCGGCAGTCCAAATAGCGTCTTCAAGGCAAAGGACGTTGGTATCTTAAATGGAATCCGACACGGTCTTGCGCTGCTGTTGCAAGTAGATGGGATTGTTGGAGAATATTGGGCGGAGTCTGTTAAGACGCTTGCGGACCTAAAGGGGCTACTAAAAAAGCTGCAGTTGATCGATGCTTTTGATGCTCGCTTAAAGCACGTTATGGCTACCTCTTCGCCGAAGGCATGCGCAGCTCGGAATAAGGCTCGAGTTGAAGAATTTTTGGTTGTGATAGCTGTAAAACGACCGTTCAGCGTGATCGGTGCAGGCAACCCGTGGGAGCTTCTGCCATACCGAGTCTGTTTTACTGGGAACTCAGAACGACTGGCCGGTGATACACCTGTTTATGCGCCACTGATGATTAAATCTACCTGCCCCGCTATGCTTCGAGCTGTATCTGGAGTAGAGCAGGATGCTGAGGCTATACCTATATCCTTTATCGGTTGTGGCAGTCTGGGTTCAAAAATGGCTTTGCATTTAGCCAAGAGCGGCAGGTATGAATTTTCATTAATCGATGACGATATTTTTTCTAGTCACAATAATGCCCGCTACGGTGCAGTGGTAGATGGCTTTGATAGTATCGGCTGCCCGAAAGTAACCTTAGTAGCCAGAGACATTCAGGCACTTGGTGTAAGAGTTGAACCACTAAAGGTTGATGTTCTGGAACTCGGGAAAAGCAAACCTGCTATTGCTGACAAAAAGTTTCGTTATATTCTCGATACAAGCGCGTCTTTGCCAGTCCGCTACTTTCTTGCTCATCACGCGAAGCTCTCTGCGTGTTTGATGCATAGCATCCTTTACGGAAAGGCAACAATGGGAGTGTTGGCTATCGAAGGGAAAGAAAGGTCCGTTCGAGTTGATGACTTGATGGCATATACCAATACGCTTTGTGTTAAAGACGACCTCGTTCAAAAAGCTATGTATGGCGGAGCAATTACAAGAGAAAGTTTTGGTGACGGTTGCAGCTCGGCGACAACGATTATGGATGATATTGGGCTTTCCATTCTATCTGCGGCCTTAGCAGGGAAAGTAAACCAGCATATTGGTGAGAACACGGGTCCAGGTGAAGGTCTGCTCAACATCGGTCACTTAGACAAGGATTATAACCTCGAATGGACGAGCCACGTATTACCTGCTACCCACGTCATCTCCAGAGATACACATTTTTGTTGGGAAATCCGAGTTCTAGGAAATATAAGAGACCAAATAGAACGAGAGTCGAAAGGTTCTTCTGTTGAACAAGGCGGTGTGCTAGCGGGCATGGTCTGCCATCTATCAAAAACCATTTATGTTACTCTGGTTGTGCCTGCGCCAGATGGAACCATTCGTACACCAGCTCGACTCGATATTGCTACCACTGGTCTTGAAGAAATATTTGAAAATATTCACTCCGCCACGAATGGACAAATCACCCTGCTGGGTACTTGGCATAGTCATACCACACCTTCACCGCCAAGCCTCAAGGACAGAGTCACATACGAAAAATTAGCAAAAAATTATGATTTACCCGTGGTTATGCTTGTTTATACAGGAGGGCGCATAGAGCGCGTTTAGTTAATGCTCAAGGAACTATCAAAACACTTCGAACACTACGCAATACATGCCCGGTTTATGCCTGTATTCGTTGTTATTTTCCCTTTGGTGCTAACTATTTTGGCGTGGTACCCACAGGCAAAAACAGTCCTGGGTGGGGCAATGACTTTACTTATTAGCTTTGGGGTTATGTCGTTTTTATCTATTTATGTGTCAAATCTAGGCAATGATTTGCAAGATAAATATTTCAAGAGCTGGGGCGGAGCGCCTTCGACTTTACTTCTGTTACCAGGTAACAAGGAATTGGATAGATACACAAAACAGCGATATTTTAAATGGCTCAATAGTAAATGCAGTGGACTGGGTTTACCGGAATCTATAGATGATCAAAGTGACAGCGAAGAGCTATACGAAAAAATTAGGAGCGCGGGTAATTTTATGCGTGAGTACACAAGGGATAGAAAAAAATACAGTCAAGTGTACAACGACAATGTAGCTTATGGATTTGCCCGTAACATCGTTGCTATAAGAATCGCAGGATTAGTAATTGCGTCAGTCTCACTAATTTCAAACGGAATATGTTTATATTTCCTCACAGGCACTGATTCTCATAACGCTATTAATTCAATTGGTGTTGTTGCTTTTTTGGTGTCCATTATATGTCTATTGATTCACAGCGTCGTGCTGAAAGAAGAATTTGTTAAACGTAGAGGCTATAGATACGCCAAGACACTATTTGAAGCGTGTGAAAAATAGAATATATAGTTCAACAATTATCAATGTGTCTGGGTATCGTTAAGAGTAAGCTAGAAGATTGAAGGTCAGCCTCTCGTGAAGTTTGATGGTCATCTCAGTGCTAACACCATAAAACATGCCTTTGTTTCAGAGAAACTGGATATCGAAAACACAGTTCAGTATTTACAAAGATTTTATAAAGCGTAAGGGGCTAATAAGCGAATGGATGTAACGAACGATTGGTTAAGGCGCAATCTGCGACGCGGATTAGAATGGTCTGACGGTGTAACCAAGATAACCATCTCTGATTCAAGCGGAGTGGAGGTTAGGGTGTATCCCGGCGGACAATCCCAACAATCGATACCGTTACTGACGAACCATGGATTTGATCATATCCATATTTGTGACTTGCAAGGAGCGGGCTCGGAAACTGATTGGCACAACAAGCGATACGGCACTCTGATAGTGAATCTCCTTATTCAGGCCTATAAAGTGATATTTCCTGTAGAGGAGCATGCTTCAATACGGGTGATTGGCGAGACTCACTGCACGTTAAGCCAGAATGATCCCGGCGTAATAGAAGACTGCAAGCGAAGGAGTCACTTTTGGAGTCGGTTCGGTTTATCAGTCACGCACCCGGAAAGAAGAAAGTCGCCAATGTCATGTACATTAGCGAATTTAAAAATTGTAGACCGGGAAGTGTATCCGGGATTAAACACTGCGCTGTCACTTTCAGATTTCCGTCTGCAGGTGCACACACCAATATTTTTCGAGGAAGATATCAATAAGCTCAACAGGATTGATGTTTATGAGCATGAGATTGAAGACTTAGGTAAAAAACGAAAAGAAATTCGCGAATATGAAGATTCTATGTATCGCGAGTATCGGTATGCGGCCATGGTTGTTTCCGCGTTGATCGCGTTGGGACTAACCTCCATCGATCCATTCAATGTCCACTTGATCAAGAAGATACTGATCTTTATTGGTACCGCTTTCCTAAGTTACTTTGTCATTCTACGGTATACACCAACTTCCTGGGTTCACCGCATGCCTTCCGCTTTCTCTCTGCGTCGCGCTAAGAATGACAGAGAAGATACGCTGAAGTATCTGGAGTCGAAGCTGAATGACGTCATCAAAGGTGATAATCGTTTTCTCGGCAGAATATACGGTAGCCTCAAACAATATTTGTCTGACCTGCCTAAAAACGATTCGTTTGATTACGTCACCTATTTTGCTGGAAAAGGACAAGTGGAAAGCCACGACCCACTCCTCTTGACCGCGATGGTATTGAAAACTAAAGAAGCCATTGCAGAGTTAAATAAACGCAGGACGACTGAAGAAGTGACTAATGATGATTTTATGTTTGGAACGGTTGCATCTATGTGTGTTAGTAATCTCAAGTTCTATGCTTCCATGCTTGGACCGCATTTCACTCATCATATAAATCGATTGCTGGCCAAAAGAGAGAATAATTTGGTGCGCATCAGTGGTACTCCCAACAATTCAATTGCCGGCGTTCTGGCGCTATTAAAAGACGATATTGGCCGGATTTTAATTTACGCAAGTGATATGGCGGACGACACCCGGAGATTCGGGGTAAAAATTTACTTGAGTTCCGGAGTGTTGGATTTTTCGAGAGTTTGGTGCACATGGAAGGAACATTATTTCGAATATGCTATAGACGCGCTAAGTGTATTTTTCTTACGGGAATGTGACGAAGATGACATGCTGATTTCGAAAGTATATTTCGCGTGGTCATTATCCCCAATCGATAGACCTCAATTGGCTGGGCAAAATTTACCTGATTTCGCAAAGGAAATATCTGATATTTCTGGTTCGAGATATGGTGACGAATTTATCGAGTCTTGCGCGAAAAAGGTAATGAGCAAGCTTCAGCCGGACCAAAAGAAAGTGGCGGTAGAACCTGCGTGACTCTCATTGAATCCGTTCAACCTACGCTGGATAAGCTCAAGAAGCGGATTGAGAAAGAGGGCTTAAGGGATCTTACGCACCTTGATTATGACCGATATCTTAATACTTCATTATGGAGCAAAATTAAGCATTGGATCTATGAGCGAGATGGCCACACTTGCAGGATTTGCTCTTCGGAGGGACGGTTTATTGAAATGGACGTTCACCATAGGAGCTATGATCTGGATGTCTTGGAAGGACGAAATGAAGAAATGCTTGTGACACTCTGCAGGCGATGTCACACATTGATTGAGCAGTATCCAGATGGACGCCGGCGGCATGATTTGCAAGAAAAGGACGTCGAGTACTTTCGGCTAATCGAAATCCACACCAATATGTGTAGATCCGGTATTCCTTTAAATCTTTCATCTAAATTAACGAGTCGATCCATCAATATTGCTCTTTGGCATGATCAAAATGAGGCCCTGATATTCACCTCTTTAGAATCTCTTTTATTTCACTACTCCATGGTGGTGTACCACGCTAATCGAGAAGCTATTCGAATTCCAATGCCATTTGGACGAGATCGTTTTCATCAGAAATCTGGAGCCAGGTTTTTTGATCGGGCCGATGGCAAGGTGCTAATGTCGATACGAATGGTAAATGGTGAAGCCTTAATCAAAATATCATCGAGTACCGTGGTTCCGTTTCAGGATACATTAGCTGAGGTTATCGCCGATAGCGTATGGAAACCCACGTCTAGCCTGTAGATTTCTCTACTTTTTAAAGCTTTTTCCTTGGTGACTTGGTGAATTTCGATGAATCTATGAATTCACGATTTAACCATATCGATGAGAATTATCAATGAACTTTCGATCAAAATAATGTTCCGTAGCAAAAGCTCTATAAGTAGCCGGGTTTAGGAATGAGGCTTGGACAAGTGCTTTTGAACATCGTTTTTCCACCAATGAGTCGCAACATTGAATGTTTAGTTGTAGTCAAATATTTAATCGAAGTTGACAGGTATCGTTAAGAGTAAATAACAAGCAGGTTCGGTGAATCAGAATGCATCCTAAGTGCCTTTCCGCCACGCTTGATTGTCAGGAAACTGGCGTCGTCAGCAATATCGCCCATTGCAATACCTTGATGAAGATGCTCGCTCCAGTATCCGTCTGTACCGATGATTATACTCGTAGTTGCTGCTTCAGAAGCATCGATGCATATTTTTGATTTTACAACTGTTGGGCTGGTGAAGCGGCGAGCATTCAGGCATTGTGTAAGAGTGTGCTCTGAAATATTCTGCTTCGAAACTTTAACCTCGTGCGAATCGTGTTCTCGAGGTAAATACAGTGGGAGTTCATTCAATCTGTGTGGTTTACTTAGCCACTGAACTTTTTCTGCATTCGTTATTAGCCCGAAGCGACAGTCACCGGTAAAGAGCCATTTTATATCACCTGTTTCTATATTTACAGTTAGTACTCCATAGCTAGCGATGTCGTGCAGATAGTGGCTTCTTAATTTTTTTTGCTGATCTGATAGCGCGTGTATGATAGCCTCTTCAGAAGAGAGTACTTCCAATTTAAGTATTTTCTGCAAACAGCTATCTGCCCAAAAAGATGCTAATCGTTTAGTGGGGCTCTGGAAATATTTTGACGTTCTGGGCGTTCTATTTTCTGCTGCGTCTACAAGTACTACAATTAAAAAGTGCCCTTTGTATCCTAGAGCAACTGCATCATTATTGTAGGATCGCTCCTTACCGCGCTGACTTGTCCATTTAATTTTCATCGTGCTATGTCACTTTAGGCTGTCTGAAGCGTATGAAGATAGAGTATCTAGTCGTTCGAAGATTAGATCTTCTCTCTCAGCATTCCCTTTCGCTTGACTTTGAACTGCATACTCAAAATTAATATCCTTTAAAAGAGGGGTTAATTCTTTCGATATATAGGTTTGCAGTTCTGGTGGGGCCATTTTTACTTCTCCTAGAAGTTCTTCTCGCCCGTCGACTAGATTGAGAATATCCTCGATGTCTCTACTACTCAACGCGTCGTTGTTACCTCGCCCCTTGTATGCTTCGAGCTTGGTAGCTAAAAAGTAAACCGGCGTAACTAATTTGATGGTGAGATCAGGATTGAGGCGATAATTTTCTGCAGTTTGCATTGCATCTTTGTACCAGCAATTGCTAAAGCCCAGGACGCCTTCATCATCAGGCATGAAATCCACTCGAAGGTCGCCTAGTTGCATTGCACAAATTGGCGGCGCCTCTCCTGGGGCGGGGTTGGGCATGGTGAACCCCTGTGTTTTGAGTTTTTCCTGTAATTGATGGAATTCTACATAACCCATTGTATGAACAATTAGGTCGACGTCGTCAGTATGTCGTACTTGCTCTTTTGTGTATTCATCTGTAAGTAAAAGTCCAGTGGTGCATCCACCAACAAATGTCATTTGTTGTCGAAACTCATCTCCCAGCGCATTGGCTACATTTTCGATCATCTGCTTGTGAACTGGCATTGCGCTCATCCTGAAACCCCCAAATGCTGTTTTAATAATTCAACTGCGAGAGACTTTTCGCGAGGCTGTCCTATACGTATAGCATCAACCAGGGCTAGCATGGAATACATTTCAGGGTCACGTCTTACTGCATGTACAGCAGACTTATATAAAGGCTCTACAGCCTGTCCTTTTGTATTGCCCTTCGCGTCTGGCCATATGGGCACGTACTCCCCAGTACTCATCAGTTTTTCTTTTAGTACAGGTGCGGCAAATGCAGTTGCTATGCCCCGGGTTATTTCTTGGGGCTTGGTAGGAAATACATATTTAATGCCAAAGACAATAAATTCAAATAAAGCTCTAACATTGGCTCTAGGGATGCCAATCTTGCGGTCTTTTTTTGCTAATCCAATTTCAATGCAGCGGTTTAGTGATAGGTTGATTTGAGATTTGCTGATCCCTGTCTCTACCTCAAGCTTTCTAGCGGTATATAGGGAAGCAATAAATTCATTGGTACCAAACTTTCTTTCAGGGAGTAGTAGATCATCGGGTTCTGATTGCTCTTCTTCAATAACCTCCCAGTCTTGCCAGTCCAAAGGCCATGCTCTGCTTATGTGGTCACCCTCTATTTGTTGTTCCTGTTTGTGCAGGGATACAAGTTTTAGTAGCAGCAAAATGTCTTGACTTTTCACTGTGGATAACCTCTTTCTGTCCCATGTCCTAGGAATTGGGACTATAGTTTCATGGTTTTTCCCATATTTCAACTGATAAATGAGGGAAAATCACCTTTGGCAAGGGGTTGCCGCTCCAGTTTTACGCTGCTATTGGCTACGACCTGGTTGTTGAGCATAAAGAAACTAATAAGTATTGCTTTTGGTTATATAAAGTGACCCAAGCGAATGCATTCGGTGGTCGTGAGCACTTTTTGCTTCTAAGCCCACTATTCAAATACAGCCAATATCGGCGTACTGTTTGTAATGTAACTCTTAATATTGCACTTGCTCAGTCGTGTTTTTAAGTGTTTAGTCGTATTTATCTTTAGAATTGACAGCCGCCACCAACCAATGCAATTGCAGAGCTTGTGTGATGCGGTGAGCGGTAGGGTCTTCGACGCCAATTGGTGATGGTTTGTTCTTTGGCTACCGAGCCAATAGCCGCTACTTCTAGCGCTTCGTTGTCGGTAAGGTCGGGCATTATGCTCGGCAAGCGGCTGGCGAGCATAGATTTACCTGTGCCGGGCGGCCCGTAAAATAAAATATTGTGGCCCCCAGCTGCGGCTATTTCTAAGGCGCGGCGAGCTTGGGCTTGGCCTTTTACATCACATAAATCCAGTTCGTAATTGGCGATAACTTCGGGGGCCGGGGAGGGTTTGGGTAGCTCATGCCTCTTATGTAAGTAAGCGCATACTTTTAATAGGTTGTCTGCCAAATATACTGTGCTGTGTTCGCACAGGCTGGCTTCGTCACCGTTGGCCTGTGGTAAAACAAAGGCGCGCTCTTTTTGTGTGCAGGCCAATATGGCGGGAATGCAGCCGCGTATGGGGCGCAGCTCGCCAGAAAGCGCTAACTCCCCCAAAAATTCATGGTTATTAAGTAATTCTGCGGGTATTTGTTCCGATGCTGCCAAAATACCCAGTGCGATAGGTAAATCAAAGCGGCCGCCTTCTTTGGGCAAATCGGCAGGGGCTAAATTGACGGTAATTCTGCGCTGCGGGAAATCGAAGTGACTATTCAGCAGCGCGCTGCGCACTCTATCTTTACTTTCTTTAACCGCTGTTTCAGGTAAGCCTACGATAGTAAAACCAGGTAAACCGTTCGATAGGTGAACTTCTACGGTAACTTGCGGGGCATCTATGCCGATTTGAGCGCGGGTGTGCACAATGGCGAGGGACATGGCAGCTTCCTTGTTGGTGTGTTTACGCCGCAATCCGCGCGGTGTGTAACTTAGTATTGGAGTGTAAGCCTTGATTGTACTTAGCTTGCAATGCTGCGCAAGTTTTAGAGTGTGAAATGTAAAGCAATTCATTAAATTATTTAGCATCACCAGTGGTGGAGGGGTATTTTTGCCGAGCTAAACTAGAGGAACCTCTGATTAAGCGCTTTTGCGCACGTGGGTGTTTATCAACAAGATCCGAATACTTGAAAGCCCTGCGGGGCGAAGGCACAACGCCAATCCGTTTCGTTGTTCTTGCTGTTAAGGGTTAAGGCCTTTAGCTGTGATGAATGCCTTGTGGCTAATTGTCTCGGCGTCCGCAAAAAGCATTTAGTCTGAGGTTCCTTTAAGTTGTAAGTGCAAAAATGTGTGACGTGCACACTCATTTAGCGGGGTGGATGCTGGGCGATTGTAAATGGATTTATCGCACCTTTGGGATAAGGGGCTTAAAAATTTTATTTAGAGATCAATAACTTATAAGGTGAGTTTGGCTGCAATAATTGAACGGTACTAATGTCGATAAATTAATGTAAAAAGTGAAGCGATGAACTCCCCAAATTAGATCATTGTTTAGCCTACTTGAGCTGCATGCATATTTAATAGCCAGTAAATACGCATAGCACAAATGGGTGCGTTTTCAGTATGCGTTGTGCACAGACAGTGGCGGTACAATTAAAAATAATCAAAGTTGGGTATCTATTATGTTGCGAATTCATCTAGCCATGCCAAATATGGCCTTTTCACTATTACAGCACTATCTTTTAAACACATTTTCTGGGGTATCCATATGGGTACTTTGTGGTTTATTGATGGGGGCATACGTTAATGCCGCCACACAAGAGATCAACGGCAACCAGTTACAAGTGACATGCCAAAGCGAAACCTTTTGCGATATTCATTATCGTTTGAATAATGGCAGAGAATTAAATATAGCGATGGCGTCGTTAGGTAATGGTGAGTACGCACATACGATTTCTAATCTTATTTCTGGCGATGTGATTGTTTACTACCTTACGTACCAACAAAACGGTTTGGCCTATGACTCTGAGCGCCTGACGCACATATATGGGGGGGCTAGCTCCAGCGCTGGCGCAGATCCCTATTTGGGGTTTAGAGCACCTATTCCAGGGACTATTCTCGCTGTGAACTACGATACTGGAGGCGAAGGCATCGCTTTTCATGATGCCACAATAGGAAACTCTGGTGGTCAATACCGCGACGAAAGTGTGGATATAGAGAGCGCTTCGATTGGTGGCTTTAATGTGGGGTGGGTTGCTTCCGGCGAGTGGCTGCAATACTCCGTGGATGTGGCGAGAGCTGGCAGTTTCGATATTGTTGCGCAAATCGCCTCTCCTAATTCTGGGGGCAGCCTTCATTATGAAATTACAGGGGCAACCAATGTTCAATCTGACGCGGTGCAATTTGCGAATACAGGTGGTTGGCAGGTTTGGGCACACACAGCGGCTGCGAAGGTACAGCTGAATGCAGGTGCTCATACCATTCGGTTAGTGTTTGAATCAGCAGGGTTTAATATTCATTCTCTGCTGGTAAGCGAAGCGAGCTCTAGTTTCGGGAAAGTTGAGGCAGAAAGTTTTGATTCCATGAGTGGCGTAGTGTCGGAGGCGACAAGCGTAGGCTATTTTGATCGCGGTGATTGGATGAAATACAGCGCGGTCAGCTTTGGTAATCTTGCCAAGAGCATAACGTTATCCGTCGCTGGTGAATACAATAATGGTATAGCAGAACTTAGATTAGACAGTGTCAGTGGGCCGGTGATTGGCACCTACTCAATGGAATCGACAGGTGGTTGGGCTAGTTTTAAGCCAAAGAGTTTTAATATCGTTCATACCTTGGGAGTGCATGATCTTTATATTGTTGGTAAAAATGGCAGTGGCATTTTTAATTTAGACTATTTTCAATTATCTGCAGATGTCGTAGAAGAGACCAACCCTGCTACAGCGGTAAAAGCGATGTCGCTGAATATATATGGGTGGGCAACAATGCCTCAAAATGCTGATAAGTATGCAGCGCTTATTCGTTCTCGGGGTGTTGATGTTGTGGGTATTCAAGAGGGGGTAGAAGATTGGCTTATTGGGCCGGGTTTTCCCACAAATTACTCCAAAGCAGATGCTCTTGGTGCTGCCTTAGGAGCTTGTTGGCAGCAGCGCTATCAAATTTTTATTAATATTTGTGAAGGAAATAGCTTCGTGTCGAATCGTCGATTCGACATGACCGATGGGCCTAATGCAACGCGCACAGGCGAGTCTGCACGAATAAACAAAAATGGGTTCGAATACGCAGTCTTAACGGTGCACTGGGATCACCAAAGTGGCGCAGCTAAAGTTGCTAATGCACATGAAACAGCCGCCGAGGTTAATTACTACGGTGCATTGCCTACCGTTGTTGTGGGCGATTTCAACACTGGCTGTACAAGCCATGAAGTAAATACACTTATGCATGAAGCTGGAATGGTTTTGATTGGTAACGCCGGCATTGATTGCATTTTAGCTAAGCGATTCAATGGTACGGCACAAACATTTGATGCTGCACCATCTGATCACCCTGGCTTGGATGCGTCACTCAGTACCAACTAGTTACCTAGTTCATGGCGCTTGCTACTTTTTGCATAAAAAAGACGGTGCCGTCACAGAGCAAGTGTTTGACATCTTTCGATCTAGTGAATAATTAGTAGGAATGGCAGTTTAGAGGGCAAATAACTGTCATTCCTATCTTGTCCCTACGGTGCTTTTCTGGTTTCCGTAAATTCTCCATTTGATACCTAGATGGGGTGCCAACCCAATATAAGCCAGTTTGAATTGATGAACAATTTAAAGGCTAGCGTCTAAAGAGATAATGCTGGGCGAAAAGTGCTGCGGGCGCCAGAGCTAGGTTAAGCCATTGTGTGGGTAGCTACGCAATGGGAGCCAGAAAATAACCTCAAAACTCCCAAGTTAACAAATCTTAGCTGCTCAAGCGACCGAGCAGTAAAAGTATACGCTAGTCTCGTTCGGCTTCCATTAGGGCTTGCAACTGCGCTTCTAGCTTGTCTATTTTCTCGCGGGTACGCAGCAGTACAGCTTGCTGGGCGTCAAATTCTTCGCGAGTTACTAAGTTAAGTTTGCGCAAACCAGATTCAAGCACTGCTTTAAGCTGCGAGGCGGGTAATGTGTCGCTATTACCTAGCTCTTGCATGCGTTGTTGCACATCAGTGAAAAGTTGTTTGGCAAGTTGGTCAATCATTTGCTTAGTTCCTAGGTGTATTTGGCGCCAAATCTTGGCTGGCGCCATAAATAAAGGGTTTGTGCACAATAATGGTGTTTTTGTTCGCGCCCACTTGGTGCGCGCAGGCTCTACTTGCCCTTATTTTGTGCGCGCATGGTTTTCAGTCGCGTTTTTTAAAGCGTTGAATTGTGTAAGTGTATGCACTGGGTTAGGGTGTCCAAAAAATAAAATGTTGAGTCTATGAACGCCATTCTACCAAAGATTTCTACGCTTCCTGCCAAACCGGCCCCCACACGGGAGTGGCTAGCAGGGATAGATCTATTATTGGCCAAACGTTACCAGCGCACGGCGCTGATGTCATCTAAACATTTTGGCCCTTTACGGGTGCAGCGGCCTTTTTACCCCGAGCCAGATGGCTGTTGTCATATCTATTTATTGCACCCGCCGGGTGGGTTGGTTATTGGCGATAATTTACATATTGGTGCAAGTTTGCAGCAAGGTGCTCAAGCTTTAATCACCACGCCCTCTGCGGGCAAGTTGTATGGGGCAAAGGGCGCTAGCGAAAAGCAAGGCCAGCAAGTTGAGTTTAATTTAGCCGCCGAGAGTTGTTTAGAGTGGTTGCCACAAGAAACCATTATATTCGATGGTGCCAACGGCACCTTAAGCACCAAGGTAAATTTAACAGGCAATGCCCAATATTTTGGTTGGGACATAATTCGGCTGGGGCGCGTTGCAAGTGGAGAGCCGTTTAACACCGGTACCTGTGCGCAGCGCTTACAACTTTGGCGAGATGGCCTGCCGCTATTTATAGAAAAAACCAAATTCGAAGCCAGCAGTAACATGCATCGTGAAAAGTGGGGCCTGCAAAACGCCAATACCTGCGCCACACTAACTGCCACCCTTCAGCTTACGCGCGATAGTATTGACGAAATGTTAGAGGCTTTAGCGCAGTTAGGGGTAACCAATACAGGCGAGTGGGGCTTAACGCAAAAAGAATCCTTATTTATTGTGCGCTACCTCGGCAATTCAATAACCGATTGCCGTAAAGGCTTTGAATTTATATGGCAGCAAACGCGAGCAGTGTTTAATGGTAAGCCAGCGGAAGTGCCGCGCATTTGGAGGACATGATGGGGGATAGCTTACAGGTGGCGGTTGACAGTATACAGTTTGGGGTGAGCGCGGCTTGAGTGTTGGTTTGTTGCTTGTAAGGTGTTTGCTTGACGAAAGAATAGGTAGAGCTAAGTGAGGTGGAGGCTTTTCAAAATGCTCACAACAGGAGTGTTGTGAGCAAGCCCCATGGAAGGGTTAACGTGGTTTTGAAAAGCCCCCACCTCGCTTGGCGAGCAGCGCAGTATAGTTTGTTGCTAAGTGATATAAAAACGTAACCAGAAATTCTGTAGAAATTAATTAGATTAAAAGCAGGGTGCAAATATGGAATTAAATCCACGCGAGAAAGATAAGTTATTGTTATTTACTGCGGCGTTATTGGCAGAGCGTCGTAAAGCGCGCGGGGTGAAATTAAATTACCCAGAAGCCATTGCATTAATTAGTGCCGAAGTGATGGAAGGCGCACGTGATGGTAAAACCGTTGCAGAATTAATGGAGGCGGGGCGTCAGGTTTTGCGTGTAGAAGACGTAATGGATGGCATAGCCGATATGATTCACGAAGTGCAAGTTGAAGCTACCTTTCCCGACGGTACCAAATTGGTAACCGTTCACAACCCCATCGTATAACAAGGAGGGTGCTGCAATGAAACCAGGCGAATACGATATTCAACCCGGCGAAATAATATTAAACGAAGGCAGAGCAAGGCTCACAATAACCGTAGAAAACAGTGGCGACCGTCCTATTCAAGTTGGCTCCCATTATCATTTTTACGAAACTAACCCAGCACTTGTTTTCGACCGAGAAAAAACACGCGGCTATCGTTTAAACATTGCTGCCGGTACCGCAGTGCGGTTTGAGCCGGGCCAAGATCGCGAAGTAGAGTTAGTTGAAGTTTCAGGTAACAAAATTATTTACGGTTTCCGCGGCGAAATAATGGGAGAGCTATAACATGAGCAAAATTAGCAGACGTGCCTACGCTGATATGTATGGCCCAACCGTTGGCGACAAAGTACGCCTAGCGGATACCGCATTATGGATACAAGTAGAAAAAGACTTCACCATTTACGGCGAAGAAGTAAAGTTTGGCGGCGGTAAAGTAATTCGCGATGGCATGGGCCAAAGCCAAGCCACCAGTGATAAAACACCAGATACCGTAATTACTAACGCGCTAATTCTCGATCACTGGGGCATTGTTAAAGCCGATGTGGCAATCAAGAATGGTCGAATTTCTGCAATAGGTAAAGCGGGTAACCCCGATATTCAACCTGGTGTAACAATTATTGTTGGCCCCTGCACAGAAGTGATTGCAGGTGAAGGTCAAATACTTACCGCAGGCGCAATAGACTCTCATATTCATTTTATTTGCCCACAACAAATAGACGAAGCGCTTATGAGTGGCACTACCACAATGATTGGTGGTGGCACAGGGCCAGCAACCGGCACCAACGCAACAACCTGTACCCCAGGTAAATGGCATATAGGCAAAATGTTGCAAGCAGGTGAAAGCTTTGCCATGAACTTAGGTTTTTTAGGTAAAGGTAATGCAAGTTTACCTGGTGGTTTGAATGAGCAATTAGAAGCGGGTGCGCTCGGTTTAAAACTGCACGAAGATTGGGGTACAACACCTGCGTCTATTGATAATTGTTTAACCGTTGCAGAAAACTACGATGTGCAAGTGGCGATTCATACCGATACGTTAAACGAATCGGGCTTTGTGGAAGATACACTTGCTGCGTTTAAAGGCCGCACTATTCACACCTATCACACCGAGGGTGCTGGGGGTGGTCACGCGCCAGATATTATCAAAGCGTGTGGTAGTTCAAACGTATTGCCTTCTTCAACCAACCCTACGCGTCCCTATACCGTTAATACGGTAGATGAGCATTTAGATATGCTTATGGTATGCCACCACCTCGACCCTAATATTCCAGAAGACGTTGCCTTTGCCGATTCGCGTATTCGTAAAGAAACTATTGCGGCAGAAGATATTCTGCATGATTTAGGTGCTTTTTCTATGATTGCATCCGACTCGCAAGCAATGGGGCGGGTGGGCGAAGTTATTTGCCGCACTTGGCAGACGGCACATAAAATGAAAGTGCAGCGTGGTTTACTGCCCGAGGATGAAGGCACAGGCGCAGATAACTTTCGCGCAAAACGCTACATTGCGAAATACACTATTAACCCCGCGTTAGCGCACGGTGTTGCACACGAAGTGGGTTCGATAGAAGTAGGCAAGCTGGCGGATATTATTTTGTGGAAGCCCGCCTTTTTTGGCGTTAAACCTTCTTTAATAATAAAGGGCGGTGCTATTGCCGCTGCACCTATGGGGGACCCTAACGCTTCTATTCCCACGCCGCAGCCTGTGCATTATCGCAAAATGTTTGGCGCCTATGGTCAAGCCTGTAAACAAACCTCTGTAAGTTTTGTAAGCCAAGCGGCTATAGATGCGAGTATTAGCGATTACTTTCAATTAGAGCGTCGCTTAGTGGCTGTTAAAAATTGCCGCAGCGTAACCAAAGCCGATATGGTACACAACGCTTACCAGCCGCATATGGAAGTTGACCCCGAAACGTACGAAGTAAGAGCGGATGGCCAATTACTTACCTGCGAACCTGCAGAAGAATTACCTATGGCACAGCGGTATTTCCTATTTTAGTTGTTTGGGTATAGGCCTTAAAAAGGTGGGGGAGCTTCGAATCCGCTCGGCAAAGGGCGGGGCTGCCTGAAAGCGCGTGAATACATCTGTGTAGCTTGCTCACGGCATCCTTACCGTGGGCATTTCAGCCTGCCCCTCTCTTTACCGAGCTTGCAGTGTGCTATGTTGCATACGTATAGGTAGCATAGAAATAGGTTTAATATAGATAAGTTGAATAAATTGGCAGAACGCATAGGTAAGCGCTATTCGTAACGCAATAAGTAAGAGAACAATATGTTAGAAATTTATGAAGTAATTCCTGCGCAAGAAATGCAGAACAAACAAACCCAATTAACCGTAGAGTTGCGTTTCGACGAGCGCCAAAAAAGCCGCCACAAAACGCAAACAACTTGCGGTAAAGATTTAGGCTGGTTTATAGAACGCGGCTATGTACTTGCGCACGGCGAAGGGTTGCAATCTAAATGCGGTGAAATTATTACCGTCGTTGCCGCAAAAGAAAGTGTAAGTGAAGTGACGGCAGAAAATACGCATCAACTAATGCGCGCGGCATACCACTTAGGTAATCGTCACGTGCCATTACAAGTAGACCCAACAAAGCTCGCCTACCTGCACGATCACGTACTAGACGATATGGTACGTGGCTTGGGCTTAACGGTTACTGCTGCACAAGCCCCGTTTACGCCAGAGTCGGGCGCTTACCACGGTACAACAGGGCATGGAGGAGGGCACAGCCATTCTCACGGTCACTCTCATGATCACCACCACGATCACAGCCATTAACTGTAAGCTGATTAACAGAAACCTGTACCCTATGTTCAACAATAATAGTTTACAAAAACTCATGTACCTAGTAAGCCCAGCCTTACCGGTGGGTGCTTATGCCTATTCGCAAGGGTTGGAGTTTGCGGTAGATGGTGGTTGGTTAAAAACCGAAGCGGATGTAAGTGCATGGATAGCAGGTGTAATGGAAAATAGTTTGGCCGAGCTTGATATGCCGGTGTTGGTGCGTATTTATAAAGCGTGGCAACAGGGCGATATAGAGCAGGTAAAATATTGGAATCACTTTTTACGCGCAGGCCGAGAAACGCACGAGTTATTGTTAGAAGACGATCAATTAGGTATTGCCCTAAAGCGATTATTAATTTCGCTAGAAATACCCCATGCCGCCGAAGTAGAAAAACCGGCGTTCGCGACTTTGTTTGCCTTAGCTGGTGTGCATTGGCAAGTACCTATAGAGCAATTGTTACAGGGCTTTGCATGGACGTGGTTAGAAAACCAAGTGGCTGCGGCAACCAAGCTTGTACCCTTTGGGCAAACGCAGGCGCAAAAAGTAATTTTAGCGTTGCAGCCTAATATCGCACCGGCTTGCGAAAAAGCATTTATTTTAAAAGATGATGAGTTGGGCGCAGGCTTGCCTGCATTAGCAATTGCTTCTGCTAAGCACGAGCGCCAATACTCGCGATTATTTAGATCTTAACGAGGTAGTTTATGACAACAACAAAACCAGCATTGCGTTTAGGTATTGGTGGCCCTGTGGGCTCCGGCAAAACAGCTTTGGTAAAAGTGCTGTGCGCAATTCTTAAAGAAAAATATAACATTGCTGTTATTACTAACGATATTTACACGCGCGAAGACGCCGAGTTTTTATTGCGTCACGAAGTGTTAGAAGCCGATAGAATTCTAGGTGTAGAAACCGGCGGTTGCCCGCACACGGCAATTCGTGAAGACGCATCTATGAACTTATCTGCGGTGGCAGAATTGCAAGATCGCTTCGCCAATTTAGATGTAATTTTAATAGAAAGCGGTGGCGATAATTTAGCAGCTACATTTAGCCCGGAATTATCGGATTTAACCCTTTATGTTATTGATGTGTCTGCCGGCGATAAAATTCCCCGTAAAGGTGGGCCAGGCATTACTAAATCAGACCTGCTTATTATCAATAAAATCGACTTGGCTGAATTAGTCGGCGCCGACTTGGGCGTGATGGATCGCGATGCGAAAAAAATGCGTGGCAACAAACCTTTTGTATTCTCCAACTTAAAAAATGGTACAGGTGTAGAAGATATTGTTAGCTTTATAGAAAAGCAGGGCATGTTGACACCGTCTAAGTGAGGCAGTTATGGAAATAGTAGCAATATCAACTTTTTTAATAATGGGAGTAGGGCTAGGTATATTGCATGCCTTCGACCCAGACCACGTAGCGGCGGTAGGTGGCATAAGTGTGGCGGATGGCCCGCGCTCGCCCTATTGGCGTTTTGCTGTGCACTGGTCGCTAGGGCATGGTACCGCCATGCTAATGCTCGCGGCGGCGGTATTTATACTCGGCTTTGCTATACCCGCGCAGTTAAGTAGTTTTGCAGAGCAAACGGTTGCCTACATGCTAATAGCCATAGGTGGTTACTCGTTATGGCGCTTTTACTCAGGTTTAAGCAAGGGCCAAAATACAGATGTTGAAAGCCCGCGCGCCATTACCTCGGCGCCGCTAATTGGGCTTATTCACGGTACGGCTGGCTCCGCACCATTATTGGCGATTTTGCCTGCATCGAAACTCGCCAACCCCATAATAGGCGTAGCCTATGTAACGCTATTTAGTGTTGGGGTTGCACTAGGGATGCTCGTGCTGGGCACTCTTTTAGCGCAAACCTTTAAGCAAGTTGGCCGTGTAGGTGCACTTTATCAGGGCTTAATTCAGGCTGCTATTGGTCTGTTTGCTTTAATACTTGGTATCTTTTTGGTGCTTCACTAGCGTTTATGCGTGGAAGGGTTCCTTCCACGCCACGGCTTTATCGCTTCAAATCTTCTTCTATTTCATGCGCCTTAATGGCTGCACCAATCTGGTGATAATTCGAGCTTTGCGTGCATTTGCGTGCACTTAAAGTGTGCCTTAACCAATTGGTTAACACATGAAGCAGAAATTACCCTAATTAGATTGTGACAAAAACTTCATTTATTTCAGCCACTTAAACAATTTTTTTGCTAAATATGCCTGCGCGTTGAAACGTTGGCACTATTTCTGCGTTGCATAGCCTCGCTTTTGTATAAAAACATTTTATATAAAACCAAATATAAAAACGTAGGTGCGTAAAAAATGGAGACCACGATGAAAAAATTAGTAAAAAAATCTGGGGTGGCATTAGGGGCAGCAGTAATGGCCTTGGGTGCATACACCGCTCAAGCGGCAGACACTATTAAAGTTGGTGTTCTACATTCATTAACCGGCACTATGGCTATCAGCGAAACAACACTAAAAGATACAGTGTTAATGATGGTTGAAGAGCAAAACAAAAAAGGCGGCTTGCTAGGTAAAAAACTAGAAGCAGTAGTAGTAGACCCTGCGTCTAACTGGCCTTTGTTCGCAGAAAAAACTCGCGAACTTTTAGAGAAAGAAAAAGTAGATGTTATTTTCGGCTGTTGGACATCTGTATCACGTAAATCTGTTTTGCCAGTAATTGAAGAGCTAAACGGTTTACTTTTCTACCCAGTACAGTACGAAGGCGAAGAGTCATCTAAAAACGTTTTCTACACTGGTGCTGCGCCCAACCAACAAGCTATTCCTGCTGTAGATTACCTGATGAGCGAAGATGGCGGCTCAGTTAAGCGTTGGGTACTTGAAGGCACCGATTACGTTTACCCACGTACCACCAACAAAATTCTTGAGCAATACTTAATTAGTAAAGGCGTTGCCAAAGAAGATATTTCTATTAACTACACGCCATTCGGTCACGCAGATTGGCAAACCCGTGTAGCAGAAATTAAAAAGTTCGGTTCTAAAGGAAAGAAAACCGCCGTTGTTTCTACCGTAAACGGTGATGCAAACGTACCTTTCTACAAAGAATTAGCTAACGCTGGTATTTCTGCAGAAGATATTCCTGTAGTAGCGTTTTCTGTTGGTGAAGAAGAGCTATCTGGTTTCGACACTGCACCTCTTGTTGGCCACTTGGCTGCTTGGAACTACTTTATGAGCGTAGATTCCAAAGCAAACGACGAGTTTATTGCTGCATGGCATAAGTTTATTAAAGACGATAAGCGCGTAACCAACGACCCTATGGAAGCGACTTACATCGGCTTTAAAGCGTGGGCCAAGGCTGTAGAAAAAGCGAAGAGCACCGAAGTAGATAAAGTGCGCCCAGCTATGTACGGTATTGAAGTTGCTAACCTTACTGGCGGTATCGCTAAAGTATTACCTAACCATCACTTCACTAAGCCTGTATTAATTGGCGAGATTCAATCAGACGGTCAATTTGAAACTGTTTGGGAAACCGAAGCCGAAGTACCAGGTGATGCATGGACTGACTTTTTACCAGAAAGTGCAAAAATCATCTCTGACTGGCAGAACCCTGCTGTCAATTGCGGTAACTACAATACCGAAACCAAAAAGTGTTCTGGTCAAAACTTCTAATTTAAGCGCTTAACCTCAAGCTGTTTAAATACGTTTAACTTTAGAACCAATCAGCCACAGCAATTCAACTCTGGTGCAAGCGTTGAGTTGCTGTTGGTGTAAAAGGCTCGGCTTGCTGGGCCTTTTACAATCTCAACGACTTCGCGGAACTACAATGAAAATACTAATCAAAACCGCTTTGCTCGTTTTGTCTTTGACGATGGCCGTAAGTGCTTGGTCACTGACTTTTGACGAGTTGGTAAATAATCTCAATGCGCCTTCCTTTAGCGATAAATCGGAAGCGGTGCAAGAACTATCTAAGTTATCCGACCCGCGCGTGTTGCCAGTACTGATGGCCATGTCAGACGGCTCGCTACACTATCGTAAATCAGACAACAAAATTGTTATCGCTACTGAATCAGAAAATGGTTATAGGCTAACCGACCCACTTACCGACGAAGACCTCGGTGAAGTAGGCCGTCGCGATAGCAAAAAAATTCGCACCAACAACAAGTTGCGTGGCGAAATAAACACTCAGGTTGCCGCACTGCGTTTACGCAACCCCAATAAAGCTATTCGCATTCAATCTGCGCGAGACCTTATTAAAAACCCTACCCCAGCATTGCGTGAGGTACTGGTAGAAGCTAAAGAGGCCGAAACAAGTGCGCAGGTAAAAGAGCTAGTGAGCATAGCTCTAGCGCGTATAGATATTAATAGCAGCGATCAGGAGCTGCGTTTAGCTGCCGTAGATGCCATGGGCAACTCGGTAGAAACTGAAGCGGTGGCAGAATTGCGCCGCATATTAGAAAAAGATGAAAATGGTAACTACCTAGAGCAAGACGAAAAGGTAACCACCTTAGCCGCAACAAAGGTAGAGTGGGTAGATACTAAGCTTGCCTTCTTTGGCTTTACAGAAAATGTTGTATTTGGTTTAAGCCTTGGTTCTGTATTGTTGTTAGCGGCCATTGGTTTAGCAATTACTTTTGGTGTAATGGGTGTAATTAACATGGCCCACGGCGAAATGATAATGCTAGGGGCTTACACAACTTTTGCGGTTCAGCAGTTTTTTCCTGGCCTAATTGAATACTCTTTATTTATTGCCATTCCAGCGGCCTTTCTGGTGTCGGGTTCGGTAGGGGTAGTCATAGAGCGCACCGTCATTCGCCATTTGTACGGTCGCCCATTAGATACGCTGCTGGCTACCTTCGGCATTAGTTTGTTGTTACAGCAAGCGGTGCGTGTATATCACTCCAATAACGTACCGGTTATTACCCCCGAGTGGATGTCCGGTTCGTGGGTGGTAAACGGCGCGCTTAGCTTTACCTATAACCGTATTTATATATTTATATTTGCTCTATTTGTATTGGGTATGTTGGCGCTGCTATTGAAAAAAACCTTATTGGGTTTACAAATGCGCGCAGTAACTCAAAACCGCGCTATGGCAAACTCTATGGGTATTCGCTCTAGCCATGTAGATGCACTTACCTTTGGTTTGGGGTCGGGTATTGCCGGTATTGCCGGTGTGGCCATTAGCCAAATTACCAATGTGGGCCCCAACCTTGGCCAAGGTTTTATTATCGATTCTTTTATGGTGGTTGTATTTGGCGGGGTAGGTAACTTACTGGGTACTTTCTTTGCGGCAATGGGTTTGGGGGTTGTTACTAAATTCCTAGAGCCAGAAGTTGGCGCAGTTGTAGGTAAGATTATGGTGCTTATTTTCATTATCTTGTTTATTCAATGGCGGCCGCGCGGTTTATTCGCACTTAAAGGCCGGTTTGTGGAGGATTGATAATGAAAAATACAATGATCTATAAATTAATCCAGAACGATACATTAGGCCGATACGTATTGGCTGCACTGTTTGCACTTACCGTGCTTGTGCCGTTATCCAATATATTAATGCCCGAAGGCTCATTTTTACATGTGCCTACTTACACCATGACCCTAATAGGTAAATACCTGTGCTATGCATTATTAGCATTAGCGTTAGATTTAGTGTGGGGTTATTGCGGTATTTTAAGTTTGGGCCACGGTGCTTTTTTTGCACTTGGTGGATACGCCATGGGCATGTACCTAATGCGTCAAATTGGCGATAGAGGCATGTATGGCAACGCCGAGCTACCCGACTTTATGGTGTTTTTAAATTGGCAAGAGCTACCTTGGTATTGGATGGGCTTTGATAATTTCGGCTTTGCCATGTTAATGGTGTTGTTGGTGCCGGGCTTACTTGCCTTTGTGTTTGGTTGGCTGGCGTTTCGCTCGCGCGTGACAGGGGTATACCTTTCTATTATTACTCAGGCCATGACCTATGCATTAATGCAGGCTTTCTTTTTGAACGATTTCGGTTTTGGCGGCAATAACGGCCTTACGGATTTTAAAGATATTCTCGGTTTTGATATTCAAGCAAATGCCACCCGTATAACGCTATTTATGTTATCTGGTGGAGCTGTTATTTGTGCCTATTTATTGTGCCGGTTTATAACCACCAGTAAGTTTGGCCGTGTGCTTGTATCAATACGCGATGCAGAAAGCCGCAGCCGCTTTTTAGGCTACAGAGTAGAGCATTACAAATTATTTGTGTTTGTGTTGTCTGCTGTGTTGGCCGGTATTGCTGGCGCATTGTTTGTGCCGCAGGTTGGCATTATTAACCCCGGTGAATTTAACCCTGTTAACTCTATCGAAATTGTTATTTGGGTGGCGCTCGGTGGGCGTGGTACTTTGTACGGTGCTGTTATTGGTGCTGTGGTAGTTAACTACGTTAAATCGTTTTACACCGGTGCTATGCCAGAAATGTGGCTGTTTATGTTGGGCGGAATTTTTGTTGTTTCCACCATTTATGCCAATGCCGGCGTAATTGTTGGGGTTATTATTAGTGTTGTGGCGTCGAGCTTTTATATGCTGCTATGTAAATTATTTGGCATGGATATAAATGGCTTTGTCATGCTGATATTTGCTTTGGTTAGCTTGTACGGCTGTGCCAAGTACTTCGATAATTTAGTTGCCTGGTTAAAGCCAAAATTTCTCGCCCTTGGTTTTGTTGAAAAGCTATTGGCGAATAAAGCGCAAGCGGTAACCGAGGAGGCCAAATAATGTTAGAGACCTCACATAAAAAAGTACAAAGCATTTTATACCTAAGCGGTGTAACCAAATCGTTTGATGGCTTTAAGGCAATTAATAATTTGTCTTTGGATATTGCCCCCGGTGAGTTGCGAGCCATAATTGGCCCCAACGGCGCGGGTAAAAGTACCATGATGGATATTATTACCGGCAAAACTAAACCCGATGAGGGCGATGTTAAATTCAAAGACACCATTGATTTAACCCGTCACGACGAAACCGATATTGCCAACATGGGTATTGGTCGCAAGTTTCAAAAACCCACGGTAATAGAAAGCTTAACCGTGTGGGATAACATGGAACTTGCCTTGGCCGGTAATCGCGGTATTTTTCAAACCTTATTTTGGAAACTTAGCGACGACAAGAAATTACGTATTGAAGAAATTATTAAGCAAATTGGCTTAGCAGAAAAAACCGACGACCTTGCACAAAACTTGTCGCACGGGCAAAAGCAATGGTTAGAAATTGGCATGTTGTTAATTCAAGAGCCGGAAGTGCTACTGGTGGATGAACCCGCCGGCGGCATGACCGACTACGAAACAATGGAAACTGCCAAACTGCTAAAAGAAATTAGCCAAGAGCACTCGGTAATAGTGGTAGAGCACGATATGGATTTTGTGCGTGCACTTGATTGCAAGGTTACGGTACTGCACGAAGGTAGCGTACTGGCCGAGGGGACACTCGATAAAGTGTCTAGTGATAAACGCGTTGTGGAGGTATACCTGGGCCGCTAGGCTTGGGTAACCCTGGTGAAATTATGTTAGATGCACAAAATATAAATTTGCATTACGGCGCGAGCTTGGCGTTGCAAGGTGTAAGTTTAAAAGCAGAAAAAGGCAAAGTAAGTTGTATTCTTGGTCGCAACGGTGTGGGCAAGTCGAGCTTAATGCAGGCGGTTACGGGGCGGCACCCAGTAAGTGCTGGCACTATTATTTGGAATGGTGACGACATAACTAAATTACCCGCCGCTGACCGCGCCAAGCGGGGCATTGCTTATGTGCCGCAAGGTAGGCAAATTTTTTCGCAATTAACCGTAAAAGAAAATTTACAAACCGGCTTTGCAACGTTGCCGCGCGGCCATCGCAAAATTAAGGATGAAATTTTCGATTTGTTCCCCGTATTGCGCAAAATGCTTGCACGTCGCGGTGGAGACCTCTCTGGCGGGCAACAGCAGCAGTTATCCATTGCCCGCGCTTTGGTTACTCAGCCGCAAATGCTTATTTTAGATGAGCCTACAGAAGGTATTCAGCCCTCCATTATTAAAGATATACATAACGTGATAGATATTCTGCGCCAGCAGGGTGATATGGCCATTATATTGGTAGAGCAGTATTTTGAGTTTGCTCGTGCACTGGGCGACACCTATGCCGTTATGGACAGAGGCCTAGTAACACTGAGCGGAAATGTGGCAGACATGAATGAAACAGAGGTGCGTAAGTTCCTTACTGTTTAGTTGTTTTAAGGTATGCACCCAAAAGCGCCCCTTCGAGGGCGCTTTTTTTTGGCCCAAAACCCATGAAAAGTGCACCGTTAGATGATTTTGCGATAAAAACCTAAAGATTTTGGCGCCTTTAGTCACATTTTGCATGGTGAATAACTGTTTGAATCATTCTGGTGCGTATATGGTGAGCATGCCATAGGGGATTGCACCATATTTGTGCCTTGCGAGTTTTGGTGTTGATCAAAATTCGCGCTTTAATGTTTTAAGTTATTGATATTTAAAGGAATATTAAAGTTGGCGTGGAAAGTGCTAAAACCTAGGCAAGATCGCTCGTTATGTTTATCAACGAACACTTAATTAAAACTAGACAAAAAATACTTCTATTGGAGGAAGCATTATGAACTCAACTAAAAAATTATTGGCCACTGCAGTAGCCGCTTCAACTATGGCTGTTGCCGCTATGGCACCTGTTGCTAACGCAGAAGTTTCTGCTTCTGTTGGTGTAGCTTCTACTTACTTGTGGCGTGGTTACGACCTAGGTACAGGCACTCCTGCTGTATCTGGTGATTTAAACTTTAGCCAAAATGGTTTCTACACTGGTATTTGGGGTTCATCTGGTGATACTGCTGCGGGGACTGAGTATGACCTATACATCGGTTACGGTGGTGAAGTTGGTGATTTCTCCTACGACGTTAGCTTGTGGAGCTACGTATACCCAACAGGTGCTGGCTACCTCGACGACGAAGATACCGCTGAGTTAGAAGAAACCAATATCGGCGATTTAATGGATGCAGTTATTTCTGTAGGTTACGGCCCTGTTGCCTTGACTTACTACGGCAATGTTGAAGGTGCAGACGATTATAGCTACGTAACTTTGGATGCTACTTTCGATAAGTTTAATGTACTTTTGGGTAGTCATAGTGGTGACACTGACGAAGCTACACACTTAAATGTTGCTTACTCCTACAATGACAATCTTTCTTTTACTTTAAGCAAAATAGTATCGTCTAACGATGGTGATATCGATGAAGATTCTGGCGATATGGTCGAAGTTGATGGCGATGTTAAATTCGTAGTTTCATACAGCTTGCCAATCGGCGAGTAATTGATTCAGCCGGCATCTATTTATTAGGTGCCGGCTGTTTTTTTAAACAGCAGCCAATTTAGCTGCAAAAAAATAAGGAGCAGTCTTATGAAATTAATTACTGCCGTAATTAAGCCTTTTAAATTGGATGCAGTACGCGAAGCATTATCAGAAATTGGTGTGCAAGGTATTACAGTAACTGAAGTAAAAGGTTTCGGCCGTCAAAAAGGTCATACAGAGCTATACCGTGGTGCAGAGTACGTAGTGGACTTTCTGCCAAAAACTAAATTGGAAGTAGCGGTAGCAGATAATCAGGTGGATTCTGTTGTAGAAACCATCAGCAAAGCAGCGCACAGCGGCAAGATTGGAGACGGAAAAATATTCGTTTCAGCTCTTGAACAAGTTATCCGCATTCGCACCGGCGAGTCCGGCGAAGACGCACTTTAATTTTAATTTATAAGTAGAATCCAAAACTCGGAGAACTGCTATGGAAAACTCCATATTTGAATTGCAGTACGCATTAGATACCTTTTATTTCTTGGTATGTGGCGCACTGGTTATGTGGATGGCCGCCGGCTTCGCAATGTTAGAAGCTGGTTTGGTTCGTTCAAAGAATACGACAGAAATTTTAACTAAAAACGTTGCTCTGTTTGCTATTGCTTGCATCATGTACTTTGTATGTGGTTATGCAATTATGTACGGCGGCGACTACTTCTTAACAACTATCACTGGTGATGGTGTAACTGGCGCAGAAGAGCCAGCTAGCTATGCACCTTCTGCAGACTTTTTCTTCCAGGTTGTATTCGTTGCTACTGCAATGTCTATTGTGTCTGGTGCGGTTGCAGAGCGTATGAAACTTTGGGCTTTCTTAGCTTTCGCTGTTGTAATGTGTGGTGTTATTTACCCAGTGGAAGGCGGTTGGACTTGGGGTGGAAACTCTGTATTTGGCATGTACACCTTAGGTGACTTAGGTTGGTCTGACTTTGCTGGTTCCGGTATTGTTCACATGGCTGGTGCTGCTGCAGCGCTAGCTGGTGTATTAGTATTGGGCGCTCGTAAAGGTAAATACGGCCCGAACGGTCAAATCAACGCGATTCCTGGTGCAAACTTACCTTTAGCTACTTTGGGTACTTTCATCCTGTGGATGGGTTGGTTCGGCTTTAACGGTGGTTCTGTATTGGCTACCGCTTCTGTAGAAAGCGCTAACTCAGTAGCAATCGTATTTATGAATACCAATGCTGCCGCTGCAGGTGGTTTAGTATCTGCACTTATCTTGGCGCGTATACTGTTTGGTAAAGCTGACTTAACTATGGCTCTAAACGGTGCATTGGCAGGCTTGGTTGCTATTACTGCAGAGCCTTCAACCCCATCTGCTTTACAAGCTACTTTGTTTGGCGGCCTAGGTGGCTTGTTGGTTGTATTCAGCATTCTTACTTTAGATAAGCTAAAAATTGATGATCCTGTGGGCGCTATCTCTGTTCACGGTGTAGTTGGTTTGTTGGGCTTGTTGTTAGTACCTGTTACTAACGATGCTTCTAGCTTCAGCGGTCAAATCATTGGTGCATTAACTATCTTCACTTGGGTATTTGGTACTAGCCTAGCTGTTTGGTTCTTAATCAAACTAGTGATCGGTGTACGCGTAAGCGAAGAAGAAGAGTTCGAAGGTGTGGATCTTTCCGAGTGCGGAATGGAAGCCTACCCAGAATTCACCAATGGCAAATAATCTAAACCTTAGGGTTTGATTAAAAAACCGGGGGCTTAGGCCTCCGGTTTTTTTTCGTCTGGCGTTTGTGGTTGGCCGAATCTATGCCCCGCGTGAGTGCAGTTTTTGTATTTCACCCAATAAGGGTGTAAATTTAGCAAACATATTCAGATTTAGTGTGGGTGGTTGTTTTGTGAACAATCGCCTCAAGTAAGAGCTGAAATACTAATAAAAGAGCCGATTAGCCACCTGTTAGGCTGTTAATCGCTTCTGCTATAAAAAAATATCGTACACACAGGTGCATAAAGGGTTTATCTATGAAACTGATTACAGCTGTAATTAAGCCGTTCAAACTAGACGACGTGCGCAACGCGCTGTCTGAAATTGGCGTGCAAGGCATGACCGTAACCGAAGTTAAGGGTTTTGGTCGTCAGAAGGGTCACACAGAGCTTTATAGAGGGGCCGAGTACGTTATCGACTTTTTGCCTAAGGTAAAATTAGAGCTAGTATTGGGTGATGAGCTTATTGATCAAGCCGTAGAAGCCATTTCTAAAGCGGCGCAAACCGGCAAAATTGGCGATGGCAAAATCTTTATTACGCCGTGCGAAGAGGTGATTCGCATTCGCACCGGCGAAACTGGCCCAGAGGCGGTTTAACATTTAACCGGCCAGTTTTATTGCAAGCTACTAAAGGCTCCCAAACGGGGGCCTTTTTTATTTGAGCTGTATATTTTGCGGGGTGTGTGGCGCGTTTGTGTTGGTTTTTTATTACCGAAAATAACTAACACGGCATTTTTTAGCGAAATCTAGAACAAAAAAGACTAACAAAATTGCATTATTTTGATGAGTTTAACCAAAGGCTGAGCTATAAAATAAGCGTAGTTACCTTGTTAACGAATTTTGTAGTGTTTTGTAGTAAGTCTATTTGATTTGTTTTTTGGTTTAGCGGAAGGTGAAAAGTAATGAGTGATGATGACGATTTCTTTGCAGAAGAAGACGTAATTGAGGAAGACGATAACAGCGAGAGCGAGTATGGTGAATACGGTAATTCACTTACAGCCAAAGAGGCAGAGCGCGCTCGGTTGCAGGCAGAAATGGAAGCTTTTTTAGCTAGTGGCGGTCGCATTAATGAGATTCCAGCCAACGTGGTGGCAGATCCACCCAAAAAGCCAACTTCCAGCTACGGCGGCCAACCTATTTAAGGTAAACGCTTATTGCTGTTGAGTTCGCTTAGCTAGCCAATAAAAAACGGGTTGATGTTGTGCATCAGCCCGTTTTTTATGTGTGATACCTTTGTGCGGGTGAGTGCTTACTTGCCGGTAAACAGAGGTTTAATAATTTTTTATATATTTGGGCAGAAGCCGGTTTAGCACTTCGGCTATATAGCCTAAAAATATTGTGCCCATGCCAGAGTGGTAAAATTTAGGGTCTTCGTTGCCTATTGCCAATACGCCTAGCGGTTTGCTGTGAATAAGCACCGACATTGCAGCGCTGCCAATGTGGGGCGCGTCTTTATCAAATAAAAATTTACACTCATCGTCTTTAATGCCGCCGCTTACCGCTTTGGGGGATTTAATTCTGCGGCCTATTACATCGCGTGCAACATGCAGGTTTTCTATGCGCGCTGCAGTCGAGGGGACGGTTTGATGGTTGCCAAAAATAATTAAGCGGGTGTGTTGAATATTAAATTCTTTATCGAAGCTGTAATAGAGGGCATCAACTAAATCGCCTAGGTCGTTACATTCCAGTAGGGCTAAGACAAGGCGCTTACTTTTTTCGAACAGGCGGTCGTTCTCGCGTGCGTTATCTAACAGGTTACTTAGGCGTTGGCGCATATCCATATTGCGATCGCGTAAAACAGACACCTGCCGCTCTACTAGCGATACCGCTTTACCGCTATCGTGGGGTAATTCTAATTCGCCCAAAAGACGAGAGTGTTTAACAAAAAAATCGGGGTTTTCGGCTAAATACTCTGCAACTCGCTGATCGGTAATTGACGCGTCTCGGTTACTCATATCTTAACTTGTCCATGAAATACCGTGGTGGCAGGCCCGGTCATCATTACTGGGCTGTCTACACCTTCCCACGTTATAGAAAGGCTGCCGCCAGGCAGGTTTACTTTTACGGTGTTTTCAAGCAAGCCCTGCAAACGCCCAGCAACCACAGCGGCACACGCACCGGTCCCGCAAGCTAAGGTTTCGCCTGCGCCGCGCTCGTATACGCGCAGGTTAATTTCGCTGGGGCTAACTACCTGCATAAAGCCGGCATTCACTTTTTTAGGGAAGTGAGGGTGGGCTTCTATTTCTGGGCCGAGGGTTTCTACCGGCGCGGTTTTGCAGTCGTTAACACAGTACACCGCATGGGGGTTGCCCATAGAAACGGCACCAATTGTTATATCGCCTGCGCCTTGCGTTGGCAGTGTATAACTGGTTGCCTGCTGCGGCGCTGCGAGGGGAATATCGGCGGGGCTAAGAATAGGTGCGCCCATATCGACAGTAACTTGATCGTCTTCTTGTACATGTAACACCATGCGGCCCACGGCTGTTTCTACGGTAATAACGCTTTTTGCCGTTAGTCCGCGCTGCCGCACAAACACCGCAAAGCAGCGGGCGCCGTTGCCACAGTTTTCTACTTCACTGCCATCGTGATTAAAAATGCGGTATTTAAAATCGGCGTCGGGGGAATCGGGTGTTTCTACAACCAATACTTGATCGCAGCCCACACCAAAATGGCGGTCGGCCAGTTGGCGCGCTCGCTCTGGGGTAATGGTGACGCGCTGGCTTATGGCATCGATCATTACAAAGTCGTTGCCTAGGCCGTGCATTTTGGTAAAGCGAAGTCGCATGGTGTGCCTTAGTGTTTGGTGTTTAACCTAAAAGTGCTTACGCCTTATGAGCGTATTAGGGTAATAAATGTTCGCCTCGAATTAAATCCTCAAAGCTTTCGCGCTCGCGCACTACAAAGTATTTGTCGCCATCGACAAGTACTTCCGCTGCGCGGCCGCGGGTGTTGTAGTTAGAGCTCATTACAAACCCGTAAGCGCCGCTAGACATTAACGCTAAACGGTCGCCAGCTTGCAATGCTAATGCGCGGTCTTTTGCTAAAAAGTCGCCGGTTTCACACACTGGGCCTACTAAATCCCACTGTTGGGTTTCGCCTTCGCGCTGGCTTAGTGGTTTTACGTCCTGCCAAGCTTGATAAAGCGCAGGGCGGATATTGTCGTTCATGGCACCGTCGATAATGGCAAAGTTTTTATGCTCGGTGGGCTTTAAAAACTCAACTTCGGTAAGCATTACGCCGGCATTGGCGGCAATAGAGCGGCCCGGTTCCATAATAATGGCTAATTTGCGATCACCCAACTTGGCTTTAATTTGCGTTAAGTAGTCGGCTACTGCAGGGGGCACTTCGTCGCGATAGGTTACGCCCAAGCCGCCGCCTATGTCTAAGTGCTCAATGGTGATGCCTGTTTCGGCTAGGGTATCTACCAGTTGAAGCAAACGGTCTAACGCGTCTAAGAACGGGGTAAGCTCGGTAAGCTGCGACCCTATGTGGCAATCTACACCCACAACCTTAAGGCTGGCGAGTTCGCTTGCGCGAGCGTACACCGCAGGTGCGCGCTGTATATCTATCCCGAATTTGTTTTCTTTTAAGCCGGTAGAAATATACGGGTGAGTCTTGGCGTCTACATCTGGGTTAACGCGTAAAGAAATAGAGGCAACTACGCCCAGTTCGGCGGCCACGTCTGCCAAGCGCTCAAGCTCTGCTTCCGATTCTACGTTAAAGCAGGCAATACCTACTTCTAATGCTTCGCGCATTTCTTCACGGGTTTTACCAACCCCAGAAAAAATAATACGGTTAGGTTGGCCACCGGCTTTAAGCACGCGGCGCAATTCGCCAGACGACACAATATCAAAACCTGCACCTAGCTTTGCCAATACTTGCAGCACTGCAATGTTCGAGTTGGCTTTTACTGCGTAGCACACCATGCCTGGGTGATTGCCAAGGGCGTTGGCGTAATCCTGATAGGCACGGGTAAAGGCGGCTTTGCTGTATACATAGCAAGGGGTGCCCAATGCGTCGGCGATGGCATTAAGAGAGCACTGCTCGGCGAACAGTTCGCCGTTTTGATAGTGAAAGTCTGACATAGTGATCAAAAATCTCGAAAATAGGGGTAGTTAGGCTGTGCTGCCATAAAGATGGCGACTTAGGGCTACCGACTAGCGTAATAAACGCGAAAGTATACTACTTGTCGGCGTGGTTGTGGCTTTTAGTGGCAGGTTTAGCCGGCTCATCTGGCAGCTTTAGCGGGCCCTTTTGGCCGCAGGCGCTAATAGCCAGAGTGCTAACTGCAATAACAAGCACAACGGGTAACGCGGATAGGGTTTTTTTAATGGCGCGAGTGGTGAATTGGTTCATGGCTAGCCCTTGGTCAATTATGGCCGAAGTATACCGCCAGTAAGGCCGCAGGGACACCTTAGTGCAAAGCTTGTGCGTTGGGAATTAGCTGGCAAAAGTAGGAAACAATGCATCAATATCCATACATTGCTCTACCTCATCGGCCAATCTAGTCAGCTCGGTTTCGATAAGGGCGCTGTAATCTAGCGCGCGGGCGTTGGTTAAGCCTGCCCATGCGAGTAGGGCTTGGGTGGCGCTAGGTTGACTAAATAGCCCATGCCAGTATGTGGCAATAATCTGATCGTCGGCCGAGCGGCAGCCTTCGGGTTGGCCTTCGCAATAAATAATAGGGCGCTGAAAAGCGGGGCCGGTGGAAAGGCCTGCATGTATTTCGTAGCCGCTAATGGCGACGGGCTTATCATTTATATGCAACTCACCCTGTAGGTTAAGTAGGGTTTTGTGTTGCGTGAACGTAGTTTCAAAATCTAAGTAGCCCAAGCCGTTAACGCTGCTGGCTGGGCTTTCTATGCCGTGGGGGTCGTGCAGGGCTGTGCCTAACATTTGTAGGCCTCCGCAAATTCCCAACACTTTGCCGCCGTAACGTAAGTGCTTGGCTAGTTGGGTATCCCAGCCTTGGCTGCGCATAAAGTTTAGGTCGGCAATGGTGTTTTTGGTGCCGGGTAGAATAATCAAGTCGGCGCCTTCGAGGCTTTGCCCTGGCCCTACAAATGCAAAGTCTACTTGGGGGTGTAAGCGCAGCGGGTCGAAATCTGTATGGTTGCTAATGCGCTGCCATACAGGTACACGAATTTTTAAGTGTTGGGTGTTTTCCGCAGTGCTATTTGCCGTTAACGCATCTTCGGCTTCAAGGTGTAATTTTTGAATATAAGGTATTACGCCTAAAACCGGTTTGTTGGTTTTTTGTTCTAGCCAAGTTAGGCCTGGTTTTAACAATTCAATATCGCCGCGAAAGCGGTTAATTACAAACCCTACCACGCGTTTCTGTTCGCTGGCGGAGAGCAATTCTAATGTGCCAACCAAATGCGCAAATACACCGCCTTTATCTATATCGGCAATAATAATTACAGGGCAATCCACTTCCTCGGCAAACCCCATATTGGCTATATCGCCTTCGCGCAAATTTATCTCTGCAGGGCTACCTGCGCCCTCAACAACAATAACTTGGTATTGTGTTTGTAATCTTCGGTAGCTTTCTAGCACCGCTTGCATGGCCACTTTTTTATAGTCGTGGTATGCGTCTGCTTCCATTGCGCTTAGCGCTTTGCCGTGCACTATCACCTGCGCACCGGTATCGGTACTGGGCTTTAATAAAATGGGGTTCATATCTGTATGCGGTGCTATTCCCGCAGCCTGCGCCTGCACCGCTTGCCCGCGCCCAATCTCACCACCATCTTCTGTTACCGCAGAATTTAATGCCATATTCTGCGGCTTAAACGGCGCCACCTTAATGCCCTTGCGCGCAAGAATACGGCACAGCGCTGCCACCAGCGTAGTTTTACCCGCGTCGCTGGTGGTGCCTTGAATCATTAGTGTGGTGGTCATGGGTGCTCCTGCGAAGAAAGGTGTGCAAGAATAAAACCTTACACTGGCGAGCACAAAGCTAAATTTATATTTACATTAAAACTAGGCTTGAAATGAATTTATTGTAATGAGTCGCTCGATGGCCAAGTGTAATAAAATCGGCTGAAGCCGTCTTCGTCTAAGCGAATCGCATCTGTGCTATCGGTTGCTTTCACTGAATATTCGTTTTGTGTATCTGCTTGGTAAATATATACATAGTTGTGTTTACTGTGTGTCATTTCAGCACCGTTTTTGTACCACGTATTAGACCATAGTAGAGCGGGCGAGGGCGGGGCAATGGTCAATGCAATATATTCTTTATTGCCAATAGTTATTGTATGTTGCTGTGGGTTAAAGTGAGAGCGTGCTTTAGCCCAAGTGTATAGTACCCAACGTTCCCTATTAACCGGTCCGAATCTTCTTCCCGAGTTCATAATGCTGTTGCGGCTTGGTGTGTATGCGTTGTAGCCGCCATTTACTTTAGGAAAACAACCAACTTCGTCGTCGTTAATGGGGTCTCTGTGTTCGCCTGCAATTGAATTTATATCATCAATCCAATGAAGCCAACTTAAGTTTGGAGGAAAGCAGTGTGAGCTAACATTGATTCCATAACCTGATATTCCTTCGGGTGATGCATATTCGTCTTTTAGCCAGGCATGGCTATGCCCTAGCTCATGTACGCTAATTTTTGACGTACTCGATGTATATGTAATACCAAAGTCACCTAAATATTTTGCTACCCCGATTATATATTGCAAGTTAAGTTGCACATACCCTGTATCTGCATGCGGTACAGCAGCTGTCATTTGGTTATAGGCTGCTTGAACGTTTGGGCAATAAGAAAAGGGGCTTGTACACGCCTCGCTTAAATCTGATGCTAAAAATAATTCATTTTTGTTGTTGCGAAGGATGTTTGTTTCAGAAATTGATTCTATTAGCCAAACATTCCAAAGTGAGCTGTGAGTGGCGATTTCTTCAAAATCATCAAATGCGTATTTATCTACCAATTGAGCATCTTCGAGCAGTTCGTCTTGCATTGAGGCTGTATAAGCTTCTCCGGCAATAACTAAGTCGACACCTTTCCCATCGTGTCTGCCTCGCAATAATTTGGCTTTAGGAAAAGGCGTATCAATTACGGAGAGCGTTAGTGTGCGGGTAATACTGCGGTCAAGTGAATCCTGCGCAGTGCCTTGAATAATAACTTCGCCGTAATCTTCCTGTGCGGTAATATTTAAACCATCTGATGAAGGAGATATTTGAACGGTCGGCCCAGCTGCTTGAGACCACTCAAGAGATTCAATACGATTGGCGCTGCCTGCAGATAATACGAATGGAATCCAGCGACTTTCTCCTGGAATTAATTCTATATTTGGTTCTGCTAGTACTGCAAATAATAATTCGTCTGGTTGTGTATTTTCGAAATGAAAGTTACGAGTGCTTTGAAAAGTGGGTTGGATAGCACCTACCCTTTCAAGGGGGGATGTTAGCCCGTTGGTGTATAGGGTGCGAAAAGCTATTTCGTAGTTTTTGTTTTCTAGGTTGTCGAGGCGTAAGTTGGAGACAGAAACAATTTTTCTATCCCAGTCTTGAAGTACTTGTGCATCACTGCTTTCTTCGCTTAAATCAGTGCCAATGTAAATCTCATATTGAGCGTCAGCTTGAAAATATTGCCAGTCAATGGTTGCTGAATTAAAACTCGTATCAATGGTGAATTGCCTATCAAAACCATTTTCCACAAGCTCAATAGTGCAGAACCCCGAAATTGGCAGCGACCTAACTTTAATACTATCGCCTATAGTTGTGTCGCCACAATTTTTCGCAAAAGCCTGCCAATTTGCTGGAATCTGTTTTTCGACAGGGCTAGAACAGCGGTTGGTTTCTTGCTTGGTTAGTACTGAGTTATCTGTATGAAACTCAATCATTGTATAGGGGCATGCGGTAGTAGAGTACACGTGTAATTCGCAAGATTTAATAGAGGTAACAAGGAACGCTTTTTTGTCTGATGATTGTTGGCCAGCGCATCCTGTTGTTTCTTGTAGATAAAAGTCAAGGTTTTGCGTGTATTTAATTAGCGTTTTGGACTCTTGTTGATTTATATCGTAAGGGGGTAATCTAGCTGTTTCTATACCATCTAAATAGTAAATAACGGTAATAAAGGGAGCGCTACTGACTGTAGTAGTTTTAGTTTTATTGGCTGAATCGCCTGAGCAGCCTAGTAAGCCGATAATGAATAGTAGGGGAATGTAACGTTTTGCCAGCGGCATAGGTGACTCCTGTCAGATAAAACGAAATAAATATAGCCTATAACTGGCTATGTCCATGTAATAGTTGGTGTATAAATCTTATTCGAAAGGCATTGACGATAAAGGTTGCTGGTGCAATGTTAAAAAGTAACAAATAAGCGTAAGGTTATACTGGCTATAAAGTGAGCGGAAAGTGAAGGTTTGCATCTGTGCATATTATTGGCGTCTAATGGAGCATTTGGCGCTGCTTATAGTAAAGCGATACTAATTTCAAATAATTTCTTAGGTTTGAAAGCGCAGGATTTTGTATTTTCATACCGTCCTCACAATCGTAATTAGTCCATTAAAATAAGTACTAGGTATCAAAAACAGACAAAAACTGGCTCCAGTTAGAAAATACTAAAAACTTCATTTGCAGGTTAACCAATTTTTAATTAATTTTGTAGGAAATGTCACTGCCGGTTAATTGATTAAGCTTTTTGAATCAATTGCTAGATGGCATTAATGAATAGAATAATAAAAATAATTAATAATAAAGACTTAATGTTTGTGATGTTCGACCTGCTGTTGTGTGCAATAATTGCATGTAATAAATATTCGAACTAGACACCCTGAATAAAACTCTTTCGCGTAGATTAAGTTTACGTAATTTTCATTTAGATGAAATTAAAGTTAGAGTTTATATGCGTATTAAAAGAGTCCTTTTTAAAGGGCTCTTTTATTGATTGTTAAGGTGTAAATATAAAAACGAATTATCTTAATAAAATACCAAAAATTAATTTGTGAAAAACGGCGGGGCTGGCGGCAGTACCCGCCGTTTTTTATGGGCGATATTTTTGCAATGCATAGTTCGTGATTTAATTCGTCTTTTCTGTATGAAACGCTTCACATAAAATAGAGTTGTATTAATAGCCATTTAGTTAAATTAAAGATTATTTCTCGTCATTTATTATTCGGCTAAATATGTAATCGAATAGCATTATAAAATTTGTTCATAACTTATGTAAAAAATAACGTTGTCGCTAGTGGTTGCCATTTGAATTAGGTTAGGGTTGCTGGCGTATTCCTCTACCCAAATTACTCTATAAGGGGTTATAGTTAAAGGCTGTATAAGCCTAGGAGCCATTAATGCGTATTTCTACTGCTATCACTCAATTCCTAATTGTAATTGCTACACTTATTCTAGCTGCCTGCAGTGGCTCGGGCGGAGGGGCGAATTCTGGTGGCTCTAATCCTGGTGCTAGTTCTAGCTCCAGTTCTTCGTCTTCTTCATCTAATAGCAGTTCGAGTAGCACTAGTTCGTCGTCCTCTAGTGGTGGTTCATCCGGTGCCGCGGTATCGCTCCCAAGCACTATTGCCGCAATGGATTTTGTCGCAGCTTACGATACAGACAACGCAAATTCAGGTGATTGTGGTAATGGCCCTGTCGATATGCAAACGTCAACCGATACGCAAGGTGCGGCCTGCACGGTAGGTTGGACAAAAGCTGGCGAGTGGTTGGCTTATGATGTGAGTGTTGCTGTTACCCAAAAAATGGATATTGTGTTTCGTGTTGCTACTAACCAAAACTCACGTGCCTTAAAAGTACAGCTAAATAACAAAACATTGGGTGTGTTAAATGTTTCTGGTACAGCGTTTGATGAATGGCAAACTGTATCGCTAAAAGACATAGAAATTCCTGCAGGCACGCATCAATTAAAACTCGTGTGGATGACCGGGGCAATAAACGTCAATACCCTTAGTTTTACCGCGCACAGCGCCTACGGCCAAACTACCAATTTGTGGGGCAGTAACGGTGCCGAACACGACCCGAGCGGCGTGTTATCTGATTGGTCTTATGCTGGTTATCACTGGGGTGAAGAAGAGCCGCCGGTAAAATCGCCAACCATTAATGTGGTTACCGATCACGGTGCGATAGCCGATGACGATAGCGACGATAGCGCTGCGTTTATTGCTGCATTAACCGCAGCAAATAATGGTGATGTAGTTTACGTACCCGAGGGGCGTTTTATTCTTACGCAGGTGCTAAGCATACCGAATGGTGTTGTGTTGCAGGGCGCAGGCAGCGAATTAACTACTTTATATATTCCCACCAACTTAAATGAAGCAACGGGTATAGATCCATCTTTTACTGGTGGGTTTATTGAAATGAAAGGTTCGTCGAGTGACGGCAGTAAACTTTCTACTATTACTGCAGCGGCGGCACGAGGCAGTAATCAAATAACAGTAGAAAGTGTTGCAGGTTTAACCGTAGGCGATTGGGTGCAAATACAACAAACCGATGTGAACGGTAACTTTTTATTAGAGGCCTTGTATGCAGGGTACACCGCAGGCTTAAGTGATTACAGTAATTTGGTTAACGATGCAGAGTTAGAGTTTTTCAGCCGCATAACAAATATTAGTGGCAACACACTTACCCTAGAGCGACCGCTACCCATTACCGTAAGCCCTAACTATATGGCGGAATTACACAGCGTATCGGTTGCCTACGGCGAGGTGGGTTTCGAAGGAATGACTTTAGAGTTTCCAGAAACAACCTACCCAGGTCACTTCAATGAGTTAGGGTACAACGGCATAGATATGCGCGCTCAGCACTCTTGGGTGCGAGATGTTGTAGTAAAAAATATAGATTATGGTATTAATTTAAGAGGCTCGCACTTTGTAAGCATTTTAGATTTTACTGTAATTAACACAAATGATCGCAGTGGCCACCACGGGATAAGTGTGGGGTCGTCCACCGATTGTTTAATTCGCGGTTTCGATATTCAAGCCGAACTAGTCCACGATTTAACTGTTGAATGGTATGCGTATGGCAATGTATTTACGCAAGGGCGAGGCAAAAATATTACCCTCGATCATCACCGCGCAGCAGCCTACGCCAACTTATTTACCCAAATTGATTTAGGTGAAGCAACACGCGCATGGAAAACAGGTGGCCGAAGCGATCGCGGATACAAAACCGCGGTATACAGTACGTTTTGGAACATGACCGCCGAACAGGCGATCGATTGGCCCGCCAATGATTTCGGCCCACGTATGGTGTTTATGGGGTTAACCATGGACGGCAGTCACAGCTCTGTTTTAGATTGGGTGGTAGAAGATATTTCTGCAGATGATATATATCCACCAAACCTTTGGTTGTCGCAAAGAGAAAAAAGATTGGGGCGGCAGTAGAGTTGGTGATAATAAAAAATGTAGTTAGAGGGAAATGTAAAGAAAGGTGATATGAGTCACGTTTGGATTGCTGTGGCGTGTTTAATTCAACACACGCCTAGATTATTTTATTTGTATTGATCACAATTCTCACCGCGCTTATTCGAAGCGAGATACGTGATCAGTGCGTATAGAGTAAACAGCTACAGGACGTAACTATTATATGGAAAGAATAGATAGAACTACCCCAGATGACATTCTGTTTTATATCGCTGAGCGCGATATGTCGGTAAATGAAGTTGTTCGTACGTTGTACAACTCTCCATCCCAAGTCACGATAGATCATTTTAATCGCGTAAACGCACATTTGATTAATAATCTTGTATCTATTGGTCAAATGGTTATTATTACGCCAGAAAATCCGCAGCAGTGTACGCTTTGGGAAGACCTGCTTCAAAAGGCTGCGCGTCATATCGATGGCGAACTCAGTCGCCAAACTGCGCAAGAAAAAGCAGCTTTAGCTAGAAATTATGCGTTATTTAACAATGCAACATCTTATACTGGGGCTGGTATAGGCTGGGTTTCTGGATATTTTGACCAGAAGAAGAATCATGTAGTAAAAGCTCTGGATAAAATTGAAAAGCTATATGTCGCTGAATACAGTAAAACTGGCGCATTAAAAAGTAGTGATTTCTTTACTAAGCGTCGCGCTCTTTTTCAGCAAATTGATCGAGCGGTTAATGGCATGTTAGAGCGCAGGATGTGGGGCCAAAATGTAGATGCTAATAGGATTAAATCTAGGCTTGGCTTAAGTAGTAAATCCATTGTTCATCAATGGAAGGCGCAAGGCTACGCGACAGATATTGATGGATTTAAATCTAACTATACTCGATTAACAAATGCATCAAAGATATTTACGAGATTAGGCTATGTTTCTATAGGCTTAGAAGTTGCTGGTGGTGTTTCGAAAATAGCCGAGGCGTGTACGCTAGAGCCGGATAGTGCTTACTGCACGAAAACTAAATTTACCGAGACGGGTCGTGTGGCGGGTAGTATTACCGGTGGTATTGGCGGCGGAGCTGCAGCGACTTATCTCACGTGTAATCTATTATTCGGTATCGAAACTGCTGGTACTAGCTTGCTTTGGTGCGGCATTGTAGCGGGTGCTATGGGGGCATACGGAGGTTCTAAATTAGGTGGTAATTATAGCGCTTCAGGTGGTGAAATTATTTATAACTATAGTTATAAATAATTTTTCAATTTTTGCTATTAAAAATAAATGGAAATGAGCAGTGATAAACGCACTAATAGATGGACTAGGTTGGCCACAATTTGTTTCATTAGTTGGCCTAATAGGTGTGTTCTTTGTGATTTTGCATGCGCTATATATTCGCGTTAGGTATCAGCAGGCAATCGATAGGGCGGTAATGGGGAATCAATACTTTGATATGGGGGTGTTTTTCGCATTTAATAAATTATTGATGTATGGCCACTATTGTCTATTTCCTAAACGCGCAAGGCGTGCTGGCGTGCATGAAATATTTGAAAACCTTCCTCGGGTACAGCGACTTAATTTAATTGTGTTCTGGGGATTTTTTATTGTTTGTTGCTTTTTGTTTTTTGGTGGTGCATTACTTGATTACTGTCTTAAATAGCTTCTGTTTTAATTTGATTCTGTGATTTGTTGTAATCTAGTTCAGGCTGTAATTTGGGTTAACTGCTAGTAGTTCTGTTTTTGGTAATGCCTTAAGGCGCAGCTCTAATAATCACCGAGCTGATCTGTCAAAACTAAAACCACAACAAAAACTTAAGCCAAAACCAATAAAATAAAAAGCAAAATACAAAAAAGGCCCAACAGTTTCCTGCCGGGCCTTTATCAAAACGCTTTAATCTTAACTATTAGTCACACTTAATAGCTGCGCTATCTGCACCGCCAGGTACTAACTTCACATCGCCAAACACGATAGATGCGGGTGCATCGGTGCTTAGCATGAAGGGTGAGCGAACTTCGGCCAAGGCTTCGGCATCTGCTATGCAAGCTAGATCTATTGTTAGCTCTCCCCACTCACCAGCAGGAATTTTGCTAAGCGCTTCGTTAAGCACAAGTTTTTTACCGCATTCTTCCATGCAGTGTATGCCTAGTGTTAGGTCGCCAGCGGGTGCTTTATCTACTTTAATGCTAAAGCTGTAAGCCGCTTTGTGTTCTAACATGCCTTGCATATTGTGTGGGTCTGGCCATGCAAAGAAGGCATTGGCTTTGCTGTCGCCTTTCCAAATTAACTGGCGAGCATCTTCTTGTACTTTCCAGTTGTAGGTGCGCATGGTTAGGTTATCGCTGTTGTGCGTTGTAACTACACTTGTTGCAATAGGTACTACCCAGTTGGCTTTGTCGCCAAGGAAGAAGCCGAGGTCGCTTTGGGGTAGGCTGTCGAAGATGGCCATTGGCTCGTCGTCAGCGCGGCCAATTTTAACTTTGGTTTCTTCAGGTAAGTCGTCACCTTGGGTGTCAACATCGCTGTAGGTTAAGCCGTAACCATAAGGGTAAAGCGGGGCGTAATCTTTGTCGCCTTTGTTTATTACTACTTGGTCATCATACTTTGGCCAAGAGTAAGTTAGCTTGCCTTTAAAGTCGTAGTTAATACTACCGTCGGCTTTTTTGAATAGCACATCAGAAACGCCTACACCTTCAGAGCCTGGCAGCCAAGCTGCAACAAAAGCATCGGAGGCATTAAGCTCTTTGTTTACCCAAAGTGGACGACCGGTTAAGAATACCGATACAACAGGAATGCCATCGGCTTTGAGTTTTTGTAACAAATTGATATCGCGCTTATTGTTTAGTTGGTATTCAATACCTTCAATATCGCCTACGCCTTCTGCGTAAGGGTTTTCACCAAATACTACAATCGCTACATCTGGTTTGGCTTGGTAGTTGCCGTTTTCGCTTAGCTCTACTTTACCGCCAGCGCTGCTCACTACTTGGTTAACGCCGTCGTAAATAGATGTTGCGCCAGGGAAGTCGCTGTTCACGTTGCCAGTACCCTGCCAGCTTAATGTCCAACCACCACTTTGCTTGCCGATGTTGTCTGCGCCAGAACCCGCCATTAAAACGTTCATTTTGCGGTCTAATGGCAGCAGTTTGTTTTGGTTTTTAAGCAACACTAACGATTCGCGTACAGCTTGACGAGCGATAGCGCGGTTTTCGGCAGAGCCTAGGTATTTTTCTTCTGCTGCGAAGGCGCGATCCGATGGTTTAACACCGTCGAAAATACCAGCGCGCATTTTTACACGTAAAATACGGGTAACTGCATCGTTAATTCGCGCTTCAGAGATTTCGCCGCTTTTAACTTGTGCAACGGTGTTTTCGAACATGGGTTTCCACTCATTGGGTACCATGATGATATCGACACCGGCGTTGATGGCTTGGGCACAGCTTGCATTAGAGCAACCTTTTACTTGGCCGTGGCCATCCCAATCGCCAACCACCAAACCGTCAAAGCCCATTTGCTTTTTAAGGACATCGGTAAGCAGAGATTTATTGCCGTGCATCTTTTCGCCATTCCAGCTATTGAAAGATGCCATGATAGTTTGCACACCTTCTTCAATGGCGCTTATATAGCCTTGGGCGTGAATATCAATTAATTCTTGTTCGGTGGATAAGTTGTTGCCTTGGTCGTCGCCTTTGTCGGTGCCGCCATCGCCCAAAAAGTGTTTGGCGGTGGCTATAACAGTGCCGTCACCCATAAACGCTTCGCTATTGGCTTCGCCCTGCATGCCAATAACCATGGCGCGAGCGTATTCTTTTACTATGGCGGGGTCTTCAGAGTAGCCCTCGTAAGTACGGCCCCAGCGGTCGTCGCGCACTACCGCAACAGTGGGCGCAAATACCCAGTCGATACCAGTAACTTGTACCACTTTAGCCGTGGCAGCGCCTATTTGCTGCATGAGCTTGGGGTTATGCATGGCGCCAAGGCCAATGTTGTGTGGGAAAATAGTCGCTTTAACCACGTTGTTGTGGCCGTGTACTGCATCGGTACCCCACATGGTTGGAATAGTGCTGCCGTCTATGCTGTCGTCTATAGAGGCTTCATACATGTCGTCGGCTAGGGCAACCCAGTCGGCCATGGTGGAATGTTTGTTGTCGTTAGGGAATGCGCCGCCACCGTTAAGGTAGGAGCCAAAACCATACTTTTTCATGTCTTCTTTGCTGAAGGCACGAATTTCGGGTTGGATCATTTGGGCTACTTTTTGCTCAAGGGTCATACCGCTGAGTATTGCGCTTATATCTGCTTCCATTTTGGCGTCTTTGGCAACCTTGCTAGTTACCTTGGGCCAAATGCTGGGGTTGGCTACAGTGTTACTGGCTTGAGTAGCGGAGAGGGTTTCCGCACTTGGTTTGGTTTTGTTGCTGTCGCCTTCGTTGCAGCCGCTTAGCATTGCTGCAATTGCTAAGCTTAAAGCAAGACCTTTCTTGTTTATCTTTTTGAGCATAATTGCTACCTATTCTCCAACTATAGAGTCAATCTATGGTTCATCTGAATGGCTGGGGCCATGTGCTTCGGGGTATAAATTGTTAGCTGTTATTCCAGTTACGGCTTAGTTGCGTGTAACCCCCCAGTTTGGCCTGTGAATATAGGGTACGCCTGTGTGTTCCGTCGTTCTGTTAAAGGTACTAGAACGTCCTAACGTAAAAAAGAACGCCGTATGAGATAAGTGAACCCAACAAAACAGAAGTTCACACCAAATAAAAGTGGCACTGCTGTCAATAAAGTGGCCAATAGTTAAGCGGGAAACCAATTTAAACAAAAAACGTGGTTTTAGTGACAGGTTAAAAGTGGTTCAATTTACCTTCACTTTAGTGCCATAGCGTTACGCAGTAGTTGCGTACCCTATTGGTAATTACAACTATAGCTAAAAGGTTAACAAATGAAGGAAGAATTAGAGACGGTTACCGGCCTATATCAAATGGCAATTGAATACCTTGTAACCTATAGTTTTCAGCTATTAGCTGCACTTATTATTCTGCTGGTGGGTTGGTTTATTGCTGCCAAGGTTGCCAATGCCGTACAGGCACTGTGCGAGAAGCGCAATATAGATGTAACCCTAAGCCGCTTTATTGCCAGTACGGTTAAAACCATTTTAATTGTAATGGTGGGTATTGTTGCCTTGGGTAAGCTAGGCATAAGTGTTACCCCCTTTGTTGCGGCAATTGGTGCTTTAACGTTCGGTTTATCTTTAGCTGCGCAGGGGTTGGTTGCTAACTACGGCGCGGGTATCAATATTATTATTGGTCGACCATTTGTGGTTGGCGACACCATTAGTGTGTGTGGTGTAACAGGGCAGGTCACAGAGGTGCGCTTGGGGTTAACGCGTTTGGTGAACGAAGACCGCGTTACTATTACTATCCCCAATAAGCACATAATTGGCGAAATATTGCATAACTCTAACGAAGCCACTTTGGTAGAGGCGAGTGTGGGGGTAGCTTACGATGCGGATATTGATAAGGCCATTGAAGCAATTAAAGAGGCTATTGTAAGTACCGAGGGCGTGCCAGAGGATGCGACACCAATAATAGGTATTGAAGCCTTTGCCGATAGCAGTATCAATATTGGCTACCGCTATAAAGTAGAAACCAACCGCTTTTATCAAACCACTTACGCCGTTAATTTGGCTATTTTACGAGCGTTAAACAACGTTGGTGTAGCAATACCGTTTCCGCAGCGTGAAATTAAAATCTTAAATGGCTCTGTGTTGAATAACTCAGCACCCAATAATCCTGTTTAGCTCAGCCTGACATATATGCGCGTAAAAATTAATCGCTTTGCATTAAGGTGGTTAATTTTTGCTTGGCTAACAAGTACTCATCGGGGTGGGAGCGTTTAATTTTGTTTAGTTTACGAATAACGCTGTCCACCTCATCGAGCAAATCTTCTTTGTTTGCTTTGCCAAGTTTGGCCTTTTCTATGCGTTGCTGCATTGCGGTGTAGTTTGCCACAGCTTGCTTATCTTCGTGATTTAACTCGCTTGGCAAGTTTTTAATTAGAACTAACATCGCCTGATGAACAAGATTTAACTGTTGGCCGTAGCTGGCAACATTTTCGATTATGTTTTGTTCCAATTCTGGGTTGCTGGAGTGTACGTTTTTAATGTTAATAAAACCGGTTTGTACGCTGAGTGTTTTTATCCACAATTCCCAGGGGTTTATAGATTGGTGAATGTCACCGGAGAGGGGGAGTTCGAAGTTAGACATAGCGCAAATTCCTTCTGGCTGTAATCACAATTGTCAGAAATTAATGGTGCGCCTGTTAATAAAAGATAGCTAGCGTTTTAAGCGCCAAAATGTGTGACATTATTTTTTTACACAGCAAAAAAGCACATTTCCTTGAACTTGGTCCCACGCTTGAAGTGTAGCAAAGTCGCGCTCTAGTACCGTTACTTCAAATCCTTCTTGTTGGGCTAAAGAAATTAGCTCTTGAATTGTTATTGCACTCATGGAATGAGTTTCATCGTAGTGCTTAATATTGTTTGCAGTGGTTTCTGTTATTGCAATATGCAGGTCTAGCTTGTCGCCAGTGCCACTGTAATGCCAGCGGCTTTGAAAACGCAGTTCACTTGTATTGTGATTAACGTGATGGGTGTGGCCAGCATCATTAGCAATGGTATTTTTATCTACCGCGTCAAAACAAAATAACCCACCAGCATTTAGCGCACCGTAGGCTTTGCGCAATGTTTGCTGCAACTGCACATGCGGGTAGCAGTAGTGAATGGAGTACAAAAAGCAGGTAATTAAATCAAATTGTTTGGGCAGCGCCATCTCACTCATATTTTGGCAATAGAACTCTGCCTGTGGAATACGCAGTGCGGCTAGGTTGAGCATGTCTTGGCTTAAATCTAAGCCGCTACACACATAACCCGCTACAGCCAATTGGGCTAAGTGTGGCCCCGAACCACAGCCTAAATCTAAGTAGGCATTACCACCACTACCAAACAATCGATGCGCGCGTACGGCGAAGTCGCTTTGTTCGTGATAATCAATACTTGAGCACAGTAGGTCGTAGTAGCAGGACAAGTCTGCATAGAGTGAAGGCGCGGGCATTGAGGCTCCAATAGTGGTGGGCTGGGCTTAGGGAGCGTCTACCCGTAAAAAGGCGCGCAGTATACCCATAAGGTAGGGGTTAGGCAGTAATTAATATCTTTTATTAACCCCTGTTTTTATTACCCATTTGTAGCTAGCCATATAGATGTGAGGTACTAGGTGGCAGGTACTAGGTGGCAGAGAGGTAAGCGTGAAGGGTCTAGTGCTTAACTGGGGCATGGGTTGGCTTTGTAGAATTAAATATAAAAATAGTTAAATCTGTTGCAACCTTTTTATCTCTATCTACGTTATATAGGTTAACGTCCAAATTTACGCCGCTAAGGTGTGGGTTAATCATAATTTATAAGCCGGTGGTGTGTGAGCAAGATTCTTTCGTTTTTTAAGCGCCCAAGCCGCAATAATAGCGACTTCGAAGCGTTAGTGGCCCCCTATATGGCGGCGCTGCATCGCCAGGCGTTTAAATATGCCGGTAACGAAAGTGAAGCCGAGGACTTATTGCAGGAAGTGCTAATAGAGGCCTACCAGCGAATAGATGCGTTGCAGGCTGCGCCTATGCCATTGGCTTGGTTAACGCGCTGCTTGTATCACCGTTTTGTGGATGCTTATCGCAAACAAAAAGCTCGCCCCGCGCTAGAAGACATAGACGCATTACATCTACGCGATGAGCCTCAGGCAGCTGGCACACCGGAAGCGCACTACTGGCACAGTCAGGTTTTAAAAAGTTTGACACTGCTAAGCCCAGAGCAGCGCATGGTTGTTAGCCTGCACGATATGGAAGGCTATACGCTAGTCGAGTTGGCTAATATTGTAGAAATGCCCTTGGGTACGCTTAAATCCCATTTGCACCGCGCGCGAAAAATTCTACAACAGGAATTTAAACTGCAACCTTTTCAGCCTGCAACACGTTATAAGTAATAACAAAGAGTAAAACTCACGTTGTGTGAGAGCCAATTAAAAATTGCAAAATAGAGATGAAACACACCATGATAAATTGTGATGATTTTGACAACCAGCTTAACGCGTTTATTCGCGATGGGTTGGGTGTAGATGCGCACATTGCTATGCGCGATCACGTGGTGGGTTGCAGCGCGTGTGCGCAATTATTGCAAGAGCGCAAAGCGTATCTCAACGCTGTGTGCGCTGTTAAAGCGCCAGCTTTGTCGCCAAATAAAAGTGCACAATTATTGGCAAACGCGGTTGAGCAAGGCAAAAAGCGTTCGCCTGCTGCCGCTAACGACTACGGCTTTATTAAAGGGTTTATTGCAGCCTCGGTATTAGCGGTGGCAGTTTTTATTGGCTTTAATCAATACCAAACCTTAGTACTTAATAATAAGCCGCAATTGGTTGAGAATTCTATTCCAATCATGCCGAGTGTTAGCGACAGCCGAGAAATTACTTTAATTATTCACTCGCCACAAAAAATGGAAGCCGCGCAGCTCGTTATTCAGCTGCCTGTAGAGCTATCCATAGCAGGTGAAGAGCACTTATCTGAAGTGGAATATATTGTAGATTTACAAGCCGGCGAAAACCGCTTCGTGCTGCCCATAGTACCCGAGCCATATGCAATGTACGTAGAAGATTTAAAGCTTAGTGCTTCGCTTTTGTATAAAAATAGCAAAAAGGACTTTGAGTTAGACATAGATCTAACAACACCTCAAAAAAGTGCTGAAGAGCCAAGTGGTACCCCAGTTGGTTAAGCAGCGAAAAATAATAGTTTAACGACTACAGAGAGAGTAAAGATGAAGAAGTTATTAATAGGTTTACCCCTTTTTATGGTGTTGAGTGTACCCGCTTTTGCACAAACAGACGTAGATGTGGAAGTTGATGACGTAACAATGGATGTAGCCAAGCATGCGCGCGAGCACCGCAATAACGGTATAAAAAATATTGTTGCGGAATACATGCTAGAGCAAGGCGATATTACTCAAGAAGAGCTAGATGCCCTAAAAGCTCGGCGCGCAGCAGTACGTGAAGAGTTAAAAGCGCTAAAAGAAAGCGGTGATGAAGAAGCGCTGGCTGCGCGTATTGCTGAACTGCGTGAAGAGCGCGCCGCAACGCGCGAAGAGATTAAAGCTTATATAGACAGCCACGAAGACCTTGCCGCCATTATTCAAGAGCGCAGAGAAGAAGTTCGCGACCGTCGCGATCAGCGCCGCGAAGAAAGAAGGGCGCGCCGAGGCGAAAGGGGTGAGAAATAATCGCCCCAAACAATAAGTTTTGAGGTTGTGCGCAGGCTTGGTTAACGAGCCTGCGCTTTTTTTCGTTATAGCTAGAAAACAATAAAATGATGAAAATAATAAAGCAGAGCATTTTAGCTATTGCTGTATGCTGCGCCGCCAACAGCTATGGGGCAGATACCAATCAGCAATTAACGTTAAGCGCACAAGCGGCATTTGCTAAACAAAACTATGCCAAAGCGCTGGAGCACTACCAAACAATACATAAACAAGCTGCAAGCTACGAAAACAGTTACGCCATGGCGGTGTGCTATTTCAAATTAAAGCAGTGGAGCAAGGCTCACGCTATATTCGTCAATCTTGCCGCTACCAACCCAGAAGACGAGTGGGTTGAAATAAATTTGGCGCTTACTTTAGCTAAAATGGGGCGTATAGAGGAATCGCTACAGCGCTTGCTTGCCCTGGCAAGCCTGGCTGATTCCGAATATGTGGCAACGCTTGCGTATTCAAACTATAAAAAAATATCGGCGCAATACCCAGAGGATTCAAGCCAACAGGCCTCGCAGGCAAGTACTATTCTTAGCGCGTCGCTGGGGGTGGGCATAGATAGTAATGTAGTATCATTTGTTGATGAAGTAACTCGCTATGGCAACGATACTTTTATCGAATTATCTGCATCTACCGCTTGGTATAGCTCTGCTGACTTCACCAATAATTTTGTACTAGATGCCAATTTCTACTCCTCTAAATATACAAGCACTGCCGATTACAATGTTGACGTTTTATCTCTCGGTGGTCGAAAAAACTTTGCTATAAATGAAATGAATATGTTCAACGCAGGGCTGAGATTAGATCAGGTGGCCATAGGCGGCGAAGCGTATATGCGCTCTGCAAATTTAGAGTTGGGCGGCAAGTGGAAATTACAGCCCGGTGCGGCGCTGCGTTATGGTTTGCGCTATCAAACGGCAAGCGAGTTAGATGAAATTTACCAACCCTATGCCGGTAACAGCTTAAGGCTGAAGCTAGATTGGGCTAAACGCGATGGGCCGCATAGGTGGCAAATGAAATACCAGTGGGGTAACGAAAATAAAAATGATGGGGGTGGTGCAGAAACCGATGCTGGCTTCACTACTTTTAGCAGCTATTCCGCAACCCGCCATTTATGGGCGGCAAGCTGGGATTACACCCATAAGCAGTGGAATATTAAACCGTTTATAGAACTAAGAAAAAGCCAATACAAAGACCCGCATATTTTTAGCGATGATACTCAAACATTACGCATCGACGACAAAAAAGTTGTAGGCCTTGAGTTGAATAGAACGCTTTCTGAACACTGGGATATAAACGTGGATTTACGCTCTAGTAATAATAACTCTGCAATAGAAAGCTATAGTTACAATCAAAATATAATAACGTTTACCCTCGGTTGGCAAAATTAATAAACCTGCTAGTTAACCATGCGCATTTGCCGAACTATAAAAGCAAAGCGACCACGCCTAAGTATTGGATGGTCGCTGAGTATTCTATGCTAGCGTGGTGTTCTCTTTCTGCGTACCAAACCTAAACAAGTAAGGCCAAGTAAGCCAAGTAAAGTGAGCGAACCACCGCCACTACCACCATTAGAATTGGAAGGTGGCTCATAGCTGTCTATTCGGTCGTTCTCTACGGGTGTTTCATTGCCTAGCGTGTCTACCGTCGCATCCAATATGGTAATGGCGTAAATTTTCACTGCGTGTTCATACTCTACCGGCACCTGATTGTTAGCGTCGTCGGTGGTGTAGTCCATTAGTGGCATGCTTTCGAATGAATTTTGGAAGGAGTACACGGGTAAATCACTGATGCTTTCTAAAATAGCAAGGCCTGCTGCATCGGTGTGGCCAAATACCGTAAAGCCGCCATTCTGAATATCTAAATTTGCGCCATTATCTTTAAGGTTAAAAAACCACTGGCTGGTAGCGCTATTAACATTGTTGCCAGTTTTAGCCATAGCTATAGTGCCTGCTACGTTAGAGTAAACAGGTTCGTTTAATATGGCGGGGTTTGTTTCAATGCGCGCTGGGTTCTCGTCCTGTTCCCAAGTGTAGCCACCACCCTGTACTATAAAGTTATCTACAGAGCGGTGAATAATCGAGTCGGTATAGCTACCGGCGTTAACATAGGCCAAAAAATTCTCTACGGTAATTGGCGTGTGTTCATCGTAGAGGTTTACTTCAAAATCACCCAGTGAAGTTTGAAACTGCACCGTTGTTGCCTGAGCCTGCAGAGCGCATAGGCTAAGTAAAGCAGAGGCGCAAGCGAGTTTGCCGTTGCGGGCGATAGTGGTTTTATATTTGGGGAATAGGCTAATTGAAGCTAAATATTTAATCATAATGCGCAACGCTACTTATATTAGGGTGAATTTTAGATTAAGGCTGAATTATATAGCAGGCGACATACTTTAGCGCTTATGCCTAAGGTAAGTCTGTAAAATTTTGTAACTAATAAACAGTTGTGTTGTAAGCGTTTAAAATATAGCCATTAAAAGGCCTGCCGCACACAAAGTACGGCAGGCTACGGTGTTAACTTAAATGCAAAGGCCTTTTGAGCAATTGCATAAATTACTGAGTAGTTTAGAAGGAGAAATTAATACCGGCATTCAAGTGGTTAAGGTCGTACTCGGTACCGTCTGCCAATGGTCCAAACTCGTCATCTTCGTACTCCACATTATAGCGGGCATACTCTAGGCGCAATGAAAGGTTCTCGGTAAGGTTGATATCCGACCCTACACCCCAGAAGAGCTCGTTGCCGTCGTTATCGGTATTAAACGAATCGCTGTTTAGTTCTGCATCCCAAAACAATAGGCCGCCGCGCAAATATACATCCACCATTTCGGTGTTTAGCACATACGCTAAGCCAGAAAGCTCTATGCCAGTTGTATTGGTCGAGAAAAAGTCGTTGTTAGTTCCACCAAAATCTACATAGCCAAGTTGAGCCGCAAAAATAGGCCCGATCTTTACGCCGCTATAAATTGAGTAAGCAGCATCGTCGTCATCACCAAAGTCATCGTTGTTAACATCTATTCGTCCGTAAGAGCCACCAATATAAGGAGAGATGCCTTCGTTTACGTCGTTAGCATAAGAAGCGCCGGTAAAAACTAAGCCTAGAGAAGTAATGGAAATTGCTAAAGGTTTAATAAAGTTTTTCATGTGTAACTCCTAATTTTTTGATCGTTAAAGTGCGTGTCAAAAATACTCAAATTACGTGTTGTAAATAAAAGCGAGTTTTAAGTTGCTTTTTATCAACACTATCTAATTTAAATGGCCCTATACATAAACCAATTTGAAACGCCTAAAGAATGTATTTCTTCGCGTTTGCATAGGGCATTGCAGGCGTCGTGCCAATACTATGTATTTTCTTTTGAGTTACTGCTTTGTGTGATGTTTATCACTAATTAGAGCGAAGTGGAGTGTTTTTTAATCGATATAAGCGCCAGTTTGAGTGATTAATAAGCTATTGAATTTATTCGAGTAAGCATTCAAAAATCCCATTAAACATAGACCCGCTAGTTGTGCATGATTTTTTGTAAAAAGGAAAAAATAATTGAATAAGTTGCAAGTTAGCAAGGTTGTTTAGCCTCTTGTGGCTTTGCAATGCCTATAAATAGGGGGCAGGGCAAGGTGGATTGATAATTGCAGAATAGCTTGTGCAGAAATAGCTTTTTTGAAAATAGATAGTTAGTAAATAGATGGTTAATAAGTAAATAGTTAATAAGTAGTTATTGCCTGCACTAATACCTGCACTAACACTAAATTGGGTGAATGGAGTAAACATGAAATATAAATACACACATCTTATAAGCGTAATAATACTTACCGCTATTGCATTAAAGAGTGTGCCTTTATTGCTGCTAGTACTAGCAGCTTGGATTGCGCTTGCTCTAGGTGCTGTGGCTCTGGCCTATAAATACAATTGGGCAATGCTATTTCGCAAGAAAAAGAACGGCGTAATACCAGCCTCTGTACGTTGGGTGTTTACCCCCTATTTAGTGGGCGTAACGCTATACAATATTTATATAAAATCGAAAGATAGTGTGCCAGTTATTCAAAAAATAGAACCTAATTTGTATTTAGGGGCAAGAATGCGCGCAGGTGAACTAGAAAACTTGCATTCGGTAAAAATTCAAAGCGTATTAGATTTAACCGCAGAATTTGACGGCCTGGGTGATTACGCGCAGGAGCATGATATAGATTATTTAAATATTCCAGTGCTGGATCACGGCTTGCCCAAACTTCATCAACTTGTTCAAGCATGTCGTTGGATAGATAAAAACGTTAAGCGCAAGCGTTCAGTGTTAGTACATTGTGCTTTAGGCAGAGGTCGTTCGGTACTTGTAGTCGCTGCTTACCTATTAGCGACTAAAAAAGCGGGTGATGTAGAAGAAGCGCTAGATGAAATTCGCACAATACGTGCTACTGCTCGCTTAAACAAAAGGCAGCATAGCGCGCTAAATAAATGGAAAGAAGAATTGCAGCAATCCACTATAAAAAAAGAGCAGGCATGGTTAATAGCCAACCCTGTTTCTGGTACCGAACAGTGGCCGAGATACAAGCAAGATATTATTGCACGCTTAGAAAATCACTTTGATCTACATGTGGTGGAAACAAGTAAGCAGCTAGGCGCCGATTACTGGGCTAAGCAAGCGCTTAAAGCCAAGGTTGGTCTTGTAATAATTAGTGGTGGCGATGGAACTGTTGGCGAAGCAGCAAGTGTGCTAGCGAATACAGACACCGTAATGGGGGTATTACCCTTAGGTACGGCAAATGCCCTTAGCCACGCCATTATAGGCTGGCAAACAAAAATAATACCGGTAGAAAGCGCTTGCGAAACAATTGAATCTGGCGAGCCACGCCGCATTGATACAGCGCTATGTAACAAAAAAAGAATGCTACTGGCTATGGGAATAGGCATAGAAGCAAAAATGATTACTGAGGCTAGCGCAGAGCGAAAGAGCAAGCTCGGACAATTAGCCTACATCGATGGCTTTTTTAGAGCCCTTAAGCATGGCAACGAATATAAATTAGATGTGAAATTTGATGATGAGCCGGTGAAGCGTATTGTTACAAAAAGTTTAGTGGTAGCCAATGCAGCCCCAGTTACAACACTGCTGGCGCAGGGCAACGGTAGCCCAAACTACAGCGATGGCTTTTTAGATGTTACTTGGCTGCCTAAGGGAGGGGAAGTCGCAGATGAGGTGATGTCCCTAGGGGCGCTAGCTTTATCTGGTCTCTACGAACGTCCTTTTAATGGACATGTGTTTCACAAGCGCGCCAAAAAAATATCTATTTCTTCCCCTGGTGCCATTCACTATGTACTTGATGGCGAACCAAAATGTGACCAACAAATAACCCTTGAGCTTGAATCGAAAAGCTTAAGAATATTTGTGCCTGTTACTGAGGGCAATGAAGGCAATGAAGCGAATAGCGAAACAGAATATAGAGACAACAAAGCTCAAGCCATTGAACCCTTAACACCCTTGAATAAACAAGAACAAACCGATTCGGTTCTAGAGCGTTAATACAATGACAGCCATGTTTTGCGCATGTCTCATGGTTTATTTCAATATACTTAAAAGGGCTGGGCTGTGAAAAAACTATTATTCAAACGTAAATTACTTTACGCTAGCCTATTAGCCGCGGCGAGCGTTGCTGCTGCGCCGGTTCAAGCAGAGAAAGCGCAGCCATCTAACTGCCAGCCTATAAAAAATACAGAAGCCATTGCAGAGGGTACCCGTGTTAATAAAAAAGCACTTGGTAAATGGAAGAATAAAAAAATACATAAAATAAACATAACCATTAACAATATTTTTGATGAGAGTGACCCAGCCGAAAACAAATGGATTTACCGTTTGGCCAATAGAATACAGGTGAATACACGTGAAAATACTATTCGCTCGCAATTGCTCTTTAAAGAGGGTGACGAGGTAGATCCAGAAAGAATAGAAGAAAGCTTAAGGCGTTTATACAAAAAAGAATATTTACTGGATGTAAAACTCGAGCTGGCCGAGCAGTGTGGCGACTCGGTAACGCTTGATTTAATTGTACGTGATGCGTGGACAATAGAGCCGAGAATATCAGCTGGGCATGAAGGCGGAGAGAGCAGCAGTGAATTCGGCCTGCGTGATGGAAACTTTCTGGGCAGCGGCGCCGAGCTGGAGCTTATTTATAAAACTGATGCCGAGCGCAGTCAGGTGGATTATAAATATCGCAGTGAGAACTTTCTAAATACGCGTTGGTTAGCAGAGTTCTACCACGCAGACCTATCCGACGGCGAAAATAATCGCGTAATTCTAGAGAAACCCTACTATTCCAATAACACCCGTTGGGCGTATGGGTTTGAAGTAGAAACACTTACGCAAGTAGATAAGATAAGAATGGGGGATTCGCTACTTAACGCATATAGCCATGTAACAGAAAGCCAAAATGCATACCTAGGACGTGCTTTAGCCATAAATTCGAAGCGAACCTATCGCCTAAATGTGGGTGTAACTGCTGTGGACCATGCATTTTCAAATGTAGAGCAAACCCAACAATTACCAGATTCCGAGCAACAATTTTACCACTGGCTTGAAGTGCAGCGTCAGACCAATGAATTTAAAACCTATACTAATTTAAACTATATTAAGCGCGCTGAAGATATTGCCATAGGGCAAGAGTTTTCTGTGCGTGTAGGGCAAGGTGAATGGGCAGAAACCGACTCGATGACGCGCTTAATTGCGCAGTACAGCAATGCGCTAGCCCTGCAGGGGAATCACCTCTTTAAGTTTGATACTTATACCGATTTGGTTTACACCAATGAAGATCAATCCCTTGCAAATTCAATTTGGGGGCTAAGCGGTAAATACCATTATTATGTGGACGGCAAAAACCGTTGGCAAATACGCGCCTCCTGGGACAGAGGTAATAACTTACCCGAATACCGCGAGCTAACATTGGGCGAAGAGGTAGGCATGCGAGGTTATCCACTGTCTTATCAGCGGGGCGATAATCGCTATATTGTAAATATAGAGCGCAGGTTTTATTCAGATATTCACTGGTTTAATTTAATACGTGTAGGGGCAGTGGCATTTGTGGATGCAGGGCGAGCTTGGCAAACAGGCAGTGGCGAGCAAGCCGACCACTTAGCCAGTGCGGGGTTAGGGTTGCGCTTGCATTCCAGTAAATCCGGTAACCCCGCAGTTATACATATAAACTTGAGTGCCCCGCTAGTAAAAGATGAACAACTCGATGACTACTTAGTTTCAGTTGCAGTTGGCACCGAGTTCTAACCTAGATTTAAAATAATTGTCTATCTGTCTATCTGTCTATCTGTCTATCTGTCTATCTGTCTATCTGTCTATCTGTCTATCTGTCTATCTGTCTATCTGTCTATCTGTCTATCTGTCTATCTGTCTATCTGTCTATCTGTCTATCTGTCTATCTGTCTATCTGTCTATCTGTCTATCTGTCTATCTGTCTATCTGTCTATCTGTCTATCTGTGAGCTAGTAATTATTTTAATCCTAACTTTCTTGCTTGATTAGAATATGCCAATCGCCTATTAAACGGGTGTGTTCTAAATAAATGCTTAAACACACTAATAGTGGCACACCCACTAGCATACCAAAACCGCCCCACAGCCAGCCCCATAGCACTAGCCATACAAACACTACTAGCGGATTCAAATTTAGGGTAGAGCCCAACAGCGTAGGTGTTACAAACTGGCTTTCTATTAAATTAATTAATAAATAAACGCCAGGGATAAGCAGGGCCATTTCAATTTGATTAAATTGCAAATAGGCAACCAATGCAAATGCGGTGGCAGACACTAGCGGCCCTAAATATGGCGCAAAATTCAAGGCGCCGGCTAGTGCCCCCCAAAGAAACGGGTCTTCTACTTTCATAATGTAAAATGCACAGCCTACACAAAAGCCCAGTGCAATATTCACACAAGTAATGGTGGTTACGTAGCGGGATAACTGTTGCTGCATTTCAGAGAGTAGCTCGACTGCTTGGCGTTTGTCGCTAAACGAAGAACGAGCCTGCACGAACCTAAGTAGCAGTACTTGGCCGTGTACTAAAAAGAAGTAGATTAAAAATATCGTACCCAGTATTTGAGTAAGCACCAAGGGCGTGGAAGAGGCAAAACTTTTAAACATTGCCAAAAAAGTTGTATTGCGAATATTCTCGCTGGCTTTGGCTATATCGGTATTGCTCGCTGCAGCGCCATTACTTGTGGCTTTATTGAGCGATTGCGTGGCTTCGCCAATAGACGAAGACATACTGTTGGCAACTTCTGGCAGTTTATCCCACCATTGTTGCGCTGGGCTGGTAAATAGCATTGCCACAAAACTCAGTGCGCCTATTACCCCTACAAGCACAATAATGGCAGACAATGCTCGCGGTAGAAAAAGCTTTTCTAAACGCGCAACCAAAGGGCTAGTAAACAGCGCAAAAAAAGCGGCTACTACAATGGGTAATAAAATAAATTTAGCAAAATATATGGTGTATAAAGTGGCAAGTATTGCCAGGTAAGGGAGTAAAATCCTTACTGTTCTATTTTTTTCCCCAATTGTTTGCATAGTATTGTCTAGCATAATATGTACTTCCGTTTAGTGCTTTTTTAATTAAATGGCACATGCGCCAATTTTTTCGTTACAGCAATAATAAAGTTATTTATAAGCTGTTATTCGGTTGCAGGAAGTGGGCCAGTCTCTAAACACGCGTTTACTACGCATATTTACCGCGAATTTTAATTGTATTGCTGTTTGCAGGGCATAGCAGCGTAGGTCAAAGTGTAATTATTGCTAGGTTTTTTGAACTTATTACATTTCTGCAAGGCATTGTTTAAATAATGCTGGGGCGATAGTAAGTCAAGCTGTAGCGCGCGACGCAGTAAAATATGAACTCGGTCACATATTGATTTTTAATGTTACATCATCTTTGTTCTGCTCTATCTCTTTATTCTCTAGGCGTTTGGCGGCTTGGCCGTTGTTGCCAATAGTTATTGCGTATAGCAATGCCCAAAAGCTGGCACAGGCTATGCAATAACTAATGTGTCAAGCAACGAAGCTTGTTTTAACGAAGCTTAATAAAGCTTCTACAAAATAAGTTACGTTTAATAGCAACTGCAGGCACTAAAGGTTAGTTGCACTATTAGTTGCAATAAGTGAAATATCTATAAGAGATACCTAAAGGAGAGTAATCATGAAAACATTAAATGCTTTTAATAAATTAAGTTTGGCTACAGCGTTATCTACTATTTTAGCGGCTTCTGCATTTGCAGGGTCTGGTACCCAAGAAAAGCAACATGAAGAGCATCGCGAAGGCCGAACAGCAGAGCAATACTGGAAAGAGTTTAAACACGACTCCGGCGAAGCTTGGCAAGATACTAAATCGGCGTTTCGCGATGGCTGGTTAGAAGGTAAGTTGGAAACTGCCATCATTATGAACGAACAGTTAAACCCCTTCGAAATTGACCTAGAAGTAAATGGTAGTACGGCCATATTGGAAGGCGAGGTGACTAGCGACATAGTGAAGGATCACGCTAAGTATGTAGCCTTAAGTGTAGAAGGCATCGATGAGGTTGAGAACAAACTTAAAGTAAACAAGGATGCCAAAATCAACGATAAAAAAAACAACGAGCGCAGTATTTCACGCACGCTAAAAGATGCCACCATTACGGCTGGCGTTAAAGCTGAATTGCTATCAAGCCCCGAAATAAAAGGTTTGAAAATCGATGTAGATACCGCCGAAGGTGAAGTAACGCTAACAGGTAAGGTAGACAGCAGTGCCAAACGCGCTCTTGCTGAGTACATTGCAAAAGACGTACGTGGCGTGAAAGGCGTTGTTAACAACCTGAAAGTTAAGTCTTAATAGTCAAATTAATTAAGACTTAAGCTGAGTGCTATATGGCACTCAGCTTTTTTGAGTTTTACCACGTCAATAATTAAGCAGAAAATATAGAACAAACAACTAGAGTGAGCCGCCGCAACAAGCAATACGCAGCAATCGGCATAGGCCATTTCTAGTACACAGGGAGTACGTTGTGATAGAGATAAGTAAACCCGCCCCGATAGTTGTAACAAATGTGCAGCCTGAAACGCATATGCCCTTGTATCAAATACCTTCTATTGCCGATTTTTTTAGCATCGATGGCGAATCGTTGCTATTCTATGCCGTTGTTGTGGTTACGGCGTGCTTGTTGTCGCTGCCCATTGCCATAGAGCGCTCGCGTGTTGCTCTAGGCCTGGGGTTGCGCACAGTGAGTATTGTGGCAACAGCGTGCTGTGGCTATGTGCTTATGGCTGCCTCCGTATTTGAAAGCGATGACGCGCAGGCCAAAATGCTTTATGGCGTAATAACGGGAATTGGCTTTATAGGTGCCGGAGCCTTGTTTAAGTCCGAAAGCGGAGTGCGCGGTACGGCTTCTGCTGCTAGTGTGTGGTCGGCGGCATCTATAGGCGTTGCTGTTGGTATGGGCGCAATTGAGCTTGCCATCATACTTAGCGTACTCACTTCAGTTACCTTATATTTTTTCTCGCGTCCGAAGGAAGATTCCGACTGCTTGGAATTGAAAAAGCAAAAAAAGGACGCACATCAATAGAATACATTTATACCGGCCAGTATTTGTACTGCTGGTAAGAGTACCTACCCAGCCCCTTATAAAATTCATTCAATGGGGGTAACTACACAAGGGAACCACATGCTAAAAGTGCTTTTGGTGGACGACGATCTCGATTTTTGTGATGCTGCGGCTCAGTTGATAACGTTGATGGGGCACGATGTAACAGTTTCAAACAGTTTGAGCGAAGCGCATACAGCCTTAAAACACACCCGCTTTAGTAATATCTTGCTAGACTTTATGCTGCCAGATGGCAGCGGTTTGCACCTTATTGATCATTTTAAAGACGACCCAGACGCCCCGAATATTACGCTTATTACGGGTCATCCATCTGTTAAAAATATTATGGCTGGCCTTTGTGGGCCGAAAGTTAACTACCTTATTAAGCCTATTAATAAAGCCGATTTAGAAGCCGCCATTAAAATCAACGTTGCCTCTACGGTGGCCAAGAGTGACCGTCACTTTGGTTGTTTGGTGGGCGAATCTGCGCCCATGCAAGAGCTTTACACCATGATAGAGCGCGTAGCGCGCACACCGGCCAATGTAATGCTTATGGGCGAAAGTGGTGTGGGTAAAGAAGTTGTGGCACAGGCCATACATAACGCTAGCAATGCGTCGCGCGGTGCGCAATCTAAATTAGTCGCGGCCAACTGCGGTGCTTTTTCGCGTGAGTTAATTGGCAGTGAATTATTTGGTCACGAAAAAGGCGCGTTTACCGGCGCCGTAGCGAGAAAGATAGGTTTCTTTGAGCAAGCCGAAGGTGGAAGCCTGTTTTTAGATGAAGTAACTGAAATGCCCATAGATATGCAGCCAAATTTACTGCGTGTGTTAGAAACCAATAAGGTAACACGCGTGGGTGGCGTTAAAGAAATAGATATAGACTGCCGAGTCATTTCCGCAACTAATCGCACTACCGAAGACCTGGCCGAAAATAATGTACTGCGAGAAGATTTGTATTTTCGTTTAGCCGTTTTCCCCATTCATATTCCACCACTGCGTAAACGCAAAGAAGATATCCCGTTACTAGCGGAACACTTTTTAGCCGATTTAAACGAACAGAACGGCTGTGCCTATCAATTTACCCCCGCGCAAATAGAAAAATTAACCCAGTACGATTGGCCGGGTAATGTACGAGAACTGCGTCATGCCATACATCGCGCCTTTATTATGAGCGACCCAGCCGGTACCGAAGTGGCGCTGCCCAGCGATTTTAGTTCGCCATTTACAAAAGTAAAAAAAGCAGAGCCAGGCATTAGCGCCGGTGTAAAAATAGACGAAATGGAAAAAGAGCTCATTCGTACTACCTTAGAGCACCTAGATGGCGATAAGCCACAGGCCGCAGAAATGCTAGGTATAAGTTTAAAAACGCTATATAACCGGTTAAATAAATACGGAGAACTAACAAGCGAATAGAATTTTATTTGCTTCTTCGCACAAAGGTATATGGCTGCGCAAGGCGGGAGGTTTTACAGTGAGCACATCAGCTAATGAGCAAAGTGACAGTAATATTCGCATTCATGGCGTGCGCAATAATTTGAATACTATAGCTATGCAAACCGAGTTGGCAAAAATGCTAGTAGAGGCCAATGGAGATAAAAGCAAAATTATTACAGCGTTAGATAAAGTGTTAGCCGCATGTACAGATTGTAGCGAAAGGCTACAAGCGGTAAACCAAAGTAAAGAATAAAGCGTAAATAGCAATACTGAACGGTACCAGTAGGACGCCTGTTATATATGTTTATCAAACAGCGTTAGCCAAAGCTGGGCCTTATGCTTTTACACCCTTTGGCGAAAGCCCATAACATAGCTTAGTTTACCTATGACCAAACAAGAATTAGACAATATACGAAAGCGCTCTCCCGTATGGGAATATTTTCTCACGTTATTTGTATTGGTAATTATTGGGGTGAATGCTTACTTGGCCTTTTCTACGGTAAACGATTTATCCCACAGGCACCGCAGTATTACCAATACCGGTAACGTAATTGTAGAGATTAAAGAACTGAATCAAAGCTTACTGGCGGCCGAGCTAGGTGAGTTGGTTTTCTTATTGGTAGAAGACGATACCGAAGTTGATCCATACCTGGCTGCACTCGAAGATTTAGATCTGCATGTCAAATCGGTAAGGCACCTTCGCACAGAAATTCCAGGGCAAGCAGAAGATATCCGTTTACTTGTAGATATGATTCGCCAGCGCATTGCGCAGCTGCGTGCTGGTTTAGAGCTTTCTTTAGCAGATAAACACGAGCGAGCAATAAATAAAATAACAACAAGAAAAGGCGTTGAGAATCAGAAAAAAATTGCAGATCTATTCGATAGAATAGAAACAAGAGAGTTTGCTTTACAGGGTAAGCTCTATTCGAAAATGGTGCAAAGCGATAAAAAATCACGCAATTTAATTATTGCATTCTTAGTTATAAGCAGCTTGTTAGTGGTCGGCGTGTTTGCCATTCTTAAGCTTACCCTACGCCGCGAAGCAGTCTATCGAGAAAAACTACAAAAGCGTGCCGATGAGCTTGAAGACAAAGTGCGTCAGCGCACTCAGGAAATAACCCTCTATTCCGAAGAGCTAGCTCGCAGTAATCAAGAGCTAGAAGATTTTGCTTTTGTTGCATCCCATGATCTGCAAGAGCCCCTTAGAAAAATTTGCACCTTCTCTGACCGTATGAATAAAAAGTATGCCGAGCAATTAGATGAGAAAGGCCGAGATTACCTTGTTAGGCTTAATGGCGCTGCTACAAGAATGTCTGTACTCATTCACAACTTACTAGAGTTTTCTCGTATTCGAACACGGGGTAAACCGTTTGTAACAGTAGATTTAGACCAATTAATTGCAGTCATAATAGATGACCTAGAGATAGCAATAGAGACAAACCAGGCGGTAATTAGCATAGATGCCTTACCTTCTATTAAGGCTGATGAAAGTCAAATGACCCAGCTTTTCCTAAATCTTTTATCTAATGCAATTAAGTTTAGAAAGCCTGATGTAACGCCCATTGTGCAAGTGCGTTATGCATTAGTACAAAAAGAAGCTATGAATACCCAGCTTAGTTTTCACGAGATTCGTGTGCAAGATAATGGTATTGGGTTTGATATGGATTACAAAGACAAAATATTTGTTCCATTTCAACGTTTGCATGCACGCGACGAATATCAAGGTACGGGTATTGGCCTAGCGGTATGTAGACGAATTGTTGAACGCCACGGCGGTACTATAGATGTGGAAAGCGCTGTGGGCGAAGGCTCGACGTTTATCATTCATATTCCGGTTGTAAGTATAGATATGGAAGGTGATATATCTGAGGCAATTGAAAAAATAGAAACACAAACAGAATAAAAATACGGTGCAGCGTACTAAGTGGCGTTGTTGTAGCTAGATCACTTAAATTGGATTAAAAAATGAATCGATTGGCCAAACCGCTTACCATTTTAATGGCGGATGACGACGACGACGACCGCATGATGACCCACGACGCACTAGTCGAAAGTCGAGTGATAAATAATTTCCACTTCGTTTGCGACGGAGTAGAGTTATTGGAATATTTGCGCAGAGAAGGAAAGTACGAAGATAAAGCACTATCGCCAAGGCCAGGCATTATTTTGCTTGATTTAAATATGCCTAGAATGGATGGCCGCGAAGCGTTAATGGAAATTAAAAACGACCCCAATTTACGTTCCATACCCGTTGTTATTCTTACTACCTCTAAACAAGAGGAAGACAAGGTAAAAGGCTATAACTTAGGTGCGGCGTCTTATATTACTAAGCCGGTAACTTTCGACGGCTTGGTAGAGCTAATGAGGGCGATGGGTAAATACTGGGTGGAATTTGTAGAGTTTCCTGAGCTTGAAAACGAATAGCTCTAGAATACGTAAATACTATATGTTTAAGGGTTGGCAATGGCCACTACACGTATTTTACTGGTTGAAGACGACGAAGACGATTACGTAATAGCGCGTGACGTGTTAGAGGAAATATCATTTCTAGATATTGAACTTATTCGCGCCGCCAACGTAAGTGCGGCGTACGATTACCTTAAACAAAATAACTTCGATCTCTGCTTATTAGATTATCAACTTGGTGCCTTTAACGGCATCGAGGTGTTGAAGCACGCTAGGGCATCAGGTTTCTCTGCGCCTATAATCATGCTTACAGGGCAAGCAGATAGTAAACTAGACGAGCAAGCACTCGATGCCGGTGCGGCAGATTATCTAAATAAAAGCGAAATAGGTACAGGTAGATTTATTCGCTCTATTCGCTACGCGCTGGCAAGACGCGATGTAGAGCGAGAAAGGGTGGAGCGCCTTAAAGCCGAAGCCGAAAATGAATCTAAAAATCGCTTTCTAGCCCATCTTAGCCACGAGCTGCGCACACCACTCACGTCTATTTTGGGCTACACCGAGTTGCTATTAAATAGCGACAAAGGCGCACAAGCTGCGGTTGAGTTAGATGTTATATACCGTAACGGTAAGCACTTACTCAATTTACTTAACGATGTGTTAGACCTATCAAAAATTGCCGCTGATCGCTTAGAAATAAATACGAGTAAGGTAGATGTTGGTAGTCTAATCGTAGATGTGTACACGCTGTTGCGCGTCAATGCGATTGATAAGGGCCTGAATATCACTTTGGCATCGACCACGCCTATACCCACTATCATCACCTCAGATTCCACCAGGCTGCGGCAAATCATTATTAATGTGGTGAGTAACGCAATTAAATTTACCGATGAGGGTGAAATAAATATTGCGCTATCTATGGACGATCATGCAGGTAAAGAAAAATTATGTGTAGTCGTTAAAGATACAGGTATTGGTATACCCGCAGATAAACTAGAGGAGATTTTCTCTCCCTTTTCGCAAGTAGCCGATGTAATTTCTAAAAGTGTGGGCGGTTCGGGCTTAGGCCTAGCAATAAGCTCTACACTTGCGAAAATGCTAGGCGGTGAGATTGTTGTGGAAAGTAAAATCGGCGAAGGTAGTCGCTTTAGCATATACATAGATGTAGGCGATGTTAGTAATGTGGAGCGCGAGTGGTTACGTTTTGATAAGCAAGCCAGCACAGCGCCTAAAAAACTCGAATACAGCCTAGAGGGTAAAGTGCTGGTTGTAGATGACCTGCGCGATATACGCAGCTTGGTAGGCCATATAATAAGCCAGGTCGGTGTAAAAGCTGAGTACGCTGCTAATGGTGCACGCGCCATAGCGGTAATAGAAAGCGCGCAGCAGGCCGGTAAACCGTTCGATTTAGTGTTAATGGACATCCACATGCCAGAAATGGATGGCAAACAAGCTGTTACCCTTTTACGAAATAAGGGCTATAGCTTACCCATTGTTGCATTAACAGCAGCGAGCATGCGTGGTAGCTATGAGCAGTTGGAAATATGCGGCTTTAATGGAATGTTAAGCAAGCCGGTAGATATAGATAAGTTATTTCAAGTTCTTAATAGTTACTTAATTCGAAAAGAGAATGCCAAACCTCCACACGTTAGCCTTGTTGCAGAGTCACCAGCTGCTATGCCAAGCAAATCGAGTACCGAATTAAGTATTCTACTGGTAGAAGACGACCCCGATGCAGCGAATGCTGTGGCCGAATTAATGGGGCACTTAGGGGCGCAAGTAAGTGTGGTTAATTCCGTTAAACATGGATGTGAGCAATTGCAGGCCAAAAAATGGGATGCAGTGCTAGTAGATAAAAACTTAACTGACGGAAGTGGGTTTAGTGTAATAACTAAAATAGGTGAGCAGGGTGTATCTACTTATGTTGCTGTGGTTAGTGGCGATGAAATATCACTGGCAGCCCACCCAGAGCTATCTATTAATGAAGTGTTACTTAAACCCTTACAGTTAAGCGCTCTCAAGCAACTGGTGGCTAATATACGCGGTTACGCTGGCGCATAAAATACGAACAGTAGTTAGTCTAGTCTTTCGCTATTTTCTTTGTACTATTTACATTTCTCTATCCGGTCTTACAAAATCACAGCTCGTCGAATTGTGAAATAATTTGCTAGGCTCTATTAAAAATTGCACGCTCGTCTGAAAGCCACGCCAGCCGTGGCATTCAGGCGATATAAAAATAAAGTTTGGTTTAAATGTAGTTGGCACGCTTATTGGATTATATAAGGTAAGTAACAAAAAAGGTGATAGTAAAATATCACTTACTTAATTAAGCAAACTACGTTAAAAACCAAAAGGAGATAGTTATGAAAACTTTAATGACTTTATTGTTCGCCGGTGTATTTTCATTTGCTTTAGTTGCCTGTGAAGAAGGCCCAGCTGAACGTGCAGGTGAAAGAGTGGATGAAGCAGTAGAAGATACTCGCAACGCCATTGAAGATGCCTGTGAAGATGCTACTAAAGAAAATTGCTAATAGCACCACAAGCAAGACCAAAAAAACCAGGCTTAGCCTGGTTTTTTTTTGGTCTTTTAAAAAGTAAGTATCCCAATAACAACCACAGGTAGATCTTAACTTAACTGGATATACCCAAACGCCTCTAAAAAACACCTCACACACGCAACAAATAAAAAAGCCCCATCTATAGTAGCGTTACTATAAATAGGGCCAAAGGGCTTGCGTAAATCTATACTAAATAAGAAATTTGTAATAAAAAACAACTCTCAAACAATACCTGTCCTCTGTCCTCTGTCCTCTGTCCTCTGTCCTCTGTCCTCTGTCCTCTGTCCCCTATCCCTTAACTATCCTCGCCACTATCGCCATCTGGCGCAGGCTGATTGGCTTTGTCCGTATTGGTTTTTTTCTGTGCCGGCTTAGCTTCTATGGTTGCGTGCTCAGATATTTTGTCATTTGAGTCCGCCTTTAAATGCAGTGGCGGTGCAGTACCGTTTTTATCCTCGCCAAAGTATATGGTTTGATGGGGGAACGGTATTTCTACATTGCGTTCGTCGAACAGTATTTTTACTCGGCGATTAAATTCACGTAGCACATTCCATTGCTGTAATGGCACAGTCTTAATACGTGCTTTAATTACAACAGCGCTATCACCGAATTTATCTAAACCAAACATCTCAAGTGGCTCAAGTAAAATATCTTTAAAGTCGTCATCGTCCTGTAGCTGCTTGTCCACTTCTATTAGCATGGCCATTACATCGTCTACGTTTTCACGGTAGGCTACGCCAATCTCCAGCATGGCATAGCTAAAGTCTTTCGTTTTATTTTCAACAATATCTACTTCGCTAAAGGGAATGGTATATACGTTACCGCTTAAATCGCGCAGTTGAACCTTGCGAATGGTAATGCGCTCTACAATGCCTGTGCGTCCAGCTAGCGTTACCACATCGTCTACTTGAATAAGGTCTTCAAAAATAATAATAAACCCCATTAGTAAATCTTTAATAAGTGTTTGCGCACCAAAACCAATGGCGAAACCTAATACACCGGCACCAGCAAGTAACGGCATTACATTTATGCCTAGCTCTGCAAGTAGCATAAGCGTAAAAACAACAAAGCAGGTTACATATACTGTATTGCGCGCTATAGGCAGAAGCGTATTTGTACGCGATTGACTTTTGCTTCCCCAGCGCTTGAACAGACTCTCCACTAAGCCATTGGCTATATGAACAATCATTGTGCCGGCGAGTACAATAAAATAGATGGTTAACAGGTTGGCAAGGGCTGCCATTACTGTGTCGTTAGCTAGTGTGTCTGTATCTACACCCCAGGTAACCGCAAGTGCACTAGCCGCGCCAACTACAAGTAAAAAGTTAATTAACCATAAAATTGCACGTTGGTAAAATCGGGTTTTCGAGGGGCTTAGATGCACGCGTCTTGCTAAATGAGTTATGCGCTGGCGTACCTTTTTGGTTATACGATTAGCGACTAGCATAAGCATTAAAGCGATAACAATAATGGCTGCGCTTGCTGCTAGTCGCGCATGCAGGCTATTGTTAAGGCCTAGATCGGCCAATATGCTAGAGAACTTGTCCTCCCATACTTCTAATGCTTCATCAATGGGAATGGAATCGCTTAAATTAATGTTTCCGCTTTCTTCTTCAGCGGTAGTGTTGGAATCTGCGCTTTGTTTGCCGTTTGGCTCTGCGTCATTTTGCGAAATTTGCTCTGCAATAGCTTGGCTGGGTTGCGCGTAACTATTGGCAACAAGAAAGCCATTGTGTAATAGTGAGAATGCAACTACCAGCACAATGGCTAAAAAATAAATGTGTTTAAACGGCTTAATCGATTTGGTGAACATAACGCTGCTACCCCAATGTCACATACTTAAAAATAGTATTTATAAAGAATTCTGCTTGGTACTATTAAGTGCAAATTAGGCTAGCGCATATGCGAATCTAGCAGCTGTTAACGCCATGCTGCGTCTTCTTCGCGCTATTTCTTTTTTTTCTGTATCGCTTATAAGCCTATCTCGTCGTGGGTTTAGTAATCTTTCGGTTACAAAACCCAGTCCACCTGCAACCGCCATGGCACTATATATTTGCTTGCGTGAAGCGGGCTGGGTTTTAACGAGTTGTTCAATAGCGCAGCGCTGCTGGGTCATCTCCAGCGCGCGCTGCTCTATATTTCTACTGCATTTGTTGCGCAATGGCATTTCTTGCCTCCCTAAGTTGAGTTGCTGTATGGGTAAAACCTATACGTTCCTTCAGGTTTTTTCGCATCATTACAATAATGCCTATACCTACCGCTTGGAGTAGCGTGAACGTTGCTAAGCCTATAAACCAAGCATCTGTGGTGGTTACTACTGGAATGGTAGCTGCGGCATAAGAAAATGCGACAGAAGCACCCAAGTAAGTAAGCAAAATCATAGGCAGTAACAGTAGCTTTAAAAACAGCGATTGGTTGAACGCTTGAATAGACTGCCCGAGTTCTGCTAAAGCGAGTGAGCCTAGGTTTTTTACCCAACCGCGACTCAACTCATAAAGCGCTAAATAATGGGTAAGTGCGTCTATTTGCTTTTGCTTTTGCTGTTGCTCGGCGGTGTATTGAGCACTGTTTGTGTCGGCGCGGCCGGCCTCTGGCGCGTTGCCAGAGGCCGATGCGGTTAACGTGTCTTCTTTTATTGTGCTTTGCATAAAATTACTCCTTTAAATATTGGTAGCAATTAGCGTGGTATACCCAAATACTATTTAAGTATTTTCGATACCAACCAGCCAGCAGCAAAAGCGCAGCCTACCGATGTAAGTGGGCGTTCTTGAATAAAGTTACCCGCTTTTTTTGCAACTTCGGTAGCTTGGCCTTTATTGGCTTCGTACTGGATTTGCGCTTTTTCTTTAACGCCATCCATTAGGTCGCTTGCAGCTTCGCTAGCTAATGAATAAGCCTGTTTTAACTTTTCTGAACTATTTGTAGAGTTTGCTTGATTTGCAGTAGCCATGGTGACTCTCCTTTCTTGGTTAAATATGTTGGATAAATTCCAACGCGTTAAAAAATTTATTAAGTAAGCTTTCGTTTAGTTATCGCCTAATCACACCCTGGGGCGTCGGCCAATTACGAGTGATACAACAAAGGCGATTAAAAATACAAAAAATAGAATCTTAGCGATGCCTGTTGCTACACCAGCAATGCCTACAAAACCAAATAGGCCGGCAACAAGCGCGATAAGTAAAAAAACAATCGAGTAATAAAGCATGACCGTGATCCTCTTGTAATTTGGAAGATAAAAGTAAATTAAGCTTTAAGCGTTAAATTACTTTTTTGTTTGGTTCGCTGAGAGTGTTGCTATAAGCGTGCCAACTGTTAAAACAGCGGCTGTTAGGGCGTTGCAGCGGTGTTAGAGCAAATATGCGTGTGATTTTTGTAAAAGCTACACGGCTATTGTGTAAATACCACAAGTAATTGGGCGGCGTACTCTATAAGGCCTGGTATTAGCCGGCATAACCTTAAGTACTGGCTGCCGCGAGTATCTCGTCTATTTATAGCTACAGATGGCAACTAGATGGCTACAAGCCCCGTAGGCTGTGACGTTAGTGAGGCACAGGCGAGCCAGTAGAGGGGGTGATATGGCTAATACCACCCTTATTTGGCACGCTTTTCGCTATAACCCTTATGTGAGTAAAGTGTATGCCCAAGAAGTTAAATACACCCAATATTAAAAAGTGCGGTTATTACTAAACCTCATCTAGTTAGCATTAGCGGTGGGCTTGGGTAGCAAACAAACAATTAACATACTTGTAAAAGGTGAACTATGAACAGCCAAGCGAAGCCTTCACTTAAAACAAATTTGGAGGCAGTAAGATTCAACAAAGAAGTGGAAATACCTAAAGACAAAGATTACCTAACGCATTTAAATGACTTGGTTCGCGCACTAAACAGTAGTATTCATTTTTATCGCGCAGCTAATCAAGATGTGCCCAATGTACTATTGGCAGGTGTGTTTAACGAAATAGCCGAGTCGCACCGCATGTGTGTAGAGGCCCTGCAGCCGTTTATTACCTATACGGTAGGCGAACCAGAAGAAGGTAATTCGTTTGCGGTGGAACTAAGAAAAGTATATGCAAGCGTACTGGCATGTATTAAATCCGATACCGAGCTTACCTACCTGAGTAACCTCGAAGAGGTAGAAGATAAGCTGCTAGAACTATGCGATAGAGCGCTTGAAGAAAATATACCGGTTACCTGTAGGGTAATCGTTAATGAAGTACGTGCTTCTATTCAAGTTAGCCACGATAGAATGCTAGGTATATTGCGCGCGCGTGAGCGGTTGGCGTCTTAGTGTTTGACCAAGCGCGTAGTGCTTTCAGCCAATTTGCTATTTAAAGTAGCCATTGGTAAAAAATAGTCCTATAATGCGCGCAAATTTCAAACAACAGATTGTATCTATAATGTTAAAGCTAGTTAATTACAACAATATGCACGCGTGCGAGTTCCTAGGCGAAAGCCAGGCGCCGCGTTGCGTATACTCGTTGCTTACTAGATAACATTATTATTGCGTTCTGGTAGGCCTAGCCTTCCTAAACTGCATAAGCGAAACCCGGAAGGCGAGAGCCAACCGGGTTTTTTTATGGTTGAAATTTGCGGTTGAAATTTATGTTTAGGTTTTTTAAACCGTTAGCGTATGAATTTAGTATTTAAGAAAGTGAGGGCAAGCGTTTGCAAATAGAGCTGTTTCAACAATTGAAACTGATTAAATAAAAAGAATGGTTAGATCGTTTATTTATTAATGAATAACCTAATTCCACGGGCAGGGAAAGTACAGCGTTGTAGCGTATTTTCCGCGCTAGAGTTCGTCTTAAATATTGCGTAAATTTGCGTAAGGCTGGCGCTCGCTTTAGCACAAATAAGCGTATATAACTTATAGTAATATAAGTAAATAACCATCAAATAATTAAGTTTGCGCGAGCAATAATATTTGAGTATCGTTTAAAAAGATTCAGCGCCACGGCTTATTTGAAAGCGGTAAAGTGCCTGACTTTATAAGTAACTTTATAAGCAGAGCGTAGTTCTCTGTAAAGTTGTTATCTATTAGGTTGTTCCCTATAAATAGTACGCTGCAGGCTGGTTGCCTGCGCATAGTAAAAACTAAGGTAATTCTTGTGAGTAAATTTACAGCACATATATTAGCTAGCATTACACAAAGCCTGAATACAGGCTGGCAGCCACGTGTGAGCGAAGGTTTAGATAGCAAGGCTATTACCCTTCAGAGCTACAATTGGCGGGTAATTGCTAATAGCAGCTGCAAGCTAGTACTAACTGCATTACCGCTGAATTTTTACGCAAACGAACAAAATATGCTTAACGTATAGCGCGAGCCTTATATATTGAAGGCCGCAAGGCCTTCCGGATAATACCCCGGCAGGAGACTGTTGGGGTTTTTTCGTTTTGGGGCAGTTAAAAGCCCGAATAAATTTGGTACGTAGCTTAATCGGTAAAGCGCTTGGCTGTTAACTAAGACGATGCAGGTTCGAAGCCTGCCGTACCAGCCAGAAGTAAACCGCGAATTGGTAGCAGCCATTCGCAAAATAGGCACTTAAAAGGAGAAGGGGTATGAGCATTAAACATATATTGCCCCCACATAAAGACCAGCGATTGTCGGTAAAAATTTGGACAGATGACATAGATTACAAAACTCAAGCGCAATTAAGCCGAGTGGCCAACTTGCCGTTTGTTTTTAAGCATGTGGCAGCCATGCCCGATGTACACCTTGGTAGGGGGGCAACAGTGGGGTCGGTAATTGCTACCGAAAAAGCCATTATTCCCGCTGCCGTAGGTGTAGATATTGGCTGCGGTATGAACGCAGTGCGGTTATCCATAAAGGCTAGCCAGCTACCAGAAAGCTTAAAAGCAGTAAGGCGGGGCATTGAATCGGTAGTGCCGTTGGGTGCGGGGGGTAAACATCGCAACCCGCAAATAGCAGGCGGGCACGATATATCAATGCGTTTGAGTGCAATTTTTGAAAAGCATCCTGCGTTAAACAAACGTATTCGTTACGACGCTTTTTCAAGGCAATTAGGTACGTTAGGTTCGGGTAACCACTTTATTGAATTGTGTTTAGACGAAAACGATGACGTGTGGATTATGTTGCACTCGGGTAGTCGCGGTATTGGTAACAAAATTGGCATGTACTTTATTGAGTTGGCCAAGCGAGAAATGGAGCGCTGGATGATCCATTTACCCGATACCGATTTAGCGTACTTGTCGGAGGGATCGGACTACTACGACGATTACATAGAAGCCGTCACTTGGGGGCAAGATTACGCAGCATTAAATCGAACCCATATGATGAATGCCGTAATCAAAGTGCTGCAAACACATTTGCCGCCCTTTGTTATTACGCAAGAAGCAATAAATTGCCATCACAACTATGTGGAAAAGGAAAACCACTTTGGCAAAAACGTATGGGTAACCCGCAAGGGCGCCATTCGAGCACGCAAAGACGACCTTGGCATTATTCCTGGGTCCATGGGCGATAAAAGTTTTATTGTGCGTGGCAAAGGCGAAGAGCAATCGTTCTGCTCGTGTTCGCACGGCGCGGGCCGACGTTTTAGCCGAACTGCAGCGCGTAAAAACTTTAGCGTAGCAGATTTAGTGGCGGCAACCGAGGGTGTGGAATGCCGTAAAGATGGTGGGGTGTTGGATGAAATCCCCATGGCCTACAAGCCTATTAACGATGTAATGCAAAACCAAACTGACTTGGTTGAAGTGGTTCATACACTTAAACAGGTTGTAAATGTAAAAGGCTAAGAGGCTAGCTTCTTAGCGTAAAAATACTTAAGTATGCGCACTTAATACTAAACCTACGGGCGTTTAAGTGCGTATTCCTAAGTATTTTTTATAAGGAGGCCACAATGCGATTGGCTATAACACGGTCTGGCTTTTTCACCGCAGACCATTACTGCGCAGATGCACGCTCTGCCAAAAAAATATTGCGTGAAAACAAAGTATCACTCGTAGCAATAGATTATCAGCTGGTAGGCGAAACAAATGGCTGCGAAGTATTGGCTTGGGCCGCTCAACACGCATTATTGCCCAACTATGTAGTAGTAATAGAAAGCAACCGTGTACGGCGTACACAGCTTGCTATTCAACTGCAAAAGGTGGGGTATCGCAGTGGTGATCAAACAACGTTTATACGTTGCTAGGGGATCTCTGAATAACCCCAACCGTTTTTTGTCTCCCGCAAAAAGCAATTGGGGTTATTCAGAGTTTGCCTAGGCCCATTAAAAGAATTTAAACACAATGGCAATAACCATGGTAATAGCAATGGCCCATGTGTTTATCAAAGCGTTTAGAGAGTTGTTGATTTGACAGCGGTATTGGTTCTAATGCCAATCCGGCGCATAGGGCTTACCCAAATGTGTACCGACTTGTCAGCACGCTAAACACCAGTGTTTTGTAGCTCAGTAGGGTAGAGCAATCGATATGATTCGATCTGTCGTGGGTTCAATTCCCATCAAAACAACACCGTCGTACCAAACGACTTACGGTAAAGGTCGAGAGACCCAGGGGTTCGAGTCCTCACAAGTAAAAACTTGTTGATAAATCGACACGAAGCTTACGGTTAATAGCAAATATACGGTTGTTAAAAAGCGCCGCACTATTTGTAAGTGCACTAGGATGTGCACAAAGGACACCGATAAATGGATGTATAAATAAAAGGATTTAGCACCGCTTAAATTGCGCTTGTACAGGTTGTTTAAGGCTTAGCTTAATTACGCTCGTTATGGGTCTAACCCTTGCGCATTGGGCAGCACTAACGTTTAAGCAAAAATTTGCTAGCGATAGAGCAGCACCTTGCCCATAGGTTATAAATAGCGAACCTAACTAAGCGAGGCTAAGCTTCACTTTTATATAAAAACCATAAAAAGGAATACTACGATGATTTTATGGAAAGTAATAGAACTGGCGGATAACGAGCGCGCCTTGTTATACCGAAAAAATAAATTAATAAGCGTATTGCAACCTGGCACGCATCGCGTTGCTACCTTTAAAGGTGCACTGCGCGTAGAGAAGTACGACATTACCAAGGTGGTGTTTGAACACCCCAAGGCAAAGTTTCTGTTAAAACAATATGCAGATATTCTGGCGCCCAGCATCAAAGCTGTAGATATAGGCGAGCAAGAAGTGGGTTTGGTCTATAGAGATAATATTCTTGTAGATGTGCTTGCGCCCGCTAGCCATTTGGCTACTTGGGTTGGTGCAGAAGACGTGCGAGTGGAAGTAATAGACATAAGCGAAAACTTTCGCATAGACGACAAGCTAGTTGGCTTGCTCGGCCGCGGTGCAAAGGTTGGCCAAAGCCGAGCTTTGGCACAGGCAATACACTATGTAGAAGTGCCCGACGAACAGGTAGGTTTGCTTAAGGTGAATGGCAAGTTAGAAGCGCTATTAGAAAGTGGTGCCTATGGGTTCTGGAAGTACAACCGCTCGGTAGCCGTAAGTTTTTTGGACTTGCGCTTACAAACCATGGATGTAAGCGGCCAAGAAATACTTACCAAAGACCGCGTAAGTTTGCGTATTAACTTGAGCGCTACCTATCGTATAACCGATGTAAAAACCGTAGCACTTAAATTAAAAGACTACGCAAATTTCGCATACTTAGAGCTACAGCTTAAATTGCGAGAAGCGGTAGGCACAAAAAGCTTAGATGAACTTTTAGCCGACAAAGATTCGCTGAATGTAGTAATTGCGCAAGCAGTAAAAACACACTTCGCCGAATATGGCATTAGCCTGCAAAGCGTAGGGGTAAAAGACATTATCTTACCCGGTGACATGAAGGTAATATTAAACAAAGTTGTAGAGGCCCAAAAAGAAGCCGAAGCAAACTTAATTAAACGCAGGGAAGAAACCCAAGCCATGCGATCCCTTCACAACACGGCAAAGCTAATGGAAAACAACCCAGTGTTATTACGTTTAAGGGAATTAGAGTCCTTAGAAAAAGTAACCGACCGCATAGGCTCACTAACTGTGTTCGGCGGCTTAGAGAGTGTAATGCGCGATTTGGTTAAGCTCAACGTCCCAAGCGTATGACGCACAATAGCATCGTACAAACCCACTCTACCGAAGAAAAAACGGTAGGGTGGGCATTGCCCACCAAAGATAATTTAAAATACAATCAGCCCATATTATTTAACAATAAAGGCGAGGTAGGGGTACATTATTTAAATCCGTTATTTCCGTAACGCTCTTTCAATTTTTAGGACGTTTTTATAAAGCTCCCGAATAAAGAAAAATGCATAGTCTTTGTCTCCTTCATCTTTTGAAAGCTGATCAGTGAACTTGGAAAGTTGATCTTCATGCCATTGTATAGCTGTGGTGTATTCAATGTAACGATAGTCTTGGTTTGAATGTTCGTCCACTGGATAAGCTTTTTTCACTGTCTCTAACTTTACATCTCTGTATACCACCACATGAATATCAAATTGCTGTGGGGTACTATAATGCTCTTTTGCCCAGGGCCAGCGCTCTGGGCCGAGAAGTTCTCCTGCCATTGCTTCTGGGCCGAAATCTTGATACTGCAGTACAAGTGTATTTTCTTTCACTATTCTCACACCATTAGCACAAGACCATAATGTGATGCATCCGAACAACAAAAATATTCTCGTGAAAAAATTTACGAACATTTTAGTTTGCTCATGGTTAGAAGCGGAATCATATCGGGAGGGACGATTATAAAATTCGAATTCCACGGGAAGTTGGGTATTTTTCTGATTTCATATAAATCGCTACTGATGCCGTCCCAATGGACTTCGTAAACCGAACCTAAAGAGAAAAGCCAATTATGCTTCCCTTTGGTACTCATGCCTACACCGAATTTAACCCTATTTAGTGCGATTGAATCTGTTATGTTTAACTTTTTCACCCCTTCCCTTCGAGAGAAACCCTCTCCCTATGTTCCCGTTGCTGGCGCTAACAGATAGATATTCTTTGCGCGCCAATGTAGCTAACGACTTATCGAAAAAGCCCGCTCTGGGTAAGGTGGCTGTCAGGGTCTAAGGCTGATCCGGTACAAGAAAATAACGAAGATTGACTTTAAGAAACCCCAGCACTAAAGTAGCCCCGCTTGGTAACAAACCAAGTCGGGATTGAGACCCCGATAACACAAGGACCACAAGACGTTTAAAGCGTTTATCTGTGGGCAGCCTGCTATGGTGGGCTGTATGGGGCACCCTTAGGGGTGGCCGCTTCCTTGTGTGCGGTAGTCTCAACCCTGTGCAGCCCATCACCATAAGATTGAGACCTTGTGATGATGGGATATCATTTTTCTCACAAGGATTATTATGCAAAATTATCAAAACCCTATCATCCAAGATAGCACTACAGATACCTTATTCTACGCACAATCTGTGCTTGCAGTCTTGCAAGAATATTACGCAGCCGTGAACCTTCCCCAGCGCGATCAAGAAGAGAATGTAAGTTGCGGCCTACATTGGATTCTACGCTGTGTGGACAACGCACTAGAGTTCGAAATCAAGCGGCTTAGCCTCGGTGAATAAGGACCAATAAACATCCTTCCACCATCGAGTATTGAGTTGTTACTTGGTGGTATTCTTCCCACACCTTCAAATAATTACTAACCATTGATTGCGACAGTCGTAAGCTCATTAAGACGTTCTGATAGCCTCTTTGCAAGAGTACTTTGGCAAGTATATTAACTTGAACCTTCAGCCCATTGTCGTCGGTACTCGTATTAATTCTCTGCCGGTAAAGCCGAGGAGGCATTCACCGCCGTGCCACTTCGTAAGAATTAACGGTTTACTGGCGCGCGCCCAGCGCCTCGGCCATTTGAGTCTGAGGGGGAACTAAGACCGTCAATGAAATAGAAATCTATTCGATTCTTGTTTGAGAAATCTAAAGATAAGGTGGGTGAGTGGGGTTGATGCTTTTCTATTCGGGACGGGGGGGATGAATACCGCCGGTGTGACACATTATATTTGTTGTTTTTTATTGGAAATATTTAACGTGTAATATCAAAGGGTTACAAGATGTTTTATCATTTCAGCACAATTGGATAATTGCAGGCACACGGTATATCTTTGTGGTTTGGCTGGCTTTGACTTTGTAGTTTTGGAACGTTAGTTTATAGTTGATGTTCGTTAACTGAATGTTAACTTAAGTGTTATAAGAAAAGTGTTGCGAGGTAGGTTTTACATACCAGTATCGCGACGTTCTATTTTGGGATATATGTCTCTAGGGTATATATTTAGGTGTTAAGTTTTCTCGAAGAAATGGAGCTGAATTTGAATATAAGTGATGGATTTTCGTTGCTAGCAGTGATAATTGCGTTCGTGTCTCTATATCGGACAAGGAAACAAAATGAGTTTGAAAACGCACTCAATTTAGCGAATTCTAAACTAGCGCAACTACAGCTTGAAATACTGGAGAGGGAGGAGAAAAAGAATAGCTCGGCGGATGTCGGTGCCTATTTTTATTTGGATGGGAAATCTAATTATAGAATCGCGGTGCGGAATAATGGTAAGGCCACAGCATCTAACGTTATGATTGAAGTAAGAGTTTCAGGAGAAGATAGAAGTCCTATCATTAAAAGTGACTTGGCTGACAAATTCCCGGTTAAAAGACTAGCTCCTGAAGCCGAAATCTACCTCTATGCTTCTATAACTTTAGATATGAAACCGGTATTTGATGCATTGATATCATGGGTAAATCCAAATGGCGAAACGGAAACCAAGGAGCTTAAGCTCAGCTTGCCAGGATAAAAACTTAACAAGCTATCAAGGTACGCCAGCAAGCTGGCTGGACCTCCGTTGCGTTGCTTGGTTTGTGCTTTTCGCTACGCTAGCACAAACAAATCAACGCAACTCCGACCCCTTATAGCGGCGTTATGTATTAATAGTAGTTAGGTTCAGAATTAAACAAGCAGGATAAGACAATGAGTGAAGAAAATATTGAATTTATAGAAGATGAACAGCAGAAAGAGACTGATGATGATATTGAATCGCTTGATCAGAATATATTTTCCTCATCCGTTGTTAGTGGTAACGACTGGACGACGGAAACATTGATTAATCAGATCAACAAAGAAAACATTAAGTTAAATCCAGACTTTCAAAGAAGGGATGCTTGGGATAAAAAAAGGAAAAGTAAATTTATAGAATCTCTAATTTTAGGGCTTCCAATCCCCCAGGTTGTATTGGCAGAATCAAAAGAAAGAAGAGGCTCTTACATTGTATTGGACGGGAAGCAGCGTTTGCTAAGTATCCGTCAATTCTCTGCTGAAAGTAATGATAATGTTTATGATCAATTAAAATTGACAGGTTTGGAGATAAGAAAAGATTTAAACAATAAATCACTAGAGTCCCTTAGAAATGACCTGACTCTATTTGATGATCTAACTGCATTCGAAAATCAGCCAATAAGAACAGTTGTTATAAAGAACTGGCCCAATGAAGACTTTTTGTATCATGTATTTTTAAGGTTAAATACAGGAAGTGTTCCGTTATCTCCTCAAGAGTTGAGACAAGCATTACACCCAGGCCCATTTGTCACTTTCCTTGATATAAAATCATCCGAGAGTGAAGCGCTTAAAGAGATTCTGAAGTTGAACAAGCCCGATTTCAGAATGAGAGATGCAGAATTACTGCTTAGGTATTTTTCATTTAAGAATTTTTTGAGGGATTATAGTGGAACACTGAAAAAGTTCCTTGATGAAACATGCTGTAGTTTGAATTCAGAATGGGAAAAAAATAAAGACCTAATAAATAATCAGCTTGAATCATTAGAGCTTGCTCACAATACTATTAAGTCCATCTTTGATGGAAATCAATATCGAAAATGGAGCGGAAGGAGCTATGAGTCCAGATTCAATAGAGCAGTTTTTGATATTATGGTTCTATCGTTCAGTGTTGAAGAGGTAAGAGGATTAGCCATCGGAAAAGAAGCAGAAATAGAATCTGCGTATAAAAATCTCTGTTCAAATGATCGCCAATTTTTAGCATCGATAGAGTCAACGACGAAAAGCTTAACTGCAACTCAAACAAGGATATCTAGCTGGTTTAATATTCTTAATGAAACCCTACAATCAGAGCTGCCTGTTCCCCAGCTTATAGATAATCGCATAGTGTAGGTTGCGTTATGCGAGTTTCTAACCGTTTTAAAGAGTTGAGGGCTAGGTTGAGAGAGTTGAAACTTCATCTCTTACCAAACACATTTTCGCCTACGGGAGATTATAGCGATAGGCAGCAGGATAGAGCTAGAGGATATAGACTGCTCGTTCATGCTGAAATTGAATCATACTTAGAAGATGTTTCAAGAGAAACAGTTACGCAAGCGATACGTGACTGGAAGTCAAATCAAAAACCATCAATTGTTATCGTATCTTTTTTAGCTTCTTATCATTCAAGCTGGAATGTTGTAGAAGAGATAACGAACGAAGAGATTATTCAAATTGCCAAATCTAGGAAAAATGTTAAGGATTCTGTCGAAGAGGTAATCGATTTAGCTCAAAGGCAATTCACACAAAAGCTAAAGGAAAATCATGGGGTAAAAGATAAGAACTTTAAAACACTGATATTACCTTTAGGTGTAGAAATTAGTTCTCTAGATCAAACCTGGTTAACAAATTTAGATAACTTTGGAGCTAAACGAGGTGAGGTTGCTCACAAAGCAAAAAGGGCCCAAGGCTCAATTAATCCTAAAGACGAATTTGATTTGGTAAAGTCTCTACTCGTGGGGATTGAGGAGCTCGACAAGAAAATAGTTCGAGTGACGACTGGAAATGCCTAACAACCAAATATCCAAGACAGGCAATAGTGGAAGAAAACCAAGACAGGCAATAGTTAAAGAAATATTAGCTATAGCCTGTTTTTTATCCCTGTTAGTTTGATTTTAATTTTTGTTTAAAAAAGAAATGTCCAACACCCCAAAATATCGGCATTTTTTATCGTTTTCACAAATTTTAGGCGAGCGAAATTATTGAAGTGGGTGTTTTGCACTAACGCTGGGTTACACAAACAAGCTTCTAGCTAAACTAATCCCCGGTGGCTTTTTATAGCCAAGGTTTTCGGCAGCTAACCGTATAGCATTCTCGGAACCTGCAAAGGTCGAAACCCGTTTTTCAAATTGCGTAGTTAAAATTAACCATTCAAAAAATAATCAAGACAGGCAGTGCGCCAGTTAGGGGACAGGTTTGATTAAATGGAGCTAAAAGAAAGGGATAAATCAAGTCTTCTGAAATATCCCTTTCTTGAATTTGACGCTAAAGCATACCAACGTGACTTTGGTAGCTCCAAATTCCTGTCGGAGATTCGCAACTCGCTACAAAGCCAAACTTAGTATCCGTTGACGAACCACATAGGCGGCCAGAACAGCTCATTTCAGTTTCAAATACGAGCCCGTTAACACTTACACGATTAAACTCAACACCACCGTAGATAGGTACGGCTGGGCCTCTCAAGCTATGCTTGTAACCAGTGATTGCCCTTGAAGCTTCGTATAGCTTCAAGCTGGTCGCCCAGTCAGGGCAATCGAATGAAGCATATGAGATTTTTTTCCAAGCACTACCGCTTTTTGAGAGGTCGAAATCAGTTTTTTCTTGATAGACCTTGAAAGCGAGCAGGTGATTACCTGTAGAATAGTAATCAACACCAACGTTTATTTCGAAGGTTACACCGTCGACATAAGTGGATAAGGCATCCCATGCCTCAGTTACAACATCAAATCCTATATAATCACCTGCTTGAAGTAGTTCATCACTGAAAATATCTTTAAAACCACCTACATACATTGATTCAGAAAACACCTCTTGTAAAAACTCGTTCACGGCCTCATCTACGAAATAATCGACAGTGTAATCTAACGCAAAGTCAAATAGCTTTCCAAATAAATTGCTGCAGTCGATATCAATAGACTCTTTAAAATCCAAATAAATGATATTGGCGAAACCTGTGTTTACATCGTATTCACCAACGGCTTTAATATCGACCCCAATCGTTCCTGTCGCACTACTACCACAAAAGATATCTGCAGCTCCTTCGGTATGTGCACTGACTTTCGCCTTGAGTTCTATGCCACTAAGCTCAAATGTTACCTTTGAGCCTCGCACACCGAGAATTATATTCATGGGCTTTTGATTGATAACCGCATAATGCAGTTTTTGGATTGCCGACTCTTCTTCAATGTCTTGTCGAAATTTATCCAACAGTTCTTGTCGAGGATTAACAAACTCTTTGATGAAATATTTATTTATTTCCGTGTTATCACTAAACGTAGCTTTCCAATCATTCAGCTGAGGTTTAAAAATATAATTGGTTTGAGTTACACCTCTAATTGTGGTCGTAGTGTGCTCGTCAAAAATATCTGAACGCTCATAAATCCTGTTCTCGATTAGTGCTGGCTTTGGGGTCTCTAACACAACAGTTGTAGTGGCGGAAAATGCATGAACAGATGTGGCGAGAATAAACCCCGAAAATAATAATGTTACTATCCAATTTTTCATTTGACACTCCTTTTCTTGTAAATAAATCAAGTAACGAAACAATTTAGTGCGCGAAAACTTCCTTGCACTACAATGTATCTACTACACAGATCATGCTCATTCATGAGATGAAACGGAATAGTATATTACATTATTTTATGTCTTTAATTCCATGTAATATTCCAAAAATGAATTTCCAAGGAAATCCAAGACATAGAGGAAATCCAAGACAGGCAATAGTTAAGAAAAAAACAAGACAGGCATGAAGAAATAACCCTATTGGACCATATTTTCCAGTGAAATTATCCAAGAAATTATCCAAGACAGGCATGAGTTAAAGAGATCTTAGCTACTGCCTGTTTTTTATCCCTGTTAGTTTGATTTTTATTTTTGTTGGAAAATGAAATGTCCAGTACGCCTAAATATTGGCATTTTTTATCGTTTTAACAAATTTTAGGCGAGCAAAATTATTGAAGTGGGTGTTTTGCACTAACGTTGGGTTATACGAACAAGCTTCTAGCTAAACTAATCCCCGGTGGCTTTTTATAACCAAGATTTTCGGCTGCTAACCGTATAGCATTTTCGGAGCCTGCAAAAGTCGAAACCCGTTTTTCAAATTGCGTAGTTAAAATTAACCATTCAGCAGGCGCTATGCCTAGCCGCGTAAGAATAGGCGGCATATGTTCGCCAATACTACCGCGTTTATCCGATCGTACTGCACGCCCAGTCCAATCTACTAGTTCTAAATAATCGTCTAGTTTAAAAGGTAGGCAATCTGGCATTGGTTGGCGTGGGTTGCGCACAAAAGGGTAGAGGGCTTTGGGTTGGTTTTGGTTGGAAGCTAATTGGTTTACACGAAGCTTAATAGAAGTGTGTACGGAATTTTCTGGCGTATCTGCCATTTTGGCTCGCACTGGATTTAAGTCTACGTATGCCATGCACGCGGCAAGTGCTTTTTCATCTAACAGTGCTTGCGAGCTAAAGCGGGATTCCCAAAAGCTGCCGGTACAGTGATCTTCTGCGTTTGCCATGCGGGCAATGGGTTCGTTCAAGGCGCGCATAAACCAACTAATATCGAATAGCTGTTCGCGCCACAGCTCAATTTTGATTGCTACTGCGTCGAGTTCTACGTCTGTTAAATTTTCGTTTTTCTCGTACTTTTGGGTAAGTAGTGTGCCTTTATATATGCGGTGCCATCTGGCGCATATTTCTTTTTCGGTAAGTGCTAGCGCTTTTTGTTGGTTGATATGAAGTACAAGGTGCAAGTGATTAGACATTACCGCATAGGCACAAACATCTATGCAAAAAACTTCGGCTAGTAGGTGGATTCTATCTTCCACCCATTGGCGGCGGTGTTCGTAATCAGTGTTTGTGAGGGCATCGTAACCACACAAAAATGCACGACGCACGCAGCGTGAAGTGCAGTGATAATAAGGCGTGGCATCTAAAGAAACCTGCATTTTTCTGGGCTTGGGCATATCTAACCTCCTGTTGGATATACAGTGGTTTATACAGGTGTGTTGGTGTGGTGTCAATTGTTGGTGTGGGTAAGTGATGCTTACTATAACTCTTCATTCAAGAGCGCCCGATGGCGGCTTTGCCTTATCGGGCCTACGAGTTATCACTTTCAAAACTGGTTAAGGTAGCTTTGTCAAAAATTAGGACACCCACACTTAAATATGACTAAAGAATAGTTAATGTGGGTGTCCGACTTTCTCCTCTCTATTACTTCTTTAATTAGTGCATGTCTCGATTATCTCCGACGATCCTATAGCTTGGTTGGAAGGGGAGGGGAAAACCAAGACAGGCAATAGTTAAAGAAATATTAGCTATAGCCTGTTTTTTATCCCTGTTAGTTTGATTTAAATTTTTGTTTAAAAATGAAATGTCCAATACCCCAAAATATCGGCATTCTTGATCGTTTTCACAAATTTTAGGCGAGTGAAACTCTTGAAGTGCTGCTGTAGGGTTAAGATTGGGTTACACAAACAAGCTTCTAGCTAAACTAATCCCCGGTGGTTTTTTATAACCAAGGTTTTCGGCAGCTAACCGAATAGCATTCTCGGAACCTGCAAAAGTCGAAACCCGTTTTTCAAATTGCGTAGTTAAAATTAACCATTCAGTTGGCGCTATACCTAGCCGGGTAAGAATTGGCGGTAGGTGCTGGCTAATGCTACCGCGTTTATCCGACCGCACTGCACGCCCAGTCCAATCTACTAGCTCTAAATAATCGGCCAGTTTAAAAGGTAGGCCATCTGGCATTGGTTGGCGTGGGTTGCCCACAAAAGGGTAGAGGGTGTTGGGTTGGTTTTGGTTGGAACCTAGTTGGTCTACACGAAGCTTAATAGAAGTGTGTATGGAATTTTCTGGCGTATCTGCCATTTTGGCTCGCACTGGATTTAAGTCTACGTATGCCATGCACGCGGCAAGTGATTTTTCATCTAACAGTGCTTGCGAGCTAAAGCGAGATTCCCAAAAGCTGCCAGTGCAGTGGTCTTCTGCGTTTGCCATGCGGGCAATGGGTTCGTTCAAGGCGCGCATAAACCAACTAATATCGAATAGTTGTTCGCGCCAAAGCTCTATTTTAATAGCTACTGCGTCTAGTTCTACATCTGTTAAATTTTCATTTCTCTCGTACTTTTGGGTAAGTAGAGTGCCTTTGTATATACGGTGCCATCTGGCGCATACTTCTTTAGCGGTAAGTGCTAGCGCTTTTTGTTGGTTGATATGAAGCACAAGGTGCAAGTGATTAGACATTACCGCATAGGCACAAACATCTATGCAAAAAACTTCGGCTAGTAGGTGGATTCTATCTTCCACCCATTGGCGGCGGTGTTCGTAATCTGTGTTTGTGAGGGCATCGTAGCCACATAAAAATGCACGGCGCACGCAGCGTGAAGTGCAGTGATAATAAGGCGTGGCATCTAAAGAAACCTGCATTTTTCTGGGCTTGGGCATATCTAACCTCCTGTTGGATATACAGTGGTTTATACAGGTGTGTTGGTGTGGTGTCAATTGTTGGTGTGGGTAATAGGTTTGGGCGGGGAATGAGGCTTATTGTAAATCTTTATTCAAAAGCGCCCGATGGCGGCTTTGCCTTATCGGGCCTACGAGCTATTACTTTCAAAACTGGCTAAGGTAGTTTTGTAACCACACCATAGCCGTTATATATTTCGGCTAGTGGGTAAGCAATTTCTTTAAAGCTTGTTTCCATTTGGTATTCAAACTGTTTAATAAAAGCTGCGCTATTGTGTGGGGTGCGTAGAGCTTGGTGTATGCACCTTATTGCCAGCAGGGCGCTTTTTAGTTGTGTGGTTAGGCCTAGGCCTGCGATTGGGTCTAGGCGGTAGTAGGTTGTGCCTATTAGCAGGTTTCTTGGTGGGTGGCGATTGGTTGTTTCTACGCAGTCAGGGCGTTTGTACCATTTGGCGTTGTAGCGGTGTTTAGTATTACCTGAGTTATTCGTGCTAGTGTGCGTGTCTGTTTTTTCAGTTTTTTCACGTGTTTTTTTATCTTTTGTATTCTCAAGTATGGCATTCCATTTGGTAACGCAAGTATTGTGTTGTGCGTCTACTGCTTGCCACTGCCAGCCGGTTGCAGTTTGGTTAAACTCGGCGGTGTTTGTTGCCTGTGAGTTTGTCTGTTTTATATATCGTTCTACCCAAATATCTTCGGTAAGGCTTTTGCTGCTCTGTTGGCTAAGTGTGCTGTGCTCGCCTTGGCCATTAATAAGCCAGTGGGATTTATAGCGGTTGTTTGCGTTGGTGGTAACTGCTACAAAAGTATCGCTAGTTGCATAGGCTGTGGCTTGTTCATTAACGATTGTTATGCAGTTGTGTAATTGAATGTTTTTAATAAGTAGCGTTTTTAATGCTTGGCTATTTAAGTGTATACCTTCGCCTAATATTGAATCGAACGGTGTGTAGTTGCCATTGCGGGTTACACCTTTAAAAGTACCTAAGGTGAGCTCTGCAATTTGGTTTGGTTGAAGTATGCCCCTTAAATAACTTACTCCCTCGGGGGATAGGGAATCGAATGGAGTGGGTTGTGGTTTGGCGCTATTGTTAGTAGCTGTTGGTAGTTGCTCGCACTCTGTTAACCAAAGTGTGCGCAGGTTTTTTTGTGCTGAAAATAATACTGCGGTGCAGGCAGCCACGCCTGCGCCGCTAACAATAACGGCGTAGGGTTGTGGCTGTTTGTTGCGTTTTAAAAAGCTAAGCATGGGGTTTGCAAAGCTATTATATTTTGTAGCGCAGTGTTTGTGGTGGCTTGCCTGCACAGGTTATAACAAATACAAATTCGTCTACCGGCTGAATACGGCGTATTGGTTCGTTTGTGGCGCTTGTGCCCTTAGAGTAAGAGGCAAAGATATAAAAGTAGCCATTGGTTATTTCTTTGGGTAGCCATTCACCCACTTTAGCTTTTGCAATAAGTGTATCGGGGGCGTTAATAAATTGGCTGGCAGTGTTGCTGGTTGTTACTTTCATATGGCTTACTAGCCAATAGCCGCTTTTATCTAGCGCGGTGCCATTTAACAGTATTTTATTTACTTCCGCTAAATCTTGCAGGCGTTGTTTACCTTCTATGCGGTTTATTTCTCGCAGTTTGGCAAAGTCGAAGCGTTCGTTGTCGTAGTTACTAATATAATCAGAGCGTTCTATAGAGGCGTAATTCACTTTAAAGGTACCGTCGCACTCCACTATAAATGGGCCGTATTCACCATCCCAACCTTTATTATTTGTGTTCAGGTTTTTGGCTAATGCACATTCAGGGGCTATGCCTATTTCTATATCTGTAAGTGGGAATGCTGTGCGTGTGGAGCGTTTAAAGGTGCGTGCAGCATCGGGGGATGCGGCTGGCCACATGCCGTTGGCTGCGGCACATAGTTTTACATCTTCTAAAAATGGCGAGCCAAGGCCAGAGGTGTGGTAGTAGGGGGTAGAGAAAAGCTCATCGCGGGTGTAGGTTACATCCCAGCCGGGGGCAAAAATATCTGACGCTTCGTCGCTAAGGTAATGGGTGTTGTTATATTCTTTTTCGCCTGCGCAGCTAGTTGTTTGTTTGCGGTTAATAGCGGTAATGGCAGTTACTGTTTGGTCGTTTTCTTCGAATACATGGGTTTTGCCGTCGCTGTGGGTTAGGCGTAGGTTTACCGCAAGGCGGCCTTCACACAATGCGCGGCTGCCGCCAACTACAAAGTTGTCGTTGTATTGGTAAATATCTATATTGCCAATACGCGGCATAAAGTCGGGGGCGGTCATTAATGAGTAAGCGGCTTTAACTGGGTGAGCCAAACTTATGCCTGCAATGTTTGCGCTAATAAACCCTTCTGCTACTGGGTCTTCGTACATTATGGCTTGATAGCCGCCTTCAGATAAATTGCTTTTAAATTGGTCGATGCTGGTAAAGTTTAAATCTACCACTTGGCCGTTGTCGTCGAGTATGTGGCGTATATTGGTAAATTCGCCGGCGTGACGCGGCGACATAAACGCGCGCTTGCTGGACCCTAGTTTTTGAAACAGTGCATTTAGGCCGTAGTCTACTACTGCCCATAACGGGTTTTGCCCCACGCGCAGGCTGGTATAGCGACGGTTGTTGTAAAAGAAGGGAATGTTTAATTTAGCGAACAGCGACTTTAGCCACAGCAAGCTTTCTTTCGGCACTTCAAAGGTAACTATTTTATTGTTTTGTTCGGCTGCGCGGCACATGGCTTGCGGTTTACGCCAAACAATAATATTACCGGCACTAGCTTCTGTACCCACTATATCGTCTTTATTGCTGTTGTAGGTAAAGGGGGCGTTGTTAATATCAAAGCTAGCATCAACCTTAAGCCCACCTTTTTTAACCATACGCGCTAGCTTGTCACTTTGGTGAAACTGATTAAACGTAATGCTTAGTGTTTCATCGCCTAGCTTTAGGCCGTTATACAATTTGTACACGGGTTTGTAAAAGATGCGATATTTATCTTTTGTTTGGCTTCGGCCCTGTATAGCCACTTCATCGCCAAGGCGTACTGCTTCGCACATAAATAAACCGTAGCGTGCGGGTTGTACGCGGGCGCCGCCGCTGTTGTCGGTGGGGGCGGTATTAAAGCAACGTCTGCTAGCGTCGTATTCTGGTTCGTGGGTGCCTACGCGGCCAACGCCCGTGCGAGAGAAGATTAAATCGGCGTGTTTTTTGTGGGGCGTGCGGCTGGTAATGCGGTACTCGTAAGCCATAACAATGGGGTAAAGTTTGGCTAGGTTGCGCTTGATTGTGGTGGCATCCGCAGAGGCAAATGCTAGGCCGTATATATAGTTTTCTAGCGCATCAATATCGCTAATATCGGGCCAATAGGTAATGTCAGCATGTTGCACGCCAGGGTGCATTAAGGCGTGATAAAGCAAGCTTAAGCTTGGGTCGCCTGGGCAAATTGCTGTATTGCCAGCAAGTGCGAACTCTTCAAACCCCGGCTGTGTTCTATCTACTGTAAGGCTGCTAGTTGCGGTTTGGGCGGTTATATCCCACCCGTGCGGGGTAAAAATGGCTGCCCACCCACCATTAGAAAGTTTAGTTAAAAAGTGATTAAGCCAATCTAGTTGTGTGTTGGGCATGGCGGTATGTCTCTGGCAAAAGGAAAATAATTATCTCGTTAAATAATATTGCAGAGGTAAATGTACAGAACCTTGGCGCATATGCCCATAAAAATATAAGCGTAGAGGTTTGGGAGGGTAAGTAAGGTGTTAATTAATGAATGCAGTATTTAAGCGGGGGAAGTAATTGAAGCGAAGCAAAGGCTGAGGTGTGCTATATGGTTGGTTAAGCCCCTTGGTGAAGCATGCTGTAATTCACCAAGGGGATGGTTTGCCAAGGGATAAGTATTAGAAAAATTTCTTAAAGCGCTTGGCTACATCTTTAACTTTTTCGGCCTTATCTACTACTTCTTCTGCCGAATCCACAATGTTACCGGAATTATCTGCGGGCGCTTCTTGCTGTGCTTCTGCTGCAGCTTCTGCGGTTGTATGGTCGGTATTGTATGTGTTGGCCGTTCCGCCGTAAATTACCTCTGGGTTAATAGCGATAATTTCTACACGACGATTCTTGGCGCGGCCCATGTCTGTGCTATTTGTATCTACAGGTTGAGTTTCGCCTTGGCCTTCGGCACTAAGGTTTGCTGCGTTAACGTTAAAGTTTTTAACGAGTGCATTTAATACTGATTTTGCACGCGCAGCAGATAGCTTTAGGTTGGCTTTGCTATCGCCTACGTTATCGGTATGGCCAACAATCTTAATTTTTAAGGCTGGGTGCTCGTTAAGTATGGTGGCTAGTTCGGCTAGTTCTGAATCGGATTCTGGCTTAAGAGCCGATTTGCCTGAGTCGAAGTGAAAGCCGTACAGGTCAATTTTACCAGTGCTAGCAAGTGCTTCGGCAATAGGTGAGATTAAATCGTCGTTAAGCGTCTCTTCTTCAATAACTAGCTGAAACACGCCGCCGTCGTTAACTATTAGCGAAAGGTAAAAGTTATCGCGCTTGGCAACTATGTATTGGTCGAAACCGTAGTTAAAGTAGAAATCTTGATGGTTGTTATATAGGTGATCTAAGTGGCCTGCATTTACATTTACGCATGTGCGCTCGCAATTAAAGAGCACGGTCATGTTCTGCTTTTTAATGGCTTTTTGATAGTTTCTGAAAACCTGTAAAGGTGACTTGGTTTTGGGTAATTTGTAGTAAATATAGGTTACTTTACCCGCTACAGGCAGGATTTTATCCGCAACCCAAGCACCGTCTTTATGGTAGGGTTTGCTTAATATAAAACTCATTTCTTCGTATTCTAGGTGCTCGTATTGGTCAATGTTAGCACCAGGAAAACGGTTAATAAGTGGGTGGTCTTTAGCATTGGCGGCTTGGGCGCTGGTAAAGGCTATTGAAAGACAAAGGCTAATAGCTAAAAGGGTGGTGGTCACTATGCGTTGCATGGGGGGTATCCTTAAAGTTTAAAATCCTAGAGTAGTTGGCAAGTAGTCGTAAAACATCGCGCAAAACTCTACTAAATTTACCTTTCTATTACTATGCGTCTTCTCTCATTTTGGTGATTTAGGCGACATATTGTTCAACCAATATTTAACGGCCAGTAAAACCTAAGGCAAGCTATAATTTAAAGGGTAGAGTAGTATTTGGGTGGGTTGGTGCATGGCTATTGGCGGTGTGCAGTGCCTGTTAGGTGCGTTTAAATATGGTTGTGTGGTTTACGTCTAGCTAAGTAATAGCTTACTAACGTAGTATCTGGGGGTATTTTGATAACGCTATTAGGCCGGTTAAGTTGAAGCTAGTTTGTTTGTGTGTAGTGGTGTGTTTATGTGCTTACGCTTCGGCGTTAGCGGCAGAAACTGCAGCTAGCGGCGAAAGCTGCTATACAGCCGATGATGTTATCGAGCAAAACGGCGCGCAGCGTTATGACAAAACTGTGTTCGAAATGTTACAGGGTAAAAAAATACTCTCGCTTAGCATTACTGTTAATAATATTTTTAACGAAGATAACCCCGACGAAGATACCTTCCTATATCGTTTAGCAAATAGGCTGCAAGTTAACACGCGCGAAAAAACTATCCGCAAGCAGTTGTTGTTTAAGCAGGGCGACGCAATAGATTTAGACCTGTTAGACGAAAGCCTTAGGCGTTTGTATCAAAAAGAATACCTGCTAGCGGTGCAGCTGCGCCCAACTCAAATATGTGCCGATGGCGTACACCTTAATTTGGTGGTGCGCGATGCTTGGACAATAGAACCGCGTATTTCGGCGGGGCAAAGCGGCGGTGAAACCAGCTCGCAAATAGGCCTGCGCGACGGTAATTTTTTAGGCAGTGGCGCCGAGCTAGAGTTGGTTTATAAAAGTAACCAAGAACGCAGCCAAGTTGATTATAAATACCGTGCCGAAAACTTTTTACACACCCGTTGGCTGGCCGAGTTTTACCATGCTGATTTATCTGATGGCGAAAATAATAGGGTTATTATCGAGCGACCTTTCTTCTCCAATAACACCCGCTGGGCCTATGGTTTTAAAGTAGAAGATTTAACTCAGGTAGACAAAATTCGCCATAACAACGAAGTTATTAATGCATTTGGCCACCGCGTAAGCCGCGATGAAGTGTATATAGGTAATGCTTTTTCTACTAATAATCAGCGCACCTACCGTATTCGAATTGGCTCTACCGAGCTTATGCGCGAATTTAAAGAGGTGGAGCTAACCGAACACCTTCCCGATGCCGAACTGCATCAATACAACTGGATAGGCTTAGAGCGGCAATCTAACGTATATAAGCAATACACCAACCTTAATTTTATTGCACGCACAGAAGATATTGCCATGGGCCATGGTTTTAGGTTGCGTTATGGCTCTGGCTTGTGGGGCAATGGCGATCAATTAAAACGTTTGATTGGCAGTTACAATAAAGCAGTTGCACTAGACGATTTTCATTTTTTACAGTTCGCTACGCATATAGATATCACCTATAACAGCGATACCCAATCTACGGCTAACTCTACCTGGGGTCTAAGCAGTAGTTATCATCATTTTATTGATCGAAAAAATCGCTGGCAGGTAGATGCCCGCTGGGACAAAGGTAATGATCTAGCTCAATACCGCGAGCTTACCCTAGGTGAAGAGTCGGGAATGCGCGGTTATCCGCTTTCGTTTCAGCGCGGTGATAATCGTTATTTAATGAATATTGAACGCCGTTATTATTCCGACCTGCATTGGTTTAATTTAATTCGTGTTGGCGCAGTCGCGTTTATGGATATTGGCCGCGCTTGGGATAGCGCCACTCAAAGCGATGCCAAATTGCTGGCTAGTACAGGTATTGGCTTGCGTTTTCAAACCAGTAAAACCGGTAACCCTGCGGTAATTCAAGTTAACCTTAGCAAGCCACTGGTTGCCACAGAAGGTATAGATTCGTATTTGCTGTCAGTTGCGGTTGGCGCTAGGTTTTAGCGCCGCCTCCTCCCTTTTAGTTACACTTTGTTACAGTTCCCCATTGCTTGTTACACCTTTTGTTAACTCTCCTGTGTAGGCTATACGCATTCGTTAGTGTTCACAAAAACAACAGGAGATGTGTGTGAAAAATGCATTATTAAGCACCGCTGCGGCAACTGTAAAAGGGGCGACCGCAACAATAGGAGCCGGTGCGTGGCTTTGTGTGGCGGGTGTAGCTATTGCGCAAGAGCCAAACGAAACTGAGGCAAAAAGCGCAGATAAAGGCGAAATAGAAACCGTATTGGTAATGGGCAAGCGCCAAGGCAGCTACACCATTATTACCGAAGATACGCTCAAGCTAGTAAAAATGCCAGGCGCCTTAGGCGATCCACTAGGGGCAATAACTGCATTACCTGGGGTAATAACACCTGCGGCAGGTGGCGAGCCCGCAGTGCGCGGCTCGTCGCCCAGCGATAACCGTTACTTTGTTGATGGCATGCCCGCGGGTTATATCTTTCACGAATTCAATACGTCGATTATTGACGAAAATATTATTCAAGATTTTCAACTCTACCCAGCAGGGTTTAGCGCACAGTATGCCAACGCAACCGGTGCCGTGTTTGATATACGTTTGCGCGACCCAGTACAGCAGGATTTTACCACTACGCTTACCGCCTCTATGTTGCGCTCGGGCGTATTGTTTGAAAGTGCGCTTAGTGAAAACAGCGCGTTTTATCTTTCTGCTCGCCACGGCATGTTACCGCTATTTTTACCCGAAGAAGATACGCCCGATGACGACGGTATTCGCATAATATCTGCGCCTACCGATAGCGATTATGTGTCTAAATTTTTGTGGTCTAACAGCGAAAAAAACAGGCTATCGGTAAACTTTATGGGGGCTACCGATAAGGGCAAAGCTGAATTTTCTGAGCTGTCTGATATGGTGGCAGAAAACCCAGACTTTGCCGGCGAAGCAGAAATACAAGATAAGTTCGATAGCCAAAGCGTGGTGTGGGATTACCAGCTAGCTTCGGGCGCAGAGCTGCACATACTTGCCGCGCATTATAAAGATGAAGAAAATTTACATTGGGGCGATAACTATTTTCAAAATATAGAAACCGAAAACGCGCTGCTAAAAACCAATGTTGCATTTGCTGTTGCTGCCAACCATATAATTAATATTGGCGCCGAAGTTGATAATATGGATTACGCTTTTAAGGTACGTCAGCCGCTATTTACCTGCACTGAATTTGATGCAGACTGCCAAGCCAATCGCCGCGATGTTATCGATGTAACCCTGCCGCTTACGGTTAAGCAACAATCGCTTTTCGCTATAGATCAATGGCAAGCCACAGACGCGTTACAATTAGAGCTGGGGTTACAGTGGCACGCAAATGATCAAACGGATCAAACATTTATTCATCCTCGCGGTTCATTTGCTTTAGCGGTTAGTGAACGTGTTACATTAAAAGGCAGTGCGGGCAGCTATAATCGCTTGCCGGATGTACAATATTCCATGCCCGAACTCGGTAACCCTAAGTTACAATCGTATCAATCTAAGCACTATAGCCTTGGATTGGAAGGAAAGGGATTAGAAGGGAAGGGTTTGGAAGGAAAGGGTTTAATTGGCAGAGCACTAAGCGATTGGAACTGGAGCCTAGAGCTTTACCATAAAACATTTAGCGAGTTACCGCGCACATTAGCCGCCGACGAACCCAATGCAGAGGATATTTATGCCAATGGTACAGAGGGTGAAGCTCGTGGTATTGATATTTTTATTAACAAAAACTTCTCCAATCGCTGGTATGGTTGGGTTGCACTAAGTTATTCCGAAAGCACGCGCACCAATACAGCAACAGATCAAACGCTAGATTACACATTAGACACACCACTGGTATTGAATGTTGTAGGTAACTATCAGTTAACGCACAATTGGAATATTGGGTTTAGGTATACCGCAAAAAGTGGTGAAGCCAACACGCAAATAGTAGGGGTAAAACAAAATCCTAATTTTGCAGGCCACTACTTACCTGTTTACGGCGAGCCATTTGCAGATAGGCTGCCCATGCAGTCGCGTTTAGATTTTCGCGCAGAGCGGCCCATAACGGTATTTGGTAAAGAGGGTGTATTTTTTGTTGATGTCATTAACTTGCTCAATCGCAAGAATGTATCAGAAATTGTACTCGACCACGAAAAAGTAAAAGAAACTGGCGAACTGCATCTGGTTAAAAATGTAGATATGGAGATATTCCCATCTATAGGTATGTCGCTTTCGTTTTAATGAAATTTAAGTGTGCGCTTAAATGGTTTAAGTAAAGTGCACATTTACATCTATTAATGATTAAAAATTGTATGCAATTACGTTCAATAAAAATTATTTATAAGCTTATCGTTACCGTTATAGCTGTATGTGCCTCCGCGTATTGTGTTGCTGCAGATATTAGCCGTTCGGTACACCAGCACTCTGGCAATAACAGTGAGAACGGTGGTTATTTCGAATTGGGCATGGCGTTAGACTACCGAGAAGGCATTGAACTCATTAATGAAGAAGATGAAGAGCTAAGTTTAAGCCTGCGCTTAAATGCAGGTTACCAATGGAATAATTTATTTATTGATCTTTACCCCAGTAGCCTTACGCCGTTTGTAATAGGTTACAACCTATACGATGGCAAAGCGCTTTCGTTGGATATAGTAACCGGCCCGCAAAACGGCGGCTTTACTCAAGAAGATATAGGTGACGCGGCCCCTATTAAAGAGCGTAATTTTGATTATTTAGCCGGGCTAAGGCTAACCCATTTCTACGGCAAAAATATTCTACAAGTAGAAGCGCGTAGCGACGTAAGCAATACCCACAATGGCAATTTCTTTTTGGCGGTTGCAGGGCGCAGTTGGGCATTTGCTAATGGTACTCAATACGCTCTGGGCGGCGTAATGTACCAATCTAAAAATACAATGGATTATTATTTTGGCGTGCGACCAGAAGAAACTAGCGAGCAGGTAAATATATACCAAGCGGATGCCGGTTTTATTTATAAATTAGAGTACGGCATTACTTACCCGCTTTCGCCCAAATGGATATTGCGCACCAGCAGTACACTCTACCATTTCGACGATACTGTAAAAAATAGCCCACTTACCGTAGCGGGCAAAAGCGTACTTGTCGAAGCCGATGTGTCTATTAACTATGTTTTCTAATATAAAGCGGCTACATGTGTTGGTGCTAGTGCTTGGCTGTTGGGCTAGTTTTTGCTGTGCGCAACCCGCAAATCACGCCAATAACATTGTATTAAAAGCTAAGCCGCAGCAGTGTGTAGTATTAAATGAAGGGCAGGCCTGTCACAAAACCATTCGTATTTATTGGCAAGCCAATAAGCCGGGTGACTACTGTTTAGTTATTTCAAAAAATAAAACACAATTGCAATGTTGGCAAGCCGCTGCCCAAGGGGTGTATCAACTGGCGTTTGATTCTAGTACTTCGCTGCCCATTTATTTAATTGAAAGTAAACAACAAGCCCCATTGGCCAGCGTAAATATTACTGTGTCGTGGGTATACGAGGCGCGTCGAGAATCGCGAGCGTCGTGGAGGCTTTTTTAGCGCTATGGAAACTAATCACGGTAAAACAACAATATTACTCGTAGAAGATGATGCCTCGCTTGCGCAATGGATAGCAGATTACTTAACCAATAATAATTACCACGTAACAACAGTAATGCGCGGCGATGAAGCGGTGAAGGTAATTTTAACCACAAAGCCAGATTTAGTATTGCTAGATATTATGTTGCCAGGTAAAGATGGTTTTGAAGTGTGTAAAGAAGTGCGCGCTTCATACCCCAACCCCATATTAATGATGACCGCCCGCGATGATGAAATAGATGAGGTGTTAGGGCTAGAGATAGGCGCCAACGATTATATAACCAAGCCGGTTCGACCGCGTGCACTTGTGGCCAGAATTAAATCGCTGTTAAAAAATACTGCAGCGGCAGATAAATCCGATGTGGCGTCCACCATTAATATAGGTGGTTTATCTATAGATAATACCGCGCGCAGCGTGCACGTTAACGGCGTGCCGCTTTCGCTTTCTTCTAGTGAATACAATGTATTTTGGGTGCTGGCAAACAATGCGGGTGAACCAATAAGCCGTGAAAATTTAATAAAAGCAATACGTAAAATACAATACAATGGCTACGATCGCTCTATAGATATTGTAGTTTCTAGGTTGCGTAAAAAAATTGGCGACGACTCCAGCGCTCCAACACGTATAGTTACCGTGTGGGGCAAAGGGTATATGCTGGCAACGAGTGTGTGGTAATTAATGAGCCGCATAGTCGTTTCGTTATTACTTATTACTTTTGCCGGCATTATTGCTTCTGGCTGGATAATAGATAACGCCTTTAGCCGCTATTCTCAACAGGCGCACAGCCAATATCAAAGTGCCGATGAGCATTACGGGCAGGGGCTGGCCAAGTTAATTAATGCTAGTGCCCAGCCGCAGCAATTGGTGCAGCAGTGGAATGCCAGCAGCGAGCGATTCATTTCTTTACTAGAACTATCCGATTTGGTACTACCGCATTCTTTAGAGCAGGTACTAAATACTACAGGGCAAATTACGCTGCAATCGCAAGCGGGCGTAACCATGTATTTTGCGGTGCCCAGACACCAACTTATATTAGCTGTTAATCGGCCCGATATTCACACAGGCATAAACGCTACCCAAGTTATTTTTACTTTGGCATTTTATGGCGCAATATTTTTGGTGCTTATGTTGTGGCTTACACCATTGCTGTTAGATTTAAAACGCTTGCGCGCCGCGGCGAATGCATTCGGTTTGGGCAACTTAAAACAGCGTATTGCGTTATCCCGCTGGTCACACACGCGCGATATTCACAGCGCGTTTAATGCTATGGCAGATAAAATAGAGCAGTTACTAACCGATAATAAATTGCTCTCTAATGCACTCTCCCATGAGCTTAAAACACCATTGGCGCGGCTGCGTTTTGGGTTCGATATGCTAGCCGAAGAGCAAGACAGCGCTCGCAAGCAACAATATACCCACCGCATAAATGAAGACTTAAACGAAATGCAAAGTATTATTAACGCTTTGCTAGATTACGCCCGTTTAGATTCGGTAGAGGCCAGTGTTAAAAAACAAGTTTTTAATGCGCAAGAGCGGCTAAATAATTGCGTGCACGCTCAATGGGTAGACGCAAAGAAAATAGACATACACAATAATCATATAGCGCATGTAGAGTGCGACCCAAAACATTTTGATTTAGTGCTAAGCAATTTAATTAAAAACGCGTTGCTGTACAGCAACTCGCACATTGCAATTCGCACAGAACTAACCGCCGCACAGTTAACCCTATACGTAGAAGACGACGGCCCAGGTGTAAGCGAGCACGAAATAAAAAATCTATTTAAACCTTTTGTGCGCGGCGAGCACACTGCAGGCCAATCTGGCCACGGTATGGGTTTAGCTATTGTGAACCGCGTGGCGCAGTGGAATAAATGGCAAGTAACCATCGGTCGCTCGCCATCTTTAGGTGGAGCTCAATTTTGCATTGCGCTGCCGTTAGGGGCACAAAACTAAATATAAGCCACTTGTATTAATGTGAAATTTTTACCAACTATTACTGGCCGTTAATAATTGCCTGCGCATAACTATCATAGGCATCGCCAAATTGTTTGGCCATGGTGTCTGGAAACAAATGAAAGTCGCCAGCTTTAAGCGCGCTAACTATACCTTCTGCCACCACATTCGCAGGTTCTGCAACTTCTGTCATGCCCACTTGATCACCCATGTCGGTAGCAATGGGGCCAGGGTGTACGCTTAGTACAGCAATGCCCAGTGGAGCCATTACATCTTTAAGGCCTTGTGTAATGGAGTAAGTTGCGGCTTTAGAGGCGCTGTAGGTGGTAAAGGGCGTGAAGTTTTTAATAGAGGCAACCGAATTAAGCTGCACAAATGCGCCGCCCCCGTTTTGTTGTAATACCGGTGCAAAAGCCTGCGCAACGCGCAATAAACCGTAGGTGTTAACGTTTAGCTCGTGCTTAAGTGCCGCAAAGGCGTCTGCGCTAAGTAAGTCGGCTGGCTGCACTACGCCGGCGTTGTTTATCACAATATTTACATCTTTCGCCGCTTGAGCCAATGCGCTAATCGATGCGTCGTCGCCAACGTTTGCCTGCAGTGTTACCACTTTATCGCCGTATTGTTTTGCCAGTTCAACGGTAGACTCGGGGTTGCGCACGGCCAAATAAACCTTGCTGGCGCCATGCTCTATTAGTGAATCGACAATGGCTTTACCAATGCCTCGGTTAGCGCCGGTAACAAGTGCAATTTTGCCGTTAATATCAATACTCATATGAAATCCCTCTGGTTTGGTTGTACTTAAAGTAAGTGGCTAAGAAATAAGTGACTAAAAAATAAAGAGCGGCAAAGTAATAAATACTCAATACTGTACCGATCGGTAGGTTTGATCTATTCTGTACCGAACGGTATATTTGTGTCAAGGGGTGTTGTATGACATTCTTTTGAATATTTGGCACCTGCAATAACTTTTGCAGGCGTGCAGTGCTAGTGAACAGTGTGAAGTAAGGTTGGCAAAGGTATGGCGGGCGGTAGGCAGCGAGAGTTCGACAAACAACAAGCATTAAGTGCAGCCATGCATGTATTCTGGCAAAAAGGGTATGTGGGCGCGTCGCTTGCCGATTTAACCAGCGCAATGGGTATTAACAAACCCAGCATGTACGCTGCATTTGGCAACAAAGAGCAGCTTTTTGTGCAGGCTACCGAGCACTACATGGCGGTGCACGCCGAGCCGCTTTTCCCTTTGTTGCACACGCCTAATCAAAGCCTTAAGCAGCGTGTTGGGGCCTATATGCGCGCGGTGGTGGCCGCTCAGTGCGCAGGCGAAACACCGCTGGGGTGTTTTGTATCCCTATGTATTAACGAGGCGGCAAGCCAAAGCATGCCGCAAAGCGCGGTTACGCTTATAGAGCAGGCCAAAGGTTATGCCGAAAATTACCTAACTCAGCTGTTTAAAGATGAAATAACAGCAGGCAACCTAAGCCCACAAACCCAACCCGCCACTTTGGCAAGCTTGCTGGTAACCCTTATGCACGGCACCGCCGCCATGGCTCGCGGTGGTAAACGCTTCGAAGAACTCGAGCCACTTCTAGAAATAACCTTGCAGCAAGTTATATCAGGCTCGAATAGTTAGTATCTAATCGTTAGCAACTAGCAACTAGCAACTAGCAACTAGCAACTAGCAACTAGCAACTAGCAACTAGCAACTAGATTCTAGATGTTAGCGACTAGCCATTAACGATTGAACCCCGGCCTATTGCCGCGTATTTCGCGGCCGCCGTTTACCAGTAATCTTTCGGCCCAATCCCCCTGTTGATCGCGTTCGCAGGCTTCTTCGCTATCTAACACCACCTGCTTACCTATGGCTTTAAACTTAATACCCGCGCGCAGTAACTTGGCTTGTATCAGCTTTTCTATTTTGCTTTTGTCACCGTTTTGCTCGGCATTGTTTTTATCTTGTTCGGTTTCGAATACGCAGGTAATTAATAAGCTAGCGGGAAAGTTAGTGTAATTAGCTTGGTGGGTAAGCCATTTAAAACCGGGAATATCTTTAAGTAATTGCTCGCAAACAGCGGTAAGCGTTACGCGAATATTGTTGTCTATTTTCTTTTCGGTTTTACTTTGTGGCTTGGCCATAATGCAGGGCTCGGGTTTGAAAGTAAGTTATTAGGTTAGGCCTAATATAGGCGCGAATTATACATGTAGTAATAATGCAGCCGCGAATTATGGCGAAGCCAGCCCGCGAAAGAAAGGCGAGTTATAACGCCCAAGGTTGTTAATTCTGCAAGGCCCGCGCAGGGCCGTTATACTCTTGTTTGTGTTATGGATAACCTATAGGCAATAATCAACAGCAAGCATAAAACACAACAATAATAATTGAACCAATATCTACACCGTTACGACACACAAGTAGTAAGCCATTATTTACACTCATTTTTCGCCGTAGTGTGCGCGTATTTGGCAGCTTAGCTAACAATGCGTAACATGCTACAAAACAGGCAACATTGACGAGCGCTATGAATAAACTTCTCGCAGCAGTAATAGTAGCAAGCAGCTTGCCCTGTGCGGCCTTAGCCCAATTGGCACCGCAGGCCAGCTTGCAATCGCCACGGGTAAGCGGCTATTACACCCCAACAGATACCCTAAACATAGCGCTGCCCAAAGAGGCAAATCTTAGTGCTGCATGGTCAAGCCTAAGTTTGTCAGGCCTAAGCTTAGAGCTAGACGGCATAGATGTTACCGCGCTGGCAACACTCGAAAATGGCCAGCTGCAATACACCCCCGCCCAGCGTTTAGCCTATGGCGAGCACAGCTTGCGCTTGGTGCAGTATAAGCAAGATGGCAGTGTTAACGAGTGGGGCTATTGGCAGTTTGATGTACGCCAGTCGGCGGCTATTCGCCAAGCCAGCGCGCAATCGCAGGTAGATGTAAGCCTCAATCAAAATGTAGCTAATCACTCATCCCCAGTTAGCCCCATACCGGTAGATAACTTTAGCGCACAGGGCAGTGGCCAGTTTTACGCAAGTGTAGAAGGTGGCGATGCTACCGATGGCTGGGCGTTAGATGGCAATGCAAATTTAGCGCTCGCCGACGATGCCAACCAATCGCTTACTGGCCGCCAGGTGGATATTCCAAGCTTTACCGTAACGGCTAAGCAGGGGCGTTACAGTGTAACAGCAGGCGATCAAGCGTTACTGCAAGCGGGCTTGCTTAGCAGTGGTTACCAAGCGCGCGGTGTATCAAGCACTGTGGCGTTAGGCGCGCTGGATTCGGCAGTAACAGTATTTAGCGTAGCGGCCAATCAACGCATAGGCATAGATGGCGGCTTGGGTATTAGTGATGGCGATAACCGCTTAACCGGCGCTCGCTGGCAGTATCAGCCTTGGCAAACTCAAAATGCCGATGTGTACCTTGCGGTAAGCTACATTAGCGGTAAAAGCAGCCAAGCTGACTTCGGCAGCGTGGACTATTACGCGCAACCGAGTGTTAATGAAGGCAGCGCGTGGAACCTAGTATTCGACAGCCAGTTTATGCAGCAACAGCTGCGCGTGCGTTTAGAGGGGGCCAATACCGAATACGACTTCGACGGTATTAATAACGGCTACGAAGCAGTAGAAGACGATGCTTGGTCGGCACTGGTGTTGTTTCAACCCGCGCCACCGCAAAGCAAAGTGGATTTAACCCTAGGCGTAGAAGCACAGCGTATAGGCAGTTACTACTACAGCTTGGCCAACGGCCAGTTGCCTGCCGATAAAAAATTCCAACGGGTATTTTTAAATGGCGCAACCGATAGCACCAAGGGCCGTTGGTACTGGGAAAGTGCCTACACCACCGAAAGTAATAACCTAAGTAAAAATGCCGCCTTTGCCATTACCGATATGTCGCAATGGGCGCTAAGCGGCGGTTACAACCAATACGAGCCAGCCACCGCATTAGCCTGGTTGGGCTTGCCCAGTTACAGCATTGCAATGCGCGGCGTGCGCTTAACCGATGACTACACGCCCATCGGCTATATTGCCAATAACCTTACCACCGAAAGTATTAACGCCAATGCCGCGTTTGCGCACCCCACGTGGAACTGGTCGCTAGGGGTAAACGAAGATAAGTTACACGACTACTCTGGCTGGCAACCCAACACCCGCACCCGCGCTTTACAGGCCAATGCCGCTAAACAGTTGGGCGATAAATATTACCTGGCTATTGGTTGGCAGTTACAGCAAACCCGTTTTATTGCCGAGCAAGTGCATACCCGCACACAACTCTATTCGCTAGATGCCAATGCTGATTTTATACCGCAGGTGCTATCTGCAAATATTAGTGTTGGCGTGAATCAAACGCGCGCAATGGATGACCCCTACTATGCATTGCGCGACCAATCCACCTACGCCAGCGCCAATATTATGTGGCAGGTGAAGCAAGCAAAAAATAACAGCGCGGGGCTTAACCTAAGTTTTAGTGTTAGCCATAACGAATACAAAGATCAGCTCTACGCGTTTAACAATTCAGAGGGCTACCAAGCCTTTATCAAGCTGAGCACCAGCTTGCCCTCCGCTTTTCCTGGAGTACTGTAATGAACACTTACCCTTTAAAAACTACACGCCTAGTGAATGCGTTTATTGTATTGGCGAGCTTGGTGTTTGCCGTTAATGCGCAGGCGCAGCTAAACCTATGCACAAGCCCATGCGTTGCGGCGCAAGCGGTTACCCCAGGTGTAGAAGCCAGTATTCAATTACAGTGGCGCGGTGAAGTAGAAGTAATAGGCGATGCGGCAACCGTAACCTCGAAAGACGGTAACTTTGCGGTAGGCAATGCAACTAACCATACACAGCTAGGCAATGTTGCCGTGCCCTTGCGTGTAACACTTAGTGGCCCCCAGCGTGGTGGTGCTGCTACGGCTTTTGCCATAAATGAACAGTTGGTTGTACCCGCGCAAGTAAGTAGGCGCGCTGCGGCACTGGGGGCTGTACAGTTACATTATGTGCGCACGTTTAGCGTGAATGGCATAAGCCAAACGGCAAATTACGCAATTGCCCTTAACCAATTTGCGCCCAATGCTAGCCGCTCGCTAAACAGCGCCAGCGACCCAAGCGCAAGCAGCGTAGGCCTAAACAGAGTGGACCTGCGCTTTAACACCGGCAAACAAGTTGAAGTAATATCAGCAGGCACAAAGCTAAACGCAATTGCCACATTAAATTTTGATCGCGCCGGTATGTTGGATGCAGTATGGGAAGTGGCCACACCCGAAACCACTATCGGCCAAGCCGTGTATAGGCCACTGCAAAATGTAAGACAGGCACTCGCAGCAGGGCGCCAAGTGGCTATTCAAAGCCCCGCGCTACCCACTGGTAATGCAGGCGTGTATCGCGTGCGCTTGCGTATAACCAGCCCAGCTAGCGACCAAAACGCAGTGCCAGTAACCCTTAGCTACCAAGTGCAGCAGGCTAATACAGCGCGTGCTATAGATTCGGCAGCGTTAATCACACTGGCTTCGCCCGTACCCAATATTACCTTAGATACCGATACCGAATTCAGCTGGACGCACACCCAAGGCGCATTGGCTTATCAAATAGAATTTTTTGATAGCGCCACCCCCGATACCTTGCGCCCCATTACGGGTTTGCAATTAAAACCTAAGCAAACACAGGCCCTGTTAACGGCTTCGGTTTTTAACCGTTTATTGCTGGGCCAAACATACTATTGGCGAGTAGTGGCGTTTGATAGCGAAGGCCGAGTGATGGCCGCGAGCGAGTTGCGGCCCATACTTACTTCGCCCTAGGGCCTAAACTAAAATTAAATAGCCCAATTAAATAACAGCACTAAAAATGACAAGCGTAAAAATAGTTAACGTAAAAACAATAAGCACATAAAAACTAGAGAGAAAGCTTATGGCAGAGGATGAAGTGCCGGATGACAAACAATTACTCGCGGCCATTGCGAGCGGCGATACAGAAGCAATAACGGTGTTTTATCAGCGCCACGAAGCGCGGGTATACCGTTATGCGCTGGCAAAGGTAGGTGATAGTTTTGCCGCGGCAGACATACTGAACGATGTAATGATGCAGGTGTGGCGCGCAGCGGCAAAATTTGAAGGCCGCGCAAAAGTAACAACATGGTTGCTGGGTATAGCCCACAACAAAGTGGTGGATCACTGGCGCAAGGTAGGCGCGCGAGAATACACCGAGCTAGACGACAGTATGGAAGATGAAAGCGCGAGCGGCGCGAACCCAGCGCAGGCAACCGAAGCCGCCAGCGATGGCAAATTGTTGCACGCGTGTTTGGCAAAACTTAAACCCGAGCACCGCGAAATTTTGCATTTGGTATTTTTCGAAGAGCTGGGCTACAGCGAAATAGCCAGCATAATTGATGTACCAGAAGGCACAGTAAAATCACGCGTTTTTCACGCGCGTAACCTAATGAAAAAACAATTGGCGAACGCCACGAGGGCGGCATGAACACAGAACTGGATGACAAACTAGCACTCTTAATAAACGGCCAGCTCGACGTAAATGAGCAAGCGGAGCTAGAAAAACAAATAGCTGCCAACGAAGAGCTTGCCGCAGAAGCAGAATTTTTAGGTGCCCTGCAAAAAGGTATTCAACAGCAGCATGCAGTGCCACCCGGTGCAATGGGGTTGGCAAGGTTAAAGCGCGATATCGCATCTGAGCAACGACGCACAAATACCGAAGCTCAGGCAACCGTGTCCAGTGGTAATGCCACCGGCAAGGTAAAAGCCGCATCTAATTTTTGGAAACCGCTATCTATTGCTGCTTGCTGCCTACTGGCTGTGCAATCGTTTTTAACCATGCAGGGGCCGTCGGGCGATGACCCAAGTGGTGTAGTGCCTTTGTCTGGCTCGGCATTACCGGCGGGGCCGCAGTTGCAAGTGGTATTTAAAGATACCGCCACCGCAGGGCAAATACGCGAAGGCTTGCTAAGCATTAATGCTGAGCTAATTAGCGGCCCTGGCGCGCTGGGTATTTACACCGTGCAGCTACCCGCCAATGCCGATATAAGCCAAGCCCAAATTTTGTTAAGCGGCTTACCCTTTATAGAGGAGGTGGAGGTCGTAACAAGGGCGAATGAATCATGAACCCAACTAACAAGCCGCGCGCACTTAAAAGGTCTGCGCAACGCACATTACAAGGCACATCACAAAGCACTTTAGTAAATACAATAGCCTGCGGTTTTCTAACCGCGGGTTTAGTTTTATATGGGCCCGTGTATGCGCAAGTGCCCGAAGCAACAGATGAAGCCAAGCAACGCAATGTGCGGGATGTTAAAGCAGAGAGCCGTCAGCGGGTAGAGAGCTTTCAGCTAAAAGAAAGTTATCAGCGGACAGAAGACAGTAAACAGGCCGAAGAAATCAACTTAAAGGCCTCTAGCGCACAGCAAATAAGCGACGCAGCTAAGCAGCAAAACGCAACGCAAGCGCGCAGCACGGCAACTAGGCAGCAGGTGCGCGAGCAACAACCCACAAGTGAGTTGGGCAGCGCACAGCAAAATACTGCTAAAGAGCGCGATATAGCGACTGGCGAAGCGCAGATAAAAGGCAGCTCCGCGCAAGATAAAGAAAACGCTGCGCAAGCAGCAGAAAATAAAGCGCAGGCGGCCGAAAGTGCTGCCGATGCCACAGTGCAGCAGCAAGCTACAGCAACTCAGCCTAGCAAGCGTCCCCTTGCGCCGCCCCGTATTCCTCCAAGCCCAATTACTGCAAACTTAACCACTAGCGCAGTGCCACCGCTGCCGGTAAAGGCCGTAATACCATCGGTAACTAACGCTAACCAAAACAGCAATTTTGAACCCAACGAACTCGTGTTGGTAAGTGCCGATATGGCCGCCGCCAAGCAAGCGGCGAGTTACCTAAACCGCTACGGCGCACAAATTAAAACCCGCTCGGCGCTGGCTAACCTAGGTTTGGTGATGAGTGTATTTCGCTTACCAGAGGGTGAAGATACGTTAGCCATTATTCGCCAAATTCAAACCGACTTGCCCAGCCTGCAAACCGATACCAACCAGCGCTACCAATTGCAAAATAGCCGTAAAACCTATGGTGCGAGTATGGTGGGCTGGCCGCAGGCGCCAAGCTGTATTACGCAAAATGCGCTGCATGTGGGGGTGATAGACACACCGGTAAACACTGCACACCCAGCCTTACTTGGGGCCAATATTCAGGCAAAAAGTTTTATAAAAGGGGAGCCAGCAAGCGCAACCCACGGCACTGCCGTTGCGAGTATTTTGGTGGGTAGAGTGCAGGCGGGTTTTAGTGGCCTGCTACCACAGGCGCAACTGACGGCAGCGGCGGTATTTCGCCAGCGCGGCGAGCAGGTAGAAGCCACAACCGATTCCCTTTTGTTAGCCCTAGATTGGCTGGTGCAGCAGCAGGTAAGTGTTATTAACCTAAGCCTTGGGGGTGAGCGCAATCGCGTATTGGCACAGGCTATAGAGCAAGTGCTAGCAAAACGTATCGCCATCGTTGCGGCAGCCGGTAATAACGGCCCACAGGCAGAGCCCGTATACCCAGCAGCGCAGGCAGGGGTAATAGCGGTAACCGCGGTGGATGCCGCTGGCCGCCTATACGACCAAGCGAATCACGGCAGCTATATTGAATTTGCAGCCCCTGGGGTAGATATTTGGGCGGCAGATAACGCGCAAGGCGGGCATTACCACACCGGCACCTCCTTCGCCGCCCCATACTTAACCGCCGCTTTGGCTGTTGCCAATATCCAACAGCTACAAAATCAAGCGCAAGATAAAGGCCCAGCAGGCAAAGACCCCCAATACGGCCACGGCCTACTCACCATGCCACCCCTTTGCCAATAACCCGTTTAGCCCAAACACGTTCCCCAAACAACAAAAAAGCCCGCAACCTATAAAGGCGCGGGCTCAGTTTATTGATAAACCCCTCTATTATTTTAGCGAAGAGCCTAATCCTTCTAAATCCGCAAATTCTAAGGTTGATAGCTCAAAAAACGTGTGAATATGTCCCTATAACTTGATCAATTCGTCCCGACAACTGCTCCTGCGTTGTTCTAACATCGCCATCCGTGGCGAAGCATGAATTGAGCATTTTTGATCTTCCAACCTTAGAATTTACTCGCTGGATTGCCTAGATCAAGTTTGTCATCAGTCTGAGCCCGCAACCTATAAAGGTGCGGGCTTCTTCTCTATAGCTAGCGATTAATTACTAGCGACTCTCGGTTGTCACTTACCGATTGCTTTAGCGTTTACCAGTAGGCAAGCCAGATGCCGCATCTCTTGGCGAAACTACCTCGGGTGAGCTAGCGCTAGATTTCATTTCAATGCGATTAACGCGAATGCGAGTTTTGCACTGGGTGGTATTTGCATCAATCTTTTTGCCGCCTACACAGCTTTTTGCGGTGCGCTCTAGCTCTGCGGTTGCTTTAACGGGGGTAGGGCCACCGCCATTACCACCAGCTAGGCCACCGTGACCTTCACACAAAGAGGGGGCTACAATGCCTATGCCACCAGGGCCGCCAGAGTAAGAGAATATTTGGCCATCGGTACACACAATGGCGTAGTAGTTGTTAGCTAGGGTATACACGGTATAGGCCGATGCAGCCGGTGCCATTAAAGTGCCTAAGCCAATAACCATGGTAAGTGCGCTTAATTTTGCTTTTAACGTTAATTTTTTCATTGTGGGCCTCCTCAGGCTTAATTCTTTTTGTTAGTTAGATACTAGTTGTTTAACTTAGCTATTTACTGCTTGCTTAAAAGGTGTGTCGTAATCAGTTTTAAAAGGGTTCAAACTATTTTTAATAGTTTTACAACTTATTTAAAAAACCGTCCGTGGCGAGTTAAATCCCTATTTGCAACCTGTGTATTAGTTACTGCTTTTATTGCTGCGGCTAGAGTTGTAATCGGTAGCTTTTAATCCGCTACTGGTACTAGAGCTACTAGTGCTACCAGTGTTTGTAACGGCGGGAGCTAAGCGATTGGTCTTTTGTGCAGTAACACCTTGTTTGGGGTAGCCCGCTGCAATACCGCCGTGATCTGCGCAAAAAGCGGTAGCTGTAATATGGTTAGGTGGCATAGAGCTGGTGTTCGTGGTGCCATCTTTGCACTTCAAAACAAACTGCGTATCCGAACTGCCGTTAATTTCGTAAGCCGAAGCGCCTGTGGCTGCAAGGGTAGTAGCAAGTGAGATAAAAGTAGCGGCGGTAAGGGTAAGTAAGCGGTTCATAACAATCTCCAACATAAGTAATGTGTATTTGCTGCAGCGAGTTTGCTCAGCGGGTTTACTTATGTGTCGGAGGTAAATTAAGAACGGTTCAAAGTTTTTTAAATCAGAGTTTTCTCAACTTTATATAGTCGCTAATCACAAGCGATTAGCGACTGTATGCTTGAGCTGATTTGAACGTGCTAGAGATGCTAAGTAAGCGCTAGAGATGAGAGGCGAGTCTTTCAAGCAGTTGTTTAAGTGTTGCATCTAGCTCGGTGTTAGTGAGTTTTCGGGCTTCAGTATCAAAGTGACTATTGAATTGGGGTATAGAAAGTTCGCCTACTACGTTTGCGCCAAAGTGCGGTAGCGATTTAACCGCTTGCGCTAATACATTGGCGGCGCCGCCTTTGCCTGGTGAAGTGGCAAGTGCGAGTACAGGCTTATTTTGAAACACCTTGGTATCAATACGCGACGTCCAGTCGTACAGGTTTTTATAGGCGGCGGTATAAGAGCCGTTGTGCTCTGCGAATGAAATAATTAAACCATCCGCTTCGCCTAACTTTTTGTAAAACCGTTGTGCTGCATCGGGGCTACCGAGTGCTTTCTCTCGGTCAACGCTAAACAGTGGCATTTCAAAATCGTTTAAATCTAAAAGCTCCACCTCTACGTTGTTTAATTGGCGCGTTGCATACGTAACTAGTCGCTTGTTGATAGATGTAGAGCTGCTACTCGCTGCGAAGGCTACTATCTTAGTCGTCATAAATAATCCTTGTGGTGGCAAAATACAGTAGCCATCATATACTGGTTAAGCATAGATTACATGTTGCCCAAAAAATGGGGGTAATCAATTCAGTGCATTAAATTGTTTATTTCGTGTGCAGTGCAGGGCTAAACAAGCAAGAAAATAGTCTTCATATATTGTGGCTGTACTGTTTATGCTGTACGCACTACTTACGAGCGTTAGTGACGACGAGCCCGATGAAGAAGATACAGTGTTAGATTGGCTGTACTACATTAATTCTTTGTTTGGCTGCGTAGCCCTTATTTGTGTATCTATATTGTTTTATCAAATATTAGATTCTGTTGTAGGTAAATGGAGCTTTATTGTTCTTGCAGCTTATGCATTAATTTTTGTTACGGTTACTATCTTTGAAGAACTATCTGATGGAATTAAAATCTTGCGTGGCGATACGGATAGCGACGAGCAAGGTGGTGTGATAGCAAACCTAATTGGGTGCGGCATAAGCTTGGCTTGTGCAGCTACAGGTGGAGCAATAGCTATTGTTGGCGTATTGCGCATACTGCCAACGTTAGGGTAGGTCGTTTCTTTTAATTGCTAGATGCCCATGCCGATGATGGCGGTGATTTGTGTAAACCTAAAAACAGCTAACTAAATTATTCTAATAAATAGATTGGCTGTTTTTAGGGTTTAAACCGCCAAGCAATAACCCTAGTTTTTTTATTACCCTGCATCATTTCAATTTCTCGCACTTCTGTTGCCCCAAGCTTTCGAATGAGCTTTAGCGCAGGCTGTACGTTTTCGCTTTTAGATACCAAGCTGGTGAACCAGCCCACTTGTTGGGCGAAAGCTTGGCTTTCTTTTATCATCTTTTTTAAAAAGAGTCGCTCACCGCCGTTGCACCATAGCTCTGCATGTTGGCCGCCGAAGTTAAGTGATGGTTGTTTGGCAGTGTGTGCTTTATTGCGGCTGCGCGCTAGGTTGTGTAATTTACGATTAGTGCCTTTACTGGCCTCTTCTTGCGAGGCGTGAAAAGGCGGGTTGCATACACTTACATCAAAGTAGTCATCGGTTTGAATAATTTGGCTAAAGAAAGCATCTTTATTGGGTTGCAAGCGCAAGCTTATGTTGGCATTTAGTGTTGGGTTATTGGCGAGTACGGCTTTTACATTTGCTAGTGATTCACTATTAATATCGCTGCCAACACAGCGCCAGCCATAAACGGCACAGGCAAGTAGGGTATAAATACCATTTGCACCTGTGCCCACGTCTAACATTTTGACTGCGTTGTTTGTGCAGGTATTGGCTGTGTTAATTTTACCAGAGGGCAAAGGGCAGCCTAATAGCTCGGCAATGTAATGAATATAATCGATTCGGCCAGGTATAGGCGGGCAAAGCGCCCCATCGGGAATACTCCAGCTTTCTATTTTATAGTGGTGTTGCAGTAACGCAGTGTTTAGCGCTTTAACGGCGGCACTGTTTGCAAAATCTATTGTGGCTGCGCCTACGGGGTTACATTTTATGTATTGTACTAGCGGTGGGTGGCAGGCTTTAAGTGCATCAAAGTCGTAGCCGTTGCGGTGAATATTTCTTGGGTGTAAGCCTTTGCTTTGCTTGCGGGTTTTACTGTTTGCACTTTTATGCATGAATTGCGCCTAGGCTTTTTATGTGGTTTATTGTTAAAGCTTTGTAAGTTGTTAATACTTTATATAAACAGATTGTGTAACGCAGTATAAATACTTAATGTGCCGGTAATTCTATAATCGCTTGGCAGCCGCTAGTGTCTTGCCTGTTAATAAGCGCAATATAGCCGCCATGCGCTTCAATTATTTGCCTGCATAAAACTAAGCCTATGCCCGAGCCACCTTTTTTGGTGCTGTAAAAAGGTACAAATAAATTGTCGTAATTCTTTATGCCGCAGCCCTCATCGGTAACGGTAATGCGAACTTGGCTATCACGCTGTTGCCAATCTATAGCTATCTGTCCGTCGGGCGCTACTTCCATTGCGTTTTTCAGTAAATTAATTATTACTTGTTCCAGTAGAGCCGGGTCTGCAGTAAGGGTGAGTTCAGGCTTGCCGCTAGTTATTATAGCGTGGGAAGAAAATAGGGCGATGCATTTGGCAATAAGGTTTTGCAGGTGGCAGATTGTAAGCTTGGGGGCGGGCAGTTTTGCCAGTGTTTGGTAGCTTTCTACAAATTGCTTTAAGCCCAGTGCGCGGTTATTAATAACGGTTAGTCCTTGCTCTAGGTCGTGTTGTAATGGGGTGGCAAAGCCAGTATGTGCCCCATCGCAATTCGTAACTAGTTTACTTAGTGTTTGGCTTATAGAGGCAATGGGCGAGAGCGAGTTATTTATTTCGTGGCTTATCACCCGCACTAAATTTTGCCAGGCCTTACGCTCTTCGCTGCGTAAAAGCATACGTACATCGGTAATAAATAATAGTTTTTGCTCTTGGCCGTCTTCTCTAAAGGTTTGCACATGTACATTAAATCGACCTTGTTCTTTACCTAGGGTTAGCTCCATTACCTTGTGGCTGCCGCTACTAAGCTGCTGAACGGTTGCTAGTTGCTGTATTAACGTTGAGGTTGCTTTATCGTTGTTAATTTGTAGTAGTTTTTGCGCAGCGGGGTTCGCAAAACGCAAAGTACTATTTTCGGTAATGGCTACAATGGCAACATCGATATGATTAATTACTGTGCGCACCAAAAATTGGCTTTCTACCGATTCTGTGCGCTGTTGGCTTAACCTTGCGGCTAAGCCATTTAAGGCGGTTATTAAATCCGATAGTGCGCCATCGTTACTGCCGCTGCGGGCGCGTAGCGAGTAATCTCCTTGAATCATGGCATCGAGTAAATTGCCCAAGGTTCTAAATTGAAATTCTGTTTTTTGATAAATACGATAGCTCGATACCAGTATGGCTAAACCACCTACTAATGCGGCGATAAGCGTTAACCATATAGAGATGTTTGCATACACCATTACCCATATAAGTAAGCCAAGCAACGGCAGGGAAACAGTTAAAGATATAAACGTTAACTGGGCTTCGAAGGATTTGCGTTTGCGATTGGCCTGTGGCGGTAGCATAGTGCGTGGGCTCTATTTGGCTTTACTTAAGCGGCGGTAAAACGTACTGCGGCTTAAACCAAGGGATTGAGCGGCTTGAATTGCATCGCCATTAAAATATTCAAACCGTTGTTCTAGTGCATCTAGCTCTATCGCTTCGAGTGTGCGCAAGTCGGTTGCGTTATTGTTAACACTGGCTGCGGAGTTATTGGGTTGGCTGTCTAAGCCTAAATTACTTGGTTGCAGTATTTGGCCTTCGCTTAAAATGTGGGCGCGCTCTATAACGTGGCCAAGCTCGCGTACATTACCAGGCCATGGGTACTGTAACAATGCGGTTTGCGCAGCGGCGCTTAGGGTGTGCTGTGGCTGGTTATATTTTTGGGCCACTGCCATTAAATAGTGTTGCGCAAGTGGGATAATATCTTCTAGGCGCTCGCGCAGAGGCGGAACAACAAGCTCTACAGTATTAATTCTGTAAAGCAAGTCTTGCCTAAATAGCCCATCGGCCACCAGTTGCGAGGGCTGGCTATTGGTTGCAGTTATTAAGCGTATATCGGCAACCTGTGTTTTAGTTGCGCCTACTTTTTCAAAGCGGCGTTCTTCTAATACTCGCAATAATTTAGCCTGCTGCGATAGTGGCGTGTTGGCTATTTCATCCAAAAATAAGGTGCCGCTTTCTGCAAGCTCGAAACGACCAATGCGAGTTTGTTTGGCATCGGTAAATGCGCCTTTTAAATGGCCAAACATTTCACTTTCAAAAAGCGTTTCAGTAATTGCGCCCATATTAACGGCTATAAAAGGTGCGCTAGCGCGATTAGAGTAGTCGTGCACGTAGCGGGCGAGCATACTTTTGCCCGTACCGTTTTCGCCGGTAAGTAAAATATTTACATCGCTTTTTGCCACCTGCTGTAATTTAGCCAATAGGCTTTTCATGATGGCAGAGTGTGCGGTAATGGGTAGGCTTATGCGCCGCTCGTTTTGTAGCAGTTGGTTGTGTTGGCTAAGCTTTTGCGTTTGCTTTTGCGCGTTAAAAAGTTTTAGCTGGTTGTGAATGGTGGCGAGTAGCTGATTGTTATCCCAGGGTTTTTGAATAAAATCGTTGGCGCCGCTTTTTATGGTATTTACTGCCAGCTCAATTGTTGCCCAACCGGTCATTACCACTACGGGTAAAAGTTCTTCTTGGTTGCGTATGCGAGTAAGTAGATGCAGGCCTTCTTCACCGGAGGTGGTATCAAATGAGTAGTTTAAATCCATTAGCACTAGGTGGTAATCGCAATGTAAGAGTTTGTCCAATACCTGTTGTGGCGACGAGGCAGTGTCTACAGTGAAGCCTTCTGACTTTAATAGCAGGCTAAGTGCAGAGATTATTCCCTCATCGTCGTCGGCTATTAATATAGACGCTGTCATGTTTATCCTAATATTCGAGTTGCGCCCTTGTTAAGGGCGCCTCGAGCTAATAATTGTATTATTCGTATCTTAGCGCGTCGCTAGGTTCCATTTTAAGGGCGTGCCGTGTGGGCACATAAATGGCCACCACCACTACAAGTGCTACGATTGTAATCATAAGGGCAGCGACAATCAAAATTAAGGTGGTAGGTACTGCCAATACTTTTGCCAGTGCATACCCCATTGCACAGCCTATAAGTGCGCCGGGCAAACCGCCTAAAAGTAACTGCTTGGTACCGCGCCATAATAATTCGTTGGTAATGCGGCTATCTAATGCACCCAGTGCACGTTTTACACCTATCTCTTGGGTTTTTTGGCTTATGGTATTGGCCATAACGCCGTATATACCACTGGCAGAAAGTGCAACGGCTGCAATGCCAAACACAAAAAATATAGAGCTTATAAAACGCAGTGGTGCCCCTAATCGTTTTATAAGGGCATCGTATGTTTGCACATAATAAGCGGGTAGTTGCGGGTCTATACTTGCAATAGCCGAGCGCAATACAGCTTCAGTTGTTTTGAAGTCGGCGCTAGAGCGTATAGCAACACTGGTAGAGAAATGAGGCATTTGGCCAAAGGGCCGATAAATAGTAGGTTGTTCGCTTTGTTTGTTTTCTGGTGCGCCCTGTAGTGTATTCGCGACTACGCCCACAATGGTTAGCCAGTCGGTTTCTTTATTGCTATTAATATGCAGTTTTACACGCTGACCAATTGCATTGCTATTGGCAAAGTACTGTTCAGCAAAGCGCTGGGAAACAATAGCGGTGTTTTTGCCAAGAGTGTCATCACCAGTATTAAAGTAGCGACCATTTTTAAGACCTATTCCCAGTTTAGATAACGAACCCGCAGTAGTTCTTACAAAATTAACCTGTGGGTAATTCAGTAAGCTATCCCGTTGATATTCTTCGCCTTCTATTTCTACAGCGTGTATTGCGCTCCACTCGCCGGGCAACGATGTAGAAAATGCAACTTGAGCAATACTGGAGTCGGCTTCTAAAAACGCCTGCAATTTTTGTACGAATTCTATGCGGTCTTCTGGTGTGTTGTAACGTGTTTGATCTAGTTCTACTTTAGCGACAGTAGTGTTGGTTATGTCTATACCAAAATCCGCATGGCTGGCATTGTAGGCACCCACAACCGCGGTAGACGCAGCAATAAGAATAACAAGCGAGATAAAAATCTCACTCACTACTAAGCATTTGTTCAACTTAGATGTGCCTTTACTTTGCGCACCGCGGGTACCGTCGCGCAACACTGCGTTAAAATCGGTGCTTGTGCTCTTCCATGCGGGCAGTACACCGGCAAATAAAAAAGTAAACAGTAAAGCAGATAAAAATAATTGAATGGTGAATGCATCAATGCTGAATATCCACCAGAAGGGGAGTGGGTCTTTAAAAAAAGTGGGTACTATTGCAGATGTTAAATCTAAACCCCAGCCCATAAGTAAGAAGCCAATAGCGCCGCCAATACAACAGATTATGGCGCTCTCCCACAGCAGTTGGCTCATTAACCGATAGCGTGGTGCGCCGAGTGCTACGCGAATGGCGGTTTCTTTATTGCGTTCCACTGCGCGTGAAAAAAGTAAATTACCCACATTGATCGAGGCGAGCAATAAAATTAATGCTGCGGCAATTTGCAATACGTAAACTACTGCTATGCCGTTATCCATATCGGCTAGTGCAAACGAGCTAACGCGTGCTGTTATGCCCGAATTCGTTTTGGGGTGGCGTAATGCAATACGCTGCATAACCGGTACTAAGGCGGCATTTACTTGCTCTGCGGTTACGCCTTTATTTAACATACCTACACCGTAAACGGCAGGGGCGTGTTCACGAGCTAGTTGTTGGTATTTATGAGTAAGCGGGTACCAGATAGAAGCATTTTCTGGAAAGGCATACCCCTTTGGCATAACACCAATTATTTGATGGTTGTAGCTGCCAAGGCGAATGGTTTTATTGAGTATATCGGGCTGGCCGCCGTATAGGTTTTGCCACAGGTCATAATTAATTACAGCTACTAGATGGTTTCCTGTTTGGGTTTCCTCTTGGGTAAATGTGCGGCCAATGAGTGGTGTGGTATTGGTAAATCCAAAAAAATCAGCCTCTGCGCTAACCGATTCAAACCTGCGCGCACCATCGCTGCTTACCACAGTAACCGAGGTATCTTGGTAGGCAGCAAATGTAACCAGGTGGCTAAGTGCGCTGCGCACCTCCTCGAAATCGTGCAGGTTTAAGCCGCCCCATACGTAGTTATTATTTTGAAACTTATTTATTTGAATTAGTCGATCGCCGTCCTTAAAGGGCAAATCTTTAAACAGTATGGTGTTAAACATCGAGAATAAAAATACGCTTAAACCAATACCTAGCGCGATGACCGTTATCGTTAATGCGCTAAAGCCTAGGTTTTTTGCTAGCATTCTAAGGGCAAACTGTATGTCTTTTAGCATAAACATTGCGTTGCTCCTAAGCTGACATAGCTTCTGGTAAGTTAAGCTGCGAATCGGCTGTAATTTTGCCATCGAGTATTTTAATTTCACGCTCTGTTTGCATGGCGGCGCGGGGGTCGTGGGTAACCATACAAATAGTGGCGCCCTCTTTGTGTAGGGTGTCTAGTAGTTGCATTACTGCGGTCGCGTTGGTTGTGTCTAGGTTGCCTGTTGGTTCATCGGCTAAAATAATTGATGGCTTGCCCGCTATGGCGCGCGCTACAGCCACCCGTTGTTGCTGGCCGCCAGAAAGCTGCGATGGGAAATGTTTAGAGCGGTGATTCATATTCACTTTTTGCAGCGCTTCTTTCACCATGCTTTTGCGCTGTGCTTTAGTTAAATCTGTTCGATAGGTAAGCGGTAGCTCTACGTTTTCTTCTACGTTTAAATCGCTAATTAAATTAAAAGATTGAAAAACAAAGCCAATTTCTTTGTTGCGTATTTTTGCGCGCTCGGCTTTAGATAGATTGGCAACTTGCTTGCCTGCTAAGCTGTATTCGCCTTCACTGGCGGTATCTAACAAACCTAAAATAGAAAGTAGGGTAGATTTACCGCAGCCAGATGGCCCAGATATAGAAATATACTCGCCCCTGTTTATACTAAGCGAAATATTGCTTAACGCATGAGATTCAACTTCTTCGGTATAGAAAATCTTTTTTACGGCTTTTAGTTCAATTAGTGGCGTGTTCATAAACTATTCCTTTAATTAGCGTAATCTAAAAATATTGTAGGTTTGAAACAGACTAGGGTCGGACACAACAATGGTATCGCCCGCGTTAAGGCCTTCGAGTATTTGAATTCGGTTGGGCGACGAGGCACCTAAGCTTACGTGTACTCGCTCAGCAAATTGGTTGTCGTCGCGCACTTTGTAAAGCGCAGCGCGGCTATTGCTTTGCGAAAGTAATGGGCGGGTAACGTAAAGCGTATTTTCGATATGGGCGGTAATAATTTCTCCGTCCACGCTTAAATCTGGGCGTGCATCGCTTGGCAGTGGTTGGGTGAAAACCACATCTACTTGTACATTGCCGTTTATTACTGTTGGATCAATACGCGCTACCTTGCCGTTAACAACGGTATTACGTGTATCAATTAAAACTTTTTGACCAACCGCTACATCGTTTATTTTTAATTCTGGTACGCTTAGTTCGGCGTACAGGGCATCTTGTTGTGCAAGCTTGGCTATATTGGCACCCGCTTGTATGCGCTGGCCTGCTTCTATAGGTACATCTAAAACAATACTGTCGAATGTGGCGCGCACCTGTAAGCCATCTACACGTTGTTGTAAGCGCTCTAATCTATTTTTCATTTGGCTTAGGCGAGCTTGGCGCGCTCTGTTTTGCGCGAGTAAATTCTGCTGCATTTTTAAATATTGCTCTTGGCTAGTGTGCCAGCGCTGTTCAAACTGGCTGGTTTCTAGTTGGGTACGCTGAAAAGCAATTTTAGAAACTGCCCCAGTTTTAATTAAATCGGTTTGGGCAACGTATTCCAATTGGCTGCGTTCAAAATTAAGTTTGGCGTTTTCTACTATCGATTTCTGGCTAAGCAGTTCTGTTTCTTGTTGAACTTGTGCGGCTTTTAGTTCTTCTTCGGTTGCGGTTAGCTCCCACTGTGTTTCTGCAAGTAATTGCACCAGTTGCGGGTTGGCTAGCTCGGCAATTAGGTCACCCTTGCTTACAATGTGGCCTGCTTTTAATACGCGTCGTATTACGGTGGCCTCTGTTTCTGCTGCCAGCCATTGAATATTCTCTGGCACGAGTACGCCATTGCCACGCACGCTAACGGTAAAGTCGCCCTGTTGCACTTGGCCAAAGGTGAGTTTAGAGCGCTCCAAACTAAAATCCGCCAACGATAAAACCCACAGCGCACGCACGCCAATTAGCAGTGCAGTTAGCACAACTACGCCTAGCGCAATGTATTTGCCGTAGGCGGGCTTTTTGCGTGCAATTGCTATATCCATAAACCTAAAACTTAATAGTGTGATTGGCGTAACTGGGTGATAGCAGGGATTGTGCCAAAGTGTAAGTTGTTGAATTTATTATAAATAATTAAGTGAGGGGTAATGGCAGTCGCAAATTTGGGACGCGCTGGTGGGGCTGTAATCCCACATTTGGGAAGCAGTTGAAGGTAAGTGAAAGCTTAACAATAAAAAGCGTTATGTAAATAGAAAATGGGCCGCATTGCGGCCCACAATAATAACTAGTTTATTTTTACTGTTGCTTTCTAAACTCCACCTTCTGACACAGGGTTAAGCTGCGCCAAACCCATTCTAACGGACCGTAGTGGAAGCGTTGCATCCAATACATACTAAAAATAATTTGAAATATGGCAACTGCTAACCCTAAGGCAAGTAAATACCTATTGGGCCACTCGCCAATAAAGCCTAAGCCCCAGCCATATAAAATAAAGGTACCTATAAGCGCTTGCATTAAGTAATTAGTAAGTGCCATACGCCCATAGGGTGCGAAGCAGCGCATAGTTTTTGTGTTGTTTTCCCTGAGGGCAAATAGAATAAAACCGCTGCAAATAGCTACGGCAAGGCTTAGGTTGGCAAGGTCGTAAAAGGTGAGTGCGAGGGTTTCTAGCCATGTATTGAATTGAGGTTCACCTACTAGCACAAAGGTACCGGCCATTAACGCTATACATATAACTGTGCTTGCAATTGCATAGCCAAGAGACCTTTTTAGCGTGCGTTTGTGTTGGCTAATTGTGTGAAAGAACCCAAACCGACCGAAACACATACCGAGTATAAATAACCCCAGGGTAATATACCCGCGCCCAAATATACCGAATTGAAACGCCAAAAGATTTTGAATGCCCACAATATTATTTATGGCGAATACATCCAATAGCGACCCATTTTTTAACTGTTCGAAATAGAATAGGTTTAATTCACTGTTTGGGTTCATATCCATACGCAGTAAATCGCCCGTGGTGGCAAAGCTTATATAGCGGCCTAAACCTAAAAATAATGCCAAAGCAATTAATAGTAATACTCGCGTGGGTAATTTATGCATGGCCAATAGGCTTATACCTAGTACGGAGTAAAGCATTAAAATATCGCCGCGATAAAACAAGTGGTGTATATAGCCAAAGCCAAACAGCAGTATTAAGCGCCATATAAACCGAGCGGCATAAGGTTGATTGTTGCGCGAGGGCTTGTCTATTTGTATAAAAAAACTTAGGCCGAACAAAAAAGAGAAAATAGCGTAAAACTTACCCGCCAAGAAAAATTGCACTAAGCCTACAATTATTTTATCTGCCAGAGTGGCCATAGCTATTTCGCCATAGCCTTCGGGGTAAGCGCCTGCTATATATTGTTCTACAAAGTGAACAAGGCCCACGCCAATCAAGGCGAAACCGCGCAGCGCGTCTACTATATCTAACCTTTGTGCTTTTATTGGGTTTGTACTGCCTGCTGCTATATTGGCTGCTCCCGTCATTGTGTGTTGCTCCATGTTGCTAGTGATTATTATGTATTCGATATATTTACTAACAGAGTAATTGCAGTTGTTATGCCATTTATTAACATGTTGATATATATGGCTTTTTTATAATAAAGCCCAAGCAGAATACCAACTATGGGACAAATTATGAGTTTCAATTCTCAGTAATAGGACAGCAGTAATAGGACAACACTGTGCCAATGTAATTCTATAAGCTGGCTACCATAGCAAACCCAAGGCGAGAGAAGGGTGTTGCTTTACTTTTTCCGCTTGCCGAAACGATGTGTATAATCGGCCCAAGTGAAGTTTTAAATAGGGTTAGATACACGTGGAAGAGAATCAACAGGCCCCCGAGCAGCGCATTGGGCGCGGTATGCTAATGATTGGCTGGGTATTAGCCATAGTAGTGGCCACCTTGCTTATTCAGCGCTGGCAAGATAAGCGCCATAACCCCAATGCTATGCCCGAGTCTAGTTCGGCAAATGGGGTGAATCAGGTTGTATTACAGCGCAACCCGCAGCACCATTACTTAACCGACGGTACTATTAATAATAAACCAGTAACGTTTTTGCTCGATACTGGCGCTACCGATGTGGCTATTCCAAGCGCCCTAGCGAAAAAGCTTGGCCTTAAACGCGGTGCAAAAGGGGCGGCACATACGGCAAATGGTGTAACAACAACTTACCGTACTAATATTGATGTATTAAAGCTGGGTAGTATTACGCTATACGATGTAGACGCGAGCATAACTATGGGCTTTACCGGCGATGAAATTCTTTTAGGTATGAGCGCCCTTAAAAGTGTCGAGTTTACCCATCGCAATGGCACGTTGGTGTTAAAGCAGTATTACTAATTGAAAGGCAACAGTAACTTATAATGCAGCAAATTAACTCGCCAGCTTTAAGTAAAGAAACTGCAGCTATACATCATGCAATAGAGGCAGGCATTGAAGATTACTTTGAACAATGCCGCGCAAATATTCCGCTTTTTATAAAAAAACATTTTTGGGTGCCAGGTTGTTGGCAAACTAACCGTCTTGCTTTTGGTGTAGACCTATTGCGCGCACCTATTAATTTATTGTGGGCGCCAATCTACCTGTGTTTACAATTACTTTTATATTGTTTTACTTTGGCGGGCTGGCAGGGTGCTAAAGGCGTGGCCAATTGGTTACCCGCAGGGCTAACCACCAAAGTACAGCGCAATATTAATGCGCTTATTCAACAAGAGCTGTTAGATGAAGCTAAACTGCACAGCAGTATAGATAAATACTTACTGCCCATTGCCGAGCAGCTAGCATCGGCCTCCGAATTACCGTCCCACAAAAAGCAAAGCCTTTATCGCGAACTAAACAATATTGTCGATGATGCTCTAAAGCAACTAATGCAAAGCCGTACGGCAGCGGCAGATATCTCGAATACAATATTTGCAGCCATGGTAGGGGCAATAGCCTTTAAAAAGTTTACCCCCGGCGGTATTGGCATTGGCTTAGTTGTGGCTGGTGTGTGGGTAAAGCTGCGTGCACAGCAGCAGTTCTTTCTTGGTGAGACGGCTGGCGGTTGGTATTACACCATGTTTCCACCGCAGGCCAATACTGGCGAAAATATGGTGGCCATTTTTAGTGTAATGCTTGTGTTGTCGGTAATTGCTACTTTTTCGGGCCTAGTAACCGACCCCCTACAGGTGCTGTTAGGTGTGCATAAGCGCAGGTTAAATAAGCTTGTTACTAAGCTTGAGCACAACCTATTGCGTCGCTCCAATGCTGGCTTTAAAACGCTAGACCCTTACGTGGCGCGCATTTTAGACCTATTTGATACCGTTAAGTCGCATATTGCGCTGTAGATTGTCTAAATAGGCACACAAAGTGAGCGGCACAATGGCTAGTTATGGGCTAAGCTAAAGTAATGATGACTATTATCTAGCTTATTACCTAGTTTGGAGATGCCTGCACTATGGATAATCGACGCGAGCACCCGCGTATACCCATGACGGTAAACATTAAAATTACCCACCCAGATATTGGCGAAAAAGTAATTAAAACCAAAGATATCTCAGACGGCGGCCTGTTTATTTTGGCAGAACCCACTGCTATGCCACCTATTGGTTCTATTGTGACGGGGCAAGTACAGGGTATTATCGAATCAGCGCCAGAGCTTAAAATGGAAATTGTTCGCACAGACTCTAACGGCGTTGGGCTGCGTTATGTTGATGTAGACTAGATGTTGCGCTTTGGTTCTAGCGGCTCTCAGTTCTCAGTTTGCAACTCTCAACTCTCAGTTATCAGCTCCCCTGTGTTTTTGTTATTTCCTACTTTTTACTTCTTAGTGCAAATACGACTATTTGGTTGGCTTGGTTAGTGTTTTTCTATTTTTAGTTTTAACCATTTCTAAAAGCACGCTACGTATATTCCTCTCTTATTAAGACTAATAAAAATAAGTTCACAAGTTACATACGTATTCAATGGTTGAATACGTATGTAGGCGGCGTCTGCGTCACAATTGTTAATCATGTTAAGCATTTATAATCTGCATCGTTAATACGAAATTAAATTTGTATTAATACCATCAAGCCCACGCAATTCTAATAATTAAATCTGCATTTTTACTCACTCATAATTCTGACTGAATAAGATATTTTATTCAGCCAAAAGTATGGGGTGGATTGCGTGCGCCTATAAAAAATACAAAACCTCACCCAATACACTAACTAAAGGATTTGGCAATGAACCGACTCATTAATTCAGTGGTTTTTTGTTTACTGTTGCTGCCAGCTTTATCCTACGGCGAGCGCAACTTGACTCTCTACACAACGAATCAATATGGCGATGCAGTTACAGACCCGTATACATCGCGCAATATGGCCATGAATGACAGTGGTCGTTATGTGTTTGCAAGTGGCCCTGGCCAAAACGTAGTGGCAACGCACGGTGCAGCTAGTTCCATGGCTATTGCTTATACCGATATGCGTTTGCAAAAAACCAATTACATTATTAGCAACGAATTTAATACGCTAATAGAAGACGAGCCAAATATAGATGCATCGGCCGATGGCAGATATTTGGCATTGCGACCTAGCCCGGGTAGAGCGAGCCTATATTCAAGCGACGCTTCGCCATTGTATTTATACGATATGGTTGCAAAGCAGCTTACGCCGGTAATTAAAAGCTACAATGGCGAACCTCTACAGGGGTGTATTGAAGAGTGGGCCTTGCACAATTGGTCGCGTTCAACCTTTGCGAGCCTACGCAACGAACTTATTTACTATTCTAGCTGTAGCAATATTGTGGCTGGTGATTCCAACGGCGTAAGTGATTTATTTGTTTACGATATAAATACCGGCACTAACCGTTTGCTAAGCCAAACGGTAAATAGCATGAATGAAGTTGTCGCCCTAGATGGCGCAAGTGCTTCCCCGCAAACCGACGACAGCGGCCGCTTTGTGGTTTTTGCCAGCCAGGCGAAAAACATAGATGCAAATGCGTGCGGCGAGTTGGGTTATCAAACCTTTGTGCTAGATCGCCTAGATGGTAGCTATACACGTATAACCGAGTGTGAAGATGCCAAAAATAGAGCGCGCGATTTAAATTATGGTATAGCTGGAGACGGCTCTGTAGTTATTGCTAGCGGCAAAGAAAAAACGCCATACGTATCACCAACAGTGCGTTACTTAAATATCTATAGCACGCAAAATAAAATCAAGCAGCATTTGCCTTCGCACTATCGTCACGGCGCCATTAGTTTATCGCACAATGGCAGTATTGTTGCGTTTACTGCAAGTGCGTTCTATAACTTTGCCGGTAACTATACCCACGATGTATCTGCGTATGGTGCCTTGTTAACTTGGAATAGAACAACCAACACTTTCGTAACTCATTCCAACAATTACTACACCCAGCAACCGGTGAGTACGTTTGTGCACGACGAAGCGGGAATATCTGGCGGCGGTGACTTTGTGTTTTTCGCAGGTAACAGCTACAAGTTTTGGATAGAAAACATTATTGGCGAAAATAGCTACCACCAATACATACGCAACCAGTATGTGCGTAATTATCGGTATGTAACTATACGCGGCGAGCACAATGGCTGGTCGTCATTTAGTAACATGCGTTTAACGGGCGATAACGAGTGGACCGCAGAAATAGTAACCGCTAACAGCAATGCGCGATTTAAATTCGATGTGTCTGGCGACTGGAGTGAAAATTACGGCGATAGCAATGGCGACTTTATTGGCGATTTTGCTGGTAACGATATTGTGATTAGTGGCCAAGCGGGTGCGTATCGCATTACCTTTAACGATTCGACAAAGGCGTACAGCATTAGCGCTATACAACAAACGGCATTAGACGCATACCTACCATCTAGCAACGAACTAGTACAATTTAATTGCGACAATGGTTTTACCCAGCTTGGTCAAAGTGTTTATGTTGTTGGTAGTAGTCCAGAGTTAGGCAGTTGGAGTGTAGAAAATGCGGTTTTGTTAGCGCCTGTTAACTACCCACTGTGGTCCACCACCATAAGCATACCTATCAATACACAAATGGAATGGAAGTGTGTAAAGCGTGACGAGCAAAACCCAGCGGTGAATGTAGAGTGGCAAGCAGGCGCTAATAATGTGTTAGATACTGGGGTAACCGCATTTACGCAAGCGTCTTTTTAGTCGGCAAATAAACAAGTTAGCTAGCTCTAACTAACCTAAAGCTGCTGTTAAACACAGTGGCAAACCTAAGGTTGAAAATACTGTGCGAGCGGGGTGAGGGAGTGTGCTTCTCTCGCATAGTTTATCAATTGCTTGTCTCGCTTCTTCAATTACTTAGCTTGTTTCTTCAGCACCTTCGTTAGCCACTTCTTAAATACGATTTCGTATTACTTCTAAACCTACTCTAATAATTATTAATGTTCGCCGCGTTGTGTGTGGTGTCAATGCGCAGCGTGTGGTGTCACTTTAAGAATATTAATTGTTATTTAGCAATCTGTGGTATTTACTCATCTATGCGTCATATTGCCGCACCGATCAGAATAGGTCTATTTCGACCTTGTGGCTCAATGTTGTGACTCAATCCTGTGGCGCATAAGTAAACCAATAATGGTGCCGCCGGAAAAAACATCAAGTGAATATCAACCCGTGGTTTCCATTACAGCATGGGCGGTGATGAAAGTTTTTGTGCCATTGCCAATAGCGCTAGCTTGTAATGCTATTTGCTTTTTCGCAATGGCGAGAGCAGTACCCACAACTAGCAATAAGAAGGAATTTTATAATGTGCGCCTACCTTACCCGAGTTCCAATCATTGTAGTGTTATTAAGCCTGTGCGCATTTGCGCATAGCGATACAGCCAACTACTACGACTTAATCGCCAAACCCGAAGCTACAGAACAAGTTGCAAAAGCGAAACCTGGTTGTGAATACAAAGACATAAACCTAAAAAAATATGGTCTGCAACCATTTCAAAACCCAGAAGTTATTAGCTCTAAAAACGGCGAATTAGTTACCACGCTAAGTGTTGAGTACGCCAACCACAACATAGGTGGCTGCGATACCCACTTGCGTACCTACAACGGCAAAATGGTGGGGCCAACTCTGCGTCTAAAACCTGGCGACACATTGCGCGTAAAGCTGCAAAATAACATGCCGCCGTGCGACCCCAAATATCCAGATCGCTGCGGTCACGGTAAAGATAATGTAATGAACACGCCTGGCAACTTTAATGTTACTAACCTGCATACCCACGGCTTTCATGTATCACCCGCTGGCAATAGCGATAACGTGCTTCTACAAATTAAACCCGGCGTAGAGTTCGACTACGAAATAAAAGTCCCGCCTAATCATCCTTCGGGTACATTTTGGTACCACGCTCATGTGCATGGCTCTACAGCGTTACAAGTGTCTAGCGGTATGGCTGGCGCGCTAATAGTAGAAGGTGGCCTAGATGACGCGCCGCGAATAAAAGATTTAGAAGAAAAGGTATTTGTGTTCCAGCAAGTGGCATACGACTGCAGTGGGGTAATTGAAAGCTACGAAAGCGAATGTGCCGATGGCATAGGCGCATTTGGCCCCGGTGAGTGGGAGAAAATGAAGCGACAAATTTTAATTAATGGTGAAATTGCTCCAACCATTACTATGCGCCCAGGCGAAATACAGCGTTGGCGTTTTATTCACGCAGGTGTGCGTGAAACTATTATGGCGCGCGTGGAAGATACGCGTGGCTACGCGCAAGAGAAATTACATGAAATTGCTGTAGATGGTTTAGCAACAGGTCGCTTAGATAGCTGGGCGAAAGTAGAGCTACAGCCTGGCTACCGCAGTGATGTGCTATTTCGCGCACCCAAAAAAGCCGGTGAATACTGGTTGATGGATACCGAAACCGCTGCATCTTTATCTTTGCATGGCATTACCGAACCAGCTAAAAAGCTTGCTCGCATTGTGGTGACTGGCAACCCAGCAACAATGGATTTACCCAAGCCCGAAGAACTTGCTCAGTTAAAAGCCATGAAAGATTTTACCGCACAAGAAATAGCCAAGCTGCCCGAAACCAAAGAGCCCATGATGTTTTACTTGGGTGACAGAAACGATATTCCCACTACACCCTGCGGCGAGTTTAAAAAAGGAAAAGGCAGCGACATTATATTTAGCGTAAACGGCAAGCCCTTTGGCGAAGCGCCGCCAAGAGAGCTTACCCTAAATACCGCAGAAAAGTGGACGCTATGCACCCGTGGTTTGGCTTCTGGGCATCCCTTTCATATTCATGTTAACCCTTTTCAATTGGCCCGCCTCGGCCCAGATGGAAAATTGCAAAATGTATGGCGCGATACCTTACTTGTGCGCGATAGCCGCAACGAAGAAATATATACACGCTACGAAGATTACATAGGCGAGTTTGTGCTGCACTGTCACATTTTGGATCACGAAGACCAAGGCATGATGGAGTTGGTAAAAATAAATTTAGAAGGTTCAAGCAACCACCACTAGGAGGGTGACCTGTGACTAGCGACGTTAAAAACAAGGCTAACGAAAGCCAGCAAAATCAATCGCGCTACCAGCAAGTAAAGCAAATTTTAGATAAAGCCTATGCTGCACAGGCTATCCCTAGCTATCAGGGTTTAGGCGCATTTTGGAATACGCTCACCTATAGCGATTTTATGCAATTTAAGTTATACGGCGAAAAGCTAATTGCAGATAAACCTCAAAAAAGTTGCTGCGGTGCCGAGCCAAAAACTACCCGCGCGCAGGCTTCGGGGCTTATTAAAGGCTTGCGCGGCGAGTTTCCGTTTAACGGCGAGCAATTTCCGGCCTTGCCTTGGGCTACCAACGCGTTAACTGAAAGCGATATTCAATTTATAGAAAGTTGGATAAATGATGATTGCCCAGAACAAGATGGCGTACTGTTAGCGGAAGCCAGTAAAAAAGAGGCTACTGCAGTTGTCGACCCGCTAAATTTAGCGCCATCGCTTAGCAATAGTGGAAATATCAACGCCTTTAAACGCAGTAATAATGAACCTAAGCAGCGCAAAAATGCGGACCATCTCACCGATGAAGAAATATGTAAGCTGCGTGAAGCCTTCCGTTGGGCGCGCAGTTTAAATGCATGGCCAAGAGACAGGCGCAGCCTAAACTCCTGGGGTAAGTTGCACGGCGATGTGTGCGCGCACGGGTTCGAACAGTTTCTTACATGGCATCGTATGTTTTTGTACGATTTTGAAAAAAACCTACAAGACTTCGACCCAGATGTAACCTTGCCCTTTTGGGATTGGACAAGCCCAGAGTACGATGAAAACAGAGATAAATCCAAACCCAGTAACGGCGGTATTATTCCAAAAATATTTCGCTGCTTTATTACCGAGCAAGCCATTGCCGAATTGGTAGACGAATACCACCTACCCGAAAGTGTGGCGCAAAAGTTAAAAGCCGTGGTGGGGCGCGATTTTAACTCCGGAGTGGAGCTATTCGATGCAGCCAAAATAGAAGGTGAAGAGTACAAAAACAACGCCGCCATTATTGTTAAAAAATTAGAAGACCTAAACCCACTTTGGTATAACGCCCGCTACCCCAATATGTTTTTTAAAACAGAAAGCGGTAACCCCAATGTATATATAAGAGATAAAGAAACAAACAAACCAATCCCTGTGGATAATGGTTTGCGCGGCTTCCATCACCACTTTCCTACCAAGCAAGATGTGGATAATTTACTAGCGCTAGAATATTGGCGAGATTTTGCCGGCGGCCCCGCTTATAACCAAGCTTTTGGCTTAGTTGATATGGAACCACACAACACCATACATATTTGGGTTGGCGGGTTTAACCCAAATTACGATGCTGAAAAAGCGCAAAACGATAACGCCAAAGACCTACTCGACACCAATATGCCCGGCGATATGCTCGATAACTTAACAGCCGGCTTCGACCCTATATTTTGGCCGCACCACGTCAATATCGATCGCATTTTTACCATGTGGCAACAGCGTCACCCCAATCAAGTGCCCTACGGTATGGATGTTGCGTTGGTAGGTTTGGGCTACAACACCCGCGATGCGTTAAATGCAGAAGCATTGGGCTACGAATATGTGGATGCAGCGGCGTTTTACGTCGTAGATAAAACGCAACCCGCAGGCACAATAAACCTAAATGCAGAGCAAATAAATAAAACCGCGCTGGCAACCTGCAGGCGTGTTGAATTGCGCTTACATCAAATAAAACAACCTACAGAGTCTATGTATATTCACGCGTTTATTAACGAACCAAGCATAGAGTTAGATACACCGGTTGTAGATAACGATAAATTCGCCGGCTATGTAAGCCTGTGGGGCCACGGCAGTTGTGTTGGTGGGCCGGGGCATTGCGCCGTGCCGGGTGATGCGGCCGACCCCTATGATTTGCGCGGGCCAAATCACAATGCCAAACGCAATATATCCCTAGACATAACCAAAGCGTTGCGCGCAGCGGTTGCGCGCGGGGAACCAAACGCGCAAATATCACTGCGCGCACTTGATGCTTCGCTCACGCGTATCGCGCAGGAGCTAGATGTAGAAGCCGTTTCTATTAACTACGTTAACTAACGGCCCAAATAGGATATTAACCCCGTGAACAAACCGGAGCGCAGCATGACTTCTTCTACTTTAGCAACATTTAAAATACACCCAGCTATTGGCATTGCCCGCGTGGGCGAAAGCGAAACAGATTTTTACTTGGCGCCAGAATCGCAAGATGCGCTACCCATAAAATGCAACATCCAAGGCACCCCAGTGGATGCCAATGGTTACCCCGTGGCACCGGGCAATGCTTTTAGTGATCGTCAATTTAGAGACGATATGGGCTATATAAAAAGGCAAGCAGCACGCTTTAAAATATACCAATACGACGACGAATACCCGCAGGGCAGACAAGTAAAAATTGGCGACCAAATTCAAGGGGTAACGGGCTACGGCAAGTTGCAAAAAATTGAGTGGTCGGTGTATCTCGCCAATAAAAAATCGAGCTGGTTCCAATTTGAGCAATTGCAAGGCGAGCATGGTTACCCAGCCGATCACCCATTGCGCAACCCCGATATTACCGATGCAGAAACCCGCCAACGTTTAATTACCAACCCTGGGCCATATATTGTCGCCAGCACTGGCGAAGCGACCGAACCAGTGCACTTTGCAAGAAACGCCAACCCCGATTTTACCCAAAACTTTCCGCCGGAAGATTTAGCCCCGTTTGCCATTAATTCCCTAGGGCGCGCAATGATAAACGATCACCAAGATTTTATTGTGCTAGGTGGTGCAGGTAAAAGTGGCAGCTTTAAAAAAGGTTTTGGCCACCCACAAATTAGCCACTATGCAAATAATGATGGCTGGTTTGATGATGTAGCAGATGGCCCTGTATCTGCCATACTGTATTACTTCGATGAAGTGAATGATGAAATACGCCAAATAGAAGTAAGCGACCCTGCTTGGGTTATTGTTGGGCCACCCGCATACGCGCCGCAAATACCCAACATGATTAACATGGACGACCTCATTTACGATTTATCGGTAAGAGAGTTTGGTTATAACCCTTACCTTTATGGCCCAGATAAATTCGATAACCCAGAGCCTGTAGACTGCGAAGACGATGCCGCGCTATTGCGTTGGCGCCAAGCTAGAAAAAAGTTTAACCCCCATTACCTGCCTTATTTTGAGAAAGAGATTCAATCTATATTAATTCGCCCGTTTATGTACCAGTGGGTAACGGATTTTCTACAAATATCTAACGATGCGCACGGCATACATAAGCGCGCCGATTTCGATCTTTCCAAAATATCCAAACCACCTAAATGGGTAAACATTTCGCAAACTAAAAAAGCGATTGCACAGCTTAAAGTAGCGCTAAGCAGTAACGAGGCGCGAACAACCACACAAAACAGCGATGAGCTAGCCCAGCAGGAGGAGTACTTAGCGGAGCTAGTAGATGCGCAACGCACAGGTAAGCACCCAACAAAACAAGAAAACGGCGACGATTTTATTTTCTACGACCCCTATAAAGACAACCGCCTATTTATATACGAAAGCCTAAGGCAAAATGGCGAAGAAAATATTCTGCGCAATCACCGGTCAGACCCCAACAGTTTGATTTACGGCCGCAGCCTAATGCCTGCACTAAGCGGCGATAACCCAATAAGCAATGTATTGCCGCGCAAGTTTTTACGCCTTACCGATACGCAATTGTTTTTACTGCACCAGTGGGCCTTGGGCAGGTTTATTAACGAAAGCGAAGAGAAAATAGACGCAAACGCATTGCAGCGGCCACTTACCCCGCAAGGCGAAGGGGTAGATTTAGATCGCGGCGTGCTTACCAATTTAACTGGTGGTGCATTCTGCCCCGGTGCCGAAGCGGGCTGGATAATGCGAAACCCCGGCATCTATACAAAACCATACCGCATTTTTGGTAACCGCGAATATTTCCCTATAGGCACGGGCAGGCTTTCTGGGCGGGCACCGTTTCAACCGCCCGCGCTTACCTTAGCGGGGGATATTTCTAACGGCTTAGAGCCAGGCGACATTACTAAGTTTTCTGCGTTGCCGTGGCAGGCAGACTTTAACGAATGCTCTACCCAAAATATTAATGTGAGCTATTCTTCGTGGAATGTAACCTATAACAACAGCACCAACGCCACCACCAGTAAAAATGATGAGATAAGTGAAACCCTATGGTGGCCGGCTTATAGGCCAATGCAAGTGTATACACTAGATGCCAGCAACAATAAAAAGCAAGTGGATTGGGCGCGAGGCATTCCGCAAACCAACGCTGGCGATTTAAAAATGGTAAGCGCTTGGCGCGATTTAGGTTTTGTGCTTGGTACTGTGCCTAAAGAAGGCGACAAGCCCTACAACCTTTCTTACTACGAAGTAGAGCGCAAGGTGTTATCTGACGATGCCAACGATTAATACCTAATGCAAGCTGCACCAAAGGCAAACTACGACGTGTGTGTAATTGGCGGTGGCCCAGCGGGTTTGGCCACCGCTTTACAATTGCGCGCAGCGAATAGCCATATAAGCATAGTGGTAATGGAGGCCAGCAATTACTCACAGCCTAGGGTGGGTGAATCTATCGCACCGGGTTTAGAAAGTGTTTTGCAAGCTATTGGCGCAGAACATTTACTCTGCGAGCACAAACATTTACCCAGTGCTGGTGTGTCGAGTTGTTGGGGTTCTAGCCAAGAACACACCAACGACTTTCTGTTGTTTCCGCGGGGTAGGGGCTGGCACCTTAATCGCAGCGTATTCGATAAAGATCTAGCCACACTGGCAAGTGAGCGCGGTATACACGTTTGTACGGGGTATCGCTTTAAACAAAGTAAATATGTGCAATTAAACTGGCAGCTTAGCTTTACTTGTGAGCAAGCTAAGGCAAACAATACAACAAACAGCGAAGTGTCTATCAGCTGTGCATTTATTGTAGATGCCAGCGGGCGCACAGCAAAGTTTGCCAAGCTGCAGGGCAGTAAGCCAATACAATTAGATTCTTTAATTTGCATCTATAGCTATATAAACCGTAACCATTTAGACAAACCCTTTGCAGAAATTAACCCCTTTGCAGATGGTTGGAGTTACAGCGCACCACTACCAAACAATAAAAAAATCGTCGCGCTAATGACCGATAGCGACATAGCAAGCGCCAAGCACTACAAACAAATTACTGTTTGGCAAAATACCCTATGCAATGTTGCAAATATTTCGCAGCACGCTTTATTGCCTAAGCAGCCATTAAACGTATGGCCAGCTTACTCGGTAGTTAACCCGCAAATAACGGGTAGCCATTGGTTAGCAGTGGGGGATGCCGCAATGTGTTACGACCCACTCTCTTCGCAGGGTATAACCAAAAGCCTTGTACAGGGCATTTATGCGGGCCACGCGTTAAGCGACTGGTTTGCCAGTAGTACAAACGAAAGTAAGCAGCAGGCCTTACGCACCTATGCCAATAGTTGCTCGAGCGGTTTTCAAAATTACTATGCCAAGTGGTGTGAATACTACAAGCTCGAAAACCGATGGCAAAGTGCCACGTTTTGGCGTCGCAGAATATTCAACCTAGCAGACCTTAACCCCAACCACTATTTAACGGTAAATACACACTTAAAAAATAAACACTGGCCGCATTTAACAAACTGGCAACAAACTGCCGTGTGTGAAACAGTGGATGCTGCACCAGACAAACCCCTATGGCACATAGTGAACCGTTTAAAAGAGCAATGGCAGAAGCCCGGCGCCTTAAAGCTGCCAGACGAATATATTATTAATGTATTGTTAGCACTAACCCGCGAAGGCTTTTTAGAGGTAAACGTAGAGAAAAGAGTGCAGCCAAACGTTTTACAAAAGGTGAGGCAGCGTTATGCACATAATTAAACTACAAGCCAAATTAAGCGGCTGGCTAATAGTGTTACCTCTATGCGCACAATGGCTAATTATGTTGTTACAGGGTGAAGTATTGATGCATCACGCAAGCCTGTTTTGCGGTGCGCTAATGTTGCTTTTACTTGCTGTAATGCATCGTTTTTATAATAGCGAAAATGTGTGTGCCGTTGTTGTTTGTATTACCTACGGTGGCTTAGGTATGTTGCTGGGCCAATATATAGATGCGCTGCTAATGGTCGATGTTATGATGGATTCAATGGCGCATCACGGCCATCATGATTTTCACCTTAATAACACGGTGCCAACTGCCGCATTTACACACAATCACGCATCGCTGTTTAATCTTGCCACGCTGTTAATGGTGGCGGGTTGTTATATTCCTTGCTTAGTAAAAAAATACCTTAATGCACCACAAGCTAATCTAATTAGCATAATATTGTCGCACCTTTATATTATTCCGCCAATGTTAATAGCGCATAGCTTGCTAGTGCCACATGCCAGCGCTTCTCCTTTACAGGCTTATAGTTATAGCCTACTGACTATGACAATAGGCTTAATCGCGGGTATGGGCCTAGTGAGTATGGTTAAGGGCGCAGCTCAACGAGGGTTAATTCAAAATTAATTTACTAGTTTGTAGATAAACAAGGAGCAAAGTATGGAAACTAGCACAGTGTACAATATTGTTATTCCCATATACGAAGGTGTAGATTTGCTGGATGTAACCGTGCCCTACGAAGTATTTAACTGGGTGCAAACACGCGATAAAACGCCAGCAACTAAGGTGTACCTAGTGGGGCAGAGTGGTGCTGCTGTTAAAACACGCGATGGTTTTACTATTATCCCAGAGTGCTCGTTCGAGCAGTTCGAAAATGCAGGTATTACTTGTAATTTGATCTGGGTGCCTGGTGGCGACCCTGCAAATCTTGAAGCGCAAATGAAAAACGCCTGCTATACCAATTTTATAATCGGCTTAAGTAAAAATGCCGACTATGTAACATCTGTATGCGAAGGCGCATTACTGCTTGCCAATGCTGGCTTGCTTACGCATTACAAAGCCACAACCCACTGGGCTTTTATTCCCTGCCTTAAATCTTACCCGGGTATATATGTTCAAGAAAATGTGCGCTTTGTTGTGGATGGTAATAGGGTAACGGGTGGTGGGGTTTCGTCTGGCTTGGATGAATGCTTCGAACTAATTATTCTAATATTTGGTCAAGAGGCTGCTGAGGCAGTACAAAAAACTATTCAATACTACCCAGACCCGCCGCTTAAAGGTAAGGTGCCAGAAGCCAGTGCTTGCCCTAGCGAAGGTTTATTGCATGGTGGTTTGTGTTCTGGTTAAGGGAGTTAAAAATAGACAATTAAACGCAGTAATTATACTGCGTTTAATAATGAGTATGTGGCGCGCTACGGTTATAGCTGTGGGCGCCTAAATGGAATGATGTTATCGCCCCTATACTGTGGTTCTATCTCTATTTCTTCATCGTGCATAGTTAAGTACATGTCTTTAACTATTTGTTTAATATCTTGCTTATGCCCACGTTGCTGAATATTTGCGGCTAAATCGGAAAGGGCGCGATTATACACCTCGGCTTCTAAGTCTAAGCAAAAGCGAACAAAGTTATCTGCGGGGTATTCAGATAACAACGCTTCGCGCAGATTCTTGCTCCAAGCCTCTATGGTTTCGTACTTATTCATTTAGTAAGTTCCTTTTAAGTATTTCTCAGTATTTTATGTTTGGAATGTCTAGATACACTCATTCCGTTAAGTGCTTTGTGGTTGGCAAGTTAAAATTTCCTTCCAACCTTATAGACCTCCTAGAGTATAGAAAGTGTCTTAAAAATATAATACTAAACGCGGCGTTTTACCAAGATTTTACAATTTTATAAGCCAATATTTTTAGTTGGCGCATTAAGTGTTATTGCGTTAAAAAAATATGGCGTCGTTGCGACGCCATATTTTTGTAAATGTAAAATATTATTTTACATTTAGGTTTTTAGGTGCTGTTCATATTTAATTCGGGCAGCAGCCGCACACGGTCATAGGCAGTTGCTTACCGGTTTTGGCGTCTTGGTTTGTCCACTGGCCATTCCATTTAAGAGCGCCGGCAGTTTTACACGTAGTGGGGCATTGCGTTTGTGCTTGAGGCTGACTATTTATTGTTACGCTGGATTGCACATCGCGGCATTGTTGCCCTGCAATAATATCGTCAAAAATGTGACTTAAACCGGCGCTGGTACTGGTGTTAGATTGGGTTGCAGAATAGTTGTGGCAGGCAAAACAGTTAGTCGCACTATTCGCTTGCCCCGCAGTGCCTTGAAATTCCGTTTCCATTACCGTGTTAGCAAGTTCTAACGAACCGCGCTGGTTAGTTGTATCGCTAGAATCTTTATTTATATCAGAAATCCACAGCGCACCGGTTACTTGGTAATGCTTCCATACAGCCAGTGATTTTGGCAGCTTGGGCTGGGTAAAAAGGTTTTGTAATTCACCGTTTAGTTTTTTAACTAGCGCTATATTTAGGCCATCTTTAGTGGTTATTGGTTGGCCCTCTAGCGTGCCGTATTTAAATTGCTGGCAAATATCGTTTGGTTGTACGGTACTTGGTAGTGTAATGGCGGTAGAATTAAGGGTTTTATTTAGGTTGTTGCAGTCGGCTGCGTTTTTAGCGCAGGCGGCGCTGGTAAAATCGTAAGCGTTTTGGCCTGCTGCTATTTTTGTGCATTCTACAGCGTTACTATTGTGGTCTAGCGTCATCCAAACCATTTCTGGGTGATTATCTGCCGCGACTACTATGTGCCAACCTACCAAGCCTAGTAAATATGGCTTGCCAGAAATTGTTGCCTCCATGTGATAAAAATCATCTTTTGAATCATTTTTTGTTAATACACGCCAAGCCATTTTAAGTTCGGCGGTTTTGCCTGGGAAATTGTTTTTCATTTGCATTTTTTTGTAGTCACACAGGTTTATAGAAAAACGAACCTCATAAAAAACTATATTGCCCTGTTGGTCGTATATGGCGTAAACATTGCGACCTGCTTGATCTATGCGTTCTGGAATAACAAAATCTTCTTTTGCATCTGTACTTTTAACCGTGCGTACATTAAATGCGTTTTTGGGCACGTCGTTATCGCACGAATCGGTACCGCTTGTTTCTAATAATGGGAATTGTTTCGGGTCTTGCCAGTTGGCTAAGTTTTTAGTTGGCGAGGGCGAAATTAAATATAAAAACCAATCTTGAGAGAACTGATAAAACTCACAAAATTCAGGGTCGCCGGTGGTGGGGTTGTTTGCTACGGCGCTGGGTAAGCTCGCATAAGTGGCTTGCCACCAATTATTGGCTTTGGCAAAGCTACAATTTTCAACTTGGTCTGCATTGCTTAACGTTTTATTGCCACTAGCTGCATGGGCTTGGTGAATACTTACTACAACTAAACACAGCGAAAGTAATAGTTTACTTAGCTTCATTTATTATTTCCTTTTATTGGTGTAGAGGCTTTGATCAAACAGAGTGGTAAGAACTATAGGTGCAGTCGCCAAGTATTTGAGTTAATCAAAGGCTCCTTATTTAGAATGCAAAAAATATTGCGTGTAGGAATTTTTGTGCGGTGTCTTGTAAGAAAATAATGCAAGATTAAATCCACTCGACAGTTTAGGTATAGCCAACTTATAGAGCTTTACCATGCCATAACCCATATTGGTGTTTAATTGTCACTCCACAGCTTTTTGTGTTGTGAGCGCCAGTAAAATGGGTTTATTTACAGGTCACTTAGTGTGATTGAAGGCCATATTCTTTCGCAAGTATTCCTGCTTGTGACGACGTTACTTTCCAGAAGAAAGGCGCGCGAAGGGGGAGGGGGGGCTGCTTTTAATTAAAGCGCTCAGCTGGGCAGGTTATTGCTGTTTACTTTACTCTCGATGTGTTATTCAAGCGTTTATGTAAGCTGTTGGTTAAATAGCCAGATAAGAGTACCGTGCTAAACGTTGGGCTGGTGGCGGCTTAATTTTATGCCGATGGGGTAGTGATTCTTGCGCCGTTATGGGGTAGTATCGTACAAAATTCAATCTTATGGTCATAATAACTATGAAAGCCGGTTTACTTCTACGCATCCTATTAACTGTACTCGCGCTCAATATGCTTGCCGCATGTGGCGGTAGTTCTAGCAATACCAAAGAACCCGTTACCCAGCCGGAACCAGAGCCAGAGCAGCAGCCAGAACCAGAACCAGAGCCAGAGCCAGAGCCAGAGCCAGAACCAGAGCCAGAACCAGAGCCAGAACCAGAGCCAGAGCCTGAAATGGAACCGCAGCCAGAGCCACAAGCGCCGCCTGCAGGTGGTGTATCTATCATTGATACCAACCCCAACAATGCATCGTTTTGGGCAGGCTCAAACAATGGTGATGTGGGCAGTAGGGCTGTTATAGATGTCGATCACCCCGAATTTAGCCAAGCGACGCGCATAACCGTAAGCAACCCCGCTAGCGACTATTGGAATGGTCAGCTCTCCTTCCCGCTTAATGCGAGTGTGGCGGCGGGGGATGTAGTATTAGTGCGTTTGTACATGCGCTCGGTGGAGAATACTTACGAATCGGGTGCTAGTTTTACTACCGTATTTATTGAAGACAACATCGACTTTACTAAATTTTTAAACCGCGAAATAACCGCCGCGCAAGATTGGGTAGAGTATTACCTACCCGCAGAAATTACCGATAACCATGCAACCGGTGAAGTGGGCTTGCGCATTGGCTTTGGCGCTGGCCCTAGGGCGCAGGTGTTTGATATTGGCGGTGTAGAGCTATTGCATTACACCAATACTGATATAAGCGCTATGCCTAGTACACGCCCAAGTTACGAAGGCCGCGAGCCAGATGCCGCATGGCGTACAGCGGCGGCAGAGCGAATTGAGCAGCACCGCAAAGGCGACTTTGAGCTAACAGTAGTGGACGATGGCAACCCTATCGCCAATGCCACCATAGATGTAGATTTTCAAAAACACGCCTATCATTTTGGCTCGGTAACTGTTGGCCATCTATTGATGGGCACCAGTGAAGATAGCGCCATTTACCGCGAAAAAGTGCTCGAGCTATTTAACCAAAGTGGCCCAGAAAACGATTTAAAGTGGGGCCCATGGGAAGGCGAGTGGGGCAACAATTTTAACCAAACTCAAACCCTAAACGGCTTGCAGTGGCTGCGCGATAACGGCCTGTACACACGTGGCCATGTAATGGTTTGGCCTTCTAAGCGCAACTTGCCAAACTTAATGCAGCAATATTTACCAGAAGGCGACCCCGCCAGCGCCAACCCAGAAGCAAAACAAGTGGTGCTGGATCACATCGATGATATAGCAACCGCAACAGCTAATTATTTAGATGAGTGGGATGTACTAAACGAGCCTTACGACAACCACTATTTAATGGATGCCTTTGGCGATAGTGTAATGGTGGATTGGTTTAATCGCGCGCGTACTAACCTGCCTGCGCACGGTTTGTACATAAACGATTACAGTATTTTATCTGCGGGCGGGCGCAATTTTGCTCACCAAGAACACTACACCAACACGATTCAATATTTGGTCGATAACAACGCACCCATCACCGGTATAGGTTTGCAAAGTCACTTTGGCGACTCGCCTACAGCCATTACGCGTATTTACGAAATTATTGATCAATACAGTACCGCGTTTCCGCAGTTAGATATTCGCGCAACGGAATTTGACGTAAGTACAACAGATGAAGACCTGCAGGCAGATTTTACCCGCGACTTCTTAACGATATTCTTTAGCCACCCTAAAACAGTGGGTGTGCAGTTGTGGGGTTTTTGGGCAAATGCACATTGGTACCCTAATGCAGCGCTTTATGATGCCGATTGGCGAGAAAAGCCCAATGCACTAGCTTGGAAAGAGCAAATTTTTAACGAGTGGTGGAACGACTTTGACGGCACGACCAACGCACAGGGTAAATTTGATGAACGCGGTTTTTACGGCGATTACCAAGTAACTGTAACCGTAGGTGAAGAGCAGCAAATTTTTACCTTTAGCCTAGTTAAAGGCGGCGAACAAAACTTTAGTTTTGAGTGGCAATAGCCCTTAAAACTGCCAGCCGCTATTAAAACAACGTGTTTTAGTAGCGGCTTTATATTTAACGTACGCATTCGGCCGTATAAACAAGCTGTTACGTCGTATTGCGCTTTAAGCCTAGGCGCTTAGTTAAAATTCCCGCCCAAATTTCTCCCTTTAAAATATTCTTATTTGTAATTGTGTGCCTCGTCGCGTTATATTCTGTTTGCTGGACTAAACTATAATATAAATCGGCCGCAAGCGTATTTTCTATGTTTAAGTTTTATCAAAAAGTGGGAGTGGTTTCTATTGCGTTGCTTTTGCTTACCTTATTGGTAGGTGGCATATGTGTAGATCGCACATTCCTAACTGCAAAATTTTTACCGGCCGACAAAAGTACGTTTAATTGGCGACCAGAAACCTGGGCCGATAAAGATATTGGCGGCGGGTCTACAGTAGTCATACACGATGCAAAATACAGTTTAGATTTTGAATTCAAAATGGCGAGCGCGCTGGAATACCCATACGCCTCTATGGCCATTAGTATTTTAGATGAAGACGGTGGCGAGCTGCTTATTGATATGTCTCGCTATACTCGGCTTTCGTTTATGGTGCGCTGCGAACCGCATAATATTTTGTTTTTTGCCGCGCACATGGTTGATGAAGACGTAACAGACCCAGAAGACCCATCCAAATACAGAAGCCCTTCGTCGCATTTTTCCTGTGAAAAGGAATGGGCACAGGTACATATAGACCTAACGCGCCTTAAAACCCCGCAATGGTGGTTCGATAAATTTGGTTTAGATCTTTCTCGCGAAGCCTACAGGCTTACCCAAGTATCTAAAATATCCATAGGGGCAACCCACCAAAGCCCACAAGATGTAAGCTCCTTAGTAAAAATAAATGAGTTAACAATGCACGGCCGCGATTGGCGCTATATGTATGCACTGGCGGTATGGGTAGTGCTGGTGTGGGGTGGTTTTATATTTTGGTTGTTTAGGGCACACACAAACGCACTTATTGCCGAATTAAAACGCAAATTTGAAAAAGACAGGCCCCTAATTGCCTACCAGCAGTTATCTATGCAACCGCAGCGAGCCAAAGAGCAAAGCGATATTTTGCGCTATATGACAACCGAATATGCTAACCCAGAGCTTAACTTAGATTTAGCCGTTACCCAGCTGGGGGTTAGCCGCACAAAAATAAACGCAATATTAAAAGATGAAATTGGCTACACCTTTAGCGCCTACCTTAACAAACTAAGGTTAACTGAGGCCGCAAGGCTGCTAACCGAAAGTGATAGGGCCAACGTGGCAGAAATAGCCTACTCGGTGGGCTATAACAATGTATCGTATTTTAATAAGTTGTTTAAAACCGAATACGGCTGTACCCCTAAAACCTTTAAGGATGTTTACAAAGGCTAGCGCAGGTGCGCCCAGTTTTGGGGGGCTTGTGCCTTCAATTTCTGATAAAAAATCTTCAACTATCTGCAAATTCAAAGTGTTATTGGTAAATACACCATTGTTTTGGTCTTCAATACCGTAATGTGATTGTTTGGGCGGTGGTGCCATTGCGCACATACACGTTTTTGCCGGCCCACATTCAACAATGTAAATAACGGTTTTAGAGGCCATAAATAAATGAGAATAATAACGGCGTTTGCAGTTATGCTGCTATGCATAACAGGCTGTAGCGGATCGGGCGCGAGTGATAGCCCGCAAGCATCCAATTCGTCTTCGGGCAGTTCTTCTAGCTCTAGCAGTTCGTCAAGTTCGAGCAGTTCCTCTAGTTCGTCGTCTAGCTCTTCAACAAGCTCTAGCAGCTCATCTAGCTCCAGCTCATCATCAAGCTCTAGCAGTTCTTCGGGCGGCGAAGCGCTTTACCCAAGCTACAATACAAACCCGCCAGCGCCAGATATGACCGGCATGACAAGTACTGCCACACAACTAGCAGATCGTATAACCGTGGGCTGGAATATTGGTAACACGCTAGAGGCAATAGGCGGCGAAACCAACTGGGGTAACCCGCTGGTTACTAACGAATTAATTCAAGCGGTAAAAGCCAGTGGCTTTGATTCCATTCGTATACCCGCCGCGTGGGATCAATACGCCAACCAAGAAACGGCCGCAATAGATATAAACTGGCTAAACCGCGTTAAACAAGTTGTGCAATACAGCATAGATAACGACATGGTGGTAGTGCTAAACATCCACTGGGATGGCGGTTGGCTAGAGCGCAATGTAGAGCCCAGCGAGCAAGTAGCAGTAAATGCAAAACAAAAAGCCTATTGGGAACAAATTGCCACTCACCTGCGCGACTTTGACGAGCGCCTAATATTTGCCAGCGCCAACGAACCCCATGTAGAAACCGAAGCACAAATGGCCGTACTAAACGTATACCATCAAACGTTTGTAGATACAGTGCGTGCAACTGGCGGTAAAAATGCTTACCGCGTACTGGTATTGCAGGGGCCAAAAACAGATATAGAAACCACCTCGCTATTGTGGACCCAAATGCCGCAAGATAGCGCCGTAAATAAACTTATGGCAGAGCTACACTTCTATACCCCGTACAACTTTACGTTAATGAATGTAGATGAAAGCTGGGGCAACCAGTTCTACTACTGGGGCGAAGGTAATCATTCCACTACCGACACAGGCCGCAACCCAACCTGGGGCGAAGAAGCAACAGTAGATTCACTGCTGGCAATTACCAAACAACAGTTTGTGGACCAAGGTATACCCGTAATTATTGGCGAATACGGTGCACAACGCCGCGATAACCTTACCGGCGATGAATTGGCCCTGCACTTACAATCGCGCAACTACTACTTAAAATACGTTACTCAAAAATGTGTAGAGCTAGGCTTAAAACCTTTTTATTGGGATACCGGCGGCTTAGACAACAATCAATCTGGCCTGTTTAATCGCAGTACCTACCAAGTATTTGATCAAAATGCCCTAGATGCCATTATGGAAGGGGCCAGAGGGGAATAATCGCTAATTAAAACCAGTCGCTAAATACTAGCTGCTAATCGCTAGTAGTTAATTACTAGTGATTAGCGACTGGAATCTAGCAATTAAAAAATAAGCGTAAATATTGCTCCACCTGTTTTTGCGTTCTCTGCCTTTACTGCGCCACCGTGTAATATCATTGCTTGGCGGGTAAGTGCTAAGCCCACACCAGACCCTTCCTTTTTAGTGGTAAAAAATGGAACAAAAATTTGTTCTATTAAATCCGTCGCTAAGCCGCTGCCGTTGTCTGATATTTTAATGGTTGTATGGTCGCGCGAGTTAAGGCCGGCGCTTATCTCTATGGTTGGGTTTGGCGTATTGTGTAAGGCTTGTTCGGCGTTTTTAATTAGGTTAATAAATACTTGGGTTAGCATTTCTTTATCTGCAAACAGTTGTAGTTGGGCTGGGTTAACAGATGTTACTAACTGAATACCTTGTTGGGCTAAATCTTGGCTTACCAAACTACGTATATGTTCAATAAAGTCGCTTACCAAAAACGTTGAGCGATTAGGTGCAGGCAAGCGGGTAAGTTTACGATAGCTGTTTACAAATTGCGTTAGGCCATCACTGCGTTTAGCTACCGTATGCACGGCGCTGGCAATATCATCTAGCTCTTCGGCTAATTCACTACTATTGGCGTAATTGGTTTTTACATCGTGTATTAATTCATCTGCCGTTTTGGCAAGCGATGCAATAGGCGTAATGCTATTCATTATTTCGTGTGTAAGCACACGCACTAAATCTTGCCACGCCTGCAGCTGGGCGGCATCGAGTTCCGATTGAATATTCTGTAGGCTTATTAACCTTTCTTGCTTGCCCTCTACAATTAAATCGCTGGCGGTAACCATAAGTTGTTGTTCCATACCATCGCTAGCTATTTTAATTAGTCGGGTACCGCCGTTAGGTATGGCAGTTAATTGCGCAGCAAAGTTTTCGCCTAATTGGTTTAAATCATCGGTATTTTCACAGCATAAAATACCTAGTAACTTACGTGCCTTGCTATTCCAAAGTGTTACGCGGTTATCTTCGTGTAGGCTAATCAACGGTACCGGTACTTGCTCTACTAAGGCGGCTAATTGCCGGTATTTTGCTTCCTTGTGTAGGGCAATCTGTTGCTGCTTTTGTAATACCGCCTCAATGCTATTGCCTAACTCCTCAAACCCATTACCGGTATGTGCAAAATTAAAATGCTGCGAAAAGTCGGCGTACTTAAGCGCATCTAAAAACCGAGCTATTTCCAAATTAGTTTTATTAGTGTATTTAAAAAGGGCAACACATTGCATAATAGCGATGCCAATTAGCAGGGTAGTAACGGCAAAATAACCCTGCTGTTGTAAGACGAAAGCAATAACAATAAACAGCGCTAAAATAGCACCAAGCCGAATGGATAATTGCAGGCTAAACTTTTTAAAGGCCATATTTTTCCATCCTGCGGTACAGTGCTGCTCGAGTTAAACCCAACGCTTTTGCGGCATGGCTAATGTTAAAATTGTAGCGTTTAAGTGCAAGCTGTATGGTGTTTTGTTCTATTTTCTCTAGGTTTAACTCATCTTGCGTGTTGGGGCTGTTGGTTGTAAGCGTGCCGGTGCTAGCTTCAATCGCGCTGGTTTGGTTAGCTAGTTGAAAGTCTTGCGGCAGTAACATTTCACTTTGGCTAAGTATAACGGCGCGTTCTAATGCATGGCGCAATGCGCGAATATTGCCTGGCCAGTCGTAGCATTGCATTGCGGTTAAGGCTTCGTTGCTAATTGGCTTTACGGGCTTGTTATATTTTTTACTGTAATGCGCCAAATAATACTCGGCTATGGCTTGTATGTCGTCTACTCGTTGCCTTAAAGGCGGCAGGTGTATTTCAACTGTATTTAAGCGAAATAATAAATCTTGCCTAAATTTTTGCTCATCATTTAATTGCTGCATGGTTAAGTTGGTGGCAGCTATTACTCTTGCATCAAATGGAATGCTTTGATTGCCACCTACTGGCGTTATTCGTCGCTGCTCCAGCGCGGTTAATAGTTTGGCCTGTAGGTGTAGGGGTAAATTGCCTATCTCATCTAAAAAAAGTGTACCGCCATCGGCGGCTTTAATACGCCCAACTCTATCTTCATTCGCGCCGGTAAATGCGCCTTTTTTGTAGCCAAATAATTCGCTCTCAAAAAGTGTTTCGGTTACCGCGCCTAAATCTACGCTCATAAAAACGTTATTTGCTCTTTGGCTGCGGTGGTGCAGCTCACGCGCTACAAGCTCTTTGCCTGTGCCGTTTTCGCCTAAAATTAACACATTGGCATCGGTTGGCGCACTTAAATTAATAAGGCCCATAACCTCTTGCATAGCGGTAGATTGCCCAAGTATTTGCTGGCCTGTTAGTTGGCTGCTTACCTCGGCGAGCAATTTATTTGTGCTGCGCAATTGCTTGGCTTCGTTGCGAGTATTACTTAACGCCACCGCGCTAGACAACGTCGCCACCACTTTTTCGTTTTGCCAAGGCTTGGCAATAAAATCTGTGGCGCCCAGTTTCATAGCTTCTACGGCGGTGTGCATATCTCCGTGGGCGGTAATCATAACAACGACAGCTTGCGGGTCTATTTGCAGAATTTTTTGCAGCCAGCCATAGCCTTGCTCGCCGCTGCTTTCGCCTGGGCCAAAGTTCATATCCAACAAAATTGCGCTGTACTGCTGCTTTGCTAAAAGCGCGGGAATATTCGCAGGGTCGTTACATGTATCTACTTTGGCGAAGTGGCGTTTTAACAGCAGCCTACCGGCGGTAAGAATATCGTCGTCGTCATCAACAATAAGAATGCAATCGCTGTGTTTCATAGCCTGCCCTGTCGGTGTAATCCATGCCGTAGAAGAAAAATAGTGTTCATAATCGTACACATGGTGTTCGGCGTCGTACAGCAAAAAGTGTTCATAACCGCACACTTAAAATAATAGTTCAATAAAAACAACAGGTTACGAACTGGCACGGTAATTGTAAACACCTATACGAGCTAAGTCGTTAAATAAAAGTTAAGCCGTTAAGCAAATAGCCAAGGCCAGTTAAATGAGCAGTGTTAAATCAATTAGCCACATAGAAAGCGCACAACCAACCAGCAGCGCGGGCATGGATAGAAAAATTGCCAAGCCCCCACAGCGCAAAAAGCTTGTGCTGGCCGGAGGTGTGTTACTTGGCTGCGCAGTATTGGTTGCAACATTGCTAAGTGTAAGTGGCGGCAGGTCATTAAATGTGGATAGCCAGCGCATAGCCACTGGTGTAGTTAGCAAAGGTAGCTTTGAAGATTTTATCCCCCTGCGTGCGCGGGTAACGCCAGCCAAAACGCTTTACTTAGATGCGGTAGAAGGTGGGCGTGTAGAGCGAGTGCTAGTAGAAGATGGCGCGCAACTACAAGCGGGCGATTTAATTGTGGAGCTTTCAAATGCGAGCTTGCAGCTAAGCGTGTTAAGTAACGAAGCGCAAGTAGCCGAACAGTTAAACAATATGCGCTCTATAGAACTTAGTTTAGAGCAAAATAGGTTGCAGCATAAACGCAACCTCGCCGATATAGATTATCAAATAAAAATGCTCACGCGACAGTTGCAGGCTGAACAAAAATTATTAGAAACGCAATCCCTTAGTCAATCGCAATTTGATAATACACACGATACTTTAAATTGGTACCAAGCTAGAAAGCAGCTCACCTTAGAAAGCCAAGCCTCCGATGCCAAAATGCAAGAGGCGCAATTAATTTTTTTACAAGAAACAAGTGAGCGTTTGCAAAATAGCTTGGCGTTATCGCGCCAAAATTTAGACAACATGAATGTACGTGCACCGGTAGCCGGCAAACTTTCTGGGTTTGATGTTGAAGTAGGGCAGAGCATTGGCCGCGGTGAACGCCTAGGGCAAATAGATACACCCAATGACTTTAAGCTAAGCGCGCTTATAGATCAGTTTTATCTAGGCCGAGTTGATATTGGCCAGCGGGCTAGTTTTGAAGGCTACGAACTCACAATAAGTAAAATTTACCCACAAGTGCAAAACGGCCAGTTTGAAGTGGATTTTACCTTTGTAGGTGAACAGGCTAGCAATATTCGCAGGGGCCAAACTATTCAATTAAAACTTGTACTAGGCGACGCCACCGAAGCCCTGCTAATTCCAAATGGTGCCTTCTATCAAGATACCGGCGGCAACTGGATATTTGTTATTAGCCCAAATGGCGACCATGCAATAAAACGCAATGTACGTTTAGGCCGGCGCAACAGCCAATTTATAGAAGTGCTTGAAGGTTTAGAGGAAGGGGAGCGTGTAGTAACAAGCCCTTATAGCAGCTATCAAGATTTACAGAAATTAAACTTATCTAGTAGCGAATAGTACCTACTACACACTAACAAACTAATAGTAATACTAGGAAAGCAACATGTTAAAATTACACAATATTTGCCGCACATATCGCACCAACGAAGTAGAAACCTTGGCACTGAATAATGTCAATGTAGAAATAGCTGCGGGCGATTTCGTGGCTATTATGGGGCCGTCTGGTTGTGGAAAATCAACATTGTTAAACACCATTGGCATGTTAGATTCACCCACCAGTGGCGATTACATATTTAATGGCGAAAATATTGCGGGCTATAGCGAATCGCAGCTGGCAAATATTAGAAAGCGCAATATAGGCTTTATATTTCAAAACTTTAATTTAATAGATGAATTAACAGTAGAAGAAAATATAGAGCTGGCACTGCTCTATCACAAAATTCCAGTTGCAGAGCGAAAACAACGTGTAGCCAAAGTAATGGATAAAGTAGGTATAGCGCATAGAGCCAAACATATGCCCAGCCAACTTTCCGGTGGTCAGCAGCAGCGGGTTGCCGTTGCGCGCGCGGTTGTGGGCAATCAGGATGTGATATTAGCAGATGAACCAACCGGTAACTTAGATAGCGCCCACGGGCAAGAAGTAATGGAAATGCTGTTAGCACTTAACAAAGAGGGCACTACCATCATTATGGTTACCCACAGCCCAGCCCATGCCGACTATGCAAAGCGTACCATCAATCTATTTGATGGAAAAATAATAACCGAAAATATGCGCGCAGCCTAAGGGGGCACTATGTTTACGCACTATTGTATTAGCGCTTGGCGCAATGTGGTAAAAAATACGCTGTTTTCAATTATTAATATATTTGGCTTGGCGGTAGGGTTAACCAGTTGTATTTTAATTTTACTATTTATAAAAGCAGAAAGCGGCTTCGATAGCTGGGTGCCGAATAGTGAGCGTATTGTACGTTTACATACAGCGTATATGTTTCCTGGTCAGGCAGACTTTTTAACGGTTAGATCTGCAGGAAAAATGAAAGACGCCATTACGAATTACGCACCCAATTACGTAGAAGAGGCCACCCGTATTGCGCCCATTAATTTTACAGTAAGCCGCGATAAAGATGCATTCTCTGAGCGGATTATGTTTGTAGACGCGAGCTTTTTTGATGTATTTGATTTTCCATTTGTACACGGCGACAAAGCAAACTCGTTTGCCAAGCCGTTAGATTTGGTGGTTACGGAACGCACAGCCATAAAATATTTTGGTAGCACAGACGTTATAGGTAAAACGCTAACAATATGTTGTATTGAAGATAAAACTCACAATTTTGCGATTGCGGGTGTAATTAAAGACTTTCCAAGCAATAGCCACTTTAATCTAGATTTCATTGTGCGTATTGAGCCGGAAATATTTAAGCTTTACCCAAACATATTGGATACGTTTACAAGTGTGAACGTATACACCTATTTCAAACTAATGCCGAATACCAAGCTGGAGGATTTTCAGCAACGTATATATCAGTGGGTGGATAACGAAAGCCCATTTTACGAAAAGCTATTAGAACATGCCGCTATAAGCGAAAGTGCTAAAGCAACGGATAGCGTAAAACATAGGGTAATGCCATTAGAAAACTTACACCTAGATGCAAAACCATACGCTGGCACAATGGGCGATTTGTCACCTATGGGCGACCGCGTAATGATCAATACCTTTGCGGTTGTAGCGCTACTTATTATAGTTATTGCGAGTATCAACTTTATTAACCTAACCACAGCTAAATCTAGTCAGCGAGCTAAAGAAGTGGCAATGCGTAAAGTGTTAGGCGCTAGCCGCTCACAGGTAGCGCTGCAGTTTCTAAGCGAGGCAGTTGTACTGGTATATATTGCTTTATTTTTCGCCCTTGCAGCGGTGGAGGTGCTATTACCTATTTATAGCAATGCGATAGGCATAGAAATACAATTTTCATTGTTGGCCAACCCTGCAATGTTATTTGGCTTTTTACTGTTAACATTTGTAATAGCGTTGGGTGCAGGTATCTACCCTGCAATGTATCTATCGCGCTACATGCCGGGTGATATTTTGCAGTCGAGTAAGGGCGCAGAGTCTGCTTCTTCTGCGAATGTTAGGTTTGCTCTGGTTATTTTTCAGTTCGCCATATCAATATTCCTATTGGTTTGCACTGGCTTTATTTATGCGCAAACTATGTACGCAAATGCTATAGACGTAGGCTACACCCATCAAAATAAATTGGTATTAGATGTTGGTTCTGCTGGTGATAATAAAAGTAGATTACAACAAGAAATGCTCGCGCTTAACGCAGTAACGAGTGTTGTGTTTTCCTCAGAAGTGCCCTCACAGGATAACGAAAATAACACATCGTTTACTTTAATTGATGATGGCTTGGCCAAAGTTGCTAGCCAAACACAACTGCTTAATCATCACTCAATGGGGTATGGCTTTTTTGAAGCGTACAATATAAAACCCTTAGCAGGACGTTTATTCAGCGAAGCCTACGGCTCCGATGCCATGTCGTATAACAGTGAAGAGGGCACTAACGGCGGTAGTGCTATTTTAAATGAAAGCGCAGTAAAGAAATTTGGCTTTGAGAGTAGTGAACAGGCTATTGGTAGCACGCTATTTGTAGATGCATGGGGTGGGCATAACCTCACTATAATAGGCGTAATACCAGATGTATATTTCAGGTCTGTTAAATTTAGTATTCGGCCATCTGTTTACATGCTAAACCCAAAGCGATTAAGTTGGGCAACAGTTAGCTACACCACAAAAAATGTACCGCAATTGATAACTGCAATAGAAAAAGTGTGGGCCAGCACGGTGCCGATGCAGCCAGTGCATATTATATTCTTAAACGAAATGATGGCGGCGCAATATAAAAGCGAACAAATACAGGCAAAATTATTTAGTGCGTTTTCGTTTTTAGCCATACTTATTGCTTGCTTGGGGTTGTATGGTTTAGCCGCCTTTACCGCCGAGCGGCGAGCAAAAGAAATAAGCATTCGCAAAGTAATGGGTGCAGGTGTTAGAGATATTGTTATCTTACTGGTATGGCAATTTTCTAGGCCAGTACTGCTAGCAAATCTAATAGCTTGGCCCATAGCAATATACGCTATGGCAAATTGGTTACAGGGCTTCACCTACCGTTTAGAGCTGTATTGGGTGTTACCAATATGCGTAGTAGCAGGAATACTCTCGCTACTGGTTGCTTGGTTAACGGTAGGTGGCAATGCGGCAAAGGTAGCCAATGCAAACCCAATAAAAGCATTGCGCTGTGAATAGTAGGTAACTCTTTCGTAATATGTTTTATTGCCAGCCTGTATGTATATAGGCTGGCTTTTTATTACTAAATAAAACTAAAAAAGGGTTGCACCCATAAAAAACCTTGGTTATAGTTCGCGCAATTATTAATCACCCATCAAATTTTACGTAAAGGAGGCGCAATATGATTTATTTAAATTCAAACATTCAGTTGGGCCTAAATGTGCGTAAGGTTGTTCGTAAGTTCAATTCAACCGCTTTTAAATAAGCGCGTTATCTTGCCTATTTAACCGAGCTTCTTCAGTTCGCACGGCAGCCCAATTTAAAACTTAAATTTTATTCATCGTAACTGCTTATTTTGGCAGTACGTAATGCTATTCGTTAATTCTATTTTCTCGTGCATTTTTAACCAAAACAATGCGCGCTGGCGAAGCTTTGCCTAAAGAAAATGAATTAGCCAAAAAGAGAATTAAAAATGGGCACAGTAATAAACGAAGTGCCGCTGCACGGCGAATGTAGTGACGAAAGTGGCAGCGTATGTAAGGTTCGTTACATTTCATCTAGTAAAAACTGGATGGAAAGCGAAGCACTTCAACAATTAACCAAAACCAGCCAACTGCAAGGCATGCGCTTTGCTGTAGGTATGCCAGATTTACACCCGGGCAGAGGTAACCCAATAGGTGCGGCGTTTGTAACCCAAGGCTGCATATATCCACACTTGGTGGGTAGCGATATTGGTTGCGGTATGGGTTTATGGCAATTAGATGTAAAACCCAAGCAAATAAAAATAGATGCTTGGGAGAAACGCTTAATAGGCTTAGACGACCCCTACCAAGGCGAAATCAGTGATGCTATAGCCAACATAAACTTAAATGCATTAAGCGTAGATGCAGGGTTGCATAACTTGGGCACAATTGGTGGCGGCAACCACTTTGCAGAGTTTCAAAAAGTAGAGCGTGTGTTTTGCCAAGATAGTTTTAATGCATTGGCGTTAAAAAGCCAATCGGCATTTTTACTTGTGCATTCCGGTTCGCGCGGCGTAGGGCAAAGCATTCTTAATAAATATGTGGCAGAAAGTGGCGTAAGCAAAGTAGATGTTGGTACCCAACAATTTACTAGCTACTTGGCGGCACATAACGCAGCGCTTAGTTGGGCAGAAGCAAACCGACAGTTAATTGCAAAACGATTTATGGATTGCATTAAAACTACCGGCAAACAGGTATTAGATGTTAACCACAATACCGTTACGCCATTAACGGCTCCGCAAGCCTTGCAGCTGGCACAACTTCTAGGCAACAAAGCCTGCGCCGCCGAGTATTGGATTCATAGAAAAGGCGCAAGCCCAACGCATTTAGGGCCAGTAGTTATTCCCGGCTCTAGGGGCAGCCTAAGTTATTTGGTGCAACCGCTACAGCAAAATAGCCAGCACCTTGTTAATGCAGGCTTTTCTCTAGCGCACGGTGCGGGCCGCAAATGGAAGCGAAGTGACGTAAGGGGGCGTTTAGAAAATAAATACAAAGTGGCAGATTTAGAAAACACGCCCCTAGGTAGCCGCATTGTGTGTAAGCAGCGCGATTTACTGTATGAAGAGGCACCGCAAGCCTACAAAAATATTCACGTAGTAATAGACGACCTAGTGCAAGCGGGTGTAGTTAAAATAATTGCCACCTTAAAGCCCCTGCTTACCTATAAAACAAGGCGGAAATAAACATGGAAGTGAACCCAATAGAAGTAAAGTCGAAAGCAACAAGATCGGAAACAACTAAAGGCTACCCACAAGCAAATTCAGTTGAATGGCTGCAGCTAACCGCAGGCCAAGGGCCAAAGGAGTGTGGCTGGGTAGTGGCGCAATTGTTAAAAGTAATGCTCGTACAGGCGCAAGCCCGTGGCATAGATGTAGAAGTAGTCGAATCGCTCGCCTTCGACAAAATGTTACGCAACCAACACATAGTCATGCCAGATGCATATCTATCGGTATTACTGCGTATAGAGGGCGAGCAAGCGCAGCTGTTTGCCAACGAGTGGTGCGGTACGCATAAGTGGCAGGGCGAAAGTATTTATCGGCCTAAACACAAACGCATTAACTGGTTTGTTGGCGTAGAGCGCATAACACCGGTTAAACCCGTTGAGACCAGTATTAATTACCAGCAATTACAGCGGCAATTGGTGTTCGAATCTATGAAGTCATCTGGCGCGGGTGGGCAGCATGTTAATACCACTAATAGTGCGGTAAGAGCTACCCACACACCCAGTGGTATTACCGTAAGGGTAGATACCGATAGATCGCAGCATCGCAATAAACGCCTAGCGTTAGAGCGGATAGCCATGCTTCTACTGAGCGCAGAAAAAGAAGGAGCAAACAAACAAGTGAACGAGCGCTGGTTACAACATTATCAAGTTAAACGGGGCAGCCCAGTTAAAACATTTATTGGGCAAGAATTTAAAGAAATTAATTAGAGGGTTACCTATGAGTTATCTATTTACACCCATTTTAAATGGGCAAGCTAAACAACACATACAAAAATTAATTAAGCGTAGGTACAGCACATATTACCCGCGCGTATGGATTACAACTTATGAAACTAGAACTGGTAAACGAGATTATAGAATGCTTGGGCGGTGAACGTAGGCTATTTTGTTTTTACCCCGGTTGCCATTGGGTAAATACCTTAGTAAACGCAATGCAGCAACGTGCGCTTTATACCGTTAAGTGTGGCGAGCTAAATACACTTTGTGGTACGAATGTAAGAGATCATCCCAAACCCCAGACACCCATCCCAAACCCCAGACAAACCCCAGACACCCACTCCAACCATTGACACCCCATCAATACAACGCTATAAATAACTGTATATTCAGACAGCAGACAAACCCCAGACACCCACTCCAACCATTGACACCCCATCAATACAACGCTATAAATAACTGTATATTCAGACAGGGGGTCGATATGCCCAAACCAAGGAAAATGCAGGTTTCTTTAGATGCCACACCATATTATCACTGTACTTCACGCTGTGTACGCAGGGCCTTTTTATGTGGCTTTGATACGGTAACCAACAAAGATTACGAACATCGTCGCCAATGGGTTGAAGATCGCATTCATTTATTAGCCGAGGTATTTTGTGTTGATGTATGCGCCTATGCGGTGATGTCTAATCATTTACATCTCGTGCTGCATATCAATCAGCACAAAGCCTCAACGTTATCAGACTTGGAGGTGTGCCAGCGCTGGCACCGACTGTATAAGGGTACTTTGCTCACCCAACAGTTTGAGCAGGGCAAAGCACTTACCCAAGCCGAGCTTGAGGCTGTAAAAGCTAGAATAGAAGTATGGCGCGCGCAGCTGCACGATATTAGCTGGTTTATGCGGGCACTTAACGAGCCGATTGCGCGCATGGCCAACGCAGAAGATAACTGCACGGGGAGCTTTTGGGAATCGCGCTTTACTTCGCAGGCGCTATTGGATGAAAAAGCACTAGCAGCATGTATGGCTTACGTAGACTTAAACCCAGTGCGCGCCAAAATGGCCGCTACGCCAGAGGATTCGGAGCATACTTCTATCAAGCTACGTGTAGCGCAGGTAAAAAATAAAAAACAACAACCTACCACCCTATACCCATTTGTAGGCAACCCACGCCAACCTATGCCCGAAGGCTTACCATTTAAACTGGCCGATTATTTAGAGCTAGTTGATTGGACTGGTCGAGTAATTCGCGCAAATAAACGCGGCGCCATTAATGCAGATTTACCCTCTATCTTAAGCCGAATAGAGTTACCCATCACAGAATGGTTAACTCTTGCGACCCAATTTGAGCAGAGTGTTTCCACGTTTGCTGGTTCCGAGCGTGCCATCCGGTTAGCAGCTGAGGTACTAGGGTATAAAAAAACTCCCGGCGTAGGGTTAGCTAGACGGTTATTTGCTTAGCTCTTTTATTTAATTCCTTAATACTTTCGCCTTCAGTGGTTTGGCTCGCCTTGAATTTGGGTTTTTGGCGGGTGTGTCGTCTTAACTTGTTATTTATTTCATCTTATCATGCAGGTTTAAATTAACACTTGGCCAGAACTGTGGATTCGGACCGATTTAATAAGCCTTTTCAAAACATGGCTGTCATGAATATCTCCGTCATGAATATCTCCTACGGTTACATCGTAATTGGTAGTGGGTTATAGAATCTCTATGCTTGGGTCTGAATGGCATAACATAAGAGAACCCTACCTAATTAATCCGCCATGAAATTAGATAGGGCCAAAATATTTACTTCTATCGGATTTAATTATTGCTGCAACCAAGGCCTTGGGTGGTCTTGTGGTAGGCCTTCCCAGGATTCGATTAGGTCTGTTACATCCAGATCCAAAAGCTCATCGAATTCGTTACTATCGGCATCAAGTGATTTCATATAGGCGAAATCTTCATCGTATTTAAACTCTATATCGAAGGTGCCGTCGTTGTTAAGGGTGAATTTGTATTTGTTGAAAGGGGTGGCGTTTACTTGAGTTTTCATTAAATTAAATAGTGATTTAGTCGCGTCGAAGATCTCCGCGAAAGCCGTGTCTGCTCCATCGTCAATATCAAATTGACCCGCTAATTCGCTCTTTTTATAGTAATCCCCCCATTCCGATAATGCGCCACGCTGGCTATAGGAAACAAGAAATTCTGCTTTTTCCCACTCTGGGTCTGGAATAGCCCTTACTATACATTCAGCAATATATTGATAAATTTCTGCGGTAGAGTTAAACATTTACTTAATCCTTTACTTGTTCTCGAATTTTAGCGGGCGCATATTTTTTCCGTCTATTTTGGATAAGGTTTTGATCATTGAAGGTGTTTGACTGTCATCATTGTAGGAAATTTGAATTTCTACATCGATTGATTTGTTTTGGCTAAGTTTATGTGCCCAGTTTCGCTCCATTGCTCGCCAATCGCCATGCCTATTCTGCTCCGCCAATTGCGGCACCAAATTAACCTTCTCCGCAGGCCCTTGAAATAGCGTGGCAATTAAATGCCCGCCATCGTATTCTTTTACAGGGCCGCCGTATTTTCGTTGGGTTCTTGGGTTGCGGTGGTTTTTGTCGCGGTCTTTTGGTGTTTTTGCAATAGAAAGCGCTAACGAGCCTTGCACGCGCACTACTCGGCTAAGGTGGTCGGTTTCGTAACTATATACAACGGGTTGGCCGTCATGTACTACGGTTACGTCGTATATTGTGTTGGGTTGTAGTTTTTCGAGCTCTGGGTTCCACGTTCCTTTTTGGCCTTTCTTAGTCGATTTTTGGCCAGCGTTTACGTGTAGTACTGGTTTGGTTGTGCCGTCGGTACCGTTGCGGTGGGTTTCATGTGCTTGCTTTGCGGCTGCATCCATTTTCGCTTTTATAACTGTTTGTTCATCTAGCGGCATGTTCCCCAATACTTTATTTGCTGTTTTGTTTTCTGCTGCGCGTGCTTGTGCTAATTGTTCTAAAGTAGTTTGCGGGTCGTCTATTTGTTCGTCTATAAATTCGCTGTGTTTCGCTAATATTTCGTCATCGTTGCTGCGCGCGTAATCGAGTAGCCAAGCTTTTTGGTAGCGCGTTGATGCGGCGTCTTCGAGTGCTTCTTGTTTCCGTAATTTTTCGGCTAGCGTGTGGCCGAGTTTTTCTGACTGGCCCGCATTGGGTGACGGTACTGCTTCGTTATTGCTGGTGAAATATTCTTGCCATGCGTGTATGCCACCCGCCTCGCCGCGATATTTTACGGCTATGTCAGCTTCCATTACTTGGCGTTCGTAGTCTGATAGTTGTGGAGCATCTAAATTATTAAAGCTGTCTTCAAAAATTTGCCACTTCTCGTTGTGTTCGGCTTCGCTAATTATAACGTTACCACTGCCGCTGCCCGAGCCGTTGCCAATAAATACGGTGGGTGAACCCATAAGTAAACGGCCGCCGCAGTTTACGCTATCGCCAACACGCGCTGCATTTTTGCCGTTAATGGTTACCGTAGAGCTGCCAGAGGTAATAGTGCGGATACCGGGGTGATGAGGCGCGAGCATGTCGCCTTTTCTTGCTGCAGGGCGACTATTAATTAATACGTTAGCGCTACCGGTAATGACCGGTGTTGGGGGCGAGGGTGGGTGACCTGTGTCGATATCCCCTAAGCGAGCGGCAGGTTTTGCGGCCATGCGATGTACCTCCTTGTAGGCTATGCATTTTGTTGTGCATGGTAGCTAATAATTGATTGCCGTGGGTATTTAGCTTTGCGAAAGAGATCACAATTAAGTGTGCTTTTGGCGTGTGGGTAATTTAGCTTTTTATTTTTGGGTTTGAGTGGGGTTGGGTTTGGGTGGGGTTGGGGCGTTTATTGTTTTTTTTAGAATGCTAGGTGGTTATTTGTGGTTAGCGTTGTGGATTCAGCGGTTTGATGGGGGGCGAAATTGATATGTTTGCTATACGGGGCGTAGGAGTTGGATTGTAGTGTTGAATAAACTAGCGAGGGTCTAGTGACCTATTAGCTTGGCATTGGCAGGGCGTTTGGACGGAAGAATCCAAAAAGCCTAAGGGCTTTTTGGCCCCTGCGGGCTCAGAGTGGCCCGCGAAGCGCTTTGGCCAGCGCGCTTTGCGCTTGTTCAAAATGCTGCGCATTTAGTTGCTCGGCTCATCCGTGAGCCTCGGCCTTCGGCCCGCCCGTTGGGCGTCTAAAAATGTACCTACATTTTTATCGAACCAGATCCGTGCTACTGGCTCAAGCACATCCATGTGCTTGCCCCTTCGGGTGCCTGCGGCAGCCCAAAACGTTCCAGACGTTTTGTCATCCGCGACCGAACCCCATCCAAAAAAAAAGCCCAGCATTTCTGCTGAGCTTTTGTTTTGGATGGTGCCCGGTCGCGGAATCGAACCACGGACACGGGGATTTTCAATCCCCTGCTCTACCGACTGAGCTAACCGGGCTTCTTTCAGGGCTTGGCCGAAAGAGGCGCGTATTAAACCCGTTCAGGAAGCTTTAGTCAAGCCACCTTTTGAAATTACTTTTCGGGGGCTACGTAGCCTTCTGCTTGGTCGTATTCTTCGCCGCTTAGGAACTTATCCATTTGCTGGTTAAGATATGTACGGTCGGTGAGGTCCATCATGTTTAGGTGCTTTTCGTTTATTAGCATTGTTTGGTGGCTTAGCCATTCTTGCCATGCTTTTTTGGATACGTTTTCGAATATGTCTTGGCCTTTGGCGCCGGGCATGGGGGGAAAGTCCAAGCCTTCTAGCTCTTGTTTAAATTTGCGGCAGTTTACTGTGCGGCTCATGGGGTCTCCGAGTGGTGTTGTTTTACCAGTTGCAGTAGTTTTTTAACCGGTGCAGCAAGGCCAAGGGCCTGCGGGGTGTGTAGCTTATACCAAACGCAATCGCTTTGTTCCATTACCTGCACGGGTGCGCGTTTTAAGTCTAGCAAGTGGGCGCTTATATCTAGGTGGTAATGGCTAAAGGTGTGGCGCAATTGGGCTATTTGTTGGTGCTGTGTTACTTCGCCGTAGGTGGCTAAGGTGTGTTCTAGCGGGCTTTGTTCTGGCTCTATTTCTGGCAGGCTCCACAGGCCGCCCCATATGCCTTGCTGTGGGCGCTGCTGTAAAAATATATCGCCTGTGGGGCTGCGTAGCATAAGCATGTTTACCGCTTTTACGGGCATGAGTTTTTTAGGCTTTTTGCCGGGGTAGTCTAGCGGGTTGCCTTGGGCATAGGCTTGGCAGCTTTGGGCTACGGGGCAGGCGTGGCATTGGGGTTTGCTGCGTGTGCATAGGGTTGCGCCTAGATCCATTATGGCTTGGGTGTAGTCGCGGCAGCGTTTTTGCGGCATGTGGCTGTGGGCGTGTTGCCACAGGATGTTTTCTACCGGTTTTTGCCCAGGCCAGCCTTCTACGGTGTGGTGGCGGGCAAGTACGCGTTTTACGTTGCCGTCCAGTATGGCGGTGGGGTGTTCAAAGGCTATGCTGGCTATGGCGGCGGCGGTGCTTGGGCCTATGCCGGGCAGGCTGGCCAGCTCTTCTACGGTGTTTGGGAATTCGCCGTTGTAGTTTTCCCAAATGGTTTGTGCGCATTTGTGTAGGTTGCGGGCGCGGGCGTAGTAGCCTAGGCCTGTCCATAGGTGCAGCACGTCATCTTGTGGGGCTTTGGCTAAATCTAATAGGTTTGGGAAGCGCTCTAAAAAGCGATTGAAGTAGGGTATTACTGTTTCTACTTGGGTTTGCTGTAGCATAATTTCAGATAGCCACACGCGGTAGGGCGTAATGGGCTGCTGCCACGGCAGGTTTTTGCGGCCGTGTTTATCAAACCAAGCCAGTAGCTTGTGGGCAAATGGGTGTGTTTGCTTCATAGGGGTATCTGGTTGCTGTGCTTTACTTGGGGCATGCCAAGGGGAGTGCGCGTTTTACCACATAGTTGCGCGGTATCACAGGTTTGGTTTTGTGCGGCCACCATAAACCGGTACAATGCGCGCCTGCATAAAAGGCGTTTTAATGCGCTGGCACTCACCCACGGTAGATTCTACGGAACAAGCTTATGCTTAATGAAACAGTTTTAGCGCCACTACACCGCGAAATTGGTGGCAAGATGGTCGATTTTGGTGGCTGGGATATGCCATTGCATTACGGGTCGCAGGTTGAAGAGCATCAAAAAGTGCGTACCGATGCCGGTATGTTTGATGTTTCTCACATGACTGTAGTGGATGTGACCGGCGCTGGTGCTAAGACGTTTTTACAGTATGTGTTGGCTAACGATGTGGCCAAGCTTACCAAGAATGGTAAGGCGTTGTATTCGGGCATGCTTAACCATGAGGGTGGCGTGGTTGATGATTTGATTGTGTACCTTATGGAGTGGGGGTACCGCGTTGTAGTGAACTGCGCTACCCGCGAAAAAGATTTAGCCTGGATGGTCGAGCACGCAAAAGGGTTTGAGGTTGCGCTAAACGAGCGCGACGATTTGGCGATGATTGCGGTGCAAGGCCCTGCTGCACGCGAGAAAACGGCGCAAATTTTGCCCGAATTGTTAACTATGGATTTAGATATATTCCAAGGCGCCGATGTAGCCGCGCTGGGCGATGTAACTTTTTTTGTGGCGCGCACTGGTTACACCGGTGAAGACGGTTACGAAATTATGCTGCCCACTAGCGATGCCGATGCGTTTTGGCGTGCGCTTATGGCGGTGGGTGTAGCGCCTTGCGGTTTGGGTGCGCGCGATACATTGCGTTTAGAGGCGGGTATGAATTTGTACGGCCACGAGATGGACGATAACACCTCGCCGCTGGTGGCCAATATGGCGTGGACGATTGCTTGGCAGCCAGAAGAGCGCAATTTTATTGGTCGCGAGGCGATTAGCGCCGAGAAAGCGGCGGGCGTTACCCATAAGTTGGTGGGCCTAGTGTTGCAAGATCGCGGTGTGCTGCGCGCAGAGCAGGTTGTAACCTGTGAAGGCGTAGAGGGCGAGGGTGTAATTACCAGCGGTACTTTTTCGCCTACATTAAGTAAATCTGTGGCGCTTGCGCGCGTACCGGTGGCTTTTAGCGGTGAGTGCACAGTGGCTGTGCGCAATAAGCAGTTAAAAGCGTTGGTGGTTAAGCCTAGTTTTGTGCGTTTGGGTAAGGCTTTGGTTTAATTTTTTGCTCTTAACCAAGCAATAGCTGTTTGGTTATGCCATAAGGTAATGGTTTATGGCTGTATCTTTGATATAGAATATTGGGCATTAAGTCATTAACGTCGGCAACACATTACGTTAAATTTAAAACGAGTAAAGTTTAGTTATTAGCGAGTGCATTAGTTGCTGGCTAATAAGGAATTCAAACCATCGGGTGTAAGGACTCTGATAATGAGCGAATTGCGAAGCGAATTGAAATACCTAGAGAGTCACGAGTGGGCTCGAGTTGAAGAAGACGGTACGGTAACTATTGGTATTACCGACCACGCTCAAGAAGCCTTGGGTGATGTAGTGTTTGTAGAAGTGCCAGAGGTGGGCAGCCAAGTATCTATTGGCGAAGAAGCCGGTGTGGTTGAATCTGTTAAAGCTGCTTCCGATATTTACTCGCCCGTTTCTGGTGAAGTAATTGCCGTTAACGAAGCCTTGGAAGATGCCCCCGAAACTGTAAACAGCTCGCCTTACGACGATGGTTGGTTCTTTAAAGTTAAGCCAGATGATTTAGATGAGCTAGAAAAAGCGCTTTCTATGGAAGATTACAAAGCTGCTATTGAAAGCGACGACTAATTACTAGTTCGCTGTATGTAGTACTTAAAAGCCGGCTATATGCCGGTTTTTTTGCGCGTAATGGTTATGTGTAAGTGCCGCAAAACAAAAAGGCTTGAGACGTTGCCATCTCAAGCCTTTTTTAGTGCCTTTGGCTAGCGCAGGGTTAGAAAGTTAATGCAACTTTCACCGAGCTATCCACGTTGGCTGCATCTATGTAGCCAATCATATTGGGGTTAGAGGCAACTAGCTTTTTAATTTCGTCTTCGCTGCTTACTTCCTGTGGGGGTGTACCCTTGCCGGTAAATACCAGTTTGGACCAGTAGGATTTAAGCTGGCTAGCCGATTTGCCGATAATGCCATCGTCGAAAGCGGTGCGCACAATAGAGCCTTCTGCTTGGTTTACTGGCACTGCGGTAGCGCCACCAGGGAAGGATTTTGCTTTACCCAAAAAGATACGGCTCACTTCATCTGCGTCTAGTGCGGCGCCATTGGATGGGTGAACGATAATTGCGATATCCGCCAAGCTTTGCACGCTAAACAAGGTGCCAGCGAGGAAGATAGTCATGCCGATTAAGTGTTTAATTCTCATGATAGTCCCCCTTAGAATACGGTGCTGATTGCGAAGCGGAGTAGGCTGTCAGTACGTTCGTAGTGATTGGCGTTGTGCACTGTGTACTCAACTTTAAAAGCTGCCGATGAGTGGAAATCCCAGCGAATACCAGCAGTAACATAGTCGTTATCGACGATTAAATCTTTGTTGTTGAATACACCATCTGTAGTGAAAATTAACTCAGCAAGACCTGCATTACTGCGATATGGGTCGATAAAGCTTGTGCTTGAAGCTTCGTTTTCGTCTACACCGTAAGTTATATGCGGAGTTACATCGCCAAAGCGCTTACCTAAAGAGAAGTAATAGGATGTTTGTTTGGCAGGCAGGTTGGTGCCCTCTACCGTAATTTCGGTGTATTCAGTAATGGCGAGCCAATTACCATTATCGTAAGTTGCACCAAAGCCAACGAAACTACCCTTGTTATCTTCGTCGCTGGCAAGAATTTGTTCGCTAAAATCTTGACCAACGGCAGTTTGCCAGTTTGCTACTAGTGGCTCTAGCTCTGGTACGCTGTACTGCAGGTTTGCACTTGCGTAGCCAGCACGCAAAGAAAAGTCTGAAAAGTTAAGTGTCCAAGCTGCGCTGTACATGTCGGATAGGTCTGCGTCGCGAGGTCGGTCGAGTTGTAAGTCTTCTTTAATGCGACCAGTTACAAAGTGTAATGTGGAGTCGGCGCTACCGAGCTGGTGAGTAATAATTGCACCAATACCATTTGTTGAATCAAATGGTAGGCTGTATGCGCCTTCTGGTGGGGTAATCCAGTGGTAGGCGTAGCTCACATCTAGGTAATCTGAGAATACGTAGAATGGCATACGTTGACGGCCGGCTATAAGTTTAACGTTGTCGTTAATTTCATAACCGATGTAAGCCCAAGCTAATTTTGCATTCCACTGGTCTGAGCCGCGAGCAATAACCTGAGCGGTTGCACTTAAGCCGTCACCTAAATCTGAAGATGCCTGCAGCGCGAGTAATGAGTTGTTTTCATAGTCGAGCTGATCGTCGTACCCAAATAAACGGCTAGGCTGGCTTGAAAATGGATCTGCACTCAGATCAAGGCCTGGTTCATCGTCTATGCTTGCAACCCCCCCAGCCAATGTCGCAAACCCGTTAAAGGTCACTTCCGCTTGGGCCGATGCAGCTGCTAAGCCTATGCCGCACGCAAAAAAGAGTTTCTTCCTAGTATTCATGGTTTCTTGCCTCGTTTATAAACATGTTAATTTGTAATCAATTTTTCGCGCATTATACACGGAACTGCAAATCAATTTGGTTACGGATAACCCCTGTTTTTAGCGTAAATTTATGTAAATTTTAATCGTTTTGGGAGCGTGTTAATGGAAAAAGCTCAATTGCGGTTTGAGCTTTGTAAAAGCCGTGAGCGATGTTGTTTTTTCGCTAAATATTGGTGCATGGTTAAATTTTAACTCTTGAGGTTTAGATTAAAACTTAAGCAGCACTTTAACGCTGTCGTCTACCAGCGATGCGTCCACATAGCCAATAATGCTTGGGTTGGCGGCTACCAATTGTTTTACTTCGGCATCACTCTGCACTTCTTGTGGGGGTGTGCCCTTGCCGGTAAACATAAGTTTGGACCAGTAGGATTTTATTTGAGAAGACGATTTACCCAGTACAGACTCGTCAAAGGCGGCGCGCACGGGCGAGCCTTCGAGCTGGTTAATGGCAATAATGGTTCCGCCGTCGGGGTAGGATTTAACCTTGCCTAAAAATATTTTACTTATGGCGGTTTGATCCAGCGGGTTGGTATTGGAAGGGTGCGTGATAATGGCTATGTCGGCCAAGCTACCCATACTGAAAATGACGAGCCCTAATACTGTGGCAAGCTTGAGTAATTTCATTGTTAATCCCTTGGGTTGCGCTAGCGCATTGGCAAATTATGTTTGCAGGTAATGTTCGCGCAGCGTGATGCTAAACGCGAAACTGCCTTGTTATTTGTTCTAGGTTAGAAGCTAAAGTGCTAAGTTGCGTACTCACATCATTTAATTTGTAGGCAGAGCCGGCAGTATTTTCTGTTTGTTGGCTAATTTGCTCCGCTTCTACCACTAATTCGTTAGATATTGTTTGTTGCTCGTCAGTGGCGTTGGCAATTTGCTCGTTCATCGCGTTAATAGTGTTAACGGTATCGGCAATGGTTTGCAGGCTTTGCCCTGCAAGGTTCGCTTTGGTTACCGAAGTTTCTACTGCTGCAGTGCTTTCTTGCATGGTTTGCACCGCTGCCTGCGATGCTGCTTGTAACTGGGCTAATATGCCGTTAATTTCTGCTGTAGATTCTTGTGTGCGCGAGGCTAGCCCGCGCACTTCATCGGCCACTACCGCAAAGCCTCTGCCTTGCTCACCCGCGCGCGCTGCTTCAATGGCGGCATTAAGTGCAAGTAAGTTGGTTTGCTCGGCTATGGATTTAATTACCGCAAGCACCACGTTTACGCTGGCGGTGTCTTCTTTTAGCTGGTCGATAACTTTAGATGCTTCGGCAATGCTTACCGATAAACTTTGAATGCTGGCCACGGTGTTAGACACTATTTCGCGGCCGCGGTTGGCTTCTTCGTCGGCAATGCGTGCCGAGTGCGATGCTTCGGCAGCGTTTTGCGCAATGGTGCTTACGCTGTGACTCATCATTTCTATGCTGTTTTTAGATTCAGAAACGCTTTTATTTTGTATGGTAAGTGTTTGAGTTATTTCGCCAGAGAGCGAGCTTACATCTGTGGCTAAGTGAGCGAGTGGCGGTGCGGTTTCCACAATTTTTTGCATTACCGACTGCAGTTTATCCATAAAGGTGTTAAACCACATTACCAAATCGCCAATTTCATCCTTTTGTAGAGTTCGCAGGCGTACAGTTAGGTCGCCGTTATCTTCGGCTATGTCTTTTAGGCGGGCTATTACTCGGTCGATACTGCGTTTAATCATACCGCTAACAAAAACGCCAACAAATATAAGCAGTAAGCTTGTGCCTACACCTATTACTATGCCGATGGTAAACACTTTGTTTGATTGGTCGTCTGCGGTTTCGAAGGCTGTGTCGAATTCTTGGCGGCGATTGTTGTAAAAAATATCCAGGCGTTCGGTGAGTTTTTCTAACGCTTTTGCCATATCTTCTGAGCGGGCAGGCAGCGTTGAGAAGTCTATTTCATTGTTAAGCATACCCGATGAAATAGAGTGAGCTTTACCGTAGTAGTCATCGAACAGGTTTTGTAGGTCGGTGAGGTCGTCGTCAAGTTTGCTGTCGATAGCCTTAGATTGGGTAATATTTTCGGCAAAGGCTTTGGCCATTTTTTTAGCGCTTTCTATGCCTTCTGGCTCATCGGACGATACAGCAAAACTTAGGGTTTCTTGAATTTTTTCAACTCTGCCAATGTTGTCGTTGGCCAGTAAGAGCAGGGGAAACTGCTGACTTTGTGCTGATCTAACTAGATCCATTGCGCCGCTAATTAGCCACGCACTTACAAATAAATAACTAAAAAAACCTACAGCACCTACAAAGGGGATGAGCAGAATTTTTTTTCTAATGGAAAGCTGACGCAAAATATCCAACGGTGGGTCCTCAGTAACTGTCACCTTTACCCGTTGTGGGTATTGTTAAAGGTAGTAATTCAAGTCTAGGACACAGCGAAATAAATGCAAAAAAAGCGGTAAAAACAGTGTTTTTATATAATCAAAGCTAAATTTTGGTGCGTTTTTAAAACCTTTCGGGCTCTTGTGTTGATTCAGGCGACGTTAGCTGTAGTAATCGGTAGAGCCCAATCCCAGTTCAATAACGGTGGCGTGCAGGTTCTCGAAGTCGTACTCGGTCATACCTACGTAATCTAAAACGTATTGCTTTACTTGGTGCCACTCATAATTTTCGCTTTGGCCGCCTATGGTAGCGTGACAACCACATATAAATTCCGCCATTTTTAGCACTGCTAGCAGGTTCTTTTTGCGGTTATCTGCAAATTCATCGGTGAAGATGTTTATAGGGTTGTGGTGGTCGTGAATGGCTTCGCACAAATATTTTGGCAGGTTCCAGGCTTTGCCTACGTAGTAACCTACAACCGCGTGATTTGTGCGTATTAGTTCGTTTTCTTTTTCGGTAATAGATAGGGTTTGCTCGGCATAGCATTGCTGTATTACCGATTGGTAATCGTCGCAGCGTTTCATTAGCAGCGGAATACCACAATTGTGGAACAAGCCTAGAGTGTAGGCTTCATCGGGGTTTTGCATACTAATTTGCTTGGCTATGACTACCGATGTTGCGGCTACCTCCATGGCGCTATCCCAGAATCGCCCCAGGGCAATGATGTCTTCATCAGCAAGCTCGCCTTTTATAGAGTGGGCGTTTACTAGGTTAACAACGGTTTTTATGCCCAGCAGGTTTACCGCTTGAGTTATAGAGGTAATGTTACTTGCGTGCTGAAAAAAAGATGAGTTAACCGTTTTTAAGATACTGCCAGACAGGCCTACATCTTGGCTAATAAGCTTAGCCACCGAGAGCACGCTGCAATTGGGGTCGAGTTGCTCCATTTGCAGGTCGACTAGTATCTGGGGTTGCGGCGGAATCGCAATGCCTTGCAGGATGGTTTTTATTTGGTCGTCGGTAAGTTGTGCTGTCATCAATCGGCGCCATTATTAATGTTTAGGGGCTAGCCTAAGTTTAGACTAGCCATGATTGATGCGACCGAAAAAAGTGAAATTTGTGCTGCTAAATATTGGCGGTAGTGATGACCATTAGCTGTTCGTATACCGTCTTGTGCCAGTCTGGCTGCGAGCTGGCGGAGGCTGATAGGGCAAGGTCTAGGGCGCTGACAAGCTGGGTGCGCGCATCGCTTGGAATTACTGGCAGTGCGTGCTTAAGCGAGGACAGGCTCATTTTTACGCGGTCGCGGGTTACGCGATCTGGGCTTGCGCCTGCTGCTTGCTGGCTGCTTTTGGCTGCTTCTATTACCTCTAGTAGCAGCGACGAGGCGCTTTGTTTAAAGGCGTGCACTACCACGCTGTAGTGTTGTTTAGGGCTAAGAGTTAACCATTCGTTGCTAAGTGCTGGGCTCTGCCAGTAATCCGCTTGGTAGCGCATGTCTTCGAGCAGAATATCGTTTTGCAGTTGTAGCAGTAAGCGCCTGCGGTTGTTGGGTGTTTCCTCAAGGTTTTGATAGCCGTGAGTTTGGTGCGCAGAGGTAAGCTCTAAGTGGGCAATGTAGTCTTTTATGGTGCGCGTGTTTTGGTAGCCAAACAGCATGTATTCTATGGCGTAAAAACCGAGGGCGGCATCTGCTAGGTCGGTCATACCGTGCTGGTTAAGCAAAGTAGCTTTGTTAAGCGGCATGCTTATATCGTGCACAATGCCCGAGTATTGGTAATCGCCAAAGGAATCTAAATAGCCCGGCTGAATAGGGTGTGCCGCTATGCGGTAATGGTTGTCGGCTACGGTGTTAAACAGTACCGAATTTTGCGGCTGCAGTTGCGCAAATACATTGAACTCTTGATAGGTAATAGCCGCTGTAGCCCACGCTTTTTGCGCCTGCAGTAGGGCATCTTCGCTGGGGGTGTTTAACAGCGTGGTAATTGCGCTGTTAAGTGCTTGGGTTGCACTAAGGCTTTGGTTAAGAATTTGGCTGCCGCTGGCCCACAGTGCCTGTGCACTGCCGCTTTCCGCGGGAGGAGTGGCCTCTACGGGTTCTGGTTGCACCGCGGTGGCAGGTGCTTCCGTTTTGTCACAGCCGCCCAGCACTAATAAGCCTAAGCAGGTAAGTGTCGCAACACCCTTGTGGCGAAAGCGGGTCATGGTGAATCCTTATGGGGCAGCCTTTGCCCATGGTTTATTTGTTGTGCTGGTACTTCTGTATCGCCTATTGCATCACCGAGATACGGGCGGCGCATATTAATCGCGCAACGAGATAACAGGCCATTGTTGCTCTGTGGCGTGCTTTAGCAAGCGCTCGTCTGGGTCTACAGCTACTGGGTTTGCCACCCGTTCTAACAGGGGCAGGTCGTTGGCGGAATCGCTGTAAAACCAGGCGCCATCTAGCGAGTGGCCTGTTGTACTTAGCCATTCGTTTAGCTTAACAATTTTACCCTCTTGAAAGCAGGGTATTCCCACAATCTTGCCGGTGAACATGCTATCTATAATCTCAGGTTCGGTAGCCAGTAGGGTATCAATTCCAAGGGCGGTGGCTATAGGGCCGGTCACAAAACTGTTAGTTGCAGTGATAATAACTAATGTATCACCTTGTTGGCGGTGCTTCTCAATAAGTTTAACCGCTTTGGGTTGCATCATTGGGGTAATAACTTGCGCCATAAATTCATTGTGCAATTGTTTCCTTTGCGCGGAATCAAGCGGTATAAGTGCTGTCAAAGCAAACTCTTGATACGCCACTATATCTAACGTGCCGTTTTTGTAATCTTCGAAGAAGGCATCGTTGGCCTTGCCATAGGCTTTGGCGTCTACAATGCCCTTGTGAATAAGGAATTCTCCCCAGCTGTGGTCACTGTCGCCTGCTAGCAGGGTGTTGTCTAAATCAAAAAGGGCGAGTGTCAAAAGTGTCTCCTTGCGAAAAATGGCGCAAAATGTAGTCGATCTGTAGCGATAATGGAGAAATGCTGGCGGAATGGACGGTTATCTGGCACCTTTAATATCGATCGGCTTATTTGCCAATTGCTGTGCCTTACTATCTTATGGAACAATAAGGCCAATATTATAACAATTATTATCGCTTACGAGGTTTGTGTGATAGATGCAGATGGTTTTCGCCCGAATGTAGGCATTATCTTGACGGACGATCAGGGGCGATTACTCTGGGCGCGTCGCGTGGGTGGACAAGATGCTTGGCAGTTCCCGCAGGGCGGCATTAAGCACAATGAATCTCCCGAGAATGCGTTGTACCGCGAACTCGAAGAAGAAGTTGGCTTGTGTAAAGCCGATGTAGAGGTGTTAGGCGTAACGCAGGGTTGGTTGCGTTACCGCTTGCCGCGCCGTTTAGTGCGCGATAAAGAGCCAAAATGTGTTGGTCAAAAACAAAAATGGTATTTACTGCGTTTGGTATCTAACGACTCCGCTATTCGCTTAGATGCCTCTAGCCCCGCTGAGTTTGATACTTGGAACTGGGTAAGTTACTGGTACCCTCTGGGCAAGGTGGTGGCCTTTAAACGCGATGTGTATCGCCGTGCTTTAAAAGAGCTATCGCCTGTCTATAATCAATATTTTCTAAGCACTCTGGGTGAAGGCCGAGCTCTATGCTGAATGATTTGCGTAGTATCGTTCAAGAGGTATATGCCGCTACAGATCTAAGCTCGGTATTAGAGATTATTGTTCGCCGAGTTAAATCAGCCATGAACACCGAAGTGTGTTCGGTATACCTACGCAACGAAACTGGCGCTTACACTTTAATGGCTACCGATGGCTTAAATCGCGAAGCGGTAGGCCGCGTTACACTGGCTAAAAACGAAGGTTTGGTGGGGTTGGTTGCCGCGCGCGAAGAGCCTATAAACCTAGACGACGCCGAATCTCACCCCAAATATCAATACTTTGCCGAAACCGGCGAAGAGCGCTTTTCTGCATTTTTAGGCACCCCAATTATTCACCAGCGTCAGGTTATGGGGGTGCTGGTAGTGCAGCAGGCGGCTAAGCGTCGCTTTGATGAAGGCGAAGAAGCATTTCTTATTACCATGTCTGCCCAGCTTGCCGGTGTGATTGCACATGCCGAGGCTACAGGTACCTTGCGGGCAATGGGGTCTAAATCTGCGGTGCGTTTTAACGGCGTGCCGGGGGCCTCGGGTGTGGCTATTGGCGAATGTGTGGTGGTATCGCCGGTTGCCGACCTAAATGCCGTGCCTTATGCCACCTGTGACAACATAGAAGAAGAGCTGGCCTTTTTTAGCCGCAGTTTGGCGGCGGTGCGCGAAGACGTAAAGCGCTTGGGGCAGTCCTTAGAAAACCTGTTAAACAAAGAAGAGCGGGTATTGTTTGATGCTTACCTAGGTATGCTCGACGATACATCGCTGGCCCGCGAGGTAACCGAAAAAATTAGTATGGGTTTGGCTGCGCCTTACGCGTGGAGCGAGGTGATTTTAGATCACGTTAAAACCTTCTCTGCCATGCCCGATGCCTACCTGCGCGAGCGTGCATCCGATGTGCGAGACTTGGGCAGTCGCGTATTAGCCTACCTGCAAGAAACCACGCAAAAAGAATTGGTATACCCCGAAAAAACTATATTGGTGGGTGAAGATCTCACGCCATCAATGCTTGCCGAAGTGCCGGTGGGGCAGCTGGCGGGTTTAGTGTCTGTGCGCGGTTCGAGCAACTCCCACATTGCCATTTTGGCGCGGTCGATGGGTATTCCCACCATTATGGGGGCGGTCGATCTGCCGTTTACCAAGCTTAATGGCAGAGAAATGGTAGTCGATGGCTACCGCGGGTCGGTCTATATCGACCCAGGCGAAGCGTTGTTGCAAAGCTATCAAGCCATATTGGAAGAAGATTTACAGCTGGTTGCTGGCCTGCAGTCTATAAAAAACCTGCCCTGCGAAACCTCAGACCACCACCGCGTTGCCCTTTGGGTAAACACTGGTCTATTGGCCGATACCATGCTTTCTATCGAGCGCGGCGCCGAAGGGGTGGGGTTGTATCGCACCGAAGTGCCTTTTATGTTGCGCGATCGCTTTCCCAGTGAGGAAGAGCAGCGCTTGGTGTACCGCGAGCAGCTAGAAGCGTTTGCGCCGCACCCAGTAACCATGCGTACACTCGATGTGGGCGGTGATAAATCTTTACCCTACTTCCCTATCGAAGAGGAAAACCCTTTCTTGGGGTGGCGCGGTATTCGCGTAACCCTCGATCACCCAGAGATTTTTCTAGGCCAAGTGCGCGCCATGCTTAAAGCGAGTGTGGGGTTAGATAACCTGCGCATTATGCTGCCAATGATTACCAATATTGCCGAAGTCGAAATAGCCCAAATGCTTATTCATCGCGCCTACGATGAATTACTAGAAGAGGGCTACGATGTGCAAATGCCGCCCTTGGGGGTGATGATCGAAGTGCCTGCTGCGGTGTATCAAGCAAAAGAGTTGGCGGCGCGCGTAGATTTTATTTCTGTGGGCAGTAACGATTTGACGCAATACTTGCTGGCCGTAGACCGCAACAACCCTCGCGTCGCCGATTTGTATCATTCACTGCACCCGGCGGTGCTGCGCGCTTTGCGCAAAATTGTAAAAGATGCCCACAGCCAAGGTGTGCCGGTAAGTATTTGTGGTGAGTTGGCCGGCGAGCCTGCCGCAGCCCTTTTGTTGGTGGCAATGGGGTATGATGTGCTCTCGATGAACGCCACCAACCTGCTTAAGGTTAAATCGGTTGTGCGGGCTGTAACGCTCGAGCAAGCGGAAACCCTATTGGCAGAGGTGATGTCGCTGCCTGATGCCGAGTCGATTAACCGCTGCCTAGAGGCTGCATTCCGCCATGCGGGGCTCAATCGCATGTTGCGCCCAGACCTTGGCGATGACGCCAACATCTAGTAGCCTGCGCTCACAATTTTGTAGGTGGCTGATGACGTATTGGCTACCTTAGTGGCACCCTATTTGGAACACTAGGCTATTTGTAACACAAGGTAAGGGTAAGCAGCCCGTCACTTGGCGGATTTATAATTAACCTCTTACCCACTCAATTCTTTTGGACCCATCTATGAATTATCCGGATATTGATCCTATTGCGCTCTCCATTGGGGCGTTCGAACTGTTTGGCTTTGAAATTGGGCCTATTAATGTTCACTGGTACGGCATTATGTACCTGTGCGCATTTTTGGGGGCTTGGGGCTTGGGCCGCTATCGGGCCAGCAAGCCGGGCGCTTGCCTTACCAAGGCGCAGGTGGAAGACCTTATCTTCTACGGCGCTGTAGGGGTTGTGGTGGGTGGTCGTCTTGGTTATGTGTTTTTCTACAATTTCTCTGCCTTTTTGGCTGACCCCGTTTGGTTATTTAAAGTGTGGGAGGGCGGCATGGCGTTCCACGGCGGTTTAATTGGTGTGGCAGTTGCCATGCTGTTATTCGCCCGCAAGGTAAACCGCAATTTCTTTGATGTGATGGACTTTACTGCACCCTTGGTGCCTATAGGTTTGGGCTTTGGCCGTATAGGCAACTTTATTGGTGGCGAGCTGTGGGGCCGCGAAACAACCGTGTCTTGGGGTATGGTGTTCCCTAAGGATGAGCTTGGACTTGTGCGTCATCCATCGCAGCTGTATCAAGCATTTTTAGAGGGCGTTGTACTGTTTGCAATTCTCTTCTGGTTTTCGGCTAAGCCGCGCCCGCGCGCAGCGGTTTCGGCACTGTTCTTAATTGTGTATGGTTGTCAGCGTTTTGCGGTTGAGTTTGTTCGCCAGCCAGATGAGCATATTCAATTCGATTTATTTGACTGGGTAACGCGCGGCCAAATACTGTCGCTGCCAATGATTGCAGTGGGTTTAATTGTATTTGCATGGGCCTATCGCACCAAGCCTGGCGCTACTCGTTAAGCATTTTTTGGGGTAAAACAAGTGAAGCAATATTTAGATTTAATGCGCCATGTGCGCGATACCGGTACCAAAAAAGAAGATCGCACCGGTACTGGCACTGTGAGTGTATTTGGCTACCAAATGCGCTTCGATTTAAGTGAAGGTTTCCCGTTGGTTACCACCAAAAAGTGCCATTTAAAGTCGATTATTCACGAGCTACTTTGGTTTTTAAAGGGTGAGACTAACACTCAATACCTTACCGATAACGGCGTGCGTATTTGGAATGAGTGGGCAACAGAAGAGGGCGATTTGGGCCCAGTTTACGGCGCACAGTGGCGCTCTTGGCCTACGCCAGATGGCGGCTCGCTCGATCAGTTTGCATTGCTAGTTGAGCAAATAAAAAATAAACCCGACTCGCGTCGCCATATTATTTCTGCGTGGAACCCAGCGTTGCTACCCGACGAGGGCGTGTCGCCACAGGATAACGTGCGCAATGGCAAAATGGCCCTGCCGCCTTGTCACACCCTGTTTCAGTTTTACGTGGCCGACAATAAATTAAGCTGCCAGCTGTACCAGCGCAGTGCCGATATTTTCTTGGGGGTGCCCTTTAATATCGCATCCTACGCCCTGTTAACCATGATGGTGGCGCAGGTAACGGGTTTAGAGTTGGGGGATTTTGTGCACACCTTTGGTGATGCGCATCTTTACCTGAATCACCTAGAGCAAGTTGAAACGCAGTTGGCCAGAGAGCCCTTGCCACTACCCACGATGAAAATTAACCCTGAAGTAAAAGATATTTTTAGCTTCAAATTTGAAGACTTTGAACTGGTAGATTACCAGGCTCACCCGCACATTAGTGCGCCTATATCGATATAGCAGGAAGGTACATGGAGTTAGTTATAGTTGTCGCCGCAGCTCAAAACGGCGTAATTGGTATCAATAACACGCTGCCTTGGCGTATATCGGCAGATTTACAGCATTTCAAGCAGGTCACCATTGGGCACCCCATCATCATGGGGCGCAAAACCTACGATTCGATTGGTAAGCCGTTGCCGGGCAGAACTACCATTGTGGTTACCCGTCAGGCAGATTGGCAAGCCGAGGGCTACGAAGATCAAGTAAAAGTGGCCTATAGCTTGGAAGGCGCAATGGAACTGGCAGAACAAATAGCTGCCCAAATGGGGGTAGCAGAAGCCATGTTGGTAGGTGGTGCGCAGTTATATCGACAGGCGCTGGAGCGGGTAAGTAAGGTACATTTAACCCGTGTGCACGCCGAAATAGAGGGCGACGCGTGGTTTCCTGAGCTGGACGGTAACATTTGGGCGGAAGTTCAATGTGTGCGTTACAAGGCCGACGAGAAAAATGAATATGACTATTCCTTTGTGGAATTGCATAGGCGCTAGGCAACTTGCCTAAATATACGCCTTTTATGACAGTGTGTAATTTTTAAGAAATAGCGAATGTGTGATCTAACCACACTTTCACCTAAGCCTAATTAATGAGCTGGTGTTACCAAGGTGTTACTTTGTGGCGTTAATTTCTTTGTAAAGTGTTACTTTTGGTGATGAACTGAGTGCCCACTTTAGGGCATTTCCATTTGTGTTTGAATGTTAGGAAGCGGTCTTATTACAATGCGCTACTCTAACGAATACCAAGTCCAAAACTTATATTTTGTTAACCTTTCGGATGTAAACCATTACGGTTTTATTCGGTCGCAAACTTTTAATTAAGGTACCCAAGTTGGGGGAAATATGAAGAAGCAGCGAATGAAAGCTGTGGCACTGTCCACCGCGATCTCTGCAGGGGCGCTTTTCGCGGGCGCTGCACAGGCAGATCAACTAGATGCTATTTTTGAAACCAGCCAATCTAAGCTGGCTTTAGCTCAAGCATCACAAAAGCGTATCGATAAGTTGCAAGACGATACCGACTCGCTTTTGAATCAGTTCAAAACCGTAAGCAAGCAAATCGAAGATTTGCGCGTTTACAACGCTCAGTTAGACAAGCAGTTAGCTAACCAGCGCACTGTATTGAATGACTTAGACGAGTCTATCAACAACGTAACCGTAATTGAGCGTCGTATTCAGCCGCTAATTATGCGTATGTTGGATGGCTTGGAGCAGTTTATCGAGTTAGATGTTCCTATCTACTTGGATGAGCGCCGTGACCGTGTTGCCAAAATACGTGCAAACATGGAACGTGCCGATATCACCGTTTCTGAAAAATTCCGTCAAGTGCTAGAAGCTTACGACATCGAAGCTGAGTACGGCCGTAAACTATTTGTTTACACCGATACTTTGAGCGTTGGTGGTCAAGATCTTCAGGTGAACATCTTAGGTGTTGGTCGCGTAGCATTGATGTATCAAACACTGGATACCAAATACTCTGGTGCTTGGGATCAGTCGCAGCGTGCGTGGGTTGAGCTAGATTCTGGCGAATACCGTGCAGCAATCTTAAAAGCGATTAAGATCGCTCGTAAACAAGCGACTCAAGATATGATCCAGTTGCCAATCTTGGCTCCGGAGGCAGCACAATGAAAATGACCATCACTAAAAGCATAGTAACTTTTGCTGCAGCGGCCATCTTCGCACTTTCTGGTGCAGTGTCTGCGCAAAGCAACGATAAAGCGGCTTCCTTGGACGAGCTGCTAAAAATGGTTAAAGATTCTAAGATATCTGAAACCGCTGAATACAAACAGCGCGAAGCAGACTTCCGTCGCAAGAAGTCAGAGCAAGCGTCTCTACTTAAGCAAGCTGAGCAAACTCGTACCAACGAAGAAAACCGCTCTGCTCGTTTAGAAGCACAGTACAAAGAACAAGAACTCGCTATTCAACAAAAACGCGCTCAATTCGAAGAGCGTTTAGGTTCGTTGAAAGAGTTATTTGGTCACTTAACATCTACCGCTGGTGACTTGCGTTCTAACATGGATGTATCCATCGTTAGTGCTCAGTACCCAGGTCGTACCGAATTCTTAGATACGCTAATCGAAAAAATGAATAGCGAAACTAAGTTGCCAACTATCGAAGAAGTTGAGCGCTTGTGGTACGAAACTCAACGCGAAGTGGTTGAGTCGGGCAAAATTGTTAAATTCCAAGCAGAAGTTGCTAGCCCATCGGGCGACTCAGCAATGACCGAAGTGGTTCGAGTTGGTAATTACAACTTAATCGCTAACGGCGCTTACCTTGTTTACGATGAAGGTAAATTGCAAGAGCTACCAATGGATAACCAAGGTCGCTTAACCGCGGGTGCAGACGCAATTGCTGATGCTAACTCTGGTTTCGTTAAGCTAGCTATCGACCCTGCTGGTCCTCTTGGCGGCAACTTGCTTAAAGCGTTGGTTATCAACAGTAAAGGCTTGAAAGAGTACTACGAAGATGGTGGCCTAGTAGGTACTATCATCTTGGCAGTAGGTGCTATTGCTATCTTAATCGCTCTGTGGCGCTTCTTTGCTCTACAAGCTATTAGCAGCAAGGTTAACTCTCAGCTTAAAGCTAAGTCAGCTAACCCGAACAACCCATTGGGTCGTATCTTGAAAGTTGCTGAAGACAACCCAGGAATCGATACTGAATCCTTAGAGTTGAAGCTAGAAGAGGCTATTCTTAAAGAGCGTCCCGCTATTGAAAGCTGGTTGGGTGCCATTAAGATTATCTCTATGATCGCTCCTCTAATGGGTCTATTAGGTACCGTAACCGGTATGATCGTAACGTTCGAAGCGATTACTATCTTCGGTGCTGGCGATCCTAAGAACATGGCAAGTGGTATCTCGGGTGCCTTGATGACTACAGTAATGGGTCTGATCGTAGCTATCCCAACCGTACTACTCCACACTTGGTTGAACGGTAAAGCTAAGCACATTACTCATGTTCTTGATGAGCAAAGTGCAGGCATCATTGCTGAGAAATCAGAACAGAAATAAGGGGTGTGACACATGTTGGCACTATTGGATGCGATAGCAGACATACTAGCCTTTATTGAGAAAGGTGGACCGATTCTTTTAGTAATCGCGTTTATGACTTTCCTAATGTGGACTCTTATTTTTGAACGGCTCTGGTTTTACAAGGGCTCCCTTGGGAGACTTGTGAGCGATACGGTAGATGCTTGGGAAGCGCGTAAAGAGCGCAAATCATGGAATGCACGTCAAATTCGTGTAGCTATGATTTCCCGAGTATCCGGCAAGATCAATGCTAACCTCGATGTAGTAGGTACCATGGTGGCGTTATGTCCACTACTGGGCCTACTCGGCACCGTAACTGGTATGATCGAGGTGTTTGGTGTTATGGCTGCTACTGGCGGTGGTGATGCTAAATCCATGGCATCGGGTGTTTCCAAAGCAACTATCCCCACTATGGCGGGCATGGTTGCAGCACTTTCCGGAGTGTTTGGCGCAACCTTGATCAACCAGATCGCTAGTCGCGAAAACCAATTGCTTGAAGACCATTTGACGATGGACCACTAAGGTCCATCTCGGCCTTGAACTAAGAGAATTCTCATGAGTAGCAGAAACACGAAATCAGAAGAAGAAGTTGGGGCGATTGACTTAACCCCTATGCTGGACGTGGTTTTCATCATGTTGATCTTCTTCATTGTAACTGCGTCCTTTATTAAAGAGCCTGGCATCGAGGTTAATCGTCCCGACGCCACGACGGTGGAGCCGAAGGCTAACGCCAATATCTTGGTCGCAATTAGTTCGGATAATGAGATCTGGATTAACAAGAGTGTGGTCGACCCTCGCCAAGTTGAAACTCAACTACAGGTGTTGTTGTCAGAAAACCCAAAAAGCGCGCTAGTTATTCAAGCGGATAACGAAGCGAATGTGAAAACCATGGCAGAGGTTACTGAGGCAGCTCGTAAAGTAGGCATAGCCGACGTCTCTGTCTCTGCTGAGAAGAAGTAGGATTCCTATGACCTTAGCAAGATTAATTTCGTCTTTGATTCCTGCAGTGGCCATTACGGCTGGTCTATTGCTGTTAATGCATTTTTTGATTAACGCGAATATCAAGGCACCGGAAGAAGGGGAGGCGTTTAAAATCCCTGAAATTACCATGCCTGAGCGGGAAATTGAGACCGAATACGACACCAAGAAGCCAGCTAAGCCAGACGAGCCAGAGCAACCACCACCTGAGTTACCTGAGCCAGAGTTTCAGGATGCTGATATCGAAGCTACAGTGTCCATTCAACCTACGGTTAAAGCTAATTTAGATGTAGGCGGCATTGGCGGTTTTGCTTCAGACGGTGACTACTTACCTATCGTAAAAGTAGCGGCTAAATACCCACAGCGTGCTGCTGCACGTGGTATTGAAGGCTACTGTATTGTTATGTACACCGTGACCAAAACTGGTGAAACGCGTGACGTAGTGGTTGATGATTGTCCAGAAAGTATCTTTGCCCGCGAGTCCATCAAGGCGGCAGAACGCTTTAAATACAAGCCGAAAGTGATTAACGGCGAGCCCGTAGAAGTTCCAAACGTGCGCAACCGCTTCACCTTCGAAATGGCTAAATAAAATGGTAGACGTTATGAAATTGACTAACGCTGTCAGATCGTTAGGGATGGGTACAATGTTGGTTGCGGCCGGCCTTGTACTGCCCTCTGCAGTTGAAAAAGCAGTAAGCGAGCTGGGTTACTCTGTAACGCTTGGCTCTGCCGCTATGGCACAGGAAGATACTCGCCAACCGCGTAGGCTTCCTGGTCTTGCTCTTAAATTCACCGAAGATATGGCCAAGGTTGAAGAGTTTATCAACCCGCCAGACCCAGAAGACGGCAAGCCTGCGGCTAAGCAAGATCTACCCGCTGCCGAAAAACTTCTCAACTCTATGGAGAAGAAGTGTAAAGATAAGTGTAACGGCTACGAAATGGCCAACATTTATAACTTTATGGCTTACTTGGCTTACGAACGTGAAGACATGAAAAAGACTGCTTTCTACTACGAAAAAGTAGTAGAGCAAGCTCCAGAGATTCCATGGGGTTTGGAAGAGCAGACTTTGCTGTACTTGGCCAAATTGTACGCGGGTGAAGAAAACTACAAAAAAGCGATCCATTACATGGACCGTTACATGAATACTGTAGTTTCACCTAATGCCGATGCTTTCTACACCAAATCAACCATTTGTTATCAAATGAGTGATTACGACTGCTCACTTAAAAACGTGAATACAGCGGTTGAGATGATAGAAAAAGCAGGCTTTGTTGCTAAAGAGCAATGGTACAACCTGCAGCGCGGTATTAATAACGAGCGCGAAGATTACAAGCAAAGCTTAAAGTCTAATATCAAGCTAGTTAAAAACTATCCTAAGAAGTCCTATTGGAACGATATGGCGAGTTTTTACAGCCTGCTTGAAGATAACGACAAAGCCCTTGCTGTAATGGATGCTGGTTTTATTGGTGGTACTTTAACCAAAGAAAAACAATACCTCCAGTTAGCTCAATTCCTTTACCAAGCCGATGCGCCATACAATGCGGCTATGGTTATTCATAAAGGGATGAAAGCAAACGCCATTGAGCAAACTGAAGCTAACTTGGAAAAAGCCGGTCGCTACTTCCTATTGGCAAAAGAATACAAAATGGCCATTGATTACCTAACGCGTGCGGGTGACAAATCTGATAAGGGCGATATCTACAGCGATGTAGTGGGTATATACCTCGCCGTTGAAGATTTGAAAGGCGCGATTGCAATGGGTAAAAAAGCGCTTGATAAAAAAGGCGGCTTGAAAAAGCCTGGTCGTTTGCACTACAACATGGGCTCTGCCTATTTTGAAATGAAGCAATTCGACGCCGCACTTAAATCCTTGCAGAAAGCGACTGAAGATCGCGAAACCAAAAAGTTGGCTGAGCAATGGATTAAGTACGTAGAAAATGAAAAAGATCGTTACGAGCGTTTAGCTGAGTTTTACGATAAGTAATTTTGCGTTAAGCATTATATAGAAGGGGCTTTTATAGCCCCTTTTTTTATGGGTAAAAGAATTAGTTCACAGTTCACAGTTCACAGTAAGAAGAAAATGCGGGTATTAAAAAAGGGCCGCTTGGGCCCTTTAAGAATTTAGTAAGTAGAAATAAATACTACTGTAAGGACTCTAGTTTTTTCAGGTCTCTTACTGCGCCTTTATCTGCGCTGGTAGCAAGTAAGGCATAAGCTTTTAATGCGCTAGATACTTTGCGCGGGCGCGGTAGTTCGGGTTTCCAGCCTTTAGCATCTTGCTCTGCTCGACGTTTTTCTAATTCGCCATCTTCTAGCAATACGTTGATGCTGCGGTTGGGGATGTCGATAAGAATTTTATCGCCTGTTTTAACTAAGCCAATTGCACCGCCCGCTGCTGCTTCTGGCGATACGTGGCCAATAGATAAACCTGAGGTACCACCAGAGAAGCGGCCATCTGTAAGTAGCGCACAGGATTTACCAAGGCCTTTAGACTTAATGTAAGACGTTGGGTAAAGCATTTCTTGCATGCCTGGGCCGCCTTTGGGGCCTTCGTAGCGCACAATAACTACAGAGCCTGCGGTAACTTTGTCGGCAAGAATATCGGCCACGGCCTGATCTTGCGATTCTGTTACGTAGGCTGTGCCTTCAAACACTAATATACTTTCGTCTACACCTGCTGTTTTAACTACACAGCCTTGTTCCGCGATGTTACCGGTAAGTACGGCTAGGCCGCCTTCTTTGCTATAAGCGTGCTCAACAGAACGGATACAGCCATCAGCGCGATCGCCATCTAGCGACTGCCAGCGGGTAGATTGGCTGAATGCGGTTTGGGTTGGTATGCCTGCAGGGCCAGCTTTATAAAATTCAGCAACTTCTGCAGAGCCGGTTTGAGTGATATCCCACTGGGCGATTGCATCGGCCATGGTGGGTGAGTGCACGGTTGGGCAGTCTACGTTTAGTAGGTTGCCACGTGCTAGCTCGCCGAGAATAGACATAATGCCGCCTGCGCGGTGAACATCTTCTATATGGTATTTTTGCGTGTTTGGCGCAACCTTACACAGCTGCGGTACGTAGCGGCTAATGCGGTCGATATCTTCCATGGTGAAATCTAATTCCGCTTCTTGGGCAATGGCGAGCAAGTGCAGAATGGTGTTGGTAGAACCACCCATTGCGATGTCGAGCGTAATGGCGTTTTCGAAGGCGGCTTTGTTACCAATAGAACGTGGCAAAACGTTGGCGTTTTCGCGCTCGTAGTAATCTTTACACAGGTCAACAATAAGGTGGCCTGCGCGCTCGAATAAAGCTCTGCGGTCGGAATGGGTCGCAACTACAGTACCGTTACCTGGCAGGCTTAACCCTAACGCTTCAGTTAGGCAGTTCATCGAATTGGCGGTGAACATACCAGAGCAAGAGCCACAAGTTGGGCAAGCACTGCGCTCTATTTCTGCCACGTATTCGTCGCTTGCGCTGCTATCGGCTGCAATAACCATGGCGTCTACCAAGTCTAAGCCGTGCTCGGCCAACTTGGTTTTACCGGCTTCCATTGGCCCGCCAGATACAAATACAACAGGTATATTTAGGCGCATTGCGGCCATTAGCATTCCCGGTGTGATTTTGTCGCAGTTCGATATACACACCATGGCGTCGGCACAGTGGGCGTTAACCATGTATTCAACCGAGTCGGCGATAATGTCGCGGCTTGGCAAGCTGTAGAGCATGCCGTCGTGGCCCATGGCGATGCCGTCATCAACGGCAATGGTGTTGAACTCTTTCGCTACGCCGCCCGCTTTTTCTATTTCGCGCGCAACAAGCTGGCCCATGTCTTTTAAGTGAACATGACCAGGCACAAATTGGGTGAAGGAGTTAACTACGGCAATAATGGGTTTTTGAAAGTCTTCGTCTTTCATTCCAGTCGCACGCCATAGGGCGCGGGCACCCGCCATATTGCGGCCTTGGGTGGTGGTTCTAGATCGATATTGCGGCATGGTGTGCTCCAATTAAACGGTATTTCTATGGCGGGCGATGTTGTGCTTATCGCGCGCCTTAACGGCAAATTCTGGTTTTATATTGGGCGCAAGGATAACAGATTTTGCGTGCGGGTTCTTTCTGGTTCGTACGCCAGCAGTAGGTTTGGCAGTAAATAAAGCTTATTGAATCGCTTCTGGGTATAAGCGTTCTAGTTGTTTATGCAGATAAGTGTAACGTTTGTACTGTGCGTGATCTTCGTTGATTGTGCCAATGGCGCGAATACTGCGGCGACAGATAGCGCGGTATTCGTCACGTACACCATTGTCGTCTGAATCTGCTATAGCTGTTTGAATAAGGTTTAAATGCAGGCCAATGTGTTTGGGGTAGGTGGCAAGGGCTTCGTTAAATACGCGAATGGCTTCTTCGTATGCCTTGGAATCGTAAGAAGATATACCTTCTTTGGTAAGTTTCGCGGCAACTTCTTTACCGCCGCTACTAATAGGCTCACCGGTAATTGAATCGATAATTGATAGCGCATCTGTGTTGTTTGAATGCTTGGAAGCTAGTGTTGTTAGTAGGTCCCTGGCGCCTTGCTCATCGTTCATGGCGTGCATGGTGCGCGCAAATTCTAAGCTTGTTTCTAGCGGTGGTGCGGCCAGTTCGTTGTACATTTCTTTTGCTATGGCAGCGGCATTTTGCGCCTTTTCATCTTCGCCTTGGCTAGTGAGTATTTGCGCTTCTACCATTTGTGCTTGTACGGCAACTTCGGGGCGGTCTGAGTAGCGTTTTCTGGCCCTATCTAAAAAGCTATTTGCCTGCTTAACCATCACCTTAGCCTCGGTGGAATGGTCATCTTTGGTGACCTCAGAAACTTTGCGTGCGTAATTAAAGTAATCTTGTTCAGATTCGTGACAGGAGTTAGAGCCCCATTTAATTGCCTGTTGGTGAGATTTTAGCGAGAGTTCGTCATCGTGATTGATGTCGGCGAGCTTGGCCAATTTACGGTGCCTAAGCACAGACTTGGGTGATATTTGTGTGGCGTGCTCCGTGGCTTTTTGCGCGGCTAGGGTGTCTTTGCGTTTTAAGCTCACCTCGGCAAGCATGTCGTGGGCTTCAATATAGCGGTCGTCTTCTTCAATAATGTCTTTAAACAGCTCTTCTGCGCCATCTAGGCTCCCCATTTCTAGCAGGCTCTTACCCATGCCGAGTTTTGCCCATATGAGGGGTTTTTTGTTGAGCACGCTTTCGTAAACGGTCACAGCTTCTTTTAGCTGCTTAAGTAAAAAGTGAAGTTGGGCTTTGATTTTGAGAATATCGTGCGCGTAGCGGCTACCCCCTTTTATCATTTGATTACACTGGTCTAGCGCAGATTTGTAACTTCCTTCAGAAATACTGGTTTTAATGGGCAACAGCGCTTCGTGGCGAATAATGGCTTTGTTTAACCTTACTTTTAACGAGGCGGGGGTATAGGGCTTGGTTATGTAGTCGTCGGGTTGGCATTCGAGTGCGCCCAGTACCATTTCGCGCGATGATTCACCGGTAATCATTACAAACAGGCTGGTCATGAGTAGTACCCGCAGGTGGCGCACTTCTTCTAAAATTTGTTGGCCGTCTTTACCGCTACCTAGGTTGTAATCGCACAGTACTATGTCGTATTTGCGCTTAGTACAGTACTTAATGGCTTCTTCGCCGTTGGCGGCGGTATCTATATGGTTTACGCCAAAGGTTTTTAAGCTGCGGCTAAGGGAACCTCGAATCTCGGGGAAATCGTCGATAATTAAGCATTTTTTCTGGGCATAGATTTTTACGATATCTATTTGCTTAATATCGGCGGCGTTACTTTGGTGAAGTAATGGGTTCATACCTAGCTGCGAGCCTTTGCTTTATCGTAAACCAAGGGGGCACTTCTCCCTTTTATCAGTTGTTTATAAAGTGTAGGCGACGAATGCAGATATTTCCTGTTGTGAGAACAACAGTGAGAAGCGGCCCCGCATTTAGGGGGCCATAGCCAATTAGAGGTTTTTGATAAAGATTTTAGAGTTGCGGTGGTAGTTGTACAGCTCTTTGCGCTTTAACGGCAGCATATCTATATGGCCTTCCACAAAGCCTTGCTCCACGAACCAGTGCGATGTTTGAGTGGTAAGTACTAATAAGCGTTTTAGCTTGGCGCCTTCGGCTTGCTTCTCTAGGTGCGATAGCAGCTTGGCCGCGCGACCGCCGCGCTGGTAAGCGGGGTGTATGGCCACACAGGCAATTTCGGCGAAGTTCTCGTCTTCTATGGGGTACAGGGCCGAGCAGCCAATAATTAGGTTGTCTTTCTCCATAACAGTAAAGAAGTCGATTTCGGTTTCTAGGCGCTCGCGCGAGCGTTTAACCAATATGCCTTCATTTTCTAGGGGCTCAATTAGGTTAAGTATGCCCAGCACATCTTCTATGCGTGCGCGGCGTATGGTTTCGTAGCTATCGCGATACACCATGGTACCAGAGCCGTCTCGGGTAAACAGCTCTTTAAGCAGGGCGCCGTCTTCTGCGGCAGATATAACATGGGCCCTTGGTACGCCACCGTCACAAGCTTTGTAGCAAGCGCGCAACGAAAAGTAAGTATTACTTGTATTGTTTTGGCCTTGATCCACCAAAAATTTCTCACACTTGATAAGTGTGAGTTCTCGGTAGCGACTGCCATCTTTATCGCAAATGGGGCCGTCGTCGTTATAGGCGATAAGCTTATCTGCTTGTATTGCGGTAGCAATATGAATGGCCACATCGGCAAAAGAGAGGTTGAACACCTCGCCGGTAAACGAGTTGCCTAGAGGCGAAACCAGTGTAATAGAGCCTTCATCCAGCTGTTCGCGCACGCCTTTGGTATCTACGCTGCGCACCTTGCCGGTAAGGTGGTGGTCTATGCCATCTATTACACCTTGCGGCATAGCGGTAATAAAGTTGCCGCCTCGAATGCGAATTTTAGAGCCGTGCATGGGGGAGTTTGGCAGGCCTGAAGATAAATTTGCTTCCAAGGTAAAGCGTGTTTGGCCAACTGCTTTAAGTACGTCGGCCAAGTGTTCGCGCTCGGTAATGCGCACACCGCGATGAAATTTAGATTGCACGCCCGATGCATTAAGCTGCGCTTCAATTTGCGTGCGTGCGCCGTGCACAACCACAAGCTTAACGCCGAGGCTGTTTAGCAGGGCTATATCGCTAATGATGTTGGGGAAGTTGGGCTGATCGATACAATCGCCGGGCAACATAATGACAAAAGTTTTGCCGCGATGGGCATTGATGTAGGGCGATGAAGCTCTAAACCAATTGACGTATTGGTCGGTGTGTTCGCTCACTGGCTTTCCTAGGTAAGAGGCTTATTTAGGCGCTATTGGGCGCGCGTAAAACTATTACCTAACGATAGCAAATAAACCTAGGGTGTGAATAGGTGCCGCGCAGCCAGAGTTTTATTTAAGCAACGCGTTAAGCATTTTTTTAAAGCTGTCTACTTGCTGTTTAAAATCAGTCCAAGCTGGATCTATGCGGCTTACAAGTAGGGTGCCTTGCATAAGCGCAAAGTAGTGTTTACTCAGTGTTTCACCGCTAATGCCAGTCGGGCTATTAGCCGTTGCCAGTACTTCATCAAAGAGTGGTGCATAGGCTGTGCTAAACCGATTAATGGCTTGAGCGCTTATGGCGCGCAGGCTGGGAATATGGTTAAACAGTTGGTAGCTAAACGCGGCCATAAGGCAGCCATCTAAGCTTTCGTCGGCGCCGCCCTGTACATGGCGGCCATTAAATAGGTTTTCAAACTCGGTTAAACATATATCCAGAATTTGTCGCGGGTCGTCACTCTGTTGTGCGGCGGCGGTGCCAATTGCGTTGGCTGCTGCGGCTATACGCTCGAAGTACCTTTCCAGCAGGCGCTGGGCTAAGTCTTCTTTCGATTTGAAATGGTAAAAAAACGTGCCTTTACTTACCCCTGTTTGCGCAATTATTTTATCCACCGCTACGCCGTGGTAGCCGTTTTTAACAAACATGGCCTGCGCCACATCCATTAGCCGGTTGGGGGTTGAGCGTTTAGTGGGTGCGGGTGATGAGTTCATTGGGCAATTGTAGCTTGAACGGTGTTGACAGGGAAAAGTTAATATTTATACTGACTAGTCAGTTTATATTGTTTTTATAGCAATATGAGCTTTTACACGAGCGTATTGCTCACTTTTGCCAGCTTTAACGTGTTGGCTAAACCCGCCTCAAGATTAAGGACAGTGCTATGAGTAACCTGCGATTACATTATTTGCCTACGTCACCCTTCTCTAAAAAAGTGCTCTACGTAGCTAAACACTATGGAATAGATGCTGAGTTGATTCAGGTAAACCCGTTTATTCCCGAGCAGCGAGCGGCCTTGCGCAGCTTAACTGCACTGGGAAAGTTACCGGTGTTAGAGGTAGATGACAGTGTGGTAAGTGAGTCTTCACTTGTGGTGGAGGCGATAGAGCGTGCTGTGGATAAACATCAGTTTGTGCCAAAAGAGCCAAACGCATCGGCGCAGGTGCGCCACTGGGATAGAGTGCTAGATACCTACTTAATTGCGCCGGTGTTAGAGATGTTAATCGATAACTTTCAGGGTAAGGCGCCAGCAACCGATAACCGTGCAAAAGATAAACTTTACCGCATAGCCACTATTTACACCCAGTTAGAGCAGCAACTTAAAGCTGTAGCAGGCGAGGGTGGCGATAAACCAACTTTGTTGGGCGGCGCGATTACCTTGGCAGATATTACAGCGCTTTCAATTCTGCCTTTGGCGCACCTAGTTAAACCCCTTTCGGATTACCAATACCTGTCGGCGTATATCGAAGCGCACCAGCAAGACCCGATTTGGCAGGCTATAAACAGCGAAGCCGAGGCTTATACCCCGGCGTTTATTGAATCGGTAAGTAATGCTGCTTAGCTAGTTTTTGGCCCAAGTTAACCAGCTTTGGCCCCTATCAAAAACAAAACTGCTCTATCAGCCCGCGCACAATATTAATGCCGGGCTGAATTTGATCGTGAGCCAAATATTCGTTGGGTTGGTGGGCGCAGTCGATGGTGCCTGGCCCCATCACGATTGTTTCCATGCCCAAGTCTTGTAAAAACGGTGCTTCGGTGGCAAAGGCAACGCTTTCGGCTTGGTAGCCACTTAGCCTTTCTGCGGCTTTAACCAGTGCGCTATCGGCTTGCTCTTCGAATGAGGCGATGCCTGGAAACAGCGGTGTTAAACTGATAGGCGTGTGGTTTTTGTCGCCAATTGCTTGCAAGCGCTTTTCTATTTCTGCGTGTAAATCGTGGTTGCTCATGCCCGGTAGGGCGCGCAAATCAAAGTGCAGTTCGCAGGCACCGCATATTCTGTTGGGGTTGTCGCCGCCGTGAATGCAGCCGAGGTTGAGTGTAGGCACGTTAATATCAAAACCCGCATGTTGGTAGCGGCTTTGTAATTCGCTGCGAAATAAAATTAACTCGTTAAGTACTTGGGTCATGGTGTCGAGGGCGTTGTGGCCAAGTGCTGGGTTGGATGAATGCCCCGCTAACCCTTGTACGCGCACGCTCTCCATCATAATACCTTTGTGCATGCGAATTGGTTTTAATTCCGTGGGCTCACCAATCACCGCGCAGCGCGCCTTGGGTCTGCCCAGCGCGGCCAGTGCGCGCGCGCCGCACATAGATGACTCTTCGTCGGCGGTGGCCAAAATCATTACCGGTTGCTGCAACTTATTAAGGTCTAAGCCTTCTAATGCCGCTAACACCACAGGGAAGAAGCCTTTCATATCGGTTGTGCCCAAGCCGTAAAAGCGCTGCTCTTTTTCGGTTAGCTGGAATGGGTCCTGCTGCCAGCGGTTGGGGTCGCAGGGCACGGTATCGGTGTGCCCGCTAAGCACCAACCCGCCAGGGCCAGTGCCCCGCGTTGCCAGTAAATTGTATTTACCGGCAAAGCCTTCTACCGGCAAAATTTCTATTTTAAAGCCCAAATCTTCAAACCATTGAGCTAATAGTTCCACCACGCTTTTATTGCTCATGTCATATTCGGCAGACGTGCAGCTAATGGATGGGGTGGCGATAAGTTGTTGCAGGCGTTGTTTAAAAACAGTGACGTCGCTAGGCGCAATATTGGGCATGGTTCACGTAGATCCTTGCAAAGTGATACGGTGTTAGAGCTTCTTAGGGAAAACCGCTACAATCGATTGAGGCTAAAGCAGCCTTCTAATCATAATCCAATTACTGAATAAAAACCCTAAGGGTTGTTATGAGCGCTAAATTATCTGTCGACCGCGTATTAGATTTGCGATCCACACTGTTGGATCTTGTAACCGATGGCATTGTTAAGCAAGAAGATGCCAATGTGTTAATGGGGGCACATCGTACGCGCGAACAAACTGCCATGCACCCCTTGGTGTACCTTAGCACGCAGCAGTTGGCCGATCAGAAAAACCACGAAAAAGTTGTGGATGAAATGCGCCTCACTGCGTGGCTGGCCGATAAAGCCGAGCTGATGATTTACCACATAGACCCAATGAAAGTGCCGGTAGCGGATGTAACCGAGGTGATGTCCTACCAGTTTGCCAAGCGCCACGGCTTGCTGTGCGTAGATGTAAAAGCCGACTATGTAGTCATTGCAGTAACCCAACCATTTGCCAACGAGTGGATAGAGCAGTTGCAGCAGCTAGTGCGCCGCGATATCCGCCGCGTTATTGCCTTGCCCTCGGATGTCGAGCGTTATCGGGTAGAGTTTTATTCGTTGGCGCGCTCTATATCGGGCGCTCAAACCGGTGCCAGCCAAGGTCGCGGCAGCGGCATTGCCAATTTTGAGCATTTGTTGGAGCTGGGCACACTCAAAGACCCAGAAGCTAACGATCAGCACATTGTGAATATTGTAGATTGGCTACTGCAATACGCGTTTGATCAGCGCGCCAGCGATATTCATATTGAGCCGCGCCGCGAAATAACCCGCATGCGTTTTCGCATAGACGGGGTGCTGCACAATATTTACGAATTCCCTGCCTCGGTGGCAACGGCGATTGTGAGTCGTATTAAAATTCTTAGCCGCATGAATGTGGCCGAAAAGCGCAAGCCGCAAGATGGCCGAATTAAAACCAAGCGCCCAGATGGCAGCGAAGCCGAGTTGCGGCTATCTACCATGCCTACCGCGTTTGGCGAAAAATTGGTTATGCGTATTTTCGACCCAGAAGTATTGCTGCGCAGCTTTGAAGACTTGGGCCTAGGGGGCGACGACTACAAACGCTGGTCTGAAATGATTAATAAGCCGCACGGCATTGTGCTGGTAACTGGGCCTACCGGCTCGGGTAAAACCACCACGTTATATTCATCGTTGCGTCAGTTGGCAACCGACGAAGTGAATGTGTCTACCATTGAAGACCCAATAGAAATGGTGGAGGACGCGTTTAATCAAACGCAAGTGCAGCACAATATAGGTTTAGATTTTGCTGCGGGCATTCGCACACTTATGCGACAAGACCCCGACATAATTATGGTAGGTGAGATTCGCGATTTAGAAACCGCGCAAATGGCTGTTCAGGCTGCGCTCACCGGCCACTTGGTAATATCCACATTGCACACCAACGACGCGCCAACGGCCATGACGCGACTGCTAGATTTAGGCGTGCCGAGTTATTTGTTGCGCGCCACATTAATTGGCGTAATGGCGCAGCGCTTAGTGCGCACGCTGTGCCCGCATTGCAAAAAAGAATCGACCATTTCCAACGAAGATTGGGAAGGCATGGTTAAACCTTGGAAAGTCGCCAAGCCCACTAAAACGTTTGAGCCAGAAGGCTGTTTAGAGTGCCGCAATACCGGCTACCTTGGCCGCCAAGGCATTTACGAAATATTGGGTATGTCGGAATCGGTGCAGCAATTGGTAGGAGATCATTGCGATCTTGCCATATTGCGCCAGCAAGCTATGCGCGAAGGCATGCGCACACTGCGGCTTTCGGGCGCGCAAAAAGTTGCGCAGGGCATGACAACCGTGGCAGAAGTACTGCGCGTAGCACCACCGCCGGAAAAATAAATTGCGAAACAGGTCGGTAATTAAACCGGAATAATGGTCGGATTAATGCTTGGATTAATATTTGAGATAATAAAAAGGTAAGTAACATGAAGCGTGCCAGCAGGATTTGTACACTTGGAGTGTTAGCAGCGGCAATGTTAGCGGCCTGCAGCTCTGTGGAAATAGACCCCGCCGTGGTGCAGTCGCAAATTACCCCGAATGTAACTGTAGAAGAGCACCGCAAAGCACTGCCCATTGCAAATGCGCAGGTGCTGTTTAACAAAAATACTAACCTGTTAGGCGGTTGGAACCATGTGGCGAACTTCCCCGACGAATTCGCAGGCTTAAAATTTCCATCGGGTATGTATCGCATAGATAGAAAACCCGCGCTCAATCACGGCGAGCACCAGTACTCCACCACGTTGATAAAAAAATACGGCGATTGGCACCATCAACACGCCAACGGCATAACCGCACAGTACGCACCCGTGCCCTTCGCCAATGTGGCCGGTATTGAAATGGTACTACGCATAAACAGCGAAACTAGCAACCTGCCCAGCCGCAAAGAAATAGCCAAAACCTACGATGATTTAGTGCCCAAAGCACAGCTAGAAAAACTTGATGATGGCCAAGTGCATTTATCCATAGCACTGGTTGGTGTAGGCGCAGAAAGTGTAGAAACCCCTACGTTTAATGCCGATTATTTGCTGTCGTTAGATGCAAAAAAACAAACCGACGAATGGCTGCATATATTTATCCCCGCCGCAGAGCTAACCCGTTTTAGCGAAGTGAACTACAACAAAACCCCAGTAAACGCCCACCAAGCCAACCCAATCCCCGTTACCAGCCTACGCCTAATGGCCGAAACCAGCAGCACCAAAGTAATACGCAACCTAATACCAAACAACTTCGATGCGAACACACCGAAGTTGTTTAAGGAAGTAGGGGTGGAGTTGCAATATTTATCAATCGTTAAACGCTAATCGCTAACTACTAGTGATTAACGATTAGCAGCTAGCGATTGGTTAATATTGCACTTCTTTTGCCGTATCCAACCAGCCACTCAATGCGTCTATATCTGCAGTAGAAAGTGTGCCCGCTACTTGTTTTAGTTTGAGGGTGTTAACTACGTAAGCGTAGAGTGCGTCGGAGTAGTCGCGGCGGGCGCGGAATAGGCTGCGTTGTGCGTTTAGTACGTCGACTAAATCGCGTGTGCCTACCTCATAGCCAGCTTGCGTTGCGCGCAGGGCGCTCTCGCTAGAGGTAATAGCCTGCTTGCGCGCTTTTACAGTGGCCACGCCGGTCATTACTTCCAAGTGGTTAGAGCGTGCTTGCTGAATAATATCTCGCTGCGCTTTGTTGAAAAGCTCGCGCGATTCCCACGCTTGAGCATTGGCTTGGCGACGTGAAGCATGAGTGGCGCCACCGGCATAAATTGGCACTTTTAAAGTAAGGCTAAGGGTTTGGTTTTCTGGGTTTGTTTCGAACCCACTACCTATTTCGGTGGTTTTATCCGAATAGCTTACGCCTGCAGTTAGCGTTGGTGCGTGATCCGCTCTGCGCGCCTTGGCATTTTGCTGTGCGGCTTCGGCATTAAGTGACGCTGCTTTTAAATCAAAGTTATTTGCCAATGCAAACTCTACCCATTGGTTGCGATCGGCAGGTTCTGGTGCCGTTACAGGGAAGTCTGCACGCATTGGGTTGAGCGACCGGTAAGGGCGACCCGTAATAACTTCTAAGGCTTCGAATGCAATACCTAAGCGGCCTTCAGCAGCTAGGCGGGTTGCGGTTGAAGAGTCGAAAGCGGCTTGCGCTTCGTGCACTTCGGTAATGGCGGTTAGGCCCACTTCAAAGCGTTGTTTGGTTTGCTCTAACTGATGTTTAAGCGCTTCTTCTTCAGATTTAGCCGTATCGAAATTATCTACCGCAGCCAATGCATCAAAATAAGCTTGAGCAACCCGCACTATTACCTCTTGCTCGGCGGCAGCATAGTTAACCTCAGCAATTTGCGCCCTAGCTTTACCTTGCTTATAGGTATGCCAGCTTGCAAGGTTGAATAAGGTTTGGCTAAGGGAAACGCTATAGCCGGTAGTGGTGCTGTTTTGTGTGGTGCTGGTTTCTGTTGGGGTAGCATTTATATCGTATTCAGTTGTTGTATTTTCGCTATCTGCCCAGCTCGCTTCGGCACTTATTTGTGGCAACAAACCTGCGCGACCAATGTTTTTGTTTTCTTGGCCCGCTTCTAACGCCGCTTTGGCAGCCAAGAATGAGTGATCGTTCTCGAGCGCTTGCTGGTATATCTCGGCCAGCGTTTCCGCTTGGCTGTGTTGAGCTGCGGCGGCAAATCCAAAGGCCGCGAGCGCGATAATTTTTTGTAAAGACTTGTTCATTACTGATCCTTGCTGTTGTTTAGGCCCTGAGTAATAAGTACGCATTCTAGCTGAATAGTTAGCATCTTAACGTGAATTGAAAGACGAGAAGGTGCAAAAAATCGACAAAGCCTTGTTATGGAGGCACTTACTCAGAATTACACCCTAAAGGACGCGCGAACTACACAAAAAGATTCACTTGTTGGAATTTTTGTTGCCTGCTTTCACCATTATTTGATATTTCCCTAAAAATCTTCAGGGCCGCGGGCTCTGCATGCTCGTAGGTAAGCGGTGTTTTAGTCGCTGTGTTGCTAGCCAGTGTCGATGTATCTTGCTGCACGAATTGAAACACATTTTGCAATTGCGCAGGGGGCGTAAATGATAACTGGCGCTTAAACAGGCTGCTCGGCGAAAAATCGTAGGTAACCGGTGGCGTGCGCACGCTTGGGGTGTAGCGTGTTTCTTCTATGCCGGGTGTGGCTGTGGGGGCGGGCACCACGCGACCCACGCCTTCGTAAATTACCGAAGGCCTAGGCGAGGGGGTGGGTTTAGCGAAGGGGTGCGCTAAGCCCGATTGTGCAAGAAGCTTGTCTGCCATGGTGCGTTGGTTGGGTAATTAAATATTCTGTTGTTGCGCTGCCGAGGGCGAAACGGGTTGTTTAGTATTGGCGAAGCGGAATCAACACCTAAGTATAGGCCAGTATAGCGCGTGTGGTGCCAATCGCCGTCTGGGCCTTTACACCTGTGGGTAGCTTCCCTACACTGGGCGTCATTCTTGTCGGGGTGCTAGTTTTTGTGTGCTTTATTTGCGTGCAAAACAGGCTGAGAAAAACCCGTTGACCTGATCCGGCTAGTACCGGCGTAGGGAACGAGAAGAGTTTGGCGCTGTTTTCTGCCCGTTTACCACACGAGCCTCCTCGCGCGAACTCTGCCTTGTTTACTCACCGTGTACTTGCAACACGTGCTGAGTATATCGAATGACACCCACCGCTATTTTATCTATTGCCGCAAGCGACTCTTTTGGCGCCGCTGGTATTCAGGCGGATATCAAAACAGCTATGGCTCTGCACGCATACTGTGCCACGGCCATTACCGCTGTTACAGCACAAAACTCGCTGGGTGTTGCCGCCATTCACCCCGTACCTGCCAATATATTAAGCGCGCAGTTTACGGCGGCCGCACAGGGCTTTTTGCCGGCTAGGTTAGGTGCCATAAAAATTGGCATGCTCGGCCACGCCGAGGCATTGCCCGCTGTGGTGAGCTTTGTGCAGCAGCTAGCCGGGGCGATTCCAGTCGTGGTTGATACCGTACTTAACGCCTCTAGCGGTGCGGTATTACTGCCGCCTTCGGCGGTACGCGCTTATCGCGAATCACTTTTACCTTTAGCCACGCTCATAACCCCCAACCTACACGAAGCTGCACTTCTATTGGATGCGCCGCTAGCTACCAGCGAAGCCCAGCAGCGCGAGCAGGCGCAGGCCTTATTGCAATTGGGGTGTGGTGCTGTGTTGTTAAAAGGCGGCCACTTCGAAGGCAATAGCGCATCCGACTACTTAGTTACCCCGCATGGCGAAGCGCGTTTTTCTTCCTCCAAAATTCAAACCAATAACAGCCGTGGCACAGGTTGCAGTTTAGCAGCGGCTATTGCGGTGGGTATTGCACAGGGGCAGCCCTTAGAGCAAGCGGTAGAGGCGGCTAAAAATTACATAAGCGCTGCTTTGCAGGGGGCTGTGGGCTGGCAATTGGCGCAGGGTAGTGGGCCAATATGTCACGGTGCTAACAGTGCTTCAAGCCAGCAACTGCATTTAGGCCAAACCGATCATTAAAAAGACGATAGCAAAAAGATTTAGTTAAAAAACAAATTACATTCATTTCGTTACGCGAGAGAGACACCTCATGACAACCGATACATTAGAAAAACCACGCTTGAGTGATACCGCACAGGTAGACAGTCAATCCATTGCGCCGTTTCCAAATTCTAAAAAGATCTACGTGCAGGGTAGTCGCCCAGATATTCGCGTACCTATGCGCGAAATTAATTTATCTATAACGCCAACGGAATTTGGTGGCGAACAGAATCCACCCGTGCGTGTTTACGACACTTCTGGTGTGTACACCGACCCCAATGTAAAAATAGATGTGCGCCAAGGTTTGCCCGATGTGCGCAGCGCTTGGATAGCCGAGCGCGGTGACACCGAAGTGCTGCAACAAAAAAGTTCGTCTTTTACCCAGCAGCGCTTACACGATGCAAGCTTGGATACCTTGCGTTTTAATCACCAGCGCCAGCCCCTTAAAGCCAAGCCGCGCGCAAACGTAACGCAAATGCACTACGCGCGCTGCGGCATTATTACCCCAGAAATGGAATATATTGCCATTCGCGAAAATATGAGCTGGCAGCAAGCCAAAGAGCAAGGCGTGTTAGATCAGCAGCATGCCGGCGAGCATTTTGGCGCAAACATCCCAGATGAAATTACACCAGAATTTGTGCGCTCTGAAGTGGCCTGCGGCCGCGCAATTATTCCTGCAAATATTAACCACCCCGAACTAGAGCCAATGATTATTGGCCGCAACTTTTTAGTAAAAATTAACGGCAATATCGGCAACAGTGCGGTTACCTCATCTATTGAAGAAGAAGTGGCGAAGTTAACCTGGGGCACGCGCTGGGGTGCCGATACCATTATGGATCTGTCCACCGGTAAAAATATTCACGAAACGCGCGAGTGGATTATTCGCAACTCGTCAGTGCCCATTGGTACAGTACCTATTTACCAAGCTTTAGAAAAAGTAGATGGCGTAGCCGAAGATCTAACGTGGGAGATTTTCCGCGATACCCTCATCGAGCAAGCAGAGCAAGGGGTTGACTACTTCACAATCCACGCCGGTGTACTGTTGCGCTATGTGCCGCTTACCGCTAAACGGGTAACAGGTATTGTGTCGCGCGGCGGCTCGATTATGGCTAAATGGTGCTTGGCGCATCACCGCGAAAACTTTTTATACACCCATTTCGAAGACATTTGCGAAATTATGAAAGCTTACGATGTGAGCTTTTCTTTGGGGGATGGCTTGCGCCCAGGCTCCATTGCCGACGCCAACGACGAAGCGCAATTCGGCGAGCTAGAAACACTGGGCGAGCTTACCAAAATTGCGTGGAAACACGATGTGCAGGTAATGATTGAAGGCCCAGGCCACGTACCAATGCACATGATCAAAGAAAACATGGATAAGCAATTGCGCGAATGTGGTGAAGCGCCGTTTTATACCTTGGGGCCGCTGACTACCGATATCGCCCCAGGCTACGACCATATTACCTCGGGTATTGGTGCGGCCATGATTGGCTGGTACGGTTGTGCCATGCTTTGTTACGTTACACCCAAAGAGCATTTGGGTTTACCCAACAAAGACGATGTAAAAGAGGGTATCATCACTTACAAAATTGCTGCCCACGCAGCGGATTTGGCCAAAGGGCACCCCGGCGCACAGCTGCGTGACAACGCACTCTCTAAGGCGCGCTTTGAATTCCGTTGGGAAGATCAGTTTAATTTGGGCTTAGACCCAGATACTGCGCGGTCTTATCACGACGAAACGCTGCCAAAAGATTCCGCTAAAGTTGCGCACTTTTGCTCTATGTGTGGCCCCAAGTTCTGCTCGATGAAAATCACCCAAGAGGTGCGCGATTACGCAGCAGAACACGGTACAGATATTACACCAATCGCCGAAGATGAAGTGGTACGAATGATTGATGTAGAAGCCGAAATGCGCAAGAAGTCGGAGGAGTTCCGCGAGAAGGGCAGTGAGATATATGGGAAAATCTAGCTAACAGCTAACAGCTAACAGCTAACAGCTAACAGCTAACAGCGATTGCGGGGCTTGGCCCCGCAAAACACAGTGGATAAATAATGGAAGACTTGCCAGTTACACTTAATCGAGATGATGTAGACGTGCTCGATGAAAAAATTGTTTGGAACGGTTTTTTCAAAATGCACAAACTGACATTAAAACACCGTAAATTCGATGGAGAGTGGACGGGAGAGATTTCCCGTGAGCTGTTCCATCGCGGCGAAGCGTCGGCGGCGGTACTGTACGACCCCGAGCACGATCTAATAGGCTTGGTGGAGCAGTTCCGTGTGGGTGCTATCGATTCTTCCTTTGGCCCGTGGTGCCTAGAAGTGGTGGCGGGTATGTTAGAGGAGGGGGAAACCCCGGCAGAGCTAATCAAGCGCGAGCTAGAAGAAGAGGCTGGCGTAACCGATGCGGAGATTATTCCCATCACTACGTATTACTCCACCCCCGGCGGCTGCAGCGAACTCATCCACCTGTTTTGTGCCACCTGTAACCTAAAGGGGCGCGGTGGCGTTTTTGGGCTAGACGACGAAAACGAAGATATATATTTACACGTTTTGCCAGCCGACGAAGTATTTGCTGGTATGCTTAACAGTAGAGCCAACAACGCAGCCACCCTAATAGGCTTGCAGTGGCTACAGCTTAATAGGCAATCTCTAATGGCTAAGCGCTAAGTTAGCAGCGCTAGCGATTGGTGATTAGCGACTATAGATTGTTAACAGAGGTAACTATCATTCGTGGCATTAGTTAATCAGCGCAAATTGCCCAACAATCGCGGCTACAGTGTGGACATACAAGGCCATCACGCCCTGTGTGAAATGAACTTCCACCGTTTATTGCGCTTAATGCCCGGCCGCGAGGCGGGGGTAAAGCACTGGGGTTTCTCGGTAGGCCAGCTTAGTAACAATAAAGCCGAGGGCGAAACAGCTGCTGAAGCACCCGTAAACAATGCCGATATAAACCGCGAACAACCCAGCCTAATTAATGTTTCCATCAGCGTGGTGGACTCTGCCCCTTACACCACCACGGTAGAGCTGCAGCAAACCAGCTTTCTGCCACTGCTCAAAAAGCCCAAAATTCTTGTGCGCATGTACCACGATGCCGCCATGGCCGAAATAGTGGGCTGGGACAGGCACCGCCACTGGCGCCCGCAATACCTTTACCCCAATACTCACATGTATCAACCCGATGAAAAGCTCGCTCTGAATAAATTCTTAGGGGAATGGCTGGAATTCTGTCGCAAACATGGGTACCTTAAAGAAGAATTTTGTGACAAGGTTCTCGTAAACGGTAAATAGTATTCCCGCTTTAACCGTGATCGTACCAAACTATACAAACCCCAATCTCTAAGTGGCACTGTGCCCCTGTGGGTTTGATATGAATGTAAAAATTTTCAAGCGACGAGCGATGCGGCCTTTACGCGTAGTGCAGATAACGGATTGTCATTTGGGTAGCCAACCCGGTGAGCTTATGCTCGGTCTGGATACAGACCAGAGCTTATTTGACGTGCTTGAACTTATTCAAAACTCAGAGCCAACCCCCGATCTAATTCTAGCAACCGGCGATATCTCCAACGATGGCGGTGCCGCGAGCTATCAACGCTTCATAGATATTGTTAACCACTACTTCCCTGGTGTTGCTTTGGCTTGGTTGCCGGGTAACCACGACGACCCGCTAAACATGGATCAAGTGGACATCTTACCCATAGAAGCCCATTACCGAGCACAGGGATGGAACCTTATCCTGCTCGATTCGCGTATTCCCATGGAAGAAGGCGGCGAGCTGCACCCCAACGAGCTAATGCGCTTAGACGCCGAGCTAAAAGCCAACAGCGAACCTACCATGGTATTTTTGCATCACCAGCCAGTACCGGTAGGTAGCGAGTGGATAGACCAGTACGTGGTAAAAAATGCCGAAGCCTTTTTTGATGTGCTCGACAAATACGACCATGTAAAAGCGGTTTCTTGGGGCCATGTACATCAAGAGTTTCAAGATTCACGCAATAACGTAACTCTTCTGGCCACCCCCTCTACCTGCGTACAGTTTGCCCCCAAATCTAAACCCTTCAAGTTAGATACCATCATGCCTGGCTACCGCAGCTACTCGCTAAATGCCGATGGCAGCTTTACCTCCGAAGTAAAACGCATTCAAACTAAGGCCTATGCCATAGATTTTGCTTCTACCGGCTATTGAGCTGGTATACTCGCGCCTCAGTCATTCGCTAGAAACGAAGAACTATGGCCACCGTTCTCTATTTGCACGGCTTTCTAAGCTCGCCACAATCCAGCAAAGCTAAGGTTACTTGGCGTTGGTTGGCGAAAAATCATCCAGATGTCGACTTCTGTTGCCCGCAGCTTTCCTCCTACCCTAGCCAGGCAATAGCGCAAATTGAGGCAGAGCTAGATTCCCTTACGCAACCCGTGTACGTTATTGGCAGTTCGCTGGGCGGCTTTTGGGCCACTAACCTTGTAGAGCGCGGGCTAGTCGCAAAAGCGGTATTGGTTAACCCAGCCGTAGACCCGCACACCCGTTTCGACGAATTTAAAAACGTGCCGCTGCAAAGCTACTATTCCGATGAAACCTATTGTCTTACCGAAAAGGATTTGCAAGACTTGGTGGCGCTTAACTATGTCGAACCGCAGCAGCCCAACAAATATATGCTAATGGTGCAAACCGGCGACGAAACCCTCGACTACCGCATGGCTACAAAAAAGTATCGCCACTGCAAACAAATAGTTGAAGAAGGCGGCAGCCACACTTTTGACGGGTATGAAAATTGGCTGCCCCAAATAATCGAATTTTTTACCCAACAATCATCAGACCAATAATATAGAAAATAGACATACTCTATGGCTAATTATTCAGCAGAAGATATTGAAGTATTAACGGGCCTAGACCCCGTAAAAAAACGCCCCGGCATGTACACCGACACGGTGCGGCCCAACCACCTCGCGCAAGAAATTATTGATAACAGTGTGGATGAAGCACTGGCGGGGCACGCCAAAAAAATTGAAGTAATACTGCATAAAGATCAATCGGTAACCGTTACCGACGATGGCCGCGGTATGCCAGTAGATTTACACCCAGAGCAAAAAAAGCCGGGGGTAGAAGTTATATTATCTACCCTGCATGCCGGTGGTAAATTCTCCAACAAAAATTACCAGTTCTCTGGTGGTTTGCACGGTGTGGGGGTGTCGGTTGTAAACGCCCTTTCCGAAAGTTTAGAAGTAACTATTCGCCGCGATGGCCAAGTGTATCGCATGGGGTTTAAAAACGGCGATAAAGTTAGCGACCTAGAAGTAATAGATACTTGCGGCAAGCGCAACACCGGTACATCGGTGCGCTTTTTGCCCAACCCCAGCTATTTCGATTCGCACAAATTTTCTGTTTCGCGTTTGCGTCACAACCTGCGTGCAAAAGCCGTACTGTGCCCCGGCCTAGAAGTTGTTTTTACCGATGAGCAAACCGGCGACAAAGATACCTGGTACTACGAAGACGGCTTAAAAGATTACCTAAGCCAAGCAACCGAAGGCTGGGAAACACTGCCCGCCGATCCGTTTGTTGGCTCGTTCACCGGTACCACCGAAGCGGCCGACTGGGCTGTGCAATGGCTGCCCGAAGGCGGCGAAGTTACCCAAGAAAGTTACGTAAACTTAATTCCCACTGCGCAAGGTGGTACGCACGTAAATGGTTTGCGTACAGGCTTAATGGAAGCCATGCGCGAATACTGCGAAATTCGCAACCTTGTGCCGCGCGGTATAAAAATTACCCCCGACGACGTGTGGATGAACTGCTGCTTTGTGCTTTCATCTAAACTTGCCGACCCGCAATTTTCTGGCCAAACCAAAGAGCGATTATCGTCTCGTGAAGCGGCGGCATTTGTATCGGGCGTAGCTAAAGACGCCTTCAGTTTGTGGTTAAACCAACACACAGAAGAAGGCGATAAGCTCGCAGAATTCTGCATTAATAATGCGCAAAAACGCGTGCGCTCTAGTAAAAAAGTTGCGCGCAAAAAAATCACCGCAGGCCCAGCACTGCCTGGTAAATTGGCCGATTGTTCATCCGACGACCCAGCCAACGGCGAATTATTTCTGGTGGAAGGGGATTCGGCAGGTGGCTCTGCCAAGCAAGCGCGCGATCGCGATCACCAAGCCATCATGCCGCTGCGCGGAAAAATATTAAATACCTGGGAAGTAGAAAGCCAAGAAGTTTTGGCTTCGCAAGAAGTGCATGACATTTCGGTAGCGTTGGGTATAGACCCAGGCTCAGATAACCTAGATGGGCTGCGCTACCACAAAATATGTATTCTTGCCGATGCGGATTCCGACGGCTTGCACATTGCCACGTTGTTATGCGCATTGTTTTATCAACACTTCCGCGCACTAGTCAGCGCCGGCCACGTTTACGTAGCTATGCCGCCTCTGTACCGCATAGATATAGGCCAAGATGTTTACTACGCGCTAGACGATAGCGAAAAACAAGGGATTCTAGACCGCATAGTTGCCGAAAAGAAAAAAGGCAAAGTAAACGTACAGCGCTTTAAAGGTTTGGGTGAAATGAACCCACTACAACTGCGCGAAACCACCATGGCTCGCGACACACGCCGCCTAGTGCAGCTAACCATAGATGAAGAAGACGAAACAACTCAACTTATGGATATGCTACTTGCCAAAAAACGCTCCGGCGACAGAAAAACGTGGCTAGAAGATAAAGGCGATTTGGCTGATATTGGTAATGATTTGTAAGCTAGCTAACAGCTAACAGCTAACAGCTAACAGCTAACAGCGCGAAAGCACGCTTATTAGGGGGCGTGCTTTTTTATTTTAAAACCGTTATTTATTGTTATCTGTTTTTTGATCGGCGCCGAAACTCAATATTTCATCTACTTCAATATCTATTGCATCGATAAACGCGTTATTTAAAAGTGATAAAAACGATTCTATTACGGACGTTTCTGGGTTGTTTAAGCTGCCTTCAATAGGTATTTGGGTGGCAACTAGGTCTGTTTCTCTATTAGAAAGTATATTAGCGATACCGCCAATTAGGGCGTCTGCGAGTGCCTCGAATGGGTTGTCGCCATCTATTTCTATATCCTGTTTCCAAGAAAAGACGTCTAGCTCGTCTGCGCCAACTTTTAAATAACCGGTTAACTCACCCATATCTGCTTTTAGCTCGGTGGCGGCCATAAATGAGCCTGCTTCTACATCGAAGGGTGTGTATATTTTTATTAATGCATCAAGGTGTTTTGCTTGTATATCATCTATGTGTGCATCCACATCAAACATTGGTTTTTTACTGAATGGGTCGAAAGAGCCTTCTGCCGTTACTTTCGATTCGCCGTATACCATGCCATACCCAGTTAAGGTGCCTCTTGTGCTGGTTGTATTTTTACTCTTGTTGTTTTCCGTATCGTATTGAGAGGGACTGGTAATACCCACAACAACCCCGTTTATATCCGATACTTGAAATGCGCCCTTTTGATTTAGTGTGTTGGATTTACCTTCGAAGGTGAAATGACCGTCTATCACTTCTAACCTATCAATATCGAAAGGCACTAGCTGTTCGCTTATGCCAAGCCAAGTCGATTTATTGGCTGCAGCCTCGTACTTTTTTGTTTGTTCTTCTTTGGTGTCGGCGAATGTAAAGCTTGGTTGCTTGAACACAAGCTCGGTAACTACTTTACCTCTAATTAATTTTGTCCAGAAAATAGAAATATCTAATTCGCTTATAGTAACAAACGGGTGTTCGATGTTGTTTTTTACTGTGCGCAACTCGATACCTTCAATTTGGTAAGCGCCACGATACAAGTGAAGGTCGATATCTTGGATGCTTCCTGCAATGCCTGGCGCGTTATCTAGCGACTGATTGACTATGTTCTTGACAATTGTGGGCGCAAGCATGCGTAGCGCTACAAGTAGCGTGAATAGTATGCATGCGGCGATGAAAACTTTAGAGTGTAGTAAACGGCTATTTATTTTCATTTTACCAGCATTCATAACGATTCAAGTCTAGTAGTCCGCTAGAAATTGGGTTTCTGTTTTTTTCGGAATTACTTATCGCATGTACAGTTTGCCAAAAATTGTCGTCTAAACGTTTTAAAATAAATTCATCCATGCGTTCTCTAAATTCGGTATCGTTATCTGGCGTATTCAACGCGCCTATGAAGCGATTTATATCACTTTCATCGACCTTAAATATAAGGTTGGGGTAGCTACCCACAAGGCCTTTTCGAATTGATAAATAATCTTGTTCTGGTTGGTACCTAAGTTCCTCGCCGGTAAGAAATGCAACATTGCTATGCATTCTGTTGCGCACTAGTGAATAAACAATGCTTTGATTTTCATTGCTTGAAGTACTATTGTTGGAAATGGCATTGCTGGACGTGGCATTGTTGGACGTAATAAAAAGTAAGCTAAGATCGGGTAAATCTTTTATAAATGCGAGTTCTTTAGCGGGTTTGCTAGCTATAGAGGCTAGCTGGGTTGCTACCAAGTTTTGCGTATGCGCTTGCTCTTTTCCATCGTCTGTATTTGTTGTACTAGATTCTGCACGATTTATCGGGTCGTGCGCATTGGTGGAGCTTGGGAATTTGTCAAAGAAGTAGTTAAAAAAGGCGTCTTTAGGAGCGCTCTCATTTAGCTCTGGAGCACCCAGTGCTAAGGTGTCTAGTTTAGGGTAAGAGATACTTGTTTTTAACTGGGCTAGCCCTTGGTACCAATGGTTAAATATTGCTTCTCTGGAGTCTTTGGGCATATAGGCTAGAAAGTTAGTTTCACCGCCATGGCGAATTAAATCAAAATACAAACGTGTTTGTAACTGATGTGACACGTTGCCGAAAACATCAAAACCTGCAACAAGTTCATAGTAGGTACGTTCGAATAAGGGGTAGTCTAATACCCATGCGGTGCGTGGTTTACTGCCTTGCCAGCCCTGCAGTACCGTAGCATTGTTGTGGTGCCTAAATACGGTAAGAAAGGCATTGGGGTTTTCGCCTTTTTCTGTCCAAATTGTATTTAGTGGTCTGCCAGTATTGTAACTTTCGCGATAAGCTGTATTGCGGTCTTCTGCATATTTATTGCGGTTGTTTTGATAGATTGTCCATTCGTCACCGAACTCAGAAAGCTGGCTATTTTCTCCCGGTAGCCCAAGTAAGCTTTCAACGGATTGGCGATAATTTTTGTTGTTAACGAATAGCTCTGTTTCAGGGTTTTCAAACATTACCCAAAAGTGGTCTCGAATAACATCGGTTGCGATAGGGCCGTGGCACACCGGGCCTCGAATAAATGTACGAACAAAATATTCTGCATCCTGCAATAAAAACTTATAGCGAAGCTTGGCTGGTATCGCGCTGTAAGTTTTAAATGGATTAGATCTAAATTCGTACTCATAGCTAGGTAAGTTTTTTACTTGCCAGCTTTCGCTTGCGAACAAAGATTCAATTTCCGTTAATCTATTTTTATCAAACCGATAGGGTATGTGAGATTTATATACAATGGTTTCTTCCACAGGTTGCAAGCGATAGTAAAAATCCGATTGAGTAGGTTGATTTGGTAAAGCTGTGTTGATTGGAATGATAGCCGTTCCTGATGGCGTACTTGACCGTACTAAACGATAGAAATTGACGGGGTATTGTAATTCGCTATCGAGAATTCTCTCTGAAAGATTATCATCTGGCTGTAAGTGCAAGTGCGCGAGAAAAAGATGCTCGTAAATATAGCGTGCTAATAGCTTTCTTTCATTCGATGTTTCGTTTAACCAGTCTTCCCATTTTTGTATCACTTCTTTGTCTTGCTTATTGATTGTCCAAGGCGCGTCAGGGATGGTCGCGCCTTGTTCAAACCAGGTCATAACTAAATCGTATTCCGACTGAGATAGCCCTTGGGTGGCCAGTGGCATACCGTTATGAGGGTGGCTGTGGGTGAACCTATTAAACTCTTCGATTGTAGCGCTGCATTGGTTTTCTCTGGTTGTTCCCAGTTCAATATTGTTTTTTTTAATGGCTTCGTTAAGAGTGTTTGCGTTCTCACTATTTTGTGTAGCGAAGCCCCAAGCAATAAACGATTTTAGTAGTGGGCTTTGGTTGTTTGTTTCTAGTACCGAGTGAAAACCGAGGTTGCGCCACTCGGCTTCGGTATTACCATCCAAATTAAGGCGGGTGGGTTGTTGTGGTTCGGTGCGGCCGCCGTTATATACCTGCTTGGCAGTAGCGCCGCGCAGTAACCCTTTCGCATTTACAAGTTTTAGTTGGCATGGCGCATCAAAGCAGCTATGGCACGCCACGCACTTTTTATCCAATATTGGTTGAATGTCGCTGTAATAATTAACTTCTTCGTGCACAGTGTTGTGAGGTAGTACAGTAAACGCGGGTTCTTCCCTTTGTTCTTGAATATAGTAATAGCTTAGCCCTGCTACCATTGCAGTTAAGGCAAGTGCGATAAATAAGACGCTAGTTTTATTTCTAAGCATTTTGGGCTTCCATATAATAATATTTTGTAATTCTTTACTCGGCTTTGCATTTTTTACAAGCCAGCTTTATTGAGCTAGCTCGAGTAACTCTGCGCCATTTACTATTATTAATTTGATTCGGTAATGTTTAACCCGAGATAAATAGCGCTTTTAAACAGATATTATGAAGATGAAGCAGGAACCGTACCAAATAGTAATTGGTTGTTCGCTTGCCTATGGGGGGGCTGGTAATTGCAGTATAAATTTCTGACTACAGAGAGTATTAACGTTGGGTTGAGTCTAGTTGCTCGCTAAAGTTTGGTTATGCGGGGTAGTTATTTTATATAGAGTTGCGAAAAGAATAAGCATAGTAGCTATAGGATGGTTTTAATAAACCTAAAGCTTTCTATATTCCAATATCAACTCAATAATCTCATGGTCGCTTTTGGCGGCCGAGAGGGATTCGTCTAGGCTGCGGCGTTGGGGCAGGTAGACGTTGAATTTGCGTTTTAGCATGCTAACCACTTCTTCATCTACGCTTGGGTCTACTTCCATCTTTGCGTAAACATTTATGCGCTGGCGCAGGAAATCCTTGTTATCCATAGTGTGCTCTTTATTTGTACGAAGGGTAATGCGGGTAGGGGGAACTGCAAGATACACTAATTACTATAGTTTAAATAGCGGAGTTTAGTCGCTAGCGTTAGGTGTATTAGCTATATACCCGTTAATTGTTGTAAAAGGAGTGTTATTTACCTTGTTGCCACGGGGACTCGGCGGTAAAGGTTTTGACGTAGAGCGCTTCAACCTTATCACGTGCCCATTGCGTTTTGCGCAGGAACTTCAAGCTGCTTTTTACCGAGGGGTCTGATTTAAAGCAGTTTATATTGATTCTATCGGCCAAGCCCTGCCAGCCGTAATGCTCTTGCAGTTGGGTAACAACTTTTTCGAGGGTAATACCGTGTAAGGGGTTATTGGGTTGCTGTTCGGCCATGGGGTACCTACTGTTTGTAGTTAGTTGCTATAGCTTACGGTAAAACAGCCTTTGGCTAAAGGTCCGCTGCGGTTTTCAAAGCGGTGGGGGGTGCTGGCGGCAAAATGAATGGCTTGCCCGGCATTAAGTGAAATGGTTTCGTTGTGAAGGTGTAGTGTAATTTGGCCTGTGTCGAGCCACACTGTTTTTTGCGTGCCCAGCTTATTGGCTGCAAAGCCGGTTTTACCGTATTTACTAAAATAGAAATGGTAGAAGTCTACATTGCAGCTGTTACTTTGTGCGAGTAGTTGGTGACAAACGAAGGGGCTATTTTGTTTACTGACAATGTTCGTTTTGCTGCCTTTAACTATTACGTAGTGAGTAGTGTGTTTACTGGGTTCGACTAAATCTCCCAAGCTTATGCTCATGGCTCCTGCTAGTTTGGCAAGGGTGGTAACGGTGGGACTTTTCTGATTGCTTTCTATTTGTGCAATCATGGATCTACTTACACCAGACCTATCTGCCAGCGCTTGTAAGCTTTCTCCATTTGTTTGGCGATAATTACGTATAAATGTACCTATATGGTCGAAAGTCATGATGGACGCAGGTCTACTATAGTGGATTTATGGCTTTATAGTGTATCGGGATGGTGTTTTTATCGCTAGGCTTTCTCTGTTTTTTAAATTACAAATATGGAGAAAGTGAGTATGCAAATAGAAAAGGTAGTGGCTATCACAGGAGCAAGTTCTGGCATTGGCCTTGCTATGGCGCAGCTTTTTTTGAAGCGGGGGTTTAATGTGGCGGTGTTGGTGCGCAACCCCAAAAGCTTTAGTTGCGAGCCGCAAGCGTTAGGGAGGTTATTGGTTAATAAAGGGGATGTTAGGAGTACTGAAGACCTTGGCCATTTTTATAAGGCTATCCATGAGCGCTGGCAGCGGTTGGATGGTGTTATCGCAAATGCGGGTGTCGCTATTCCACAGGAGGTTGGTGATGTATGTGAATCGAGCTTTGACGCCACTATGGATACGAATGTAAAAGGCGTTTTTTTTACTGTAAAGCTGGCGTTGCCTTATTTAGAAGCTGGTGCTGCAATAGTGTTGGTTTCGTCTATTCAGGCACAGCGGGGCGCGGGAGCTTGGACGGTATACGGCGCTAGCAAGGCTGCGGTGCGTTCTTTGGGGCGATCTTTTGCAGAGGCGTTGGGCGGAAAGGGGGTGCGGGTAAATGTGCTTTCTCCTGGCGTTACAGATACCCCTATTTTGAATAAATTTGGGTTTGATGCAGAGACCTTAGCTTCAGTCTTGGATGGTGTGAAAGCAGCTACGCCTTTACAGCGTTTGGGGACACCGATAGATATTGCGGAAGCTGCATATTTTTTGCTGTGTGAGCAGTCTGCGTTTATAACAGGGGCAGATTTACAGGTGGACGGTGGGCTTGCGCAAATTTAAGCGCTGCTGGTGAATACAACAGCTGTGGTAGACTGCGCGGCTATTCCTTTAATACTTAAATAGCAGTGGGTTAGTGACCATGACAGCAACACAAACTGCACAGGCGCCAATTGATGCGGTGATTACATGGGTGGATGGCTCCGACCCTAAGCATGCGGCTAAACTAGAAGGCTATTTAGCCAGCATAGGTGGTTCGCGCCCGCGCGCTGCTTCGCCTTCGCGGTTCCATCACTCTGGCGAGCTGGATTATTGCGTTACGTCGCTGCTTCGCTTTGCGCCTTGGTTGCGTACTATTTACATTGTTACCGATGAACAAACCCCCGATTTAATACACAAGCTAAAGGGCACGGTGTATGAAGATAGGGTGAAGGTTGTAGATCACAAGGTGATTTTTACAGGGTTTGAGCAGCATTTACCCTGTTTTAATAGTAGGCCTATATTAAGCGTATTGTGGCGCATACCTGGGTTGGCAGAAAACTTTATATTCTTAAATGATGACTTCGCACTGCTGAGACCGGTACGAGAGAGGGACTTTTTCCGCGATAATAAAGTGGTATTGCGTGGTAAATGGCGCAAGTTTTCCGATAAGGTTATTCATAAAAAAGTGGCGCACTTTTTAGAGGGATTGTTCTCTAAGAAAAAGCGCGAGCTTCGGAAAACCAAGGTGGGCTATTTGGCCGCACAAGAAGTAAGTGCGAAATTGCTGGGTTTTAAAAATTGGTATTTCCAAATACCGCATAACCCTCACGCGTGGCGAGTATCTACTCAGCGCACTTATTTTGAAGCTAACCCTGAAGTGCTGGAGTTTAATGTAAGCTTCCCTTTGCGCAATAGCGAACAATTTATTGGCGAGTCCTTAGCTGCGCATTTAGAGCTAAAAAATAAAGGCGCTAAAATTAAAAATGATTTAAACGTACTCCAACTAAAACCCGCCGACCAAGCGCTGCTGCGCATTAAAAACAAACTAAACCGCGCCGACAAATCCAAAAAAACCGCATTTGTATGCGTACAAAACATAGAAAACGCGGACGAAGAAAAGCAAAAGCTTATATTCGAGTGGCTGGATAAGCGAATAGGGACTGTGGATGAATTGCTAAACGCGAATCGCTAATTATTAATAGCTAGTAACTAGTAATTAACGATTAGTGTTTAGCTACTGTTAATCTAATCCCACCAAAAAAACCATACTTTTTGATCTAATAATGCGGCGGCGAGGTTGGCGATGGTTTCTTCGCCTTGCTCTATTAGGTCTGGGCAGTACAAATAATGTTGCCAAGCTAGGGCGATGGCTTCTTCGCGGGTGCAGGGGGGCTTGTTGACGTAGGCTTCTATTACGTCGCCGCTTACACCTACTATGCGGGCATCGTATTTGTGTTGCCAAAATTGCCACAGGGCGCAGTGTTCTGCTGGGCTGGGGCAGTTATTCCAACCGCCAAACCCTAAGTAGGCTGGCACTTGCCAAGAGTGTTCACATTGCACTATTACCGCAGCGAGTGTATCTAGTGGTTGTTGGGTAACTATATCGTTGGCAAGCGCAAAACTGTGCTGTACACCATTGGCGCCAGGCCAGCGGCCTTCCAATTTTTTCTGTTCGCTCTCTTCCAATGGCAATGCTGATTTTTGGGTGTTAAACCAGTCAATGGCGTTTAATGTATTTGCCTCGGCAAGTATAGATTGAGCGTCGGTATTTATACCTATGCCATCTTGCAGTAAGTCGCGGTCGTCCGGGGAGCCGCAAATAATAACTTTATTTTTTTTGGCGGAAGTCTCAATAGCTTGTTTAAAACCTACCGAGCCGTCTAGCTCAATAAAATGCATAGCGTTGCCTTGTTGTAGTGCGAGTATAGGTTAAAGGTATTTACCTATATCATCGGGAAGTGCGTCGTAGTGGGTAAGGTTTTGAGTTGGGTCGCACCACTGTACTCTGCCGGCGTAAAAAGCGTTAGCGCTGGGTTGGATGTTTGGTGCATCTACCACCGCAGCGAGTGCAACACTCATATAGTCGCTGTGGGCTTTGGCGTAGTTCATTAAACGCGAGCCGCACACCGAGCAAAATACGCGTAAACCCATTGGTGACGATGGGTATTCGGTCAATTTTTCTTGGCCTTGAATAAAGCGCAAACTAGCCTTTGAGGCAAATAGCTGTGTAGCGTATGCCGCGCCGTGCGATTGCCTGCACATGGAGCAGTGGCAATTAATCGCTGTATTGTTTTTGGGTTCGAATTCAAATTCGATGGCTTTGCACAGGCAGCGGGCTAGCATAGCGGTATCCTTAGAGCACTGGCTTTAGTTGGCCTTGTTGTTTTCTATTTCTTTGAGTTTGTCTTGTATTTCCTGCAGGCGAGCTTGAGTTTTGTCTTGTTCGCGTTTGTGGCTTTTTATTATCCAAAAGATACCTGCTGCCAGTACAAGTAGGGCGGCCGCCACTACTAATAGTTGGGCGCTGCTAATTGATTGCATAAAAGCTCCTGCGCGCGTGTTGTTGGCTCGTTAGAGTTTCTATAAGGCTAGATGATTAAGTGGCGTCTATCTTAAACGATTCGAGCAATATTAAAAGATTGCGAGCCTATCATTTGTGTAAAGTGAAGGGGTAAATAGCAAACTGTGGCGCGGTTAGCGCCCCGTCGGCCCGCAGGTGATAGCGGGCGACGGGGTAGACATGGTTGTGCGTTGGCTGCACGTTGCTAGGGTAAGTGCTTATTGCGCAACTAAACTCTGCGGTCCTGTAGTGCTGTTCGCACTCCAGTCTAGGCGTATATCCCACTGGTGGCGGTGCTGTGGCAGTAGCGGTGGCTCGCTTTCGTCTACCTCGGTGTACACATTGGTCGCGGGTAGCAGTACTGTGTCGCGGCCAAATAGATAGCTCTGTTCTTTCACTATGGTGTAATAGGCCTTATTTAGGGCCAGAGCGCGCTCTTTAGAGGGGGTAATTAAATCGTATATCGATTCCAAGCTCTCTACTTTGGCTTTGTTTACGCCGTTGCTGGTAAACCAACGCGCTAACATCTCGCTATTTTGGCGAAACTCATCACCGCCGCCTACGCGTTCTAGGTAAGTTAAGTATTCGCCTTGCTCTTCTGGCTGTAAATCGCTTGCGCGAATATTGGGTACATCTTTAATGGTTTTTAAATTGATGTAACCCCAGCCCTCTGCACCGGCTACCTTGCGCGGAAATGCAAAGGTTTGATCAATGGTGGTGCCAATGGTTTTGTGGCAACCCATACAAAACGCTTGTTCTTCGCTATGCTGTTTTCTAAGGTTGCCTTGTTCGTCTTCTATAAAGCCGAGCACTTGCCAGCCAAAGCCATTGCTCATGCCCTTGTCTTGTTTATCTACCGAGTAGGGTAAATTGCCAAAATGCTTTTCTTTTGCTTCGCGGTAGTAGCTGCCGCTTAAGCGCTCGGTGGGCAAAAAAGTTTGTTTTTTCATATAGCGCAACTCTTTCATGCGCGGTGGGTTAAAAATTTCGCCGTTTTCACCCACGCCCACGTAACGCACCGAGTGTAAAAAGGCGGTGCCTTCTGGGTAAAGCATATGTGCTAGTGGTGTTTGATGGGCATCGCCAATGTAATGTGTGCGGCGAGTTATGGTTGTGGTGTTGCTGTTAAGTTTGCCATCGTTATCTAAGTCGAGCTGTAATTCAATTTCGTTGGTGGGCGGCAAGCTGGTAGATTGCTTGCCGGTTATTGCAAGCTCTAGCAGCGCCAGGTTGGCAAAGTAAACCTGCCTAGAAAATTCGCCGTTACGTTGGGTGAAAGGCGTAGCTAGCTTAATCATTACATCGTCGGTAGAGCCGTTTGTTGGCCAGAAGGTACTAGGTAGAGGCTTGTAGTTAAACGCAACCCACAGCGACCCGTCTTTGGCTAGGCCGTATTCATCAAACGCTTCTGCGCCTTTTTCTAGATGTTTTAATTCTGGTACCACACCACTCCAGTCACTGTTTTTAAGTTTTTCGATAAGTGGCGTGTAGTTGTCGGTTTGAATGTAATTTAAAATAAATTCATCGCTAATATCTTTTATTTTTTCTTCTCGGTTTACAAAAAGGTTTTTCCAGCTATTGGTTACGCCAACATCTGAAAAGGCATAGCTGCCCTGTTGAAAGCCATCGTGCATTTGGTTGGGGCGATCACTTTCGGAATACGTTTGGTGGCAAACATAACAAGGGTTAAATTTGCTTTCTGTTTTGGTGTAGCACTGCGCGGGTATTGGCGCTTCTGGGTTAAACACTTCGTTATGGTCGATATAGTCTTGTGCCAAAAATTCAGTTTTGCTTGGCTGTTTTTGTGCCGTATTAACTTGCGTTGTATTTGAAGTAGCTGGGCTTACACTTTTTTCGGAGCAGGCGGTAAGTGATGTAAATAGCAGTACCGAGAAAAGCGCTGTTAAAAGTGCTGTTGAATATGTAGAGCAGCGTAAAGCGGTGTTAGTTAATCGCATGGGTGTAACCAAAAAGTTAGTGCTATAGAAAATAAAGTAAGAACGATAAAGGCCAATAAAATTAGATGTGTAAGCCTAAGTAAGAGAATATTGCTGACGCGAAATAAAACGAAATTTGGAGTGGCCCTGCGGGCCACTCCAAATACGATGATTGCTATTTCAGCGTTTTACTTTCGCTATTATTTATTCCCTTTAGGGTTGTAAATCCACAGTGCGTTATTCACTTGGAAGCCATCTTCACCAATAATGATGCGGCCGTCGTCCAGCACGATAACGTTATCTGGTTGCGATAGAGACTCTACATCGCAACGCAACGCGCCAGAAAGGCTAGAGCGGTAAGTACCACCCATTACAACAGGCTCTATGCGGTTTACGTCGTAGTTGGCTTCTAGCTTCATGCGGTAAACACCACCACAATCTTTTACGCGTGAAGAAAGTTGAATGTCGCCAGCATCGTCTATCATGCCGTTATCTAAATCTGCAATGGCAAAGTAAACGTAAGCGTTGTTTACTTCTTCGTTTGGAATTAGATCTACACCTTCAACGGCTTCTTGAGCGCGCTTATGGTTAACGTAAATACCTTCAAACTTACGCCATTCTGCAGTTGCACCTTTAGCGCGAGCTGCTTTGCGCGATTCTAAGAAGGCAATACGGTCATCCATGGCTTTGGTTGCAGTTACAGTGCTGCCGCCGTTTGCAATGGTTGGGTAGGTTGCGCTGCCTGCTGCCCACGCTTCGGCATCAGCGTTGGTGAGGTAGTTGCTTTGGCCATCTACGAAGTCATCTAGGTTTATGTCGTCGTATTCAGCAATCCAGGTTTCGATTTCGGTGTTGTTACCGTGGGCAAGCTCTATCCACTCAATATCAAAACCGGTAGTTTGTGGTTCAGTGCTACCTACGTCTTGTGTTAATTTGGCACCGTACAATGTACCCGCGCTCAAGTCGCCAGCGGTATCGGCAACGAATTTATAAAACACACCGTTGGTATCATCCTGCGAGAGGTAAACCGTTTTTTGGTCTGGCATTACAATCGCGTTTTCGTGTTCAAAACGGCCCATTGCGTAATGTTTAACTGGCGTTGCTGTACCTGCAGGGTCGGTAATTTCTACAATGTAGTGGTAGCGGTAAGTGTTGGGGAAGACTGCGGCGTCTGCAGCGCTGCCTGCAGTAGGAGAGGTGTAACGCGCAAGTGAGTTGCGGTTGCCACTGCTTGCCGCTGGGTTGTTCCAGTCGGTGGTGTTATCGCCAAAGTTGCCCCACTCTTCTGAGGTTAACGGCGTGTTCCAAGGTGTTACCGAACCAAAGCAGTTTGCGATTGTGCCGTAGGTGCCAAAATCTAGCATCATTACATCGCTGCTATCTACGCTCCACTCACCGGTGCTGGTGTTTTTGTCTAGCTTTAATCGGCTCATGCCACCAGGAATCGCTTCCCAGTTTGTAAATAAGTAGCCGCTAGTGTCGCTAGTTGGAATAAAGCCGTTAAAGTCCGGGTCGTCGATTGAGCGCACAACGGTAGTGCCATCAACTGCCAATACTGTACCTAAACCTTGTGCCATTGCGCCGCCAAAGGTATCGGTAGTTTGTGCGATAACTTGGTACTCGCCGTAGGCCACTTGTACGGTTTGTTTTTCCCAATCCGATTGCGGTACGCCAACTGAAATTAAGTTTTGTGGCAATTGGTTAATGTTTACGCCTTTTAATACACCTACAGTACCGTGATCAAAAACAATACCGTTGGCATCGGCTTCGGTGTTACTGTTATCTGGGTGTTGTACGTTAAAGAAAAGGTCGCCATTTTCTGTAACATAAGCACCGGTCACTTCTGCACCTAATGGCACGGTAGCTAGGCGAGTTAATGAACCGCCGAAAGAGCCATCTACACCGTCTTTACCATCTGCGCCATCGACACCGTTCGCGCCATCTACGCCAGCAGCACCGTCGCTGCCGTTTGCGCCATCGCTACCATCTGCACCGTCTTTACCATCGTCGCCACTGCAGGCGGCCAATACAAGAGTGGGAATACCTATTAACAGGGCTTTGCGAATCGCATCAGCCAGAGTATTTTTTGAAAACATACGTTGCTCCTAATGAATTTACTGCGAGTAAAATAATTTTTATATGAATTAGCGCGAGTAAATTACGGGCAAGCTATGACTGTAGAGTGACTGCTTGTTGAAGGTTTTATGTGACAAATATGACAGAAAAGTTAAAGAATTTTTAAAAGCAGCGCAATTTAAGCGGCGCAACAGGAGGATGGCTGCCAATTGTGACAGTTCGGTTAAAAAATAGAGGGTTGCGCAGTCTTGTTAGCTCACTGCTTTTGGCGAGCGATTTATACGAATTGTGTAAGTTGTATAAATTATACAAAAAGAAAAACAGACTAAGGCGCGTTAGCCAATAGCCGTTGAATTATATCGAGATGTTTCTGCGTGGCGCCTTGGTTTTCGCTTACAAACCGCTTACCGGCTAAACCTGCCTGTTGTGCTATGGCTGCATTGGCAAATAGTCCGTCAACTTGATCGGCCAATTCATCGGCGCTGTGAACCGTATATAAGCTTGCCGCTTGGGTAAGTGCTTGGGCAATGGTAGCAAAATTAAATTGGCTGGGGCCAGATACAATAGGCAGCCCCCACACGGCAGGCTCTAAATAGTTGTGGCCGCCATTCGCAACAAAGCTGCCGCCCACAAAGGCTATATCTGCAGCGCCGTACATAAGCATCAGCTCGCCCATGGTATCGCCTAGCACTATGTGTGTTTGTGCGCTTGGCGCTTGCTGGCTGCTGCGGGTAACAATATAAAAGCCGCGTGTTGTGCACAGTTGTGCAACATTGTTGAATCTATCTGGGTGGCGAGGTACCAATAGCAGTAGCAGGGAGTTGTCTCTTTCCAATAATTTGTGAAAGGCGTCAAGAATTATTTCATCTTCACCGCGGTGGGTGCTGGCGGCGATAAGAATTTTGCGTTTGCCTTCAAGGCTGTATTCACCTTTTAATTGCGCGGCGCGCTCTGCGATGGTTGCATCTACGGCTATATCAAATTTAATACTGCCGGTTACTTCACTGTTGTTTTGTGCAAGCCCTAGGCGGTAAAAGCGTTCTGCGTCTGCCGAGTTTTGGATGGCGGCAAAACTTAGGTTGTGCAACATGGGCTTAGTTAGGCTGCTAAATTTTGCATAACCCTTAGCGGATTTTGCCGAGAGCCTGCCGTTGGCTAACAGTGTGGGTATGCCGTGCTTGTGGCATTGGCGCAATGTGTTGGGCCACAGTTCTGTTTCCATAAACACGGCTAAGCTGGGTGCGGTTTTATTTAAAAAGCGATTAATTAAAAACGGTATGTCGTAGGGGGCGTAAACATGGTACACGCGCGTGCCGAATTTTTTGCTTACCTGTTCGCTACCGGTGGGTGTGGTAGTGGTAATTACTATGTCGTATTGGTTGGTTTCTAGCAGCGCGTTGATAAGTTGCGAGGCAGCAATAAATTCGCCCACCGATACAGTGTGAAACCAAATAGTTTGTTTGTGCTTCTTTTCTAGTGGCGGTATTACACCAAAGCGTTCGCCGATACGCGCGCGGTAAGCGGGTAGTTTGCTACCGCGCAACCACAGGCGCACCACAATAATGGGCAGCGCGAGGGTAAATAATAAAGTGTAAAAAAGTCGCAGCATGTTCCAATCGCTAATTGCTAGTTGTGAATTGCTAGTTGTGAATTGCTAGTGTGAATTATGAGTGACGCATTAGGGCTGCGCCAAGCTTAGTTACCACAGGTTACGAAAACTGGGAGTGGTAGAGGTTGGCGTATACACCGCTGCGATCGAGTAGTGTTTGATGGTTGCCAGCCTCAACAATGCGGCCGTTATCCATTACTAAAATGGTGTCGGCGTTTTCTATGGTGGATAAACGGTGGGCGATAACCAGTGTGGTACGCCCTTGTTTTAATTCATCCAATGCCGATTGAATTTGTTTTTCCGATTCGTTATCTAACGCCGATGTGGCTTCATCTAAAATTAATATAGGGGCGTTTTTGTATAGCGCGCGGGCAATAGCTATACGTTGGCGCTGACCACCAGAAAGGCGTGAGCCATCTTCACCGGCGGGTGTTTGGTAGCCGTTAGGCAGTGCCATAATAAAATCGTGCGCGTTGGCTTGCTTGGCGGCATCTTGAATGCGCGCTTCGTCTATATGTTCGCTGCCGTAGGCAATGTTCGCGGCAATGGTATCGTTAAATAAAATGGTCTGCTGGTTAACCAGTGCAATGTGTTCGCGCAGGTTGTGCAATTCAAGCGATTGAATTGGTGTGCCATCAATAGTAATGCTGCCCTGTTGGTTATCGTAAAAGCGTAACAGTAAGCTCACAATGGTAGATTTACCACTGCCCGAGCTACCCACCAGCGCCACGGTTTGGCCAGGTTCTATGGCAAAGCTTATGCCGTTTAGGGCTGGGGTATCTTGATTGTAACCAAAGTGAACGTCTTTTAATTCTACTCGGCCTTTCGGTGCGTTAAGTTTTTGCTGGCCGCTATTGGGTTCGGCTTGTAGGTCGAGCACTTCAAAAATGGTGTCGGCAGCGGCAAGGCCTTTTTGGATAATGCTGTTTATTTTGGTTAGTTGCCTAAAGGGTTTGGCTATAGCGGCTGCGTAGGTGGCGTACACCACGGCTTTGGATGAGTCGCTATCCCATAAAATCATAATTAAATAAAAGGTTACCGCTAGCGCCAGCGCCAGCACTATGTGTAATACGGGGGTTTGAAAAGCAGACACGCGTTCGAACTTGGTGCCGTAGTGCAGGTTTTGGTTGGTGGCATCGTTAAAGCGGTCTAGTTCGTATTTTTCGCCGCCGTAACTTTTTACCAGTTTAATGCCTTGAATACTTTCGGTGGCGACATGGCTTACGCGGCCAACGGCAGACTGAATTTTGTGGCTAACTTTGCGGAAGTATTTGCTGGCAATATACATAAGGCCGCCCAACACAGGGGCTACGCAAATAAACGCGAGGGTGAGTTTCCAGTTGATAATTAGCATCATTGCTAAAAACCAAGCTACGCTCATGCCGTCTCTAAACAGGGTTTTTACCGCGTTGGTTACCGACCCCGTTACTTGCTCTATGTTGTACACCAATAGCGATATAAGCTCGCCGCTATTTTTTGTATCGTAAAAAGATTGTGGCAAATAAATCATTTGCGAAAAAATTTGGCGGCGCAGGTTGGTAATGACGTTTAAGCCTACAAGGCTCATATAAAAATTACCGAAGTAGGCGCCAATGCCGCGAATAATACTGAGCACCACAACCGAGATAGGCACAAACCACAAAGATGAAGTGACATCGGCAGATAACCCCAATACCGGTGCCGAAGGGCGCCCCTCTAGTCTATCTACAAAATATTCTAAAATATTAATTAGCTGGGCTTCCATGGCTGCGAAAACGCCAAAACCAATAAAGCTAATAATAAAATAGGCTTTGTATTTAAACGCATAGCTAAGCAAGCGTTTATAGGATTCTACAGAGGTGGGTTTAGCCGGTGTGCTCATGGTGTGCTCATGTGGTAAAAATGGGCTTGAGTCATTGTGCGGGGGGAATAAAAAAGGCGGTCAAGCGCCGCCTTTGGTGTTTTACTTCGCGATGGGCGCAAGCCAATCGTGGTGGTTGTCTAGTCGACCTTTTACCGCATCGAAATACAAAGATTGTAAACGCTCGGTAATAGGGCCGCGCTTGCCTTCGCCAATGTTGCGGCCATCTAGCATGCGAATAGGTAATACTTCTGCGGCGGTACCGGTAAAGAAGGCTTCATCGGCTACGTACACTTCGTCGCGGGTGATGCGTTTTTCTTTAATGGTGTAGCCGCAATCGGCTGCTAGTTGAAAGATGGTGGCACGGGTAATACCATCTAAGCAGCTGGTTAGCTCTGGCGTGTAGATTACGCCGTCGCGCACGATAAAAATATTCTCGCCGCTGCCTTCCGCTACGTAGCCTTCTGTATCGAGTAGCAAAGCTTCTTCACAACCGCAATCTAATGCTTCTTTTAGGGCAAGCATAGAGTTGATGTAGTGACCATTGGCTTTGGCTTTACACATGGAGATGTTTACATGGTGGCGGGTGTAGCTTGAGGTGCGCACTTTAATGCCTACTTCTTTGGCTTCTGGCGACATGTACGATGGCCAGTTCCACGCGGCAACAATAACGTGTGTTTTTAAGTTGTCGGCACGCAAACCCATCCCTTCAGATCCGTAAAAAATCATTGGGCGCAAGTAAGCTTCGTGAAGGTTGTTTTCGCGCACAACAAGCTTGTGGGCTTCGTTTAATTGCTCTTTGGTCCAGCTTACGGGCATATTCATAATATGCGCGGAGCGGAATAGGCGATTGGTGTGCTCTTGTAGTTTAAAAATGCAGGTGCCGTCATTTTGCGTTTCGTATGCGCGTACGCCTTCGAATACGCCCATGCCGTAATGCAATGTGTGGGTAAGTACATGCACTTTAGCATCGCGCCAAGGTACTAATTCACCGTCAAACCAAATAACTCCATCGCGATCTGCGAAAGACATTGTGCTACTCCAAAGTAAGTCTAAATAAAATTGTGTATGCCTGCGCTACCGCTGGTTACCCTGCTAAAAACTGGCGTCGAATCGGTATTGCCCAAGCTGGTATTAGCTTGCACCTACGGCAAACAATTGTTGCCATATGCGAATAACCGTTTCTCTCTCGGGTTCGAGCGAAGTTCCATCGACAAGGTTAGCCTGTTGTTGCAGGGCTAAGCTGTGTCCTAATGAGCGAAGGGCTTTGTATGCTTCTATCAGCTGTTCAACCTCTTGAGCCGACAGCAGCTGGGATTCAGCTAAACATTCTAATATTCGGATGTTATCCGTATACCTAAGTAACGCGGGTTGCGAGTGTGCCCAGGCAAGAACTGCGTATTGAACCATAAATTCAATGTCAACGATACCACCTGCGTCCTGCTTAATATTGAAGGTTTTGCTGCCGTCGTCGCTTGTGTCGCTACCCAAGTGTTTACGCATCTTCTCGCGCATTTCGGTTACATCTTTGCGCAGGGGGGCGAGCTCTCTTTTTTGCCCCAAAATTGCGCGGCGAACCTGGTCAAATTGGTCGGCCAATTCGCTGTCGCCGGCAATCACACGCGCGCGTACCAGCGCTTGGTGCTCCCATGTCCATGCGGACTCTTTTTGGTATTTTTCGAATCCGCTTAAGGTGGTAACCAGCATGCCCGAGTTGCCCGAAGGGCGCAGGCGCATATCTACTTCGTACAACTGACCGTTTACGGTTTGGGTGTTCATAATATGGATGATTTTTTGGCCCATACGCATATAGAAAGTTTGGTTATCTATGCTGCGCTCGCCGTCGGTGCTGCCGCTGGTATTGGCATTGTGGATAAACACTAAATCTAGGTCTGAGCCGTGGCTAAGCTCTATGCCGCCCACCTTGCCGTACCCCACCACGATAAAGTTGGGGTGGGTGCGTTTGTCGCCATCGGGGTAGCCGTGTTTGGCCACCATTTGGCCCCAAGCGAGGTGCACCACATACTCCACTATTACCTCGGCCATATAGGTTAAGTAATCACTCACTTTCATTAGCGGCAGCGCGCCGGTTAGCTCGCTTGCCGCTACACGCAACATATGGGCGGCGCGAAAGTGGCGCAGGGTTTCCATTTGCGTTTCGAGGTCGTCCTCGGCAATGCGTAGCATGGTGGTGTGTAAGTCGGCCTGCAGTTCGGCTTTTTCGGGTGGGTGGTAAAGAGTGCGCGCATCCAGCAGCTCGTCTAGCAAAGCAGGGTGTTCGGCCAGCCGGTCGGCTATCCACGGGCTGGCGGCGGTGAGTTTGACTAGTTGGGAAAGGGCGCCTGGGTTTTCTATCAACAGCAGCAAATAGGCGCTGCGGCGAATAACCGACTTCACCAATTTTAGAATGCGGTGCAGGGTTTGTGTGGGCGTGTCGGTGGCGGATATTTGCGCCAGCAAACGGGGAATAAACTCATCCAACCGCTCTTTACCCGCAGCTTGCAGGGTTTGTACTGTGCTGGACTCGCGCAGTTCATCTAATAGGCTAAGGGTGGTGTTGGGTGCCTCGTGTTTGTGCTTGGCTAGTATGTCGAATGCCACCTCTTGATCGAGCTGGCCCTGCCAAATTTGCTGCCACAGGCTATCTACCGTGCACTGGTCGTCTTTCTCTTCCGGCAGGGCGATTACCTCGTGGAACTCGGCTTTAACCACATCGCGGTGGGTATTTAGTTGCTGGTAAAACGATTGCCAATCGTCAAAGCCCATGCCGCGCGCAAGCCGCAGCTGATCGTCTGGGTTGATGGGCAGGCGCTGGGTTTGCTCATCGCGATAGGCCTGAATGGCGTGCTCGGTGTTGCGTAAAAACCGGTAAGCGTCGGCAAGGGTTTTGGCTGTGCCTGGGGGCAGGCAGTTAAGCTCTTCCAGTTGCGGCAGAATCACTAGCAGGCGGTTATCTTGCAATTGGGTGTCGCGGCCGCCGCGAATAAGCTGAAAGGCTTGGGCGATAAATTCCACTTCGCGAATGCCGCCCGGGCCGAGTTTTACATCGTCCTCCAATTGGCGGCGTTTTACCTCTTGGGTAATCATTTGTTTTAGGCCGCGCAGGGCATCGATGACCGAAAAATCCACATATTTACGGTAGGTAAACTGGCGTAGCAACGTCATTAATTGGCGTTTGTAGTGCGCGTGCTCGGCGTCGCTAATGCCTTCGGTTTGGCTTGCGGCAATAATACGGGTTTTTACCATTGCATAGCGTTCCCACTCGCGGCCTTGGGTTTGGTAGTAGTCTTCCAGCGAGTCGAAGTTAGATACCAGCGCACCGCTTTGGCCGTAAGGGCGCAGGCGCATATCCACCCTAAATACAAAACCGTGTAGGGTTTTAGCATCGAGGCTGTGAATAACTTTTTTGCCCAAACGGCTGAAAAATTCTTGGTTAGATAGTGGGTTATCGGGGTTGTTGGTATTGCCCGATTGCGGAAAAGTAAAAATTAAATCGATATCTGAAGAGAGGTTCAGCTCGCCCGCGCCCAGCTTCCCCATACCCAGCACTAGCAACGGCTGGATAGCGCCTTGTTTATCGGTGGGTTGGCCAAACTTGGTGGCCAGCAGGTTGTAGTGGTAATCCAGCGCAGCTTGCGTGCATATCTCGGCTAAAGAGGTGAGCGCGCCGGTGGTGTCTTCGAGTTGGCCCATACGGTGCAAGTCACGCCAAATAATACCCACCATGGCGCGATTGCGAAATTCGCGCAGCGCCTGTTCGAGGCTGGCTACACTGTCGATATGTTGCGCGTGTTGCTGCCACAGCGCGACTAGCTCTGCGTGATTAAATGGTGTATTTACCTGGCTTAGCGCAACAATCAAATCGGGAAATTTATACAGCTGATCACACACAAAGGCGCTGTTATAGCAGCAAAAAATAAGCTGCGTAGCAAACTCGCCGGTTATTGCACTGGCAATGGCTTCACCGTCGTCGAGAGCGTCGAGTTTTTCTTCCAGCCTAGCAAAAAATAACCGCACATCGTCATTCAGTAGGGGGTTATTTTCGGTGTTTAGCCAAGCTAAATGCGATTTCATTTTTGATCCTTAGTTATTCGTTAATTACGGTGTTGCAAATTGGGCAGGGCTAGGGGGGTCTACTACACTTAAGTGTGGCTGCCTGCTAAAACCAGCTGTCTGTTATAACCCATAGGGGTATGCCGAGTGTTACGTTAAATGCAATCTCCGCTTTATTCCTAAACATAGCATGTTGTTAGAGCCCGCAGAAAGGCCTGTGTGGTGTGCAAACAATGAATAGCGAATAGGGCCTATATTCCGGATTTTGAATACTAGGGAATGAGTTGAAAATATGATCAATTGGCTAGGCAATGAGAGCACACAGATGCGGTTTGATGCTGCTCAAATCGCCGTGGTTGCTGTGGCTTATCACGCACTGGCGCAACTTGGATTGTATTTCGCTATTCCACCTGGGTTTGCCACCGTATTTTGGCCTGCTTCTGGCGTTGCCCTAGCCGCTGTGATGTTGCGCGGCCCGTGGATGATGTTGGGCGTTTTACTGGGCTCGTTTTCGGTCAATCTTTATATTTCTCTGCAATTAAACGACTTTGCCATTAGCGCGGCCAACGTATTGGTGGCGCTTGGCATTGCTTGTTCGTCCGCTTTACAAGCTGGGTTAGGTGCCTGGCTTATAAGTTATTGGCTAAAGCGGCAAAACGGACGCTTAACCCAGCTGCGTCACCTGTTAGTACTTGTTGGTTTAGGTGGCCCTATTGGGTGCATGCTGGCGGCTACAGGGGGCACCACTATTTTAGTGGCGACTGGAGTCATGCTGCCCGAGCAATGGTGGCATAACTGGCTAATGTGGTGGTTGGGCGACACATTGGGTGTTGTGGTTATTGCGCCCGCGCTAGTAATTTTGGCGCAAAGCCCTAAATCTGTTTCGATACTGCGTAAAACGCAGGTATGTATACCCCTTGCGGTGCTTTTTATTTTATTGGCTTTCGGCTACTCGCGTTTTGAGTCACATACGCTCGAGCGCTTCGACAAAGAAATTAACAACCTTACAGACGGTGCTTACCTAGATGTACAAAGCAAATTAATGGATTACGAGCGCTCGTTGATAGGGGTGGTGTCGTTATTTCGCAATTCAGAATTTGTCACCGATGAGGAGTTTGCCAATCAAACAATTCCGCTAATTAATAGCTCACCTTCACTTATTGCTCTGCAGTGGGTGCCCAGGGTTACGCGCGATCAGCTTGCCGCGTTTGTTATACAGGCGCGCTCCAATGGATTGCCAACCTACACAATACACAATACAGAAAACAATGAGCTTACAGAAACTGCTGAGCGAGATGTGTTTTACCCCGTGCGTTATGTACGCCCCTTGCAAGGTAATGAAGTGATGCTGGGGTTTGATATGTATTCCAATGAGGTGCGCCGCAACGCAATTGATCTGGTGCTTACCAGTGGCCGCTCTGTGGCATCGGCACCAATAGACTTGCTCCAGTTGGATAATGAAAAAGGTTTCTTAATTATTTTCCCGCAACACCCCGCTAAAAGTAAAAATATAATTGTTGGCGTATTTAAAGTAAGACCTGTTTTTAGAACCGTTACCCACCAGCTGGCATCGTTTCCATTGGATTTGACCGTGACGGATGCCAACTCGGGGGATGAGGTTTTTCAATGGGGCGGCAAAAGTGCTGGCGTTTACCATTTAATAGTAGATAGGTTTTCAGTAGTTAAAACCGTCGCCTTTGGGCAGCGTACTTGGATTATGAAGTTTACTCCTCCTTTGGAGTTAATTAGTGGTTACTTATATAGAAATATGGCGCCATTACTTATCGCGGCGGTCGCCTTTATTGGCTTGTCGTCGTTGTTTTTGTTATCCATCGCGCTAAGCGCCATGACCTTGGAGGATGAGCTTCAAACAAAAGAGAGCGATTTAAAAGCAGAAGAAAATTTCTTAAATACGGTGTTAAATAATTTACCCTGTTACGTGGATGTACGTGAAGCTGAAGCCTTGACTTGCGTTAGGCTCAATCGCTTAGCAAAGGAATTTTGGCAGATTAACACTAGCGAGCGCGGCCTAGGCTATGATGCTTTCTATGACAGCGAAGAGGCTGCCTTTCAACGCGAAGAAGATTTGCGCACTATTAGCACGGGAAACAAAGTTGAAATAGGAATTAGAAAAATAGCGACGCCAAACGGTTATAAGTGGTTAAAGGCAAAAAAAGTACCTATTTTCGACGGCAACAACAATATTAAGTACGTGCTTAGTATTTATGATGATGTGACAGAGCAAAAAGAAGAGCATGAAACGTTTAACTCGGTGGTGGAGAACTTACCTAATGCGCTGCTCATTGTTAACGAATACTCACGTATAGAGTATGCGAACCCCGCAGCCTACAAAAAATTCCCTCTTGATAGAAAGCTTACGCCTCTAAGTAGAATTATTCCTGAGAAGTTTCATCACAAACACGCAGAGTTATTCAAACAATTTATTGCTCAACCTGAGAGCAAGCAAATGGCGCCAGGCAGAGACTTGTTGGCGGTCGATATTAATGGCGAAGAAATACCCGTTGAAATAACATTAACCTCTTTGGTATGGCTGGGGCGGGCGTGTGTAATGGCGACAATACACGATCTGTCCGATCGGCATCGTGCTGAGCAAGCTGAGATTGAAGCGAAGCACTTTTTTAGTAGTTTATTGAATGACATGGGGGAGAGCATTTGGAGTGTGAATGCAGAGGGTATTGCAACCTATGTAAACCCCGCACTGTGTGAGCAACTTGGTTACAGCGCAGATGAACTGGTGGGCAAAAATGTAGACCATTTAATTGGTGCTAGCGAACAGAATGATAATCTGCTTGCTTCTCTCAACCCTGTGTATGTGGCTATGCATAAACAAGAAAAAATAGTGGAGCGAAATAAAACGTTAATTGCGAAAAATAAACGTGCAGTACCGGTTGATTACATTGTAACCCCGCAAATTAATTTGGCGGGTGGTATTGAAGGGGCAGTGGTTGTAGCCGCAGATGTAAGTGAGCGTATAGCCGCGCTAGAAAGGTTACAGGCGCAGCATGAGTTGATATCGCTGGGGTTAGACGCCTCCGGGCTTGGTTCGTGGCAGTGGGTTGCGGATATAGATCAGATAATTTGTGATGACAACCTGCACCGCATATTTGGAATGCCCATTGGCACATTTGTAGGTGGCTATCGAGAGTTTTTAGCCTTGGTACACCCCGATGATCGGGAGCGAGTTGAAACGGTAACCAATAAACATTCGCACACAACAAACTTGTATGAAATTATATATCGTATAGTGCGCCCAGATGGGTTGGTGCGCTGGATACATGTACGGGCTAAATACTTAATAGATAAAGCCGCCAATCCGATAAAAATGCAAGGAGTTGCTTGGGATTGCACCAGTAATAAACAAATGGAATTGGAGCTAAAGAAAAACGAAAAAACCATAGATGGCGTAAATAAACAATTTGTAGATTACTCTGACATGGTGAGCAAACAGGTGTTACAGCCGACACAGCAAGCCGTTGAAGTGGGTGAACGGTTGTTGCGAAATTTAGAGAAGCTTTCTACCGAAGAAATGGCCAATACCCTGCGTGAACTTAACTACATAAATACTTCTATCGTGCATAGAGTTAGCGATCTTTCGCTTTATGCAGCAATTGTTGGGGCTAGGGATGGTAATGAGCCAGTAGAAACCGTTGAGGTAGTAAATAATTTGTTAAATACGTTACTGCCTGTTTTTAAGGCGGAAAATATTGACTGTCGAATAGAAACCCCCTTACCTAGAGTAAATGCGAATGCGCAGTACTTAGAAGAAATATTCAAACGATTAATTGATAACGCAATAACCCACAATAACAGTGAAGTAAAAAAAGTGCGTATTGGCTGTAGCGTAAGAGATGGCCAGCCTGTGTTTTACGTAGCTGATAATGGCAAAGGCTTATCTGCAGCAGATAAACAACGCTGGTTTACTGCTAGCAAAGTAGACATGAAAGATGAAAGTACACGAGATAAGAGTACACAAGATAAGAACACGGCAGACGAACCAATGAGCTTAAAAATTGTAGCCACAATTGTTGATAAATTAAATGGTAAGTTGTGGGCCGAGGATGAAGCGGGTAGAGGGACGGTTGTTTATTTTGCTGTTTAAGTGGGAGAGGGGAGAGTTAACTGAGAGAGTACAGTTAACAGGGGGTACAGAGAACAGCGTGCGTGCGCACACCGCCTTCTGTCCCCTGTCCCCCGTTTCCTGTTCCCTATTATTAAAGCCTTAAGATATGAAAAAAGGCGCGGCATTTAGATGCGGCGCCTTTTTTATGGTTTGCTATTGTTAATCAGAGTTTCCTTAAACTTTAAAGGAATCCATTTCGCGTTTTAGCTCTTGGCTTTCCGCTTCTAGTTGCGCGGAGTTGTCGCTTACTACGTGGGCATTTTCGGATACGCGTTCAGACAAGGAATAAATGGCCGATATGTTTTTACTCACTTCGTTGGCTACCGAGCTTTGTTCTTCGGATGCTGTGGCGATGTGGTGGTTCATATCGTTAATGGTTTCAATGTTTTGTCTAATCGAATTAAGCGCTTCTTCTACGCGGCTGGACGTGTCGATTGTTTCCTGTACCGACGAAATACTGGTGTTCATAGAGTGATGCGCTTCGTCGGCGGCTTTTTGTAGCTGGGTAATAATCGATTCAATTTCTTCGGTGGACGTTTGCGTTTTTTGCGCCAGTGAGCGTACTTCGTCTGCCACAACCGCAAAGCCTCGACCTTGTTCACCGGCACGTGCCGCTTCAATAGCCGCGTTAAGTGCGAGTAGGTTGGTCTGTTCGGCTATCGATCGAATAACTTCCATTACCGAGCCAATGTTTTCGCTGTTGTCTTTAAGAATTTGAATTTTACCCGCGGTGGCTTCAATTTGGTCAGTAAGCCGGCGAATGGTTTCTTGCGAAGAGCGTACCGTTTTAGATCCATCTTCTGCCGCTTGACTGGTTTCTTTGGTGCGGTCGGCAGTTTGTCCAGCGGAGCGCGCCACTTCATCTGCAGAAGCAGACAACTCATTAAGTGCCGTAGCAACTTGCTCTAGTTCTTTCAGCTGTTGGGAAGTAGAAACTACCGTGTTTTCTGTAGCAGACGACATGTTGTGAACGTTAACATTCACTTTGCCTGTTACCACCACCACGTTTTTAATAATGCTGGCTATTTGCTCCATTACGAGGTTGAAATTGTGTGCAAGCTCAGAAATTTCGTCGCCGCTGTCGGTGGGTAAGCGACGGGTAAGGTCTCCACCACCTGCCGCAATTTCAGCAAGGCTATTGCTCACATGGGCAACAGGGCCAACAATCATAGAGCGGATAAGCATATAAACCGTAACCAGCGTAATAAAGGTGAGCAGGGCAACTATAATAATATTCATCATTACTTGGCTGTTTAGCACGGCTTCCATATGGGCTTTAGAGAACAGTATGTTGTACTTGCCAATTACTTCGCCGTCGCGCACAACCTCAATGCCGTTGCGATCCACTTTTTCGGCGGCGTCTTTACCTGCTTCGGGGTCGCGGGCAAAGGCGAGTTCTTTGCCGCGGTGATCGGTAATTTTAATTTCGGTAATCAGCGCAGTGTTAACTAGCGATTTTGAAATAGCTTCAATTTGTTGGAAATCGTAGGCAAATACCGGTTCTAGCAGCGATGAGTTAATTAACTCCAGCTGTGCGCTGGCGTCCTTCTCAAAACTTGCTTCCATCTTGCTGGTTACAAGGTGGTAGTTAATAAACAACACTATGGCAGCGACGGCCAATATGATGACGACAAGTGCCGCCATAAATTTAGTTGAGAGCGATCGTTTAATCATGATTGGTTCCTGTAGCCCAAATTATTTTGCCTGGCCGGCAGCGGTTGTAGGAAACGCTGCAGATGCTTAGGTGAGCGTTAAATTTTGCAGTCTAGAATTAGCACTGGCAGTTGCCCGCTATATATTAAATTTAGCACATGACCCGCCTTCAACAAGTCCAATTACCAGTTCATTCGCAGTTATCTGGTTGGAAACGAAAGCAGGCAATGTAGGTTATCGCCCAATATAGGGCTGGCTTTAGTTTTTGTTGTAAGAAGAAGGGGCTTAGCTAAATAAACGAAATATAAAATCTAGCCATTAAGGCGCTATTAGCGAGGTTAGGGGGTGTAAACAACAGAGTTGTTGCGGCCATTTTTTTTGGCTTGATAAAGCGCCTTATCGGCGCAGTCTATCCACGCTGTGCGATTGGTCATTTGCTGGGTTAGCTGGGCAACACCTAGGCTTACCGTAAATTGAATGGCGAAGTCCTCATAGTGCACAGTGAGCTCTTGAATTTGATTGCGTATCCGCTCGGCAACCACAAGAGCACCCTCAGTATCGGTATCGCTAAGCACAATCGTAAACTCTTCGCCGCCGTAGCGGCCTGCTATATCTATATCGCGAATACACGATTTAACCGCGGCGGCAGTTTGCCGTATTACTTCATCGCCTGCCGGGTGGCCATAGCTATCGTTAATATTTTTAAAGTGATCTATATCGAACATCACTAACGAACAAGGGTGTTCGTGTCGCTTAAAGCGTTTGTACTCTTGCTCGGCGTCCAGTTCCCACGTTTTGCGGTTGAGTAAGCCTGTTAGACCGTCGGTGCGGCTAATTTCGTGCAATTGCAGGTTGGCGGCTTGAATTTGCAAGCGGTTTACGGCAACTTCTGTTACGTCGTAAACAATTAGGCAAATGTGTTCGACTTTGCCGCGGGTATCTTTTAGGGGAATAATGGTGCTGTTTTGATACATAAAATCGGCAATACCGGTAACGGGCCGATAATTTTTAAATTTAAATAAGTACGGGCGCTGCTCCCATGTGGTGAACGCGGAATTATGCAGCACAAATACCGATTGTACTTTTTGCCTAAACCACGGTTCGGGCAGCTCGGGGAAGGATTCAAAGATATTTTTGCCCAGTACGTCGGCGGGCCCCATGGCGCTGTGGTTTTGCATAAAGCTGTTCCACAGTTGGATATTAAACTCTTCGTCTAAAATAATAAGACCCACGTCGATATTCTGGAGAACATCCATTAACCAGTGAAAGTCACTTAGAAAGTCTTTAGGTGCTGGCATCGCTGATTTATCGCATATCCAAAACGGGTGAGTTTAATTTACCAAGTAGTCTATTTTCTTCAAAAGCCTAGCAATAGAGTCGTCAGTCATAATTAATAGTAGATCACATTGCACGTTATAACCTTCTAGCTCGTAACTAATTTCTGTAACCAGTGCCTGCTCCCACTTGGCATTGCGGAAGTCGAATATCTCAGACACGGCTTGGTGCTGCCCGAGCACCATGGGCGGGCCGAAGCTAAAATCCATATCTATTTGTTCGGCTATGCCGCTTAAGCAGGCACCAAATAAAACATTGGTGGTATCCATTAACAGCTCGCGCTCGGCTTGTTTGTCTAGCTCGTCGTCGTAATTCATGAGCTTGGCGAGGTCTGCAAAGCTGGTGTCGTTAAATAAAAGCATAGCTTCGCCGGCAATGCCACCGCCAATAAACCCCTGGCAAACACCCGAAACAGATTTGTTAGAATCAATCGCTTGAAGCGCCATTGCCACATCGGACGGGGCCATAACCGCAATATGAGGAATAGAAAGCACCACAAAGGTGTCGAGTAGGCGTGCGAGCTTGTCGCCCGCTTGCCCCATAGCCACATTGGTGACTTCTTGGATACAGTCTCGGTGGTCTTCGCTTAGGTTTAATATAACGCTCATATCTAACAGTGATTATTCCGCAGGTGTGTAATATCTATTCTAGTCGGCAACCGCTAAAATGCCGCAAAATTTAGAAACATTTTCTCTGCTATCACCAAAAGCGAGGGTTTAGGCGAAGTAAACCAGCGCTTATGTAATAAATAGTTATAAAAGGGGACCCATGCGCCACAGAATTCTGCCGGTTACGCATTATCAGCAAAACTGTTCACTTATTTGGTGTGAAAATACCAATCAAGCCGCATTTATTGACCCTGGTGGCGATGTGGAGCGGCTTTTGGCTGCGGTGCAGGAGGAGGGGGTAGAGCTAAGCAAAATTATTCTCACCCACGGCCACCTAGACCATGTAGGCGGTACCGCAGAGCTGGTGGCCAAGTTGGGCTTGCCGGTAGAAGGGCCCCATAAAGACGACAGTTTTTGGCTGGATATGTTGTCTACTCAAGCGCAAATGATGGGGTTTGCACCGGTTGCAAGCTTTACCCCCAACCGTTGGTTGAATGACGGCGATACAGTTACTCTAGGGGATCAGACGCTGGCAGTGTATCATTGCCCCGGCCATACCCCCGGCCACGTTGTTTTGCACCACAAGGCCACAAAAAAGGCTTTTGTAGGGGATGTATTATTTAAAGGCTCAATCGGCCGTACAGATTTTCCAAGGGGCGATTACGAGCAGCTGGTTACAGCTATTCGCAGCAAGCTTTGGCCATTGGGCGACGATGTAACATTTGTGCCCGGCCACGGGCCTACATCTACCTTTGGCGAAGAGCGAGCAAGCAATCCTTTTGTATCCGACAAGCGCTTAAAACAATAGCGGCTGCTACTTATTAGAAGTTAGCGGTTCAACACTAGTGTTTAATTTTATTGGCTTCACCCACGGAGACCCCAAATGGCTGATCAGGTAGACCAACTCGGCGACGATTTTGAAGAAAACTACGACATCTTTATAGAAGATGCGCTCGCCACCGGCTGTGTGTGGGGTTTAGAAAACGAAGAGGGTTGGGCACTGTGCGCCAGCAACGATAACGACGACGTGGATGTGATGCCGCTGTGGTCGCAACCCGAATACGCGAAAGCCCATTGCGTGGAAGAGTGGAGCAGTTACGAGCCTGTGCCTATTTCGCTAGAAGAGCTGCTAGACGACTGGCTACCTGGTATGCATGAAGATGTGATTTTAGTGGGCGTGAACTGGAACAAGGATATGGAAGGTCCAGAGGTAGAACCGTTGGATTTACTCGAAGACGTGGATAAATACGCAGCCGAAGCGGATTAGCTTGAGAAGGATTAACCTTCGTTAAACAGGTAGTGGTGCAAAATATCTACCATGTTATCGAATACATAGGTTTCTAGCTCTGCCATTGTTTTAAATGGTGGGGTTAAAAACTGAAAATCGTCTAGTTTGGCGGGTAGGTCGGTGCGGGTGGTTGCCAACCGGTAGCTGTAGCCGTGGGCGCCTACTTGGTCGACGTTGGTAATTTTTTCGCGCCAAGGTAGCACGTGCAGGCCAAAGTCTTTACAAAGGCGCGATAACTGCGGCAGCTGATCGTCTTCTATAGTGGGGCCGGAGTAGTTTTCCACAGCACCCTGTAGCTTCATTACTTTATCGCTAAGCATTGAACCTGCATTTGTCATAACAATCTCGAACCGCGTTTTTGGTTGACCAGTATATTTTTAGAATATTTATACAATGTGGCAAACAGCCATAAATGTAACGTATTCCTTAGAGGCCGTCACCGAAACTTTGTGAACTGGCGCACGTTTGGCGCCAAAGACATCATAATTTCTTCTTAGTTCACCAAAAATTCTCTAAGCGAAAGGGACTGGATTCCAAGCGCATTAATATTACTTTCGTCTAACCACGCGCGGTAGCGAGGAAGTAATTCACGCCACTCGTCGTCGGTGATAGAAAACCAGCAAGTATCTCGGTTGCGCCCTTTTACCACCAAGTGATTTCTGAACAGCCCTTCATAGGTAAAGCCAAAGCGCAGCGCTGCATTGCGCGAAGGTGCATTGTGCGCGTGGCACTTCCATTCGCAGCGGCGGTAGCCCAGCGCGAAGGCGTGTTCCAACATTAAGTACACCGCCTCGGTCGCCTGTACGGTTTGCTGCAGGGCTGGCGAAAAGGCGAGGTGCGCAAGCTCTACCGAGCCGCGGGCCTCATCGATAGCGGCATAGGCTAACACCCCAAGTGGAGCGCCGCTGGCTTTGTGCTCTATGCATAAGAAGCGCGGGTCGGTGGTAGTGGCGGCCATTTGCAGCCAGCAGTCGTAAGCTTCAAAGTCGTCAAAGGGGCCGTAGGGCAGGTAGGTCCACATGCGCTGGTCAGGGCTTTGTTGGTTGGCTTCAAATAAAGCTTGCGCATGTTTGCGCGGGTTAAGGGGTACAACACGGGTAAAACGGCCCTCTAAGGTTGCCGCGCTAATATTGCCGGCGCCCTGCCAATCGGGCACGGCTTTACCTAGTGCTTGACCCAATGCGTTTGGCTCTGCATACAATAGCGCCAAATCTTCTTCCATATTCATAGGTAACCTTATTAATGTGTTTGAAATGAATTTGTTATACTCGCCGCACATTCGCTATACCGCGTGCCGAAAATTGATTAAAAAAGAATCGAGCAACGGGTATAAAAGGCGAGATATTCGCCAACAAGCCATCATAACGAATAACTGATCGGGCCTCCCGCTTTATGACCGAATCCACAGTAGTATACGATGCCGAAGAGCAAATACCGCTCAAGCAGTTTTCCGAAAAAGCGTATTTGGATTACTCCATGTACGTTATTCTCGACCGCGCCTTACCCCACGTAGGTGACGGCCTTAAACCCGTTCAGCGCCGCATTGTTTATGCCATGAGCGAGCTGGGCTTAAAGTCCACCGCCAAGTATAAAAAGTCCGCCCGCACCGTGGGTGATGTAATCGGTAAGTTCCACCCGCACGGCGACAGCGCCTCCTACGAAGCCATGGTTATCATGGCGCAGCCGTTCTCGTTTCGTTACCCACTGGTAGATGGTCAAGGTAACTGGGGTTCGCAGGATGACCCCAAATCGTTTGCGGCTATGCGATACACCGAGTCGCGCTTGGCGGCGTTTAGTGATGTGTTGTTGGCCGAGCTTGGCCAAGGCACGGTAGATTGGCAGCCCAACTTCGACGGCACCTTAGATGAACCCAAAGTGCTGCCGGCAAAAGTGCCCACCGTTCTACTAAACGGCACCACAGGTATTGCTGTGGGTATGGCCACCGATATACCGCCGCACAATTTGCGCGAGTTGGTGAATGCAACAATTCACCTGTTGGAAAACCCCAACGCTACCGTACCCGAATTGTGCGAGCACCTGTTAGGCCCAGATATGCCTACCGAAGCCGAAATTATTTCGCCGCGTGAAGACATTATAAAAATGTACGAAACCGGCAAAGGCTCGCTAAAAATGCGCGCAATTTGGACCAAAGAAGGTAACGATGCGGTCATTACCGCTCTGCCTCATCAGGTAAGCGGTGCAAAAATTCTCGAGCAAATAGCCGCGCAAATGCAGGCTAAAAAGCTGCCAATGGTGGCAGACTTGCGCGATGAATCCGACCATGAAAACCCCACCCGTTTAGTGATAGTGCCGCGCTCTAACCGCATAGACATAGATGGCGTTATGAACCACCTGTTTGCCACTACCGATTTAGAACGCAACTACCGCGTTAACCTCAATATGATTGGTATTAACGGCCGTCCAGGTGTGCGTTCGCTCGATAAAATTCTTGGCGACTGGTTGAGCTTCCGCATGGTAACCGTGCGCCGTCGTTTGCAGCACAGGTTGGATTGGGTAAATCGCCGTTTACATTTATTGGACGCAGCGTTAATTGCTTTTTTAAACCTCGATGAAGTAATTGAAATTGTTCGCACCGAAGACAAGCCGCGCGAAGTGCTCATGCAGCGGTTTGATTTAACCGAAGAGCAAGCCAACTATATTTTAGATACGCGGTTACGCCAGTTGGCTCGTTTAGAGGAAATGAAAATACGCGGCGAGCAAGACGAGTTGCAAAAAGAGCGCGACACCATAGAAAAAACGCTTGGCTCTGCGCGCATGATGAAAACACTTATCAAAAAAGATATGTTGCAGGTACTAAAAGAGCACGGCGACGAACGCCGCTCGCCAATTGTTACCCGCGAAGAGTCACAAGCATTTAGCGAAGACCAGTTGCTAACTAGCGAACCGGTGACCGTTGTGCTTTCAGAAAAAGGCTGGATACGCTCCGCCAAGGGTCACGAAATGGACCCCGCATCGCTCAGTTATAAAGCCGGCGATGAATTTAAATTTGCTTCGCGGGGCAAAAGTAATCAAAGCGTTATTTTAATTGATTCAACTGGTCGCAGTTACGCTTTAGCTGCACACACGTTGCCGTCGGCACGTGGGCAGGGCGAACCTGTTACCGGCAGACTAAATCCTCCCAGCGGTGCCACTATCGAAGGCATGTTAATGGGCAGTGAAGATCAGCGTGTGCTGTTAGCTTCGGATGCCGGTTACGGTTTTGTGGGCAAGCTAGGCGATTTAGTGTCTAAAAATAAAGCGGGTAAAGCTGCGCTAACGCTTCCTAAAGGTGCTGAAGTTTTACCGCCCACCGTGATAGAAGATTTAGATAACACCTGGCTTGCCGCCTTTAGCAACGAAGGTCGCTTATTAGTATTTAAAGTTACCGAGCTGCCTGAGTTAGCGCGCGGTAAAGGCAATAAAATTATTAATATTCCTTCTGCCCGCGTACAAAACCGCGAAGAGTTTGTAATTGCTTTAGCCGTAGTGCAAGCGAGCGATACCTTGAAAGTGGTTTCGGGTAAGCGCCATTTAAATCTTAAGTTTAAAGATTTAGAGCACTATATTGGCGAGCGCGGACGGCGAGGTAATAAATTGCCACGCGGCTTCCAAAAGGTGGATGCTGTCGAATTACTATAGGTAGTCGATGTGCACTTAAGTAGTGCTTTGCCGTATTAGTTTTTTATTTGAAGCGAACAAAATTCTTGTTCGCTTTTTTTTGACCAAGAATTGAACGCGCCTTGAAGAGCTAGATTAAAATGTAAAAAACGCAATGCGAAACGGTTGGCATTCGAGAAATATCAGCGTCTAAATCCCTTTTATTGTTTAAGAATCACCATTCTGCTACTTGATCCATGTGTAAACTGGTGACACACTCTCTTACACTGTTTAGCGGCAACAACAATAATAGCTAAAACACATACATCCTAAACCGTAGTACGAGCACTAACTAGTTTTCTAGTTAATTGGTATTACTAAACCCATTTTTGTAGTAATTAAAATGTCTGAGTTTAGAAAGCACGGTCGTAAACTTGTTAAGTGTGCGGTACGGCTAACCCATAAAGAGTTTGGCGAAATAGTCACCGAGACGCGAGATATCTCTGAAACCGGTGTGTTTGTTTCCTGTGCCGATTTAGTGAGTTTTGTTGCTATAGGTGAGCGTATTCAAGCTAAGCTTTACGCAGATTGTGACTCGGTTTCCGAGACGCACTTAGAGGTTGTGCGCCTCTCCGATGAAGGTGTGGGGTTAGCATTTATCTAAAAAGCAGTTTAACTTTACTGCCTCTTCACTTATGCCTACGCTTACTCCTCTAAGCCGTTACTGCGCATCATCGCTTGTAACTCATGCACGTATTCTTCACCGCGCTCCGAGTATTTTATTAAACCTTCCGCCAATGCTACGCCGGTAATTGGCTGATTCGCTTGATGCAGCTGGGCGCGAATGTTTCTCAATTGCTTGTAAGCACGGTGAGTATTTAAGTTGCGCAGGTAGGCGTCCACCGAACCCGCTGGGCTTTTAAATTTTCGCACTTCATGTTTAGCGTTAGCGCGTCGTCCACTTGGCACCAAGCCGCAGCCCTTTTTAAAACACCACTGACCAAAATAATTATTGCCATCTTGCGCAAAGCGCGATGTACCCCAAGCCGATTCGTTAGCTGCTTGCGCCAATACCAGTGCGGGCGGAATGATGTGCATGCGCTTGTTTAGCTCTGCCAATTGTTTTTCGATTGGCCACTCTTCTTTAATTTTATAGCGCTTAAGCCAGCGCGAAAGATAAAACTGGTGAGTGTTGCTGAGTGTTGCATCTTCTTGCCAGTCGTTTTGCACCGCCGCCAGTCGTTCTCTGTCGGCAAGTATTAACGTGTTTTTGTGTTCAATAATGGGGGTGAAATAATTAAAAAACGTCGCTTTGCGTTCGGCAATATCGGTAATGGCGCTAAAGTCTGGGGCTGGGCCAAACGCAGTAGAAGTATTAATGGCGCGGCTGGGGGAGTGCTGAATTGCCCAAATAAGTAGGCCAAAGGTGGCAATAATATAGGCGGTAAAAAGCAGTGCAATAAACTTAGTTTTAGCGTTTTGCATGGGTATCCTTAGGCGCAAAAGAAAGAGGGTATTGGTTTATTTTAGGCAGTAATCATTACTGCCTTTTTGTTCGCAAGTAGCGCGGTGCACAACTTAAATAATAGCTGTTAATTGGAGAGCTATATTTTTAATGTGTCGCGCAGCTGTTTAAGGCGCACTTGGTTTTCTTGCTTGTTTAGAGGGGTGGTCGTTTCGGCCGGTAACGCCTTAACTTGCGGGGCGGGCAATTCTTCGCCCTTTAATAGGCGTTCGCATAATTTATTGAAATTAGCTTTAAATACTGGGAAGGCGATGTGCTCGGGGTTATTTTGTAAAAAGAACCAATCGCTGGCTTTGCCCGCGTGATAAACAATGGGGTGCGACCAAGTAAACCCGGCTTTGGGCGAAGGGGCTTGGCAGGCCTCAATAAACGCTTGGTGCGCGTCGGGTAAATCTGGCTGGGCCGCTTCTTCACAGGCTTGAATCATGCGTTTTAGAGTGGGCAAAAATTCACTGTTTTCAATAACCGAGCGCGATGCTTTAAGCAGCACTTCTGGCTCAAAGCGCGACAGCGAATCCAACCATAACCGCTTGATGTAGTTTAGGTCTTTATCGTTAGAAAAAGCCTTAAAGTACTGGTTGTGGTAGTTAAGCTGAAACAGCGCAAACACCTGATTAATGGCATCTATATGGCCGGTGTTTGGGGGCTGGCGCTGGCCGCTATTAGACTGCCCAGCTTCTGTCGGTAAGTTGTTCTTCAATGCTTATCTCTCTTGTCGATCTCTGCGCGGGTTGCGTGCCGTTATTCGTTGCTGTGCCATTGGCTAGGCGTTTGGCCCAGTGGAATTTTACGTGTTGTAAAAACCGCGTGTTCCACGACGTGTGCACTTGCTTGCTATCGCGCCAGTATAGGATGAATTCTGGCAGCACTGACTGGGCAAACGCAAGGTCAATATTGGCCAAGCGCAATACATCGTACACATCGTTAGAGGGTTGCCAGTTCTCGGGTATGGGTTTAGGGTCGGTGCTGTGCTCTACCGCACTGTTGTATTTTTTCCACTGCAGGCGCACATGTTGAATAAACTTGGAGTTCCATGTTTTAAGCACATCGCCGCGCTCTTGCCAATACAGTACAAACTCTGGAATGGCATCTTCCACAAAGCCGCGGCTAATACCCGCGTGCACCGTGAGTACATCCATGGCATCTAAGCTGGGCTGCCAAGCTGCGTGCATGGCAATGGCTTGGTCTTTTTGGTTGCGCTTGGACTCGAAATCGCGCCATTTAAAAATAACATGCTGCACAAACTTCGCACCCCACGACCTGTGCGCTTCGCGGCGTTCGCGCCAATAGGTAATAAAGTTAGGCAATTGCTCTAGGGCAAAGTGCTCGGGAATATTGTGTTGTGCTAGTTGGGTGAGGGTATCGCGTGATGGGCGCCAATTGGCCCCCAAAAAATTCTTGCCGAACGATTGGCTTATCTCATCTACCTGCGCTTCTTCGGCGCGAATAGTAGGGCCCTTTTGCGGCATAGATACAATGGGTGTGCGGCCTGTTTGCGCTGGTGCCGCGCTGCGCTCGTTATAGGCAAATTTAAAGCTGGGCTCGCTGCCAAAGTGCGCCGAGCCAATAAGCAAAATGCCTTTGTCACGCAGGCTTTGGCACACGCGTTGAACTTCTCGCGCATCCCAAAAGGGGGTAGCTTCGGCCAAATGTTCGGTGGCAATGGTGAGCCAAGTGTAACCGTTGTTGGGGCGCGCTTCGGCCAGAGGGCCTAAATCCGCTAACACCGCCAGCATGACGGCTTCCTCTAAACCAATTGTTGCTGCCAGCGAGGGCGGTACAGCAATGGTTTTTTCTGGAACGAGCGAACTTTTCATAGGGGTCTCTGTGTTGGATCGGTGACTTACATATGTGCACAGGCACTGCAGCTAAATGCTCTGCACGGTGGGCGGCCTGCGGTGTGGCTGTTCAGATTCTTGCCCAGGTACTTGTACCCGCGCTTAGATAAGCGATGTGCCCACCGAGCATATCAGCCTTGTAGGCGGGTAGCTGCTAGGCGCCTAGCCTAACATTTATCGGCTTTGGGCGCAGTAAACGGATGTAATTCGGTCGGCGCATTTTCTAATCTTAACCTATAGTTAAGGGGTGAGCTCGCAAGGGCTGTAAGCAAGCCAGCTACAAGGTGAGTAGCTAAAGGAAGCCGATATCTGATGATGTTTAACGCAATGCCAAAACGACTCCTAAGCATGAAAGCTGTTGCAGCTGCCCTGCTTGTTTTAGTGTTGGGTGCGTGTTCCCGCAATGAGATGCAGCAGCTTTCCATTGCCATAAACCCCTGGCCCGGTTACGAGTTGCTGTATTTGGCGCAAGAGCAGGGTTTTTTTCACGAGCTGGGGTTGGATGTGCGCTTAGTGGAGCTTAACTCGCTTAGTGATGCGCAGCGCGCTTATATGTCGGGGCAGGTTGACGGCTTAACATCCACCTTGGTGGAAGCCGTACTTATTCAAGTTGATTCCGCTTACCCGTTGCAGGTGGTTATTCCCACCGACTACAGCAACGGCGGCGATGTTATTTTGGCGCAGGCCGGCATCACAAGTTTAACCGAGCTAAAAGGTAAGCGGGTGGGCTGCGAAGCCAACAGTTTGGGTATACACGTTTTATACCACGCGCTTCGGCGGGTTGGTTTATCCCTGAGCGACGTAGAGGTGGTAAATGTGGGGCAGTCACAGGGGAGCGAAGAGCTGGCACTGGGTGTGCTAGATGCACTTGTTACCTACCCGCCAACGTCTATAGAGGCCCTAAAGGCGGAAGGTGTGCATAAGCTATTCACTTCGCGTGAAGCGCCAGAAGAGATACTCGATGTGCTATCTATCAAACAGTCGGTGCTTGAGCGCTACCCGGCGCTACCTCAGCAGTTGTTAGCCGTTTGGCAACGCGCTTACGAATATACAGAGCAACACCCCAAACAGGCATTTGCCATTATGGCGGAGCGAGAACAAGTTTCAGTAGAAGAATTTGAAACAATGTTCAACAACGAAATACATGTATTTGATAAAGATGGCGCACTACAAATATTGCGCGATTGGTCGTCGCTAACCAACAAATTAATGGAAACCTGCGAAGTGTTAAAAGAAATTAATCAACATAACAGCAATTGCTCGCGCGTGCATACGATGGTGAATCGTGAGATGTTTTAATGCTTAGTCGTTTTGCTAGGTTATGGCGCACGTCGGTTGCGTTTAAATTAAGTACTCCCATCGTGGTCGTTGGGGTAGTGCTTGTGGTGGTTATCTATTGGGTGGTGCGCAGCGAAGGTCGCGAGCTCACACAAAAAAGTGCCGTGCGCTTAGCTAATTTACTGGTCGACTCGATTGTGCTCGGGGCGCAAATTAACGGTAGCAATTCCAATGTTGTGCGCCTTGTTAATGCTTTAGGGGTGTACCGCGAGCTGGAGTTTGTGGCGTTGATTGATGAGCGCAGTCAAACTATTTTGGCGGCATCTAAAAATCGCTTAATCAATTCCCCTCAATCGGCGCTCGCCGAATACACCTTGGCCCTGCCGCTGCTGGCAAAAATAGACCGGCTCGAAAATGTGTATTTTATAGAGGAAGGTAGCCGCTACCATATGGCTGCGCGCATTAAATTGTACGACCCCGCCACAGTGTCGCTGCGCGATATGACCATTATTTTTGTTATTAATGCGCAAAAGGCCAGCGGTGAATTGGCTAGCGCCCTAAACCTAACTATCTGGGTTTTAATTATTTCAATTTTGTCTATGTTGTTTGCCTCTAGCTGGGTGCAGCAACGGGTGTTGTTTCGGCGTTTATCTAAATTCGAAAGTTTAATTGCCAGCGAGGTAGAACAGCTAACCGGCAGTAAGCTTGTTAAACGCGACGGCGATGAAATAGATGGCATTCAAGCCAATTTTTTAACCATGCTGCAAGAAAAGCACGAAGCGGATGTAGAGCGTGAAATGGCGCTGGAAGCTGCAGAGGCTAGCAACCAAGCCAAAAGTGATTTTCTGGCTAATATGTCCCACGAGTTGCGCACCCCGCTTAATTCAATTATTGGTTTTTCTAAACGCATTTTAAAAACGCAAGAAAATTTAGATGAGCGCCAAGTGCATTCCCTTGGGGTAATCAGTCGCAGTGGGGAGCACCTGCTACAGCTTATTAACGATGTGCTCGATCTCACCAAAATTGATGCGGGGCGTATGGAAATTTCGCCGCGACCAACGGATTTAACGCAAGTGTGCCGCTACGCCATAGAAGACCAGCAAGAAGCCGCTCACAGCAAAGGCTTGCGTCTAACGCTGCATGCCCCAGAAACTTTAGTGGGCGAAGTCGATGAGCTGCGTATTCGCCAAGTAATGCTTAACCTTGTGAGCAACGCCGTTAAATACAGTGAGCAGGGCGAAATTGTGGTGGCGTTGCGCTATGTGGATGATGCCATTGAAATATGTGTAGAAGACAGTGGCATAGGCATAAAAGCAGAAGATCAAAAACGGTTGTTTAAGCGCTTTGAGCAGTTCGATATGCAAAGCCGTATGCAAATAGGTCGCGGCTCGGGCTTGGGGCTATATATTGTGAACGAGTTTGTGCGCCTGCATAAAGGTTGGCTTAAAGTTGAATCGGAATACGGTCGCGGCAGTCGCTTTTATGTGTACTTGCCTAGCAAGGCCGTGGTTGAGTAACTATCTAAGTCCAGCTATTCAAACCGGAACTTCGCTTGACGATAGCGCGCCCCTCGCCAACAATGGGCACCCTTGCGCTGTTCAGGTTTTACCATGTTTCAACACGACACCCTTTTAGAAAAAGCCCTCTCATTCTCGCGTTTTGATGCCAGCCATTGGTTATCGCCCTGTGTTTTGCGCCCATTTCAGTTAGATGGCCATACATGGCCTACCGCAGAGCATTACTTACAGGCTAACTTGGTGGCGAGTGCTGCGCTGGCAGACAAAATTCGCCAAGCCGCCAGTGGCGAGCAGGCTCATGCCTTGGGTAGCCCTTGGTATCGCCGCAAGCGCAAAGATTGGAAAAACTTGCGCCGCGTATTAATGACCCGCGCCCTCTACACGCAAACTATGACTCACCCCGATATTAAAGATGCCCTGCTTGAAACCGGCGACCAGCATATTGTGGAAACCTCGTTGTACGATCACTACTGGGGTATAGCGCGCGATCAACGCGGTGAAAATATTTTGGGTAAAGTGTGGATGGGGGTGCGCGACAAAATCCGCGCCGACGCTGGCAAAACACCAGCACAAAGCACGGTAAAAGAGCAGAGGGAGTAGATTTTGGCAAAGCAAAAAACCGGCTACGTATGTACCGATTGCGGCGCAGATTACTCCAAGTGGCAAGGACAGTGCGCCGAATGTGGCCAGTGGAATACCGTACAAGAAGTGCGCTTGGGCGCGGCTACAAGTAGTCGCAGTGCAAGCCAAGCGGGCTACGCAGGGCAGGGTTTATCTAAGGTTACGCCCCTCGCCGAAATAGATTTGGCCGAGTTGCCGCGTATTGCCAGTGGTATGGATGAATTAGACCGCGTACTGGGTGGCGGCTTTGTGCCCGGCTCGGTGGTGCTTATTGGTGGCAACCCTGGTGCGGGTAAATCAACGCTGCTACTGCAAACTCTTTGTCATTTATCGCAAAAACACCCTGCGCTATACGTAACCGGTGAGGAATCGCTGCAACAGGTGGCAATGCGCGCGCAGCGTTTAGGGTTACCTACCGACAAACTCCAGCTTTTATCTGCCACCGATGTCGATGCACTCTTGGCCAGTGCCGACCAAGTTAAACCCAAACTTATGGTGGTGGATTCTATTCAGGTAATGCATCACGCCGATATTCAATCTGCCCCAGGCAGTGTGTCGCAGGTGCGCGAATCAGCTGCAGCGCTCACTCGCTACGCCAAACAAACCGGCACAGTGCTTATTTTGGTGGGACATGTAACCAAAGATGGCAGCCTTGCCGGCCCGAAAGTGCTCGAGCACATTATCGATTGCTCCATCATGATAGAAGGCTCTAATGACAGTCGGTTTCGCACCTTGCGCGGCAGTAAAAACCGCTTTGGCGCGGTGAACGAGCTGGGGGTGTTTGCCATGACCGAGCAGGGCTTAAAAGAGGTGTCTAACCCGTCGGCTATTTTCTTGCAGCGCTCCGACGAAGTGGCCTCTGGCTCGGTAGTCATGGTGGTGTGGGAAGGCACGCGCCCGCTGTTGGTCGAAATACAAGGCTTGGTGGATATGTCGAGCTTGGGTAACCCGCGCCGCGTTGCGGTAGGGCTAGAGCAAAACCGGCTGGCGATGTTACTAGCGGTGCTGCACCGCCACGGCGGCATTATGGTTGGCGATCAAGATGTGTTTGTAAACGTTGTGGGCGGTGTGAAAATTGTAGAAACCAGTGCCGACTTGGCGTTGTTGTTGGCGCTGGTGTCGAGCTTTAGGGATCAACCCCTACCGCGCGACTTAGTGGTATTTGGCGAAGTGGGCCTAGCGGGGGAGATTCGCCCCGTGCCCAGTGGCCAAGAGCGCCTGCGCGAAGCGGCCAAGCACGGCTTTAAAAAAGCAATCGTTCCCGCCAACAACGTCCCGCGCGAACCTATCAAGGGGTTGGAAATTGTCGCAGTCAAAAAACTAAGCGAAGCCCTAGAAGCCATTTAGAACAATCGTTAAATGCTAATTGCTAATCTCTAATGTCTAGTCATTAGCAATTAGCGTTTAGCGATTGAGTCACGGCGACTCTGCGTTATAGGCTTCGTTTCGTTGGGCTACAAATTCTATTACTTTTCTAAGCTTTTCGTGGTCGGTGTCGCCGTGGCCCGAAAACTCTAAGCCCACATAATGCTCTTTTAAATGTGCTACGCGGCCGTGGGCTATTACGCGGCCAGCGTGCTCTAGTTCCAGGTGCAAAGTAATAGACTCTTCCTCTTCGAGCTGGTGGTTATCTAATATGGCAATAAGCGCACCGGAGTAAGAAAGGTTAATAACAAATACCGGCCAATTGGTCTCGGCGGTGATAAGCGTGCCTTGTGCGCGCGTGTTGTGGCGCTCGAACTGGCGGCGCTCGTCGTCAATCTTTGGGGCTTGTTTCATAGCTCGATCTCTAACGTGGCGTTATTAGTTCTGCTAAAACACGCTCGCTGGCGTGCGGATCGTCCATGTTGAGTTCAATAATTCGACGCAGGTGGGTAATGCTCTCCATATCGATACTGTCGCAGTGAAAGCCCAGAACATGAGTGCCGCTGTGCACAAGGGTGGCACGCATATGGATATTGGTTTCGTCGCTTAGGCGAATAAAAATATCGGCGGGCGAGTCGGCGCGCAGCTCGTAGTGATCTGGGGTATCCAACAATATGCCGTTGAGCGAAACATCAACGATTTGAGATGGGTAGCTCACCCCACCTTGCGAAATGGCGGCTTCGGCGTCAAAGTCGACACGGGTATATCGCCGGCGTTCTTCGGTCATATTGTTGCCTACACAGTTCTAAAGAGTTCTCTTTGAGTTTAGACAGCATTTGAGCATGGCTCCAATAAACAATAGAAATAAATGCATGCGTCGTGTCATAGTCATTTGCTTCAAATTTGACGCCATTTGCGCTACGCTGCCACGCCCTACTAATAACAACAGTGCGCTAACAGCGGCAAACTAAAGGATTGGAACCCGTTTGATCACCGACACCCGAATAGCCCTAGAGATTCCCGAGGGCGGCGACTTGCCACTTGACCCTGCAGGGTTCGGCCCGCGCGCCGTGGCTTATATCATCGATTTCTTAATAACTACCGTGGCTTTGAGTATTTTAGGTGCGGTGCTCGGCTTGGCGGGTGGTTTTGGCGACGGCATTCTTTATATTCTTTACTTTCTTGTTAATTGGTTTTACCCAGTATTTTTTGAAGTGTGGAAAAACGGCGCCACGCCGGGTAAACGCAGCATGGGGTTAGTGGTAGTCAACGACGATGGTACGCCGCTTACTTTCTCTGCCTCGGTAATCCGCAACTTAATGCGCCCAGTTGATATGCTGCCGGTAGGCTATATGACCGGCGTAGTAAGCATACTGTGCACTCGCAAGTTTCAGCGTTTGGGCGACTTAGCCGCCGGTACCATGGTGGTTTACGCCCATCAACCTACACCCGCCCCAGTATTAGATGCCAAAGGTAAGCGCCCTGTACCTGTTAGCCTGCGCACCGATGAGCAGCGCGCGCTATTGGCGTTTGCCGAGCGCAGCAAAAGTCTATCGGCCCAGCGCCAACAGGAGCTTGCCGAACTGCTGCAGCCCATCATTAAAGCCGACGAGCCAGTGCTTGCTATTAAACAAATGGCCAACAGTATGGTAGGCGATTTTAGCGGGGGGCAAAACCGATGAAACAGGGTGTATTCGAACGCCGCTACCAGCCGGTTTGGCAAGAATTTGAAGCGCTACTCGCGCAGCTGGAATTAGACGAAAAGCACAGCGGGCCCATTGGGTCTCGCAAAGCGCGCGCGCCCGGTCAAGCCAATGCCAATATGGAAGAGTTCACCAGCTTGTACCGCAAGCTGTGCCACCTAAATGCACTGGCAATTCGCCGCAACTACAGCAGTTACCTTGTGGATAAACTGGGCGATTTAATTGTGCGCGGGCACCAGCAGCTATACCAGCGCAAGCCGCGGTTTGGCCGCCAAATACTGCGCTTTTTAATGGTGGATTTTCCTCAGTTGGTACGCGCAGAAGCAAAATTATTTTGGTTGTCGTCGGCGCTTTTTTACGGGCCAGGCTTACTTATTTTTATCGCCATACTGCTCAAACCCGACCTTATCTACACCATGATGTCGCCAGACCAAGTGAGTAACTTTGAAGCCATGTACGACCCCAGCAATCGCACCCTAGGTGCCGCGCGGGAATCGGAAACCAATTGGCAGATGTTTGGCTTTTATATTTACAACAACATTAGCGTCGCCTTTCAAACCTTTGCTTCGGGTATATTGTTTTGCGTAGGCAGTTTGTTTTATCTCATTTTTAACGGTTTGAATATTGGTGCCGTTGCGGCGCACCTTACAAATGTTGAATTTACCGAAACCTTTTTTACCTTTGTTGTGGGCCACGGCAGCTTCGAGCTAACCGCCATTGTAATTGCTGGGGCCGCAGGGCTAAAGCTTGGCATAGCGCTGCTGTCGCCGGGTAGTTTACCCCGGGTGGAGTCGTTGCGACGTGCGGCACAGGTAAGCATTAAATTGGTTTATGGGGTTACATTTTTGCTGTTAATTGCAGCGTTTGTGGAAGCGTTCTGGTCGTCCAATAATATTCTTGCCCCTTGGCAAAAATATTTATTTGGGGGTGTTTTCTGGTTAGTGGTTGCTGCGTATTTGGTGTTGAGTGGTCGTGGTTATGCGCCCGCTAAGGAGGCCGCGTGAATTTAGACGCGGTAACAATCGCCATTCGCCCGCGCCGTCCGTGGGAAGCCGTCGATCTAGGTGTGCTTATGGCAAAACGCTGGTGGTGGCTGCTTACTAAAGTGTGGCTCACCGTGGCACTGCCTATTTGGTTTGCGCTTAGTTTTATTCCGCAAGATTACATACTGTGGCAAGTGGTTATTTTTTGGTGGCTCAAGCCCGTTATGGAGCGCCCGTTACTTTATATACTTAGCCACGCGGTATTTGACCAAGCCCCAAGCTACGCCAGTGCTGTGGGGCAAATATTAAAACTGGTTTTCAGAAAAATAATTATTACTTTAACGTGGCGACGTTTAAGTCCGTCGCGTTCAATGAACTTGCCAGTTGATCAGCTAGAAGGCTTGAGTGGCGGTCGCCGCTCAGACCGATTGAGCGTATTAGACCGCGAAGACTCTGGCCCCGCTTTTTGGATAACCCTTTTAGGGTTTATCTTTGAGTTTATATTGGCGGCAAGCTTATTAGGCATTGCGTACATGCTTGTGCCTCGCGCGGTGGATGTAGATTTATACGGTTTATTTATAGAGCGCGAATACACATGGTTTAACCTGTTGCAAAATACCATGTACTTTTGCGCCCTTACGTTAGTGGCACCTTTTTACGTGGCAATGGGTTTTGCGCTTTACCTAAACCGCAGAATTAAACTCGAAGCCTGGGACATAGAAATATCGTTTCGCCGTATAGCCCAGCGCCACGCCAAAGAGGCAGCGCGCAAAGCCCAGCTTGGCGGCAGTGTTAGCGCATTACTATTTGCAGCGTTACTCACCTTTACCAGCTTTTTTGTAAGTCCAGATCTACAGGCGCAAAGCGATAGCCATAACTCTGCTAGCGAACACACGGTTACGGATGTGAGTAACCGTGACGAGTCGAAAGCATTAATTACCGACGTATTTGAAGGCGAAGCCTTCCATGAAATAAAAGTAGAAAAGCAAGCTGATTACTCCCACTTGGAATCGGAATGGCTAAAGAGTTTCTTTGAGTGGCTTTCGAACTTATGGGGCGACGACGAAGATGTTGAGCCTGAGATATCCGGCCCAGACCTCTCTTTATTTGGCAAGCTGTTGGCAAGCGGCGGTGAAATTCTGTTGTGGTTAGTGGTTATTGGACTGGTATTTTGGATTGTGTTCCATTACCGCCATTGGTTGCTTGGTTTTCAATTGCCAGAATTTGAGCGCGAACAAAAAAAAGAAACGCCCGAAGCCATGTTTGGTATGGATGTTCGGCCGCAATCACTGCCCGCCGATGTAGCCGAGCAAGCGCTGCAGTTTTGGCAAGATGGCCAGTACCGCACCAGCTTAGCGCTGCTATACCGAGCCACGTTAGTGGATTTATTTAAACGCGGTTTGGATGTAGATGAAGGTGCAACAGAGCAAGAGTGCCTAAAAGCCAGCTTAAAAGACCAACAAAAATTGAATATTGCCGAAGCGCCCATGGCCTATTTTACCAATTTAACTTTTCACTGGCGGCGCTTGGCTTATGGCCATATAGCACCGAGCAACGAAGAGGGCATAGCGCTGTGTAAAGACTGGCTAGCGGTGTGGCGTGCAGCTCCTGTGCAGCAGGAGGGTGTCCATGAGTAATACCACCAACCCCATTACCGCACGCCGCCTTAAAGATCGCAAATCGCTTATTATTGCCATCGCTATCATTGCCGTTGCGGCTGCTGGCTTTTATTTATTTTATGCCTTTATCGTTAAGTGGACCTATATAGAGCACGATATAGGCTGGAATAAAGATGTGCGCCGCGAGCCGGTATATGCCGCACGTGAATTTTTAGAAAAACAGGGCATAGAAACCGAATACCGCCGCAGCTTTGCCCTGTTCGATAAACTCGACGGCAATAGCTCGCGCAATACCCCCGGGCCTAACGACACAATCGTGCTGTTTGATAGCTTTGGCGTAATTAGTGAAGCGCGTTTCGAAAAGCTTTCGCCGTGGCTGCACAGCGGCGGCACGTTGGTTACCTCTACCTATAACCCACGCAATAAAGGGGTTGAGCCAGATGAGTTATTTTATTATTTGGGGGTAGAGGTACACGAATCTATTTCACCCATAGAGTTGCGCCAAGGCGAAAGCCAAGAGGATGCTGAACAGCGAGTAAAGCAACGCAGATTCCCCTTTGAAGGGTTTTTAAAGGATATAGCCGAAGAGGCAAAAAAGACCGAACAAAAAAATAAGCAAAATATAGAAGACGGCGAGTTTCTTAAAAAAGCCGACAAGTCATCGAGCCGCAGCGAAACGTTAGAGCCGGAACAATCTGCTGCAAAAGAAAACGAAAAAGCTGAAGGTGGCGAAGACAAAAATTCCAAAAATAAAACGGATAGCAGCCTGCTTCAGCCTGAAAAGCTGGATAAAACAGATGCCGACAAAGCAGAGGGCAGCGTAGAAGAAAAATCTGACGCAAAGTCAGATGAAAAGCCAGACGAGCAAGAAAAAAAGTATGGCTCTTACAAGCACTACAACCCCAGCGAGTGCCCCAAGTTAGCTGCCGCAACGCTCATTCCTTTTTCGAGTGAAGCAGAGCCATTGGCGGTACATTTTAATCGAGGCCGCCTGTTTGATTACATGGATGAATCCGCCGAGCCAGAAGGTTGGGTGGGCGATGAAAACGGCATGCTGTTTGCGCAGTATTTAATGAACAACGGCCAAGTGTATATTACGGTTAACAACCATATTTGGTGGAACGAAAATATAGCCTGCCTCGACAACGCCTACCTGTTGTTAAAAATAATTAATCGCGACGGCAAAGTGTGGTTTGTACAAAATATGGAATCGCCGGCGTTAAGCGAAGCCGCGTGGCAATTTGCCCCTGCGGTTGTTATTGGGCTAACCATTGCGCTGTTGTTGTGGCTGTGGTTTACCTCGCGCCGCTTTGGCCCAGTATTCCCAGAGCGAGATTTATCGCGCCGCAGTTTTGCCGAGCACTTGCGCGCCCACGCTCGCTTTTTATGGCGCAAGCAAGCGCATCAACGCATGTTAAATAGTTTGCGTCACAGCGTATTTGCGTTGCTCTCGCGCAAAATCTCTAGGTTCGACACATTGCCAGAGAAAGAAAAGTTAGACCATTTGGAAGCGCTCTTCAAAATGGATAGAACCGAGCTATATCGCGCCTTTATTAAAACCGATATAGATGACCCCAACGAACTTGTCACCGTAGTACAGTGCTTAAAGCAAATAAAGGATTCACTATGACCGATGAACTACACGAAAAAATAGCCCAAGCAAGTGCCTTGGCGCAAAGTATAAAAACAGAAATTAAGAAAGTACTTATCGGCCAAGATGACATTATCGAACAAGTGCTGGTTGCTTTAATCGGCCAAGGGCACGTATTGCTAGAAGGTGTGCCAGGCTTGGGTAAAACATTATTGGTGCGCGCCTTGGCAAAATGCTTTGGCGGCCAATTTTCGCGCGTGCAGTTTACTCCCGATTTAATGCCTAGCGATGTAACAGGCCACGCTATGTTTAATATGGGTAAACAAGAATTCGAAATACGTAAAGGCCCAGCATTTACCAACTTGCTATTGGCCGACGAAATTAATCGTGCACCGGCAAAAACCCAAGCGGCACTGCTAGAGGTAATGCAAGAGGGCCAAATTACAATTGAAGGCGAAGCCTTTAAAGTGCACAGCCCCTTCATGGTAATGGCCACCCAAAACCCGGTAGAGCAAGAGGGCACATACCCATTGCCCGAGGCAGAGCTAGACCGATTTATGCTAAAAGTACTTATCGACTACCCCTCGCACAGCGATGAAACGTTAATGTTGCGCCATATGAGCGGCGGCAAAGTAAGCGGCGGTTTCGATTTAGATTCGCTTACAACTGTTATTAAAGAAGAGCACGTTACCAGCTTGCAAAAAATTGCCACAAAAATTGTGGTAGACGATGAAGTGTTGGATTACATGGTGAAACTGGTGCGCGCCACTCGCGAATGGCAAGGCATTGCCCGCGGTGCAGGCCCGCGCGCAAGTGTGGCTTTGCTTAATGCCTCGCGCGCGGTTGCCCTTATTAATAACAATACCTTTGTTACGCCAGATGATGTGAAATCTGTTTACATTGCAGCGCTGCGCCACCGCATTTTATTGGCTGCCGAGCTAGAAATTGAAGGCGTAAGTGAAGATGCCGTGCTGGGCGATATTTTGCGCCATATACAAGCGCCGCGCAGCTAAAGGGCGTTTGCTAATGATGTGGAGCTACAGGTAACACGCATGTTTACAGGGTTGTTTAAGCGATTTGCATTTATAGCGCGCGCGTTGCCATCTAAATTGGCGGTAGGCTGCTTTTTATGGGGCGGCGCAATTTTATTTTTGCTTACCAGTTTGTTTGCGTTGCTAGAAATAGAATCTATTGAAAGCAGCGTAACCACGTTTGGTTTTGCGCTGCTGTTATTTTTTGTTGGCTTATTGCTGCTAGATTGGCTGGCGTGCCTTGCGCAAAAGCCCATTTTTGTCGAGCGCGAATTGCCCCACAGTATTGCCGTTAACCGCTGGACCAGTATAACCCTTGTGTTGCACCACCATTTTGCAAGGCCGGTTAAGCTGCAACTGCACGATGGGCTTGCCGATCAATTACTGTGTGAAGATATGCCGCTGCAGGTGCAATTGCGCCCAGGGCAATACTCCAAGGTGGCCTACAAAATAAAACCTGTCGTGCGCGGCAATCACACAATTACACCCTGTACCCTGCGGGTAGAAAGTCCCTTTCGCCTTTGGTTTAAACAGTACCAAGCGGGTGCGAGCAGCGAGATAAAGGTATACCCAGATTTCGCCGCAATATCTGCCTTTACAATAATGGCCACCGAAAACCATACCAGCCAAATAGGTATTAAACGCCGACCAAGACGCGGCGAAGGTATGGAGTTTTTACAACTGCGCGATTATCGTCGCGGCGATTCGCTGCGACAAATAGATTGGAAAGCCACTGCGCGGCGCCGCGAATTAATATCCCGCGAATACCAAGATGAACGCGATCAACAAATTGTATTGCTTGTGGATAGTGGTAGACGCATGCGCGCACTAGATGGCGAGCTTAGCCATTTTGACCACTCGCTAAACGCCATGCTGTTAGTAAGTTATATAGCCTTGCGCCAAGGGGATAGCGTAAGTGTAATGAGCTTTGGCGATGGCCACCGCTGGATACCGCCGCAAAAAGGCGCCGGCAAAATGAAAACCATATTAAACGGCATGTACGACTTAACCGCAGAAAACTGCGCGGCCGATTACGTTGCCGCGGCCGAGCAATTAGCTATATTACAGCGCAAGCGTTCGCTGGTTATTGTGGTTACTAATACCCGCGATGAAGAATCCGATGAGTTGGTAATGGCGGTTAACCTATTGCGCAAACGCCACGTGGTACTAGTGGCCAATATTCGCGAAAACATTTTAAAAGAAATGCACGATAGCGAAGTAAAAGATATGGATACCGCACTAGATTACCTCGCGGTAAACGACTACATGCAAGCGCGCCAACAGGCCCAAAACGAAATTCGTAACCAAGGTGTATACGCCATAGATTGCCAGCCATCGGAATTGGCGGTGAAGGTGGCGAATAGTTATATTGAGATAAAGAGGGCGGGAGTTTTGTGAAATGGCTAATAACTAATTTCTAACAACTAGCTATTAGAGATAAATTCTTAGCGTCTGAAAGCCCAGCTTGTGCTGGGCTTTTTTGTGGAGTTTTTTATTCGGACCAGTCTATTGTTTCTTGTGATTGCGAACGCTCTATGTAGTCTTGGTACGCGGGGATTGAGATTGCTGCAAGAATGCCTATTACGAACATGCCAATAAACGGAAGTAATGCGCCTACCCAGTGTTTGGTGGTGTTAGCGGGCGGTTTATGCCCCCATTTATTTACGCCCTGTGTGCCGGGTACAAATATAAGAAATATCATCATTACCAAGTTAGCGATTGGTATGAAGTTTAATAAAATAAGCCAGCCAGATTGGTTCAGATCGTGCAAACGCTGTATGCCAAATATAATACTTACCGCGAAAACGCCAATTACTATTGCGGCAAATAATAGCCAGAAAACTGCGCCGATTACCCCGCCTATAGCAGCAGCTATTCCCGCAGTAATACCAAGTGCTAAGTAACTGAGTATGCCAAAAGTGCAAGCGCGAGATAAATAGCGCAAACGGCCAATACGTGTACTTGCTTTAAAAAGAGCTACTTCGCCTTCGGCAAATACGCCTGTATCTAGGTCACCCTGTGGGGCCTGATAGGGGTTAAGAGTTTCTGTCATTTTCCTTTCCTAATGATTATTGTTAGTTTTAGTTTTGTTGTTTTTATAGGAAGCTCTGATTAACCCCAACAGCTTTTTGCGAGAGCCTAAACGTTCAGCTGCAAGGCGTTCTTCGCAGCTAATGGCCTTAGTCCTTAGCAAGAAGATCAACGAAGCGGATGGGCGTTTTGGCCAGGCCCTACGGGGCTTTCAGGCATTCTTGCCCTTGTCGTTATTTTATTTCGACAGACAACCAGTATGCCTAGAGGACAAAAAAGCCTGAAAGACAAAAAGCTGTTGGGGTTATTCAGAGGTTCCTACATATTGCGCTGCAGTATTTTTAGGGTTGTAATTAACCAGTAAAAATAATGCAGCGCTTGATACTAAGCGTACGCAGACTTTATTTCAACGATTTGTATTTCACTCTGCGCGGTTGGGCGTTTTCGCCTTTGCGGGCAACAAAGTCTTCGTGGTATTCGGTGTAGTTACCTTCAAAGAATACAATTTCGCTATCGCCTTCGTAAGCTAAAATATGGGTGGCTACGCGATCTAAGAACCAGCGGTCATGCGAAATAATCAGTGCGCTGCCGGGGAAGGTTTGAATGGCTTCTTCTAGTGCGCGCAGGGTTTCAATATCCAAATCGTTCGATGGCTCATCCAGTAGCAAAACGTTTGCGCCTTGCTTTAAGGTGTTGGCCAAATGTAAGCGGCCGCGTTCACCACCAGATAAATCACCCACACGTTTTTGCTGGTCGTTACCTTTAAAGTTAAAGCGACCGATATACGCGCGCGAGCCCACTTCGTAATTGCCTATTTTTAAAATATCAGAGCCACCAGAAACCGCTTCCCACACGCTCTTATCGTCGTCTAGGTTGTCGCGACTTTGGTCAACAAAAGCCACTTTTACTGTTTCGCCCAGCTCAATGGTACCGCTATCGGGTTGCTCTTGGCCGGCAATCATTCTAAACAGGGTGGATTTACCCGCGCCGTTACCGCCCACAATGCCCACAATGGCGCCCTTGGGAATTGAAAAGCTAAGGTTATCGATAAGTAACTCTTTGCCGTAGCCTTTGCTTACGCCTTTAAACTCAATCACTTTGTCACCCAAGCGCTCGCCGGGTGGAATGTAAATTTCGTTGGTTTCGTTACGAGATTGGAAATCCTGCGATTGCATTTCTTCAAAACGCGCTAAACGTGCCTTGCTCTTGGCTTGGCGGCCCTTAGGGTTTTGACGTACCCATTCCAATTCTGCTTTTATCGCTTTTTTACGCGCAGCTTCGCCGCGCTCTTCCTGCGCTAGGCGCTTTTCTTTCGCGTCTAGCCAATCGGAATAGTTACCTTCATAGGGAATACCGTGACCGCGGTCGAGCTCCAATATCCAGCCTGCAGCGTTATCCAAAAAGTAGCGATCGTGGGTAATGGCTACCACTGTGCCGGTAAAGTCTTTTAAGAAGCGCTCTAACCAGTAAACAGATTCGGCATCCAAGTGGTTGGTTGGCTCGTCGAGCAGTAGCATGTCTGGCTTAGAAAGCAGTAGGCGACACAGGGCGACGCGGCGCTTTTCACCACCAGAGAGTTTGGTTACATCGGCATCCCAAGGCGGTAGGCGCAATGCATCGGCGGCAACTTCTAGGGTGTGCTCCATGTTGTGGGCATCCCACGCCTGAATAATGTCTTCCATACGCGCTTGGGTTTTGGCCAATGCGTCAAAGTCGGCATCCGGCTCGGCGTAAGCGGCGTAAACGCGGTCTAGTTCGGCCAGAGCATCTACGGCCTCTTGCATGCCTTCTAATACGTTACCGCGCACGTCCTTTTCTGGGTTCAGCTGAGGTTCCTGCTGCAAATACCCCACTTTAATATCGGGCATGGGGCGCGCTTCACCAATATAGTCCTGATCCACGCCTGCCATAATGCGCAAAAGCGTCGATTTACCCGCACCGTTCAAGCCTAAAACACCAATTTTGGCGCCAGGGAAGAAAGAAAGGGAGATATCCTTAAGAATTTCGCGTTTTGGGGGAACAATTTTTCCCACTCGATTCATAGTGAATACGTATTGAGCCATGCGGAGAGAACCTCGTGCTTGCGCTGTATAAGAATTGGTAGCCGAGCCGAAAGGCCAGCCTAGTGGAATAGGCACGCATAATATCAAGTTGAGCGGGGTAGGGGATAGTTTATTGCGTGCAAAGAAGGTTGTTTGCGGGGGCGGATTAAGCGCTGGCGCAATGGCTGACGTTAGCCTCGTTTTTAGCGTGAGAAAACAGATTAGATCATGTACAATCGCCGCCTTATTTTCCTATTCTGGCGTGCGTACTTGCTTTGCTTCAACATGCTTAGCCCGTACTCGCGGCACCACCACTATCAGCACTTTAATGTTTGAGGATACCCATGTTTGATACCAAGCAAACACTCGACGCATTCGACCCAGAAATTTGGCAATCCATCCAAGATGAAGCCCAGCGTCAAGAAGAGCATATTGAGTTAATTGCTTCAGAAAACTACACCAGCCCAATGGTGATGGAAGCCCAAGGCACCAAGCTTACTAACAAATATGCAGAAGGGTACCCAGGCAAGCGCTACTACGGTGGTTGTGAGTATGTAGACAAAGCCGAAGCATTGGCTATTGAGCGTGCAAAAACCTTGTTTGGTGCAGATTACGCCAACGTACAGCCGCACTCTGGTTCGCAAGCTAACTCGGCTGTTTACGCCGCATTGTGTTCACCTGGCGATACCGTATTAGGCATGAGCTTGGCGCACGGTGGTCACTTAACGCACGGTGCTTCCGTTAGCTTCTCTGGCAAAATGTACAACGCGGTACAGTACGGCATTAACCCAGATACTGGTTTAGTCGATTACGAAGAAATTGCTAACTTGGCGCGTGAGCACAAGCCAAAAATGATTGTTGCTGGTTTCTCGGCCTATAGCCAAGTACTAGATTGGCAGAAATTCCGCGATATCGCCGACGAAGTAGGCGCTTACTTAATGGTTGATATGGCTCACGTTGCTGGTCTTGTTGCCGCTGGTGTATACCCATCACCTGTGCAAATTGCCGATGTAACTACCTCCACTACCCACAAAACATTACGTGGTCCACGCGGTGGTATTATCCTTGCCAAAGCCAACCCAGAGATAGAAAAGAAATTAAACTCTGCGGTATTCCCTGGCGGTCAAGGTGGCCCATTGATGCACGTCATTGCGGCTAAAGCGATTAGCTTTAAAGAGGCCATGACCGACGAGTACAAAGCGTATCAAAAACAAGTTGTTGCTAACGCAAAAGCCATGGCTGCAACATTCAATGAGCGCGGCATTAAAATTGTATCTGGCGGAACCGAAAACCACCTTATGTTGGTAGACTTAATCGGTAAAGAATACACCGGTAAAGATGCCGATGCCGCTTTGGGTGCAGCGTACATTACCGTAAACAAAAATGCGGTACCTAACGACCCACGCTCACCGTTTGTAACCAGCGGTTTACGCGTTGGTACCCCGGCTGTAACTACCCGTGGTTTTAAAGAGAAGCAGTGTATAGACCTTACTAACTGGATTTGCGACGTACTAGAAAGCTTAGAAAACGGCAATTCAGAGCAAGTAATTGCAGATGTAAAAGCAAAAGTATTGGCTGTTTGTGCTGAGTTCCCAGTTTACAAATAAGCTATCGCTTTTGTTACTCCTTTAAAAGGCAGCGCAAGCTGCCTTTTTTATGCCTCTCAATCCAATAATCCTACATTTACCTGCTCACGTTTTCACGGTGTGTTTATGTACGTACAGCTACGGTGTGTTTGGTAGGTACCTATTCGCTTGGTTGTTCTGCCCACCTGTTGTGCTCAGCTGTGCTGCTCAATGGCCGTGATCAAAAGGCAACGGCTAAAACAAGCCTCATATGCTAGATAAAATAGCGTTTATGGTATAAATTGCCAAACCGGTTAGCAAAATAAACAATTGCTCAATAATAGTGGCTTTGTAGGCTTGCTCGCCAAGCGTGATGAGCCTAGTATTTGCCGCGGCGTAACCGATGCGCACGCAATACCTGCAGTAAAACAAAGCACATTATAAAAATAAAAGTAACGATCACTCGTAATAATCACTGTTTATGGCCCATGTGCCTTTATAGCGTTTCTTTAGCGGGCGTCGAGCGGAGTTTGTTTTGACCCTACCCATGCAAAAGATACAACAGTTCCTAAGGTTTGCTCTGCTCTCTGGTGTGGGCTGGCTGTGCGACTTTGGTGTGTATAGCTTGTTGGTACTGCTTACAGATATTGGCTCATCGAGCGCTAATTTTATTTCGTCTTTTGTGGGTGTCACTTTTGTATATTTTACGTCGCTTGGTTACGTATTTCGGCGGCGCGATCAAAATCGCAAAGTGTTCCTTACCAGCTATTGGGCATGGCAAGCGGCATCCATTACGGCTTATTCTGTTGCCCTAGGGCTATTGGTAGCTAGCCTAGTTAACGTGCAACTACTAACCGAGCTTGGCGTAAATATCGCCATCGCCGGTAAAATAATTATTACGCCCATTAACCTGTTAACTAATTACATGTTTATGAAATGGTTAACCCGATTTATGACGGTGAAAAACGCTTAATGTCTAAGACCTTAGTTTTTATTCCAGCTTACCGCTGTGCTAAACAAATTGTTCGCGTACTGGCGCAATTTACCAAAGAAGTGCAGCAGCACGTCGATACGGTATTGGTGGTCGATAACCAATCACCAGATGACACCTTACAGTGCGCCATCGATACCGCCAAAACAACCTTTACCGATTGCGAATTTATCGCCTGGCGCAACGCAGATAATTACGGCTTAGGTGGTTCGCATAAAGCAGCGTTTAAATACGCCATAGAGCACGACTTCGACCATCTTATTGTGTTACATGGCGACGACCAAGCAGACATTCGCGACGCACTGCCACTGCTGCGTGAAGGTGCACATAAAAATGTGGATTGTTTATTGGGGGCAAGGTTTGCGCCGGGCAGCCAGTTAAAAGGCTACTCATTAATACGTACCTTGGGCAACAGGGTCTATAACCTACTTTTTAGCTTAACGACATTACATAGAATTTACGATTTAGGCTCGGGGTTAAATATTTACTCCTTAAAAACCTTCAAGCAAGCTTACTACCACACCTTTCCCGATAACCTTACGTTTAACTATGTGATGTTATTGGCGAGTTATAACAAAAAACAAAAGGTGGCTTACTTTCCTATTAGTTGGCGTGAAGAAGATCAGGCATCTAATGTGCGTATGTTTAGGCAGGCGTTTACGGTGTTGTATTTTTTAGGCTCGTATTTTTTTCTACGCGCTGGGTTTCTTAAACGCGATATGCGTGCAAAAGCGTTTGAGCAATACACGGGTGATATAGTGTACCAGCAGCATGCGGCTACGCACTCCAGTATCAATACCACCGCTAACGCTAGTTGATAACCTTGTGAACAGATACTAGCCATGCAGCAATCATTAGCGTTTAACATAATTAAAATAGTGTTAGTGATGGTGTTACTCACCGTAGTTGGCTGGGTGGCAATACGCTACTTAGATATTGCGCATGCGGTTAGCGCAGCGCCCACAATCTCACTGGTGGGTATTATCTCGCTTTATGGTTTATCTCATGTGTTTCGCATGGTGCGTTTGGCTTTATTAACGTTAGATCAACGCAAGCAAATATTACCGTTAGTTACTATGCACGCGGTAACCGCTTTTCCTAGTAGTTTTTTCCCGTTCAAAATTGGTGAGGTGCTGCGGCTAATAGGTTTGTTTGCGCTTTTTGACAATAAACATAAAGCACTGGCTATTTGGTTGGTAGAGCGGTTTGGCGATATAAGTGTTATTTCGCTGTTTATATTATTGCTATACCTGTTTGATGTGGCCATACCGCAAGCGCTTGGTTATGTATTTATTCTATTTATTAGTGTAAGTGTATTAAGCCTACTAGCGTTTTATGCCACGGCAAAAATGTTGCTTTTCTTAAATCGCTATTTAGTGCTCTCTAGCAGTACAGCTCGCGGCTTACGCATATTGCGAGCAAGTCATCAGTTGCGACATTTAGAGGCAACTATTATTGCTTCATTAGAAGGCCGATTTTTTGCCATGTTGCTTACTTCTGTAGCAATTTGGGCGTGCGAAATACTGGCCGTTGTTGCTTTTATTCGCAGCGTCTCCACCAGTTTAAATGAAATTACCACGTATTTTATTTCTATACTTTCTGGCAATGTGCCGCCAGTGCTTTCGGGTGTAATTGAAACCTTTACTATTAATAAAAGCATAACGCTGGCAGCAATGGCTGTAGTTTTTAGTTTAATTACCTTGGTTGTACTGCAACTTCGTAGGGCTAATAGTTAATATGAACTCGTCAACGAACCGCGTAATTATTGTTTACGATAACCGCGACTTAACCAATAGTGATATAGCCCCGTTTGTTGGTACCCGCCGCTACGGCGAAATTATTTACCAGCGCCAAACCTTAAAGCGAAAGCTAATAGACGCTTTACCACTTTGGGCGCAAAAAGAAATTGTATATTTAGAAAATAATGATGATGTCCAAGTACTGCGCGCCAAGCTAGAAGGTATAGGTAATGATGTTTCCCTGTTTGTTATGTCATCGGCGGCAGGCATTATTAATTTAGATGGTTTTGCACAACTGATAGAGCGCTTGCCCTATGCCGAAGAAGATTTTACCGATAGGCGATATAAGCCATTAGTGTGCTTTTTTAAAAGTAGTAAAAAGCTACTGGATGCGTGGCAGCAGTTCTTGGTTGCGCCTATCCATACTTGGACAGACCCGTGGTTAGACGTAGAGCAGCTATCCAGTGTGGATATTTTCGATTTGTCCACCATTCAAGACTTTCTTATGTTTATAAGTGGCGCAACGGAAGCGCGCCATTTTAATGCGATGAGTATTGGCACCTACTTCTATACCAAAACATCGACCGATAAACAGAAAATAGCTGCCGAATATACGTTTTTTAACTTGGTACCAGAAAGCATGCAGGTATGGCTAGTGCAGCCATTTGACTTTAAGCAAACGGTAGATAGTGCATCCTACAAAATGATGCGCTATTACTTGGCGGATGCCGCATTACAATGGGTGCATTCTGCATTTACCCCAGAAAGCTTCGAGCGATTTATAGAGCGCGTATTATTTTTTATCAATGAGCGCCCCAAAAAGCCCTGCGCGGCCAAAGACTCGCTTGCCTGTGCCGATGCACTGTACCTAGAAAAGCTCGACAAGCGATTTGGCGAATTAATTAATACCGCCGAAGGTAAAAAAGTAGATGCTTTGCTTAGTGGTGCGAACCCTGCACTTAACTTAGCAAATCAAATTACACGGTTAAAAACACTCTATACCAAATACCGGCCTGCATTCGCCGCAGAATATTTGGTAGTTGGCCATGGCGACCCGTGTTTCTCCAACACCTTGTACGATCAGCAGCGCTCAATATTAAAATTTATCGACCCCAAAGGGGCTGTGAACGAAGCAGATATTTGGACCCATCACCTCTACGATTTGGCGAAGATATCCCACAGCGTTATGGGTAATTACGATTTTATTAATAATGGCCTGTTTGAGCTGACGCTCGATAACGAAAACAATATTCAGCTGGCAACCCATGCGAAAAATCACGCACCGTTAAAAGCAATATTTCTGAACCACTTAAAACGCTACGGTTACGATTGGCGCCATGTAAGGCTTGCTGAGGCAACGCTGTTTCTTTCTATGTTGCCATTGCATATCGATCATCCTAAAAAGGTGGTGGCTTTTGTATTAACGGCGGCAGAAATATTAGACGAGATAGAAAATGACAAATGAATTGCACACCAACACTGATATGGCAGGGGGCAGTGCCCTATTAGACGATGCCTTAATTGACGGCGACGGCACCTTGGTTGTGGATATAGACGGCACACTTTGCCCCATTAAAGGTAAAGAAGAGTCCTATGCCGATTTAGTACCCTATAGCGATATGGTAGAAAAACTGCGCGCTTACCAAGCCAAAGGTTTTAACATATTGCTGTTTACTGCGCGCAATATGAATACGCATAAAGGCAACTTAGGTCGTATTAATAAATTTACCGCACCCGTGCTAATAGAGTGGTTGGCAAAATGGGATATCCCCTACGACGAACTTATGTTTGGTAAACCTTGGCCACAAAAGAAAGGCTTTTACATAGATGACAGAACCATTCGGCCACGTGAGTTTTTAGAATTGAATTTAGACGAAATAGAAGCGCTACTAGAGCGTGATAGGCTGCTTGAGCATAGTAAATAGTAACTCGGCAGCGGAAAAAGCTTTAATGCACAAATAATTAGTAGAATTTTATGTTAGAAAAAAACCACAGAACAAACGTTGTAATTACTATGGCTGGGCAGGGATCTCGTTTTTACAAGGCGGGCTATACGCAACCTAAATACGCTATTGAAGCCCATGGTCGTACACTGTTTGAGTGGTCGATGCTCTCCCTAAAAAATATTATTAACGCTGATAGCCGCTTAATATTTGTGTGCTTACAAGAGCATAACGCTACGACGTTTGTAAAAGAGCGTTGCTTAGCGCTTGGCTATAGCGATGTGCATATTGTAGAAATACAAGCCTTAACCGATGGCCAGGCAACAAGCGCTTTGCTGTCGCACCATTTATGGATTCCAAATACCCCTTTGTTAATTTACAACATAGATACGTATGTGCAGCCAAGCGCGTTAACGCTTAGCGATATGAAACCTGGCTCACAAGGGTGGGTGCCCTGTTTTCAAGTGCCGGGCGACCACTGGAGTTTTGTGAAGTTGGGCGAAGATGGATGGGCAACCGATTGCGCCGAAAAAACACGTATATCCGATTATGCATCTATCGGTTTGTATTGGTTTGCCTGTGGCGAAATTTATGCCGATGCATACCAAAAGTTTTTTAGTGATCCAGCCAATTTGGTAAACGGTGAACGTTACATTGCACCGCTATATAAGCAGCTTTTAGCAGATGGTAAAAAAGTTTCTATTGCTGATTTGCCCGTAACCAGCGTGCATGTAATTGGTACGCCCGCAGAACTAGATGTATTTAAAAATAAACCATTAGACCAAATTGGCTTATAACCTATTTTGTTTGCGAAGAACCATAACAATTAAAAAGTAAAATAAGCGCTTAAGCGTATTGTGGAAACATTAAAATGAATAACTCAATTAATAATACTGGCGATGTGGCCGCCGCAACCTTTGCTAATAGCGGTGGGTTTGCGGGCTGGTTAAAGCAATGTTTATGCTATTGTGTGAATCAGCATTGGTTCGCCATTAGTGCAGTTATAGCCCTTTCAACCATCGCTAATTTTATTTTAGTTTTTGGTTTTTCTGAGTATCAGCATTATTTAACAAGCGATATGCACGGTTATTGGGAGCGGGCTGTACAAATTTATGTTGGCGACGAGAAAACCCCCAACACTTGGGTGTCCAATGCACCTTTCTATCCGCGAGTTATAGCCGGTATATTTACATGGTTGAACTTGTTAGGTTTAAATGAATACCGATTAGATGTATTGCTATCCATAAATATTTTAATCTCCATTTTGGGTACGCTGGGTTTATATATGATAGGCCAGCAATTTAAGCCCAATACCCGCTTGGGTTTGTATATTGCTGGTGCCTATGCTTTTTCTTACCCCACAATGTACTTCAATACATTTTTACTTGGTGAGCCCTTTGCAATCCCGCTAATTATATTTTCAATAGCGTTATTATTTAAGTATTACAACAGCTATAAAATAGCGTACGTAGGCGTGCTTTTAGCGTTTGCGGTAGGCGTACGGCCATCGAATGGTTTGTTGGGCTTGCCTTTTGGTTTGTATATATTATTTGCAGGCATAAGTCTTACTTGGGCAAACAGAGAGCAGTGGATTAAGCTAATGTTCCCCCGCTGCTTAAAAGCAGGTGCTTTTTCGTTAGGTTTTCTAATAGTCATTATTGGTATTATCGCAGAGAACTACCGTATATCCGATGGCAAGCTACGCAATCTTACCGCCCACTCTGGGTACAATTTTTTCTTGGGGCAGTCGCAATCCCATAAAATTGTGAGCAGGTTTGAAGGCCTAGAATACGGCTTTGTTCCATCGCCTGTTGCCAATCATCCTGAATATGGCACGGTTTTTACTACAACGCCTATATACGATTCCAAAGCGTTCTACCAAATGGGGTGGGATATACTGCACGATCATCCGCATTTATATTGGAGCCACCTGTTAGACTATAAGAACCTCTATTTCGATAATCTATTCCCAGCAGTACCTAGCGTATGGGGGTTTAATACGCTTTACGATCCATTCCGGTATGTGTTGTTTATCCTTACTATTTTGTGTGGCTTGTTGTTTATACCGTTAAAAGAAAAAGATATTAAAGTAGCCCACGTGGCTTTCTTTACTGGATCTTTTGTTCTTTGTGCTGGTTCATTGTATTTCTTCACAATTACTCACCAATACTTTCAAAACTTTTCATACATTGTTTATGTGTTAGGTGTAACCGCCGCGTGGAGTTCTATACGGCACTATCATAAATATAAAAAAGGCATTTTCGTGTTCTGCGCTATTGTGGGTGTTGTAACTGCGGCTAACTACACTTACCAGTGGTACAGCAAAACTTTTTACACCCCTAAAATTGAGATAGTGGCCGAAAATAGTGATCAATATATTTATAACCTGTATCAAGATAAAAAAGTTAAAGATAGTAAAACCTTTACCGTAAACAACTTAGAGTTTTTTCAATCGGAAGATTTATTACACGGCACATTGGGTGAGCTAGGTTATAAAGATCATTTCTACCTAACGGCAAAAACCGTAATGCATGTAGAGAAAAGTGGTAGCTATACCTTTACGTTTTATGTGGACGACGGCTACGACGTACAAATTGACGGCAAGGTAGTGCATAGCGAGCCTGGGTTATCCAAACTGGATGAAGGTCAATTGCGTTTTACGCAATACTTATTAGAAGGTAAGCACGACATTGAAATTCGCTACTTTGAGAATGGCGTATTTTCGGGTTTGCTTGGCTACTATAAACGCGCCGATGCAACACCTGCGAAAGCTAGAAAAAGCCCATACGTGCCGCGTGGAGACAAAGGTGTATTGATTGGTGACGATAGCGAGTTTACTCGTTTCGAATTACCGAATTAAAAGCCGAATTAAAAGCCAAGGTAGAAAGCGCGGTAAAGGAAATGGTAACAGATACGATCGGAACCTAAAGAGCCGCTTGATAAATACCACTTCACCAAACTCAGTTGGTGAAGTGGTTGTATTGTTAAGCTACCGCATATAACGGTGCTAGTTCGCGCACTTTAGTTGGTGGCATGGGTGAAGGGGTTGTATCAGCCTGCTCGTGTTTATTTAGTTCATTCAGCTTACGAACTAATTGCTGGTTATCAATAGATGCAGTATTCGCTGTATCTAATGGGCTAGTTACCCCTCTTTCTTGTACCCCTACTACGTGTGTGTAAATTTGTGTTGTGGATATATCCGTGTGGCCTAGCATTTCTTGGATATTGCGAATATCCGTACCGGCACGTAATAAATTGGTGGCAAAACTATGTCGAAAGGTATGGCAGCCAGCTTTTTTATAAATACGTGCTTCTTTCAGAGCGATTTTAACCACGCGTTGCACGCTTTGCTCGCCCATATGATGGCGTCGTAATACGCCAGATCGAGGGTCCGTCGACAAATGATGAGCTGGGAACATATATTGCCAGGCTGGCTCTTTACTGGCGTTGGGGTATTTAACGTTCAATGCGTTAGGTAAATAGACAGAGCCATAACCATCGGCCAGATCTGCCTTATGTCGGGCTAGGGCTATGTCTCTATAAATGGTTAGCGGTTCAATCAACGATTTTGGCAGCAAGGTTCGTCGCCACTTCAACCCTTTGCTCTCACGTATCATCAAGCATTCGTTTGCAAAATCCACATCTTGCACCCGAAGCCTTACGGCTTCCATTACACGTAAACCACTACCGTACATAAGCATAACCAAAACTTGATGCACGCCCTGTAAGTGGCTGATTACACGCATGGCTTCATCATGGCTAAATACGGTAGGGAGTTTTTTATGCTTGCTGCTAGGCGTATAAGCCAAATCGCCGAGTTCGCGTTTTAAATAACGCTTAAATAAATAAGAAAGGGCATTAAGCGCAGTTTTTTGGGAGTTAACAGAACAGTTACGCTTGATGGCGAGGCTGCTTAAATATGCATCCACGTGCTCTGGCGTAAGCTCATCAGGGTGGACCATATTATTAAACCGAATAAAGTCCGCTATCCAATAACAATATGTTTTCTCGGTTTTATATGCCAACTGCCTACCGCGCATGTGCGCTCGCAATTTATCAAATAAACGAATGGGGTTATCTGGTAAATTTCCACGTACATCTCTCATTCTAAGCTATCTCCGTATATGTTTATATATACAGTATAGTTGCGGGGTGAAATGTGTAAAGTGCATTCCGCGCCAATGAGGGATAAAAATATTGAAAATTACGCCTGCTAGAAATACCTAATTATTTCAATAAGTTAAGCCCTAGCTAAGCGCATATATAAATAATTGATAGTTAGCCGTGCGACGGTATATTTACGGTATGATACTTATCGCATTAAGCTAGGAGGCAGGCTTTGCGTGACCTTCGAGAAAATCCATCGTACTATTGCAGGTACTAATCACACGTCGAGATACTAACTATTTTGAAATAAACGCCAATAGAGAGCTATTAACTGTGGCAATGAATCGATTGTTGCTAAGGTTTTGTTTTTACTAGGATATTTTCGTTATGAGAACTACAGAAATAAAATAGTTGGCTGATATTTGGTGTATTAAGATATTTTGGCGTTTGGACATATATTAAAATGTTATGTGAAAATTTGGAATCAGATAGAAAATGGAAATAATAGTTGGAGAAGACGATTTCGGAATTTTCGCAGAGGTTGAGAGCTATGATGACTTTGATCTATTAGAAGATATCCTCATTGAGAAATATTCAATTGATCCGATTGGTATAAAGCACGAAACTAAGGCGAAAGGATTAGGGTATAAGTTTTGGGTGTGCAAATCTTTAGATAAGCGAAAGTTTATTGAAGTCATAGATCAAATTCAAAAGTCGTACTAAAAGTTACTCACTTAACAAAGTTCGTTTAACTTATATGTATCAAAGTAATAGGTACACACATAACAAAACGCTAAAACACCGTTCCGGCCTATGGCCTCCACTGGACGCCCAAAGCTGCGCTTCTTTTGTGCATTTGCTTCGCAAATTATTGCACAAAAGCAGCTCTACTTTGTGCGCCGTTTAGCTATGCGTTATGAGCTACCAGCTATGTATCGCCAAGGTCGGTTTTAAGGTTTAAATTTAGGTTAATTTGTATGCGCTATGGAATGGCTTTTTCCTCGGTTTTTAACTTCTATTCCATCTGAAAAAGTACTAGGCTAAACGCAATTTTAGCGAGTATTTTCTTCGCTTTTTTGCAATTCCTACTTAAAGCGCAGAAGGTTGGTGCTACTGCTTTGGTGTAAAGGAAACGCGGCTATAAGCAAAATCAAAAGCATGTATGGGTTACTAATCAATTTAATTGGTAATAAAATATTTAAGGTGTTGCAGGTATGGTTCGTGGTCTCTCATAACAAAACGCTAAAACACCGTTCCGGCCTATGGCCTCCACTGGACGCCCAAAGCTCCGCTTCTTTTGTGCATTTGCTTCGCAAATTGTTGCACAAAAGCAGCTCCACTTTGTGCGCCGTTTAGCTATGCGTTATGTGGCCCCTTGGGTCATGAATATTACTTAAATGTATAAATGGCGAAAATGAAATTATTGGTATTAGTTTTAAAAATTATTGGGGTTATTCCAATTTTCATAGCCTTGATGGCTTTTGGTAGTGATCTTCTACCAGTAGGCGGAGTTCATTTTGGCGGTAACGAATCAATAGGTGGTAAGCACAAGTTTTATAAAATAGTACCAGCAGACGGTGTAAATCCTATTTATGTTGGTGTTACATTCTTAGTTGTTGGTGCCTGTTTAATTGGGGTATCTGCGCAAATAAAAAAATATTTGGTAAAGTAGCGTGGCACATAACAAAACGCTAAAACACCGTTCCGGGCTATGGCCTCCACTGGACGCCCAAAGCTCCGCTTCTTTTGTGCATTTGCTTCGCAAATTATTGCACAAAAGCAGCTCCACTTTGCGCGCCGTTTAGCTCTGCGTTATATTTTACCTAGATAAAGGAAGTGTAAGTGAGAAGAGTAATATTTTTTGTTTTAGCTATTTTTCTATCTATTAATAGCTTTGCTGGTGGTTGGACCGCGAAAGTAAAAATTGAAGGCGTTTACATTCTTAATGAGAATACAGGAATAATAAAACTGTCTAGTTTTAACGATCCTGAAGGTTGTTGGAAAACAAAACCTGGAAATGATATCGACGCTGGGCATGTCTATTTTGATCCTTCAGAGAAAAAATCATGGTACTCATTGATTTTGGCTACTTATATGGCACAAAAAGATGTAAAAATATATGTGTCTGGCGGATGTCAAGAAGTTTGGTCAGGTACTGGTTTTGCAAAGATGAGTCATTTTCGCAGTTACTAAAAATATAACCATCCGCTGCACCGGACAACCTTTGCTACGCTCAATTGTGTATGTCGCGGTGCTCCATTTTACACAATTGCTCTCCGCAAAGGTTGCCGGTGAGCTCAGCGTTATGAACTACCAGCTAGGTATCGCCAAGGTCAACATTAAGGCCTAAGTTTTGTATGTTTGTATTTGCTATGGAATGGCTATTTTCCTCTGTTTTTCACTTCCATTCCATTTATAAAAGTACTAGGCTAAACGCAATTTTGCCGAGTGTTGGCTTAGCCGTTTTATCGTTTCTACTTAAAGCGCAGAAGGTTGGTGCTATAGCTGTGGCTTTAATGCAACGCGGCTATAAGTGAAATCAAAAGCATGTATGGGTTACTAATCTATTTGGTTGGTAATAAAAATTTAAGGTAAAGCAGGTGTTATTGGTGGTCTCTCATAACAAAACGCTAAAACACCGTTCCGGCCTTCGGCCTCCACTGGACGCCCAAAGCTCCGCTTGTTTGTGCATTTGCTTCGCAAATTGTTGCACAAACCAGCTCCACTTTGTGCGCCGTTTAGCTCTGCGTTATGAGCTACCAGCTAGTTATCGCCAAGGTCAGTTTTAAGGCCTAAATTGGAATTGTTTTTTTAAGTGCTATGGAATGGCTATCTCCCTTTGATTTCCACTTTCATTCCATTTAAAAAAGTAATAGGCTAAAGCCAATTACAACGTGCTTTCGTAGCCCTTGGTTGGCAGTTTTAATCCGGTTTAACTAAATTGTAAAAACACACAAATTAGTTAAACCTCGTTGGTGTTAGTCATCAAGAGTGTGCCTGTTGGGTAAATAGTCTTCAGGCTCGTATTATTTTGTTGGCTTTTGAGCAACGCTGCTTTAAGTAAGGTCAAAAGCATCTATGGGTTACTAATCAATTTGGTTGGTATTAAAAAATAAGGTGTTGCAGGTGCGGTTAGTGGTCTCTCATAACAAAACGCTAAAACACCGTTCCGGCCTGTGGCCTCCACTGGACGCCCAAAGCTCCGCTTATTTTGTGCATTTGCTTCGCAAATTATTGCACAAAAGCAGCTCCACTTTGTGCGCCGTTTAGCTCTGCGTTATGAGCTACCAGTTAGGTATCGCCAAGGTCAGTTTTAAGGCCTAAATTGGAATTGTTTTTTTAGGTGCTATGGAATGGCTATCTCCCTTTGATTTCCACTTTCATTTCATTTAGAAAAGTAATAGGCTAAAGCCAATTACAACGTGCTTTCGTAGCCCTTAGTTGGCAGTTTTAATCCGGTTTAACTAAATTGTAAAAACACACAAATTAGCTAAACCTCTTGGTGCTAGTCATCAAGCTTGTGCCTGTTTGGTAAATAGTCCTCAGGTTCGTATTATTTTATTGGCTTTTGGGCAACGCTGTATAAGTAAGGTCAAAAGCATATTTGGGTTACTAATCTATTTGGTTGGTATTAAAAAATAAGGTGTTGCAGGTGGGGTGAGTGGTCTCTCATAACAAAACGCTAAAACACCGTTCCGGCCTTCGGCCTCCACTGGACGCCCAAAGCTCCGCTTGTTTGTGCATTTGCTTCGCAAATTGTTGCACAAACCAGCTCCACTTTGTGCGCCGTTTAGCTCTGCGTTATACGTAAAAATGAACGAAGAAACTCTACAGTACTTAGAAGCAAACTCACTAACTTCATTTATGAACAAAACGAAGTGGAATGAACTTGCCAATGGTCTTACATCTAACGAGCAATTTGAACCTGTTGTTAGTATCAAAATCTTGAGAGAGAAAGAGGCTTCCGGTTTTTCCTTACTGGATTGGGAGTGGGTAAAGCATGGAAATTCTAGCTGTATTGAGTGGATCGAAATAGACCCGATAAAACGAGAATCAATCGGAAGATTAGTGAAACCGAGAGAAACCGATTATTCGGAATTCGTATTGAGTGTTTTACTAAAGTTCAATATACCGTATTCGGTTAATGGTAATAATTATTTGGTGCGGGGATATGCAAGCGCTAATAATCAGCCAAAAAACGTATAACAATTCGCTCAAACACCGTTCCGGCCTACGGCCTCCACTGGACGCCCAAAGCTCCGCTTGTTTGTGCATTTGCTTCGCAAATTTTCGCACAAACCAGCTCCACTTTGTGCGCCGTTTAGCTATGCGTTATGTTTAAGTCGGCATGAACCAAATAAAAGACAATTGGCTATTTTACTCAGCGGGTATAGTGGTATTTTTATTGTTGCTCCGCTGGTTTGTCGTTTCTTCGTATCCGGTTCAGCTAGTTAATGAAGTTTACGAATGCAATTTGTCAATTTGCAAATATGAATTTGATCTTTTAAATAATTCAAGCCAGATTCAGAGCGGTGAGGTTTGGGTTAAGACCTATAGGAAAGGTGGCATTAAGTCTGACGTTTCGTTAGAAATCGTAGTAGAGCGTTACAGTTTGGCGGCCTATAGCAAACAAACTTTTCAAGGCTCAATCAATAGTGCTGGAGTAGTTGAAACACTTAGGTTTATTCATGCTAGTAAATAAACATAACAAAACGCTAAAACACCGTTCCGGCCTGCGGCCTCCACTGGACGCCCAAAGCTCCGCTTGTTTGTGCATTTGCTTCGCAAATTATTGCACAAACCAGCTCCACTTTGTGCGCCGTTTAGCTATGCGTTATATTTTCACCTATGAATAAACTTATCGTTTTGCTGCTACTTATTTCTAGTAATTCTTTTTCAATAGAAGATAATAATCGTTGTGCGAGCGAAAATGTAAGAGAAAAGCTTATTTCCGAAATATCTATTAGTAAATCGAGCCTCAGTAGCGGAACTATGGGGGTTGAGGTTTCGTTTCCAGAAGCTTATGAGGGCCTACCCTTCAATTTTACTTATTTGGTGTATAGTGCTGAAGGCGAAGAGGCACTTAGAGTCCCAATCAAAGATGAATCGCTTTCGGTTAGACCGAGTATCTATTTTACGGTAAATGAAAAACGTGCCGAATCTTTAGAGCTCGTTACTTTATATCGTAAGCAGTATCAAGAGGCTGCTTTTCATGTTCCGTACTGTGAAATTAACTTTAAAATATAACAAGGCGCATCAAGCACGCCACTTCGTGGCTGGACCTCCACTGCGTCGCTTGTTTTGTGGTTTAACGCTTACGCTACCACAAAACAACCAACTACGTTCCGGCCCTTGTGCGCGGCGTTATGCAAACTAAACCATGAATCAAGATAAAGTATTAGCCACTATAAAATCAAAATTTGACTTGGGTTATATCGTAGTTCTTGAAAGCGGAGAGGAAGCTCAGTTACGCGTTCTTGAGCAAAAAGGAAGAGAGCTTGAGTTCCATATTGCAGGCACTGAAGAAAAGCTCTATGGACAGCAAATTCTTGTATATATTACATATCGTGATGAAAGGTACTGCTCCGTAAGTCAGTTCTCACCAGCTGAAAGAGAAGAGCGAGAGGGACTCGAAAAGAAGAAAAAATATGCAAGGGAGACTTGTAAGGTTGGTGGCAGACATATTGTGGAGATAGAAAATGACTACGAGTGGGGATATCTATGTAGTGAAGTAAGTGGTTTTCTATCTGGAGCTATTAAAAAGCCAGCTCCATTACTAGTAGTTGGTCAAGTGATTGAAGCGGTAATAATAGGTAAAAACAAAAATGGGGCTCCGTACATGGAGGTCTATAATTCTAGCAATGCATAACAATTCGCTCAAACACCGTTTCGGCCTACGGCCTCCACTGGACGCCCAAAGTTCCGCTCGCTTGTGCATTTGCTTCGCAAATTTTCGCACAAACCAGCTCCACTTTGTGCGCCGTTTAGCTATGCGTTATGTGTAAGAAATAGTATGGGACCAAAAACTAAAGAGTTAGTAGAAGTTCTTGATCAATTGATCATTATCCTTGATGAAGATGAGATCGAAAATTGGGCTTCATACATGAGTCGGGCGCGGGAACTAATAGTCGCATCTGATTTTAGTGGTGTGGAGCGCGTGCTAAATGCATATGGCGGAATGGGTTCGTTTAATGATATTTCACTTAAAAAAATTACAAAGAAAAACTGTAATTTCAGCAAGCTTCATAATCGGGCATGGGAATTGTCCAAAGAGATTAGTCGCGCTCAATGAGCTATACACATAACAATACGCTAAAACACCGTTTCGGCCTGCGGCCTCCACTGGACGCCCAAAGCTCCGCTTGTTTGTGCATTTGCTTCGCAAATTGTTGCACAAACCAGCTCCACTTTGTGCGCCGTTTAGCTATGCGTTAAATTTCTTTTAATAGGATCGTTCATGGAAAATATAATTCTTGAGGCACCCAGTGGGGATGCGGTTGTAGGTTTTAAGCAGGTTGACGGATCAATATGCGATTATACATTTAATGTATCGGAAGATGGTGTGGTGCTAAATTACGTCAATTGTACAGCTGAAATATCGAAAACTGAGGATGGGGATCCCATAGCTGTGGATAGTGCTGGTACTGAATGGCCGTTTCTGGTTGTACGTGACCACACTATAATCTAGTGAAGAGTGTTGCTTGTAAAAAATTTAACAAGGCCCACCAGGCTCAGCCGCTTCGCGGCTTGGACCTCCGTTCCGGCGCTCGTTTTGTGCTTTTCGCTACGCTGGCACAAAACGTTCGCCTCCACTACGGCCCCTGTGGGCGGCGTTATGTTTAATCAGGTATATCAAGTATGTCATTAGCCCGGCATGGAAATCGTGTTATAAAGCTAAGCGGGGTAGTGTCACTCGTCACTTTATTGGGGTTTGTTTTATCTTGCTTGGTATCAATGCCGACAGCAAGCCTGTTAGTGGTTGGGGTAGTGTTGGCGGTATTTAATTTTTTATGTTTGGTTTTAAATTGGAGGTTTAACGGAGTATTTTACTTCATATATCTAATTCCGTTTATCGGACTAAGTATCTCGTTCCCCAACGGAATATTGGAAATATTGCAGTTATTTACTCTGGCTTATGGAGTTGCAATGGCGGCCGTATTTATATTAAAACCATTTATAGTAAAATATTTAGCGGCCAAAACATAACAAAACGCTAAAACACCGTTACGGCCTTTGGCCTCCACTGGACGCCCAAAGCTCCGCTTCTTTTGTGCATTTGCTTCGCAAATTCTTGCACAAAAGCAGCTCCACTTTGTGCGCCGTTTAGCTCTGCGTTAGGTGAGTCTGTGAAAGCTTGTCTCGTATTTGTTTTACTCTGTATTTGTTCTTGCTCAAGCAATAACGAGCTCAAGGTGGTTAATGATTTCTTTGATCTCTACTCAGAATACTCTAGGGATAATACGGAGGTAAAAATAAAAAGATGTACGCATAATGAGTATGTTAATAATTTTCATTGTGCTCCAAATGGAAAATCAAACAAGAATGGTTGTCTCGAACAAAACCTATTGAGTCAATGTCAATTTATATTGAGCGTTAGCAATGATGGGTGTCATTATACGGTTCTCAATGCTTTAGCATGCGAAAGTGGTATTTGTAAAAATATTTATGAATTTTATGGTGTTAATGTATGCAACTATTGCCGTACACACCTAACAAAACGCTAAAACACCGTTCCGGCCTGTGGCCTCCACTGGACGCCCAAAGCTCCGCTTGTTTGTGCATTTGCTTCGCAAATTGTTGCACAAGCCAGCTCCACTTTGTGCGCCGCTTAGCTCTGCGTTATGCACACACCATTCAATCAGGAATCCTAATGAAATTAAAGTCTATATTTTTATTGTTTGTTGCAATAATTGCAAATATTTCCAACGCAGGCGAGATGGTAACTTTGCCACTAAAAACCGAATTTGATTTGAAGGAAATAGAGTGGTTTAAAGCCGAAGGCTCGGCATCTATTACTGGAGAAGCAAGTTTGACTCTTAAAAATGGTACTATTTTAAATTGTAGCGGATATAGTATCGAGTTAATTCCTACATCAAAATATGCTGATGAACGAATATTTTTAACATATGGTAATAATGAATTTGGAAAAGTATATATTGAAGACAATCCACCAAAGTTCTCGCCTGATGCTCCTGAGTATCATTCAACTGTTAGAAAAACCATCTGTAACAGTGAAGGAGTTTTTAATTTCAGGAGTTTACCTGAAGGCAGTTACTATTTATTTGCTTTTTTATTCCCGCAAACGAAGAGTTCTGAAGATAGTACGAGAATTGAGGGTGGGGCTTTAATGCGTAAAGTCACTCTTCAAGAAAAAGAATATAAGAAGATCGAACTATTTAAGTAAGCTTGCATAACAATACGCTAAAACACCGTTTCGGCCTGCGGCCTCCACTGGACGCCCAAAGCTCCGCTTCTTTTGAGCATTTGCTTCGCAAATTTTCGCACAAAAGCAGCTCCACTTTGTGCGCCGTTTAGCTCTGCGTTATGTGCAAATCATGAAATGAAAGTATTCGATTTATTAAAGTGGATAATATGGCTTCCTGTACTAGCAATAGGTGTGGGAATCGCATTCTTTTCGCAGTTGCTTGAAAGGAGAATCAAAAGAAGTCGAGAGGAAGTGGAAGCTGTATTACTTAAAATGGAATCGGGAGTTGTAAGTGACGACCTTTGGGATGATTTCTTAAGTGTTCCAATTTTCGATAAGCAGCTCGATAAAGTCAGAGAGCGTGTAGAGGTTCTTTGGGCGTACGAAGATTTTCAAACAAAAAACGAAGATGGGTGCTACGTTTTGAACGAAAAAGGCCTGTTAGAACTCAGAGAGATACTTGGTGAACTTAGCAGTACATAACAAAAAGCTGCACCTGACAAATATTGCTACGCTCGTTTTTGTGTATGTCGCGTAGCTCCATTTTACACAAAAACGAGCGTAGCAATATTTGCAGGTGAGCTTGGCGTTAGGGCTCCCGTGTTGCGAGAGTTAGAATTATGAAATTAAAATTTATTGTAATTATATTACTTATAATCGTTTCACCATTTACGCGTGCCCAAGATACAGTTGGAATAATGCAAACGTTTTGCGAGCTACAAGATGGAAATAGCATGAAAACATACTGTTATTCTTATATTTCCGGAGTAATAGATGTTCAATCTTCATTTGGGTTAACTCACAAGAGTGAAACAATCTATACATGCTTTCCGGAGGGGGTTACCGCGCGGCAAGGTGCTGCAATATTTGTAAAATGGGCAAAGGAAAATCCAGAGCAGCATCATAAGCTCGCTCATTTTGGCGTAATAGAAAGTTTGAGAAGTGTATTTCCCTGTGGTCTCAAAAATTAGCCCTAACAAAAAGCTGCACCTGACATTTTTTGCTACGCTCAATTGTGTATGTCGCGTAGCTCCATTTTACACAATTGCTCTCCGCAAAAACTGCAGGTGAGCTTGGCGTTATGAGCTACCAGCTAGATGTCGCCAAGGTCGGTTTTAAGGCTTAAATTTAGGTTAATTTGAATGTGCTATGGAATGGCTTTTTCCTCGGTTTTTCACTTCCATTCCATTTGAAAAAGTACTAGGCTAAACACAATTTTAGCGAGTATTTTCTTGGCTGTTTTGCAATTCCTACTTAAAGCGCAGAAGGTTGGTACTACTGCTTTGGCTTTAAGGCAACGCGGCTATAAGCAAAATCAAAAGCATGTATGGGTTACTAATCAATTTAATAGGTAATAAAATATTTAAGGTGTTGCAGGTATGGTTCGTGGTCTCTCATAACAAAACGCTAAAACACCGTTCCGGCCTGCGGCCTCCACTGGACGCCCAAAGCTCCGCTTCTTTTGTGCATTTGCTTCGCAAATTTTCGCACAAAAGCAGCTCCACTTTGTGCGCCGTTTAGCTCTGCGTTACATGTAATCACTATGTCCGAAAAATATTGGCAATATCGCACTTGTAAAAATTGTGGTTTTGAAGAGCAGAGGGAAAATGAAAAACTTGTTGCTGCATTTGAATCAACAAGGAAGTGGGAGAGTATGTGTCCTAATTGCGGAGTGAAAAACGTAGAGCGTGCAGGATGGGCTATACCTGATTTAGATAGCGAATTACTTAGAGTGTGGGGAAAGGACGAAAGCCTACAATTTGACCAGCAAGATGAAGATATACTGCTAGCGGAAGAAGACAATATCGAGTTGCTTTTAAATGGCGTTGATTCAAAAGAATTACTCCATTCTAAAAGGTCAACATTGTTAGCTGCTTTATGCGTACTAGTTTATGATCATACTCCTGAAGGCGATGAGGAAGATCCAGATGTTAAACCGGAAATCTCTGCAAAAGTTACAGCAGAACTCAAAGATCGTATGCATCTCTTTAATGAATTGGATACAGTTTATATTTCTGAATATATTAAAGAGGTTGTGTATCCAAGGCTTGGCATTCCTCTGGCAAACATGTAACAATTTTGTCAGCAGGACATTTTTTGCTACGCTTCGTTTTGCGGTGGCTTCGCCACTTTAACGCAAAACTCCACTAGACAAAAAATGCCTGTTACAAAAGCGTTATGAGCTACCAGCTAGGTATCGCCAAGGTCGGTTTTAAAGTTTAAATATAGGTTAATTTGAATGTGCTATGGAATGGCTATCTTCCTTTGATTTTCACTTCCATTCCATTTGTAAAAGTAATAGGCTAAAGCCAATTACAACGTGCTTTCGTAGCCTTTGGTTGGCAGTTTTAATCCGGTTTAACTAAATTGTAAAAACACACAAATTAGTTAAACCTCGTTGGTGCTAGTCATCAAGAGTGTGCCTGTTAGGTAAATAGTCTTCAGGTTCGTATTATTTTGTTGGCTTTTTGGCAACGCTGCTTTAAGTAAGGTCAAAAGCATCTATGGGTTACTAATCAATTTGGTTGGTATAAAAAAATAAGGTGTTGCAGGTGCAGTTAGTGGTCTCTCATAACAAAACGCTAAAACACCGTTCCGGCCTGCGGCCTCCACTGGACGCCCAAAGCTCCGCTTGTTTGTGCATTTGCTTCGCAAATTATTGCACAAGCCAGCTCCACTTTGTGCGCCGTTTAGCTCTGCGTTATGTGCCTAAAGAGTTCACGTTAAAAATGAAAATTATATTTTTTATTCTGGTTATATTCTCCTCGGTTGATTTGTTAGCGAATGAATCTTATGTAGAGCGCTGGACTATGAGTAATGGGCTTGAGTGCTCAATAACTTTTGATTCGTCACATGAGCTTCGGTTGAGTACACATTGGGATGGCAATGGTGACCCACCAATAAAAATTAGTGAAGCCAAAAAGATAGTAAGTGATTGGGTTGCGAACGAATATCAAGGGAAGGTGTCAGAAGAAATTGTTCGTTATAGTTTAAGCTCGTATCGTGCTGAAGGCTTTAAAACTAATCAGTGGCTTTATAATATTAGTTTCGTGAAATTCCGTGGTGGTGAACCTGATCCAGATTTCAACGAAAATATTGTTGTTCTGATGGATGGTAGTACTTTAAGTAAACGGTGTAGAATCAAAGGCACATAACAAGTTTGTCAACAGGACATTTTTTGCTACGCTCCGTTTTGCGGTGGCTTCGCCATTTTACCGCAAAACTCCACTACACAAAAAATGCCTGTTACAAAGGCGTTATGAGCTACCAGCTAGGTATCGCCAAGGTCGGTTTTAAAGTTTAAATATAGGTAAATTTGAATGTGCTATGGAATGGCTATCTTCCTTTGATTTTCACTTCCATTCCATTTATAAAAGTAATAGGCTAAAGCCAATTACAACGTGCTTTCGTAGCCCTTGGTTGGCAGTTTTAATCCGGTTTAACTAAATTGTAAAAACACACAAATTAGTTAAACCTCGTTGGTGCTAGTCATCAAGTGTGTTCCTGTTGGGTAAATAGTCTTCAGGCTCGTATTATTTTGTTGGCTTTTGAGCAACGCTGCTTTAAGTAAGGTCAAAAGCATCTATGGGTTACTAATCTATTTGGTTGGTATTAAAAAATAAGGTGTTGCAGGTGCGGTTAGTGGTCTCTCATAACAAAACGCTAAAACACCGTTCCGGCCTGCGGCCTCCACTGGACGCCCAAAGCTCCGCTTCTTTTGTGCATTTGCTTCGCAAATTATTGTACAAAAGCGGCTCCACTTTGCGCGCCGTTTAGCTCTGCGTTATGGTTTGTATGAAAATGGACGATTGACGATGTTGGTAGGGTTAGCGATTTCATTTATGGCATTGATAGGTTTTGTATTCGCCATTGTCCTATTGTTAGCGGCTGCAATCAGATATGGAGTATTTCTATTTTCTACTAGGCAATCTACTTCGAGAGCCAAGCATGCAATTAGTTACATATTCTTTAAAGATCAATCTGATGATTTATCAATAGCAAAATTGTTTTATCTGTCGGTTTTTTTGTCTGTATTAGCCATTACAATGATCAGCATATTGGGCGGGTAAATTATTGGCTTCTAAGCACAAAAACCATAACAATACGCTAAAACACCGTTTCGGCCTGCGGCCTCCACTGGACGCCCAAAGCTCCGCTTCTTTTGTGCATTTGCTTCGCAAATTTTCGCACAAAAGCAGCTCTACTTTGTGCGCCGTTTAGCTATGCGTTATGAGCCCAGCACCGCTTGGATATGATATAAATGAAGAAGAAACGAAGAATACTAGCCATAAGAATCACATTGCTTATTGGAACTATCATTTCACTATTCTTCGTGCCATGGATTTTAGTAAAGGCTTGGATTTTACCGTTACCCGATACAGTTCAAGAGCAGGTGGATGAGGCTATTGGACACGGATTTGATGGCATGATTGTTTATGTGGACGAAGCAGGAAAACCTCCAGCGTTTTACACCGGTGGCTGGAAAGATCGAGAAAATAAAAAATCAGCAGACGCAAATTCCTTATTCAAAATTGCCAGTATTAGCAAATTGTATACGGCGGTAGCTGTAACAAAATTGGTCAAAGAAAAGCGATTATCCCTCGACGCACCCCTTGTAGATTACCTTCCAGAACTTAGAGGAAGAATCGCAAATTCAGAACAAATTACCTTAAAAATGATGGTTCAACATAGATCTGGAATTCCCAATTTCACAGATAATCCTGATTATTGGGAAAACGAACAGCAAAATGGTCATGCAGCCCTTGATTTTGCGCTCGACTTACCGCCGAGTTTTGAGCCCGACGAAGGTTATCAATATTCCAATACTAATTATTTGCTGCTTCGCAACATCATGGATGAGGTATTAGGATATAGCCACCAGCAATATATTAAGGAAAAAATATTGATCCCCCTCGAATTGAATAACACTTATTTTTCAATAAAGGAAGTTGACCTTGATGATGTAATGAGTGGGTATTACGTTGGACATGAGGAAGATTTTAAAGCTCGCGAGTATGGAATGTTAGCTACGGCAGAGGATGTGGGTATCTTCTTGCGTGCCTTAAACGATGGCTCAGTATTTGAAGAAGGAGAAGAGGAAATCTATCCTTATGTCTACGATCATGGAGGTTTGGTTGTCGGCTATCAGAGCCTCGCAAAATACAACAAAGATCTAGATGCGGTAGTGGTTCAATTTATTAATACGACGGATTTTAACGGATATGAATGGAATTTATCTGAAATTATAATTAACCGTATTATTAAAATACTGAGCAGAAAAAACTCATAACAAGTTTGTCAACCTGAACCAAATTACTACGCGGTTTTGTGTTCGCTGCGCTTTTAACACAAAGCCGCTCCGCAATTCGGTCCGGTTACAAAAGCGTTATGAGCTACCAGCTAGGTATAGCCAAGGTCGGTTTTAAGGTTTAAATATAGGTAAATTTGAATGTGCTATGGAATGGCTATCTTCCTTTGATTTTCACTTCCATTCCATTTGTAAAAGTAATAGGCTAAAGCCAATTACAACGTGCTTTCGTAGCCCTTGGTTGGCAGTTTTAATCCGGTTTAACTAAATTGTAAAAACACACAAATTAGTTAAACCTCGTTGGTGCTAGTCATCAAATATGTTCCTGTTGGGTAAATAGTCTTCAGGCTCGTATTATCTTGTTGGCTTTTGAGCAACGCTGCTTTAAGTAAGGACAAAAGCATCTATGGGATTACTAATCAATTTGGTTGGTATTAAAAAATAAGGTGTTGCAGGTGCAGTTAGTGGTCTCTCATAACAAAACGCTAAAACACCGTTCCGGCCTGCGGCCTCCGCTGGACGCCCAAAGCTCCGCTTCTTTTGTGCATTTGCTTTGCAAATTATTGCACAAAAGCAGCTCCACTTTGTGCGCCGTTTAGCTCTGCGTTATGCATAAAAAGGTACCGTTTGGTGGACGACTTATATAGCTTTAAATTAAGCAAAGCGGAGCTAGAAAAAATAAATAAAGATGAGCGAGCATTCTTTTTTGCTCTTGGTCATGTTGCGAATGAGATAACCATCTTGAGTAAGCAGACGGTTTGGTGTGAGAATAAAGTCGCCGTTGAAGATTATGACCGAAAAGCTCAAATAACAATGTCGCTATTTAATTATAGGATGCTTGCTGGAAAGCTAAACGAGGCTAACGAACTTATAAGGAAGTCCTTCCTGTCGAAACCATACTCCAAAATCTATATAGAAAAATTTAATGATGAGGCTAGTTCCAGCCTGGCTAAAATCAAGAAATATTTTGGATCTAAAAATGTCGTTAATATTATAAGAAACAATCACGCATTTCATTATTTGCAGGGTAATTACAATAGTTCATCGGACCAACTTCCAGAAGAGTTCGAAATGTTCATGCATAAATCACAGGGCAATTCGTTGTTCTATGCATCTGAAGAAATTGCTTTTAATTCGATGATGAATTCATTTCAGGAGAATGACTTATCTATCGATTTTGGTGAAGTGATAGATGAGCTTATAGCTATTTCCAAGATGATTATGTCGTTTTGCTACCAGTTTATTAATGCCTTTGTTACTGATTTTCATAGAGAAATAGTGAGTGATGAAATAAAGTCTATCAAAATAATAGATGCCACAAGATTTTTAGATGTCAGTATTCCTTGGTATGTAGAAATTGAAAAAGCATAACAAAGCAAATCAAAATCGCCAGCAAGCTGGCTGGACTCGCTACGCTCGCCTTTGTTTGCGGCGTTAGGCATAAATAGAATTTATAGTTTTATCAAAAAGGAGAAGTAAAATGAAAAAAAAGGGTATATCAATAATCGCTGGTACTTTACTTGGTCTGTCAAGTAGCATTGCTAATGCTTTGTTAATTGACCCATCTGATGATGGATCCATTTACAGTAACGGTAACGTATCAGATTCTGCATATCTAATGGCTAGCGGGTCAATTCAGGCTGTCGTAGAGTTTTCACTGAGTGGAGTTGGGAGCAGTGTTAGTAGTGCACAATTATCCCTCAACCCATACGGCTTGCCTTTATGGGACAAGACAGTAGATATATTTGGTTTTTCAAGTAATGATGGAATACTAACCTCATCAGATTATAACGCAGGTACTTTACTTGGGACGCTGACTCTGCGTGATGATTTGACCTACGGTGAAGATTCATTCTTTGATGTTACCGGTTTTATAAATTCTGTATCTAGCAGTTACGTTGGTTTCAATTTAAGAACTACTGGCACTGATGTGTTTAGTTCTCTTGAATACAATTATGGTCACTCTGCGCAGTTAAATGTTGAAAATGTAGACGTTCCAGAACCTTCAACATTAGCCATTATGCTATTAGGTTTAGGTGGTATTTTCACCACTAGATTCAAAAAAGCCTAACAAGTTGCTCCAGTCGGATTGCGGTGAACTGTCACCTCGTTTGCTACGCAGCGCGGCAAACAAGCCGCCAGTTCACCGCAACCGCTGAGCAAAGCGTTATGCTCGGCCATAGTTTATGAGAATTACCACAATAGTATTTATTTACTTTATGTTAAGCGGATGCGCTCACAAAGTCTTTGACGTTTCTTCTCATCCATATTTTTCTAATTACTCTGGTAATACTTTAAGCACTCAACGGGATGCGAAATTGTGCTTAAACATTGATGATAAGAACCACTTTACGTTTCGGCGCGTAAAGCTCGTCTCTGCAAGTGAGTGGTGCAGCTTTGAGGAATTAGCTATTATCCCTGCAGGTTCGACCGTATATGTTGAAGGAGTCAAAGAATACTGGGTTCCCTTTAGAGGTAGTCATTGGGTTGCTCTTGGTGTCGTAACAATTGCTGGTCAAACTTATAAATTTGAATTTATCTATGGTTACTTTAGTATTATTCGTGCTCCATGGGAAAACGATGAAGAACCTATTAGTAAGGCGGTACCGAAACAGTCAAAAGCATAACAATACGCTAAAACACCGTTTCGGCCTTCGGCCTACACTGGACGCCCAATGCTACGCTTGTTTTGTGCATTTGCTTCGCAAATTGTCGCACAAAACCAGCTACACATAGTGCGCCGTTTAGCTCTGCGTTATGAGCTACCAGCTAGGTATCGCCAAGGTCGGTTTTAAGGTTTAAATTTAGATTAATTTGTATGCGCTATGGAATGGCTTTTTCCTCGGTTTTTCACTTCCATTCCATCTGAAAAGGTACTAGGCTAAACGCAATTTTAGCGAGTATTTTCTTCGCTTTTTTGCAATTCCTACTTAAAGCGCAGAAGGTTGGTGCTACAGCTGTGGCTTTAATGCAACGCGGCTATAAGTAAAATCAAAAGCATGTATGGGTTACTAATCTATTTGGTTGGTAATAAAAATTTAAGGTAAAGCAGGTGTTATTGGTGGTCTCTCATAACAAAACGCTAAAACACCGTTCCGGCCTTCGGCCTCCACTGGACGCCCAAAGCTCCGCTTGTTTGTGCATTTGCTTCGCAAATTGTTGCACAAACCAGCTCCACTTTGTGCGCCGTTTAGCTCTGCGTTATGTGTGAATAGAAAAAATGAAAGTCGAACTGATAGAGAAAGATAGCCTAATTTATCAAAAAGCCTTAATGCTTCGATATGACCTATTTTTCAAAGAGCATAACTTGCCCTTTGAAATTCTCAAAGACGAAAACGAGGATAAAAGCTTCCATCTAGCCGCGTTCAATGAAGAATCTTTAGTGGGTTACAGCCGTCTTACTCGCTTCAGTCGTGATAGCTTTCAAATATCACAAATGGTTGTGTCGTCGAATTTTCAAGGTAAGGGTTGTGGTAGCCAAATGCTTTCAAAACTTATACAACTTGCACTAGGCCAAGGTGCAAAGAAAATATCATTAAATGCACGTAAATCGGCAATAGGTCTTTATGCTAGGCAAGGCTTTAATTGTGTAGGGGCGTATTTTTTCTCAAAACGTACAGGCGTTCAGCATATACAAATGGTTTACCATGCAAACACATAACAAGGCGCATCAAGCACGCCACTTCGTGGCTGGACCTCCACTGCGTCGCTTGTTTCGTGGCTTAACGCTTACGCTACCACAAAACAAGCAACTACGTTCCGGCCCTTGTGCGCGGCGTTATCACTAAAAGGACTCCGAGAAATGGAAAATATTCATATAGATAATTTCAAAGCAGCTATATCTAACTCAGAAAAGGCGATATACCTATCCTTCCTAATAGCTGTTTTTGTCTGGACAATTGCGCAATCACAGGCATTGAACGATTTTAACTTGCCAATACTGGGTTTTAATGTGGAAGCTAAAAAAGGGGTCCTAATTGTAATGTTGCTATATATGGCTCTAGGTGCGCAATCAACGTACTGCTTAAAAGTAGCAAAAGACAACATGAAAAAAATCAATTGCCCATATATACGTAGCGCGTTACTGATGTCTCCTTCGGTTCTAAACGGAGCTCTGCCAATACGAATATTGGCTGTTGTGGCTCCATTTATGGTACTTTTTTCAGCGATGTACATGGCTTTCGCTGGCCATGTTGGGCTTTCTTTTTTAGTGGCAGGTATATATTCAATATTCCATTTTGTCGCCGCAAGTTATTCTATTGAGGTAAAGTGATAACAATACGCTAAAACACCGTTTCGGCCTGTGGCCTCCACTGGACGCCCAAAGCTCCGCTTCTTTTGTGCATTTGCTTCGCAAATTTTCGCACAAAAGCAGCTCCACTTTGCGCGCCGTTTAGCTCTGCGTTATACGTAACTACAGATGAAGAGAAAACTGGAAGTAGAAGCTTTTAAGGAAGTGAGGAAAGTGGTTCATACATGGAAGCCAATAGCCTGGGCCGCTTACGATGATGATGAACCAGATTTAGACCCATCAGACCCAGATTATGAATCAGCTAAATCGATGTTGGAAGATGAACTTAATAGTACGATTAAATCTATTGTTAAGCAGCTTCATCGAGTAAAAACAGAAAACGATATGATATTTACACTTCATCGAGCGTTTACAGAGCTTGATAATAGAGTTGCGAAGATAGACTGTACTAAATATGGTAAAGACCTATTTTATACTTTAAAAAAAGTTGGAGCCATTTAGCGAGGTTACGTATAACAATACGCTAAAACACCGTTCCGGCCTTTGGCCTCCACTGGACGCCCAAAGCTCCGCTTGTTTGTGCATTTGCTTCGCAAATTTTCGCACAAACCAGCTCCACTTTGTGCGCCGTTTAGCTATGCGTTATGCGTCAATTCCAATAAAGGAGATAAAAATGAAGTTATGGAAACTGGTGGTAATTTCTTTAGTGTTGTTTGGGGCTGCTTGCTCTGACCGAACCACTAATGAATTAGAGCAGCCCAAAGAGACAAGTGGTGCGTTTCCCACTTTGCCTACGTCGTCGCACGAAGTTGTAACGTTATCTGGGAAAATGTCATTTTGGATGTACGAAGGGGACGCTGGTTGTTATGGGGCAATTACTGACGGCATAAATGAAATTCAGCTATGGGTTAATGTAGAAAAATGCGGAGATCGAGAATACGCAGAAAATGAAGCTGTATCGGTAGATGTAACTTTTAATAGCGATAACCAGTATGGTCCAGGTAAAACATACACCATCATTGCATTTAATTAATGCATAACAATACGTGTCAGTCGGACAGTTTGTTCCGTGGCTCTTTTTGTACTAGGCGCTACGCTAGCACAAAACGCCACTCCACAAACTGCCGCTGCACTCTGCGTTATGAGCTACCAGCTAGGTATCGCCAAGGTCGGTTTTAAGGTTTAAATTTAGGTTAATTTGTATGCGCTATGGAATGGCTTTTTCCTCGGTTTTTCACTTCCATTCCATCTGAAAAAGTACTAGGCTAAACGCAATTTTAGCGAGTATTTTCTTCGCTTTTTTGCAATTCCTGCTTAAAGCGCAGAAGGTTGGTGCTACTGCTTTGGTGTAAAGGCAACGCGGCTATAAGTAAAATCAAAAGCATGTATGGGTTACTAATCAATTTAGTTGGTAATAAAATATTTAAGGTGTTGTAGGTATGGTTCGTGGTCTCTCATAACAAAACGCTAAAACACCGTTCCGGCCTGTGGCCTCCACTGGACGCCCAAAGCTCCGCTTCTTTTGTGCATTTGCTTCGCAAACTTTCGCACAAAAGCAGCTCCACTTTGTGCGCCGTTTAGCTCTGCGTTCTGTGGCACCAAGAGTTTAAGTATGACAGGTCTAAATCACGATTTTCTTGTTATCGATAGTGAGAGCTTTTCTATCGATAATTATGAAGAATATAAGCAGAGCGATTACGTAGAAATTCATGATGATCTACTTAGTTATTTTGCTGACACTCTCGCTTGGCTTTCTTCATATAATCCGTGTATGGAAGAAGAAGCTACAGGTTTATGTTGGTATGGCCCAACGATAATTAAGTGCGAGAGTGCATCTAAGTTAAAATCAATACTGTCTGGGTGGTTACAAATACTATATGAAGCACCTGATATAGTTTCCTTAAAGGGAAGTTGGTCTTGGATTGAAGGAGAATCTCAGGATTCTGGAAGCTATGAAAAGCTGACTTTCAGTAAAAATGAGTTAGTTGTAAAACTAAAGAAATTGATATCTTTCTGTGAGTTGGTGAGAAGCAGCGGTGGTAATAAATGCTTACTTCATATCGGCATCTAGCACAGAACAAGTTGCTCCATTTGACGCAGCGGTCTACGTTCCTTTTGTGCCTTCGCTACGCTCATTGTTGCACAAAATCCACTACAACCGCTGCGCAAATGAGCAAAGCGTTATACACCCACATGCAGTTGAATACTTACAAATAGAAGCAAAGGACACACTCAGTTGAACAGTTTAAAACTAATAATCATCGTATGTATTTGCGCCTTAGCTGTACCGGTTATCGCGCTTGAAAGAGTTATCGGAACCAAAGTACAAATTGAACCACCTAGCTATCTAGAACCGACCGATCAATTTCCTGGCTTTGTAGATAGAGAATACGGTACATCTATTATGATTACTGAGATTCCAGGTCCCTTCACCAAAGTTTCACAGGGGCTTAATAAGAGCGAGTTAGCTAAACAAGGCATGACTGTAATTAGCAAGAAATCAATTAAGCTTGGGCAACAAGATGCTATATTGATTCGTGCTAGTCAAATAGCTTATGAGATTGCATTCTTAAAATGGATGATTGCATTTGGAGACGAAAACGAGTCTGTTCTAGTTACCGGTAGCTATCAAGAAGAATTAGACGAATCTCTTTCTGGAAAGATAAAAGAAACTATTTTATCGGTTAGATGGGCGAAAAACCAAGAAGTCGATATATTCGAAGGGCTAACATTTCGAATAAGTGAGACTAAAAACCTGAAAATTGCGGAAAAAATGGGAAACGCCATTATCCTTAACGTTGAAGGTCAAGTTCCGCAAATATCGGATATACAACCATATGCGATTATTGCCTCCTCATTTAACGATAATTTTAAAATAGACAACAAATTGGAGTATGCAAAAAAGCGGCTGAAGTCTATTAATAGCTTAAAAGATATAGAGATTGTTAGCGCCAAGGAAACCAAGTTAAGTAACGAGGACGCTATTGTTATCCTAGCCAATGCAATTGAAGGTAAATCTGGAAATGATAAATTTGTTTACTTTTCAATGGTGTACGCACACGGCGCATATTATGTAATGTATGCCGTATCCGAGAAAAAGGATAAGAACGAGTACGTAGGTGAATTTAAAAAACTTATTGATAGCTTCACTCTAAAAATATAATTCGTCAGGTATAACAAGTTTGTCCATTTGACGTTTTGGTCTATGCTCCGTTTTGGGGTGGCTACGCCACTTTACCCCAAAACTCCACTACAACCAAAACGCAAATGACAAAGGCGTTAGCTTCACGGAGCAAGTATGAAGTCACGAGCAAGGTCAATGCTTGATAAATCAATTGCGGCAATGCTCTCTGCAATTGAAATATATAATAAGCCTGACTTTAACTATCGGGAAGAGACATTCTCGGTGCTTTGTATTAATGCATGGGAGTTGCTACTGAAAGCTAAGGTTCTTCAGCTTGCTAGAAACCAAGTTACAAGTTTGTACGTCTGGGAATACCGAGAATTAAAGGCTGGCGGAAAGTCCAAGAAAAAATATATAAAAAATAATCGCGCTGGAAATCCGATGTCAGTAAGCCTCTTTGAAGCTCACAGAATAATTACAGAAGAGTACGGCGTAAAAATAAACAATGCGGTAAAAACTAATATAGCTACCCTTGCGGAGATACGTGACAACTCAATACATTTCATTAATGACGACCTTTCTTTATCTATTAAGGTTCAGGAAATCGGTACTGCTTCATTACAAAATTATTTGCATTTGGTGCAAGAGTGGTTTGGTCCCGTTTTAGATAAATACAACTTTTATCTTATGCCCATGGCATTCTTTAGGGGATTTGATTCTGTAAATGGTGAAACCCTTAATGCATCGGAGAAAAACCTCTTAAAGTATATTAAATCTGTAGAAAAAGAGTACGACAATGAGGCGCTTTCTGATTACAACTTGTCGCTGAGAATTGATGTAAACTTCAAAAAAGTTAAAAGCGGATCAGGTATCCCCGTTCAAATAACTAATGATGCAAAAGCCCCTGTCGTGAGGCTTGCAGAAGAAGAGATAATGGATAAGTACCCATGGGATTACGACGTTTTAACAACCCGACTGAAAAAGCGTTATTCGGATTTTAAGGCAAACGCCGAGTACCATTCAATTCGAAAATCCCATGAGAACAATGAAAAGTATTGCCACCAACGGTTATATAATCCATCAAACCCAAATAGTGGAAGCAAGGCGTACTTTAACCCTAATATACTGAAAGAATTTGACAAGCATTATACAAAGCAAAGCTAACAAACGGCTGCACCGGACAAATTTTCGCTGTCACCTTTTGTGCAAAAATACGCACAAAAGCCGCCATCAAAAATTTGCTCGGTGAGCCGGGCGTTATACGCCTGGTCGGCTTTAGTGAATATTAAAAAGGATTGGAAATGGATGTTAATAATTTGAATCAAGCTAATCCTCTGGGGCTTGAACCGAAAAGGGAAAAATCAGGAAGTGACACATTCCGAAAGTACAACTATCAATATCATTGGGCGTTCTGCCGCATCTTGGATGAGCATGAGGCTGGAAATGAGTTTGCTCTTTTTATTGAAGAGCACGAAGACGTTACTATTGCTGACTCACTTGATGTTAGCGAAACAGCGTTTGAACTGAATCAAGTTAAAGAGACATCCAAGAGACATACAATTCACAGCCTGACCAGCGTGTCCAAGGGTGAGTCCAAGTCCTTAATTGAGAAGTTAGCAGAGAGTTGTTGTGATAAGTCATATTCTCAGAGAATATCTAAAGTGAATTTTGTCTCAACTGGAGGTTACAGCTTTAATATCCATAAAAAAGGATATAGTTTTGAAGTAATTGGCTCTGGCGAGCTAAGCAATGAAGAAGTTAAAAAGGTAGAAGATACCATTTCAAACATATCTGGAGCCGAAGGTTTTATTCCTAAGTTAGCTTTTGTTATACCATCTTTACCTGAAAGAGGTTTTGATCTTGTTGTTGAAGGAAAAATTAGCTCGTTAATAAGCAAGATTGCCCCCGGACTAAAATACGATGCAAATTCTATATATGAATGTGTAATACGAGACCTCAACAGAAAAGGCGAGAATAGCTTTGACTATAAAAATTGGAATGACGCTCTTAAAAGAAAAGCCATAACTAGTGGACAATTATCTGAAGTTATCGAGCAGCATATTGGCCGAAAGCCAGATGAGAATATAGTTTCTGAGGTGATTCAAATCCTTAATGATGAATATTCATTAAAATCTTTAGCTAGAAGAAATGTTGTTAATGGATTTAATCGATACTATACGAGAAAGATTTCAAGCAGGGATTCAATTGTAAAAGAAGTTTCAAGCGATATTGTCAGATGCATAGAAAACAATGCTAAAAATCATACCAATGCGCGCGATCTAGAAGTTGATGTGAAGAAAGAATTAAGTGAAAAAACATTGGGTTTTTTTCAAACCCAAGAGGATATAACAGGCGCTTTCTTATATGAGCTTTTAGAGGGTGTTAAAATATGAGTGATGCTAAGTTTGATTATAAGAAATTAATTAGAAGTTTAAGGGAACGCGCTAATGAAAGAAATGTATTTCAATCGACTGACAATATTAAGCAAGACAGCCAAGAAAGCAGCCCAGTTCGACTTCTCAAAGAGCTACAACTTAATACTATCAAAACAAAAAAATAGCGTAGGTAAATCTTCGCTAGTAAAAAATATATTTTGGTGCTTTGGATGTGAGCCTCAGTTTGATGACAGCTGGAAGTCGCTAGATTGTCGTGTGATTTTGGATTTTGAGGTGAAAGGTAAGCTCTATCAAATTGCTAGGCATGGAAACCGATTTATTCTTAAGAACCATGAAGGTAAGTATAAAGTGTTTTCTGCAACAGGTGGTGATTTCTCAGTCGAGATCATGGCCTTGCTCGAGTTTGACGCTTTGCTGGCCGTACGAGATAAAGATGAAGTTGTAACACCACCACCAGCCTACTATTTTCTACCATTTTATATAGACCAAAAGCAAAGTTGGGCGAATGCTTGGTCTAGCTTCAATAATCTTGGTCAGTTCCCAAGTTGGAAAAAGACCGTAATACCTTACCATACTGGAATGATTGGAAAGGAATATTTCGATAAAACAAAAGAAATATGCTCAAAAAAAGTTGAGATGGCAGAAACTAATAAAGAAATAGACCGTTTTGACACCGCAATTTCTGTAGTAAGTGAGTTTTCAGCCAATAGCGGCATAGTTATCGAAGAAGTAGAGCTGGATGAAATTGAAGAAGAAATAAGTGTCGACATAATGGATCTACACTTCCAACAAGAAATTCTTTTTGAAGAGCTGGCAAACCTACGGGCAGAAAAGGCTCATGTAGAATCACAAATTGTCATAGCTAAACAATCGTTGGAGGATGTTGTTGCGGACTACGAATTTGCCGAATGTTTAGATGAGGATATCGAATGCCCCACGTGCGGCGTGGTTCATGACAATTCGATAGTGAATAGGTTCTCATTGTATCAGGATAGAAATCAAGCTGAAGAGATCATTAGAAGGTTTCAATCCGACTTAGTGCATCTAGAAGAAGCTATATTAGCTAAGGACTCTGCCTTTAAATCTGTGAGAGAGAAGATAGATCAATTAGATGAGAAATACTCCTCAGAGCAGGATGGTAATCGAACATTATCTTCTGTTCTTGATGCGATTTCATCTAAATCAGTAAGAAAGAAGGTTGAGGCTAATCGAAGTATAAAAATCGAGTCTTTACATCAGCTAGATGTCGATGAAAAGTTATTGGTTAAAGAGCGCACAGCTGCATCAAAGGAAACCAGAAAACTAGTTAAGGATGCTTTCCAGGAGTACTTCCCGCGATATCTTTCCAAGCTAAAAGCATTTGGTGTTAACACTAACTCCGTTAAGTCTCCAGAGAACCACGCAAAAGTTGCAGAAAGCGGTGGTGCCGCAGAATCAACAAGAGCAATGCTTGCTTATTACCTTAGCGTGTATAACCTTATTCATAAGTTTGGAAATCACGTTCTAAGTCCGCTTGTTATTGACACTCCAAATCAACATGAGCAAGCTACAAAGCATTATGAGAGTATCGTGTCGTTGCTAATTGATGATCTCCCAGAACAGTCGCAGCTATTTGTTTGCGGTATGGATTCTCAGAAATTAGAGCGTTTAAAGGCTAAAGCAAAAACTATATATTTAGATGTAGAGCATTCTTTACTTAATAGTGAAGATTTTGAAAAAATCGATTTTGAATACTCGGGACTATTTGAGAATGAAGAGAGCGTATAACAAGTCAAAGCACGCGGACTTGGTAAAGCTGTCATCTTTTTCGCTTGCGCTAAAAAGCCGCCATCTTCACCAAGCCGGTGTTTGAGGCGTTATGTTTATCCATTAATGTTTGAGTGCTATGTTAAATAATAAACCTAAAATTCCATTTGGATTAGTTGTTTGGAAATGCATCGAAAGCAGCATATTCATATTTCTAGTAATTCTGATTATGAATAACGAATGGGTGAGTGAGTTTTTTTGGTCACTTGACGCTCCTGAAATGTTCGGACTGGTTTTATTAATCTCAGCTGGTCTGATTGGTGTGTTGGTTGGGTATTTTATTCTATCTGAAAAAATTAAAAGAAAAATATGGTTTCAATATTTCGACAGTATGGAAATCTATGAAAGCTCTAAGTAAACATAACCAAACGCTAAAACACCGTTCCGGCCTGCGGCCTCCACTGGACGCCCAAAGCTCCGCTTGTTTGTGCATTTGCTTCGCAAATTGTTGCACAAACCAGCTCCACTTTGTGCGCCGTTTAGCTATGCGTTATGAGCTACCAGCTAGGTATCGCCAAGGTCGGTTTTAAGGTTTAAGTTTAGGTTAATTTGAATGTGCTATGGAATGGCTTTTTCCTCGGTTTTTCACTTCCATTCCATTTGAAAAAGTACTAGGCTAAACGCAATTTTAGCGAGTATTTTCTTGTCTTTTTTTGCAATTCCTACTTAAAGCGCAGAAGGTTGGTACTGCTGCTTTGGCTTTAAGGCAACGCGGCTATAAGTAAAATCAAAGGCATGTATGGGTTACTAGTCTATTTGGTTGGTAATATAAATTTAAAGGTGTTGCAGGTGCGGTTCGTGGTCTCTCATAACAAAACGCTAAAACACCGTTCCGGCCTGCGGCCTCCACTGGACGCCCAAAGCTCCGCTTGTTTGTGCATTTGCTTCGCAAATAATTGCACAAACCAGCTCCACTTTGTGCGCCGTTTAGCTCAGCGTTATATGCTAATCCGATGAAATATATCAATTTGTTTTTTATGGTCTTTTCACTTGAAGTTATAGCTGAAAGCTCAGAGGAAAGGTGTCTTAATTTTGTCGGCGTTGGGAATAATTTCCAAATAGCTCACGAAAACTCCGATTGCGTATCGGCTGCAAAATTGGGAAGTGGTTCTGCAATGTACTCAATTGGGTTGGGGTACGGTTTTGCTGGAAAACATAACCTAGAAAAGGCATATTATATTTTAGCCGCTGCAGAGGAGGTGCCTGCTGCATACTTAGCGCTAGGCAATATTTATCGTGAATCAGATATGGATCAGGCTATTGCATGGTATGTTCGTTTTGCGAATACCAAATCAGAAGGATATGGCTACGGCGCATATATGTTGTCCGGCATTTATCAAAAGCTAGAGCAGCCAGAAAAGGCTAGCTATTGGTTGTCTGTTTGTATTGAATCATCAATGGGCGCTGATTGTGTTAAATAGAAGGTCGCATATAACCAGGCTATCATGCTGACATTTTTTGCTACGCTCCGTTTTGGGGTGGCTACGCCACTTTACCCCAAAACTCCACTCCACAAAAAATGCAGCATATAGCGGCGTTAGGCTCAAATGTTTATAGAACATATTACAGAATTCGACGATAGGCTAAGTATAGTCGAGTGCATGCTAGATGAGATAGAAGGTATAACTACTAATAGCTTCAATATTAATCCGTATAGAGAAATTAAATCCCTATATTATCTGGGTTTTCAAGTAGATCTACCTGCCTGTGTACTGGAGGCTTATTCTGAAAGTGTATCAGAAGTTCTGATTCTAAACTTTGGATTGATTTCAAGTTTGCAAGGTGTTGGACTAGGGAAGCTGTTTCTTTTGAGTTTTGAGGAGTTGTTTCGAAATCAAGGGTATTCTAATATCTTATTAACGGCTACACCAAAATCACTAGGTTTTTATGCGGCTATGAATTATGTGAAAATCGGTAAAAGTGAGTTTTCGCTTGTAAAAAATATTCTAAACAAGCCTAACAAGTAGCTGCACGCTGACAACTTTTGCTACGCTCATTTTGTGTATGTCGCGTAGCTCCATTTTACACAAAATGCTCTCCGCAAAGGTTGCAGGTGAGCTAGGCGTTATATTTTAAGATTAAGGAGAAGCTATGCGATTAATTGTATTTTTATGGGTAGCTATAATTGCCGTGCCTGTGTTTTCAGAAACTACTCACTCGGATAAGAAAGTAAAGATTATTCATAGTGGTGATACCCGAGACTGTTTCTTTTTTCAGCTTGAAAATGTTAGTCAAGCAGACCCAGTAAGTCCAAATAATGAATGGTTTGCAGTGCCTTTTAGCAAAATGTCTTCAGATGCAGTCCTTAGCATTTTAATGGCTTCAAAAGCATCAGGCGGCTCAGTTAAGGTCAATACTACTGGTTCTACCGTGTGTGGTGCCTATGCTGAAGTTAAAAATGTATCTTGGTTGCCCTAAATATAACAATACGCTAAAACACCGTTTCGGCCTGCGGCCTCCACTGGACGCCCAAAGCTCCGCTTGTTTGTGCATTTGCTTCGCAAATTGTTGCACAAACCAGCTCCACTTTGTGCGCCGTTTAGCTCTGTGTTATGAGCTACCAGCTAGGTATCGCCAAGGTCGGTTTTAAGGTTTAAATTTAGGTTAATTTGTATGCGCTATGGAATGGCTTTTTCCTCGGAGTTTCACTTCCATTCCATCTGAAAAAGTACTAGGCTAAACGCAATTTTAGCGAGTATTTTCTTCGCTTTTTTGCAATTCCTACTTAAAGCGCAGAAGGTTGGTGCTACTGCTTTGGCGTAAAGGCAACGCGGCTATAAGTAAAATCAAAAGCATGTATGGGTTACCAATCAATTTAGTTGGTAATAAAATATTTAAGGTGTTGTAGGTATGGTTCGTGGTCTCTCATAACAAAACGCTAAAACACCGTTCCGGCCTGCGGCCTCCACTGGACGCCCAAAGCTCCGCTTGTTTGTGCATTTGCTTCGCAAATTATTGCACAAACCAGCTCCACTTTGTGCGCCGTTTAGCTCTGCGTTATGTAAAGGATTGAAGTGAAGAGAAGCACAACGAAAAAGGAAGTTTTTGCAGGGATAATCCTCGCGTTAGTTTTTACCGGATTAGCCGTGGCGGGTATTTATGGTATGACTCTCCCGCACTTCTCGATTGAACTAAAGAGAGGGGTGTATTGCTTCAGTGGCCTTACTAAAAATATTTTTCTTACATCACTGATCTTGTGGGCCCCGACGATAAATACAGTTATCTATTTGGGGCTTAGAATTCGGGCAGGTCATTCGGGCAGCATTATTCAAAACAAGCTTATGTCTGCCTTGCTGTTGGTTCTTTTCTTCAGCTCGGCAACTGGTATATTTGCTAGTCTATTTGTCGCGGGTAGGCAGTGTGGCTAATTTACATAACAAAAAGTTCAACCTGACCTCCGCTGCGTCGTTTGTTTTTGTGGCTTTACGCTTACGCTACCACAAAACCAAACAACTCCGCTCCGGCAGGTTAACTTGGCGTTATGAACTACCAGCTAGGTATCGCCAAGGTCAACATTAAGGCCTAAGTTTTGTATGTTTGTATTTGCTATGGAATGGCTATTTTCCTCTGTTTTTCACTTCCATTCCATTTATAAAAGTACTAGGCTAAACGCAATTTTGCCGAGTGTTGGCTTAGCCGTTTTATCGTTTCTACTTAAAGCGCAGAAGGTTGGTGCTATAGCTGTGGCTTTAATGCAACGCGGCTATAAGTGAAATCAAAAGCATGTATGGGTTACTAATCTATTTGGTTGGTAATAAAAATTTAAGGTAAAGCAGGTGTTATTGGTGGTCTCTCATAACAAAACGCTAAAACACCGTTCCGGCCTTCGGCCTCCACTGGACGCCCAAAGCTCCGCTTGTTTGTGCATTTGCTTCGCAAATTGTTGCACAAACCAGCTCCACTTTGTGCGCCGTTTAGCTCTGCGTTATGAGCACTATAGATATGAATAGAATTTCAGAAAATAAAAGTGTTTTAAACTCAATTTCAGGTGTGGTGGGAATACATTCAATTCTATTCGTTTTTCTGGTTGTTGCAGGGTTTCAATTAATTGCAATTTTGGCTAGCTTATTTTTAGCCAGTATTTCTATATATGGTTTATGTAGTTCCTATGTGGTTTACGCCGGGGAACATGAAATTAAGGTTGTTAGCTCTTTTGGCGTGGAGAGCGTTGTTCCAAAGGACAGAATTGTTAGAATGTTTAAAGGTGGTGGGGTGGCAGGCTCCTATACGATTGTTTGGGAAGGTGATAAAACCGGTAATCGTAGCGCATCTTTCGTTCCGAGGAGAGATGGAGTTTTGGGGAGGCATAAATTCTATGTTTCTTTTGAGGCCGAATTTCTTAAAAATTAGAAATAGCATAACAATACGCTAAAACACCGTTTCGGCCTGCGGCCTCCACTGGACGCCCAAAGCTCCGCTTCTTTTGTGCATTTGCTTCGCAAATTTTCGCACAAAAGCAGCTCCACTTTGTGCGCCGTTTAGCTCTGCGTTAGGCACTTCGAGTGTGTTCATGAAATATATATTATTTACATTTATATTGTTCTTGGTTGCTTGTCAGGATACACGGGTTAAATCTCCAAAAATATCCGATATCAAAGGTACTTGGGAAACTCTCAGTGTTATGCAGCTTTTGCCTTATGGTCTACTTGAGGTGAACGCAAAAGGCGAAGGTTCTTTAATCGCTGTAAGCGAGGAAATTACTGGCGAAGTAATAAGGTTCCATTCGTTCGAAAGTCGGGATAGAGAGTTTCGGGTGGTTTTGCACTTTCTGAAAGGTGGCGAATTGGATGAGGGGGCAGTAATTACTGGGTCAATAGATAGAGGGCAGCTTTGTTTCGATATTTCTGAAGAAGAAAATAATGAACGAAATTGGGTATGCTTCACGAAACATGAAAAGGTAGATGGGTTTAGAGCACGGGCTTTCGAGTATCTAAGTAATATGAAGAAAAATGCCTAACAAAACGCTAAAACACCGTTCCGGCCTTTGGCCTCCACTGGACGCCCAAAGCTCCGCTTCTTTTGTGCATTTGCTTCGCAAATTATCGCACAAAAGCAGCTCCACTTTGTGCGCCGTTTAGCTCTGCATTATGAGCTACCAGCTAGGTATCGCCAAGGTCAATTTCAAGGCCTAAATTGGAATTGTATTTCTAAGTGCTATGGAATGGCTATCTCCCTTTGATTTCCACTTTCATTTCATTTAGAAAAGTAATAGGCTAAAGCCATTTACAACGTGCTTTCGTAGCCCTTGGTTGGCAGTTTTAATCCGGTTTAACTAAATTGTAAAAACACACAAATTAGTTAAACCTCGTTGGTACTAGTCATCAAGTGTGTGCCTATTGGGTAAATAGTCTACAGGTTCGTATTATTTTATTGGCTTTTGAGCAACGCTGCTTTAAGTAAGGTCAAAAGCATCTATGGGTTACTAATCAATTTGGTTGGTATTAAAAAATAAGGTGTTGCAGGTGCAGTTAGTGGTCTCTCATAACAAAACGCTAAAACACCGTTTCGGCCTGCGGCCTCCACTGGACGCCCAAAGCTCCGCTTGTTTGTGCATTTTCTTCGCAAATTGTTGCACAAACCAGCTCCACTTTGTGCGCCGTTTAGCTCTGCGTTATGAGAAACTATGAATATCGTAATCGAATTTATAATGTTTTTTGTAGGAATACTTTTATTGGGATCTAATATTCTTTTTGTTTCTATCGTATTTCTTATGATTGTATCTTTTCCTTATGTAGCGCTAGTTCGTCTTTTTAATCCGGATATTGAGCGAGAAGGCGTAGTGCAATACATGCGGAAATATAATAGGGTTACGGTTAAAGTGGGGTGCATAGCTGTTGTGTCTGGAATGCTATTACTATGTATATGTTTTTTAAATATATTCCTGTATCCAGACTCAAAAAAAGGTGTTTTTGTCTTTCTTGAAAGATTTATTTAGGTACAGGTTTACTCATAACAAAACGCTAAAACACCGCTCCGGCCTTTGGCCTCCACTGGACGCCCAAAGCTCCGCTTCTTTTGTGCATTTGCTTCGCAAATTGTTGCACAAAAGCAGCTCCACTTTGTGCGCCGTTTAGCTCTGCGTTATGTGTAAAAGTATTATGCTAATTTTATTGCTTGTTTTGTCTTATGCTGCGGTTTGTTTACGAGCGGGTTTGGTATCCGATTTGTTACTAAAGTATCAATTTCAAAACTACTATGACTCATGGGTTCGTGATGGTAAACCACATGGAATGTTTTATGCTCCTAAGGGTAGCTCCACTATTTTTGCAATGAAAGCGAGTCTTAAAAAACATAATGAATTACCAGCATGGGCATATGATGATAATGAGGCAAAATCTATACATGCCAAGGTTGTTTTTTGGGAAAAGATTTTAAAATACTCTACAGTTGTTTACCTTCCGCTGGTCTTTGTACTTGTGTTTTGGGGGTAAGCATCACACATAACAAAGCGTTAAAACACCGCTGCGGCCTTCGGCCTACGCTGGACAGCCAAAGCTGCGCTCCTTTTGTGCATTTGCTTCGCAAATTATCGCACAAAAGCATCGCAACTTTGTCTGCCGTTTAACGCGGCGTTATGAGCTACCAGCTAGGTATAGCCAAGGTCGGTTTTAAGGTTTAAATATAGGTTAATTTGAATGTGCTATGGAATGGCTATCTTCCTTTGATTTTCACTTCCATTCCATTTGTAAAAGTAATAGGCTAAAGCCAATTACAACGTGCTTTCGTAGCCCTTGGTTGGCGGTTTTAATCCGGTTTAACTAAATTGTAAAAACACACAAATTAGTTAAACTTCGTTGGTGCTAGTCATCAAGTGTGTTCCTGTTGGGTAAATAGTCTTCAGGTTTGTATTATTTTGTTGGCTTTTGGGCAACGCTGCTTTAAGTAAGGTCAAAAGCATCTATCGGTTACTAATCAATTTGGTTGGTATAAAAAAATAGGGTGTTGCAGGTGCAGTTAGTGGTCTCTCATAACAAAACGCTAAAACACCGTTCCGGCCTTCGGCCTCCACTGGACGCCCAAAGCTCCGCTTCTTTTGTGCATTTGCTTCGCAAATTGTTGCACAAAAGCAGCTCCACTTTGTGCGCCGTTTAGCTCTGCGTTATGAGCTACCAGCTAGTTATCGCCAAGTTCAGTTTTAAGGCCTAAATTGGAATTGTTTTTTAAGTGCTATGGAATGGCTATCTCCCTTTGATTTCCACTTTCATTTCATTTAGAAAAGTAATAGGCTAAAGCCAATTACAACGTGCTTTCGTAGCCCTTAGTTGGCAGTTTTAATCCGGTTTAACTAAATTGTAAAAACACACAAATTAGTTAAACCTCGTTGGTGCTAGTCATCAGGTTTTTACCAGTTTGGTAAATAGTCTTCAGGTTCGAATTATTTTGTTGGCTTTTGGGCAACGCTGCTTTAAGTAAGGTCAAAAGCATCTATGGGTTACTAATCAATTTGGTTGGTATTAAAAAAATAAGGTGTTGCAGGTGCAGTTAGTGGTCTCTCATAACAAAACGCTAAAACACCGTTCCGGCCTTTGGCCTCCACTGGACGCCCAAAGCTCCGCTTCTTTTGTGCATTTGCTTCGCAAATTATTTCACAAAAGCAGCTCCACTTTGTGCGCCGTTTAGCTCTGCGTTAGCAGCCTCTGGTGAGTCTTGAGAAATATGGAATTTATTGTTACAAGAGTATTCTTCAGTATTACGTTTGTTTTTATTGGGTACTTTTTTCTCGCTGTACTACCAAGTCATATCAGTGGATTGCATTTAGTGGGTGTTGCTAGTTTAATTGTTGCCGGTTTAAATGTACTGGGTCTTACAGTTATCTTTTTAAATAAACGTATACAAGTTGTTTCTGGAATTGTTTTAGCTTTTACTTCTGTTATTCCAATAGTTGTATATGTAATAGTTACTACACCAAGTGGTCCAGGCAGCTAACAATGCCATCAAACCAAGCTGCTGCTAACGCAGCAGGGACTCGCAACAAGTTGCTCGCCGTTTATGGCGGGCGTTATGTGTAAATAGAGTTTAAGAATATGAGTAGTGAAATGATAAAAGAAAATGAATGGATTTATGTTGGTGATAATAGAATACCTGCGTATGTCATAAATATAATTTCAGCTACCGAAGTTTTAGCCGGCTACTATCAAAACAGCTCAAAAGCTATCAAAGAAGAATTTATATTGAAAAATGGGCAATGGGAGTTTAAAAGCTCGGGGCCATCAGGCTCCTATTTAAGTGGCTCGCTGGAGTCTATCGTAAAACGTGGGCCTTAGTATGCTTGTAACCACACATAACAATACGTGCCAGTCGGACAGTTTGTTCCGTGGCTCATTTTGTGCTGTTCGCTACGCTCGCACAAATCGCCACTCCACAAACTGCCGCTGCACTCTGCGTTATGAGCTACCAGCTAGGTATAGCCAAGGACGGTTTTAAAGTTTAAATATAGGTTAATTTGAATGTGCTATGGAATGGCTATCTCCCTTTGATTTCCACTTTCATTTCATTTAGAAAAGTAATAGGCTAAAGCCAATTACAACGTGCTTTCGTAGCCCTTGGTTGGCGGTTTTAATCCGGTTTAACTAAATTGTAAAAACACACAAATTAGTTAAACCTCGTTGGTGCTAGTCGTCAGGTTTTTACCAGTTTGGTAAATAGTCTTCAGGTTTGTATTTTTTTATTGGCTTTTTGGCGGCGCTGCTTCAAGTAGGCCAAAAGCATCTATGGGTTACTAATCTATTTGGTTGGTAATAAAAATTAAAGGTAATGTAAGTGTCGTTAGTGGTCTCTCATAACAATACGCTAAAACACCGTTTCGGCCTGCGGCCTCCACTGGACGCCCAAAGCTCCGCTTCTGTTGTGCATTTGCTTCGCAAATTTTCGCACAAAAGCAGCTCCACTTTGTGCGCCGTTTAGCTATGCGTTAGAATAAAACTAGAGTTAAGGATCTTTAAAAATGAATATAGATAAATATCTTGTAACATTTTCTGATTCACAGGGTAACGAAAGGGGCGTTGATGTTGAACTAATCGAAAATTTCAATGATGAAGATGTTGCTAGGTCAATTTGGCCCTTTATCAAAAAAGAAGTAAAGGATAAATTATTGCCTACTTCAAATCCAGAATCCACAGCGCCTTGGCAAGACCAAATTAAAGGTTATGGATATACAATAATTAGCTGTACAGTAATTGGCTAATTATTCTAACAATACGCTAAAACACCGTTCCGGCCTGCGGCCTCCACTGGACGCCCAAAGCTCTGCTTGTTCGTGCATTTGCTTCGCAAATTGTTGCACAAACCAGCTCCACTTTGTGCGCCGTTTAGCTCTGCGTTAAGCTCAATTAATTAGGATAGAGAATGAAGTACTTGTTTTTTTTATTAATGATAACAATCCCCAGTATAGCTAACGCAGAATGGATGGATTGTGGTCTTGTAACAGTAGATAAGGTTTACGTGCAGGCTTCGCGTGAAGATGGTGGCACGCATCAAAACTCGCTGTTAATTATACCGGGTAATGAAAAGAGTGCAGCTTGTGAAAATGTTACTTTTGCTCAGTTAAAAAATACGGAGCCAGCATACGATGGTGTTCTTTCAATGGCGCTCGTTGCATATACTTCTGGTACCAAGCTTAGACTAGTGGTTAACGCAACTGGTTCTGGTAACACTTATCAAATAGAGTGGGTAAATTTTAACTAGAAGCTTAACAATACGCTAAAACACCGTTCCGGCCTGTGGCCTCCACTGGACGCCCAAAGCTCCGCTTCTTTTGTGCATTTGCTTCGCAAATTTTCGCACAAAAGCAGCTCCACTTTGTGCGCCGTTTAGCTCTGCGTTATGTGAAAATTTGGAATCAGATAGAAAATGGAAATAATAGTTGGAGAAGACGATTTCGGAATTTTCGCAGAGGTTGAGAGCTATGATGACTTTGATCTATTAGAAGATATCCTCATTGAGAAATATTCAATTGATCCGATTGGTATAAAGCACGAAACTAAGGCGAAAGGATTAGGGTATAAGTTTTGGGTGTGCAAATCTTTAGATAAGCGAAAGTTTATTGAAGTCATAGATCAAATTCAAAAGTCGTACTAAAAGTTACTCACTTAACAAAGTTCGTTTAACTTATATGTATCAAAGTAATAGGTACACACATAACAAAACGCTAAAACACCGTTCCGGCCTATGGCCTCCACTGGACGCCCAAAGCTGCGCTTCTTTTGTGCATTTGCTTCGCAAATTATTGCACAAAAGCAGCTCTACTTTGTGCGCCGTTTAGCTATGCGTTATATTTTACCTAGATAAAGGAAGTGTAAGTGAGAAGAGTAATATTTTTTGTTTTAGCTATTTTTCTATCTATTAATAGCTTTGCTGGTGGTTGGACCGCGAAAGTAAAAATTGAAGGCGTTTACATTCTTAATGAGAATACAGGAATAATAAAACTGTCTAGTTTTAACGATCCTGAAGGTTGTTGGAAAACAAAACCTGGAAATGATATCGACGCTGGGCATGTCTATTTTGATCCTTCAGAGAAAAAATCATGGTACTCATTGATTTTGGCTACTTATATGGCACAAAAAGATGTAAAAATATATGTGTCTGGCGGATGTCAAGAAGTTTGGTCAGGTACTGGTTTTGCAAAGATGAGTCATTTTCGCAGTTACTAAAAATATAACCATCCGCTGCACCGGACAACCTTTGCTACGCTCAATTGTGTATGTCGCGGTGCTCCATTTTACACAATTGCTCTCCGCAAAGGTTGCCGGTGAGCTCAGCGTTATGTGGCCCCTTGGGTCATGAATATTACTTAAATGTATAAATGGCGAAAATGAAATTATTGGTATTAGTTTTAAAAATTATTGGGGTTATTCCAATTTTCATAGCCTTGATGGCTTTTGGTAGTGATCTTCTACCAGTAGGCGGAGTTCATTTTGGCGGTAACGAATCAATAGGTGGTAAGCACAAGTTTTATAAAATAGTACCAGCAGACGGTGTAAATCCTATTTATGTTGGTGTTACATTCTTAGTTGTTGGTGCCTGTTTAATTGGGGTATCTGCGCAAATAAAAAAATATTTGGTAAAGTAGCGTGGCACATAACAAAACGCTAAAACACCGTTCCGGGCTATGGCCTCCACTGGACGCCCAAAGCTCCGCTTCTTTTGTGCATTTGCTTCGCAAATTATTGCACAAAAGCAGCTCCACTTTGCGCGCCGTTTAGCTCTGCGTTATGAGCTACCAGCTATGTATCGCCAAGGTCGGTTTTAAGGTTTAAATTTAGGTTAATTTGTATGCGCTATGGAATGGCTTTTTCCTCGGTTTTTAACTTCTATTCCATCTGAAAAAGTACTAGGCTAAACGCAATTTTAGCGAGTATTTTCTTCGCTTTTTTGCAATTCCTACTTAAAGCGCAGAAGGTTGGTGCTACTGCTTTGGTGTAAAGGAAACGCGGCTATAAGCAAAATCAAAAGCATGTATGGGTTACTAATCAATTTAATTGGTAATAAAATATTTAAGGTGTTGCAGGTATGGTTCGTGGTCTCTCATAACAAAACGCTAAAACACCGTTCCGGCCTATGGCCTCCACTGGACGCCCAAAGCTCCGCTTCTTTTGTGCATTTGCTTCGCAAATTGTTGCACAAAAGCAGCTCCACTTTGTGCGCCGTTTAGCTATGCGTTATGTTTAAGTATGGGTAATAGATTGAAAATTATTTCAAGTTTGGCCGCAGTCATCGTGGGCGTACTGGTAGGGCTTAAGGTTTTAGCTGTTGCTCGTGCTGATATGTGTTTAGATTTGGGCGGTCGAGTATCAGGAAATACCTGCCAGTTCGTTGGTAGTCGCCCAGAAGTACTTTCAATGCCATTCTCTATGCTGGCTTTAGGTTTGGTTACGAGTTTAATTGTTTGTTGTTGTGTTAATTTAAGTATTAGAGGTGTGGCTAACCGTGTATCCAAAACATAACAAAACGCTAAAACACCGTTCCGGCCTGCGGCCTCCACTGGACACCCAAAGTTCCGCTTCTTTTGTGCATTTGCTTCGCAAATTATTGCACAAAAGAAGCTCCACTTTGTGCGCCGTTTAGCTCTGCGTTATATTTTACCTAGATAAAGGAAGAGTAAGTGAGAAGAGTAATATTTTTTGTTTTAGCTATTTTTCTATCTATTAATAGCTTTGCTGGTGGTTGGACCGCGAAAGTAAAAATTGAAGGCGTTTACATTCTTAATGAGAATACAGGAATAATAAAACTGTCTAGTTTTAACGATCCTGAAGGTTGTTGGAAAACAAAACCTGGAAATGATATCGACGCTGGGCATGTCTATTTTGATCCTTCAGAGAAAAAATCATGGTACTCATTGATTTTGGCTACTTATATGGCACAAAAAGATGTAAAAATATATGTGTCTGGCGGATGTCAAGAAGTTTGGTCAGGTACTGGTTTTGCAAAGATGAGTCATTTTCGCAGTTACTAAAAATATAACCATACGCTGCACCGGACAACCTTTGCTACGCTCAATTGTGTATGTCGCGGTGCTCCATTTTACACAATTGCTCTCCGCAAAGGTTGCCGGTGAGCTCAGCGTTATGCGTCAATTCCAATAAAGGAGATAAAAATGAAGTTATGGAAACTGGTAGTAATTTCTTTTGTGTTGTTTGGGGCTGCTTGCTCTGACCGAACCACTAATGAATTAGAGCAGCCCAAAGAGACAAGTGGTGCGTTTCCCACTTTGCCTACGTCGTCGCACGAAGTTGTAACGTTATCTGGGAAAATGTCATTTTGGATGTACGAAGGGGACGCTGGTTGTTATGGGGCAATTACTGACGGCAGAAACGAAATACAGCTATGGGTTAATGTAGAAAAATGCGGAGATCGAGAATACGCAGAAAATGAAGCTGTATCGGTAGATGTAACTTTTAATAGCGATAACCAGTATGGTCCAGGTAAAACATACACCATCATTGCATTTAATTAATGCATAACAATACGCTAAAACACCGTTTCGGCCTGCGGCCTCCACTGGACGCCCAAAGCTCCGCTTGTTTGTGCATTTGCTTCGCAAATTGTTGCACAAACCAGCTCCACTTTGTGCGCCGTTTAGCTATGCGTTATAACTCACTGGTGGGAAGATTGGAGAACGTAAAAGAAAGTGTCCTAAGTTTATTGCCTAATCGAGAAAAGGTATTTCACTTAATATGGGATACTCTCGAAGGGCCATTAGACCCTGAGCTTCATGAATTTCTACTCTCTAACGTTGAGCTCTATGGCTCATGGAAAGAGAAACACCGCAGTAATGGCAATCCTGCCTATAAGGGTTGGGTTTATAAACAACGAAAGCAAGGTCATTGGTTGTATTGGTATAAAAACGGAAAAGTTCATAAAGACGTATTTTATCGAAACAACGAATACCATGGAGTTTGTGAAGTACATAAAACTGACGGCAGTTACGAGGTCTGTGAGTATTACAAAGGTAAGTTAAATGGTGAGCGCCTTCGATACAATTCAGAAGGCATTCTGTTTCAAAAATGGCGCTATGAAATGGGTGAGTCTAAAGATTTCGAAGGGCCTGTTGAGCTTGGGCTATATAAGAATGGTCCCGAGTTATAACAATACGCTAAAACACCGTTCCGGCCTTTGGCCTCCACTGGACGCCCAAAGCTCCGCTTCTTTTGTGCATTTGCTTCGCAAATTATTGCACAAAAGCAGCTCCACTTTGTGCGCCGTTTAGCTCTGCGTTATGAGCTACCAGCTAGGTATCGCCAAGGTCGGTTTTAAGGTTTAAGTTTAGGTCAATTTGAATGTGCTATGGAATGGCTTTTTCCTCGGTTTTTCACTTTCATTCTAATTGTAAAAGTACTAGGCTAAACGCAATTCTAGCGAGTATTTTCTAAGCTGTTTTGTGATCTGTACTTAAAGCAAAGAAGGTTGGTGCTACTGTTTTGGCGTTAAGGCAACGCGGCTATAATAAAATCAAAAGCATGTATGTGTTACTAATCAATTTAGTTGGTAATAAAATATTTAAGGTGTTGCAGGTGTTGCAGGTGTGGTTCGTGGTCTCTCATAACAAAACGCTAAAACACCGTTCCGGCCTGCGGCCTCCACTGGACGCCCAAAGCTCCGCTTGTTTGTGCATTTGCTTCGCAAATTATTGCACAAAAGCAGCTCCACTTTGTGCGCTGTTTAGCTCTGCGTTAGGCATCAATGGCGAATATGCGAATACTTTTTCTAACCGTAACTATAATTTTATTGTCTGGATGTACTTCTCTCAGAGATAATCACAGCTCTGGAGTTTCTCATTGCACGTTGGATGGTATTGATGAGAGGTTAAAAAAATATAAGTACTCCTCTCCAAAAAGTATCGAACAAATTCTGGCGCTGTATAAAGTTGAGGTTCAGCCATACGAAAACGAGAAGCTAAAGGTTAAATGGGATCAGTTTCAGGATTCATTCAGTGCTGGTGACTGCGCATATTACTTTACTACTGATGAAAAAAGTTGGGCTAGTTTGGCTGGTTTAAAAGGGTATATAATATTTCGAGATGCCGAAGCGATTGAAGTCTTCATCGTTGCTAGGAGTTAAATGCCTAACAATACGCTAAAACACCGTTTCGGCCTGCGGCCTCCACTGGACGCCCAAAGCTCCGCTTCTTTTGTGCATTTGCTTCGCAAATTTTCGCACAAAAGCAGCTCCACTTTGTGCGCCGTTTAGCTATGCGTTAGGTGTACATGAAGATGAAAAAAATACGGATATTTCTAGTTGTCTGGGGCGTTGTTTGCCTTGTTACGCCTGTACTAAGTGCATTGGAATATCCGTTGATGAAACTTACTACTGAAGGTGCTATGCACTCAATTGAAAATAGATTTATCAATATTGATTTGATGGCCGCTGAAGATAAGAAAAGCTATGAATTTTCAAAATCATGGATTCTTGGTAACGACAAAATGTTAAAAAAGTCAGCCAAAGTACGTCAACAAGCTGTAATGTTTTTAGGTATATCAACATCCTTGTTGTGCTTTTTGGGTGCTATCTACCTTCCGCACCTAACAAAACGCTAAAACACCGTTCCGGCCTGTGGCCTCCACTGGACGCCCAAAGCTCCGCTTCTTTTGTGCATTTGCTTCGCAAATATTCGCACAAAAGCAGCTCCACTTTGTGCGCCGTTTAGCTTTGCGTTATGCATATTTGGGGCAGGTTCAATACCCATGTTTTTCTTGTTACCGGTTTTAATTATTCTAGGTTTGTCACCAGCATTGCTTGTTTGGGTGCTGGCTGCTTATTTTTCTCCAGAAGCGTATGATATAAAGCCTTTAAAAATGTTGGTTGTTTCATTTGTATTGTCTGTAGTCATTGGAATGAGCGTTAATATAGAGTTGGAGGCGGGAATGTTGTCGGGTATAGTCTTTATTTCTGTGGCCAGTTTCGCTTTGTCCTGTGTTCTAATTCCTTTAACTATCATATATAAATATGTTCGGTTACGGCTGGCCAAAAATGCATAACAAAGTTATAAACCTGACATTTTGGGCTACGCTTCGTTCTGTGCATTCGCTGCGCTCATTGTTGCACAGCACTACACTCCACCCAAAATGCAGGTTATAACGGCGTTATGAGCTACCAGCTAGGTATCGCCAAGGTCAGTTTTAAGGTTTAAATTTAGGTTAATTTGTATGCGCTATGGAATGGCTTTTTCCTCTGTTTTTCACTTCCATTCTAATTGTAAAAGTACTAGGCTAAACGCAATTCTAGCGAGTATTTTCTAAGCTGTTTTGTGAACTCTACTTAAAGAAAAGAAGGTTGGCGCTACTGTTTTGGCGTTAAGGCAACGCGGCTATAAGTAATATTAAAAGCATGTATGGGTTACTAATCAATTTAGTTGGTAATAAAATATTTAAGGTGTTGCAGGTATGGTTCGTGGTCTTTCATAACAAAACGCTAAAACACCGTTCCGGCCTGTGGCCTCCACTGGACGCCCAAAGCTCCGCTTCTTTTGTGCATTTGCTTCGCAAATTTTCGCACAAAAGCAGCTCCACTTTGTGCGCCGTTTAGCTCTGCGTTAGAGTTGCGAGCATCATAGTCATGAGCGATTTCAATTTAAAGGTAAAGAGTTCAGTTTTAAACGCTTTACTAGCAGCTGTTGGTGTTCTATCTCTTTCTTTTACGATTCTTGAAAACTTAGAGAATGCAATGGTTGTTCTTACCGGTATCGCGTTTATAACGGCATCTATATTTGGCTGGTTTTTCTCGGGATGGTATAAGCTTATTCCTGGCGAGCGCTTTCAATACGAGCCCTATGTTGCAACGGTAATTATAAGTTTTCCGTCAGCGCTCACATCAGGGTTACTATATATGGGCGCAATGGCAATTAGTTCAGGCTCTATACCAATTTTAGAAGCGATTATGGCCGGTACAATCGGTGGTTTAATGGGTGCTGTATTTGTATTGCCTATATCAATAATTCTTGGTGCTGCTTTGGGGCGGTATTTAATTAATGGCCAAAAACTCTAACAAGGCCCACCAGGCTCAGCCGCATCGCGGCTTGGACCTTCGTTCCGGCGCTTGTTTTGTGCTTTTCGCTACGCTTGCACAAAACAATCACCTCCACTGCGGCCCCTGTGGGCGGCGTTATACGAAACCAATATGAAAGAATGGCGTGATGTAAAAAAAGAATTAGAGCCAGAGGGTTCGTTAAGAGATATCTATATTGAAGATATCGATGAGTCCGTTTGGGATCTATTTCTACACAACATTCGTGGTTCGGTTTACGAATTGAAATTTACACATGGCCAAAATCTTGTTAGTTTACCGGAAAACTTTAATGAAATTAGGCATTTGCAAGAATCCGATCCCACAACGCTCGGCATTGTTTTAGAGAATGGCATTTGTATAAACTGCCATTTCTTCGTCGAATCGGAAATAGAGTTAGATCTTTCACCTAGAGAGATTGATAGCGAAAGTAAATTTAAAAGTCTAGTTAGCTTTTTAAGCTGACTGAATGTAAGTTTGTGTAAACCGGTTAAACTTACTCACGAAAACGCTCAAACTGAGGTTATCCTTTGTTTAAGTTAAAATCGTATAACAAGTCGTGCCAGTCGGACAGTTTGTTCCGTGGCTTTTTTTGTGCTTTCCGCTACGCTCGCACAAAACGCCACTCCACAAACTGCCGCTGCACTTTGCGTTAGGCAACTGAGGAGGAGAAATGCTCAGCTACCTCGAAAAGAAAGCAATTACCCGATACATCAAAAATAGAGTGGCGGCCTTTCCTAAAGAGGAGAAGGTTCACTTCATACAAGCAGGATATCAAATAGATCAGGCTGGTCTATTCTATCTTTACATAGACACAAATGAAGGTGCAGGCCCAGATGGTTCATGGACTCTCGAACTAGCCCAGGAAGAGGGCATCTTGTCGCTGCCCACGTTTCAAAGCTTCAAAGATTACGATGCCCAATCTGAGAAAAAAGGTGAATTAATAAAGAAAGTGATTCTAAAATTAAGAGACGAGGGTATATTTAAAGAACTCAATCTTGCAGAAGGGTGCGATATTGGGATTGAGGAGTTCGATGGAGGTTGGAGCTGGCCCGAATATGAAAAGCGTAAAACAGAAAACCTTGCCTAACAATACGCTCAAGCACCACTAAAACTAGCATCACGGTGGTTCATTCCTGGTTTTTATTTCACTCGCGCATCGGCTGCAAACTGTCGGCCGGTCGGTTTTTCTCCGTTGTGGATTATTATTTTCGTCTGTTGGTCCGCTGTTGTAGTTTATGGTTGTTCGCTGGGTATTGATTTCTGTGTGTGGTGAATCCGAATAGTCTTTGTTTTCGTTCGTTTTATTTTTCTCGGGTTGTCGCCAAGCCACGCGGTTCATTAACGTATTGATTTTGTTTTCTGTATGCATTTCAAATACGTCTGATAGTTGGGTGTATCGAGCTGTCGTATTAGGTGATACATGCCCCATTTCTTGTTGTATTTTTCTCAGGCTTATATTTGCTTCTGTCAACAGTGTTCCATAGCTGTGTCTAAGGGAGTGTATGGATATTTTTTTTCTAATCCCTGAGTGACGGACTATGCTTCTGAACTTCTGTTGTAGGCGACCTCTTCCCATGTGGATGGTGGCGTCTTGTCGCTGTGCTGCGGTATTACCGCTAGGAAATAGGTAGTTCGGATTACGGTGTGTTTTCCAGTATTTTCTTAGTGCTTGCAGTGCGGATAGGGGGAGTGTGACATAGCGGTCTTTTTTACCTTTTCCCTCACGAATATGTACTTTCATACGCTCGCTGTCTATATCTCCAACTTTTAGGTTTAGTGTTTCGCTTAAACGTAACCCCATGCTAAAGCAAACAAGTATAAATGTTTGATAGCGCAAGTCTTTGGCGCTATCAAGTAATCGATGTATTTCGTCAATGGTAAGTACGTCTGGCAGGACCTTCACAACAGGTGGTTTGACGATATTTACCCATTTCCATTCTTTTTGTAGTACGTATTTGTAGAAAAACTGGAGGCCGTTCCTATCGGTTTTTACTGTTGACCAAGAGTGCGTCTGGATGAGTGATTGGAAATATTTTTCGAAGTGATCTTGAGTCAACGTGTCTGGTGATTCGTCGAAAAAGTAAGTGATTCGACGTACTGCGCGAGAATAAGCGTCGATTGTTGTTGCGGCTTTTCCTTGTCGAATTAGCGCATTAATATGTTTATTGTAAAGCGCTTCATAACGTAATTGGTCCGTTTTTAACATCTGCAGTTCCTAGATTTTAGTTTGACTGAAAGTGCCTTAGTACTAGTAGGCGTGAATATTGATGAACAGGTGTGTTGTGGCTTGCAGCTAGGTAGGGGCGGTGAGGGTTAGTACTTAATTACGTGAGGTGGAGGTCTCGATTGCGGTTGAGTCCTGCGCTTTAGAGTGGTGGAAAAATGAGTATGGTCTTGGGATGACGGGGCTGGTTGGCGGGTTTGATTGTGATTGGTACGCCTAGAGTTTAATTTAAACTATATGGCTTGGGCTTGGCGATCAGTGTTAAGTCGTTCGATTGTTCTCGCTTTATATTTTTTGTGGGTCATCAGAAGCGGCTTTAATGGTTCGGTATTAATTTTGGGCTCATGTCGTGGGGCTTCTCCGTTGTGGTTATTCTTCCCGACGAGGTGAGACGTGTTTGATTGGCTTTTGACTTGTGTAGTTACTATGTCCTCTGTTTAAGTTGGTTTTTACCAAAAATTAAACATCCCCCCAAACAAATTGCAGAATAGATAGCGCTGCGATAGGGGCTGTTTCTGTTCTTAGTATTCGAGGGCCTAGTGCTAATGCATTAAAGCCTTTTCGTTCGGCATTTTGGATTTCGTTATCGGTCAAGCCGCCTTCTGGGCCAATGAGTAGAGCTGCGCTCTTAGGTTTGGTTATGTCACGCAATTTTTTGTGGGTGCGGTGATGTAGCACGAACTTTTGTTCGGCTTGTGTCGAGGCTAAGTACTCATCAAGAGGGCAAGCTGGTAGTAATGTTGGCAAGGTGTTACGTGTACATTGCTCGCAGGCTGAGATGAGTATTTGCTGCCAATGTTGCATTTTCTTTTCTAGGCGCTCGCCTTTCAATTTAACTTCAGATCGGTCCGCAAATAGCGGTATTATACGGCTAACGCCAAGCTCGGTGGCTTTTTGCAAAACCCAATCCATTCGGTCGCCCCGAGATATACCAATAGCTAATTCCGTTTGTAGGCTACTTTCGCTTTCGCGGGTGTTGTGTTTACCAACTTTGCAGAAAACATTTTTTTTACCTGCGCTTTCTATTACCGCGCTGTATTCACCGCCCTTACCATTAAATAAAATAAGTTCACGCCCGCTTTCCATCCGCAGTACTTTTAATAAGTAGTGAGCCGTTGGGCCATCTAGGTCTAGGTTTGCATTGGCGGTAATCGGTTTGTCGATATAGATGCGGGGAATACGCATGATAAATCCAATATTCGAATAGCTAGGCAATACTAAGTATGAGTAGCTAGTTACGTGTTGAAGGGATAATTTAGATGTTACTTGTGGGTTACAGTGATCTGGCTAAAAATAAATTTATACTTTAATGGACTAAATAGTCAACATGGCGACAAACTATAATTACTAGTTTTTATTAACCAGTAATTATAGTTTGAATTCAACACTTGACATAAAGTTTGGCAAAACCAAACTCACTGTTAGCTGTTAGCTGTTAGCTGTTAGCTGTTAGCTGTTAGCTGTTAGCTGTTAGCTGTTAGCTGTTAGCTGTTAGCTGTTAGCTGTTAGCTGTTAGCTGTTAGCTGTTAGCTGTTAGCTGTTAGCTGTTAGCTGTTAGCTAGCCCCTAATGTTCATGCCCACAACCTTCGTGGTTGTGTTCTTGCGCATCGGGTGCGTCTTCTAGCCCTAGGTTCTTAATAATAGTCGCCGTGGGCTCGGTTTGGTTCATGGTGTAGAAGTGTAAACCTGGTGCGCCGGCATCTAGTAATGTGTCGCACAGTTCGCTTATCCAATCTATACCAAACGATATTAACGCTTCTTGGTTGTCGCCAAACGATTCCATGCGTTTGCGCATCCAGCGAGGAATATCTGCTCCGCAGCTATCGCTAAAGCGTGCCAAGTTACGATAATTTAGAATGGGCATAATACCTGGGTAAATAGGTTGGTCTATGCCTTCTTTTTGGCATTGATCCATAAAGTAAAAATACGCATCGGGGTTAAAAAAGTACTGGGTAATAGCACTGTTGGCGCCCGCGTCGAATTTACCTTTTAGGTAGCGTACATCATCCAAGTAGGAGGTGGCCTCTGGGTGAATTTCTGGGTAAGCGGCTACTTCTAGATGGAAATAGTCGTCGAAATGTTTGCGAATGAATGCAACCAATTCGTTGGCATATACCAATTGCTGGGCGCCGCCTACGCCAGAAGGCATGTCGCCACGAAGGGCGACAATGCGGTCTACACCCATGTCTTTGTATTCTTGCAGTAGCGGTAAAATTGTTTGCTCTGTATCGCCGCCAAAGCTTAGGTGTGGGGCAACGTTTAGGCCTTCTTCGCGCATTTTTTTCACTATACCTTTAGTGTTGTCGCGGGTAGAGCCGCCAGCACCGTAGGTAACAGAGAAAAAGTCTGGGTGAATATCGTTTAGTTCTTTGCGCACGGTAATGAGTTTTTCTCTGCCCACGTCTGTTTTGGGCGGGAAGAATTCAAAACTCAACCGAAACTCTTGTTGTTCGCTCATAGCGATTACCTTCTTTAATAGTCCGTGCTGAGCGTGTCAGCACGGTAATTATTAATTTAAAGCCTACAGGTGTTGTTTAGTACTTGTAGGATTCTGGCTTGTATGGGCCATCTATTTCTACGCCTATGTATTCAGCTTGTGCCGGGGTAAGTTTGGTCATTACGCCGCCAAAACCTTCTACCATGGCTTTTGCTACTTCTTCGTCTAATTTTTTAGGCAGTACTTTTAAGTAAATGTTTTCTGCTTTTTTGTCAGCTGGTAAATCGGCAAATTTGGCTTCGTAAAGGTACATTTGCGCCAGTACTTGGTTGGCAAACGAGCCATCCATAATGCGTGAAGGGTGGCCAGTAGCGTTGCCCAAGTTCACCAAGCGACCTTCAGATAATAAAATTAAATGGTCGTTAGTAGCGGCGTTGCGCACAACTTTATGTACTTGTGGTTTAACTTCTATCCACTCCCAGTTTTTGCGCATAAAGGCGGTATCTATTTCGTTGTCGAAATGGCCAATGTTACACACTACTGCGCCGCTTTTTAGAGCTTGCAGCATAGCGCTATCACATACGTTTGCGTTACCGGTTGTGGTGACAATTAAATCGGTTTTGCCGAGTAAATCTTTGTCTACGTTTTCTAGCTTGCCGGTGTTTTCGCCGTTGATGTAAGGCGATACAACTTCATAGCCATCCATGCACGCTTGCATTGCGCATATTGGGTCGATTTCAGTTACTTTTACAATCATGCCTTCTTGACGCAAAGACGCTGCAGAGCCTTTACCCACATCGCCGTAACCAATAACCAATGCTTTTTTACCTGATAACAAATGGTCCGTACCGCGCTTGATTGCGTCGTTTAAGCTGTGGCGGCAGCCGTACTTGTTGTCGTTTTTAGATTTGGTTACTGCATCGTTAACGTTAATAGCGGGTACTTTTAGTGTGCCCTTTTTAATCATCTCTGCTAAACGGTGAACACCCGTGGTGGTTTCTTCAGAAATACCGTGTATTTTATCTAGCATTGCTGGGTATTTGGTGTGAACCATTTCGGTTAGGTCGCCACCGTCATCCAAAATAATATTGGCATCCCAAGGTTTGCCGTCTTCTAAAATGGTTTGTTCTATACACCATAAAAATTCTTCTTCGGTTTCACCTTTCCATGCAAACACTGGAATACCTGCGGCAGCAATGGCTGCTGCTGCGTGGTCTTGCGTGGAGAAAATGTTGCACGAAGACCAGCGCACTTGTGCTCCTAGCTCTACTAAGGTTTCAATAAGTACAGCGGTTTGGATTGTCATATGGATACAACCCATAATTTTTGCACCGGCTAATGGCTGCTCGGCTTTGTAGCGTGTACGCAACGCCATTAGCGCAGGCATTTCGCCTTCGGCAATTTCAATTTCGCGGCGGCCGTACTCGGCATCTTTTTTAAATTCTTCAGCCGTTTTTGCTGCAACTTTGTAATCGGTAAATGTTGTCATAATAATATCCAAATAAGTGTGTGCTGCGGCAGTTTGTGTTTGTAAACTGCCGGCGGTAATGGGTTGATTAGCCTTGTAGTGCGGCCACTTTGTCGGTTTTTTCCCAGGTAAACTCGGGCTCTTCGCGACCGAAGTGACCATAGGCAGCCGTTTTGCGATAAATAGGACGCAATAAATCCAGCATTTCTATAATGCCGCGTGGGCGCAGGTCAAAGTGCTGGGCAACTAATTTGCTAATTTCGCTATCGGCAATGGAGCCTGTTCCAAATGTGTTTACAGAGATAGATGTAGGCTCTGCCACACCAATTGCATAGGACACTTGAATTTCACAGCGCGACGCAAGGCCAGCAGCAACAATATTTTTAGCCACATAGCGACCAGCGTATGCCGCAGAGCGATCCACTTTGGACGGGTCTTTACCCGAGAATGCACCGCCACCGTGACGAGCCATGCCGCCGTAAGTATCTACAATAATTTTGCGACCGGTTAAACCGCAATCGCCCACTGGGCCACCAATAATAAATTGGCCTGTTGGGTTAATGTGGTATTTGGTATCGGCATGCAGCCACTCTGCAGGTAACGTGGTTTTAATAATTTCTTCCATTACCGCTTCGCGAATAGTTGCTTGCGATACATCTGGGTTGTGTTGGGTAGACAGTACAACCGCATCTACTGCAACAGGTTTGCCGTTATCGTAACGCAAGGTTACTTGGCTTTTTGCATCTGGACGCAACCAATTTAATTTGCCGTTTTTGCGCAGCTCTGCTTGTTTTTCTACTAAGCGGTGCGAGTAGTAGATGGGTGCTGGCATAAGCACATCGGTTTCGTTGGTGGCATAGCCGAACATTAAACCTTGGTCGCCTGCGCCTAGGTCTTTATTGTTAGCTTCATCCACACCCATGGCGATATCGGCAGATTGTTTGCCAATTGCATTTAATACCGCACAGGATGCGCCATCAAAGCCCACGTCGCTGCTGTTGTAGCCTATATCTAAAATTACATCGCGAATTAAGTCTTCTAAGTCGATATAGGTAGAGGTGCGCACTTCACCGGCAACAATGGCCATACCGGTCTTCACCATGGTTTCTACCGCAACGCGTGCGTTTTTATCATCCGCTAAAATTGCATCTAAAATTGCGTCTGATATTTGGTCGGCCATTTTATCTGGATGGCCTTCGGATACGGATTCCGAAGTAAATAAAGAGTATTGCGCCATGAGTGTTTCCTATCTAGAGGTAAGCGGGTTAGCAATGAAATTAAGTGTTAATACGTTTAGTAAATTGTTGGATCTGAATTTGAAAACCGTTGCGCAGGGCAAAATAAATATTTTGCTCGGCGTAGAGATTGTGTTCTTTTGCCCATGCACTGAGATCGGCGGGGGCAAAGCCTAACCAAATATCGCCGCAGGCTTGTTTGGCCCAGTCTTGATCGTGTTCGCACAGTTCACACACAATTAATGCGCCGCCGGGTTTAAGCGATTGGCTTACATCGGCAAATATTTGGTTGGGCGACGGTGTGTGGTGCAGCACCATGTTTATTACCACGCAATCCAAACTGTTTGGTTGTTGGCTGCAGTAACTGGTGTCGTTCAATACAAACTGAATATTGTTTAAGGCTTGTTGCTCGCTATAAGCCTGCGCTTTTTGCAGCATAGTGCTGGCGTTGTCGAGCGCAATAACGTTATTAAAGCGCTTGCTTAAGTAAGGCAAAAAGTCGCCTTCGCCCGGGCCTATTTCTAGCGCGCGCTGGTGGCTGGGCAGTTTAAGCGTAGCCAATAACTCGTCTATTTGCGGGCCGTACACATCAAAGCCGGCTATTAAATCTTGCTGCTGTTTAAAGCTGCCTGCTTGCTCGGCAAAAAATATGCGCGAAGCTTCGGCGCGCTGTTTGTAAATACCGGCTTTGCGTTCGGCAACTTCTGGGCTGAGCGGCAGGGCGTCTATGCTGCTAAAAAGCTCGGCTTTTAGTTGGCTAAATTCGCCGGATGCCGACAGGCTATCGCGGCGATAAAAAATCGAATTGCCCTCACGGCGCGTACACACCAAGCCCGCGTTTGCCAGCACCTTTAAATGGTGGCTCATACCCGATTGCTTGGTTTCGAATACTTGGCACAGCTCTAAAACACCAAAGGAGTCGGTGGAAAGGGCGCGTAAAATATCCACTCGCAACTCGTCACCCGCCGCTTTTAGCAGGCGCACAAGTGCGCTTTGTGTGCTGTCTATGGGGCTGGCGCCGTTTGTTGTGGTGTTGAGAGGTGCATTCATGGGCGCAAGTTTAGCAGTCTAGCCCACCTATATCAAAAAATATTGATATAGGTGGGCTATGAATATGGTTTATATATAATATAATACTACCTAATGTGCCATTTTCTTGCTCGATTTGCGGATTCCGCTTATTTGTAGTTAAAAAGACTATAAGGGGAGTTTACGATTTGGGCATAGTAAGAGAGAATAGCCGCACTTTTTTCTGGCTGGATGCACGTACCAAGGCTGTAGCTTGCCAAGATAGGGCTAAGATGTATCTAAATTTACGCCTCGCCACAATACCTAACCCTACATAATCAGGAGTTAAACCCCAATGTCTTCACGCAGAGAACTTGCGAATGCCATCCGTGCATTAAGTATGGACGCCGTACAAAAAGCAAATAGTGGTCACCCAGGTGCACCAATGGGAATGGCCGATATTGCGGAAGTGCTGTGGAATGACTTCCTCAAGCACAACCCAAGCAACCCTAATTGGGCCGATCGCGACCGTTTTGTATTGTCAAACGGCCACGGCTCTATGCTTATTTATTCTTTGTTGCACCTTAGCGGTTACGACTTGCCAATGAGCGAGTTGGCTCAGTTCCGTCAGTTGCACTCTAAAACCCCAGGTCACCCAGAGTTGGGTTATACCCCAGGTGTAGAAACTACCACTGGCCCACTTGGCCAAGGTATCAGTAACGCCGTAGGTATGGCGCTTGCCGAAAAAATGTTGGCTGCGCAGTTTAACCGCGATGGTCACGATATTGTTGATCACTACACCTACTGCTTTTTAGGTGATGGCTGTTTGATGGAAGGTGTTTCTCACGAAACCTGTTCACTTGCTGGCACCTTGGGCTTGGGCAAATTAATTGCCTTTTGGGACGACAACGGTATTTCTATTGATGGTCACGTAGAAGGCTGGTTTACCGATAATACCCCAGCACGTTTTGAAGCTTATGGCTGGCATGTTATCCCAGCGGTAGATGGTCACGACCCAGAAGCTATTAAAGCGGCGGTAGAAGCTGCGCAAGCAGAAACAGGCAAGCCAACGTTGATTTGTACTAAAACCACCATTGGTTTTGGTTCACCTAACAAGAGCGGTTCTCACGATTGTCACGGCGCACCATTAGGCGATGCAGAAATTGCCGCAGCGCGCGAATTTTTGGGCTGGCCTCATGCGCCATTCGAAATTCCAGACAACGTTTACGCTGGTTGGGATGCGAAAGAAAAAGGTGCAGCGGCACAGTCTGCATGGGAAGCCAAGTTTGAAGCATACAAGGCTGCACAGCCCGCTTTGGCGGCCGAGTTTGAGCGCCGCGTATTAAACGGTGACTTGCCTGCAGATTTCGAAGCTAAAGCCGATGCGTTTATTAAAGCTGTTAACGAAAAAGGCGAAAGCATTGCCACCCGTAAAGCGTCACAAAACACTATTGCAGAATTTGGCGCTGCATTGCCAGAGCTACTCGGTGGCTCTGCCGATTTGGCTGGCTCTAACCTCACCATGTGGAGCGGTTCTAAGCCTGTTACGCGCGAAGATGCCAGCGGCAACTATATTTACTACGGTGTGCGTGAATTTGGTATGAGCGCCATTATGAATGGTATTGCTGCTCACGGTGGCTTTATTAACTACGGCGCAACCTTCTTAATGTTTATGGAATACGCGCGCAACGCTGTGCGTATGTCTGCATTGATGAAGTTGCCAAATATTTTTGTTTACACCCACGATTCCATTGGTCAGGGTGAAGACGGCCCAACTCACCAGCCTATCGAGCAGTTGGCCGCGTTGCGTTTAACGCCAAACCTAAATACTTGGCGCCCAGCGGATGCAGTTGAATCTGCGGTTGCTTGGAAATCTGCAGTAATGCGTAAAGACGGCCCAAGCGCATTGGTATTTACCCGTCAAGGCGTTAAGGCGCAAAGCCACGACGACGAGCAAATAGCCAACATGGCGCGCGGTGCATACGTACTAGTAGATTGCGACGGCGAGCCAGAAGTGATGCTAATTGCCACTGGTTCTGAAGTGGGTATTACCGTAGATGCCGCAGCACAGCTAGCGGGTGAAGGCGTGAAGGTGCGTGTTGTATCCATGCCTTGTACCAATGTGTTCGATCAGCAAGATGCCGCCTACAAAGAATCTGTATTACCTATTGCGGTTACCCATCGCGTAGCGGTAGAAACGTCACACGTTGACTACTGGGCGAAATACGTAGGCATTGATGGCCGCGTAGTGGGCATGACCACCTTCGGTGAATCTGCACCGGGTGGCGCATTGCTTGAGTACTTCGGTTTTACTGTAGAAAACGTCGTAAACACCGTTAAAGAATTGCTAGAAGACTAAGCGTTAGCTTAAGGTTTTCTCGCTAAACAACAGGCCTGCACCATTTTTGCGCGCGATTATTTTTTAATTGCCGCATGAATGGCTGCAGGTTTTGTTGCTTATTGGGCTGTGAACCTTATAATCCGCGCATCGAAAGTATTTGGTCTAAGCTGCTTCTACTTGTTGCCACTATAAATTGGCCGCTAAGCATGCTACACGCTGCCAAGCAGTACTATAAACGTCACATACTCACCTTATCTTTTTTACCTAAGCATGACTCAAGAGGAAATATCCATGGCTGTTATTCAGATGAAGGACCTCGATCTTAAAGGCAAACGCGTTCTTATTCGCCAAGATCTAAACGTACCCCTACAGGATGGTGAAATCACCTCCGATGTACGTATCCAAGCATCATTGCCTACCATCAAAGCCGCAGTAGACGCGGGTGCTAAAGTGATGTTGATGTCTCACTTGGGCCGCCCTACCGAAGGCGAATACGCTGACGAATTTTCTTTAAAGCCTGTTGCTGCACGCTTAACCAAATTGTTGGGCAAAGAAGTGGGCTTGGTAAAAAACTGGCAAGAAGGCGTTGCTGTTGCTGAAGGCGAAGTTGTATTGCTAGAAAACGTGCGCTTTAACGTGGGCGAGAAAAAAGACGACGAAACATTAGCTAAAGCGTACGCAGCATTGTGCGACGTATTTGTGATGGATGCATTCGGTACCGCGCACCGCGCGCAAGCATCTACCCACGGCGTCGCGAAATTTGCACCGGTTGCCTGCGCAGGCCCGCTATTGTCTGGCGAGTTGAGTGCATTAGAAAAAGCCCTAGCCAACCCTGCGCGCCCAATGGTTGCGGTGGTAGGTGGCTCTAAAGTTTCTACAAAATTAACCGTATTAGATGCGCTTTCTAAAATTGTTGATGTAATGGTTGTGGGTGGCGGTATCTCCAACACTTTCGTTGCTGCTGCCGGTAACGAAGTAGGCAACTCTTTATACGAAAAAGATTTAATTCCAGAAGCGCAACGCTTGTGTGCAGAAACTGAAGTTATTTACGCGCACGATGTGCGAGTAACTAAAGAGGGCTTCAGCGATTGGAATCACAACTCTGTAACTGAAGTTAAAGTACCTGCAGATATTCAAGCCGACGAAGAAATTATTGACTACGGCCCAGAAACTGCGCAAAAAGTTGCCGCTATTTTGAAAGATGCTAAAACCATTATTTGGAACGGCCCGTGTGGCGTTTTCGAGTTTGATGCGTTTGCTAAAGGTACCGAAGTGGTTGCGCGCGCAATTGCAGAAAGCGAAGGCTTCTCTATTGCCGGCGGCGGTGACACCTTAGCGGCAATTGATAAATTCGGTTTGGCCGACGGCGTTTCTTACATTTCTACCGGTGGGGGTGCTTTCTTGGAATACGTAGAAGGGAAGCCGTTACCCGCTGTAGTGATGTTAGAAGAGAGAGCTAAGGGTTAAGGGATAGGTGACAGTTGACAGGGAACAGTTAACAGCTTGAAAAAAACCGCCGATTGGCGGTTTTTTTATTAGTGATTAGCTATTCGCGATTAATTATTGGTATCTAGTGTTTCTATTCCGCCAAAGGCTTTTACTAGGTCTTTAATCATTTGCGATAGTTCTACGGTCATAATGGCGAATTCTTGGTCGAATTCTTCGGCCATGCTGTCGGCGTTACTGGATTGGGCTTTTTCTTGGATTATTTCTTCGAATTTTAAGCGTTTGAAGGCGAATTGGTCGTCGATAATTAATTGCACGCCTTCTTTCCAAATAACCGCAATTTTATTTACAACCATACCTGTGTTGATGTGGCTTAGCACTTCGTCTGCGGTTAGGTCTTGGTTTTTGCAGCGAATAATACGGCCATCTTTAGGGGCGGTAAGTTCGCATTCTTCGCCTAGCTCTAAGCCTGCGCTTATGGTGTTGTCACGCAGCCAGCTGGTCATTACCGAGGGCGGTGGTTGCGTTGGGTTGAGTGGCACACAAGGGAAGCTGCCTACTGCTTCACGCAGTGCTGCCATTAAATCTTCTGCGCGTTTAGCTGACGAAGCATTCACCACTAACAATTTTTCGTTGGTATCTATATACGCAAAACAAATATTCGATTTAGTAAATGCCTTGGGCAGTAGAGTAAAAATTATTTCGTCTTTTAATGTTTCGCGTTCTTTACGGCTTACGTGGCGAGCTTCTTGTTCGCTTATTTCTGCCACCTTTTGTTCTAGGTGATCTTTCACTACCGCGCTTGGGAGTATTTTTTCCTCCTGCTTAAACGCCACCATAATGTAGCCGTTAGCAGCGTGCACAAATTCGCTGCCGTGGCGCCCCAGTGGGGGTACCCAGCCGCCGCGCTGTGGGTCGAGCTTGCCACAGGGTTGAAACTCAAAGGGCGCGAGTAAATCGTGCAGCTGCTCGGGGGAGTGCTCGAAGGGTTGGGTAAGGCGATAAATGCGAAGGTTTTTGAACCACATAGTGTAAAAAGTCTGCAGTAAGGGGTGAATTTAGCTGGGGGCGAAGTGTAGCACGGGTGAGCGCTTATGCGGCCAAGAGATAGGGGGGCGGTTATCGCTCAAACATCATTATTAGGGCTGAGAGTGTTAAGCTAAATGGCCGTATGCGCGAGTGTGTGGGGTATCACACTTTGTATCTTTACCTTCCGGCTCGCCGTGCCATTTACCCCCTCCGCCGACTCTGGCTGGTATTTGCGGGGTGAAAATACCACTATAACTGCGCTTCCGTTCATTCGGCGTAATTGGCACCTATAACAATAATACGAATACTCTTTTGTAGCCCAGACAAAGTTCTTGTTTATTCGATCTTAAAAATACCGCACATGCTCGTCGTTTGGTGAAGCCGTGTCGTGCCTGCTTGCTTTGCAAGTTTGGCTGTTCAAAATCTAATAAAAGAATGTCGACTATGAAAAGGCTACTGCATATCACTATGTTTAGCTCACCTATTGGCCGCAAATTATTGCGCGGTTTAATAACGTCTGGGCTACTACTACTCTCGTTACTTTCTATTTCGCAGGCTACTGCGCAAACGAATTTAGCTTTAAATAAACCTATATTTGCCTCTTCCACTCAGGTTAGGTTAGAGGTAACTGCAGCTAACGATGGCAACCTTGGCACACGCTGGGGAAGCGACTGGGAAGACCCGCAATGGATCTACGTGGACTTGGGCCAACCAAGCACGATTTCTGAAGTAGAAGTTGTGTGGGAAGGGGCTTACGGCTCGGATTACGATATTCAATTTTCTAATGACGGTAGTAATTGGGCTACCGTTGCCTCTGTTACCAACGGTACTGGCGGCACCGAGCGCACCGCCGCTGGCGGCAGCGCGCAATATGTGCGCCTGCATTTGTTGGCGCGCGGTACCGGCTGGGGTTACTCGCTGTTTGAGTTTGGTGTGTACGGCTCTAGTGAGCCTGAGCAGCCCACAGACGACACAGACTTAGCCGAAGGCAAGCCCACTTACTCCTCGCTAATTGAGGGAGGTAACAGTGCCGGTGCGGCAACCGATGGCAACGAGTCTACCCGCTGGGGATCGGATTTTGTGGATGACGCGTGGATTTATGTCGACCTAGAGCAAGTGTCGGTAATTTCATCTATCGAGCTTTCTTGGGAAGCGGCCTACGGCAAAGAATACAAAATTCAAACCTCGAACGATGCGAATAATTGGACTGATATTTATTACACCGACTCGGGCGACGGCGGCAGCGACATTATTGCCGTAAACACTTCGGCGCAATTTGTACGCATGCAAGGTATTAGCCGTGGCACAGGTTGGGGTTATTCACTGTGGAGCTTTCGTGTCATTGGTCACGTTGGCGATAACTCGTCCACAATTGTCAATGTGCCTATTGTTGGCCCCTATGTGGAATTTATTAATTTAGGTTTATCGCCCGCCGCTAACGATGGTGTGGATGAAATTCGCGTGCAAAATATTGTGGTGGATGAATCGGTAGCCTACCTTGAAGGTACAACCGTTACCTTTACTAAGGACTTTGTAAGCCTTGGCCCCAATAACGATTTAGAAATTTCCGCAATTGATAAAAACGGCAACCTACTTAATCACTTCCCGTTAACCGTAACCGTTTATGACGGTTTGCAAATACAGGTAGAGGTTGTAGAAAAATCGTCTAATAATGATGATGACTTGGCGTTGGGTAAGCCGGTATATGCCTCTACCGAAGTGGGCGGCAACTACGCGCAGGCGGTGGCCGACGGCGATGACGAAACTCGCTGGGAATCGGAAGCTGCAGACCCGCAATGGATTTATATCGATTTAGATACAGCGCAAACTTTCCAGCGCGTAGTGTTAAATTGGGAAGTGGCTTACGGCGCTAACTACACTATTCAAATTTCTAACGATGCAAGCAATTGGCAAGATGTAGAAATTATTTTGGGCGGCAATGGCGAAGAAGATAACATTAACTTTGCCAATCCAGTAACCGCACGCTATGTGCGTATGTTGGGTAGCGCACGCGGCACCGGTTACGGCTTTTCGCTGTGGAGTTTTGAAGTTTACGAAAACACAGGTAATAGCGATTCGGAATTTGAAATTATTCCAGACCCGTATACCGCACCCGCTAAGCGTCCAGAAGTGGGTGCATTCAGGGTTCAATCACCAAAAGATCGCGTAGTCATTACCAACACCCGCAACCCCGTATTGCGCTGGGATGCTTTTGCCGGTGCAGGTGAATACGACGTGTACTTAAATATTACCCGCAACGACTATGACTTTACCCAAGCCGGTAACTTTTTAGATCGCTATACCAAAATAGGTACAACGTCAGATACACAATTTACCGCACCAGATTTGTCAGATCGCTGGACCTACAAATGGTTTGTGGTTGCTGTGGGCGGTGCGCAAACGCAATCCGATATTGGCACCTTTAGTGTATACCTGCCAGTGATGGAAAACGTAGACGACGGCGTTAATATTATTAATGGTTTCCGCGATGCAAATAAAAACGGTTCTATCGAACCCTTTGAAGATTACACCAACACCATTGATGTGCGTGTAAACGATTTGCTTGGCAGAATGAGCCGCGAAGACAAAGCCATGCAAATGTTTTTTGATAGCAAGGTATACCACAACGCTGGTTTCCATTTTGGCCCTATCACGCCAGCCGAAGATTACCAAATGCAATTGGATCACGCGCGGGCAAACGAAAATGGTATTCCGCCAATCACTACGGCAGACACTATTCACGGCTATGAAACCACTTACCCAGCACAATCGGGTTTAGCTGCTACAAAAAATTACGATTTAATTTATCAGCTTGCCGATATGCAGCGCCGTGAACAATTAGCGGTGGGTGCACGCGGTACCTTGTCGCCACTTGCCGAAGTGGGTACCAAAGTATTGTACCCGCGTATTCAAGAAGGCGGTGGTGAAGATGCCGATGTAGCCGCAGCCATGGTGCGCGCAATGTTGGTGGGCCTACAGGCAGGGCCAGAATTAAACCCGCAATCTATATCTGTAACTACTAAGCATTGGCCAAGCCAAGGTGCGGGTGGCGAACAGCAAATGGTATACGACGGTACAACCGTGCACTACCACATGCGCCCTTGGCATGCGGCTATAGAGGCGAACACCAGTGGCATTATGCCGGGTTATGGTGGCACGCGCTTATTTGGCCCTGATGATCACGGTGCGGGCGATAACCCCTATATTATTGGCTACTTGCGCAATGCCATGGGGTTTGAAGAAGGCCTAATTATGACCGATTGGCTGCCCAGCGGTTCGTGGGTGGGCTCGGCCTTGGCCGGTGCCGATGTAATGGGCGGCGCGGCACCTGCAGTAAAAGGTAACTTCACTATGGAAGTGCCAGAAGACCGCATCGACGATTCCGTGCGCAAAGTATTAGATATGAAATTCCGTATGGGTTTGTTTGAAAACCCCTATGCCGATGCCGAGTACGGAAGTGGTGAGTGGTTTTCTAGCCGCAACTATAAGCTTGCAGTGCAGGCGGCTCAAGAATCGATTACTTTACTTAAAAACGATAATATTTTGCCGATCAATACCGATCGAATAAACAGCATTGTTGTTGATGGGCCGTTCGCAGATATAGGCAACCAGTTTGGCATTTGGAAAAGTGGTTTTCACTATGCATCCGGTGCACTTACCGCTTACAAAGGGATTAAAAAGCGCGGTGAAGAGTTAGGTGTAAATGTGTATTTAAATGATGCGCCTACTCGCCCAGATGTAGCCGTAGTGGTGGTGGGTGAAGAGTCTTATACCCATGGTACGGCATGGCCAAACGAGCAGCCGTATTTACCACAAGCGCAGCTAGATGTAATACGCAAATACCGCAATCAAGATATTCCCGTGGTAGTGGTATATGTATTGGCTCGCCCAAGTGTGCTTACCGAATCGTTAGATTCTGCCAGCGCGCTAATGCTTACCTATCGCGCCGGTGATGGAGCAGGTCAAGCTATTGCCGATGTAATTTTTGGCGATTACGTACCCACTGGTACCTTACCTTGGCAGTTGCCGCGCTCTATGGCGCAAATTGGTAGCGACGATAAAAACGATCAGCAAGAACATTGGGATTTACCCTTCGACTTGGGCGCAACCGCTGCCGAGCGCGAAGAGATCCGCAATAAAATTGCGAATGGTGAAAAAATTCTACCCATATATGGCGACCCATTGTTCCAGTTTGGTTTTGGTTTGCAAAACTATGGTTTGAATGACGATTCTGCCCCAGCAAACTTTGGGTTAGTTGCACCTGGCAACAATACTTTCCATTCGCCCAATTTGCCCAGATTCCGCTGGAATGCAAGTAGCGATAACGAAACAGGTATTCGTCATTACGAAATATATGTAGACGACGAGCACTTAGCAACCGCCAAAAATACTGAGTGGGATCATCGCAATTTAGTGTTAATGAATGGAGGCCACACATGGTATGTAGAGGCCGTAAACTGGGCCGGTGGCAAAACACGTTCACCAACCTTTGATTTCGACTTAAACGATACCAGCGCACCGCCTGCGTTCAACGTTTACACCGCCGCTAGCGAAAACGACAGTAACTACAAAATTTACTGGAGCTTTGCTGCGGACGCAGGTAGTGGTATTGCCTCGTACGAAGTATTAGTAAATGGTGGTTTTGTTAGCGAGCAAGCGCCAATGGTATTGTCGGATGTTGCCGTTGCAGCCAATGGTAACCGCGCTCTAGGTTCTTCAACAATTGTATCTACGTCATCCGCCAGTATTGTGGACGCCGCAACCGATGGCGACCCCGCTACGCGTTGGCAGAGTAAATACAGTGATGCTCAGCATATTATTGTCGACTTGGGTGAAACTTATCTTGTTAATCGTGTAGTGCTTAACTGGGAGAGCGCTTACGGTCGCGCTTACCGCTTGCACGCTTCCACCGATGGTGAAAACTGGCAAGAAATGTATTACACCAACAGTGGTGATGGCGGCATAGATACAATTAATAATTTATCTGCCGTTGCTCGCTACATAAAAATGGAAGGCATAGAACGCGCTAGCGCTTACGGTTATTCGCTGTGGGAATTTGAAGTGTACGGCGATGTATTGCAATCCTATCGCGGCGAAAGCATGCCTTTTGGTAACAACACATGGACGATTCGCGCCGTAAATGGCACAGGCCTGGTTCGCGAAGCGAGTGTTAATCGTTAATTACTAGTCGCCCATCGCTAGTAATTGGCTGGCAATGGGTATTAGTCATTTTGAGTTCATAAGCCCCGCTAGAGATGGTGGGGGTATTTGTCCTACTGTTTTTGCAGGGGATTTGGAAGAGGTTCTAGTTCTTGGATATTCATCAAATCAAACTAATCTTTGGTTTGAAATGATTCGAAGTATGCAAAGAGATATGCAGGCTCAGCAAGCCGCAGAGGCTATGCTGAGGCAGGCCGCGCAGGCTCGGGAGTTGGAGCTTGCAGAGCAGAAACGAGCGTTTGGGAATTGTATGGGCCGCGCAGGATCTTCTCAGTATCAATGCAAAGATGCAGCGCAATTGGCTCATGTTGGCGATGTGAGTCGGTGCGGGGAGGCCGCGAGTAGCAATTTTTCGGGTAATATCAATTTGTCATTTAAAAAGTATATTTCAATCTCACTCGCATTGAGTCCAGACGGAAGGTTGACCGAATGCTTAGCATTAGCTACCGCATTTAGAGATAAGACGCTGTCTAATTGCGATATAATGTGGGATCGAGATATGAATAATTGTAGATCTCAATATGGTTATTAGTGTGAGCTGTACTATGGAGGGGGTATGAGCTATTCAAAAATTACTCGCACGTTTACTATTGCATTTCTGTTTGCTTTTGCTTTGATTGCATTGGCTTTGCTAGTGTGGAATAAAATTAACATGCCAGCATCTATGCCTGTTGAGGTCAAAGGCTTAAAAGGTGAAGCTTACGAGAAAAATATTAAGGTTGTATCGCATTCGGCGGCGGTTATCGATACACCTGAGCCCAGTGAAGAATTATTGGAAGATGAAACTATTCGTATAGGCTTACAATATTTAAGCTCACGCGGTTATGTAGATCCTGAGCAGAGAGATGTTTATCGCAATTATGATATTGCAACGCTAAGCGCTCTGGGGGATGACGGCGACTTAATCGCACTTTCTGTCTTAGGGGAAATATACAGTGGAACGGATAAGTGGGCACAGGGATTAGAGATTTGGCAAAAAGCGTCGATGTTTGGCGCAGTAAATACCGGAATGGCATTGGCCGGTTGGCATAGCGGGCAGAGCAGAGTGTATGCCGAGCTGGATGCTGAATTGAGTCGTCAAGCCTTAATCGAGGGGTTGGGGTGGTTGGAGTTTGTTGAGCTTCGTGGTGGTAGTCCTAGTCTGCAAAGTGAGCGCAAGCGTATTTTATCCGAATCTCAAACGGCATTGAGTAGCGAAGTGTTAAAAGCTGGTCGCGAAAGAGGGATCGCTATCTACGAGGGGCTTTCTCTTAGAAGAAAAGAACACGGGCTTGCGCCGTTCGACAATACTATTCCGGAGGATGCAAAGCCATTTTTGAATATGGTTTCAGAATCAAAGTTATAAATAGTCTTCGAGCTATTTTATTTATTAATACATAGAAAAAATAATATTTTACGGCATATTAACCCCGGTATTTTAACTGCTGGGGTTTACTTAATTCGGGAAAATTTAATAGGGTGTGTTGATTGATGTGATTGGGCCATGTTGATGTTTTTAGAGTGAAGAAATGAAAATGCATTTCGTTGTTTTAAAAACTATTGATTCACGCTTAAATACTCAATACTTTCCTTTATCCTTCCTACCGCACAATCAAGCCCCCTTATCTATTTCGAGTTGAGCATTGCGCTAACTAGGCGTAAAACTAAGCTATCGGAGTAGTCTTTGCTTGTGGTGGTTTTATTCCGCTATGCAATTAGCCGATCAAATACTAATAAAAACTGTGTTCTGTCGCGTTGCGCTATTTTAATTATAGCGGCAGGCGTTGCTTTGGACTTAACAGAAGTATTTCAGATCATCGAAAGATGCATAACCTTAATCGAACAACGAATTTTAACTTAATGTTGTAGCCGCTTTAGTGGGTCACTCATACACGTGATGCACGTATAGCTATTTGAAGTTAAATGTTAGTTGATACCGTTTAATTCAAAAAAAGGCCACGGCGGTTGCCAAAGGGTCGCTCTTGCAAACCAGCAAGAAATAGTGGGAGAAGCACCTGTGAAAAAACAAGCTTATACAACTACACCAGTTAAACCAAATGCGTTAGGTTTAGCCATTCGCACACTGGCCCTTGGTGGCCTAGCTGCGGGACTTGTAAACGTAGCGCATGCAGATTTATTGTCGGTAAATAAAACTGCTACGGCCAGCAGTGAAATGCAAGCTGCAGCTTACGCATTCGATAACAATCAAAATACGCGCTGGGAAAGTGCGCACGCGGTTGATCCAACCAGCATAAGTGTAGACTTGGGCGAAACCTACGATTTAGATAGCATTGTCGTTCACTGGGAAGCTGCCAACGCTGCAAGCTACACCATAGAGGGCTCCGATAACGGTGTTAACTGGACGCAAATAGGCACCTATACCGGTGGTACCTTTGGCAATAGAACCGATACCGTAAACGTAGATGGTAATTACCGTCACGTGCGATTAAATGGTACTCAGCGCAGCGATGGCAATGCATGGGGTTACTCCATATGGGAGCTGGAAGTTCACGGGACAGAAGTAACCGAACCACCTGTAGTGGAACCTCCTACAGAGCCTGGCGAGAATTTGGCAATATATGGCACGGCAACCGCCAGCTCTGGTAACGCCGATGTAGCTATTGATAATAACGCTGGTACGCGCTGGGAGAGTGACCACGGCATCGACCCTTCTAGTTTTACTTTAGACCTAGGCGCAACCTACAGCTTGAACCAAGTGGTTATAGATTGGGAGGCCGCCAACGCCAAGGTGTATGCTATCCAAGGCTCTAACGATGGCACTAACTTTACTACCCTTGCTAATTACAGCGGCGGTGAATTCGGCACGCGTACCGATACATTAAATATTGCTGGTGATTATCGCTATGTACGCCTGTTGGGTACTGAGCGCAGCGATGGCAACGCATGGGGCTATTCTATTTGGGAATTTAAAGTATATGGCGGTGGAAAAACTGAGCCACCGGTTACCGAGCCACCTGTGACAGAACCGCCAGTGGTAGAGCCCCCCATTTTTACCGACCTAAATTATCAGCCACTGTTTAACAACACACACAGCCCAGATACTGCGCAAGAGTGGTACACCAAGCCCGACGGTACAGTGGTAACAATTGCAAGTGGCCGCGCGCGTTCACGTCACGAATCGGAAGATATTTTTTACACTTTCCCAACGCATTATTTTGAGCACCGTACATTTGAAATAGAAATTCACGACCATACCCCTAAGGGCCAAAATTTGGTGGAGGTTTTCTACCACCCAGAATACGCCAACTATGTGCCGCCGGGTTGTCGCTCTTCTTACAGCAATGTTTGGCGTGCAGACTTTAACAACAACGCCGGCATGGATGAAAAACTGCAAACCGCCACCCCAGACGGTAAAGGTGAGCGTTGGGTATGCCGCATACAGCGCGACGCGCACAATGGCGACGACGGCATTTTAGATGTGGGTTCATGGATGGAGTTTGAATTACAACAATTCTTAGGCTTATATGAAGGCGACCCTAATGTGCGTGGCCAGGCCGTTTACTACACCGATACATACCGTTTTAAATTAGGCCAGCCCGGTATTTATATTGTGGGCGATGAAGCCATGGAGGAAAAAATTCGTGCGGGTGGCCGCGCTACAGCGCCTTATGTAAAAGGCGGCGACTCGGTACCTGTTAACGAAGTTATTTCGGTTAATGGCGACAACACACTTACCTACAAAGTAATGGCAAATGGTAAGTGGACGCAAAAAGATAACCCCAACGGCACTGTAGTTACTTTCCCTATTCGCGATGGCATTGAGGTATACGATAACTACGTAGTGGCGAGTGGCGTGGCCGATTGGACCACCTATTTCCGCGAAGCGTTAAATATTCAGTGGGATACGCACAACGCATTTATGCAGGGGCGGCGCGTGTTTCATACGCGTATGGATACCGGCGTACACGAAGAAGTGGGTAACCCAGACTTTCCCGAATTGGCAAATATTGCCGATGGTTTAATGGTGAAAAATTCGTGCTTGGGTTGTCATGTAAACAACGGCCGCGGTATTGCTCCGCAAAACGGCGCGTTATTAGATACGCTAGTCGTTAAAGTAGGCTCGGGTGCGTTCGATAACCTTGGCCAGCCACAACCACACAGTTATTACGGTGGTGTACTGCAAAACCTATCACTAGATGCTGCTGTGCCTGCAGAGGGTTCGGTTCGTGTAACTTACACCGCGCAAAACGGAACCTTTAACGACGGCACAGGCTACAGCTTGCAAGTGCCTACCTATTCGTTAGAAATGAACGATACCAACGGCGGGGCTATTCAGCATATTTCACCGCGCATGCCACAAAACATAACTGGTTTAGGCTTATTAGAAGCCTTACCCGAAAATGAAATTTTGGCATGGCACGACCCAGATGATAGCAATGGCGATGGTATTTCTGGCCGCGCTAATGTTGTTACCTCACCAGAAACGGGGCAACAGTTTATAGGTCGCTTTGGCTGGAAAGCGTCATCAGCAAGTTTGCGTGATTTTGCTGCAACGGCTTTAAGTGGCGATATGGGTGTAAATACCTCTGTGTTACCCAATGCAGATTGTGGCGCACAACAAACCGCCTGTATTCAAAATAGCGGTCAGGGCGTAGAGCTAAGCGACCTGCGTTTGAATGAACTGGTGGTTTACTTGCAAGCGCTGGGCGCGCCTTCGCGCAGGCCAGAAACTGTAGACCAGCCAATGGTAGTGGCCGGTGAGCAGCGTTTTACCGATATAGGCTGTGCCTCGTGTCACCGACCAGAAATGAACACCGGTCATAAGCACGATTTAGCTGAGTTGCGTGGCAACGTTATTCGCCCCTATACCGATATGCTGTTACACGATATGGGCCCAGGTTTGGCAGATAGCTTAACTCAAGCGCCAGAGCTAAATCGCGAATGGCGTACAGCGCCGCTGTGGGGCTTGGGCATGAACTTGGCTGTAAACGGTCACGACAACTTGCTCCACGATGGTCGCGCACGCAGTATTGAAGAAGCCATTTTATGGCACGGTGGGGAAGCGCAAGCCAGTAATAATGCCTATAAAGCACTAAGTGCGCAGCAGCGAGCAGAGTTAATAGCGTTTTTACGCTCACTCTAATTCCCGCTTTTTAAGTAAACCCAAGGCGGCAACGAAAGTTGTCGCCTTTTTTGCGTTTTAGCGCGTTTATCTTTACTTCGTTATTCGTGTGTTTTTAGGCTCAAGGAACCTCTGATTAGCTCCAACCTCTTTTTGGCTTTCAGGCATTTTTGTCCTCTAGGCATTTTGTTTAGGCATACTGGTTGTCTGCCGAAATAAAATAACGACGAGGACGAGAATGCCTGAAAGCCCCGTAGGGCGGGGCCAAAACGTCCATCCGTTTCGCTGTTCTTCTTGCTAAGGACTAAGGCCATTAGCTGCAAAGAACGCCTTGCGGCTGAACGTTTTGGCTCTTGCAAAAAGCAATTGGGGTTAATCAGAGTTTCCTTACTGTGTAATTAAAGTTATGAGTTTTTACCCTTGCTTGCTAGGCTTATGCCTATGTCGTTGAAAAATTTTATAAAACAGCTATCTAAAAGCCGCCACTTACAATATTGGTTTTTGCAATTTGTAGGTTGGACCGGCTTGGCCATATACACCTTGTTATCGCTTACCCTTTACTATCAAGCGAACCCTGAGTGGAAGCACATCGCTCATACCTTTTTACAATCGCCACTTGGCCTTATTATTTCTTTGCCCTTGCGGCCCTTATACCTGCGTATTTGGCACTGGTCGCTTATGGCGCGCCTGTTGGTGGTGTCGCTTGCGGTATTGGTATGCGCATTTATTTGGACTGTTACCCGCATGTTACTATTTATGTGGATGGCAGATGCAGAAGGGTTGTTTCAATCAGATTTTGGGGGCTGGTTTTTCCCCGGTATGTTTGTATACCTAAGTTGGACCTTGCTGTTTTACTGTATTCACTACTATCAACTGCAACAAGAAGAACACCTCATTGCAGTGGATTTAGCCGCGCAGCGCCAAGAGGAATATTTAAAGCGGCTAAAAGCAGAAACCATAGCCAAAGAGGCGCAGTTAAAAATGCTGCGCTACCAAATTAATCCCCATTTTTTATTTAATACCCTTAACGCAATTAAAGGCTTGGTGTACTTAAAAGAAAACGACGTAGCCGCAGATATGATTCTGCGCTTGTCCACTTTTTTGCGTTATTCGTTAGAAAGTAACCCTCTGCTTAATATCTCACTAGAAAAGGAGGTGGAATCGCTTAAAGTGTATTTGGATATAGAAGTGGTGCGGTTTGCCGAGCGCTTAAAAGTAGAGTACAAAATAACGGACAAAGCCAAAAAAGCCAGTGTGCCGAGTATGATTTTGCAACCTATAGTAGAAAATGCTATTAAATATGCCATAGCCCCAAGTGAAAATGGGGGTACTATAGAGATTAAAGGCTGGGTAGACGATACATTCCTATGCATAGCCGTATGTGACGATGGCCCAGGAATAGGCTTTACAACCCCCGCAGACAAGCCCGAAGGCTGCGGCGTAGGCCTGCAAAACACCCAAGAGAGGCTAGTGACCCTCTATGAGGACGATTACCAATTTACCTTATCTAACAAAGCCGGGGGTGGGTTAAGGGTGTATATTAGGGTTCCTTACCAAACGGTAGTAGCTAGTAGCTAATCACTAGCTTCAGCTGTTAGTTGATAGTGATTTTAAACTAGCTATTACAGGTTATAAATTAGAGATTATTTACTCGAGTTTTTACTAATAATTTAAAATAATAAGAGACTAAAAAGCCATGAGCGAACCAAAGCTTCCGAGCCTGAGGACGGTCATCGTCGAAGATGAGCCCATAGCCATGCTGCAAATGAAGAGCATGCTCCAGGGCTGCCCAACTATCGAAATAGTGGGCGAGGCGCGCAATGGAAAGCAGGCGTTAGACGTTATTCAGGATGTACAACCCGATTTAGTGTTTTTAGATATTCAAATGCCGGTGTTAACGGGGTTTGAAGTGTTGAAAGCACTGCAAGGCGATACCTTGCCGCTAATCGTATTTACCACCGCTTACGAAGAGTATGCCGTGCAGGCGTTCGACTTGCACGCCGTAGACTACCTATTAAAGCCCTTTAGCGAAGAGCGTTTAAATAAAGCGCTAGCCCGGGTAATGGAACGCTGGCAACTGGCCGAAGAAGATCAAAAAGGCACACTGTTACAAGCGGTGGAATTTATTCTAAATAAAGGCGAGGGGCCGTCGGTTAGCGCAGGTGCAGAGCCTAAATTAGCCATTAAAGAGTCCGGCGAGGTACTGTTAATTCCGCAAACAGAAATTGATTGGGTCGATGCAGCGGGTGATTACATGTGCATTCACTCCAAAGGGCAAACTCATATACAGCGCTGCACAATGAAGCAGTTGCTAGAAAAACTAGATAGCCGCCGCTTTTGCAGAATCCACCGCTCCACCGTTGTGAATGTGGATCGCATTACCAAAGTAATTCCACACACCAAAGGCGAAAGTTTTTTAATGTTAGATTGCGGCGAAAAATTAAAAGTAAGCCGCAATTGTCGCGAAGCTATTCAGCAATTTTTAGCATCGTAACTGCCTTGCCTTAATGCGAACTTGAAAATTATTTGCATTTACATGGGGTGAGTAGCCGTGCTTTCACCCAATAATAACCGGTGAATGTTTTATAAACAGAAGCCATTTTAGGTGTAAAAAAGGCGAACTAACTCACATCACGCTGGCCACTTTCTCGCGAGCTTAGCAGCCAACTGCTAAGCTCGCGCCATTTCTAGGGCATTGCTCTTGCGGTTTTGCAGACAATGTACAACTCTACCAATCAAAATATGGGCGCAACTGACGCGCCGATTACAATTACCAACCAGTAGAAAGGATTCTCTACTATGCTGCCAGCTAATCAAAAAGACCTTCTTATATCCACGCCAAACCAAGGTATCCCCGTAAGTTTTGCGCCTAAACTCATTGAAGACGCTATAAGCTTAAAGCGCGCCGCTCGCGAGTATTATTACCCGATGATGGCTTTAAAACATTTACGGGCGTTATCTTCCGGTTTAACCGGTAAAAACAACGTCTACATCCCCAATATTAACGATTTTAAAACCAACGCCCTACAGAGGGTTGTGGTATATGTTCCGGGCTTTAAGGCCACTGTTGAACGCCGTTCTAATGGTAACCTTGTGGTAACCGAATTTAAGCCAGATAATGGTTATGAGGGGATTACTAGGCGGAGCAAGGAGAAGCCTGGGGTTTATCAGGTGGATATCGGATCAGAAGATAAAATTCGCCTTACATATAAAAGAAATGGGCGAATAACTCCCGAAAAAGCAAGAAATGTTATTGTTGCTGGAACTGAATCCCACTCTCCGCTGGAAGCTGCAAACCAAGCCATATCCAGGATCGAAAAAACTGCAAGCAGGCATATTGTTACGAGGGGGAGTTTTGATATGTTTTACTCTCCGGTAGGAAAAAATCTAGGTGGTCTGCGGAGCTATACTCCCGAAATACATAAAGAAAGTTATTTATTTGGCGGTTTGTTGGCAGATGCAATGGAGCGAGCCAACAAGCAAGAGCGAGTTATTTGGGCATCGGAGTCCAGTGGGGGTGTTGTACTAACTCAGGCATTGCAGACACTGGCTCTTAAAAATGTATCGTTTGAGGGTATGGGGCACCTTGTGTATATGTATAGCCCAACCACTAATCCTGCTACTACTTTAAAGGCCATTAAAGATGTAAAAATGAAAGCGGATGAGCATTTGGCAAAGGGCGGCGGGCATGTATTCGCAGCTGCAGGAAGTGTATTAACAAATGCTTCTAGGGCGCGGGATAAAGATGACCACTATACGTGGGAAGATTATTTTAATGACCTTTCCGGTGGTACGATGGCTGCACTCGCTGTTGCTGGTGCCGCAAGTTTTGTTGCGACGGCGGTTACTAGCTCTACAGTTGCTTTGGGAGTTGGTACTTTTTGTAGTGCCGCAGGGGCCGCACAGCTTGCCAGTCGGCCAATTCGAAGACTTATCGGAAAGGTAAAACCTTAATGATTGATTGGCTCAAATATTTCCCATTCGCAATGAGATACGACCACAATCCTGCAGAGGTACGAGGTCCTTACTTTACTAAGCCCAAGCTTATTAAGTGGCGTTTCGGTGATTGTGTATTACATTTTAGGGCGCCTAGATCGAACTCCGTTGCAGGTATAACTGGCCGAGGGTGCTCCGTTGATGCGATTCCCGCCCCCAAAGGAGATATATTAAAAATTCTGCGCCCCAATTTCGAGGCAGATAATTGGGATAATCCTAGGTTTAGATGGAAGTTTGATTTGCTTTTTAGAAACAATTGGTTCTTTGTTGGCCCTTGGTTTACAGGTATAAAAGCACGATTGACCCTTCGAGCAAATATTATTTCAGTATCAGAATTGTCGAAATTTTCAGGAAAAAACTTTTTTCACCCGGCTGTATTTGAATCGGCAATAGCCGATGTGCTTGACTGTTTGTACGGTCATCACAAATTTAATACAAAAAAACGAGCGCATTTTCGCGGGCCGCTTAATTGGAAAGTGCAACCCATCTCCAACTCAATAAAGGCGGTTGTGTGTGATATTCATACTGTTGGAAATTCAGGGAAAGAAAATCCTGAGCTTGCTCGACAGATGTATATTCCCATTACTCCAAATCGCTTATTGTTGATTGATCTGGATTTTGGTGGAACCAAGATCTATAACGACGATGTGTGCGCAAAGCCATTGTTTAATCTCTGTAACTCCATAATTGACTCAATACGCTTAGACGTGGGGCCAGAAACACAAGCAGAGTGGGATAAAGTAAAAGCAACCTGCCCCGATATGTCTATAACGGAAACCTTTGGTGAACTCCAGTGGCCCCTAGCGCCAGAAAAGCCGCCAAAAGAAAAAAGAGAATTGGATATTACCCCGCAGTCAGCTGGGTTTGAGAAGCTGCGAAGCATTTAATATTGATGATTGTTTTTTGGTAAATAAAGCACAGCCCAATTGGGATTTTGGGATGTGCTTTATTTGTATTTACCTTTTGTGTTTTAAATGCAATTCCTATTAAAACAAGTCGTGTGGATTGCAATTAAAAATCTGGCTCTTGAATAAATACATTACAAGCCGGTGTTATTTTAAAAAGCGCATCGGCGGCGAGTAGTGTTGCAGCTGCTGTCCAGCTGGTTTTTTCTTCTGGCCAAATGTTATTGTTTTTAAAGTTGTATCCGGTCCAAAAGCCGCCGTCTTCGTCTTGCCAACGGTATAGTTTTTGATACAAGTTTAGCGCCTCATCGCGTCTATTGGCGGCGACTAACGCTAGGGTAAGCTCGCAGGATTCGGCTACGGTCATCCAAGGTTGATCGCTAACACAGCGGCAACCCATGTCGGGCTCTACAAATTCTTGCCAGCGCGCTTGCAGCCGTTCACTTGCTTGTACAGGGCTGTATATGCCTGCCAAAATTGGGTAGAACCAATCCATAGAAAAGCGCTCTTTACTCTCCCATGTTCTGTCAAAACACTCTGGTTTATGCAGTAATGCCGCGGTGAGTTTTGCGTGGGCTTTTAGCCAGTGTGGCTTGGGGGTGCCCAGCTCACGCATAATTTTTATGGCGCATTCAAGGCTGCGACAAATGGAACTGCACGCAGTAACAAGTGCATCGCTGGGCAGTTGTTCGCTCTCGCTTAGCGCCCATTGAATGTCGCCCTGTGGCGTTTGTTGGTTTACAACATAATCTATTGCCGCTTCTAGCATGTCTACATAGTTATGTAAAAAAGCTTTGTTGCGTGTGGCCAGGTAGCAGTACCACAAACCCGTGGCGGGGTAGGCGACAAAGTTTGTTTCTATTTTTGCATCGCTTATTTGCAGCGGTTCGCCAATATAGTTAGCGTGCCAGCTGCCATTTTTATTTTGATTTTGTTGCAGCCAGTCGAAGGCTTTTAAGGCCGCTTGGGTGTGCCCCATAATAGCTAAGCCCATAGCGGCTTCGGTGTGGTCCCACGGGTCGAGCTTGCCGTTGGCAAACCATAATATTGCGCCGTCGCTGCGCTGGCATTGCAAAATGTACTCGGCTGCAGGTGCAAGCACGTCGTGATTAAATTGTTTTTTTTCGGCTAGGTTATTCAAAACACCGCCTTATGATTGTTGTTTTTCATAGTAAAACACCACGCTTTTGCCCATTACTGGGTTAAGCAGTTTGTCTAGGGTGCGGGTTAACCAGGGGCGTTGCATTAAATCCCACACTAAAAATTTATGGTAGAGGCGCACCGGCCAAAGCTGCTCGCCCTCGCGCCAAAATAGGCAGCGCAGCCACCAGTAGGGTGCGTGCAAGGCGTGCGCACCGTGCTGCCCGCGCGCACAGTAGGGGAATTGTGTGACCAAATTGTGAATGTCGGCGGGTTTAAATATATGTACGTGGCCACCTTCTACTTCGTGATAGGCGTCGCTTAGCTTCCAGCAAATTCTTTCTGGCCAGGCGCGCGGCACACTCAAACACAGGTTGCCGCCGGGCTTTAGCAAGCGGTGTAGCTCTGCAAAAAAGCGTTGGTAGTTGGGTATGTGCTCTAATACTTCCGAGCAAATAATATGGTCAAAACTGTGGTCGGCAAAGGGTAGGTTAAAACCGTCGCCGCAAATAAATTGTGCCTGCGCGCCCTGTGCTAATACGTCGTCTGTCTGCCATTCCTGCAGGCGCTGATTGGCGGTGGTTAAATCTTTAAGGCTTAAATCTACCCCTACTATAAGTGCGCCGGGGAAACTTAAATAGGCACCAATGGTGTGGCGGCCTTCGCCGCAGCCTAAGTCCAGTAGTGTATCGCCTGGTTTTACTTGTATGCGGTTAAAATCAATCGTCAGCATGGGGAAGCGTCTCGCTGGCGGTGAGCCTTGCTGGGGCTTTTTTTATAAAAGCGTCGTCTAATAAATGTGTGTATGTTTTGGTTTGAATTATTTTCAAATAATGCTGGGTAAGTTGTTGGGCAACGGTATGCCAGCTAAAAGTTTGCTCGATACGTTCGCGCGCTTTTGCACCTAGGCTTTCTATTTGATGGGGCGTGCTAAACAGCGAAATTATTGCATTGGCAATTGCATCGCTTGAGCCTTTTTCTACCACTAAGCCTGCGTCGCCTACCACTTCTGGCAGGGCGCCGCCATTACTGCTTACTACAGCTAGGCCGCACGCCATAGCTTCTGCGGCGGGTAGGCCAAAACCTTCGTAGAGTGAAGGGCATACTGCAATGCGCGCAGTTTGATATTGTTCTACCAGTGCTTGCGTGGTTAAGCCGCTTTTAAAGACAATGGTGTTTTCTAGTTGTAGTGATTTTAATAAGGTATCCGACGCGCCGCCTTCCTGCAGTTTACCTATTACAGTGAGTGTTGCCTGCGGGAATTGCTTTTTAATAGTTACCATAGCTTCTAATAAAAAGCGCAGGCCCTTCAATGGTTGATCGGATGACGCCGTGGTAATAATGCCAAATGGATGCTTTTTTACACTAGGGTTGGGCGAAAACACTTGGGTGTCTACACCGTTGGGCACTACCGGCACAGACTGTTCAGGCCGCTTAAAAAAGCGTGCTATGTCTGTTTGTGAAACTTTGGATACAGTCACTAGGTTATCCAGTTTTTTGCACACCTTTTCTTGCATGGTTAAAAAGCTATACCAGCGCTTGCGCAATAGGCGGTGCTGCCAGTTGGGGGCGGCATCGATTGCGAGTTTTCTGTCGCGGTGGATTGGGTGGTGAATGGTAGCAATCACCGGTGTGTGTTTTTGAATGCTTAATAAACCGCGACCAAGGCTTTGATTGTCGTGCACTATATCGAACTGGTTAGGCGTTATTAGTTTGCGCACGCGTCGGCTAAACGTGTATGGCTCACCAAAACCGCCGGTGAGCATGGTGAACCATTCGTAAAAATCAGAGAACGATTTTAAGTGGTGCCAGCGCAGCGCTGTTACGTGGTTTTCTTGTTCGTATAAATCTAGGCTGGGTACTTTAACCAGTGTTATTTCGCTATCTAGTTGCGGGTAGGGTGGCCCAGAAAAAACCGTTACCTTGTGGCCGAGGGCATTAAGGGCGCGACTTAAGTATTTAATGTATATGCCTTGCCCACCCACAAATGGGTGGCTGCGGTAGCCAAGTAGGGCGATATTTAAGCGTTGATGTGGCGGCAGTTTTCCGTCGGCGGGCACATTGGCAGCGCTTGAGCTGTGGGTGCTGCTTGCCGTTGTGGAGTTGGCGCGGGTATGAGGAATAGCCACAGACATAAATTAAAATTCTTTTTGTAATTACGGTGCAGGTTGAAAAATGAGTTTGTGCTTTTTTGTTCGTGCGTTATAGCTGTGTTAAAAACTGCGCCGGTGCGAAGGTTAGGTTCAGTCTTTTTAGCTGTTCGCCCTGCGCATCTAAAATAAGCAATGTGGGTGTGCCCTTGGCTTGATAGCGGGCCATAAAGGTTTGGCCTTCTTCGGTATCGTAATCTATGCGCGTAAATATATAGTGCTGCTCTATGCGCTGTTTTACTTCGGGCTTAGCTAGCACGTCTTTATCTAGACGCCTACAAGCGGGGCACCAAGCGGCAGAGAAGTTTGCTAACACTGGCTTGCTCTGCTGTTTTGCCAAGCTAAGAGCTTGCTCGAATGTATGGGTGGGCAGCCCGGTGGCTACGGCTGCATTGCGGCCAAGGTAGCTTTGTATCTCTACATTAATAATGTAAGCGCCCACCAAAAGCACCACAAATATGCCAACAGATTTGGCGGCTTTTACGAAGAATGTGTTGGCGGCGGGTTGGCTCATTGGGTTTTCGCTCTGCTGGCTAATTAGGCGCGAGTGTAACAGTTGTAACGCAAATGCTGAATGATGCATTCACCACGGCCACTAAGCACTGGCAGATTCGACCCAATATACTTGCCGATTCGGCTTAAAACAGCCTATTGCGTAGAGTTAATGGCGGTTAGCGGATATAATCGCGCCCTTAACGCTATTATATGGGTAATTTGCACTATGGCCGATCGTAAGGCACAAGTCAGCCGCGACACATTAGAGACTCAAATTTCGGTTGAGCTTAATCTGGATGGTACCGGAACCGGTAAGTTCAACACGGGAGTGCCCTTTTTAGAGCACATGATGGACCAGATTGCGCGCCATGGTTTTATTGACCTAGACGTAACCTGTAAAGGCGACACCTACATTGATGATCACCACAGTGTAGAAGATATAGGTATTACTATTGGCCAAGCTATGGCTAAAGCTGTGGGCGATAAGCGCGGTATTCGCCGCTATGGCCACGCCTATGTACCTCTCGACGAAGCGCTTTCGCGCGTGGTTATCGATTTTTCGGGTCGTCCAGGCCTTATTATGAACATCCCATTCACCCAAAAACGTATTGGTAAATTTGATACCGAGCTATTTTGGGAGTTTTTCCAAGGTTTTGTTAACCACGCGGGTGTGACTTTGCATGTGGATTGCTTGCGCGGCGAGAATGCGCACCACCAGATCGAAACAGTGTTTAAAGCCTTTGGCCGCAGTTTGCGTATGGCGTTAGAGCGCGACGAGCGTTTAGGCGATGCTATGCCATCAACCAAAGGTACGCTCTAGCCGCAGGCGAGCAGTATTCACCTTATTAGCTGGTTGAGCGTTTTATTCCAGCCAGCTAACAGGGCCCCTCTTTGAAAACAGTTACAAGCCATTGAGAAACCTATGACCCAACAGCGCATTGCAGTCATCGATTACGGTATGGGCAACTTGCATTCGGTTGCCAGTGCTCTTAGCCACGTTGCGCCCACCGAAGACGTAGTGGTTACCGCCGACCCCGACATTATTGCCAGTGCAGATCGCGTTATATTCCCAGGTGTTGGCGCCATCCGCGATTGCATGGCGGAAATACTGCGGTTAGACATCAACACCGTTGTGGATACCGCCATACAAGCCGGTAAACCCGTATTGGCAATATGTGTAGGTATGCAGGCGTTAATGAATCGCAGCGAAGAAAACGGCGGCGTAGATTGCTTAGGTCGTATTCCCGGGCAGGTTAAATTTTTCTCTGCTAGCCCAGAATTTAAACTGGCCAGTGATGAAAGCAGCCCTTCTGGCGAGCGCCTAAAAGTGCCGCATATGGGTTGGAACCAAGTGCAGCAAACCGTCGATCACCCCATGTGGGACAAAATCGACAACAACAGCCGCTTCTACTTTGTACACAGCTATTATGTAGAGGTAGAAAACTCCGATGTAATTGCCGGTCGCGCCCATTACGGCTTGGAATTTACCGCATCGCTGTTTAAAGATAATTTGTTCGCTGTGCAGTTCCACCCAGAAAAAAGTCACCACAGCGGCTTGCAGTTGTTATCTAATTTTGTGCGTTGGAACGGCGCCTCGTAGCATTGGCCGCGTCCAGTTTATTGTTTGATTCAATACTTAATACCCAAGGTAGACCCATTTCATGATAGTTATTCCAGCCATTGATTTAAAAGACGGTGCCTGTGTGCGCTTGCGCCAAGGTTTAATGGAAGATTCCACCGTGTTTTCTGACGACCCCGCTGCGATGGCTCGCAAATGGGTTGAGCAGGGCGCAAAGCGTTTGCACCTAGTGGATTTAAACGGCGCCTTCGCCGGCGAACCAGTTAACGGTGAGGTGGTTAAGGCCATCGCTAAAGCGTACCCAAACCTACCTATCCAAATTGGTGGCGGTATTCGCAGCTTAGAAACGATTAAGCACTATTTAGATGCCGGCGTAACCTACGTAATTATTGGTACCAAAGCGGTAAAAGAGCCCGAGTTTGTTAAGCAGGCGTGCGATGCGTTTCCTGGCCATATTATTGTTGGTTTAGATGCTAAAGACGGCTACGTAGCCACCGATGGTTGGGCGGAAGTGTCTACCGTAAAAGCTACCGACCTCGCCAAACAGTTTGCCGCAGATGGTGTATCTGAAATTGTTTACACCGATATCGCCCGCGACGGCATGATGCAAGGCGTTAATATTGAAGCCACCGTCGAAATGGCGCGCGCAGGCAATATACCTATTATTGCATCGGGCGGCATAACCAATATGGACGATATTAAAGGCCTTATGGCGGTTGCACACGAGGGCATTACCGGCGCTATTACCGGCCGCGCTATTTACGAAGGCAGTTTAGATTTGGCCGAAGCGCAAGCCTACTGCGACGCGCAATAAGCGCAGCCTGTTAAACGGTTTAAAATTTTTGTTGTATAGCTGAAGTCTAAGAGGACACCCCATGCCACTGGCAAAGCGTATTATTCCCTGTTTGGATGTTGATAAAGGTCGCGTTGTAAAAGGCGTGCAGTTTGTGGATATCCGCGATGCTGGCGACCCAGTAGAAGTGGCTAAAAAGTACAACGAACAGGGCGCTGATGAGATTACCTTTCTCGATATTACCGCCAGTGTTGAGGGCCGCGAAACCACTGTGCAAACAGTAGAAAAAATTGCCGCCGAAGTGTTTATTCCCCTAACCGTGGGCGGCGGTATTCGCACCCTTGAAGATATTCGCACCATGCTAAACGCCGGTGCCGATAAAGTAAGTATTAACTCCGCTGCAGTGAAAGACCCTGAGTTTGTGAAAGCCGCTGCTGAGGGTTTTGGTTCGCAGTGTATTGTGGTGGCCATAGATGCCAAGAAAGTTAGCGCAGAGGGTGAGCCGCCACGCTGGGAGATTTTCACCCACGGTGGTCGCAAACCTACTGGCATTGATGCGATTGAATGGGCAATACGCATGACTGACTACGGCGCCGGTGAAATACTGCTAACCAGTATGGATAAAGACGGCACCAAAGATGGCTTCGACTTAGCGGTTACTCGCGCAATAGCCGATGCCGTACCCGTACCTGTTATCGCTTCTGGCGGTGTGGGTAACCTGCAACATTTAGTAGATGGTGTAATCGAGGGCGGTGCAGATGCCGTACTTGCAGCCAGTATTTTCCACTTTGGGGAATACACGGTGCCACAGGCTAAAGAGTATATGCAGGAGAGGGGGGTAGAAGTGAGGCTGTAAAAACAGCCTCAAGAACAGTTATTGCGAGCGAATGTCTTGGTGGTTCGCTTCGCAATGGTCGGGCCTAGTGTGTATCCCTTTGGGCAAGCCAATAGGCACTAGCAGCGAAGACGAATTAAGCTGCTGCAGCGCGACCGTATTTTTCCAGGGTTTGGACTATAGAAGGCTCTGCGTGCATGATGAAATCGATAAAATCGCTCGCACCTACCTCAGCTTCGTGCTGAGTATCGAATGGACCAATATCCACACCTTCTCTTGTGCTGTAATACCAGTAATCGCCCTTCATAAAGAAACGTTTTGAGCGTGCTGGTTCTGAGCCGTTTTCACCTGTTCTGTTCATAAATATTCCTCGACGTAAATACTACTTTCCATGACACCGTTAAGATCGCTGTCCTAGCACATTGGCCTGACTTTGATCGTTGCTAACGCGGGTGTCGTTGCGCGTAGCGTTGGTGAAGATCGTTAAAATTAGCCAGAAAACATTCAACCTGTGTTGATTGGTTGATTCCTATGCCAGTTTTGTTCCATAACGCTCCCTTGCGCTCAAATTATAGGCTGGTTGGGTGGGTTTGCAGTGAGTTAGGTTTAAAAGTGTGATGTATCGCACAAAACTGCATGGTAATTTTTATCCCTAACAACGATTAGTTCTGATAAAAAACTAGCTTCTAAGGTAAGGATATTAAAACTGTCAAAATTACCGGCAGCGATTATGGCCGTTTTAGGCTTGACTGGCCCAGCTACCCTTCGGGCAGAATTTTGTCGGTTTGGCTCTGGCTTAAAACTGGACGGTGACGATTTAATAATAATTCAATACCTACCACTTCTACCCCTTGGGCGGCCAAGAGGGGGAGGCGCGCTTTAAGTGCTTGCAGGGTTTCTGGGTAGGGGTGGCCAATGGCGACGGCTTCCCCGTGCTTAAGGGCTATTGCTACTAGTTTATCTAGCTGTGAATCAATGGCAGGCAAGTCGCGCTCGTTATCTAAAAACACATCGCGCTCATTAAAAGGAATGTTTACTCGCTGGGCTTCTTCTTTGGCAACGCTTTGCGCAGTGGTGCGGCTATCTACAAAAAACAGCTCGCGCTCTGCCAGCGCCTCGCTTAACCACTGCATACTTTCTCGACTTTGGGTGAATAGGCTACCGCCGTGGTTATTCACACCGGTAACGTGGGGGATATCTGCCAACATGGCATCGAGGCTGGCGATAAGTTCGGTGCGCGCCATTGTAGGGTTAAGGCTCGCCTCCCATTTGCTCTCGTTTAAAGTGGCCATGGGGGCGTGCAGCATGACGGGTTTGTTTAATTGTTTGGCTAGCTCCGCTAGGCGCGCGCCGTAGGGGCTAAAGGGTATAAAGGCAAACGTGAGTGGGTAGGGTAGCTCGATAAGCTCGCGACCTTCATCAAACCTGTAGCCTATGTCGTCAATAATAATGGCAATTCTTGGGCTGGTTACCGTTGACTGTTCGGTAATGTTCACTGGTACCGCTGGCTTAGCAATAACTTCTATTGCTGGTTCATCCTCTACTGCCTTAGCTGCAGCGGGCTCATTTTCAGCGGTATGGGTTTGTGTGTGACCGATAGATTCACTTGGTTCACCAGGTTCAGCCGGCTTAGCCGTTATTAAAGGTGGGGTTTGTTCTGTGCGGGGGCGCTCAGTTTTTTCTGCCGGTAGGTTTTCTGAGGTTTGTGTTAATTGCGTGTTGTTTTTTGTCTCTTGGTTGCCGCCATTGCAAGATTGGAACAATGCAAAAATGCACGCCAGCATAACAATGCGCAAGAAAAAGGTACGGCCGTCTGAGGGGCGCGTTAAAAACAGCGAGAGCTGCTGCCAGCTTGTTAGCAGCGTGCTCGCAGGGCTAGATTTAAGTTTGTTGAGAAAGTGCGGCACCTTAGGCCGCTCTATGGTGTTTCTGTGGTTTCGGCAGCGGCTTGTTCAGCAGCTTGGCTTTTTTCTAGTTCTTTTTCTGCCTTGGCTTGCTGTGCCTTTTGAAAAAGGTGCAGGCCGCGCAGAATATTTACCGCTTCGTACAATTGGCTATCGCGCTCGTGCAGTTCGTTTTTGCGCTTGCCTCTATCGCTAGCTTTTACTTCAGCGCCGCCTTTAGCGTTCTTTAGGTGGCCGCTTAAATCGGCTTCGGTTATGTCTGCCTGCGGTTGCACGGCAGTAATTTTTACTCGTTCTACCTCTATATCAGGTTCGATTCCCTGGGCTTGTATCGAGCGGCCGTTAGGGGTGAAGTAAAGCGCGGTAGTAATTTTAATGGCGCGATCTTCGGTAATCGAAATAACGGTTTGCACCGAGCCTTTACCGAAACTGCGGGTGCCAAGCACCAGTGCTCGGTTTTGGTCTTGCAGGGCACCAGCCACAATTTCTGACGCCGACGCGCTGCCGCCGTTAATCAGCACGACCATAGGTAGGCCGTCAACGGCGTCGCCTGGGGTGGCAGAGTACTGGCTGTTGGCATCGTGCATGCGGCCTTCGGTATACACAATCAAACCGTCGTTTAAGAATAGGTCGGCTACTTCTACCGAGGCAGTTAATACACCGCCCGGGTTGTTGCGCAAATCTAAAATCACGCCCTTAAGGTCTGAGTTTATTTTCTGCAGTTTTTTAATTTCGTTGGCGAGGTCTTGGCCGGTGCGCAACTGAAACTGTGCAACGCGCAGGTAGGCAAAGTCGTGCTCGACAATATCCGAGCGCACGCTGCGCACTTTTATCTTGTCGCGGGTAAGCACCAAGTCGAAGGGTTGCTCTACGTCTTTGCGCATAATGGTGAGGGTAATATCGGTACCCGGTGCGCCGCGCATTTTTTCTACAGCATCGCTTAGGGTAATGCCCTTCACCGAGGTGCCGTTAATTTTAATAATAAGGTCGCCGGCTTCTACACCTGCTTTTTGTGCGGGGGTATCGTCTATTGGCGAGATAACCTTAACAAAGCCATCTTCAATACCTACTTCTATACCCAAGCCGCCAAATTCGCCGCTGGTATGCACTTGTAGGTCGTCGAAGGAGCTGGCATCCAGGAATGCTGAGTGCGGGTCTAGCTCGTCGAGCATACCGCGAATGGCATATTCCAGCAGGGTGCGATCGTCTATCTCTTCTATATAAGAAGAGCGAATGTGTTCGTAAGCTTTGGTGAACACACGCAAGTCTTCCAATGGCAACACGCTAATGGTGTCGGCGTCTTCTGGTTCGTTGCTGGGTGTTTGGGCCTGCACAAATAGCGGGGCGCAAGCGGCGAGGGTGAATACACTAAGCTTGCGCAAAAACGAGTAAAGGTGGGGCACTGCGGTTTCTCCGTTATTTATGCTTTAATATTTTTGCTAATTAAATGCTAGGCAGTTTTAAACCAGCGCTTTGGGTCGGTGGGTTTACCGTTATGCCTAAGCTCAAAGTATAGGGCAGATTGTTGCTGGCCACCTGTGTTGCCTACGGCTGCAATGGTTTCGCCTGCGGTAACCCATTCGCCAAGCTCTTTATATAGGGCTTGATTGTGACCGTAGAGGGATAAGTACCCCGCGCCGTGATCCACAATAATAAGCAGCCCGTGGCCGCGCAAGTAATCAGAAAAAACAACGCGACCGTTGTGAATGGCTTTTACAGGGGTGCCACTGTTCGCACCAATTAGCATGCCCTGCCAGTGAACCTTATTGCTCACCCGCGAGCTGCCAAAGCTATTAAGCACTCGCCCCTGTGTTGGCCAAGGGAGTTTACCCTTTAAACCGGCGAACAATTTGGTGTCATTGCGCATTTCGGTTTCATCCAAAATAGCGGTAACTTGCTCTATAAGGCGGGCTAGGTTTTGGCGGTCTTTTTCTAGCTGTGAAAGCTGGCCCGATTTGCTGTTTATATCTTTATTAAGCTTGGCTACGGTTATTTCGCGCTGTTTCTTTTTAGCGTTTAGCGCTTCTTGTTGCTGCTTTAGGTTGTCGTAGTTGCTTTTAAGCTTGGCTGTTTCGAAGGCAAATTCTTGTTCGATGGTGTCTAGGCGGGCAATAGTGGCTGTGTAACTTGTAATTTTTTCGCTGCGGGCCTGCACAAAATAATCGTAGTAGCGAATATTGCGCGCTACGGTAGTGGGGTCTTGCTGGTTAAATAACAGCTTAATGCTGCTTTGTTGGCCTAGCCGGTAGGCGGCGTTGATATGCTGGCCAACTTGTTGTTGCTCATTTTTTTTTTTGAGCTGAAGCTCGCTGCGCTCATCCTTGAGGGCATCTAATTTTTGCTCCCCTTGGTTGATTTGCTTCTTAATTTGTTGGGCTTTATTGCTGAGATCACCAATATTCTTTTCGGTGTCTTCTAAAGATTTGAGCAGCTCTTCGCGCGCACTTTTGGTTTTTTCTAGTTCGGCTTTTAGCGCGGCAATATTTTTGCGCACCGCTTCCAGCCTGGCTTTGTCTGCGGCTTCATCTGCATGGGTGCACACAGCGCAAAAAGAAACTGCGAGTGCACACAACACGGCACCGCGTTTAAGCGCGGTGCCGATATTGGTTTTGATGTTGGCTATAGAGTTACTTGCTGAATTTAACAAGATTGCGGCCATTCATTTCTGTAGGTTGCGGAACATCCAGCAAGGCTAACATAGTCGGGGCTATGTCTGCGAGGCTGCCACCTTGTTCAAGGCTAATATCGCGCTTGCCCACATAAACCAAAGGTACTGGCAGGGTGGTGTGCTGCGTGTGCAGCTGCTGGGCTTCGTCGTCGTACATAAGCTCTACGTTGCCGTGGTCTGCAGTGATAAGCGCTTCGCCGCCCACTCGCTCTAAGGCTGCGAATACTTCTGCAAGCGCAGCATCTACCGCTTCTACAGCTTTAACCGATGCGTCGAAATCGCCGGTGTGACCTACTTGGTCGCAGTTTGCGTAGTTGCAAATAATGGCATCGTAGCCGCCGTTTTCAATTGCATCTACAAGTTTGGCGGTGACTTCTGGCGCACTCATTTCTGGTTGTTCATCGTAGGTTTCCACCTGTGGTGAAGGCACCAATATACGGTCTTCACCTTCGTACAATGATTCCTGACCGCCGCTAAAGAAGAATGTTACGTGAGCGTATTTTTCGGTTTCGGCAATGCGCAATTGCTTCTTGCCGTTTTTAGCCATCACTTCGCCGAAGGAGTTAACTAAATCTTCTGGCGGGTAGGCGCAGCTGGTGTCTATGTCGGCGGAGTACTCGGTAGTCATTACAAAATCCGATAGCGCTGGCACGCGGGCGCGAGCAAAGCCGTCGAAGTTTTTATCTACAAACGCATTGGTAAGCTGACGCGCGCGATCTGGTCGGAAGTTCATGAAAATAACCGCATCGCCATCCTCAATAGTTACCGGCTTGCCGTCTGCATCCACTATTGCGGTGGCTTTAACAAACTCGTCATTTTCGTCGCGCTCGTACGCCGCCTCTAAACCGGCAGTGGCGGATTGGGCGGTAAAGGCAGCTTTGCCATCTACCATTAGGTCGAAGGCTTGTTGCACGCGGTCCCAGCGGTTGTCGCGGTCGAGCGCAAAGAAGCGGCCAATAATGCTGGCAATTTTACCGCCGCCAAGGGCTTTAAGTTTTTCTTCTGTTTTTTGCAGCGGCGCTTTGGCGCTGCGCGGTGGGGTATCGCGGCCATCTAAAAAGGCGTGCATGTACACTTTTTCTGCACCGCGTTTAACGGCCAGTTCCATCATGGCAATCATGTGGTCTTCGTGGCTGTGTACGCCGCCGTCTGAAAGCAGGCCTATTACGTGTACTGCTTTGCCCTGGCTTTGCGCGTCGTCTACCGCTTTGGTGTATACGGGGTTGGTGTAAAAATCACCATCGGCAATGGCTTTGTTAATACGAGTGAAGTTTTGGTACACCACGCGGCCCGCGCCTAGAGTCATGTGGCCCACTTCGGAGTTGCCCATTTGGCCTTCGGGTAGGCCTACCGCCATACCGGATGTGGCAATGGTCGTTTTGGGGTTTTCGGCCCAAATTTTACGCCAAGTTGGGGCCTTAGCTGCGTTGATGGCGTTGTATTTATCTGACTCGGAGTAGCCGAATCCATCAAGAATGATTAGGGCAAGGGGCTTTTTTACTTCACTCATGGGTAGTCCTAGATTAATGCGCTGGGAATGCCAAAATTTGCGGCACGGGTGGGCAGGCCTGTGTTTGCTTGGCTGTTTCGCCCGTAGAGGCGGGTATTTTACGCGTTTTGTGGCGTATAAACCACGACCTAAGGCCCTAAACACGCGCTTATTTAGGCTGAAGCAGCGCATAAAGTGTTGATCGTGTATACTCGCGCGACTTCCTAATCAGTTAATTTTGAAAAAGGCGTGTTAGTGTGGAGTGGATGGCATTTGTAAGTGAGCAGTGGTTACTGTTCAGTATCGTAATTGTATTGGTTGCTGTTTTATTGTTTATTGAAAGCAAAAAGGGCGGCAAGGCGCTTACTTATCATCAGGCGACGCGGTTGGTGAATAATGGTGAGGGTGTGATTTTGGATGTGCGCGAGAAGAAGGACTTCTCTGCAGGCCATATAGTAGACGCTATTCATATTCCTTATGCAAAAGTTGCCGACCGCTTGAGCGAGCTCGAAAAGCATAAAGCGAAAACGATTATCGTGGTGGACAAAATGGGCCAACACGCGGCAGCGGCAAGTAAAACGCTACGTGATGCCGGTTGGAATGCCAGCCGCCTAGCGGGCGGAATGGCAGAGTGGCAAGCGCAAAATTTGCCGGTTGTTAAATAAGCCTATTGTTATAAATATTGGAGCCAAGTGTGCCTGAAGTTGTAATTTACAGTTCTAATTACTGCGGTTTCTGTTTTCGCGCTAAGCAATTGCTGCAAAGCAAAGGCGTGAAATATAAAGAGATTGTTGTTGATGGCGACACCCAGTTGCGCACAGAGCTTGCACGTAAGGCTGGTGCGCGCACGGTTCCACAAATTTGGATAGGCGATAACCATGTGGGTGGCTGCGACGAGCTGTATACGCTAGAGCGCACCGGCTCATTAGATGATTTGCTGGCGCTGTAGAATTTGCGTCTTGAAAAGCGCTGGCGCGTCCCCCATCTAGCTTAAACAACGTAAATATAAACAAGAGCATTTTTGATTAAACCGCGCCATTCGTGTTGCGTGTTGCGGCAAAGGGGCTCAGACCTCCAAATAATAAGGTTATTCAGTATGAGTGAAGAAAATACAACAAATAACGAAGCGGCTGCAGCAGAAGGCAAGGCGCCTGCAGGTTTTGGTATTAAGCGCGTTTTTACTAAGGATTTGTCTTTTGAGGTGCCTGCGGGCTTGGGCGCGTTTTCGTTGCAAGGGCAGCCTAATGTAGGTCAAGATTTGAACACTCAAATCAACCGCGTGGACGACACTCACTATGAAGTAGTGTTAAAAGTGACTGTTACAGTAAAGATGGGCGAAGACAAAGTAGCCTTCTTGGCAGAAGTACATCAAGCAGGTATTTTCCAGGTTGTTGGTATCGAAGGCCCACAATTACAGCAGGTGCTTTCTACCGCTTGCCCACAAATTTTGTTCCCATACGTACGCGAAACCATTGATAGCTTAGCAGTTCGCGGTGGTTTTGCGCCGGTATTGTTGCCGCAAATTAACTTCGACGCCTTGTTTGTACAAGCTGTTGCGCAGGCTAAAGCGCAAGCAGATAGCCAAGCCGAAGCAGACGCATAATCCTTTAGTTCGCAGTAACGTAAAAAGCGGTGTCGGCAGCGACACCGCTTTTTTTATGCCTTTTTTTCATCCCTTCGCTTTTAACCGCTAGCCCTTAGTGATTTGCTTTTGGCGATTAATTTTAGCTTCTGCGGGTTGTTTTCAGAGGTTCAGTTTCTATTCAGTGGTACATGGTTAATCTACCTCTAACGCTTCACAAACAAGAGGAGAGCGCCATGAGAACCATTCCCGTAGCCACCGCAACTAGCCTTGTATTAGTGGCTGGTATTTTCTTCGCCTCCAGCGCATTTGCAGAAAAGCCGCGCCATCACGAGGCGCGTGATGATCGTCGCAGTGAGCATAGAGAGCAGCGTGCAGACCGTCGTCAAGAGCATAGAAGGGAACACCGCCAAGAGCATCGGCAGGAGCATAGAAGAGAGCACAGAGCCGATAGAAATGATCGTCGTGACAGCCATCGTGAGCATCATCGTAATGAGCGCCATCATGCGCATCACAGCGATCGTCGTCACGATAACCATCATAACAACCGCCATCGCAGCACGCACAAGCGTCACGATAGCCACAACAGCCAAGCTGGCGCCTTTTTGGGTGGGTTGGTATTAGGCGCTATTGCGTCAGATCATCACAGTGATCGCCATCATCATCGCTATCACCGCAAGGAGCACCGTACGCATTATGTTGAACCAATTTACGAGCGCAACCGCTATGGGGAGTGTTTCCGTGTGGAGTACCGCAGTAACGGCAGAAAGGTGTATATCGAAGTGCCTAGATATAAATGTGAAGCGCGTTATTGGTAAGTTTTAGTAATAGTTTGAAGTGAGTGAAGTGACCCTATCGCAAGTGCTAATTTGCGATAGGGTGGCATAACGTAACGAGGGAGCCGTTATTCGACTTCTTCTTCCGAGGAGGCCATACCCAACTCTTTTAGTTTGCGCGTGAGCGTGTTGCGCCCCCAGCCTAAAAGGTTTGCTGCATCGCGTTTTCTGCCGGCAGTGTGTTTGAGGGCGGTTTCTATTAATGCGCGCTCAAAGGTGGGCACGGCATCAGAAAGAATATCGCTTTGGCCACAGGCCAAGGCTTGATCGGCCCAGTGGCGCAGAGCCTTTTCCCAGTCGCCACTTGGCGCTTCTGCCGTTCTGGCTTCCATTAGTTCTGGTGGCAGGTCGGCAATATGCACTTCGCGGCCTGAAGCCATTACGGTTATCCAGCGACAGGTGTTTTCTAGCTGGCGTACGTTACCAGGCCAAGATAAGTGGCTGAGGTAAGCTTCGGTTTCGGGGGTAAGGGTTTTTGGTTCTACCCCGAGCTCTTCGGCGGCGCGGCGCAAAAAGTGCTGCGCTAGCTTTGGAATATCTTCGCGGCGATCCGCCATTTTAGGTAGGTGGATGCGAATTACGTTTAAGCGGTGGAATAAATCCTCGCGGAAACGGTTTTCTTCAACCAGCCCTTCTAGGTTTTGGTGGGTGGCCGCAATAATGCGCACATCTACTTTGATGGGGGTGTGGCCGCCCACGCGGTAAAATTCGCCATCGGCCAATACGCGCAGTAAGCGGGTTTGTGTTTCTGCGGGCATATCACCAATTTCATCTAAGAACAGTGTGCCGCCATCGGCTTGCTGGAAGCGACCTTGGCGCTGTGCGCCTGCACCAGTAAACGCGCCTTTTTCGTGGCCGAATAATTCCGATTCAATTAAGTCGCGCGGTATAGCCGCCATGTTAAGCGCAATAAACTGGCCTTCGCGGCGCGGGCTGTGCTTGTGCAGGGCGTGAGCGACAAGCTCTTTACCCGTACCTGATTCACCGTTAATTAATACCGTAATATTGGATTGTGATAAGCGGCCAATTGCGCGAAACACTTCTTGCATGGCTGGCGCTTCACCAATAATTTCTGTATCTACGGCAGGTTGCGCCGCTGGTGCTTCTACGCGTTGCTCCTGGGCGTGCGAGAGCGCACGCTGGGTGACTGCTACCGCTTCATCTACGTCGAATGGTTTGGGCAGGTATTCAAATGCACCGCCTTGGTAGGCTGCTACGGCACTGTCTAAATCCGAGTGCGCCGTCATAATTATTACGGGCAGGTTCGGTATTTCTTTGTGCAAATGGGTAAGCAGGGTGAGGCCATTCATGCCGGGCATGCGCACGTCGCTAATCACGACATCGGGTTTTTCCTGCGCGAGGTGCTCAACGGCCTTATCGCCAGACTCGAAGCTGGTGGTAGTAATGCCGGCCTGCTGCAGCGCTTTTTCAAGAACCCAGCGAATAGAGCGGTCATCGTCAATAATCCACACCAAGTTTGGTTTATGCATAGTGATTTCCCAAGGGTAAGTATATGGCGAACTCGGTTCTGCCCGGCTCGCTCTCGCATTCTATAAGGCCGTTGTGCTGGCCTATTAAATTTTGCGAAATGGCTAGGCCTAGGCCGGTGCCTTCCGCTCTCCCCGTTATCATGGGGAAGAATATGTCTTCGATTATTTCTGGCGGTATGCCCGGGCCGTTGTCTTCAATGCCAATGCGCGCTACCAGCGGAAAGTGCGCCCTGCCAATGGTGTAGCGGCGCTGCACGCGGGTGCTTAGTTTTACTTCTGGCGGCTTTTCTTGGTTGCTGTTTTCCATTAGTGCTTGTACGGCGTTGCGCACAATGTTCAGCGTGGCCTGAATAAGCATTTCTTTATCGCCCAGTACTTCGGGAATACTTGGGTCGTAGTCGCGGCGCAATTTTACCGCACCGCCAATTTCGGCCTTGATTACCGCTGCTACGTGTTCCAATACTTCGTGGATATTTGTTTCTTCGTTTTTGGGCAATGTGCGCGGCCCCAGCATGCGGTCCACAAGGTTTCTTAATCTGTCTGTTTCGTCGATGATAATGCGCGTGTATTCATCGAGGTCTTCATCTTGCAGTTCGCGAGAGAGCAGCTGAGCCGCCCCGCGAATGCCGCCTAAGGGGTTTTTAATTTCGTGGGCCATGCTGCGAATTAAGTTGCGCGATGTTTCTTGCGAAGAGAGTAGGGCTTCTTCACGACTAATGCGCAGCAATCTATCTAGCGGTTGCACCTCTAAGATAATCTTGCCCATTTCGGGGCTGGGGGTAACCGAATAGTCGACAGTTATTTCTTGATGAGAGTGAAGGCTCCAGCGCGCTTTGCGCTTGGTGAAATTGCGATTTTCACGCAATGCTTCAGATAGTGACATGGGGGTGCCGTCGGTTTCGAAAAAGCACTCTTGAATAGGCTTGCCGACAAGCTGCTCGCCGCTCACGCTTAGCAGCATTTCTGCCGATGCGTTAATGTGGGCGATGCTTAAATCGTCTTCCAGCACTATGACTGCCGTAATCAGGCTGTCGAGTATTTGTCGGAAGTTTGCTTGTTCAACCATGTTTTATTCTCATCTAATTAATACGTTATTAGCAAAAACCAAACCAATACTTGCGGGTGGATGAAAAAATTGCGTCTATTTGGGGCCAGCGTGGGTTTTACAGGCTTTAAGTAGCGAGTTTATTGCTGTTTATGACTCAAAATAGGCTGCAGTAAGCATTGTAGAGGTAATTTGATTACGAAAATTGACGTGTTTAGGTGCCAGTAAGAATATCTTAGCCATAATACTGCAATAAGTTGGGTCAGTATGGCGCCATTATGATGCTTTTAGAGGGGGAAAGATATGAGTTGTGCTTCAATATGGTGCGTTGCTTTTTGGGGTGGTGCGCTTAATTTATGGGCGAATAACGTAAAAGGTAACGTTAGCGGAGCTCGCAACTACTTTGCCTGAAGGCATCACCACTTTTACGGAAGCGGTATTTTTTCCGCGCTTTAGGGGGCCAACAGTTACGGTGGTGTCTCTAGTGGGCAACGTTACGGGCAGGCCATTCATAAAGAATTGGAACAGTTCGTCACCTGTTAAATCGCGGTTGCTGCTTAGGCTCATAGTGAGGGTTTTAAAGGCTGGGCCAACTTGTTGCTCGTGTGTTGGGCTAACCAGCGAAACTTTTATGGGTACAGGGCCGTAATTGGGTTTAGGCTTGGGAGCCATTATTTTTTGTGGTGGCTGGGTGTTTATCGGTGGAAGGTCGACTTTTTTTGAATCGTCTACTTTGCTATCGGTATAGGTTACTTTGCCGTTCTCATCGACGTGTTTGTATATGTCGGCCACTAAGGCTGAGCTGAGGGTGCAGCAGCACAGTGCGATAAGCCATTTCATTATCGAGGTGTTGCAATAGCTTTTGCGCATGGGGTCGGCTCCAGCTCGGTATGCTTTAGTTAGCATTAATATATGCTATATCCCAAAAACAAAAAAGCCCGCATAAAGCGGGCTTAGATGTAGAGCACAATAATCTAACTTATACGGAGTAGTACAAGTCGAACTCAAGCGGGTGAGTAGTGTGCTCAATTTTGAATACGTCTTCCATTTTCAACTCGATGTACGCGTCGATCATGTCGTCAGTGAATACGCCGCCTTGGGTAAGGAACTCGCGATCCTTGTCCAAGTTGTCCAACGCTTCGCGCAAGCTGCCACATACTTGTGGAATCTTGTCCGCTTCTTCTTTAGGAAGATCGTACAAGTCTTTATCAGCTGCATCGCCAGGGTGGATTTTGTTCTTAACGCCGTCAATACCAGCCATCAACATTGCTGCGAAGCATAGGTATGGGTTGGCAATTGGGTCAGCAAAACGCGCTTCGATACGCTTACCTTTTGGAGAAGGTACGTAAGGAATACGGATAGAAGCAGAACGGTTACGAGCAGAGTAAGCCAACATAACAGGAGCTTCGAAACCAGGAATCAAACGCTTGTAAGAGTTGGTGCCCGGGTTAGAGAATGCGTTAATTGCTTTGGCGTGCTTGATGATACCGCCGATGTAGTACAAAGCAGTTTCGCTTAGGCCTGCATAGCCGTCACCAGCAAATTGGTTTACGCCGTCTTTCCAGTAAGACTGGTGAACGTGCATGCCAGAACCGTTGTCGCCAACGATTGGCTTAGGCATAAAGGTAGCTGTTTTGCCGTATGCGTGAGCAACGTTGTGTACGCAGTACTTTAAAATCTGAACTTCGTCAGCTTTCTTAACTAGGGTGTTGAATTTCACGCCGATTTCACACTGACCAGCAGTAGCAACTTCGTGGTGGTGAACTTCAACGTCTAGACCCATTTGCATCATTGCGTTACACATTGACGCGCGGATGTCGTGTAGTGAGTCAACTGGTGGTACTGGGAAGTAGCCGCCTTTAACGCGTGGACGGTGACCTAGGTTGCCGTCGGTGAATTTGCTGCCTGATGACCAAGCTGCTTCTTCAGAGTTAATTTTAACGAAGCTACCGCTCATGTCGGCGCCCCATTTAACATCGTCAAATACGAAGAATTCTGGCTCAGGACCAAAGAATGCAGTGTCGCCCAAACCAGTAGACTTCAAGAATTCTTCAGCGCGCTTAGCAACAGAGCGTGGATCGCGCTCGTAGCCTTGACCGGTAGAAGGCTCAACAATGTCACAACGCAAGATAACGGTTGCTTCGTCGGTGAACGGGTCAAGCATTGCAGTGCTGTCGTCTGGCATAAGAATCATGTCGGACTCGTTGATGCCTTTCCAGCCAGCAATGGATGAACCATCGAACATTTGACCGTTTTCGAAGAATTCTTCGTCAACGTATGATGCTGGGATGGTAACGTGCTGTTCTTTACCTTTAGTGTCGGTAAAACGAAGATCTAACCACGTTGCTTCGCTTTCTTTGATCAAATTCAGAGTCTTCTCTGACATGAGGATGCCTCCAGAGTCATGGCCCTAGCCACATTGATGTTATTGATTAGTTGGGATCGGAAGGCTTAATTGTGTGCCCTCAGCGATTCGCCATCTTATAGTAATCTGTTAAAGACGCAAGATGGATGAGCGTAAGGTGGCAAATTATATGCCATAATTGTTGATTGACGTGAAACCCCGTATTACAGGGCTTCGGAGAAGGGTGATCAATTAGCGAGCAAAAAGAGTGCTCGCTATTGGTGCTTTGAATTTATGTTGCACTGAAGTGGTGCGTATGGTTTGTTGTTATGAGATTTGTTGTTCGTTTATTCCCTGAAATATCCATCAAAAGTGCCCCCGTGCGCAAGCGCTGGACAAAAATGCTAACCGATAACTTACGGTTGATGGCTAAGCGTATCCATCCAACCGCTAGGGTGAACAAAGAGTGGGATCGTATCGAGGTGACGGCCAAGGTGGATGACCCCGTTGTGGAGGGGCAGTTAATCGATATGTTGGCGCGTACACCGGGAATTGCGAACTTTTCCCATGTGCAAACGCACCCTTTTGAATCATTGCATGATATTTACGAGTTGGTACAAGCATCATGGGGTGACCAACTTAAGGGCAAAACCTTTTGTGTGCGAGTAAAGCGCACTGGCAACCACGATTTTACTTCTACCGAAGTCGAGCGCTATGTGGGTGGTGGCCTTAATCAAAATAACCCCACTGGCGGCGTAAAACTAAAAGACCCTGATGTGTCTATTGGTTTGGAAGTAAAAGATGATCAGGTGTATTTGGTAACCAAAAAATATCAGGGCTTAGGCGGCTTCCCCATGGGGACGCAGGAGTCTGTGCTATCTCTTATCTCTGGCGGCTACGATTCTACCGTTGCCAGCTTTCAAATGATCAAGCGCGGTTTGCGCACCCATTACTGCTTTTTTAATTTAGGGGGGCGCGAGCACGAGCTAGCAGTTAAAGAAATCGCGTTCTTTTTATGGAATCGATTCGGTTCTACTCACCGCGTGCGTTTTATCTCGGTGCCGTTTGAAGGTGTTGTAGGGGAAATTCTGCAAAAGGTTGGCCCTTCAAATATGGGCGTAGTACTTAAGCGTATGATGTTGCGTGCAGGTGAGCGCATTGCCGAGCGCGGCGGTATTGAGGCAATGGTGACCGGCGAGGCGGTGGCGCAGGTATCGAGCCAAACCATTCCCAACTTATCTGTGATTGATAGCGTTACCGATATGATGGTATTGCGACCGCTTATTGTGATGGATAAACGCGATATTATTGATATCTCCCGCAAAATTGGCGCAGAAGAGTTCTCTGCTGCTGTGCCTGAGTATTGCGGTGTTATTTCGGTAAAACCCTCTGCAAAAGTGAATCGTGCCAAGCTTGAGGCGGAAGAAGAAAAGTTTGATTTTTCTATCCTCGAACACGCGCTAGAAAACGCGGTAGTGCAATCTATCGATGAGGTGATGGATGATGCGCAAGAGCTTGCCGAGGTTGAATTGGTGTCGGAATTGCCCGTCAGTGCCAAAGTTATTGATATTCGCCATCACACCGAGCAAGAACTGCGACCCCTTACTGTTGAAGGGCGCGAAGTGTTGGAAATACCTTTTTACCAATTAAGCACAGCTTATGCAGAGTTGGATAAAGCCGTTAACTATTATTTATTTTGCGATAAGGGGGTAATGAGCGGGCTGCATGCTCGGCATTTGCTAGATGCTGGCTATACTAATGTAGGTGTTTATCGGCCTTAGGCTTCTCTAATCTGTACTCGTACAGTAGGTGCATAACAATATGGCGAGCTCAGAAACTAGAAAGCAACAAATAGTCGTAATCTGTGCGGCAATTTTGGTGGTATTGGCCTCTGTCATTACCACCGTCATTGTATCCGGTGTGGGTATGGGGGGCAGTGAAAAGGCCGGCTATCAAAATGTTACCTTTACTGATGCCGTACATACCTGCAGAAAAAACCTTCGTTCTACCTACGCCAATCAATTGGAATCGTTAGTGGTTGATGATCACTCTAGCCGCTATGACGACGCCGAGTTTGTGTACAAAATATTTTTTGATATGGATTTGAAGAAAAAGGGCGAGCCGCAGCGCAGCGTGAACTATGTAAATTGCTTTGTGCACGCATCCTCCGGCAGGGTGAGTAAGTTGGAGGTGTTTGAGGAAGTGGAAACAAGGGACCCTTCCATTCCGGGTAACGAAACTAACGCTTTCGGTTGGCCTAAATAAGCGCACTTCTATTCATTGTATTTTGTTTCCATCTTCTGGATTACGCTGCTTGAAAAGTGCGCAAATCACCATCTTGTAATCGGTTACATTTGGCGCAATAATGCCGCTTCTAATTTGAAGGTTATATTTTTACGGCTTGCGCGCTATGCTACGCCCCAAAATGGCAGGCTCGCCTAAAACCGTACTAGGAGTGGTGGTTAAATGAATGAAAAGTTGGTGCGCAACACGCAGAGATTGGTGGAATGGTTTAAGCAGGAGGCCCTACCGCTGTGGAGCACTGTAGGCATAAACCCCGATAACTTGGGCAGCTACGAGCGCTTAGATGCCAGCGGCAAGCCGGACCTCGATGTCAACCTGCGTGTTCGCGTGCAAGCGCGCCAAATGTTTACCTATAGCGTGGCCCATTATTTTGGGTGGACAGACGTGGCGCCACAGGTAGTAAAAGGGTTGGCGCAGTTTGTAGATAACTTTGGTCGCCACCCTTCTGGGCAGGGCTACGTGCACTTGCTCAACGCAAATTATGAGGTTATCGATAGTAAGCAGGACCTTTACGATCACGCCTTCTTTTTGCTTTCTCTTAGCTGGCGTTACCGCGCGTTTAATGATGACGAGTCTAAAATGGAGGCCGAAGAGCTGGTAGCGTTTTTAGATGAGAAGTTCGGTCAGAAGTGCGGCGGTTGGAGCGAAGGGGATTACGATGCCCCGTGCCGCAGACAAAACCCGCATATGCATCTGTTTGAAGCCTTTATGTCGTGGTACGAAGCCAGTGGTGATGCGAGCTGGCTTGCGCGCGCGGGTGAGATGTTTGCGCTATTTGAGACGCGCTTTTTCGACGACAGTGAAAACGTACTTTTGGAATTTTTCAACGACGATTGGACCCCATTGGCGGGTGATAAAGGGCGCATTGTTGAGCCTGGTCACATGTTTGAGTGGGTTTGGTTGCTGCGTTGGTATCAGGCGTGTAGTGGCCGCGAAGTAAGCCGCTATGCGGATGCACTGTTCCAAAAAGGGTTGGAAATTGGCTTGAATCAAAACGGTTTGGCTTACGATGCCGTTACCGCAGATGGCAAGGTGCTGGATGCCACCAAGCGCTGCTGGCCGCTTATAGAGTTGGTAAAAGCTGGGCTTGTGCAAGCCACCGCTGGCCATGAGCAGGGCGAGCAAATTGCTGCAGACGCGTTGGAGCGTTTGATTGATCGCTACTTGGTGTCTTCTACGCCGGGTGCGTATATCGACCAATTAAATGCCGATGATGAAGTCAGTGTGGATGTCGCCCCGGCGAGTACGTTGTACCACTTAATCGTTGTGGCGGTAGAAGCGCAGGATTACTTGCAGCAGTTAGAGATGGATAACGAATAATACGTTCCTGCGCTCGGTGATAACCGAGCGCAGTTTTACGTTTAGCCTTCTTTAGCTTTGTCTGTGCTTTTACGCACAATAAAATCGTAAGGTAAAACGTGCTCTTCCTTAGATAGTTCTTCACCCTCAATTAAGCGCAATAGCAAGTCTACCGCAATTTTACCCATATCTTCAGCGGGTTGGCTGATGGTGGTTAAGGGTGGATCGCAGTAACGAGCGTAATCAATATCGTCAAACCCTGTTACTGAAATATCCTGTGGTACGGCGTAGCCGTGCGACTTTAGTGACTGCACAGCGCCAATGGCCATTTCGTCATTCATGCACATAATGGCGGTTGGTGGTTTGTCTAGGCCGCACAATTTGTTGGCCGCATTCACGCCAGACCAAATACTGTATTCGCCCTCGGCAATTAAGCGTTCATCAAACTCAATGCCTGCCTCAGCTAAGCTTTGCTTGTAGCCTTTCATGCGGTCCATGGTGTGCGGGTTGCCGCGTAGGCCAGTAATTATGCCAATACGTTTGTGGTCTAGTGAAATAAGGTAATCCACCATATTCTTTGAGGCCAATACGTTATCTATTCGTATGCACGGCCCAGGTGTGTCTTCGGTGCCGCACAGGTTTATGTAGGGTAGGCCTAATGCTTTATTGGTGGGGGCGTCTGGCGAATGGGGGCGCAGTTGAATAATGCCGTCGGCAAGGCGCGTTTCTACTAGGCGAATATATTCTTTCTCTTTTGCGCCGGAATCTTGTGTATCGCCAAGCAGTACAGCATAGCCTCGCTTCTGGGCTTGATCTTCAATGGCGCGAATAACCAGCGAAAAGAACGGGTTGGCGATATCGGGTACTAACACAACTATGGAATAGGCCTTAGCTGAGCGAAAGTTGCGCGCCAGCATATTGGGGCGGTAGTTCACTTCTTCGATAGCCTGCTTAACCTTTTTCATGGAAGCGGGCGAGACTTTTTCTGGGTGGCTTAGTGCACGCGATACGGTCGCAACAGATACCCCTGCAACGCGCGCTACTTCTCTAATATTCGACATGGTGCCTCTGTTCGGCTAGATATTTAGTTTTATAGTGCGCCAAATGTAACCTGTTTCATGTAACAAAATCAAATAGTCTGTTTCGGCCTAAGACGCGCAATTCGTCATACGAATACTGGTTTTTTTTATTTTTGCACCGCGAGTTGGCTTGCAATTAATGGTGTAACCGATTACATTTATGTTTCTGATATTTTGATAAATACATTCATAGGGTGGGGTGCTTTGCGCGCGCAATTTGTGCGGGCCTAAAACGCAAAAGCCGTGTGGAGTAGTGAAGAATAAATAAAGTTTATTTTAGAGGTTCTGGTGAATGAGTAATTTTAAAAACGCTGTGCAATCGTTGTTTGACGCCCATAGAGCGTTAATAAATAAAAAAAATAGCCCAGCGCAATCAAATGGTATCTACCAGCGTTGGGCCAACCCTATTATCACTGCTGCCCACGCCCCAATTTTTTGGCGTTATGATCTTAACGAAAGCACAAACCCAAAGTTGCTTGAGCGCCAAGGTGTCAATGCAACCCTAAACAGCGGTGCCATTATGTTTAATGGCAAATTTACGTTGGTCGTGCGAGTAGAGGGTAATGATCGCAAATCGTTTTTTGCTGTAGCGCAAAGTGATAACGGCGTAGACGGTTTTGAATTTTGGGATCACCCCATCACTATGCCGCAAACAGATCGCCCCGATACCAATGTGTACGACATGCGCTTAACTCAGCACGAAGATGGTTATATTTACGGTTTATTCTGCACCGAAAGAAAAGATTTAGAGCGTTTAGCTGATACCTCTGCCGCTGAGGCCCAGTGCGGCATTGCACGCACAAAAGATTTAGTTAACTGGGAGCGCCTACCCGATTTAATTACCTACTCTGGCCAACAGCGCAACGTGGTGTTGCACCCAGAATTTGTGGATGGCAAATACGCGCTATACACGCGCCCGCAGGATGGTTTTATTAGTGTTGGCGGCGGCGGCGGTATTGGCTGGGGCTTAACCGACAGCATGGAGCGCGCCGAAGTTAAAGAAGAAGTGATTGTGGATGAGAAGGTATACCACACCATAAAAGAAGTTAAAAATGGCCAAGGCCCAGCGCCCATTAAAACCCCGCAGGGTTGGTTGCACCTAGCACATGGTGTGCGCAATACCGCCGCGGGTTTGCGTTATGTGTTGTATGTATTTATGACAGAACTGGAGCGCCCTTGGGTTGTTACCCATCGCCCTGCAGGGCATTTTATTGCGCCAGATGGTGCCGAGCGAGTAGGTGATGTATCGAATGTTGTTTTTACTAACGGCTGGATACAAACCGACAAAGACGAGGTGTTTATTTATTACGCTTCATCGGATACGCGCATGCATGTGGCGACTAGCACCGTAGAGCAATTAGTTGACTACGCTATAAACACGCCCGAAGACGGTTTAACATCAGCGGCTTCGGTTGAAGCGCGCAACGCATTAATAGATGGCAATTTAGCCGCGATGAAAGCGTTGGGCTTGTAAGATGGGTGTGCCGCTTAAAAAAAATAAATTGAATTATTCCGATTTGAATAATGCTTTTGAATCGGAGTTACACGCTATAGCCGATTGGTGGGTGGACAATACGGTCGATGAAATCCACGGTGGTTTTGTGGGTGAAATGAGCGTAGACAACAAGGTGAACGCCACAGCCGATAAAGGCATTATCCTCAATACGCGTATTCTTTGGTTTTTTAGCGAAGCGGCACTGTTTACCGGCAACAAGCGCTATGCGCAAATGGCTGAGCGCGCATACTATTATATAGTGGACCATTTTTTAGATACCGAACATGGCGGTGTATTTTGGGCGTTAGATTACCGCGGTAACGTTGTAAATAACCGCAAACAAGTATATGCACAGGCGTTTGCCATTTACGGTTTAAGCGCTTATTACAGGCTTACTAAGCAAGCCGACGTGCTGGCGCAGGCGCATGCTATTTTTGAGCTAACAGAAGCCAACGCGCAGGATGAAAATCACCAAGGCTATTTAGAGGCTTTCTCTAATACTTGGGGTCGCTTAGACGATATGCGTTTAAGCGAAAAAGATTTAAATTCGCCCAAGTCCATGAACACGCATTTACACATTCTAGAAGCTTATACCGCATTACATATTGCCGCACCCAGCCCAAAAGTGAGCGCAGCTATAAAGCATTGCTTAGAGTTGTTCGACCGTTACATTATCAACAAGGCAAACTGGCATTTGCGCATGTTTCAAGATATGGATTGGGAGGATGTTTCCGCAAGCTATTCCTACGGGCATGATATTGAGTGCAGTTGGTTGATGTGGGAGGCGGTCGAGTCTTTAGAGTCCGAAGAGTTGCATGCACACTACAAACCCGCGGTTATTGCCTTAGCCGAAACCTGTTTAGAGCAGGGTATTGGCAGGTACAACGAAGTGCTCGATGCATACAACTTTGAAACCCAAACGTTGGTGGATGAGCGCGTGTGGTGGGTGCAAGCCGAAGCCCTGGTTGGCTTTTTAAATGCCTACCACCTTGCCGGTGAGCAGCGATATTTAGATGCAGCATTAAATGTTTGGGAATTTATAAATAGCTATCAAAAAGATAGCGTTGGGGGCGAGTGGCATTGGTTGTCGCGTTTAGATTTACCCCACACGGGCGATTGTAAAATGGGCCCTTGGAAAGCGCCGTACCATAATGGCCGCGCTATGATGGAATCGATAAAGCTTGTGCAGAGAATATTTGGTAATAACGAATAAATTTTTTACAGAACGATAAAATCAACTAAAAAACTAACTATAAAAGCAAAACCCCGGAGACTATTATGGTGAACTACTTAAAGCGCGCTGCCCTGTGCATGCTTGCGCTCGTTGCTGTGGCTTGCGCCAAATCGCAGCCAGAAACAAAAGTTGAAGAGCTGCCTGCCACCAAAACTGCGGCAAATGCCGGTGTGGCAGCGACAGAGTTTGTGCAAGTAAATGGTGGCCGCTTTACATTGCGCGGGCAGGACTACGCCTACATAGGCACTAATATGTGGTTTGCCGCGTATATTGGTTCTACCAACCCTGAATACGGCGATCGCGAGCGCCTAATTAAAGAACTCGATTTATTAAAATCCTTGGGTGTGACCAACCTGCGTATTTTAGGAGCATCCGAAAAATCTCCATTGCGCGATTCCATGAAACCGGCAATTAGTGAGCGCGGTGAAATTAACCAGCACGATATTTTAGAGGGCTTAGATTTTGCGTTAGCTGAAATGGCTAAGCGCGATATGAAAGCCGTGATATTTCTGAATAACTTTTGGGAATGGTCCGGCGGTATGGCGACTTACCTAAGCTGGGTTAACGGTGGCGAAATTGTTGATATGGCAGACCCCACCAAACCATGGCCAGCTTTTGCACTTTTTTCAGCGGGGTTTTACTCTAATGAAGAGGCGAAACAACTATTCAATAATTACCTTACAAAAGTTGTAAGCCGCCGCAATACCATTACCGGCGAGTTGTACGCTAACGACCCCACTATTATGTCTTGGCAGCTCGCTAACGAGCCGCGCCCAGGTAACGGCGATGTGAGCAAGTCTAACTTACCCGCCTATTACGATTGGATAAGTAAAACCACTCAGCTAATTAAAAGCATTGCCCCTAAGCAGTTGGTGTCGATTGGTAGCGAAGGTACCATGGGCTGCTTAGAGTTGGATGAGTGCGTTATTACCGCCCACAAAGAAACAGGTATCGACTACGTTACATTCCATATGTGGCTTAAAAACTGGGGCTGGTTCGATGTGCAAAACGCAGAGCAAACCTACGACAGCGCAGTTGCTACTGCAGATAAATATATCGATCACCACATTAAACTGGCTAACGAGTTAAATATGCCGGTGGTGCTGGAAGAGTTTGGTATGGAGCGCGACGGAGGTGAATTCTCCCCAGAAAGCGCGGTAACCTATCGCGATAAATTCTATGCCTATGTGTTCGATCGCCAAATTAAAAGTATTCGCTCTGGCGGGCCGTTTGTAGGGTCCAACTTTTGGGCGTGGGGCGGTTATGGCAAAGCCATGCACGATGATGCTGTATGGCGCAAAGGCGATAAAACCTTTGTTGGTGACCCGCCGCAGGAGCCGCAAGGTTTAAATGCGGTATTTGCTTCCGATACTTCAACGCTGGAAGTGTTGAAGCAAGCGGCGGACGCTATTCGGTAACTTAATTCACCGCTGTAGCTTGTGCCGGTTTAACGATAAACGCGCCAATGTTGGCGCGTTTTTACTTTTTTCTCCCATCATCTACCGAATCTGCGCGATATATCCCCTATACTTACTTGATATTAGAGCCCCCTTCCGTTTACCGTTGTGTTTTGTTGCGAAACCAGCAAAAGGAACTCTGCCATTCGCATGAGTATTGGTTATTCAAAAATACATATACTTAAACAACTGCTTGCTGCGGTTGGTTTAGGTGTGGCAGCGAATGTAAGTGCACAGGATGATCACGCGCTATTTGGTATGTCCCTAGAAGAGCTGCTAAACGTACCGGTTAAAAGCGCAACGCTTACCGAGCTTGATATTCTCTCTGCACCGTCTTCCATTTCTTTATTTCATCACCAGCAATTCGAATTGATGGGGGTGGATTACCTGCATGAGCTTATTAATTTTGTGCCTGGCTTTCAGGCGTTTAGGCAGGGCGATGGGCCCAACGAATACTACATAAGTGCTCGCGGCCGACGCACTGGTAGCTCAAACCGCGAAATTTTAGTGTTGGTAGATGGCCAGCGACAAAATCGAGATTTTGATGGCGCTTTGGCTGTACCCGTTATATTGCTTGCGGGCGTAGAAAAAATAGAATTTATTCGCGGCCCCGGCTCCGCGTTATACGGCTCAAACGCTTTTATGGGGGTGATTGATATCACCACCAAAAAGGGCGTAAACCGTATCGAGTCGTCGTTGAGTACAGGGGATGCGGGAACTAAAATCGTGCATGCGCAGGCCAGCTATGCGGTATCCAATTGGACCCTTAATGCGCAGCTTACGGGGTTAATCGACGAGGGGCAGCGCTATAATGTTGCCGATACCTTCACTGGGTTACCTACCACCATTACCGACCCGCACTCAGGCACAAGCCTGCGCTTAAGTGCTAGCTCGAATAACACCAGCGTTACTTTTGTTTCTGAGCGCAGGCGTAGTAAAAATTTCTATATACCCGATACCACAGCAGAAGGCACCAGCCGCACCATTAACCCCGTAGACGGGCTGAGCCTTAGCCACCGCTGGCAGGCGGCGCCAGATTTAACGGTAAACTTTAGTAGCTCTTACTCCCATCTGGCCTACGAGGCGCAGTTGTTTATTGCGCCAGTAGGTGCATTGGCGGCGGTAAGCAGCCCATCCGGTACAGACCCTTTTATTATTCAGTTAGAGCAGCCACAGCGAAACCTTGTGGGGGCAGTGCAGGGCGACTGGCAGTGGCAGCCGGATATAAGCTTTCAGGGCGGGGTGGAGTGGCGCAAAGGGCATTATGGCGATTTGCGGGTGCGCAATAATTACGATTTAACCGCTTTAGCCAATGGTGACTACCCAATTGCGTTTTATGGCGACGAAGAGCGTTATAGTTACGTGTACCACGCGTTCGACCGCACCGTGCTAGCAGGTTACTTGCAGGCGCAAGCTAAGCTCAATGACGATTGGGCACTTACTGTAGGGGGGCGTTATGACCGCTATTCAAGCAGTGGTTCTGCCTATAGCCCTAGGCTGGCGTTGGTTAGAACGCTTACGGCTAACCAGTCGTTAAAACTGTTGTACGGCGAGGCATTTCGCGCGCCAACTATTAACGAATTAGCAGCAGAGAATAATATTTATGTTACCGGCAACCCGCAATTAGACTCAGAAAGGGTCTCTACCCTCGAGCTTGTATGGGTTGGGGCGTGGGAGCGCCGCCAGTTGAGTGTGTCGATGTTTCAAAATCAATTTAAAGATGGCATCTTTCAGCGTGTGATGGGCAATAACCGTATCTTTGCAAACTCACAGAATGAAGAGAGCGCAAGCGGTGCAGAGCTTGGCTACTTTGAGCAGTTAAGTGACTATTGGCAGGTGCGTGCCAGCGCCTCACATGTGTTTACACCGCTGGATGAGGGCTTTCGCCTTGCCGATACCACGGGCTCCGTTACGGTTAACTACCAAAAGAGCAAGTGGAACCTAAATGTCGGCTGGGTGTTCACCGGCGAGCGCGAGCAGGTTGTACCGTCTGGTGACCGCCTTACCCTCGACAGCTATCAGTGGTTTACCGCAAAAGTACGCTATCAGTGGGCAAAGAATCGAGACCTGTGGCTACAGGTTAAAAATGCTGCAGATACTAATTACCAAACACCGGCACAAAGCGAAAGCCTCGAATATGGCCTGCCAAATAGGGGCCGCGAGCTAAGTCTGGGGCTTAGTCTTGGCTTTTAAACCCATTAATTTCGCATTGAGCAAAAACTGCGCTATCGTTTGAGCCCCACTACCTCTATAATGCCGCGTCTTTAAATCAGGCTATCCCTGAATCTGTACCCAAAACGAGGCTGTTGCAGTGTCCCTTCCCGATATTACTAAACTTCGCAATGTTGCCATCATTGCTCACGTTGACCATGGCAAAACCACACTTGTTGATAAATTACTGCAGCAATCTGGCACGCTCGATCGCAAAGACCAAGGTGCCGAGCGCATCATGGATTCCAACGACCAAGAGAAAGAGCGTGGAATTACTATTTTGGCGAAAAACACCGCCATCCAATGGAATGATTACCGCATTAACATCGTAGATACCCCAGGGCACGCCGACTTCGGCGGCGAAGTGGAGCGCGTATTGTCGATGGTAGATAGCGTATGTTTGTTGGTTGATGCCGTAGATGGCCCTATGCCACAAACCCGCTTTGTAACCTCTAAGGCCTTTGAAAAAGGTTTGCGCCCTATTGTTGTTATCAACAAAATTGACCGCCCAGGTGCGCGTCCAGATTGGGTTATGGACCAAATCTTCGATTTGTTCGATAACTTAGGCGCAACCGAAGAGCAACTAGACTTCCCAGTGGTATACACCTCTGCATTAAACGGTATTGCCGGCACCGACCCAGAGAAGATGTCAGAAGACATGACTCCTCTGTATCAAATGATTGTTGATGAGTGCCCAGTACCCGAAGTAGACCCAGCTGGCTCGTTCCAAATGCAAGTATCTGCATTGGCTTACGATAGCTACGTAGGTGTAATTGGTGTGGGCCGCATTACCCGCGGTACCCTTAAGCCTAATCAGCAAGTGATTGTTAAGTCTGCCAACGGCAAAGAGCGCAAAGGTAAAGTACTAACGGTTAAAGGTTACTTAGGTTTGGAGCAGGTTGAAACGCAATTGGCCAGCGCCGGTGAAATTGTGTGTATTAACGGCATCGACGGCTTAAGCATTTCTGATACATTATGTGACCCAGAAAACGTAGAAGCCCTGCCAGCACTATCGGTAGATGAACCAACCGTAAGCATGAACTTTATTGTTAACGATTCACCTTTCGCCGGTCGCGAAGGTAAGTTTGTAACAACCCGTAATATTAAAGACCGTTTAGATCAAGAATTGATTCACAACGTGGCACTGCGCGTACAGCAGGGCGATACTCCAGATAAATTTATCGTATCTGGTCGCGGTGAATTGCATTTGTCGGTATTAATCGAAACCATGCGTCGCGAAGGTTTCGAAATGGGTGTATCTCGTCCTGAAGTTATTCAAAAAGTTGTCGATGGTGAAGTGCAAGAGCCGTACGAAAACGTCGTTATCGACGTTGAAGAGCAGCACCAAGGTTCCATTATGGAAGAGCTTGGTTTGCGTAAGGGCGAGTTAACTAACATGGAGCCAGACGGTAAAGGCCGTGTGCGTTTGGAGTTTTTGACTCCTTCGCGCGGTTTGATTGGTTTCCGTGGCGCTTTCCTAACCATGACATCTGGTTCAGGTATTATGACCAGCATCTTCTCTCACTACGGCCCAGTTAAAGTGGGTGATGTAGTAAGCCGTCAAAACGGCGTACTAGTGAGCATGGTTAAAGGCAAAACAGCTGCATACTCGCTGTTTAACCTACAAAGCCGCGGTCGCCTATTCTTAGGTCACGCTGTTGAGGTTTACGAAGGCCAAGTAATTGGTATTCACTCGCGCGACAACGACTTAGCGGTTAACCCAACCAAAGGTAAGCAGCTAACCAACGTTCGTGCATCGGGTACCGATGAAGCCCTAACACTTGTACCACCAATCAAACATACACTTGAGCAAGCGCTAGAGTTTATTGAAGATGATGAGTTGGTAGAAGTAACTCCAGAAAGCATTCGTATTCGCAAAAAGTTATTAACCGAAACCGAACGCAAGCGCTCTAAAAACAGCAAGTAATTAATACGGTTTTTAATACAAATAGTATTTAAGCTGAACCAAATAAAAAGGCTTGACGGGAAACCGCCAAGCCTTTTTTGCATTTGCTAAGGCGTAGAATGCGTTAGGCAAATGTTTCTAAGGAATATTGTATGTTGGACCAACCTCGGTACAGATACATAACGCTAGCAATCGCTTCTACTGTATCCCCTTCGCCAAAAGCTTCCCACTTGCCTTGGTTCGAGTCAAAAACGGCTATATCTTCGCTTTTACCGTAGAGGCTGTATTTTCGATAAATACCAATTGCGTGTGCGCCTTCATCCCCTTTAATTAAAAGCAGCGTGTAGCGTCCATTCTGGGTTAATACTTTGTGTGCGATATCGCGTAGTGCGAGTGCATTGTAATCTCTAACATCCTGTGCAGATTCTATTTTTAGCTCGTGATCTTTAAGTACTTTCCGGGCGTAATCACTGCTCCCTATTCCGTTATTATTTGCACCGTACTCATTCTGAAATTGAATGGCTTCTTTAGCGTAGCCCATGCCTAGAAGCGGCGCTTTTTCATTACTCGCTTTACTGGAGTTTAAATCGTCCCAGAACCGTTGTTCTTCGCCAGTAAAGCCTTTACTAATAGCGACCAGCCACTGCACGGTAAGCCCCAAACATATACCGCCTGGGTTTTGTCTTCCCGTGGCTTCGATTAACTCAGATTGACGGAAATGTATTGTTTTGTTCATAGTAGAGTACATCCTGTTATGAAATATTTTGGATCTATTGCCATTTATTTGTTGGGGCAGCAAGTGCCCCCTAGTGCATATTTGTTTAGCTAGCGGCTAATTCGCTTCTTGCTTGATTTATATATGCTACTTTTGCGTCGCTTGCTTGCTGGCGTTCGTCGGCAATCTGCTCTAGCTTGGCTGAGGCCTCAATAAGGTACGCGCTAAGCTCGTCGCCAGTAATATATGTCCCGTTTAGTCGGTTAAGCTTGGTCCAGCCATCTGCAAAGTTTTGGCAAAACTTATCGGAAACTGCTGTAACAGCATGCCACTCGGCAGTTTGGTTAACAAAAAAGTGGTCTGCGGTTGTAATAACCTGTGCCAGCCTATTTCTGCGCAAAGTTGTTTTTTCTGCTGTTTTGTCAATGCTTTCAACTTGTTGGCTGGCTTCAGTAGAAATTTGGCTCATGAAATCAGCGAAAGATTTAAAAAAGAATGCGATCTCTTGAATAATTTCTTTTGCGCGCTTTAGTGCACTAAGGCTTAGGTTGAGCGACTTGATGGCCAGCTGAATAGTTTCTTCTTCGCTGCGATTGCCTTTGAGTAACGCTTTAATCTTTATAAGCTCAGCAGTTTGATTGCGTTTCTCGTTTTCGTATTCCTCCACTTTGTCGAGCATTTTCATTTGCATTTCACGTAAGCTACTGGCTTGGTCTTGCTGGGTTTGCGACATTTTGCCCATAGTTTCGCTAAGCTGATTTAGGCTTTGGTTTAATCCGGCTAGCGCCGCGCCTATTTGATCGGCATTATCTGTCGCTAACTCTAATTCTTTGCGAGCGCTAGCTATTCTTACTTCAATAGCTTTTATTTCTGGGTTTGAACTAACAGGTTCGTCGTTTGCGGTTGTGGCTTGCGCCTCTTCATCACTCTCTGGCTTTTCGCTATCTTCCGCGTCGTCGGTGTTGGTTGCAGGTTGCTTGCTGCTTTTGTCTGCTTCAATAAGTGCGGTTTTTTGTTGTTCAAGGTCCGATATTTTTAGCAAAATTTCATTTTTCTTTGCGTCAGCCGTTTTCTTTCTGGCCTCTATTTCGGATATTTGCGAGCGCAGTTGGGCTTCGTTCGTGGCGCTGTCTGCAGTGCTGGACGATGTGGAATCTCCCGTGGCTGCAGGTACGTTACCAGTTTGGTTTATGCTGCTCATAGTGGAGGCTGCTAGGAATGACCCTGGGCCGCCAGCGGCCATTGCTACTGCAGGTAAAGCGGCAGATACTATTTGTGCACCAGCTTGTACAATAGACATAACAAATGCGCGCTCTTCTGCGGTTTCCGCACGGCTTTCATAGTCGCGTGCCATTTTTTCAAATTTTGCTACGCGCTCTTGTAAATCGTCTACCAACGACTCCAATTGTTCGCGTCTTGCATTCGCTTCGTTAATTTCTTTTTCGATGGCGGCTTTATCTTTTAGTTTTGTACTTAGTGCTTCTTCGCTGCTATTAGATGCTGATTTGGTTTCGTCAATAATAGCTTCGTAGTTCGTCGAAATGTTTAGTAGATCATTTTGTACTTCTGTTGCTTTGTCTCGAATAATTGTTGCTAATTCACGCATATCCGTTGTTACAAAGTCTTTAATCTCAGCGGCTTCGTTGCCTTCTTTTATATCTAGCCAATCAGGAAAGAAGTCACTAATTTGCTTTTGAATATAATCGGCTATGCGTAACGCTTTACTCATGGTTACTTCGCTTTTTTGTTGCGCCTTAATGAGTGCACTCATAACTTCCGATATCTTTACGCGAATACTGCCGTTAGATTGGGGCGTGGTGTTATATGCGATGTATAGAAGTTCAATAGCGTTGTCGGTATCTTTTTTTGACCTTTCAATATCGTAGCGACCTTTAAGTTTGGTTATGTAGTGCTGGCTTATTGTGTCTGTTGCTTTAGGTAGGGTAATTGGAACTTGGCTGCATATTTTTTCAAGTTCACTATTAATTGATACGTTTAACTTTTGCTCTAGGCTTTCGAATCTTTCGATATTGTTCATTTTTAAATTCCTTATATTAAGAAGTTAGATTGAATGGTAGTAGGTAAAAAGTTAGCTACAATTGGCGCCCTGATGGGCGAGTAGTGATATTGCTTGGTTAATTTTGTTTGGCGATGCGTCGATAATGGCTTGTAGCTGTTCGGAATTTCTATGTATTTGTCGTACCGTGCGCCGCTTCGCTTCATCGTTGTTTACTGCAGATGCATTTGCTAGTGTTTCGTTACAGTTTTCTATTAATTCATTAGAGGAATGAATGTGTTCCATTAACACTGAAGACTGGCCTTTAAGATTGCTTATAGCCTGTTCTGATTCGTCGATGGCCTTATTTGTTTTTCTCGCTTCGCGAGAGGTATTGGTGAATGCGCTCTTTATTGCATTAAATTCATCGCGCGTTTTGTTGTAACGAGACTCGGCGCCGGTGAATTTTTTATTAGCCGTAGCTAAATCGGCATCGACGTTGTCTATTAGCCCAATTAGCTTTCCGAATTCACTCGCCCATTCACAGGTTTTGTTAATGGTCCACCACTGTTTCTTACAGTGCTCTATATCTCGTTTCTCTTGGCGCTTCTTCGCTTCTAGTCGATTTTTCTCGTTTTTTAGTTCTTTGAGTTTTTTAGCCTCGGTGGCCATTAATTTTTTCTGTTCGGAAATTTGCGCTTCCTTGACGGTCATTGATTCTTGCTGCTTTTGCTGTTTCTGGATTAATTTGCCAAGCGTAATTTCTAAGCTGTTTGTTCGCTGACTGATAACCGCTTGCTGAGTTTCCACGCACTGCAGTACGTGCTTGGCTTTATCTTCTAACTGAGTAACCGTGGTTATCTTTGTCTGGTAATCGGTAAGTACAGCGGGGTCGATGCTTTGCGCAAATGCACTTGTTGAGATGGCTAGCCACAGGCATAGGCATACAACAAACGTTATTAGTTGGTTGCTTTTTACTCTATTGCTGGAATACATTTTGATCTCCTTGTAATAAACGACGCATATAAAATATGTTGATCTTTGTGCCAGAGCATCCACTGCTACATATGTCCTTGTTTGACACTGATCTTCCTAGTTGGCAGCGTTTGCTGGTATTGCTCAGCGATTGATATATACCTCTAAAGCGCGCTTACACTGCCCTGCAAAACCGCTCAGCTGATATAATCATTCGCTATTGAGCCGAATCTGCTGTGCGATTTAGTGAGTTTATTGTGCTGTTTTCACGCTGGAGCAGCGAGATCAGCTAGGGTTCACGTTAGTATCAGTTTGGTATCAGTAAGACATTCGCTATTTGGCATAGATGGGGCAGGGCATGATAAATTCGGATGGACGGGTAGCGCTCGATAGAGACAAGCTAAAGGCGCATCGCCGCAAACTGGGGCTTAGTCAAGAGCAAATGGCCTTTCTATGTGCAGAGCAGGGCCTGTACGTGTCTATCGCGTCGCTTAAACGTGCCGAAGCCCAAAAGCGAGTTTTGTATCGCACTGCGCGCGACATAAGTGAGTTCTTTGGGGTATCGCTAGAAAGCATTTTGTTGCAGCCTGAAAAGCTCAGTTCTACATCTGAAAGGGACAACACCGGCACAATTGATGTGTACCGAACTGTGGTGTTAACCAATATTCTTTATGAGGATGGGGTAAGCGAGCTAAATATCGATGCTTATTCTCAGGTGTCGACAATTCTTCACGAATACCGCTTAGATGTTGTGAGCAATACTAAGAGCGGGCTTATTTTATCTTCCAAAACGTCTTATTCCGATGGCAACGAACCGCTGCGAGCTTGTTACGGTGCGAAACAACTGTTGACGGTGTTACCTGCACTTATAGGTCGACGTTGTGCTGCGGTAATTACTGGGCAAAATACGCCATTTTCGGAACATGAATATGCGCATTCCCAATTGGGTGTTTGTGCGAGTACATTTTTCAATAATGGCGGTAGTGCTATATATGTTGGTGAAGAGCTAAAACCAATTGTCGCGCGCTATATTCACTGCCAAGAATGGGATAATGCACCCAGTGAATTGTCGGCCTGCTTTAGTCGGCTTGTGTTTGAATGCTCGTCGGAAGTGCAGCAGTTGGCATTGGCGGGTAGGCAGTTAGAGCTGTATCAGTTTCGCTCCATTATCGATTCCACCAAAAATTACCGAGCGGCGCAGGTTTTTTGTTTAAATGGGGTTGCTGGTATTGGTAAAACGCGTTTACTTAAAGAATGTGTGCACATTGCCGGTGGTGAGGGCTATGTGTGTGCCGAGCTAACCGCTTTAGATCTTCGCGGTATTCATAATGCTAAGCTCATTAGTCAGGTAGTGCGCAAACTATTGGCGCTAGATAGTGCAACATTAAATATCGATGCGCCCGAAATGGGGTCGTGTCGACGATTGCTTACCGATCATGAAAATAGATTGCTAAGGGCGTTAGAAAAAGAAGACCTAGATGAAGAAATCCAGCTCTCATTTGGCTTAATGTCGCATCACGAGATAGTAGAGCAGCAAATCCAGCTGTGCGTAAAACTTACGCGGCATGTTTGTCAGCGCAGCCCTGTATTACTGTGTTTTGAAGATTTACATTGGGCGGATCAAAGTGCATTAGACTTTTTAGCGCAATGGATTCCATTAATTAAAGATCAAGCAATTGTTATTTTATGCACGCATCGCCCTGAAGAGCACATTATCGATGCGATGAATCATTTAGCGCTTTCGGCTCCGTTATCTACTGTAAACTTGGCTCCGCTATCGTTACAGGATGCGCAGTTTATAGCCCAGCAAATTACCAATAAATACGACTATCAGCACCTGTGTATATCTAAGGCACAGGGCAATCCTCTCTTCCTCGAACAACTTTTGCGTACAGAGTTTACCGATAAGCAGCAGTTGCCGTATACCATTCAAACGTTAATAACCGCCAAGTTAGATCAGTTAAAAGCAGTAGATCGACTTGCTGTACTTGCGGCTTCTGCGGTTGGCCAAAAGTTTCCCTTGGATATTATTCGTTTCCTAACTGGAAATGATCAGTATCAGCCCACTGAGCTTATCAAAAGTTTTTTAATATCGAGCGCCACTGGCGGCTATAGTTTTAATCACGCGTTAATATGTGACGGAATTTATCAATCAATACAAGACGAAGCCAAGCACGATTTAAACCTAAGATGCGCGCAGTGGTATGCCGATAAAGATACAACTTTAGAGCTGCGTTACTTATTTAGAATTAAAAGTACGAGTATTGCTAGTAAGCTGCCGACGGCTGTAGATAAACTTATTAAAAACTTTCGCTTCGACCTTGCTCTAGAATTTATAAATAGTGCGCTTGAGGATGGCGTAGAAGGGTTAGATAAATTTCAAACTCTTTATACCAAAGCCGATATTCACAATAAGCTAGGCCAGTTTAAATTGGCGGCAGAGCTTGCCGAGAAAGCGTTAGCGCATGCTGCATCACCCGCCGACAAGGTAGAAGCCTTATTGCTTAATGCCAATGCATTAAATACTTTAGATTGTTTCGATAGCGCCTTAGCAAGTTTGGTGCGGGCAGAAGAAATAGCTAATCAGTATTCAATGCCTAGCAAACTTGCTCGTATTTATTACTTGAAGGGCAATTTCTTTTTCCCGAAAGGTGATATCGATGTTTGTTTGCATAATCACAAGCAAGCGCTAGAGTATGCGAAACAGGCGCGAGACCTCGAAATGCAAGCGCGTGCGTTGGGTGGTTTATGCGATGCCGCTTATGCCGGCGGAAAAATGTATAGCGCCTACGGTTATGTGCGTGAGTGCTTAGAAATTAGCGAGAATCATGATTTTAAAACAGTTATAGCCTCCAATTTATTTATGCTTGGCACTGTGCGTATTTATCAAAATCAATCTAAGCAGGCCCTGCGCGATACGCTCAACGGTATTGAGCTGACTCGGCTGGTGGGGCATTCGCGCGCGGAGATAGTGTCACGTTTAACCGCCGCATGGGTTTACTTGGATATGCTGGAGCTATCTGAAGCAAAGTATCAAATAGACGCTGCTATTAGCCTTGCAAAAAATGTTGGGGCGAAGCGATTTATTCCCTTCTTGCAAGAAAGCTTAGCCCGAGCAGAGTATTTAGACGGTAACTATGATGCCGCTGCTGCGGTTATTGAAGAAGCGATTCCTCAAGTAGAAATATTAAGTGCCCAGCAATTTATAGGGCCTTGGGTATACGCTACAGCAGCATTAGTTGGCGATAATACAGAGGTTACCAAAAGCTATTTAGCCAAAGGTGATGAGCTGCTTGCCGGAGGTTGTATCGGCCACAATTATTTTAGATTTTATGTGCTGGCTATGGAGTCTTGTATCCGTTGGCAGATGTGGGCTGAGCTGGATTATTATAAACAACAACTTATTGACTATACGCGCGAAGAGCCTACACCCTGGTCGCAGTATTATATTCAGCGTGCGACGTTAATACTTAAAAGCCAAACTGAAGATGTATCGCAAGGTGATGTGCGATCACTTATTTTACAGGCACAAGAGGCGGGGTTACTTTCATCGGTTAACGCTCTGAGCGCTTTGCTAGAGAGTAAATTAGGGCAATAGCCCGCGCAGTTTACAGAAACGTATAACTCCATGTGCGCGGGCTTTTACAGTGGTTTTAATTGGCGGAGCCAGATTTAGTCTGAGCAATAATATAGCCGCGCGCTTTGCCTGAGCCGCTATCTATTTTTTGCATTGCTTGCCAAAGTTCTTTGGAGCTTATCCAGAACGGTGGGTATTTATAGCGAGCAACATCCATAATAAGAAAACTGTCGCTGGCTTTGTGGTAGGCCGCGATTGGCGAGAAGTGTCCGCCGCGTTCTGGCGAAGGAGCCCCGGCGAAATTAGCTATTACATAGTGCCTTGGTGTGTTCAGCGCGTTGGTAATGGTTTTCATAAAAGTGTTGTAATCTTGGTCTACGCCGCAATTGTGCGGTGCATCACTTGCAGGTAGTTCGCCTTTGTTTTGCGCGCTGGTTGCGTGTTGGCAATAGGCTTCAACTACCGAGGGCTGATTTTTAACCACAAAAAATATTTCGTTTAGCTCCATCCCTTCGTTAAGTACTTTCGCAACATCTATATGTTCCCTTACTTCATCATTTAATAAATTACATTGTGTATAAAAATTAAAAGGTTGGTAGGGTTGGGTCACCGGGCGCCATTTTCTCGATTCTGCATCGGCATTAAGTACCATAGTGGTAGAGGCTAAACCGCAAAAGGTTTGCGTGGCTTGAGTAAGGTAGGCGGTTGCAAGCGTGGGGTAGTCTTCACAGTAGCTGCATTCTAATAGTCGGGTTTGGCCCTCTTCGCTGCGCAAATCCACCATGTTTTCAGGTAGTGACCAGTCGTCGTTAAAGTGATTTAGCTTGGCATTAACTAAATGGTCAATACACATGCGGCCATTGTCGAATGGCGCGGCGTCGCCTGATGCGGTTTGTTGAGTGGCGTTTTTGTGGTTCGGCATTGATTGACTAGTATCTGCTTTGGTATTTGAAATGCCGTAACAGCCACTAATTAACCCAGCTAAAATTACCAAGTGTATGGTTAGAATACTGCGTTTAAATATGTGTAAATTCACGGGGTGCTACTCCTTTAAATTGCGTAATTTTTGTCGGGCAAAGTGGGGAAGGGGAGTTCGTCGTGAGGCCCCTGATGATTACTATTAGCTTCACAGCAAGGTTTGTACTTTCCTCTGGCCATATCGAGCGTGTACTCAGGAACGATTTCTGCTTGTTTTACTTGTAATAACGCTTCATATTTTTCTGCGTCATTAATAAAGTAGATATAAGCATTGATAACTTCACCGGTGGCATCGTTAGCTAAATCTATTGTTTTTCGCACATAGGAGTTAGTTGTTGATTTCGGATCGTAATTTTCGAGCTTGTCTAGTTGGGCAAGGCCTGCTTCTGAAATAAGGTAAACCTCGCCTTTGAGCTTGGCACTTTGGGATAAAGTCTTCTCTGTGAGAGCGCCAATACGATGAACAAACCTACAACCTTTGTTGGGGCAAAAGCTGGCGAGTGGGACGATTAGTGAAAGAGGTTTAACTGTTGTAAATTTGCCAATAAGATCGCCCAGTACTTCTTTATTGGCGTCGTGGTTAGGAAAACCTTGTTTGAGTGTTCCCCAAGTGAAGTAGTAATGTTTTCGTTTATCTTGCGATGTGGTCATAAGTGCATCCTTGTTGTTGTGGCTTAGCATAATAAAATTACCAGCTATGCTGGGCGTATGCTTTGAGCGTTATTAAATAAGTTAGCTGGGTCGTGTTTGCTTTTAACTTGGCTTAAACGGCTATAGTTTTCGCCGTAATACGCGGTTTCCCAGTTTTGAAGATTGCGGTCGATAAAGTTTTGAAATGCATAGCCATTAAATTCATTTGTCAGCCGCTTATCAAAACCTTCCTGCAGCCATGCTCGAGAATTATCTATTACGCTTTTTTCGTCACCTGGTCGCCAGCAAACGGTACCTTCTAATACGTATTGCGCTTTTCTATGAACGAATGCAGTGGCTTGAGGAGCAGTATCTTCAATGGCCCCCCCCCAGCGGAAGAATGTTAGCGAGCCACTTTTGGTTGTGCTTGGCAGTTCTTCTAACCAATTTATGGCTGTATTCATTGCGCTATCGTTGAAGTCGTTGTCGGTGAATGCCGATTTACAGTAAAAAGCGTTTGGTGCACCTAGGCTCCCTAGGTAGCGGCCTGCAGAAGCAAAATCTAGCGTGCGAATATACTGATAATTAGGCTGGGTGCTAAGTGCGGGTGTTAGAATTTCTTTTAGAGGGGCGAGCTCGCCGCGGTATTGGCCGAGGCCTTCAATTTGAATAGTTCCATTGGGTGTATAGTCAAGCCCAATACGCAAAGAGAAGTCATTGGGTGCGTCTGCAGCGGCTGTTTGTAATGCTCCCCATACTTTGGCGACTGCTTCTTTATTTTTTATGGGCAGTTCCCATCGCAGGCGGTAAACACTAATGTTTTCCATGCTGCGCTGTGTTTTAAAAGTGAACGATGTGTTTACCCCAAAGGTACCGCCGTTTCCTCCGCGTGTAGCCCAAAATAAATCAGCGTTTTCGCGCTCGTTACACACTAGGCGTTCACCGCTTGCTACAACAATTTCGGTTTCAACCAAGCTGTCGCATGTCATGCCAAATTTTCTGGAGTTAAAGCCAAACCCGCCACCTAGCGTAAGGCCTGCAACGCCTACGGTAGCGCATCTACCTATAGGTAACAGCAAGCCTCGCTCTGCGAGCTTGTTTGAGACTACACCTAAGCGAGCACCTGCGCCTATTTTTACTAGTTCGTCGCCTGTAGTGGGGCTAGCACCAAGAAACTTTACGCGATTAATGGGTGCCATATCTAAACTTAAACCGGTTGTTGTTGAGTAGCCCGCATAAGAGTGACCAGCAGCGGAGCGTGGCACTGGTGAGATGCCGTGCGCAGCGGCCCATTTGATAGCGGATTGTACGTTGCGTGAGCTGGTACATACTGCAACGGCCTGCGGGCGAATGTGTGCATAGCTAATATTTCTGGGGAGAGCGAGAGATGAATAGCTGGGGGCTGAAGGTAATACCAGCGTACCAGAAGCATTGGTTCCTAACTCTCGGGCAAGCGCTTGCCAAGCGGATTCGGGAAGCTTGGCTGATTGTTTGCTAATGCAGCCTTGTAATAAAGAGGGTGCGAGAAGTGTGGCACCACCTATGGTTAAGAATTTACGACGACTAATCATATTATTTCTGCTGTTTTTAGTTAGTGTTGTAAATATTAAACATCTAACCTGTTTATTAATAAAGGCTTAATCCGCATGTATTGGCTATTAGGCTAGTTTTGGTGCCAAAGTTTTGGTGCGGTATCTTGTTAAAGCGTAATTTGTTGAATGCAGCGAGTAAAAAGTGGTGGGGCGAGAGACCTGAGATGAGAGGCCGGAGATGAGAGAGAGGGGTGGGCGATGCAGCGAGTAAGTGATTTTCAAATCGCCTTACAAGGCGATTTGAAAATACAGTGCGGTGAATGACTTAAGCGATTTCTTTTTGAATTGTAGAGAGCAACTCTTCATCCGACCAGGGTTTATTTAAATATGTATCCACGCCAGCATTTTTCGCCATGGTGCGGTGTTTTTCGGTGGTTCGCGAGGTGATCATTATCACCGGTATGTTGCGCGTATCTTCCCGCGAACGCAAATGCGCGGTGAGTTCTAAGCCGTTCATGCGTGGCATTTCCAAATCCACTAGCATAATGCTGGGCTTTTTATCTTTTAATACGTTAATCGCATCGAAGCCGTCTTTGGCAGTATAGGCTTCCATTCCCATATCGGAAATAAACTGCGCTAGGGTGCGTCGCGCGCTCAGGGAGTCGTCGACAATTAAAGCGCTAAGTGGGGCTTTGTAGTTTTCTGCTTCTAACGCGGCAATACGTGCGCGTTGCAAACGCTGCTGCTCAATTTCTTGTTGTGATAGGTGCATAGCCGGTAGTTCGAGCAAATCTACCACCGGTGCGACGGAGCCGTCCCCAAGAATGGTTGCGCCCACCACACCTTCAGGGTGGTAGCTAAATTTATTAAGCGGTTTAATTACCAAGTCTTCACTGGCAAGCAGAGTTTGCACGGCAACTGCGGCGTGTGTGCCGTCCGGCTTGGCGCAAATAATTAGCGAGCTAGTCAGTTTTATATCTTGCTCGGAGCGGCCCATAAGCTCGTCGAGCGTATATACCGGAATTTCTTTTTCATCTAACACGTAGTAGTAATGGCCGCTGCGATAAATAAGTTCGTCGGCGCTTGTGTAAACAATACTTTGAATGCTGCGTGTAACTAAACCGTATACAACATTTTGTGTGCGACCGTGGCTGCGTACGAGCAGCGCGTGACCGGTGAGAATAGAAGAAGGTACGTCGATATTAAAGCAACAACCTTCGCCGCGGGTAGATACAATGCTCATGGTGCCCTTGAGTTTGCGTACTTCCTCTTGTACGGCGTCTAGGCCTATGCCGCGACCGGAGGTTTGGCTTACTTCTGCGCGGGTGGAGAAGCCCGCAAGTAACACTAAGTTTGCCATTTGTTGTTCGGTAAGCGGGGTGCTTGCTTCAATAAGCCCTTTGCGAGCGGCTGTTGCATGAATTTTTTTGTAATCTAGACCGTTGCCGTCATCGCGGCATTGGATGCGAATGGATTCACCATCGCTGCGGAAGCTTAAAACAATTAACCCTTCTGGAGCTTTATTGTTTGCTTCGCGCTGTTGGGCGCTGCTTTCTAAGCCGTGGTCTACGGCGTTGCGCAACAGGTGCATAATAGGGTCGGCAATACTAAATAGTACGCGGCTATCTATAAGTAAATCGTCGCCTTTAATTTCTAAGCGCGCGGCTTTGCCTGTTAATCGCGACGCTTGTCGCACACAGCGGGCAAAGCGAGAAGACATAGTAGAAACAGGTACCAGCCGCAGTTTTAATAGTTGCCGTTGGTTTTCTTGGTTAAGAATTTTTTGGCTATAACTTAAGCTGGCAACTTCTTTAATTTGATCTTCCATGTGCTCGATGGCTTCATAGGAGTCAGTGGCAAGCTCAAGTAATTGTTGCGAGAAAGTATGTAGTTCGCTGTAGCGTTCCATTTCAAGAGGATCAATTTCGTTATCCTCGTACTTCATGGATGCCGCACGCAGTGCACTTTGCGTTTGCACCAGTGCTTCTAAATCTGCCGACATGGCGCGAATACGTTTGTGGTATCTATCCGCTAACTCTGCGCTGCTTAACAACGTATCGAGTTGCGCCATTACCTGGGTGTTGTTGATGTGCAATTCACCGGAAAGTCGCAGTAATTCCTGAGCGGTATTTTCTGGTACCGATAAGTGAAATTGCTCGGCTTCCTCATCGCTGGCGCTATCTTCGGCAGGCGGAGTTGTAGTTGCTTCTACTGCACTGGTTTCGCCTGTTGCCGGTGCGACTGGGCTCTCAGCTGCTGCTTCTGCCGCAGGTGCTTCGGGGGGCACTGCCAATTCGGAATCGATGGCCGCCAAATCGGCTTCGCTGTTAAACGGTGCTTGCGCCTCTAATTGGGCGAGGTCGTCATCCGAGAAAGCGAATTCTACTTCGGCTAGCTCTTGTGTTGTATCTGTTTGAGCGGGCTCTGGTAGTTCGGGTTCCGCTGGTTGTGACTCGCTGGCAGGTGTGACGAGCGCTTCTTGCTGTTTTGCACTGCTACTTTCGCCTTTTAGTTTGCGCACCCAATCTAGTAGTTGGCATAAAATATCGAAAATATTATCGGGGGCAGAGCCCATGCCGCAAAGATACTCGGAAGAAATTGCCAAGCAGTCTGCGGAGTCTTGTAATAAATTATCGAAGTCGCTGGTCATCATGGCCGGCTTACGCACCACTGTTTCCAGCAAATCTTCCATATAGTGCATCAAGTTGGCGAGGCCAGTAACGCCCACCACGTTGGCGGCACCTTTAACGGTATGCGCTGTACGTTGGGCGGGGGCGAGTGCATCGGTTTGTTTATTTTTTAAGTAATTTTCTACCGACTGTTCAAACTGCTGCACTTGTTTGGGCAATTCTTGCAGCATGCCGTCGAGCAAGTCTTTGCGTATATCGTCGCCGATAACCAAGCTTGCCATTTCTTGGGTGATTACTGCGGGTAAGTTGTCTTCATCTGCTGGCAAATCTAAATGCGATGTAGAAAACTCTTCAGTAAGCGCGCCGCGTTCTTCGTCAGTAAGGGGGGCCGGCCACAGGTTACTTTGCAGGTGATCGAGTAAACTGTGCACCGCCCCTGCAACTTTTTGTATATCAGAAAAATACTGCAAATAGCCCAGCATTTTTTCTGGCCAGCTGCTCCAAATAAGCGCTTGGTCACTGTTGGCCTGTAATTGTTGCTGCGCTACCTGCTCGAAATTGCGTTGCAAGTGATGAGCACAACTGGCGAGGCCGCTCATGCCTGCCATATTTAACGCGTTGCCAATATGCTCTAAGCGAAAGGTGAGTTCGTCGAGGGAAACTCTATCGTCAGTTTCTTGCGTTGCCCCAAACTGCGATATGCCTGAGTCGATTATGTCGGCAAGTTCATTGCGCAGCAGGTCGACAATCTCCTGCTGCTCTTCGGTTAAATGTTGTGTGGTCATAGTTGCTAAACGCTCTAGCCGGCGGACTGTATTGGTGTAACGTTGGCGCCGGTGGTTACTATGCGTTCCTCACGTTCCATTTCTGGAAGCGAGAATACATTAACCCGCTCAAGTAGTGTTTCTGCGCAGTTGTGCAGGCTATCGGTAAATTCTTTTTGCGCGGCAAGTTGTTTACCGGTTTTTTCAGAAATGGTTCGAATAATGGCTGCGCGGTCTTTTACGCGGTTGGCCACTTCGGCCTGTTGCGTGGCGTGCTCTGCAATGGATTGTACGTTTAACACCAGTGTGCGAGTTGCGCTTTCGGTATCTTCCATTTTCTTGCCGGCCTGTTCGGCTAGGCGTGAACCGTCGGCAACCTGAGAAATAAGCGTGTTCATCAGGGTAACCGTATCAGATGTTTCGATACGGATATTATTTACCATCGCCGAAATTTCATCGGTAGATTGGCGGGCGCTTTCTGCAAGGCGCTGTACTTCGTCCGCAACCACCGCAAAGCCGCGACCAGCTTCACCGGCGCTGGCGGCGTGCATACTCGCGTTAAGTGCAAGAATGTGCGTACGCTCCGCAATGGTGTTGATAAGGTTTACAATACCGGAAATTTCCTGCGAGCGATCACCCAGGCGTTTCATACGTTTTTCTGTTTCGGAAATCGTTTCGCGAATGGTGCGAATACCCGATACCGTCTCAAGTACTGTTTTACGTGCTGCTTGTGTACTTTCAATTGCTTCTGTTGCTGCGGTATCGGCTACACCTGCTTTGGCGGCAACGTCGGTCATTGCGCGTGCTAGTACTTCTAGCGCCTTACTGGTGGCTTGAATTTGACGACGTTCGTTATCGGCAAACTGCATTACAACCGTAGATTGCTCTTGCAGCTTGGCAGATACACCGTTCACCTCTTCCGAAATGTCGCGTACGCTGTGCAGCGTTTTTGCGGTTTCGGTGGTGAGTAGGTTTACCGCATCGGAAATGGTACCGGTAATATCCGACGAAACCGGTACCTTAATGGTGAGGTCTTTTCTTGCAATCATACCCAGAGCGCGAATAAGCGAAATAATCGAGTTGTTAAGCTTATCGTTCTCTTTTGACTGATCTTCTAGCTGTTGAATACGTTCATCTAAAAGTTTGTTAAACGCTGTACCCAAATCGCCCATTTCATCGTGCGACATCATTTTAACGCGGGTTTTACTCTTACCGCGGTTAATGCGGCGTATTACGCTCTGCATGTGCGCCATTGGGAAAATAATACTTTTATAGATGAGGTAAACACCAACGGTTGTTCCCAGTGCCACCACAAAAATAATCGCCGTTACCGCCGCTTCCGAAAGCAGGGTTTTCTCGGAGCCAGCAGCCATTGTTGTTTCTGCTTTTTGCTTAGCTTCGCTTAATAGTTCGTTAGATGCTGTTGCCCAGTTTGCAGCTAATGCTTGTACAGAGGCTAGTTGCTCGGGGGAGGCAGTCGGCTCGTTAACATCTATTTGCGAAATAGAATTCTGTAGCGACCCAGATAACTCGGCAAACTCTTGTTGTTGGCTAGCCGTGAATGTGCTCGCTAAAAACTTTTCTCTAAATGTGGATAAGCCATCGTTTAACCCTTGAATGTGGGTGGGGCTGGCCGACGCTTTAATTTTTTCTAGCAGTTCCTGTAGCTTGCTGAAAGCCATAATGGCTTCTTGCGAGTTGGTGCTGCCTACCAATGCGTTTAATGACGCCATGGTTTGTTCTAATTCTGCCGCGGTGCTTTCGGCAAGCCCTGCTTCGCTTGGGGCGAGTTGGCTAACCGCTTGCGCGTGTTGTTTTGCCGCGGTAGTAACCTGATTGAATGCTTTACCCAGTGATACTTCTACAGCAGAAGCGTTAGCCGTTGATGTAAGTGCATTGTATTGTTCGCTTAGCGCGTTATAACGTTGCAAGGCTGCTGGGTCACCGGTGGTGATGTAGCGTTCAGCCTGCGCAGTTATTTGCGCTTGTAGCATGCCTAATTCGGCGGTGCTGGACTGAAAGCCTAAGCTGCCTCGTTCTAAGTTGCGGTTGGCTTTATCCACATTAATCTGAATGTAGTAGGTTACGCCAATCGCGATAAAGCCGAATATCAAGCCAATCATCAAAGCACTGATTTTGTGAGATATTCGAAGATGTTGTAGAAAATTCATGGGAATCTCCTTAGTGACCTAATTAGTGTGTCCAACGGCTTAGCTGAGTAAACAACACTTTGGGGTCGAGTTGATGCCAGGGGGTATTATTAATCATTAGCGTGTCGGTCACGGCCTCCCAAATAACATCCGGCAAGTCTGTCTTTTGGAATAATGCGGTACTGTCGTCTTTGTTGAGCGTTGTGGCTTGCTCTGTTTCTATCGAGCTGGGGTTGCCATCCACCACTAGCGCTGCGCCAGTCGCAATGGAGCCTAAAATAAGAGCCAATTTAGGGTGGGTGTTCAACCCGTGTTGGCCCGATAGTGCGCCTAGGTTGTAAATTGGCACAAGGTTGCCGCGAACGTTACTTAACCCACAAAAATGTTTAGGCGAGTTTGGCAGCGGAGTAATTGCGGGCTGTGTGAGTAGTTCGCAATACAACCCTTGCGGTAAAAGAAAGTGTATACCGTGCGCAGCGAAGCCGTAGGTGCGTTTGCGGCCTCGGTCAATGCTGGGCAGTTGGGTTGGGTCTAAAGACGCTGTGAGCGCCTCAGAAAGGTGTTCGAGTGCGGATGACTCCCTAGCGTCATCGGTGGCGTTTTCAGGTGAGTTCGGTAGGGAGTCTTGCATAAAATTACGCTTCGTTAATTGCTTGTAAAATTTGGTCTGAAGTATAGGGCTTGGTGATCATGCCCTTGCCGCCTTGTAGTTCGCCCCATACGCGGTCGGCTTTTTGATTTTTACTGGTTACGAAAAACACGGGAATGTTGGCGGTAGATTGATCGCTAGTAATATTGCGACAGGCTTCGAAGCCGTCTACACCGTCCATAACGACGTCCATTAAAATCACATCGGGGTGGAAAGATTTAGCCTTTTCTAGCGCCTCTTTACCGTTGCTCGCTGTTACCACTTGATAGCCCGCTTCTTCGACTATTCCTTTAAGGTGTTGCAATTCTACCGGTGAATCATCGACTACAAGAATTTTGCTAGCGGCCATTGAAGGTCTCCTTTTTGGGGCATTGATATAGTTCTCTATATCTGGGTTGATGGAAGTGTGCTCGTTTGTAATTACTACCTAACCAGAAAAAGTTTAGTTGCAATAATTCGGTTAGCTAGGTTTATTTGTGTGTTGTTTGTACACGTCCTCGAACTCATTATGATTAATAGGTTTAATGAGGTAGGCCGCGCACCCTGCGAGGGTGCCCTTAAACTTATCAAAAGATGATGAGCGACTGGTGAGCATAACAATGGGTGTGCTTCTGTTTAGCGCCGTCTTTTTTATTTGCTTACAGGCGGTGTAACCATCCATGCCAGGCATAACAACGTCTAAAAATACAATGTCGTACTTGCGCTGGCGTACTGCTTCTAATGCAGATTCCGCGTCGGGCACTACGTCTAAATCATCATTTAGCAGCTCAAACTCAATTTGCATTTGTTTGCGCACGGCTAAGCTGTCATCTACAACTAATGCGCGTTTACGTTGTGTGGCGCATTTACCGTCTTGCTGTGTTTGTGTGCGCAATAGTTTTAAGCCGTTAAGCGTAACGTCTTCAATTTCGTTTGTGTCGTGGCCAATTTCAAATTCAGGAAAGTAGTTAAGTTGTTTAATCGTAAAACGATCTAACAGTTTTACTAACTTGCTAGGGTTAACCGGTGAGGTTAACACGTAGTCGCGCTGTAATTTAACGCTTGGGTGGCTGAGATACACCAAAGGTAAGTCGCTGTTCTCTGATTCCTTCCAGCTTTTTTCCCAAGCGCTAATCACGTTGGGGTTAGAAGAGCAAAGTAAAATAAAGTCGACTTCTGAGCGAGCCAATAAATGTTTGGCATCTATTCGAACAGGATGATATTGGCGCGTGCGATAGCGAGTAACAGTAAAAATTCGACTTATTACATCAAATTGAATATCTGACGCTGCCACGATACCAATTTTAAAAGATCGGCTTTGGCTGGGTTTTTGTTTCGCTGCTTTTTCTACTGTGTTTTGCATAGGCGAAAATCGTTTTGCTAAGTTATAGGTGTTTGCTTTGTTTATCACGCATTCCCTTATAGGTACGATTTATTCCATATCAAAAAACGAATCGATTAAACATCGAGTGACAAACAAAACACATAAAAAATATGTATGCGTTATCTTATTTTAGATCTAGTTGGCTATTACACAATGTATTCACTAAATCGTTTTATTATAAAGACTGGGTTATAAAGGCGAATGGTAAATAAAAATGAAACACAAGCGATAGCGTTAATTACTACTTTGGCGCAGGAATCATTTAAATGGGGCGTTTAATTCCATCTTTTTGTATTTAACGTTAACAAATGAATTAAATAGTCTAAGGTGTAAAAAATAAAGGATGCATAAAATTGCTGTTTTGCGTGATGTGCATCACACTTACATGCAGCTTGAATAGTTGGCGCGATTGCGTTGGTTTGAATAACAGCTAGCTTTTAATATTAGGCAAGTGTATTTTCGTCACCCAACTACTCACTCAATTAATTTGTAATTTTCCGGAGGATATATGATGGAAATGACAGAAATGCATACGATGGAAGCATCTTATAATTGGTTTCTTGTTGCACTTTCATTTTTTGTAGCTGTTTTTGGTTCGTTTACATCATTGCAATTAATGCGCGGTATGCGCGGTACAGAAGGTGGCGCGAAAATAGCCTGGATTATTTCGGCGGCGTTTGCGCTAGGTGGTGGTGCTATTTGGACAATGCATTTTATTGGAATGATTGCTTACGAAACAAATATGCCTGTGGGTTATTCAGCTGGCTTAACGGCGCTCTCGTTGATAATTGCCGTTGGCGTTGTGGGTATTGGTATTTTTCTATTAAGTAAAAGCCAAAACTCCTTGCTGGTATTGCTTGTAGCTGGGGTAATAACGGGTTTGGGTGTTGCGAGTATGCACTATACCGGTATGGCTGCAATGGTAATGGCTGCCGATATGGTATACGACAATATTTTGTTTGCCGCTTCTATTGTAATTGCAATTGTTGCGGCAACGGCTGCGCTGTGGTTGGCGTTCAACCTTGAAGGTAACATGCAAATGTTTGCCGCGTCGGTTGTAATGGGCGTTGCAGTATGTGGTATGCACTACACTGGTATGGCTGCAGTGACAATGGTGCCCAATGGCCAAGCAATTGAAATTGAATCTACTGTTGCTCCACTTACTTTGGGTTTATTTATTTTCTGCTTCAGTATGTTGTTGTTGGTGTTATCGCTAATCGTAACTTTAAGTCAGCTACAAAAAAGAATGTACGAAGAGTTTGATGACGACGATGATGAGGAAGACGAAGAAGTTGTTAGTCAGCCTATTAGGAATTAATTTTTATAGATCTTCAATTTAATAGATTAATTAATTTGGCGCCAATTTTGAAAAGGAATTCATGGTGCCAAAATACTCTCCTTTCTCTTCAAAGTTTGAATTACCCCACACTTTTTAGCGCCGAAAGCCGCTAATGTTCAAGTCGTAACAGAATTACTGGAAACCTTCTAATAACTTTCCAAGGAAAGGCAGTTCAATTATTTACTGAGCTTGCATTGCTATAAATGCTTGCTTTGTTAATGAATTGTTGTTTCGCAGGAAGGGTGTTAGAAGGTTTTTTTGGTTTTAACAGAACAACTAATGTGTGCGCAGTTAAATGCGTTCATCGCTGTTACGTGATAGGGCCTCTTTTAAACAAATTGGAACGTTAAGTAGGAGAACTTGGTGAGAATTTTAATTTTATCGTCGGCATTTAGTGGGTTAACTCAGCGCGTGCAGCGCGAGCTTGTTTTATTGGGACACAATATCCAAGAACACTACGATTTGGAAGAACACTCATTGCGCGCGCAACTCGCGAATTTCTCTCCAGATGTTGTTATTTGCCCTTTCCTTACACAGCGCATCCCTGCGGATGTATATCAACAATATTTGTGCTTGGTCGTGCATCCTGGTATTGAGGGTGATCGCGGGCCATCGTCGTTAGATTGGGCTATTAGTGGCGGTGCTGCAGAGTGGGGAGTTACTCTGTTGCAAGCAGATGAAGAAATGGATGCTGGCGATATTTGGGGAACAAAAGTATTCCCATTACGCGAGGCCGGTAAAACCAGTATTTACAAACGTGAAGTAAGCACCGCGGCAATAGCGTTAATAAAAGAAGCGTTGGCGAATATCGAATCGGGTACGTTTAAGCCAAGACCCTTGAATTACAGCAACCCAGAAGTGAAAGGTAAGTTGTTGCCGTTAATGCGCCAGCCAGATAGAAAAATAGATTGGCAGAAAGATAGCACCGATAGCATTGTGCGAAAATTGAACGCTGCGGATACCAACCCGGGTGTACGCGACCAGCTTGGTGGCGCCGATGTGAATTTATTTGGTGTAGCGCGCGAGTCAACTTTACGCGGTGAGCCAGGTGAGTTTTTGGCGGTTTATAAAGGCGCGGTATGTCGTGCAACCGTAGACGGTGCCGTGTGGATAAAGCAAATTAAATGCATCTCCCATCCCACTATTCCGCAGTTAAAACTACCTGCAACCGTTGCGCTGCCATTACTATTAGGTAATGAGGTGCTAAGTAACCTCGGAGCCCCGCAAGACCCGCACGCAATTGAAGATGTATGGGTAGACCGCCGTGGTGATACCGCCTACATCTATTTTAATTTTTACAATGGCGCAGCAAGCACGCAGCAGTGTGTTGAATTGCGCAATGCCATTCGCGAAGCTAAAAGCAGCGATGCCAAGTGTTTAGTGTTTATGGGTGGCGAAGACTTCTTTAATAATGGCATTCATTTAAATTGCATTGAAGCGAGCAAAGACCCAGCGCTAGAATCGTGGTTAAACATTAATGCTATCGATGATGTGGTAAAAGAAATTATCGATACGCCCAATCAGGTAACCGTTGCCGCATTGCGCAATAACGCCGGTGCCGGTGGGGCGGTAATGGCATTGGCCTGCGATGAAGTGATTATTCGCGAAGGTGTGGTCCTTAACCCGCATTATAAAAATATGGGTTTGTACGGTTCAGAATATTGGACTTACCTCATGCCTCGCCGTTTGGGGCTTGCATTAACCTCGCGTATAGTCGAAAAGTGTCAGCCAATGTTGGCTCACGAAGCGATGGACGTAGGTTTTGCCGATGTAATGTTCGAAGAGGATTGGCAGAGTTTTCATGTGCAGTTAATGAATTATTGCGAACAGTTGCCAAGCCGTTTGGATTTGACCGAGTTTTTGCGTGTAAAAGCGCAGCAACGCGCAAGCGACGAGCAAGAAAAACCGCTAGAGCAATATCGTCGCGAAGAGCTAATAGAAATGAAAGAAATATTCGACGACCCAGATGCTTTTTATCATCAGGCTCGCCGAGAATTTGTGTTTAAAATCAAACCAGTTAAAGAGGTTACGGCAGAAGCACAGTCGCAAATGGTTGGTTAATGTTTTAACGAAAGATGTTTGAACGTAAAGGCGAGCCACAAACGGCTCGCCTTTTTTATTCCCCTAAAAAACCGCCAGATTGATGTTGCCAAAGTTTTGCGTAGGTGCCGTTAGCAGCAAGCAATTCTTTATGCGTACCGTGCTCGATTATATTTCCTTGATCTATCACCACAAGTTTATCTAATGCGGCAATGGTAGAAAGCCTATGGGCAATAGCAATAACTGTTTTACCTTGCATTAGTTGATTGAGGTTTTCTTGGATGGCCGATTCAACTTCAGAATCTAATGCCGAGGTCGCTTCATCTAATACCAAAATAGGCGCATCTTTTAAGAAGGCTCGCGCAATGGCTATACGTTGACGTTGGCCGCCTGAAAGTTTTACCCCGCGTTCGCCCACATGGGCGTCGTAGCCCTTTCGGCCTTGGCCGTCTTCTAGCTCTAAAATAAATTCGTGTGCTTTGGCTCGCTGCGCGGCGAGCAGCATTTGTTCTTCACTCGCAGTGGGGTTGCCGTAAAGTAAATTATCGCGCACCGAGCGGTGTAGTAGAGAGGTGTCTTGTGTAACCATGGCAATATGCTGTCGCAAAGATTCCTGTTGATGTGTGGCGATATTTTGGTTATCGATAGTAATGCTGCCGCTCTCTATATCGTAAAAGCGTAAAAGCAAATTAACCAGTGTCGATTTCCCCGCACCTGACCGGCCAACTAAACCAATTTTTTCACCGGGTGCGATGGTTAAGTTAAAGTTTTCAATCACGCCGTTTTCTTTACCGTAGTGAAACGAAACATTGTTGTAAGCTATTTTGCCTTTGGTAATGGCAATAGGCGCGGCTTGCTCGGAATCTAAAACTGAGCGTTCTACTGCCAGCGTGTTCATACCGTCGCGCGCGGTGCCTAAGTTTTCAAACAGCCCAGATACTTCCCACATTATCCATTGCGACATACCGTACATGCGCAGTACTAAGCCCACGGCAATTGCAATGCTGCCAGTGGTAATAGCGTTATTAGCCCACAACCAAATAGAAAGTGACGTAGTACAAAAAATGAGTACCGCGTTAAGCGACCAAACACTGGTGCTTAATTTGGTTACCAGGCGCATTTGAGGGTGAACCGTTTGTAAGAAATTTTCCATGCCTTCGCGGGCGTAGTGTTCTTCGCGCTGGCTGTGCGAAAACAGTTTTACAGTATTAATGTTGGTGTAGGTGTCGACAATGCGCCCAGTCATGTCTGAGCGAGCATCGGCTTGAAGCGACGACACGCGCGCGAGCCTTGGTAAAAAATATTTTAGAATGCTTACGTAAATAATAATCCAAACGGTTAGCGGAATAGCCAAGCGCAAATCGAGAGTGGCCAGCAGGGTAAGCACACCGGCAAAAAACACTGCCACATATAAAATAACATCCAGCAATTTAATAATGGCTTCGCGCACAGAGAGGGCTGTTTGCATTACTTTGGTGGCCATGCGCCCGGCAAATTCGTTTTGGTAAAACGCCACGCTTTGGCCGAGTAGGTGTCTGTGGGCTAACCAACGCACGCGCATGGCAAAGTTGCCAAGCAGTGTTTGATGCAATATTAGCGAGTGAATAAACACGCACAGAGGCAGCCCCAGTAGTACGGGAAGGCCATAAAATAGTAGGTCGCGGCCGTGGGTTTGCCAGTAGGTTGTTGGGCTTGAGTTGTTTAAGTTATCAACCAAATTGCCTAAAAAGTTAAATAGCGACACTTCAAGTATGGCGATAAGCATGGTGAATAACCCCAGCGCGGTTAAAAACCGCCGAGTGCCATTGGCGTAATGTAAGATAAACGCCTTGAGCGTATTGGGCGGTTGCTGTGGCGGCTCGCTGGGGAATGGCTTAATAAGTGATTCAAAAAATGAAAACATAACGGCTTGCTACTTGGGTGATTTTACATTGCGCGCAAGTATGCCATAGATGGGCGACGAGAATGTGATGGCTAGCGGTAGAGTTGGTTTCGCAGGGTAGGTAAACTAAGATTTTGGCCGCAGGCCGTTGTCGTCTCTGGTGTAAGTAGTGTTAGGCAAAATATAAAGGTGGTAGGTAAGTATGTGGTTGCAAAAAGAAATCCGGCTAAGCGCCAAGGCAAGAGGTTTTCACTTGGTAACTGCCGAAGTGGTGCGAGAGTTGCCAGAATTGGCGGATTTTAACGTGGGCCTTGCCCATATTTTAATTAAGCACACTTCTGCAGCACTTACTTTAAATGAAAATGCAGACCCAACGGTGCGCGATGATTTTGGTCGATTTTTCAACCGTTTGGTACCAGAGAACGAGCCGTACTACGTACATACAGATGAGGGGCCAGATGATATGCCCGCGCATTTAAAGTCCAGTATTTTGGGCTCGACGCTCTCGCTACCTATTACTCACGGGCGCTTTAACTTAGGAATTTGGCAGGGTATTTACCTGTGTGAGCATCGTAATTACGGCGGTGAGCGAACTTTATTGGTTACCCTACAAGGGGAATAATGTTAATGGTTGGCCGCTTTCTTTATAAGAATAGCCTCACACCATGCGCGGGCTTCGTCCATAGTGTGAAAAATGCCAATCTTCCAAGACAAATCATCAGCTAAAAACTTGTACCAAGCTGCGAGTGCGTTACCTGTTTCATCTTGATTAATCACCGAAGCGTTAATGGCATAGGGGTTAATTTTACTAATAGAGCGCAGGCAAGCCACCAGCGCTTTTACGTCTTCGGGCGTAATATCTACGTGCGAAATGCGCGACCAATCGCCGATTATTATGCGCACATCATCAAAGCGATCATCCCCACTTTTTTTAAGGGAGGCTTCAATTAGCTCCTGCCCGTTCACTCGCCCAGAATACTGGGTGATGACCGTGCTTTTAGATTCCCAAATATCGTGAATGGCCAAGGGTTGTCTCGCAACGGTAAAATCATAAAAGTAGTGTCAATGCATTTATTATAGCAGTGGCATTGGAAATCGCTTGGTGCAAGGTAAATACTTACAAAGAAATTGCACGTATATGCCTGTTTGGAATCACCGGGAGTGGTGCTAAGCATGGTGCAGAATGAGTTTTAAATTGGAGCTATAACATGCGGCTTTTCTATAGCAAAACGTTGCCAAATGATTGCTCTGTTTTGGTGCTTGTTGCCGAAGGCGGTAGACGTATAGAGTTTTACCTGCGCCAAAGTGTCGAGGGCACAACACTGCTTGCATTGGCGGGCAGCAATGAACCTAGCAAAAGTAAATTGCAGGGGCCATACGAATCGGTTGAGCAAGCAATAGCTGCGCGCAATGCTATCGCGCAGGCATTAATCAACGAAGGGTTTGGTCACGCTGTAAATCATCAACCCTTATGGGAGCTAGCCGCCCAGCGGGCGTGGGGCGAAGTAAAGTCTAAAAATTCGGCAGCTAAAGTAGATACAGCTTTTAAACCGCAGGATGTATTTTTAGATTGGTAGCTAGCTCGACACTGTTTGCACGCCATCGCCAATACGAATAATGCCAGATGTAATGACTCGCGCGGTAATGCCGCCGTGGCCGCGTACAGCATTGTAACCGCCGCTGCCAAAGGTTTTCTCCATGCGAGAGCAGGGGTGGCAAAGGCCCGTGTAGGCCAAGGTGGCACCGCCAATGCTGAACTGTTTACCCTTCAGCGCTAACAGGTTAATACCCGCTACGGCAATGTTGCGGCGCAGCTGCTCGGGAGTTACTTCATCCCAGCCGAGCAGCGCGGCAATAGCAGGTAGGTGTTCTGCTTGAATAAGCGTGACTTGACGCTCGCCACTGCGACCTGAGTACCTATCGCCTACAATGCCTTTGTCGCAACGAGCCTCCAGCGCATCGACCATTAACATGGGCTGTTCGCGCTCTGGCCGCACCCCAAGCCAAGTCACTTCGCCAACCTGTGATACTTCTAATAGATTCTTTAGCAAAATTTGGTATGGTGCCCCTCTAATATATTAATGAACGATGTTCCCATGATCTCTCGAATTCTAACCCTCATTATTGTAATCACTCTAGCAGCTTGTGCCTCTGAGCCAACTAAACAACGTACTGCGCAGCCGGTAAAGCCTACTCGCTCCGGTAGTGCGGTTACGTTTGAAGACTTAGAGCTTGCGACTGCCAAGGGTAAAGATAACCGCTATGGCGTATTGCTTGGGGTTTTTGCAACGCGTATGGACGCTCAAGTGCAAGCCGAGGCGTACGAAGGGGCGTTGTCGAATGTGGGGCTGTTAGATGTACCTTACGTGTCGCTGCTGGTAAAGGATGAGCATGGACGGGATTATTACGTGGCGATTGCTGGGCAATATGGGGATTTGGAGCCCGCGTATTATCTGCAAAACTTAATTACGCGGGCTGTACCTGGTCAGTACAATTTAGTGGTTGTGCCTAAAGCTGTATGGGTGCACTAAGCGCCCTTGTATTCTGGCTCTTCTTCAATTGCCTCTTCAGGCTGCTCCAATATAGGTTTTTCGTGAAGGTTGGCTTTGGTTATGCCTTTGCGGTGCGACAATGCCGATTCTAGTTTGCGTACAGAATCGCCAATGGCGGCGTATAAATCGGTTTTAGAGGACTGTACTGCGAGTGTCGCGCCCCGGTACTGGGTGGTCGCTTCCACTTTTTGTTCATGCTTTTCTACGGTCAGATACACATCCACGCTATCCAAATGGGGGTAGTGAGAGGCAATTTTTTGGAACTTCTCGTTTGCAATGTTGCGAATGGCATCGGTAAGTTCAACGTGGTGACCGGATAGGTTTATTTGCATAATTTCCCTCGTTAATCATCTTTACAGTGAAACGGATACTGCCTTTGGCCAACACCGTTTCGGGTGGATGGAATGTTTTAAACTAGCGTGCTCCTTATGTTGATGAAATGAATAGTATTGTCGAAACCTGTGGCCCAAGGCGTACAGTGGCTTGGGCGGTTATTTATTCTCTCTAATTCTTTAATGTCTCTTCACTAGAGGTGGGGCCGTTTAACGGCGCTTCAACCCTTTATGTCAATTTGGTTGCAAAAACCTTTAGGGGTTCTTAAAGCATAGACCTATTTTTGTGGGCCAGCTTTGATTTGTATCTATGACAGCAGCTTTTACCTATTAGTGCCTTGTAAATGTGCGCTGTTCGCCCCTTTGCCTTATTTTTGCTACGTATTCCCGTTATAATCGCCCTTTTCTTTAGGGAGCAGCACAAACTATGCCGTCTTTCGATATTGTTTCTGAAGTAGATGAACAAGAAGTTCGTAACGCCGTTGAAAACGCTACCCGCGAGCTGAGCACACGCTTTGACTTTCGCGGCGTAGATGCGAGCTTTGAGTGGAAAACCGATCAAACCACTATGCGTGCAGAGGGCGATTTTCAGCTGGGCCAAATGTTAGACATTTTGCGCAATAAATTGGTTAAGCGCGGCGTCGACCCAGAATCTATAGATACCAGCACACCGGTACACTCGGGTAAAAGTTGGAGCCAAGTTGTTACCTTTAAAAATGGTATTGAAGCCAGCGTTGCCAAAAAAGTGGTTAAAGCCATTAAAGACAGCAAAATTAAGGTACAAGTGGCTATTCAAGGTGAAGAAGTACGCGTTACGGGTAAAAAGCGCGACGATCTGCAAGAGGTTATGGCTTTGGTGCGCAACGGTGAGCTAGGGCAACCGTTTCAGTTTAAAAACTTCCGCGATTAATAGGCTAATTACTAGCTTACCCGCCTAAATTCGGTTGCTTTGCAGCCGGGGCAGGGCGGGATATTGCCACTTTTTTTAAAGTGCATTTCTTTGTCGCACTGGCGGCAACGCAATACCCCTGGCGCTGTAACCTGCCCGGTTTTGTAGCATGCGGTGGTATCTGCCCACTCGGCCAACTTATTAAATAAATCACTAGCAGAGTGAGATAGGTGGGCGGTTAAATCTAAAAAGCCCGCTTGAAGTTTGGCTGGCTTTAAGTTTTCTTTTACTTGCTCAGAGGTTACTTCGCCCCAGTGGTGCACATTCTTGGCTGCTTGCTCTAAGTCTCGGCGCAAAAATACTTTGAAATGCTCGGCTTGTTGCTGGCTGAGTTCGCCAGCCTTAATCAAATGCTCCTTGGCAGATTCTATGGCTTTTTCGAGGGAGCTTAACGACTGCTCGCTCGACTTAGCGAAAAACTCCTTGGCTTTATCCGCAAACCGATCGTATGCGGGCCCTTCCTGCTTATCGTGATCGCTCATGGTTTGCTCCCTTTTGTGGCTAAATATTAATCAGTATAGCGTTTCCTGAGCGGTATGCATGGGGGCGCAGTAGCGCTGTGAATTAGCTAATTAATTTCACATTCTGAGGCAGGGTATTGTGATACGGTTGCCAGCGGATTGGGCTTATCGTAAAGCTCAAAAGGAATAATCGAGGAGAGAATAATATGAAAAACGTTTCGAGTTTATTGGCCAGCGCAGTGTTTACCACGTGCATGATGGCCTCGGGAGCGGTATTTGCCGCAGATGCACTGCAAACCAAATTAAGCGCAGCAATGGCCGATAAATCGCGCCCAGCGGGCGACGTTGCGCGCGATGCCAACCGCAAGCCAATTGAAACCTTGGCGTTTTTCGGTTTAAAAGACAGCATGACCGTTGTAGAGATTATGCCTGGCGGTGGCTGGTACACTCGCTTACTTGCGCCAACTTTAAAAGAGAAAGGCAAGCTGTACGTGGCCTATACCAACCCCAAATACATGGGCGATTTACTTGAGCAGCCCGCGTTTGCCGAGGTAGGTAAATTGGGTGAGAAAGCAAGTTTTACCCATGTAGCAGGGCCTGTATTCAATTTGGGCAATGCCCAATTGGATGTGAAAAATGCCGATATGGTGCTTACCTTCCGCAACTATCACAACTTAGATGCAGCAGGTCGTAAAGCCATGAATGAGGCGGCTTACAACGCACTAAAAGTTGGGGGTGTGTACGGTGTGGTAGATCATACTCGTCGCCATATGGAGCAGGATAACGCAGAAAACGGCCGTCGCTTCGACCCTGTACTCGCCATCAAAGAAATCCAAGATGCAGGCTTTATGCTGGTAGATATCTCCGAGCTACACTACCAACCAACAGACGCCTTAGATAAAGAAGTAGGCCACGACTCGGTAAAAGGCAAAACCGACCGCTGGACCTTAAAATTCGTAAAGAACAAATAAACCGAAAAAAGTGTGCAAGTAAAGCACAAACCCCGCACACTTTTTAGTTAGCTGTTAGCTGTTAGCTGTTAGCTGTTAGCTGTTAGCTGTTAGCTGTTAGCAGTTAGCTATTTGTTAATGATGATGCCCACCTGGCCCGTGTGCGTGGCCGTGGGCAATTTCATCGTCGCTAGCTGCGCGAATGCTATCGATAGTTACATCAAATTCTAAAGTAATGCCTGCAAATGGGTGGTTCATGTCTAGGTCGACATTGAACTTGCCAACTTTAATGACTCTGCCGTTAACCGTCCCTTTTTCGGTATTCACACGCACAACCATACCGGGTTGCAAGCGCTTGTATTTACCTACCAAATGCTTGATAGGTACGCGTTGTTGGGCGTTTTCGCGGCGCGCGCCATAGGCTTGCTCGGGCGATAGGGTAATATGCTTTTGCTCGCCTTCGCTCATGCCTACAAGGGCTTCTTCTAAGGCGGTTAGAATATTGCCGTGGCCGTGCAAATAAGCCATTGGCAGGCCGTCTTTATTCGATTCCAGCTCTGCACCACCGCTTTCTTTTAAGGTGTAATGGAAGCTTACTACCGTATCTTTTTCTACAATCATTGGAATACTCACGTGCTCATGTAATTTGGCCGGCATTATACGCGTGTATTGAATGTAAGCGACAGTGCTCGAATTGTGCACGACTTATTGAATAGCCGACTATTAGGTGTATAGTGCGCGGCGAAAATTTAACCGAGAGTCAACGTGCCTTTATCTAAGCCCCTTACACCTAAGTCCCCTACCTTTTGGAAAAGCGTGCTATTGCTTGCCCTGCCTGTTGCGCTGCAAATGCTATTGCAATCGTTATTGGGTATGGCCGATGTGGTAATGGTGGGAGACCTAGGGCCAGAGGCCCTCGCCGCCGTGGGCTTAGCCGCCAAATTGCACTTTTTACTACTGGTTATGATGAGCGGTATTGCCGCCGGTGGCAGTGTGCTTATTGCCCAGTATTCCGGCAGTAAAAATAGCGAGGGCTGTCGCAATACCTTATCGGTTACGCTTGCCGTTGGTGTGGCGGTGATTATGCCACTCGTGGCGGCTTTTGCTATTGCACCCCAGGTTTGGGTTAACTGGATTAACCCCGACCCCATTGTAGTGGCCATTGCTGCTGAATATATCCAAATTACTGCGCTGGTATTACTGCTTACCCAAATAGCGGTTATCTATGAAGCGTCGTTGCGCGCATTGGGCAACACCACGGTTCCGCTTATTGGCGGGGCTGTTTCTGTTTTAGTGAATATTGCGCTTAACTACGCGCTTATTTTTGGTCATTGGGGGTTTCCTGCCATGGGCGTGGCTGGGGCGGCTTGGGCCACACTTATAGCGCGGGCAGCTCATATGATTTTAGTAGTGGGGTGGGTTTACGCCACGCGCCATAGTTTTGCTTTAGGTGTGCGGGATATATGCGCGCGGGTAGATTGGCCCAAGGTTAAGCGCTATATAGTGTTCGCCTTGCCCCTAGTGGCGAATTACACCCTGTGGGGTGTGGGCAACGCCACTTACCACGTGCTTACCGGTTTTGCGGGTACCGAAGCTTTGGCAATTATGGGCGTGATAGTACCCATAGAAAGCCTATTCTTTGCGTTGTTTATTGGTTTGGCTAATGCCTCTGCGGTGCTGGTCGGGCGCGCTCTGGGCGGCGACAACCACGACGAAGCTTGGCGGCTTTACCGGTTTTTTGACCAGCTAACTATTGGCTTGGTGGTAAGTGGCTGTTTGATATTGTGGTTAATTCGCCCTTGGGTAATAGCCATATTCGACCAACTAGACCCTGCTGCCGAAGCTTTACTGGCGGATGTACTGGCTGTGTTTAGCCTGCTTATTTGGGTAAAAGTATTAAACATGATGCGCATAATGGGCGTTTTGCGCGCAGGCGGTGATAACAAGTTTTGCTTGGCGGTGGATATTAGCGCTATGTGGCTGGTGGGTATTCCCCTTTATGCCGCCGGTGTATTTTTTACCGCTGTGCCCTTCGCGGCTATTTTTGCGCTTATGTACTTGGAAGAAGCGCTTAAGTTTATTCCGGTGGTAATGCGTATTCGCAAGCGCTATTGGATAAAAAACCTCGTTAAAGCCGAGGCCAAATAATTGGTTATAGAATAAGCGTTTTGACGTCGAATATATTTACAGTACGACGCGTCAAAGTCATTGTTTTTTTTATAAGGTATTGTTTTTAAAGAAGATAATTTTATGGTATGAAAGATGCTTATGCGTTATTACGTCTTAATGCACGCATTAGGCGCTGAGACTTTCTTGTAGTTGAATATGTAGTTAAATAGGTGTTACCAAATGTTAAGGATATTAGTTCTAGTTGCTAGCTTTGTTTTTGCTGTTTCTGCACAGGCAAACTTGCTTGTAAACGGCGACTTTGAAGATGGCTTAAATGGATGGGGTAGCGAGTTTGGCAGCGTTCAGGTAGTCAACAAAAATGGCAACAATGTTGCCAAATTGAATGACAACAATTCCAGTGGTTTAGAGGTGTTGTGGCAGTCGTTTTACATTCCCACGGAAGTAAACACGGTTAGCTTTTCCTTTGATTTTAAATTCAAAGGTTGGGACAACTCTCGTCACCAGGAAGATTTGGCCGGTTCACTGCTTGAAGTACGCGATGGTATCACCAGCTGGTGGGATTGGAGCCCTTGGAGCATTGTAGAGGCTGTGGAATTTGATCTTAACTCAGGCTGGATGAGCTTTTACGGCGAGTACGACGTATCAAACATAGTTGACATTGATCCCAATGGACGTGTGTTCTTTGGTATTTTTGAAGACAGCGGTTGGTGCGACGATCTTACTGACTCTGTGTTGTTTATCGACAATGTTGTAGTTGCAGCTGTGGCTTCTGTGCCAGAGCCAGGTACATTTGCATTGTTAATGCTAGGCCTAGCAGGCTTGGTATTCGCAAGACGCAAAGCAGTTTAATTGCGTTAGCAAACAACCTATATAAAGCCGTGCTTGTCGCGGCTTTTTTGTGTTTGTCACTTTTATACTTTTATGTCCGCTTTTTACGCGCGCCTCTCTTTCATTCATCATCTTGCACCCTTTTGTCGTTAGTCTCTCTCGTAGTTAATCTTAATAATCTCTTTTATACTCCATGCTATTGTTAACGTGTTTAATGCTTGTGGGCTTGGTTTCGGGCTTAGTTGTTAGCGCCGGCATACATTGAATAGGTTAAATTATTGAATCAACCAAGCATGGCTCCGTGATATTAGCGCTTAGGCATACCTTCATAGCTCGCGGTGGAGCTGGTCGCAAACGCTGTTCGGCTGGTTTGCTGCTATTTATACCTGCTCTCATTGCATTTATTGCGATGCGTGCGGCAGTGCCTGCGGGCTATATGCCCAGCGATGGCGCTGACGGTACTCATGGTGCGTGGTATATGTTGTGCCATGGTGACCGCCTAAGTAAGCAGCTTATTACCAATCATCACAACCACCACGCTCATCACACAATACACTCGGCAGCATCTTCGGATACTGCTGTTGGTGCGGGGCATGAAGGCCACCACAACCATGCGCCGCATACACTAGGTAAGCATCATGCCAAACAGGGTGTGTGTGCTTATGCCGCCCAAATTTTGGTGTTTACGCTGCTTGTATTTGGGCTGTTGTATACCGCATTAGCTCTAACTGAGTCGCTTTATTTTCTATATGGGGTCTATCGTTTTACCTCACCGCGTTTCACACTCGCCACCCCGCGCGCACCGCCCTGTCATTTCATTGCCTAACTGTTTTTAACTGTACTTGTTCGCAATCAGCATAAGTACTTTTGTTAATACTTTTTAACGTTTACGCGCCGTGCACTTTGTACATGGTGCAAGGCTATGGAATACAAAAATGAAAATAAAATTAATTGCATGTATCGCACTTTTGCACTCAGCAAGTTTGGTGAGTGCACACGAGTCGGCACTGCGGGCTGATTCTCACGCGCCTATAGGTATTATGGGCGACCATATGCATAAACAGGGCGAGTGGATGGTGTCTTATCGTTATATGTCTATGGCGATGTCTGGCAACTTACTGGGTGACAGCAGTATAAGCGACGATGAAATAGTGACTACACAACCCAACCCCTATGCGGCTATGCCTATGATGCCGCCCACGCTGCGGGTGGTGCCTCAAGAAATGACAACTGCCATGCATATGGTGGGGGTGATGTACGCGCCTACAGACGATATTACCTTGATGGCTATGTTTAACTACTTGGATAAAACCATGCAGTTAAAAACCTACCAAGGCATGATGGGTACTACGGAGCTTGGCTATTTCGACAGCGCTTCCAGCGGTATGGGCGATACAAAGCTAGGTTTGATGTACCGCCTATTTGACGACGCCACGCACCACCTGCACGCCAATTTAAGCGTTAGCTTACCAACGGGCGCTATAGATAAAACAGGCGAAGTACTAACGCCCATGAATATGCGTATGCAAACACGCTTGCCTTACCCTATGCAGTTGGGGTCGGGCACTGTGGATTGGCAGCCAGGTATGACTTATACCGGCAAAGCGGGTGATGTGACTTGGGGCACGCAATATATGTTAACCCTGCGCAGTAGCGAAAATGATGAAGGGTATCAGCTAGGCAACGAGCAAAAATTGAGTGCGTGGGGGCAGTATGCAATTAGTCACAGTGTAAGTGTGGGCGCGGGTGGCGAGTATTTTTCATCGGATGCGATTAGCGGTGTGGATGATGAAATAATGCTACCGGTTCAAACAGCCAACCCAGCTAATTATGGCCGCGATGTGATTAACGCTAAAGTGAGCTTGAATTGGGTTGGGCAAACCGGTCTTCTGCGCGACCACCGCCTAGCCGTTGAGTACAGCGTGCCAATGAAGCAAGATGTAAACGGCCTACAAATGGAAATGGATTCCATGTTTACTTTCGGCTATCAAAAAGCGTTTTAGTGTTTTGTAGGTAGTAGGTGAGCCAATGAAAAAGAGCGCCATTTAGGCGCTCTTTAAAAGGCTACTGAAACCCCCGCTATTTTTTTGGTGGGGTGTTAAATTTTTCGAGGTATTCAATGGCCTCATCAGATTTAGGCAGTACGCTTACATCCGGTGGGCCTAGTTCGCGACCATCTTGAGAATAAAGCGAAAGCGCTTTAATGGGCTGTTTGGTTTGTGAATCCACAAACTCTAGCATCGAGTTTGTTGGGTCTTGTCGCCAAGTTTCGCACCATTGATGAATGCCTGTGAGTATGGGCATTAATTCCCAACCCTTGCGCGACAATTTATATTCCATTCTTTTTGCCCCTTCTGTAACAGGGCTTTTTCTAATTATTTCGCCTTCGAGCATGGTGTTTAATCGCTCGGTGAGTACATTGCGGGAGATATTAAGCCCCTCGCGCAACTGTTCAAATCGTCTTGTGCCTCCAAAAATCATAAAGTCTCGAAGAATCATCATACTCCAAGTGTCGCCTATTAAACGGGTGGCTATGGCAACACTACAACGTAATTCGTGGTCTATATTTTTTGTCATCTAACTCCGCCCAAGTAACTTTAAGTACATAGTATGCGACTCGTGGCTATTCGCCAAGTTGAAGATTGGTTATCTTTTGAATAATTAGTTGCTTTTGTGAACTGTTGTAACTATGATTGCGTTAGTCTCAAAAAGCAACTAAATTGGGTGGTACTCTATGCTATTAAAAAAATCCTCACTTAAATTCTTATCCGGTTTGGCCTGCTCGGTGCTGGCTGTATCATTGGTGGCCAGTGCACAGGCAGATGTAAAAAGGGTAAACAGCAAAGAGTCCATCAAAGCCTGTAAGGCGCACTTGCTACAGCAAAACACGCAAGATGTGAAAGTAAAGTTTAAAAATAAATCTGCAACCCAAGTAGATAACAACAGCTATAAACATTGGCTGAACGCGGTTAAAACCAATGCCGACGGACGTGAGTCCCTCAAGGTTTTGTGCGAAACAACACGCGCCGGTAAAGTGGTTACCCTCGATGTGCAATCGGGTAGCTGGAAGTTCTAATTTTTTATTTCCTGCAGACGTACACTGTGGCGGCGGGTTAAACTGTCGCCATGAAAAACCGCACCTCTACGCTACTCATCGATGACATTCCCATTGCGATTACCCGTCGCAAAATGAAATCCTTGCGCCTGCGCGTTTGCCCGCAAAAGGGTGACGTTAAGGTGTCGGCCCCGCATTTTGTGGCGCGGGGCGATATTCACGCGTTTGTCGTTAAAAACTTAGATTGGGTGCGTTCTCAACGGGCAGAAATTGCCAATCGTGAAGTGGTACCAGTTAGGTTAATGCAAACTGGGGATAGTATTCCCTTGCTTGGCCAAACCTTTCGCTTGCACGTTGAGGGTGGGGTAAGTAGGCCTAGTCTAAAATGCCTTGCTGATAACCAACTGCTAATGCGCCTGCCTGTAAGCGCTGGCTTAGTTGAGCAGCAGCAATTAATAGATACTTGGTATCGCGACCAACTTAAGTTGGCCGTACCGCCGCTGCTAGAACGCTACGAGCCCATAATGGGGGTAGCGGTTAAACAGTGGGGGATTAAAAAAATGAAAACCCGCTGGGGTAGTTGCAATATTACCGCGCGACGTATTTGGCTAAATTTAGATTTGGCCAGCAAGCCCGCGCAATGCTTAGAGTATGTGGTGGTGCATGAGCTGGCGCATTTGCTGGAGTCGGGGCACACACCTAGGTTTTGGGCCATTGTGGATAAAACCATGCCCACTTGGCGCGCGGCTAATTTAATCCTTAACCCGCGCTCGCGAAAATAAATTTAATTGTTGGTTGCAGCCATCTTTAATCCCACTCTATAAACTCAAATCGCACACTTTGCCCTGCTTGTCGCTGCGCTAATTGCCAGCAGTCTTCCGCTTTTACGCAACCAATTTTAGGGTAGCCCCCAAGGGTTTGCCTGTCGTTAAGCAGCACTATAGGTTGCCCGCTTGGTGGAATTTGCACGCTGCCAAAGGCAATAGGCTCAGAGCTTATACCGCCGTGCTGCCAGTGAATATTTGCGCCTTCTAAGCGGTAGCCCATGCGGTCGCTGTGGGAGTGAATCTGGTAGTTCTCACTGCACAGCTTGTCTATTTCATTTGCGCCGAACTGATCAAATTGATAGCTCGGGTAAACCCTCAATACAAGCTCTTGTTGGTAATTGGGCTGTTTGTACCACGGTGCCATTTTTAGTGGTGGCTGGCTGTTACTTCTATAGCCAACATTCTGTTTGGCGCTTAACTGGCTTGCTGTTTGCGGCCAATGTTCTTTGGGGTTCATTGCGCAGCTATCAAACAAAGTTGCACACTCAAACCCACCTGCAACCGCTAAATATGCGCGAGCACCACTGCGTGCGCCGCCAAAGGCGAGCGTGTCACCTGTATTTACACGGTGGCTGGCCCAGTTGTGCAGTGGCCGGTTGTTAAGCGTTGCGTGGCAATCTGCCCCTGCAATGGCAATGGTAGTAGGAGCGTTAAAGCGCGCTTTAAACAGGCCAAGCGTTATCTCTATGGCGGGGCTATTTGGGGCATTTCCTAATAACTTATTGGCCCATTGGTAGGCGTAGTTGTCTAAGCTGCCGCACTGGCTTACGCCTAAGTGCTGCACCTGCTTGCGTCCAGTATCTTGCAGTAGGGCCAATGGCCCAGTTTGCAAAATAGTCATGTGGCTTGTTGGGTTGCGTGTGGTAAATGTGCTTTGTGATGGTAAATGGTTTTGAGGTTTTGATTGTTCACGCTGCTGCGCAATGCGATTAAATTGCTCGAGACTAATCTGCTCAAATTTAACGGCTTTGCCTACGCTTAGGGTGTTATTTTCTTTTTGTTTGTGTGCACTTTCTAATATGTTTGGGTCCCCTAGCGGGGCTGGGCTACAGCCAATTAAGTGCCAACCACCTGGGGCAGCTAAGGGGTATACCGCCGTTTGGTTTTCGGCTATGGCTACACTGCCGGCAGGCACCTGCGTACGAGGGTTGGCGCGGCGCGGTATACGCAAATTGTCAGGCAGGCCACCTAAGTAGGCGAAGCCAGGCATAAAGCCAATGGCTTGTATTTGGTAGTTTGCTTTTAGGTGCTGGCGAATAACGTCTTGTTCGCTCAAGCCAAGTGTTGTGGCCACGTTATATAGGTCGGGGGCTACGCTTGGGTGGTAGCACACTTGTACTGTTAAGGGCTGAGGGGCTTCTGCCGTGGCATGGGGCTGCGTAATCGTTTGTATATTTTTTAGCGCTGCGTTGAGCGCTTGGCTGATGTCGATATAGGTTAGCGTGTCATCCCACTCAATGAATACTTGGCTGTAGGCCGGTACCGCTTCTTTTATGCTGGTAATATTGTGTCTTAACCAGCCGGCAAGCTGACTTATTTGGCCGTAGCTTAAGGCTTGGCTAAAACCTTGGCTAAAGGCAGCAAGTAGGCTGTGGTCGTTAATACGCTGCAATGTTTGTATGTGAGTCATCACTTACTGGCTAGGCTTTTAAGGTTACTGCTAATGGCGCGAACCGCAGCCAGCGCCGTGGGGTTGTCGCCATGTACACATAGGCTTGAGGCATTCACGTTTAGCCAAGTGCCGTTGGTACTTAGTACGCGCTGGTGGGTAAGTAGTTGGTTTGCCTGCTCTATCACGTCATCTACATTGTGCAATACAGCCCCCTCTATTGTGCGCGCTTGCAAATAACCTTCGGGGGTATAGCGCCGGTCGGCGAAGGCTTCGAATTGCAAGGTTACACCCGCTTGGGCTGCTAGCTGGGCGTGAATGTGTTGCTGGGGCGTAGCTTGCATCATAAGGCTTAGCGATGAAAATTCACTGCGAATAAGCTCGAGTAGCATTTCTAGCAGTACGGGGTTGTGCAGCAGGTCGTTATACAGGGCGCCGTGGGGTTTGACGTATTCTACTTTGCCACCCAAAGCTGTACAGGCTTGGTGCAAGCTGAGTATTTGCTCTGCAATACTCTCGCGCAGCGTGTCTAACGGTATAGCGAGCGAGGTGCGGCCAAAGTTATCTGGGTCGGGGTAGCTGGGGTGAGCGCCAATGCAAACGTGGTGTTTAAGCGCAAGTTGTATTGCTTTGGCCATACTCGCGGCGTTGCCAGTATGGCCACCACAGGCAATATTAGCCTGATGGATAAGGGGCATAATGGCCGCGTCGGCGTGATCTAAACCTTCACCAAGATCACAATTTAGCTTCATTAGTGGCCCGTGCTGTGTGCAGCTTTAGAGTGCGAAGAAAATAAGTACCAAGCCCAAAATGCTTAAGCCAAGAGCAGAGCCGGCTTTGTTTAGCGCGAAAAGGCTATAAAAGTACGACAATGGCGGCAAAAATATTGTTGCAAGCCCCCACGTGTAATCTTCTTTAAAAGACACAATTAACAGTTGAACCCAGCTGGCTAGCAGCAAGATTACGCCAAAGGTCAGCAGTGTGGCGCTTGTGGCTTCCATGGGAGACTCCTTACAATTTTACGTTATTGTTAGTGCTTAGAGATACTTCAGCGAGCCATTCTAGCAAACATGGCGCTTAAGGGAAGTATAGTTCTTGTGCGAATTGAGCAAAAAGTATTTGGGTGGGCGAAGCAGGCTTGAGTTAATGGCGTACAACCTGTGTGTGCACGCCATATTTAACAAGATATTTAGGTGTTAACTAGCGATTAGCGCTTCCCTTCGCAAGATTGACCTCACATTGTAAGCATAAAGGTAACTGGGCCATCGTTAAGTAGGGATACTTTCATATCTGCGGCAAACTCCCCTGTGGCTATAGGGCTGTGTTTGGCTTTTAACAGGTTAACAAACTTATCGTAAAGAGCTTGTGCCTCTGCGGGGGGCGCAGCGCAAGAAAAGCTTGGGCGCAGGCCTTTTTGAGTGTCGGCCGCGAGGGTAAATTGCGAAATGCTTAATACGCCGCCACCAATCTGCTGTACGTTTAAGTTCATTTTGCCTTCGTCGTCGCTAAATACGCGATAAGCCAATACTTTGTTGGCCATGCGCTCGAGCGTTTCTGTGCTATCTGTTTTTTCTATGCCAACAAATAATAATAAGCCTTTGTCTATAGCGCCGATGGTTTGCCCTTCTACGACGACGCTGGCGTGGCTAACGCGCTGTATTAATACTTTCATAGTGTGTTGTGGTTAATGAGAGTTATTGGGGCGACAAGCTTAGCAAAAAAAAGCCGGCGCTAGGCCGGCAAATACACGGTTGTGTTCTTTTTTGCGCGCCCTAGTTATTGCGGGCCGTTTGCTTGGCTAGGTGTTTGCCAGAAGGCAGACCATATGTTGCCGTTGTGCGAGTAATACACGGTATCGTCGTGCATTGCTGCGCGGTCGCTCCAATAGGAGTATGCATTGCTGGCCGAGGTGGGGGAAATGCTACCCGCGTGATTCAAGCCTGCGCTGGTGGTGATGTTATTCACTTCAAATAGCTCGAGGTTGGTGCCCTGCCAGTTGTAATTTTCCGATTTACTTATTGGCAGTGTAAAACGCAAGGTATCGTCATTTGTTTGTAAGAAGGTTAGCGCGTGTAGGTCGTGGGTCGCGGCAGTATCGCTACCTTTGCTACCAATTATGTAGTTGTTTATTTCGGTTGGGTTGGTGATATCAGTAACGTCATAAAGGCTTACTTTAACCCCAGAGCGTTGCGCCCATGGCGAATCTGGGTCTACGTTGTAGCCCACGCCTAGCAAGTAATTGTTACTTACTGAATGCAAGTAAGAGCTAAACCCGGGTATTTCTAACTCGCCAGCAATTGCGGGAGCTTCGTTGTTAGTTAAGTCGACTACGTAGAGTGGGTCTGTGCGCATAAACGTTACGATATAGGCGCGCTCGTTTACAAAGCGGGTTCCGTAAATCTCTTCGCCCGGTTTGCCTATCGGCGCGGGTTGCTCGGCATTGGGAATTTGTGCCACTTGTATCAGGTCGTTATTTTCGCCGGTATCTTTTAATACGGTGAGCTTGTGAGGATAAGTCACGCCCGACCAAGTATCGCTAGATATTACACGCAAATAATCGCTATTTTCGTTTACGAAAAAGCCGGCTTGGTACCAGTTAACTTGGCCTTCCACTGCACCTGTCGCGCGGTAGGTGACTGCACCATCGGCCACGGTAAATTTATGTACCACGGAGTAATACTGCGAAGGCTCTGGGCTAACTGCTACATCCGCGCCATTGCCACTCTCTTGTCTTACTGGGGCATCGAGTTGGCTGGTGTACCAGCTGTTGGCGCCAACGTATAAGCTGGTTGGCGTCATATAAATGCCTTCCACAGGCGAGTTGATACATGTGCTAGAGGTAATGGCCTGCTCTGCAAGATTAATAGCTACTACGCTAACTAAAGAGTGGTAACCGTGATTGGCGGTTATATCTGAAGGTACATAGCAGTTGTCGCCAGTTAGAAGTGGTTGGGGCGTGCCGCCGTTAATCGTGTAGTGAGGTAAGAGCTCAGCTAACGTTTTTTGGTTGTAGCTATTTTGGTCGCTGCCTTCATTTTCATTTTCGGCGTCATGCAGCTCGTAATAAATAAGGCTGGTATTGTGGTTAAGTACCAAATACAGGTAATCGCCCACTTTGCGGCTGTTTTGTAAGTAGCCGTCTATTTCTAGCGCAAAATCGAGCGCTGGGTTGGCTGGGTCTGCCAAGTCGTAGAGGTTGGCTTTAACCGCAGAATGCGATGTGTAATAGGGCAAACTGGTCGCCTCGACGTCTACATCTATAAAAGGTTGTATGCTGTAATAATTTGCTTCACTGCTAAGGGCAAGCAGGTTTGAACCCGCTGCGTCGCCGTTATCTACTAAATACAGCGACGGTGTTGCATAGCTATCTAGCTCGATTTCAGACACCAAGCTGGCGCTAGCATCGCTGGGCGAGCTGGCAAGAATGCGTACCTTGGTGGGGGCGTTGTAGTACTCGCCATATTGCACTGTGTAAAGGTAATCGCCGTCATATTTAAGGTAATCGCCTTCATCTACACCAACTACATAGGTATTGGTGCTGGAATAGTTGCCTGAACCAGAGCTAGAACTGCTGTCGCTATCGCTTTGCGGTGCTGCTTCTGGCGTGGCTATTGCGTCATCTACCGCTTCCCAAGCAACGAACTGATCATATACTTGGTAGCTAATGCCGTTTTTAATGTGTGTCTCCAGTTCGCTGCTTGTCGCCCGTTTTAATTTCGATTGCGTGGCAACGGTAAGCTGCACTTGGCTGCCACCCGAGGAGGAAGCCCCGGAAGAGCTGCCGCCATTTGTACCGCCGGAGGATGAATCTCCGCCGCATGCGCTTAATGCTATTACCGATACTGTTGTAGCAAGTAACTTTAGTGTGTGCATTTGTAGTGCGTGCATTTTTCTTTCCTATCGATTCTTTCCGTGACGGCAGGCTGGCTTCGGGCTAAAAGGGGGAAATATTAGGGGAAATACCGCCCCGCCCAGAAACTGATTTTTTATGATTGCTCGATTGTAGGTGCTTTGCGTGTAAACGTCTGTAATGAAAATGTTAAAAAGTGTGCGTTAGTGACCTATTACAATTTTGTAACGCTTCTGCTGTGGCGAACGAGGCGCAAATCACGTACTTTACTCCCATCTAAAGGCGCTTCATTTTGTAGTTGATTCTGCGCGCTACTGTTTATTGGTTGGTTATTAGTTAGTTATTAGCTATTTAGTTTTACTTGAAATCGAGCGGATACTGTTTGTGTTAATCAATTACTGCCCTCTGCAACTTAAAGGGGGTTCTTACAAAATGCCACTGCGTGCACTTAAAACAGCTGTTGCTGGCGTGCTGTGCTGGTTAATACTTGCCCAGCAGGCAAACGCTTGTACGCAAGATGAGACCGAATGCGTGGAGGTGGGGCGCTGGGACTTATCCGTTGCCATTGGCGCAGGCGTTCGCACCAACCCAATCGCCGGTGGCGATAACCTCCCCATAGTGATTATTCCCAACCTTACCTATTACGGTAAGCGTTTTTATTTAGAAAACTATACGTTGGGCTATTCGCTAGTAGAGCAGCCCATTTACAGCGTGAACCTTGTACTTACCCCCAGCTACGATCAAATTTATTTTCAAAAGTGGGGGCTGGGGAATATTTCGTTTGATTCTGGCGCCGGTGACAGCACTGCGTTTGCTTCGGAAGGCATAATTAATAACACGCCAGCAGAAGGCATGGATGTATTGGCTTCCGATGTTGTGGAGGCCGATGATGTGCAGCGCCCGCCGGTAGCCGGGCCCCCAACCCCTGCAGAACCTAAAGTAGTAGAGCCGGTTTATACCCTAGATTTAGCCGAGTTAGATAAGCGTAAACAAACAGGTTTGGGCGGCGCCGAGTTTACTTATTTTGGCGAAAAGTGGGTGGCGTCGCTTAACGTATTGCAAGAAGTGCTAAATGTGCACGGCGGCCAAGAAGTTCGCCTAGCCGCGTCGCAAAATTTTGCAGCAGGAAAGTCGCGCTATCAGTTTGCTACAGGGCTTACCTGGCAAAGCGTAGATTTGCTCGATTATTATTTTGGCGCGCATGAAGGCGAAGTGGATGAATCCATGGAGTACGAAATTCGCGAAAGTGGTATTACGCCCTTTGTGCGGCTAAGTTGGTCTCGAGAGTTAAATGAGCACTGGCGGCTACTGGCCTCGGTGCATCACAAGCGTTTGGCCGATGCCATAGTCGATAGCCCGCTAGTGGAAGAAAGTAGTGTGACTACCGTATTTATTGGCGGGGTATATCACTTTTAGCATGGGTATATCCACAACAATAAAAATAATTTTTTCAGCTCGAATTCTAATCGCCCTCTTCTCATTGGGGGTGATGGGTAATAGCTATGCAGATTCGCTGCCGCTTATTCAGCTTTCACTTAAGCCGCGTTTATGCGTGCTTTCTGAGGGGGAAGAGGTGTGTCGCGATACTATCGAAATAACGTGGATTGCACAAAAGGCCCGCAGCTTGTGTTTGTATCAAGACGATACCGACTCGCCACTACAATGTTGGGATGCTGCCCGCGAAGGACGCTACACTATTGAATTAGCCGCAAGTGAAAATATTAATTTCTCGCTGCGCGAAAAAAATGAAGACACGTTTTTGGTGACGCAAGCTTTTGAGGTTGTGCAAGAGTCCACCAAGTACCGTCGGCGTAATCGCAACCCATGGAGTTTTTTCTAGCATGAGCTTAATTTTATTAGCCGAAGACGATCGCCGTTTAGCAAACCTAGTAAAAGATTACCTCGGCAATCACGGTTTTGATGTGGTTATTGAAGAAGCCGGCCACAATGTGGCGCGCAGCGTACAAACCTTAGAGCCGGCGTTGGTAATATTAGATATCAATTTGCCAGGTAAAGATGGGCTAAGCGTATGCAAAGATATTCGACCAAAATTTAATGGCCCCATTCTTATGCTTACCGCGCGCGACACCGATGCCGACCAAATTCTAGGCTTGGAATACGGCGCCGACGATTACGTAATAAAACCCGCAGAGCCGCCTGTGTTGCTTGCTCGCATTCGCGCCTTGTTACGCCGCTACAATCAAGAAATTAGCAAACCGCAGGATGAATACACCTTTGGTGAGCTCACCATTCATATGGCCGCGCGCCAAGTCTTTATTGGCGGCGAAGAAATAAAGCTCTCTAGCCACGAATTTGAATTGCTTTGCACTTTTGCGGCGCAGCCGGGCAAAGTGTTAAGTCGTGAATATCTATTTAATATTATTTACAGTCGCCCCTACGACGGTATGGATAGAACCATTGATGTGCGCATATCGCAATTGCGAAAAAAAGTGGGCGATGCATCCGACAACCCAACCAAAATTAAAACCGTATGGGGGCGCGGCTACTTATTTGTTGCCGATGCGTGGTAGTGTGTGAATAGGGCGTTTGTTTCACTTTATGTGTTGCTTGTTTTTTCGGTCGTGGCGGTTGGCTGGGGCACAGATAAACTGTGGCAAGTATTTAACCCTGTCGGTGAAATAGAACCATTCGAACAAGAGTTTTTTGCCATTTTAGAATTCGAATTGGCCGCCGTGCCAGATGAAAAAATATTTGAGCGGGTAGTGGAGCTTAATCAAGAGTTAGAGCTGCATATAGATATTTACGCCCTCGATGAATTTGCCCAATCTAGCATTGCACAAGATATTGCCGGTGGCGGCTTGGTGGCTTTATTTGATGAGCAAGGTGGCCGCCAAATTTACAAACAGCTCGCGCAACGCGACTGGGTAGTAAGGGTTATAAAGCCCAGCGAAATAGCCCCTAACTACGCACTGTATAAAAACGCCTTTCTTGTTTTCTTTTACTTAGCCATTGCGGTGGTGGTGTATTTTTGGGTGTGGCCTTTGTCGCGCGATATGCGCACCCTCGAAATGCAAACCAAAAATGTGGGGCGCGATGGCGTAGTGGATACGGTCAACCTTGGGCCAAGCTCTAATGTGTGGTCGCTGGCCAATGCATTTAATGTAATGGCTAACCGCGTGAAAGAATTAATACATTCTCATCGCGAAATGACCTACGCCGTATCGCACGAATTGCGCACCCCCTTAGCGCGCATGAAATTTGCGTTAACCATGGCGAGCGAAACCGAAGATAAAACCAAGTTACGCGAACACTTAGCCAGTGTGCGCGAAGACGTAAGCGATATGGATGCATTAGTGAATCAATTGCTTAGCTATGCAGGCTTTGAACACGGCGACCCGCGGCTTAATTTTCAGCAGGGCGATTTAATGGCGTTAGCAGAAAACGTTGTTGCCAACCTTTCACCGTTGCAGCCCAATATAGCCGTGAGTATACATAACGCGTTAACCAGCGAGCCTAGGTGCGAATGGGTGTTGATGGAGCGCGCGCTGCATAATTTAATTCAAAATGGTTTGCGCTACGGCACATCCAAATTACACATTACCCTTAGTCAAACCCAACAGCATTACTCGGTAGTTGTAGAGGATGATGGCAGCGGTGTGCCAGAGGACGAGCGAGCGAGAGTTTTCGAAGCGTTTGTACGCTTACAAGCAACCGGCGCCCCTAAGCAAAGCGGTTTTGGCTTGGGCTTGGCCATCGTAAAACGCATAGCCCACTGGCATAAAGGTGAAGTAGCTGTAACCCAATCCCAGTGGGGCGGCGCAAAATTTACATTTACATGGCCGGTATTAATCGCTAATGGCTAATCTCTAATAGCTAGCTAGTAGCTACTATCGATTAGTAATTAGCGATTAGCGATTGAGTTCAACTCGTTTCGTCGCCATCGCCAGAAAGCTCTTGGGCTACGTCGTGGGTAACGCGTACCAACGCATCTACTACGCTGGGCTCAGATGAAGAGTGGCCGGCGTCGCGAATAATATGTAATTTGGCCGTGGGCCAAGCTTCCGCAAGGGCAAAGGCGTTGTCTAGCGGGCACACCATATCGTAGCGGCCGTGAATAATTGTGGCGGGAATGCCCGCTAATGTCTGCGCGTTATTAATAATTTGGTTGGGGCTCATAAAGCCGCAATTTACAAAGTAGTGAGCTTCTATACGCGCCAGTGAAACGGCCATATGGGGGTCGGTAAAGCGGTCTACTACATCGGGGTTGGGGCGCAGGGTAGCGCAGCGGCCTTCCCATTGTGACCAAGCCTTAGCGGCAGACATTTTAGCCAGCTCGTTAGAGCCGGTAAGTTTTTTATAGTACGCACCTATCATGTCGTCGCGTTCATTCTCGGCGATAGGGGCGAGGTAATCCTGCCAGTAGTCAGGAAAAATGCGGTCAGCTCCCGCTTGATAAAACCACTGTAAGTCTTGCTCTCTGCACAAAAAGATACCGCGCAAAATCATATACAACACGTTTTGTGGGTAAGCCTGCGCATACAGTAAGCTAAGGGTAGAGCCCCACGACCCGCCGAAAAGTACCCATTTATCAACGGAGAGAAATTCACGAATCTTTTCCATATCCTCCACTAGGTGTTGGCTGGTGTTGTGCTCCAATTCGGCATGCGGTTTAGAGCGGCCAGCGCCGCGTTGATCAAACAAAATAATGCGGTACAGCTCGGGGTTAAAAAAGCGGCGGTCATGCTTGCTGCAGCCTGCCCCTGGCCCACCGTGTACAAACAGCACCGGAATACCGCCGGGGTCGCCACTTTCCTCTACGTAGAGCGTATGCACGTCATCAACGGCTAGCTCGTGGGTGGCGTAGGGCTTAATTTCCGGAAATAAAATCTGCATTGCGTCCTCGCTTGTGTTTTGGGTGGGCACAGCAACCTTTTTATAGCGCTGGGGTGTTGGCGGTGGCCAAGCACCCAGCAATTATTCATGCACTCTAAAGTTTAGCAGCCTGCCACCCTTTTAGCTGCGCGATTGCAAACAGCGTCAATAGGGGGCAGGTGCAAGTAATTCCATACTGCCATCACTACTGACACACACTGTCAGTAGCAGGGGCCTATATTGGCAACTCGCGGCACTTAATGCGCCAAAAATAGAGGATGCACTATGACTAAGCCATGGTTTAAAGCGTACCACTTTCAGCTCCACCCACAAGCCGATGCGGCCGCCTTGCTACTTGCCAGCGCGAATTGGGATAGGCAGCTACAGAAGTGCCGTGGTTTAATGCACAGAGAGTTGGCGCGCCAGGTTGATGGCAGCTGGGTAGATATGACCGTGTGGCAAAGCCGCAGGGCATCTGGCAGCGACCTCGCTTTTTCGGAAGAGCGCGTTTTTATAGATATGGTTAAACTTATCGACCCGAAAAGCCTGCGTTTTACCCAAGGCGCTGCCCCTAGTGGCTGCGACCCATTTAGCGATTGGTTCGCACAGGCTGCCAGCACCATACTTAGTCAGCAACCAAAACGGCCCCACTATGAACAAAGCAGAGCGGTTACTGCAAACCGTTAACCTGTTACGCAACAGGCGTACAGTATTAACGGCAAAACAAATTGCAGAACGTTTAGATGTATCCGAACGTACCGTTTACCGCGACATTCAATCGCTTATGCTCACAGGGGTGCCTGTGGAGGGCGAGGCCGGAGTGGGTTACCGTATTCAGCGCAATTTTGAATTGCCCCCGCTAATGTTCGATAAAAGCGAAGTAGAAGCATTGTTACTTGGCGCACGCATGGTGCGCTCTTGGAGTGACAAGGCTTTGGCAGCCTCAGCCCATAGCGCACTCAACAAAATACTGGCGGTACTGCCGCCAGACCTACGTGAATTAGAAGAAACATCCGCCATTCGAGTGCCGCAATTCCAAGGGCAGAGTGGTGCGGCTAAATACAGTGAGCGCGTGCGCTTGGCAATAACCGCCAAACAAAAGCTGCTGTTGGAATATAGCGATGTAAATCAAACCCCATCCCAGCGCCTTATTTGGCCCTTGGGTTTGTTTTTTTGGGGCGCGGCTTGGACATTAGTGGCTTGGTGCGAATTGCGCGACGACTTTCGTATATTTCGTTTAGATCGCATGCAAAGTTGCACACCGCAAAAAGATTTTTTTAGCCCAAGCAAAACGCAAAGCCTAGATGCCTATTTAGAAAATGTGCGCAAACAATACGGCGATTGCGGCTTGGAATAACCCAATTCGGCTGCGAGTACGTCCGTAACGTAAATACTGCGCCAAAATTACCTAAATATCGCTTTTCAACATTGACTAGCAGCGCACACTTGCCTATCTTGCTCAAAAATTTTTTTGTGAGCTTAGAGCGCTTATTTATGCTCAAAAAAGCAACTAAATACTCGCAACGTTAATATAGGTAGTAGCGCATGCACAATACAAAAGAGCCACCATTAGTTTTGGTGAAAACTTGGGTGAGCCTTGTTCGCTCGGCCGAAGATGAAGAAGTAAAATCGCGCGCTTGCCAAATGTTAATAGATGCCTTTGGCGACATGAAAGCAGCGGCAGATTATTGCGTTAGGCACAATATACAAATTAGCTAGCCTTTTTGTGAGTAAAAAGAGTGCGGTTAGGTTGTAGCAGGGCCTAATTTAAACTCTATTTTATATACAAAAGGAGCCGCTCGTGTCAGCTGCCAAACAACCTAGCGTTAAAAAACGCCCCGCCAAACCTGCTACTAAAACAGCCGGCCCCGCGCAAGCCTGCCCTTGGTGCGGCAGCGACCCACTTTACGTGCACTATCACGATACTGAATGGGGTGTACCGGAATACGATAACCAAGCCCTGCTAGCAAAACTTATTCTAGATGGTGCGCAGGCAGGCTTAAGCTGGATAACCATTCTAAAAAAGCGCGACGGCTACTACCGCGCCTTCGATCAATTCAACCCAGAAAAAATGGCGCGTTACACCGATGCCAAACTTGAAAAACTTATGCTCGATGAGGGCATAGTGCGCAATCGCTTAAAAATAAAAAGCGCCCGCCAAAACGCCCAAGCTTATTTACGCATAATGAAAAACGGCGGCCCCAACGGCGAAAAAGATTTCAGCGAATTTTTGTGGTCGTTTGTAGGCGGCCAACCCATCCAAAATAACTACCACAGCATGAGCGACGTGCCGGCATACAGCCCAGAAGCCGAAGCCATGAGCAAAGCCCTAAAAAAAGCCGGCTTTAACTTTGTAGGCCCAACCATTGTGTACGCCTTTATGCAGGCGGTGGGTATGGTGAACGATCACCTTGTGAGCTGCCCGCGACATGCGGTGCTATCTTAATTTATAGGCTATTTCTTTAATCGTATTTACTAACTAATACGGTGTTAGCGTTTTTCTTTAGGCAATGAATACGTATGTAAAAAATTGCCGTTAAGCGCGCTGCCACATAGCATGGAGTGCTAGTAAAACGCCCCCGCGTTTAGATGTGTGAATAGGATAAAGAATAATGAAACGAATAATCGCGCTATGTCTTTTGGCCTGTTGGGTTTGCAGCTGTTCGCAACCAGAGGTTAACGCGCCTGAAGAGGCCCCCGAGCAAATGCAAGGTAAACCCGTTGTTTATCAAATGTTTACCCGCTTATTTGGCAATAAAGTTGAGCTAAATAAGCCTTGGGGCACTAAAGAAGAAAATGGGGTGGGCAAGTTTGCCGATATAAACGCTCAAGCATTAACAGCAATTAAAGAAATGGGCGTAAGCCACGTGTGGTACACCGGTGTGTTACACCATGCCTTAATAGCAGATTACACCGAATACGGTTTAACTAACGACGACCCAGATGTAGTGAAGGGGCGTGCTGGTTCGCCCTATGCGGTAAAAGATTATTACAACGTAAACCCCGATTTAGCCGTTAACCCCGCAAAGCGCATGGAAGAATTTGAGCAACTTATTGCGCGCACCCATGCCCACGGCTTAAAAGTAGTTATAGATATAGTGCCCAATCATGTTGCGCGGGCTTATCAATCCACTAATGCGCCACAGGGTGTAGAAGATTTTGGTGCGAGTGACGATACTTCGGTGGAGTACGCTCGCGATAATAATTTTTATTATGTTGTTGGTGAGCCATTTAAAGTGCCCTTAGCCGAAAATGGTTATAAACCTTTGGGTGGCGAGGCGCATCCGTTAAGCGATGGTGAATTTGATGAAAACCCCGCTAAATGGACGGGTAACGGTTCGCGATTAGCCCAGCCAAAAGCCGATGATTGGTACGAAACCGTAAAAATAAATTACGGTGTGCGGCCCGATGGCAGCAAGGATTTCCCCGAGTTACCCGAAGATTATCGCTACAAAAATGCCGAGGCCCACTACCAGTTTTGGCAGGGTAAGAGCGTGCCCAGCTCGTGGGTTAAGTTTCGTCAAATTGCAGAATTTTGGATTGAAAAAGGTGTAGATGGGTTTCGTTACGATATGGCCGAAATGGTGCCGGTGGAATTTTGGAGCTACCTCAATGCTCATATTAAACACCAGCGCGCAGACTTTTTCTTATTGGCAGAAATATATAACCCCGCTGAATACCGCAACTATATTCAACTGGGCAAAATGGATTACCTCTACGACAAAGTAGAAATGTACGATGGCTTAAAAGATATTATTCACGGTAAAAAGAATACCGATGTAATTGAAACTGTGCAGGCAGGCATGGCCGATATAGAGCGAAATATGCTGCACTTTTTAGAGAACCACGACGAGCAGCGTATTGCCAGTGAACCCTTTGCGGGCAGCCCAGAAATAGCCAAACCGGCAATGGTAGTGTCTACACTTATCAGCTCTTCACCGACTATGTTGTATTTTGGCCAAGAGGTTGGTGAGCAAGGTGCGCTAGATTCTGGTTTTGGCAAACCTACGCGCACAACTATTTTTGACTATGCCGGTGTGCCTGCGCATCAGCGTTGGATGAACGGTGGTAAATTTGACGGTGGTAAATTAACCCCTCCCGAAAAAGCGCTGCGGGCATTTTATAGCGAGTTGCTGTTGCTCTCGGCTAGCCACCCAGCAATGCTTGGCCAGTATCAATCTTTACACAGCTTTAACAAAAGCCACAGCCAAGCTTACCCGCTCAATGTTTTTACTTTTGCGCGCTGGGCCGATACAGGCGAAAAGCTAATAGTGGTAAGCAACTTCTCGAATACTGAACCAGCCGATATTCAATTGTATTTACCGGCCAGCTTAACCGGCCAGTGGCAGTTACAAGCCAAAGACTACCCACTAACAGATTTATTGGGCGATTCACACGCTGCAGCGGTACTTGAAGCTAAGCAGCTATTCACTACGCATTTACAGTTGGCGCCATTGGAATCGCGTGTATTGGCGTTGAGTTTATAACGCTACCGTTTTTTCACTTATCAGCGGGTATCGATCTACCCGCGTAAACTAGAGGCTGCACGTTGGCCTCTAGGCTTTTCTTTAGGCTTTTTTAAGCTCTGCGTTAGGCTTTATCTTCCCGCTCTCCGAAGTCTTTCTTTTACCTTTAATATCACGTTGTTTTTTGCGCCAGCTAGCCGGAATTGGGTATGTGCATTGTTGTGTAATACTACTTTTTACCCTGTTCTTATTTCTTAGCTTAATGAGCAGCAATTTTTATAGTTCATTGTCGTCTTAAGCTTTCTCTTATTCCTTTCTGTTGAAAAACAAATCTAATACTTAAGTGTTAGGTGTTGTTTTGTCGTGTATATATTCTTTTTGGTTTACTGTTACGCCATGCAAGCGCTATTTGAGTGTTATTTAACCGTTTTTTTACCTGTGTCACAGTTTTTATACATTGGCGCATACCTAATTTTATTTGAGTGAAAAGTGAGTACGCATGCATTGCTAGTACTTTAGTTTTAGGTAGTATTAGCGGCAAGTATGAGTTTAGAGGGAGTTACTCAAATTTATTCATTTATGCCCAGATGTATCGAGGTAACCAATTAGTGACATATCTATCTAAATGTACTCACTTAACAGCCTTATTGGCTTTCTTTTTTGTTTCCCAATCGGCCTCGGCGAGCGCCACCGCAACCGTAACGTGGGAAACCCCCGATCAACGTGAAAACGGTGATTATCTAAACGCAAATGAAATAGGCGGGTTTGAACTTGCTTATCGCCTTACCAGTGAGCCTGTATATAGCTCAGTAATTGTGGAGCAGGCGACAGCTACCCACTACGAACTCACTAATCTCACCGACGGTGAGTACGAATTTAAAATTGCCGCTTTTGATGCCGATGGTTTGTACAGCGACTTTTCGGACTCCACCATTGCATTAATAAGCACTACCACGTCAGGTAATACCGATAGCAACAGTGGTGACTCGAGCAATGGCACTGGCACAGATAGCAGCACTGGCGGCGACAGCGGCACAGATTTAGTTGATGCTGTTGTTAGCTGGCAAATACCTAGCGAGCGCGAAAATGGTGAAGCTTTAGCTTTAGCTGATATTGGGGGTTACGAGATTGCTTACCGCTCTACCGATGTAAGCGTATTTCAATCGGTGGTGGTTAATAGTGCAGAGCTAACCGAGTATCAACTTACCAACCTACACGCTGGTGAATACGAATTTACAATAGCCGCGTTTGATAACGACGGTTTGTATAGCGATTTTTCTGAGCCAACTTTTGTTGTGCTTGGCGCCGATGGCAGCACAAGTGGTGGCAGCGGTGGTGCTAATGATACTAATACCGATACCAACACCGATACCGACAGTACGGATACTAATACCGAATCCAACGGCTCGAACGATACGGCTAGCGGCACAGGTAGTAATAGCGGTAGTGAAACAGGTGAAAGCGAAACAACCGAAACCGGCAACTTGTACAGCGCAACGGTTACTTGGCAAACGCCTGCCGAGCGAGAAAACGGTGAGTTTTTATCGCATGCCGACATTGGTGGTTACGAAATTGCGTATCGCTTAACACAAAGCAACACCTTTCAATCGCTAGTAGTAAACGACAGTTTGCAAACGCAAATGGTGCTTAATAATTTGGTGGCAGGCGAGTATGAATTTTCTATAGCCGCTTTTGATAGCGAAGGTTTGTACAGCGATTTTTCTGAGCCTACCTATGCGGTAATTGGTGTTGGGTCTGGTAGCACTGATTCTGAAAATACGGGTTCTACAAATACGGGTTCTACAAATACGGGTTCAGAAAACACGGGCTCTACAAATACAGGTTCAGAAAATACTAATAGCGGTAGCGAAACGGGGTCGAACTTGGTTGCTGCAACTATTCGCTGGCAGGTGCCATCGGAGCGTGAGAACGGCGCTTTGTTAGCAATAGAAGAGCTTGGCGGTTACGAGATTGCTTATCGCAACACTAACGACCCCGTATTCGAAGCCATTATTGTCACTAACCGCGAGCAAACTGCTTATGAGCTTGCCAATTTAGTTGCCGGTGAATACGAGTTTAGTATTGCTGCATTTGATAACGAAGGCTTATACAGCGATTTTTCTGAGCCAACCATTGTTGTATTAGGTGGTGGCAGCACTTCGGTTGATGATGGTGACGATGTTGCAAATAACGATTCTGGCAACACAGGTACTAATACCGGTACCGGTGGCGACAGCCAAAACGAAAGCAACACTGGCAATGCAGATAACACCAGCGAGAGTAACACCAACGGCCAGCTGCTTAGTGCAACCATTAACTGGTTAATCCCAACACATCGTGAAAATGGCGAGCAATTGTTAAACGGTGAAATAGGTGGCTTCGAAGTAGCGTATCGCAATACTCAAAGCGGTACTTACACATCGCTTATTGTTGAAGATGCTACTCAAGCAAGTTTAGAAATTACCAACTTAGAAGCCGGTGAGTACGAGTTTATTATTGCGGCTTTCGATAGCGAAGGTTTGTACAGCGACTTTTCTGACCCAACCATCGCGACTATAGGTGCGGACGGCAGTGTTGCTTCATCTTCCGATGATAACAATACTGAACAGAACAATACCGATGTTGCAAACTCTGGAGACAATAGCAGCGGTACTGCAGGAAATGGAACTGATAGTGGTACGAGCGGTGGAGCAGACGCTACAGGCGGCAGCGACACAGAGCAAACCGGCGGTGCAGTATTGGTTGCAACCATTAGCTGGGAAATTCCCACACAGCGCGAAAATGGCCAAGACCTTTTGCTAAGCGAAATTGGCGGCTACGAAATACTTTACCGCCCAACCCTTAGCGCAGTGTATGAATCCATTGTGGTAGAGGATCAAACGCAAACGCAAATAGTGCTTAATAACCTACCCTCAGGTGAGTACGAATTTGTAATCGCAGCTTTCGATAGCGACGGTTTGTACAGCGATTTTTCTGACCCGACTATTGCGATGTTAGGGGATTAATAATCGCTAATTACTAGGTGTTAATTGTTAGTTGATTAAACAGTAAAAAGCAAAGTTAAAAAGATTGAGGGCCTACCGGTTGGGTAGGCCCTTTTTTATTGGTGGTTAGGGTTGTTTACAAATTTAGATAGTAGCCGTAGGTAATTTGTTTGATAGGCGTTGCTGTTTTCTGTTACTTCCCACGAGTTTAATGGCCAGCTGGTATTAAAATCGGCGTAGGATTTTTGCGCAGGTTGATTAAATGGCGGTGAAGGCGGTGCAACACCGCACAGCGCGTTATTGTTACTATTGCCACATTGGTTGGGGCAGCAGGTATCCCAGTTATAGGCGGGGTTTGGGCCGCCAATTACAAAACCTGGCGCAGGGCCGTAGCGAGAAGTTTTTGTGCTGTCCCAATTTTTACTGCCGTTACTAAACCATGTGTGATAAAACTCGGTTACCGAATTTTCGGCGCCGTCATTTTCCATGTTAGATAAGTACACTTTTGCCAGCGGGTTAACGCCGTGCAGGTAGTGAATATAATCTAACGCCGCATTGCTAACCTGTTGTGGGCTTTGTGTACCCAAACTGTAAATAATTTGTTCGTAGAGCATGCTACCTTTTGCGGCTTTAATAGAAGAGCTACCCCATGTGTAATCGGCAAGGTAAGCCCTATACGGGTCGCGCTGGTTTGTAAGTGCGTGCCAGCCGTTGTTGGCGTTTATCGCTTTGGTAAAAGTGTGTGTAATAGTGCGCGCAACCTGTTTACTCGTGCCATCTAAGTGGGCGTAATACAGTAATGTGCGAATAAGTTCTGCTCTAAAGGCACTGGCAAAGTTGTGTTTTAGTAATTCGGTTGTGCGGTAATGGGTATCTACATACTGTTGGTATGTACTGTTGCCGGTTAGCGCAAATAAATAGATTGCGGCAGTGAGCTTTTTCATTTGCCGTTCGTGTTCGTCTACCTCTTGTTGGCCTGCGCCCAAGCCTTCGCTGCCGTGGCTGGCGTCATTGTTTTTAAAAATTACATTGGGGTTGTTGCTGGCCCACTGCCAGGCGCTTTCTGCGCGGGTGCGCAAATTCAATGCGTACTGGCTGACGTTTTTATTTTCGTGTTCGCCAAAAATTTTGCTCGCGAATGCAAATGCCGCGGCTGTGGTAAGCGTGGCCGATGTGTTTGCTGGTCCGTAAAGGCTTTGGCCCTTGGCCGCAGAAGGGGGGCTGGCATGACTTAAGCCCACAATAGACAGCACCGAACCGTCGGCGTTTTGCATACGGGTTAGCCAATCTAGCCCCCATTTAATTTCATCCAATATGTCGGCAACACCATTATTCGATTCGGGTATGCCGAAATCATCACCCCATGCGGCGGGGTTTTCGCTATAGGCGTGCAGCAGGCCTATTACGTAGTTCGCGGTCCAACTGGTGTATTTATTGTAATCCCCTGCATCGTACCAGCCGCCTTGCAAATCGCGCTCGGTTGCAGGGTTGTTGGGGGCGCTATATAGGCGCGCATTGGCATCCTGCAGTGGGCCTAGGTGGCTGGCGCCATCTGCCCATGCTACATCGGCAAACGGCTGCTGTTTGGCAAAGCCTGCACGCTGGTAAAAAAACGCTCTAGCTGCTTGCTTGAGTACGTTTTTGTATACGTTGTTATCAATTAAAAAAGGGTAGGACTTCTCGCCACTGTCGGCGTGGCGCACGTAGTACTCCCCCGCAGTTTGCAGCCCGCTAAAATCAAACCACCACACCTTATCGCCCGAGCCGCTGTGGGTTTTGCCGTTGTTCCACGGCGTAGCTGTACCGCTAAATACCACTTCATGAGTATCTGCGCTTACCACCTCAAAATTAGCGCTTGGGTTAAAACTTAAGTGCGAATCGAACCCTACTTGCGGGTCGCGAATAACGGCTACTTTGCTTGAATTTGGCAAGTAACCAAATTGGTCTATAACTATAAAAACGCGCTGTATTGGAATGCTTGAGGGGCCGACGTTGTTTGAGCTTGTTTCGCCAGTTCTCTCGCAACCGCTTAGTAATAACAGTGAAGCTACTATTGCCGTAATGGCTAATTTGATGGGCGCGGTTTTGGTAGAGGGGGCGAAAAGGCTGCTCATGGCTAAGTCTTATAGTGAGTTTATTCATAAGTAAAGGCTAGCAAGTAGGTGTGGTTTAGTCACGGTTTGTTCGCCATTCGGCGAGCAATTGATTTTGGTGTAAGCAATTGTATGACGATTTGCCAATGCAAATTTGAATAATGCGTAACCAGCACGTTTTTTGGCACTACCAACAACTTTTCGGCTTGTAAAGTTTCTGCATAAATCATGAATACGTATGCAGTGCGACACCAAACTCTGTTGGCGCTAGGTTTGTAAGTTGTTGAAATTAATAAATAAATGTTGTTGTTGGTCACAGTCTGATGCTTTGCATAGTTATGAATACGTATGCAGTTCTATAGGCCCATGCACCCCGCCAATTTAGTATGGGGTTGTAATTTCCAGAATTTCTAAAACAATAAATCAAGCCCCTGCTTTAACAATCGCTTGCTCGAAGTAACTCAATGTTAAACGCAGAAGGTAAACACGTTTTCCGGAGAAGGTTTATGCCTAATTTCAAACCTAACCTATTGTCCATGGCCATACTGGCGTTTGGTGCAATATCCCTTCCTACCTATGCTCAAGATGCATCCAGTACCGAGGACGCCGAAGACGCACTTGAAGAAGTGGTGGTAACCGGCTTTAGACAAAGCTTGGTTAACGCGTTAGATAAAAAACGCGCGTCCGATATGGTTACCGAGCAGCTGTCTGCCGATGACCTAGGTAGCTTACCCGATGTATCCATGGCCGATGCGTTAACGCGCTTGCCAGGCATTTCTGCAGTGCGCACCGGTGGCCAGGCCGCTGAAATTAATATTCGCGGTATGTCTGGCGGGTTCGTATTTTCTACTTTGAATGGTCGCGAGCAGGTTTCCACCAGTGGCAGCCGCAGTATTGAATTCGATCAATACCCATCAGAATTAATTAGCTCTGCAGCTGTGTATAAGTCGCCAAAGGCGTCGCTTATTGAGGGGGGCGTTGCGGGTTCGGTTGAATTAGAAACTGCTAGCCCATTAGATCTTGATCAGCAGCACACCTTCAACGCTAATGTCCGCTCAATGTATAACGATCGCGCCGGTGAAATATCTGATGCAGTTGAGTTTGGTCATCGTTTAAGTCTTGCTTATCAAGGTAAGTTTGCCGGCGACACTATAGGTGTTGCTTTGGGTTATGCGCGTTTGTATCAGCCTAGTGTATCAACGCAATTCGTAGGCCTAGCATACAATAACTTAGTTGATGTTGATGATGTAGAAGGTGATAACGATGGGCCAGTAAATAACCCCGCAGCAGAGTATGTAAGTGAAGGTATGGAATTACAGCATCGCGGCGGTGAAGAGACGCGTGATGGTTATATGGCCGCTCTACAATTCGAGCCAAATGAATCGTTCAGTTTGAAGGCTGACGCTTTTGTATCGAAGTTTGACACCAAGTCATTTGCTCGAGGGTTCCGTGTAAAATTTGATGGTGCTGCAGCGAGTATTGCCAACGAGCAAATACAAGATAATTTTATGGTTGGTGGCACTATTAATCGCCGATCAAATAGCAATACAAGAATAGAAATTGTAAACGACGATAATACTGAGTTTGATGAAGTTCAAAATTTCGGCGTTAATGCAGCTTGGCAAGTGACAGATGTATTGAATGTTACTCTTGATGTGTCGAAATCCAAAGCCACAAGTGATTTTCAAAATGGATTACTTTGGTCTCTTGTTGCCGAAGATGCTAATGCAGATACTCCAGTTCTAGATCGTGATATTTCGATTAATTATCAACTTAATGGTTTGAATCTACCCGATGTCGGCTTTAGTCAAGCGGATGCATTTTCTGACATTGATAGGGTGATGGTATCTAAGTACGGTATTTATCCATTTGTTCACACCGATGAAGTTGACGCCGTTAGGCTCGATATCAAATATGATTTCGATATGCCAGTACTTGCTTCTATTGAGGCAGGTGTTCGACAGTCTAGTCGTGAATACTCGCGCGAGCGCTCGGTATTTGAATACGGTACAGATAACAATTTTAGTGCTGCCGAACCGCCCTTACGCTTAACGTCAGATATGGTAGACGTTATCGATTGGGAAGGCGATTTCTCTCATTTTCCTAGTTATTTAGCTATCGATCTAGATGCTGCGCTTAACGCATGGTTTCCTGAAGGCATTCCGCAACCGGTTAAAACTTGGGGCCCGGGTGGTCCTGGTTTAGTTAACGCTGACTCAAGTGGTGGCGATTCATATTCATGGACAATGTTACAAAGTGGCAGCGTATATGAAGACGTATTTGCTGGTTACTTAATGGCAAATATTGACGCAGAGTTATTTGGAATACCTGTGACCGGTAATATCGGTGTGCGTATGGTAGAAACGGAGCAAAGAGCCACATCTCTAGATGATGTAGGTAGCGAGCCGGAACGCGGTGCGCAATATATAGAAGATGATGTTGGCTATATTAGCAATTTATATGCGCCTTCGATTAAAGGAACGAAATATACCGATTATTTGCCGCAAATGAACTTGAACTTTTCTTTGACGGAAAACGATCAAATACGAATTGCTTCTGCCAAAGTTATGTCGCGCCCCCCCATTCAGCGTTTAGCTTCTGACGCGAGCCTGTACATTAGTGATGACGGTGAAATTTCAGGGAACAGTTCTAATAGTCCCTTCTTAAAACCGTTTTACGCTAATCAATATGATATTTCTTATGAGCACTACTTCGAGAATAGTGATGGGGCAATTGCTGTAGCTCTGTTCTACAAAGATATTGAGTCGACAGGTATTGTTACAACAATTCTTCCTAATTTTGATTTTGCTAGTGCCGGTTATGGTGTGCCATCAAAATGGGTTAATCCAAATACTCTAGTTGAGAGTGCTACTACCAACGGTGATTTTGAAGTTGCATATAATGATGAAGAAGGTGGTTTCGTTCAAGGCGTCGAGGTGGCTTACACCCAAGTGTTTGATATGTTGCCATCGCCATTTGATGGGCTGGGAGCAAACCTAAGTTATTCGTATACCGAAAGTGAGATAGAGAAAGAGCGCATTTTAGGCGTTAGTACCGTTAAGCAAACGCTAGAAGGCTTATCGAAAAATGTAGCGTCTACAACATTATTTTGGAATTACAAAGATTTTGAAACGCGTGTAAGTGTTCGATCTAGAGATAAATTTGTTTCTGATCAAGTAGCCGTTGAATCACAAACGGTATTCTTTTCTGGTGAAACCGTTATTGATTATCAGGCTTCTTACAATATTACAGATAATCTCGGTGTGATGTTTCAAATCAATAATCTTACTGATGAGCCAACACGCAGTTACTTTAATACCGAAGATCAAACCGGCACTATCCAGTTTTTTGGTCGGCAATTTTTCGTGGGCGTGACTTACTCAATGTAGGTCACTTTATTGCAACTCAATAGTTAAAAATAAAAGCAAGCTCATAGAATGTGGAGAAATAACATGAACGCAATAAGAAATATGTTAAAGGTGTCGACCCTTATACTACTGGCAGTCGGTTTGTATGCCTGTGGTGGCGGTAGCACTGTAGAAAGCGGTAAAGAGCTGTTAACGTGTTCTGTACCTCAAGTGCCAAACTCTGCGGGTACAGAGTGTGTAGATCCCGAGCCTATTCAGTGCGCAATACCTACTGTACCTGATGAAAAAAATGAAACATGTATTGTGGGTGCAAACCCAGATGCGCCAGACCCAATTGTTTTCCCTGGCCCAAACCAAGCCATCTTATTTTTCAATAAGGCTGATGGCGATTACGAAGGTTATCGTTTACATAACTGGAATAGTGAAACGTGTAATGCGTATGCGGAGGGTTCTCTAGCTGCGTCGTGGAGTAATGGATTGGTTCACTCTGGGGTAGACCCAGTATACGGCGCATACTGGTTGCTTGACCTAGTAGAAGGTCACGACGACTGCGGTCACTTTATTATTCACGTTGGTACTGACGATGCAGGTAAAGAAATGGGTGGTGGCGATTGGATTATGCCACTTGCGCAAGACGACCCTAAATTTACGCGCATGAACTTTACCTTCTCTGGTGTGGGTTCGGTATTTGAATTCCCTGTTCCAAGTTTAGGGCCACAAAAAGTTGCTATAGCAGGCGCTGCTGCACACTGGTTAGATATAGACACGCTAGTGTGGAACTTAGATACCACTGATGTTGCAGATGTTAAATTACATTACTCTGCAACTGCAGGCATTACAGTAGATGACGACTCTAACGTGTCAGGCTCTACTGCAGACCTAACGTTTGCTACCTTGTCTGAAGAGTTGCAACAGCTTGTGCCGCATATGGCTAGCTGGCCGGCGTTTGGCAATATGTTAACCGCCAGCGATGTTAAGCCTATTGTTAAAGGGCAGCTTATTGCTGTTGCATACAATGCTGACGGTAAAGCCATTGCCGCTACCAAAGTACAGCGTGCACGTGTACTTGATGCGCTTTATACCGCAGGCGAGAACGATGCAGACGAAGCAACTTTAGGTGTTGTTTACGACGGTGCCAATATTAACGTAAGCGTGTGGGCACCTACGGCTACCTCTGTAACGCTGCGCGTATTCGATGCGGCTAAAACAGAAGTTTCTAGTCACACCATGAACGAAGATACCAGCACAGGTATTTGGAGCTTTGCTGGCGATAGCAATTTAGATCGCGTGTTTTACCAGTTTGAGCTAAGCGTATTCCATCCACTTACTCAAGCAATCGAAACTGTAACAACATCCGACCCGTACTCAGTAAGCCTATCTACTAACGGTGAATACTCACAGTTTGTAAACCTAGCTGATGACGATTTGCTGCCAGAAAATTGGAACGGTCACACAGTACCCACCATTGCAAACTTCGAAGATGCCGTAATTCTAGAAGCCCACATACGTGACTTTAGTATTCGCGACGAAACCGTGAGTGAAGCAAACCGTGGTAAGTACCTAGCCTTCACCGAAACAGAATCCAACGCGGTTAAATATTTGCAGCGCATGGCAGAAAGTGGCGTTACCCACTTCCATATGTTGCCAGCTAACGATATTGCAACTGTAAACGAAGATGAAAGTGAGCAAATTAATTTAACCAGCACTGTGGCAGAGTTGTGTGCGGTGAAGGCCGACGCCCCTGTATGTGGTGAAGAAAGTGATAGTGCTACTTTAATTAGCGTTTTAGAAAGCTATCAGTATGAGCCACTGGCTGCTCAAGCACTTGTAGAGAGCATGCGTAGCCTAGATGGTTTCAACTGGGGGTATGATCCTCATCACTTTAATGCACCTGAAGGTAGCTATGCTTCCGACCCTGATGGTGTAGCTCGCATTAAAGAAATGCGTGAAATGAATAAGGCGCTTCACGACTTAGGTTTACGTGTAGTGTTAGATGTTGTTTATAACCATACTTCAGCGTCTGGCCTTTGGGATAACTCAGTATTCGATAAAGTAGTGCCTGGTTATTATCATCGTTATGATGAAAATAGCGGTGGTATTATCACGTCGACTTGTTGTGACAATACCGCGCCAGAAAACCGCATGATGCATAAATTTGTTGTGGACTCCCTAGTACTTTGGGCCGAAGCATACAAGTTTGACGGTTTCCGCTTTGATATTATGGGGCACATTCCTAAGTCCACAATTTTGGAAGCGCGTGAAGCTGTATTGGCTGTTGACCCTAACACTTACTTTTATGGTGAAGGTTGGAACTGGGGTGAAGTAGAGAATAACCGCCTCTTCGTTCAAGCAACTCAAGCCAACATGGCTGGCACAGAAGTAGGTACATTTAATGATCGTCCACGCGATGATATTCGTAGTGCAGCGTTATTTAATGAAGACGGCAGCTTAGATGCTCAAGACCATATTCGATTGGGCTTAGCAGGTACACAGGCTGACTTTATTCTAGAAAGTAATCGCGGCAATATGGGCACCGGTAGTACCTATGCGCGCGCTTCCTACGGGTTAGATCCTGCCGACATTATTAATTATGTGTCTAAGCACGATAACGAAACCTTGTGGGACCAATTGCAGTACGGCTTGCCAGAGTCAATGAGCTTAGAAGACCGTGTTCGCGCTCATAATATTGCAGCTACTATTCCTGTTATGAGCCAAGGTATACCTTTCTTCCAGTTGGGCGTAGATATGCTTCGCTCTAAATCTATGGATAGAAACGGTTACGATGCAGGTGATTGGTTCAACTTTGTTGACTACACCATGGCCTCGAACAACTGGGATGTAGGTTTACCATTAGCGCAAGATAACGAAGTTCGCTGGGAAGAAATTGACGCAATTAGCGGTCGCATTTCGGCGCCAGGTATGTTCGAACTGGATTACAGCTCACAAGTGTTCTCTGAATTTTTACAAATTCGTAAATCTAGTCCGCTATTCCGCTTAACAACTTCTGCAGACATTATCGATCGTGTTGGTTTCCACAATATCGGTAATCGCCAGCAGCAAGGTTTAATTGTAATGAGTATCGACGACGGGACAGGTCTTGCTGATCTTGATCCGGCAAACGATGCTATTGTGGTTGTAATTAACGGCACTAACGAATCGCAATCTCATACTGTTGCTACTGCTGCTGGCTTCCAGTTGCATTCAATTCAGCAATCATCTGTAGATAGCGTTGTTGCTGGTTCAACTTTTACTGCGGGTGAAGGCGAAGGTACATTTACTGTGCCAGCATTAACCACTGCTGTATTTGTGAAGCCACAAGGCGAAGCTCAAGGTGCTGGCTTGTCTGCTGACGTTACTCAAGGCGCACCCGATGTTGTGCCCTTTGGCGATACCGTTGTATATATTCGTGGTGATATGAATACTTGGTCTACAGACAACCCGCTTACCTATGCCGGTAATGGTGTGTATTCCACAACTATCGCTTTAACTGGTGGTACCACCTACGGCTTCAAGTTTGCTGATGCTGAATGGGGTGCTTTAGGTGTTAACTTTGGTGGTGCAGAAGGCGGCGACGGTGTAGTGACCGAAGGCGTAGATAAAAATCTGTTTGCCACAAATACAAACCTTTCGTTTACACCAGCAGTAGATGCAACCTATGTCATTACTTTTGACGCAAGTGACTCCGCAGCACCGGTAGCCAATATTGTTAACGAAGAGCCATACCCTGGTTCAACAATATTGTTGCGTGGCGATATGAATAGTTGGGGGGAAACCGATGCATTCACTTATGAAGGCGGTCGAATTTATACCTTCGAAACTACATTAGATGCTGGTACTTATGGCTTTAAAGTGGCAACTGGAGACTGGAACACTGTTAACTTTGGTGCGGCAGCGGAAGATGAAAACGTTGTAAGCCTTGGCGAAAATGTTTACTTAGGTTCTACCAACTTCAACTTAAGCTTAACCTTAGCAGAATCTACCGAGTTGGTGTTCATCTTCGATATGACCAATTTGGATGAACCTAAGTTGCGGGTTATGAATAAGGCTTTCTTTGGTGATACAGCTGTATATATTCGTGGTGATATGAACAGCTGGGGTGCTACAGATGAAGTGGCTTACGTAGGTGATGGCGCGTACGCCACAACATTAACACTTGCAGTTGGTAGTTACTCTTTCAAAGTGGCAGATGCCGATTGGGCCGATGTAAACTTCGGGCCAACGTCTGCCGAGGCTGCACCGATAGTATTGGGTGCAACAAATGCTACTTTGTTTAATTCACCTAATAACTTTAGCCTAACCGTAGAAACTGCTGGCGACTTCACTTTCACTGTTACAGGCCCAGATGCTACCAACCCGAGCCTAACCGTAACCGCCGCAAACTAATTTATCTGGCGCAAGCCAATAAACGTTCCTCGTTCAAACCTTAAGCCACTGTTCGCAGTGGCTTTTTTTGCTCTAAATTTACTGAAAAGGGCCGCGCCAGAAGGTTAACCTATTATGGTTAACCACCTAGCAAGCCTAACCTGTGCACCAGATTGAACGTATCTAACCCAAGTATGGTAGTCTCCAGCCTAATCTGATTATTAAAGTAAACCGTATACACAAAGCTAAACGGCAAAAGGAGCAGTAATGTTTACGCGAGGCGGGTTGTGGATTGTTGTGGGTTGCTTAACCCTTATTATGGGGTGTTCAAATGTTAAGCAAGATGTTGAGCAGGGCGACACCGGTGGTACAGCTCAACCGGAAGCGCAGGGCAGTGTAGCCACGCCAACAGTGAGTGAGGCGGAGCCGCCCCAAACAGCTTATTCGGCTAACCCTACCGAGCCGAGTGTGGTTAGTTTTACCGACTTTAATGACCCTTTAGAAAAAATTAATAGGCCGATATTCAAGTTTAACCATGCCCTATACCGCTATGCTTTAACGCCTATTGGTAAGGCTTACCAATACATTCTGCCTAAAAAGGCGCGTAGCGGTGTGTCTAATGTATTTGGCAACCTGCGTGAGCCGCTAAATTTTATAAACAACCTTCTACAATTTCGCATTGCCGACTCGGGCAAAAACTTAGCGCGTTTTGGGGTTAACTCTACTGTGGGTTTATTGGGGCTATTCGACCTCGCCGATGCCTGGTTGGAAATAGACGATAAAGATGCGCGCTTCTCCGATACGCTTAGCCACTATGGTGTGGGGCATGGTGCCTATATTGTTATTCCTGTGCTGGGGCCTTCCAACTTACGCAGTAGCACCGACTATGCGTTCGATTATTTTGCCCACCCACTAAATAATATTAGCAATAAAAAAACAGGGCAGGCGTTGTTGATTTATGAAGGGTTCCATAATCAGGTGCCCACCTTAGTGAAATACCCCGATGTAATTGCAAACCAGAAAAGCGCAGCAAGTGGCAAGGTAGACTTAGACGCAGCCTATGAATTTGTGCGCAACTTACACCTGCAGCAAATTCAGCGCGATGCACAGCAGCTTCGCAACAGCAAGAAAGACGAGGGCGAGTAAAAAGGGAGCAAAGAGATGAAACGAGGGAAAATAAAATAGAGGCCAGTAAACCTGGCAAATATTTTACTTAATGATAATGCTTAAAATTACTACGGCTGGCAATCACTAAGGATATTTATGACTCAGGCTAAAGCGCGTTTAATTTCGCTTGTTTTTTTACTACTTACTGGGGTTGCACTCTGGCAGGCCCAGTATTTTAAAATTGATGCCTCGGCAGATACGCTGCTAACCAAGGGCAATAAACTTTACTTAATTACTCAACAAGCAAGCCAAACCTATAACCCAGAAGAATTTATACTTATTGCCTACAAGCCCGAATCTAGTGCTATATTTTCGGAACCTGTACTTACCTTTATAGACTCTCTCGCCGCAAAAATACAAAAAATTGAACGCGTTAAATCTGTACGTAGTGTAGTGAATGTACCTATTTTTGCAGGTATGTCGAGCTTTAGCGCAGATATAGACCCAAATGCCCTTTCTTGGCAGCAGCAGCGTTTCTCGGAAGAGAAAATGAAGTATGCGCTTACCCATCACCCCCTTTACGAAGATTTACTTTTTAACAAAGCGCAAACAGCGCTTTCTATGCAGGTTGTGTTCGAATCTAACAAAGAATTGGATAAGCTAAACGGTGAATTGGTAGCTATAGAAACGAAAATGCTCGAGCGCGAACTCACCGATGAGGAGCAAGAAAGAGCTGATGAGCTGCGTAGCCAAAAAGAAAAAATAGAAGAAAAGCTAAGTGTAAAACGTAAACAAGAAATAGACCAAATTAGAGAAATATTGAAAAACGCCTCTGCAGACGGTGAGTTTTTTCTAGGCGGTAATAACCTACTTGCCTACCAAATGATTAATATTATTAAAAACGACCTAGTAGTGTTTGGTGCAGCTATTTTACTTATTGTAAGTGTATTGTTACTTGTATTGTTTAGGCGGCTAAAATGGCTAGTGTTACCACTCGCCTGTTGTTTTGTTAGTGTGGTGTTTACCTTAGGCTTACTTGGCGGCTTGGGTATTAAAGTTACTGTTATTTCGGCTAACGTGGTTGCATTACAAATAATCCTAACTTTAGCTGTGGTTATACATATTATTGTGCAATACCAAGAAGAGGTGGCAAAGCTTAAAGGTTCTTCAGAATCGCTTGACCAGACGAAAATAGTTACCCGTACTATTAAAGAAAAGCTTAACCCGTGCTTCTATGCTGGCCTAACCACAGCTATCGGTTTTGGCTCACTTATTTTTAGCGGTATTCAACCTGTTATTACGTTTGGTTGGATGATGGTAATAGCGCTTGCCGTTACGCTACTTGTAAGCTTGGTATTGTTTCCAAGTTTGCTAATTGGTTTTTGTCGCGCAGACACCAAGCATGTAACGGTAAAGTGGTTAGATGTATTAATGCATGGTTTGGCCAGCGCGGTAGATAAGTTTCCTAGGGGCATTGTAATCACCAGCATTGTAGTGGCAGCAACAGGCGTTGGCGGTTGCTTTTTACTCACGGCAGAAAACAGTTTTTTAAACTACTTTAAAAGCTCTACCGATGTATCCCGCGAGTTAACCTTTATAGATAAAGAATTCGGCGGCAGCACCCCGTTTGATATTCTGCTTACCATCCCACAATCGCAGCGCGACCCGCAACTGGTTGTTACCGCAGAGGCGATTCAAACCTTAGAAGCGGTGCAAGCGAAAATGGCGGAAAAAGAAGCCATTGGCAGCATTACCTCTATTGCCGACTTTACTCGCATGGCATCGGTTGTAAATAAAAAGCCGCTTGTGGAATACGAGCTATCAGCTCTTTATTACGCACTGGATAAACAATTAAAAGACGATTTGTTTGGCGCTTACTTTGCAGAAAATAAAAACGAAATGCGTATTTCTATGCGGGTAATCGATTCCACACCGGGTTTGAATCGCGAGCAATTGGTAGAGCAAGTGCATGCCGATATGGCGGCAGCAGGTGTAGATAAGGCTAACTACAAATTAAGCAGCTTGTTTATTTTGTACCAAGATATTATCGCCCGCTTGATGAACTCGCAAATAATGACCTTAGCCATTGTTTATTTAGCCATGGCGGTGGTGTTGGTATTTATTTTTAAATCTATCAAAGTAGCGTTAATTGCATTGGTGCCCAATGTCATCACTACCGCCGCAATTATGGGGTTTTTAGGTTTTGTGGGCATACCGCTAGATTTAATGACTATGACAATAGCGGCCGTAGCAATGGGTATTTCTGTGGATGATACCATTCACTATGTGCATCGCTTCCAAGAAGAGGTCGCCAATAAGTCAGATAACCCCGTGCGTTCTTCACACCTTTCGGTGGGGTATGCATTGCTTTACACAACTTCAATTATTGTAATTGGTTTTGTCTCGTTGGTATTTTCAGATTTTGTGCCAAGTATTTTATTTGGCTTATTAACAAGCTTGGCTATGTTGCTAGCGCTTATAACAGATATATCCATACTGCCGGTATTATTAAAAACATATTGCTCTAAAGCGAAGCCTGCTAAAACACAGCCGGCGTAAAGGCTTTTAGATTACTATTCAAAGCATACGTTATTGTGTCTATATGCCCCGCCACTTATCACATTAATTGTGACGCAAGTTATTTAGCATACGTATTCAACGCCTGAATACGTATGCAATTTGTTGTTGGCATGCACCTGCTTGGTTAGCCTAGGGTTAACTGGTTGGTTTCTAACAACGCCTGCATAAGAGAATAAAAATAAATTCTGCAGTCTTGTGCTTACACCTATTTGTAAATTTGTTAGTCACTACCAATCGGTCACGCCATTAACGGTGTGTGTAATCACGCTATCGTTAGCTTACATATATCCAAAGGTTTATATAATGACTAATAAATTACTTTTGGCCGCTTCTTTTTCAGCAGTATTAGCGACCGCTGCAGCTACCCATGCAGCAACCGAACAAAATCAATCTAGCAGCGCCGTACTTCTTCAAGGTTTCCATTGGAACTCTCACGATTACGATTGGTACAGCGTAATGCAAGCCAACGTAAACAGCATAGATAACCTAGGGGCGACGCATGTGTGGTTTGCACCGGTAAGTGATGCCGCCTCAGATGAAGGCTACTTGCCGCGCGAGCTGTATGATGTAACAACAAACTACGGTACCGAGCAGCAACTGCGTACCCTTGTAGCTTCTTTAAACGCTAAAGGCATAGATTCCGTTGCGGATATTGTAATTAACCACCGCGTAGGCACCACAGATTGGGCCGATTTTACTAACCCCACTTGGGGCTCGTGGGCGGTTACCTGTAACGATGAGTGGCCGGGCGCAACCGGTGCATGTGATACCGGCGAAGGCTATGCGGCCGCGCGCGATATAGACCACACCAACGGCACAGTACAAGGCGATCTAATTAGTTGGATACGCGACTTTCTATTTAACGACATAGGCTTTAAGGGCCTGCGTTACGATTACTCCAAAGGTTACGACGCATATTACGCTGGCCTTTACGCTAACGCGGTAAGCCCAAGTTTTTGTGTTGGCGAAGTGTGGACAGATCTAAACATCAACGATGTTAACCCGCACCGCCAGCAGTTGGTGGATTTTGTAAGCGGCACCGGCGGCGCGTGTGGTGTATTTGACTTCACAACCAAAGGCATGTTGAACGAAGCGTTGCACAACAACGATTACGGCCGTTTAAGCATTAACGGCGTGCCATCGGGTGCAATTGGTTGGTGGCCACAAAAAATGGTTACCTTTGTGGATAACCACGATACTGGCCCAAGCGAAGGCTGTGGCATAGGTCAAAACCATTGGCCGGTACCGTGCGATAAAGTCATGCAAGGCTACGCCTATATTTTAACGCACCCTGGTATTCCTACGGTTTATTGGGCCCACGCTTACGATTGGGGTATGTACGATGCAATTAAAGCTTTGGTAGATATTCGTAAATCTGAAGGCTTAACGTCTACGTCTTCCGTTGATATTAAAGCGGCGCAAAATGGTTTATATGCTGCAGTTATAGATGGCAAAGTGGCCGTTAAAATTGGCCCCAACAGTTGGGCGCCTTCTGGTGCGAACTGGGAGCTGAAAGCTAGCGGTACAAATTATGCCGTGTGGGTAATTGGCGAGCAGCCACCAGCATCGCGCACGGTAATATTTGTATATGGCCAAACACAGGCTGGCCAAGATATGTTTATTCGCGGTGGTATAGATCACGGCTACGCAGCGGCAAACCTCGGTAAAAATTGCACCAGTAGCAACTACGAGTGCGCCATTCCAATTATCCACAATAATTTAAACAACGCGACAACCGCAGGCTGGAAAGCTAACGACAACTACCTAGATTGGTACGGTGTTGAAGCTAGCCAAAGCAGTGCCGCAGAGGGCAGTGCAGCAGATTGGACAACCAATGTATGGCCTTCTTCTTGGGGTGCCGAGCGCACGGTAGCGGTAGACGGCTACGGTGTAACGCCGTTAAACGTGTATGGGCAACACTATTGGATGCTAGATGTAGAAATGGACTGTTCGGCTACGGTTAACGGTTGGTTTGAGCTAAAAACTTACATAAGTAATGGCCCGGGCTGGGAAGCCGATGTAAATCAAAGTGGCACACCTTACGCATCGGGTAACCACTTTGCCCAGTGTGGCAAAATAAATGTATTCTCGCGCGGCTCTTCAAACGCCACGATTGTAGATTTTTAACCCCAAGTTAAATTTACTTATAAAACTCCGTAGTAAACGTTGTGCCCGCTAGGAAACTAGCGGGCTTTTTTATGGGTGATAAAAATAGAATGTTCTATTTTGCGAGCTTCTTTCTGCGAAGGCCTAATCCGAATACTGCTAACCTAAATAACATAAGAGTACTTGGTTCGGGTACCGAAGTAGATGGCCCGCCGGAATGGCAGGTGGAGTCGTTAGTATTTGTTAGGCATCTATCTGTAGATAAATCCCTATTATTTTATAGTTGGCTTTATTGTATTGATTCATTGGCGGTGTGTTTATTTTAGTGATGAGGGAGGGCGTATATTTTGATGATTGCGAAGGTGAAAAATTTTGTGAAGCGCGGTTAGAGAATGTCGCTAACCGCGAATAGGATCGTTTAGTGCAGGTAGTTAATTAGTGTGCTTCTTACCGCTATTTAGGTACTACATTTACAATAGTACGTTTATATCGGCTAAGCGCAGGTGTGCCTTTGTCGGTAAGTTTAAGAATGTAGTGTAAGGTTTCTTTTTGGGTTACTGTTGGGGCGGTTAAATAAATGGCGTGGGCGTTGTCTGCGCCGCCTACTGGGTGCGGCTCTTGAAGTGAGCCAGCCTCAGAGTAGTTAAACCAAAAATAGCTTAGGCTATCGCCATCTGGGTCGGAGGATTTACTTGCGTCCAGCGTGAAGCCCTCACCTGATTTTACCGTCAAAATATCTGTATGGTTAAGTACGGGTACCGGTGGGTGGTTCGCCTGGTTATAAGGTTTTATCGTCCAGTCCATTCTCGCTGCGAAATCATTTTGAAAATCTAATCGCCAACGCCATAGCGTTTCTTTAAAGCCTGTAAAGCTTTTTTCTCCTGCTTTAAATGTGCGACCGTATTCGCGGTAGGTGTGAGGGGTGTACGTGTCTATGGCGTTTGTCCAAATATCACGTGTTTCTGGGGCAATTTCTACAATAGAGCCACCTTCTTTAGTTAGGGCAAAATCAGGTTTATAAAGTTCGTAGCGGCCACCCCAGCCGCCCCAGTTAGGGTGCTCAGGGTTATTTAAGCCGTTTGGAATTAGAGATAAAAAGGCGGGTGTGTCACCTTCTACACCCCAAGCTACATCTGGATACATTGCGCCGAGTGGGCCGTGGTTTTGCTGAATATTATTCGCAAGCCATGTGTTGCTAATCTCTGAATTATCAATGCCTTCAATATAGGTGTTAATGCCTGTCCATGTTGCGCTACCGTAATCGTCACCTGGCGTTACAATGTAAAATAAATCGGGGAAATTATTGCGAATCCAAATGCCGCTGTCGTCCTGATCCGAAATGGTGTACACCCGCAGCTTTGATACAAGTGCGTGTGCTTCTGCTTCACTCTTGGTGGCTCGAATAGTGTGTAATGCTTGCGCAAGAGTATTGGCGCCGCCCCAAACGGATATCCAGAGCGGTCTTTCATCATCTTGTTCAAGTGTTTTAATAATCCAGTTCGAGCCCTCGGTGTCCTTTCCATTGCCAACACCTGTCATGCCGTATGTAGGCGCTCCGCGTTTAATTAATTTGTTGAGTGTTTTTGCGCTGGGGTAGCCTTTTTCGTGTTTGCTCAGGTTCGAATGAACTTTGGCGTAAGCGCCAATTACCTTTGCTATAGATTCTGGGTGTATCGCATTTTGTTGCCAGCACGAAGTGGTAGCGATTAAGCCTTGAATATCTATTTGATTGGCATACAAAAAAAGCCTAACCAATGATTGAGTGTCGTCTGGGTCTGCCTCTATATCTGTTAGTACAATTACCCTATGTTTCTGCTCGTTATAGGCCATACTAGTTTGAGAAACAAATAGTAAGGCTAGGCATACTAGCAGTAGGCGTAATTGTGTCATTGTCATTCTCCTAGGGCTTGCCACTGCGATGGTGGTGGCATACAAGTGTGTCTGTTGTTGTCGAATTTACCATATGGGTCGAATATAAGGAAGAGTAGAGGTTTCTGAAAGGGCAGGTTACAAGAAGTCGAATGGTGAATAGGTAAGAATAACTAAGTCCAGTGGTAGCTTTTGTAGCTAACCCTTATGTAGCTAATCCCTATGTGATTAATCCATAAGTAGTTGAGCAGGTTTGAGTGCAGGTAAAACGGCTGCAACCGAATAGGTATTGAAATCTTCTTCGTTATATTATTTCGAGCTAAATTCTATTGAGAAAACGTTTATGTACATATATAAGCGTAAATATATTTTCTGGCGAGCCAAGCAAAGATGAATGAATGGTTAAATGTTGCACCCGAGTTATTGGCGTTACTTATATTTGTATCCCGTGTTATTGATGTTTCTTTAGGTACGTTTCGCACGATTGTTATTTTTAGGGGCTACAAAGCGCTTGCTGCCTTTATTGGTTTTTTTGAAATAATGATTTGGCTAGTAGCCGCGGGGCAAGTATTTAAAAATTTAGATCAATGGTACCTAGCGCTGGCGTACGCTGGTGGTTTTTCAATGGGTAACTATGTGGGCATGTGGATAGAAAATAGGTTTGCCATTGGTAACGAGCTAGTGCGTTGTTTGTCGTTTAACCGTGATGTGTTAGCCGAAAAAATAAGAGAGCAAGGTTTTAAGGTTATATCTTTCGATGGCGATATGGGTACCGATAAGCTGGTAGAGTTGCTTTTTATTGTAGAAAAACGTCGTAATGTGCCCGCGCTTATTAAGCTTATAAAAGAGTTAGATGCGAGCGCGGTTTATTCTGTTTCAGATGTTAAAAGTGTTTACGAAGGCCCAGAGCCGTTACCGCGTAGGCTATTTTTCAGGTAGCCGGTTTAAGCGCAAACTCGCATTCATCTCAGCCTACTTTCGCCCCATTTAACCCATTTCACAACACCAGCCACTTGCAGTTGTTTCAATTGCGAGAGGGTGGTTTTGTTTGCTATGGTTTGGCAGCTAGTGTCTGCGTGTTTGCCTATATTCTGGAGCTTCCCATGTTTGTACCCCCGTGCTTTAAACGTTTTTGCGGGCTTTTAAAAGCATTCAAGGCCGTACGAGTATTGTGTGTAGTGGTGTTTGCCATATGTCTAGCCGCGCAGGCAGGCGCGCAGAGCACCGCCTTTGGTGACCATGTAAAGGTGCGTTGGTTAGCACCAGATTCCCTAATAGCTGGCCAGCAAGAGGTTATTGGCTTTTATTTTGAGGTTGACCTCGGCTGGCACGTTTACTGGCACAACCCCGGCGATTCGGGGGCTGCGCCTCGCTTTGATATTCAAGTGCAGGGGGCAACCCTTGGCGAAGTGATGTGGCCGTATCCTACTCGCTTGCCTATCGAACACCTTACCAATTTGGGCTATGAAAGTAATGTCGCCTATTTGTTGCCTATCACTGCCGATCTTCAAACCAGCGAAGTTGTATTAAACGTGAGTTTAGAGTGGCTGGTATGCAAAGTGGATTGTATACCGGGGTTTGGCGAAATGAGTTTACGTTTGCCAATAACGAACCAAAGCCTATGGCTAGCGCCAGATTTAGCTTTGCGCGATGGCTATTTAGCGCTCGTACCACAGCAAACTAACAGCCCATGGCAAGCCGTAAAGGCGCAGGCGGTTGGCGATACCCAGTTGCAGCTTACGTTACATGCAAACTCTACGCGGCTAGCGCAAGGTGACTTTAATTCAGTAAGCGTATTCCCCGTCGACGGCGAAGTGCTAACTGCCACAAAACCACAAATTAAAAGTAATGCCGCGGGGCTAGAGCTTACCTTTAATAGGGTGCCGGGTGCAGCGTTGCCCACCGCCACAGATTTTGTTGTGGTTGATGGCAATCGCGCGTGGCGTTTGAATGATATTGCATTAGTTAATCAAGCGGTATTGTTGCCAGCAAATAGCCAGTCGCAAACCCAGCCGCAATCATTTTGGTTGTTGCTGGGTGCGGCTTTTTTAGGTGGGGTAATTTTAAATTTAATGCCGTGTGTTTTCCCTGTACTGTCCATTAAATTATTTGGCTTGGTACAGCAAAGCTCTGCGCATCGAGCGAAAGAAGGCTTTGTGTATGCCGCGGGTGTACTGTGTACCTTTACTTTACTCGGGGCGGTGTTGTTGGGCTTGCGCGCAGGTGGGGCCGCACTGGGGTGGGGGTTTCAACTGCAATCGCCTGCGGTAATACTTGTTTTAATCACGTTATTTTGGCTAATGGCATTGTCGTTTAGTGGCGTCTTCGAGTTTGGCCATAGGTTGGTAACACTTGCCGGTTCGCATCGAGGCGGTGCGTTTATTACCGGTGTGTTAGCCGTATTTGTAGCAACCCCCTGTACAGGCCCGTTTATGGGTGCGGCCCTTGGTGCTGCAGTGGTATTGCCGCCGCTGTCAGCCATTACCTTGTTTGTGGGTTTAGGTGCTGGTTTGGCAGCGCCTTTTGTGGCGCTATGCTTATACTCGCCATTGCTGCACAAGTTGCCCAAGCCTGGCCCTTGGATGGAAACCTTACGTCAATTTTTGGCATTTCCGTTATACGCTACCGTTATTTGGCTTTTATGGGTATTAGGTCGATTAGTTGGCGACATTGGCTGGCTAGTTGGTGCTAGTCTTATGCTTAGCTTTGTTGTAGCTATTTGGCTCGCATCTACATTGCAGTGGGGCAAACTTGGCCGCAGCGTAATATGTTTAGGCGCTGTTGTTGCTTTTGTATTTTCACTTAGTCTATTGGCTATACCCTCAGGGAATAAAAACTCTGGTAGTGAAACATCACAATGGAATAAGTTTGATAGCCAAGCCATAGCGCAAGCGCGCGCACAGGGGCGGGCCGTTTTTATAGATTACACCGCGGCATGGTGCATAACTTGCCAAGTAAACAAAAAGCTAGTGCTCGATACGCAACCTATACAGGATAGTTTTAAGAAAAATAATGTGTACTTAGTTCGGGCCGACTGGACCCACAGAGACGATGCTATAACCCAGTCTTTGGCACAGCTGGGGCGCAACTCCGTGCCTGTATACGCATGGTATGGCAAGGGCGCAGATGAAGTTGTATTGCTGTCGCAAATATTAACAGCAGGCAGTATAGACGCGCTTTTCGAGCAGAAGTGAGGCGAAGTGTTTAGGTTGCTAGTTACCGACTAGTGTAATTAGGTAATTAGATGAATAGATATATAGATGTACAGTTGAGTAGAAATATAGAGGCAGTGTTATAGAAGTGAGTGACAGTTATGCTTTGTAAATTAAATGCATTTTTTAAAAATGCGAAATAAAGAGTTATTTAAATAAATTAAACAGGAGGTCGTATTATGTTGTATCAAGTTGCAAAAAATAGTTTCCGTTTGGCCGTGGTTTGCGCCGCTTTTTTCGCTTCAACCTTTGCGTTTGCCAATGCCGTACCAGGTGAAGCTGCACCAGATTTTACTGAAGTGGATGCAAGCGGAAAAACACAAGCGCTAAAAGACTACAAAGGTGAGTGGTTGGTGTTGGAGTGGTTTAACAAAGATTGCCCCTACGTTAAAAAACACTACGGCAGCGAAAACATGCAAAGCCTGCAACAAAAGTATGCCGCTAAGGGCGTTAAATGGCTAACCGTTATTTCTTCTGCGAAAGGTAAGCAAGGTTACTTAGAGCCTAAGCAAGCCTTAGAAGAAGCGCTATCTCACAACTTGAATGCGAGTGCGGCATTGGTGTTAGATGCCGATGGCAGCATGGGTAAAGCCTACGGTGCTAAAACTACCCCGCACATGTTTATTATTAACCCCGAGGGTAAAGTAGTATACGCAGGCGCAATTGATGATAACGACTCGGCAAACCCTGCGGTAATAAAAACCTCGAAAAACTATGTGGCAGCAGCGTTAGATGAGGTGTTGGCGGGTAAGCCTGTAACAGTAGCGTCGTCGCGAGCTTATGGTTGTAGCGTAAAATACTAAGTACTGGTTTTGCGCCTAGTGTTGAATGGCTGCCGAAATAAGGTGCTACAGGGGTGGGCGGTGCTCACCCCTGTAAAAAACGGTGTATCTTTACGTTTTAACTATTCATAGTGCTTGCTATAAAGTGATGCCGTACCGCTTACGCCTTCTTGAATATGCACTCTGTAATCGTATTTTTGTTTGCGAGTTTCATCCCCTGCGTAGGTGTAATCGGTGTTGGATACAATTGCCACCACTACGCCATTTTTGGGTGTTTTTTCTAGTGTTAAGCACGCTTCGCCACTTTCTATAGGCTGGCTGTATACCGCTGAACCGTCTTGTGCGCGATAGGCTAATTGCAAGCGCATATTGTTGCCGAATGGTTCAAAATCAACACGCACTTTGTTGCCGGTTACTTGTAATGGTATTTGATTGGCACCAGACCAGCCCGGCAATGTATTTTGTGCTGGTATCAAAGTATTACCTTCCTGGCTTGTTGCAGCATAAAACGTTAATTGATGGGGTTCAGGCTCCATCCATTTGCCAGCAGCGGTTTCTTCTGCACCAATGGTGCGTTGCCAATTGTTATTGATTGGTTGTTTAAATCCATTCGTCCAAGGGCCAAAATCAACCATTGCTTGCCGTGCGCGGTATTGCATAATTAAGTGGCGAGTTTGGTCGTCGCCCAAGCCCGCTGCTAGCGAGGCGAGAATATGGTTATATGGCCCGTTTTTCCATATCCACGCATTTGCACCGCTAGAAACATATTGCGCTAAAAAGTGAGAAAACACAGAGTTGTATTGATGGCCGCCTAAGTAATCTCGCCAAGTTGCTATTTGCTGACCATTTAATTCCCGGTGTACGCCTTCAGCATTCGGCCCACCGAAGGAGCCATCTTGTAGCCAACCACTGTAATTTTCGATTGGCATGTGCGGCGCTAAAAAGGGGGCACCATCTAAAAAGCCAACGCCATAATCCCCAACGCGAGATGCCTCCATATTCATTTGTAGCCAAGTGTTGCCGCCTTCGTTAAACCATGCAGCTTTGTTTCCCATCGAAGCCATAATAGTGTGGATAGCTTCGTGGGTTATACCACCGCGCTCGCTAGGTGTTATTACTGGGTAATACGAAAGCAGTACCATGGGGTAGCCGGCAATGCTACTTTGCCAGCCACCTCGCTCGGTATTGGCTGCGTTATCGGTACATAAACCAGAGCCGTACAAATACACATTGCTGTAGTAGCCTTCCTGAGGAAGCTTATCGGGTGGCCAGCCCATTTCGCCGCGAGCGTATGCCATATCTTCATTTAAATTGGCCAATACTCTATCTATATCTTCATCGGTAATTGCGGGGTTGCGATTATGCCCCCAAATAAACGCGTACCAGCCAGAAGTTTTAACACCTGCAACTTGGCTTGGGTCGCAACCTAAAAATACCTCAAATTCTTCGGGGTTTATATCTGCGTAGTCCTGTCTAAAGTCGTAATTTAAATTCGGCTCGTATTCGGGCCACACATACGCATCACACTGTTCTGGTCCGCCACTACTACTAGACGTTGAGCTGGATGATGAGCTTGAGCTGCTGCTAGATGAGCTGCCGCTTGGCTCTGTTCCCTCTACGCGCCACTCCAGTATGCCTGTAGATTGCAATGTGTTGCTTATAGAAACACGTAGGCGGTTTGTAACAATATTGTTTAAATTTAGCGTGTTAAATGTATTTTCTTGCCGCGGTACATCACCTACTTTTACCCATGTGCCATTGCTCCAATATTCAATGTAAGCAACATCGGGTACCAGTACGCCGCCATTATCATCAAACCAATATATTTGCGTTGAGGATAACGTATAGTTTTGTGGCCAATCGTACTGTACCCACTGTATCGAATTTGGATTGTTCCAGTTGCCGTAAGCTCCGTTGGACTTGTCGTTGGAATTGGCCGGGGTGTTACCATCATTCACTGCTGCCAATGTTTCCCATGCAGAAACATAGGAAGTGCTCGCATTGGCTATACCAGCGAGATTTACTGCGGCAGCGCCGGAACTCGAACTTGAACTTGAGGCTGAACTTGTACTACTAGAAGAGCTACTACTTGTATTTGAGTTGCACACATTACCGGTTAAAAGGGGGATTTCAACCACACCGCCAGTTGTGGTGCCTTGCAGGCCAAACTCGACAGATTGGCCCGAGGTAAGTGAGCCATTCCAGCCCATGTTTGTAGCGGTGTAATTGCCGCTAACATTCGCGTTCCAAGCATTTACAAGTGTATTATTTTCGTACGTCCAGCTAACTTGCCAGTCATTAATACTACTCGTTTGGGTATTAGTGATGCGAATGGCGGCAGTAAATCCGCTGCCCCAATTATTTGTGACTTGATAGCTGCACTCGGCTAGAGCCGTGCTACCCCAAGCTGAGGCTGCTGTGGCTAACATTGCTGCAGCTAAGCGACCTCTCGCTTTGTTAATTAACATAAAGGTAATCCTCGTAAACATGATTTAAAAATTATTATGTAACCAAAGGAAAATCCCTTTGACGCATTAGTTGAAACACGAAAAAGCAGCCTTAATAAACCGCAAAAAGACTATTAAGACTATTTGGCGGCGGTAATGATACGAGGGGGCGAAAGAGAAAAACGGAATAATTTGGCATATATAGTATATTATACAATAAGTCGCCTAAATCATTATTTGGGTAGGGTAAGCAGAATTGGTGCAGCGCCTGTTCTGGTTTAACTAATCAGTTGGCTAGGCTGTAAAACCCTTATGGAATACAGTTAAGAGCCCGCAGCACTCTAAAAAGCATTTGAAGACCAAATAGGGTGATTAACGGGGGAGGCTAATGCTTGATCTGGTGGGGATAAGAGAATTTGCAGCGGAGGTTTTGAGCACTAAATTATTAGTGCTCTATTTGATGGGTATTTCGCACGTTGCTAAAGGTGAGGTTTAACAATTCCCAATGTCCTTTGGTTTTTACGTACACTTCTGTCGCTGTAAATTCATTTGTCACATCGTTTCCGCGCACGTGCGCTTCCAGAGTAATGCGGCTCCACACAATGGCTGTGTCTGCGACTACTTCAATATCAGTATCGTGAACAATTGTATTCTTATATCAAATACTGCCGCTCTTAATAGTTTCTAATTCCTTCGCTTTTTTCCACGAACCGCTCATGTGTACAAATTTAGATTCTTGGTGGAATAATGAAGCGAGTGCTTCAACATTCTTGTTGGCCATCCACTGCCATTTTTTCTTAGAGGGGGCTATAAGCTTCGCTGCCTGCTTAGAATGCGACGCGCTTGTATTTTGCTTGGCAGCTAAATTGGGTGAGTTATTTATAGTGCTCTGTGCCATAGAGGAAGCACATAATACCAATGCGAATAATATTGCGATAACGTTTAGTAAATTTTTCACCATTTATACCTTTTAAAGGGAGGGATCTACACGCTAGTGCGGATCAATCGAGAATTAAATCGAATATTGCATCAGTAACAAAAGCCATAAAACTAGAATGCTTTCGGGCGTGATGTGCTTGGGATTCGTATTGCTGGGCTTGTTGGTCTGCATTGCGAATGGCATCTAGGTTGTCTGGTGTGCCCGGTAATTCCCCTAGGCGCGCAGACCGCTCGCGCGAGGCGTCAGCCAACCCCTCATATTTATCTACAGTAGCTGTGCTGGTACAGGCGCTAATGCCAGAGGCTAAGCACATCGCTAATATAATCTTCTTGATCAATTTAAACTCCATGAAAAAGTAAAACTTTGCGTATAAAAAGGCTGTGGGCGCCTAGTATTCCAGATGTTGTTGCTAAGTGTACTAATCAGCCGAATCACTAAGCTTTGATACCAAATATTACTTTGAGTTCATTGTTAATTGTCGTCTTAATTGCGCCTATTCGATACTTGTCTTTGTGGCGTGGGTATTTGGTGCAGAGGTGCTGTGAGGGGATTCCCATTGCTTACTTCGGCTATGTTTAGTATGCCTTTAGCTATCAGGTTATAGCTACCTGCTTAGACCGTTTTACGTTGAAGCACTGCTTTTTAAACCTTCGCAGCCTTAAATAACGCGCTTTAATTACTTGAATACGTATGCACAAACCTATGCACGGTAATGAAACTATTAAACAATAAGTCGGGGTATATGTGGCTTTTGGAATGTCTATTTAGGCAGTAGCTACAACACGTTGCATCTAACGAGCTGCATATTTTTACACGCACCACATAGAAACTTGTTTAACCAAGCCGAGCGTATTCGCCAAAGTAAATAAAAAATATATAAATTTAGTTGCTTTATAAAAATAAAAGTACGGCAATAATAATTGCATCACGCAAAAAATTAAGAGAGAACAGTATGTACAGGTATGTCTTGGGTGTTAAGCCCAGCTTTCTATTATTCTGGTTGCTAATGGCAGCACCTAGCTTTGCCGCAAAGCCAGATGGCAAGCAGAAAGCTATCGATCCTTTTTGGAATAACGCAATAGTCTATTTTTTGTTGACCGATCGCTTCGCTAATGGCGATACATCTAACGATAGAAATTTTGACAGGGCGCAAGATGGTGCGGTGCTTCGAAATTTTATGGGGGGTGATATTAAAGGTATTACGCAAAAAATTCGAAGTGGCTATTTTACTGCCTTAGGTGTAGAGGTGTTGTGGATGACGCCGGTTGTAGAACAGATACACGGTTATTGGGATGAGGATTGGGGGCGAAGCTATCCCTTTCATGGTTACTGGCCCAAAGACTGGACCAGCGTAGACCCCAACTTTGGCACCGAGACAGATTTAAAAGAGATGATAGCAACAGCCCATGCATACGGTATACGCGTACTAGCAGATGTTATTATTAATCATACTGGGCTAAAAACTAAAGTAGATGTGGCGTGGCCACAGGATTGGATACGAACAGAGCCTACGTGTGAATGGCATTCATATATTCATAACGTAACCTGTGCACTTGCGCCCAGCCTTACCGATGTACGCACTGAGTCTAACAAACCTGTAGCACTACCTGAATTTTTATTAGAAAAATGGCGTAATGAGGGGCGAGAAAAACAAGAGTTAGCCGAGTTAGATGCATTTTTTGAACGCACAAATTTACCACGTGCACCCCAAAATTATATTGTTAAGTGGCTAACTGATTGGGTGAGAGAATACGGTATAGACGGTTTTAGAGTGGACACCGCTAAGCACGTAGAGGCCGAAATTTGGCAGGTACTAAAAGTAGAAGCCAGTACAGCTTTTAATGAGTGGAAAGCGAAAAACCCCAATGCCCTGCCAGATGAAAAAGACTTTTTTATGATTGGTGAGGTGATGCACTTTGGTGTAAATGGGTTTAAAAATACGCCTGCCGGTACGCGCAATTATGATTACGGAGATAAACAAGTAGATTTCTTTAATTATGGCTTCGATAGCTTAATAAATATGGGGTTCGCCACCCATGCAAGCGATTCAATGGAAACTATATTCAGTACATACTCGAAAGAGCTGCATCAAGGGCCGCTACAAGGCGTGGGTATTCTCAATTACGTGGTATCGCACGATGACCCAGAGCCGCACGATAAAGAGCACACTAAACCCTACGAAACTGCCTTAAAACTTATGCTCGCCCCCGGTGCAGTGCAAATTTATTACGGCGATGAATTGGCGAGAAACCTTATTGTAGAAGGTGCCGTAGGGGATGCTACGTGGCGATCCTTTATGAACTGGCAAGATATAGCCACTGTCGAAACTCAGCTGTTGTTACAGCACTGGCAAAAGTTGGGCACTTTTCGCAAGCACCATATGGCAGTAGGTGCCGGCATCCATAAAATACGCAGTAATAAGCCCTATATATTTAGTCGCGTATTGCACGATGCTACACACGCAGATAAGGTGCTAGTAGGAATAGAGTTGAACAAGGGTGAAAAAGTGCTGCCAACTTATTCAATATTTAATAACGGCGATGTGGTAAAAGACTATTACTCAAATACTTTGGTTACCGTAGAGGGTGGTAAAGTCGTTTTGAATACGCCTTATGAAATTGTATTGTTAGGCGAATATCACGCTATAAATTAAGAGATCAAAAATTTATTAAATTAATATTTTGTCGGCAGGTTAGTTTGCATGGCGCTTTTCTAGTTGCATGGTGCTTGCAGTAGCGCTGTGTTAGCTGCGTAAATCGCTTGAGGTATACGCAGTCTGCCAATAATTTAGCTTCGCATAAACAGCACGCTATCCTCTAGATAAGTATGATCGGTCAAGTCAAGATAAAGCATTTCTAATTGCTCATACAAGTCAAGCCAGTAGTGGCTAGCCTTAGCCGGTGGTGAGAATGTTTTGGTTAGGGCTTTTATGGAATGGATGGCCGTGAGGTGATCTTCGTGGTCGTGTTGTGCATTTTTTATTTGCTCGTCATAATTTGTGCGTGGCGAGTTTATAAAATGTGGGAATACTGTGCGTTCTTCCTTTAGCATATGAATATCTAGGTCGCTATATATTTTCTTTAAGGCTTTAGTTATGCCTGTTGGGCAATCCGGTTCGCCAAAGTGGATGGCTTCTACTTTACGGGCTAGATCGATTAGCGTTGCTATTTGTTGGCGGTGGACATCATGATAGTTGCGGATTATATAGCGTACTAAATCTTTATTGGATATCGCTGACCAATCTCTTTCTGCCATAGCTCGTCTATACAAGAATTCGCACCGAGGTATGCAATCTTGTTTATTAACTTTTTGCAGCGCGCTTAATAGTTGAGTGTCGTCTTGCATTTCAATGCCCAGCGAAGTTAAGTATTGCTTTGCACTGGGCGCTATAGCTAGAAATTCTGATAGGGTACTATGTAGTATGTCCATTATAAGCCTCTGCCTATTGTGAACGGTTGGAGCTATGGGAGCGTTAATAATACTCGGTTAGCAATAAATATTATTGAGGTAAATCAATACCAAACGAAAGAAGTTGGGTGGGGGTTATAAAAGGGTAGACCGTTATTACTTTTTGGGCGAGCTCTTGTCGGCTGTCTTCTTAGAGACGCCAGTTAACCACTAGTGAGTTCAAATAATAACAGTGTGTATGATGATTTTCAGGGTGGCCGGTCTCTATAAGTACGGTAATAAACCAAAGGGCATACCACCATTTATTGCCATCTATCTTGTCTTTTTACGTCGTTGCTAAATGTAGATGAAAAAGCTTTCATCTTTGCTTTGAGTAGTTTTTTACGGCCATCTGTAGATCGAGTGTAAATAAGCTCTGAAAGGCTAACGTTTTTGCACCACGCTTTGTAAAAAATAGTAGCGGTTTCCTTTCTTGTGGTAAATATAACCGGCACTGCGTGGTAGTCATCTCTTCGCATTCCCATAAACGTCCCTTCACGTAAAACTATATATCTAGGGTTGTCTATGGGCGCTAGAATTTCTGCTAAGCAATCAGCAAATAACGACGATTCGTAAAATGTGCTGCCTGCTAATGAAAGGTAATAGCTTCCATCTTCGATAGTTGCTACTCGAACGTCTAACTCTCGAAAAGGTGTTTCGATAAAGCCCGCTCGGCTTAGGGCTTCGGTAAGGGCAATACCTATTTGCTTAAGTGCGCCATCGGTAGGTAAATAGCGAATAAGTATTTTAATCACGGCAATCGTTTTGGGTAGTTTATACAGTAACACGCCAGTTACTGCCGCCAATATAAAGTAGGGAAAAAGCCCGCGTGCCATGGGAGCAGCATAGACAGAATAAATACCTGCAATAACCATAAAGCCAATAAGCTGAGTGAACAAATATTTTAGCGAGTAGCGCAGCATATAACCGCGAATACGTGGCGACTTTTCTGTTTTAACAGAGGGTATAACACGTGCGTTAGCATTAAGGGTTAACGCTTTTTGCCAGCGTTTGGCGATACTGTGTATCTTGTTGTACCTGTTACGCATTTGGAAGTTGTTTAGCGCTATTGGCGTGCTGTTGGTGAGTTTAAAGTCTGATTCAATTGCAGTAGCGTGCATGCGTTCGAATCCACTTTCGATGGTTTGCTTTTTTTCAGATAGGCCTACAAACGTATCAAAACGTTTTTTAAGATTATGGTAGTCGCTCCAGCCGCCAAAACTGTCTGGGTCTATGGCTACTAGGTGCCATATAGAGCTAACTTTATCGCTATTTTGGCGGTCTATACGTATTGCTCGGCCACGCATTTGATTGGTTGGCATAAATGAACCAATCGAGCTGGCGAGTATTAACGAATTAACGACAGGGGCATCCCAGCCTTCTCCTAGTAGTGCACGTGTGCCAACTAACACTTTTATTTTTCCTTCGATTAACAATGCAGTAAACGCACCGGTTAAGCGGTTTAACGGGCCAGTTACTTTTTGGTACTGTTGCTTGTTGCCCATTGGCTCGGTTTTAAAGTTTCCGCTACCTAAATGATTCAGTAGTGCATCTAATTTACTGGTTGGCACTATGCAAAGCCTGCCGGTAAGTAACGCAATTTGGTCAGCAATGGGAGAGGAGGAAGTTAGTGTTTTAAAAATTGGCCAAGCGCCAAGATTAAGTGCGCCGGTGTCCATGCCCGATGTAAGCGCTTCGTCACGAATATAATCGGTTAAAATTACTTGCCGCAGTGCATCGCCACGCTTGCTGTATTCGAGCTTATGAATATCTAGGCAGGCATCTATTTTGGTTGCACTTAGTGATAAAGACCGTTCCATTCTGCGAGAATGCTCAAACGACAATTCTGTTTTATACAGTAGCTCCGCCGCGCGCAGTTGTTTTTTAAGCGCTTCAATGAATTTTTTGTTTGATTCATTGTGTTCAAATGTTTTAGAAAAAAGCACAGCTTCCACTAATGTTTGCCACCACTTTTTTCCCAACTCGGGTATGTCTTGCTGTGTGAGGTCGAGCAGTTGCATAAGTGGTTTGTTGGGCGGTAGTGCTTTTGCTTTTATAAAGCTTAGTAATGCAATTGCTATTTTCGGCTCTTTGATTACCCAGTCTTCTATATTGTTACTGTTTAGCCAAGGGTGGGCCAATACAACCTGTTCAAACTCAGCGCTTGCGAAGAGTGTTTTGCAGGTTGAGGATACGCGTTGGTCGTACTCTTTTATTTGTTTACTGAATTCTACTGTAGCATTACATGCCCATATGTAATCTTGATGAGGGCAGAGCGTACCTGCTTTTACTAATTCCGGTATCGAAATCTCTTCGTCGATTGGCCCGCACAATTGCTCGTAGCGGCTCCATTCATTGCGCTCAGAATCGTAGGGTGGTGTGGCGGTAAGCGATACAAGGGTAATATTGGGCAAGTGATTGCACACTTTTTCAAGTGCTCGCCACCACTCTGCGCGTAGGTGGTGCGCTTCGTCTAATATAAGTACTTGAATATTATACTGCTCGAGAATACTAATAAAATTATTGAGTTCTGCGTCTTTTAGTCCTTTATCTAGCTCCAACTCTTCTGCTTCATCTGCATCTTGGGTTGTATCCTGTTGATTCAGTTCTTGTGCAAATTGCGAATGTAACGCTTGGTAAGTGATAGATGTAAGCGTTTTGGGTGTTAATAATGTGTTGCTAACCCAATTTAGCTTATTAATGTCGTCCAGCTGGCAAAAGTCCGTTAGGCGATCTAACCATTGGTCGCGTATTACGCGGGTGGGTGATAGCACAATTGCGGGTTTACCGAGTAACCTAAATACTTCTAGCCCCAGGGTTGTTTTTCCTGCGCCAGGTGCAGCAACAATATGCAGGCGTTTGTCGTTTAGATGTTGGTGTACGGCATCGAGTACGCGCTTTTGGTAGGGGCGCCAGCTGTGGCGAAATTCCATTTCATTAAAGGGGGACATAAAAATTCTCGTTATTGCCTATTACGCTATATGTTTTTATTTAGGGCATTAAATTTATGTGCATTATTAACGCGTTTAGGCTGCGTAACAAGCTGCTACCTGCGCTGGGAACTAACCCATTATAGCTATGGTCAATACTGCTACATAGCCGCATAGTGCATGCTACGAGCTAAACAACTATTTGAATGGTGCGTGTGCAAATTGACAAGATTGGGAATAAGCCAGTATGAGCAATAGGAATAAACTTAACAGTAAAATCGGCCAACTATGGAAGCAAAATCGCGGTTTTGTATTGTTTTTAGGGTTGATGCTGGTATTTAGAAGTGCCTTCGCCGATTGGAACTCAGTGCCCACTGGGTCGATGAAGCCTACTATTGTTGAGGGTGACCGTATTCTTGTAAACAAAATGGCTTACGATCTGCGAGTACCATTCACTCATATATCTCTTTTACATTTAGCCGACCCAGAGCGCGGCGATATTATTATTTTCGATTCTGTAGCGTCCGATACTCGTTTAGTTAAGCGTGTAATTGGTTTGCCCGGTGACGTGGTAGCCCTAAGTGATAACGTATTGTTTATTAACGGCAAGCCGCTTAATTACAGTGATGGAGCGGTTGCAGGTGCCGTAAACGCTCATGCGCCAAAACAGGCCTATGAGTTAGATAAAACAGAAGATTTAGTAGGAATTAAACATAGCGTGCGAGTGAACAAGCAAGGTTCGCATTTGTCTACCTTTGATGCGGTAGTGGTGCCCGACGGGCATTACTTGGCTATGGGAGACAACAGAGATAACAGCGCAGATTCGCGCGTTATTGGCTTTGTACCCCGCTCAGAAATAGTCGGTCGCACGCGCAGTGTGGTTTTATCGTTTAACTACGAAAACTTTTACATTCCAAGAAAAGACCGTTTTTTACATACCTTGTAAGTACGACTGCTTTATAAATTTATTGATTGGTTAAATGGTTATAAATTTTTGTTGTAGCCCCTCCTCACGCTGTTTTTTGTTACTTGTTAGCTAGCATAGTAATAATCTTAGTTTGCTTTACAACAAACTTTGATTGCGTTTAACTGTGCCGCCTTGGAATAAGTCTATAGATTATATTCATAGCGTTGGCGCATGAATAATAATGCTTATTTAGCTGATAATTACTATACACGGTGAAGCATGACGGATAATAAGAAAAACTGGTTAACCACCACAACGGGCATCATTACAAGTGTAACCACCGCGATAGCCGCCATTACTGCTTTAGTAGCAACTGTGGCGAATTTACCTATTTGGTCAGCGGAAGACGCGAGTGAACAGGTGCAAGAGCACTTACAGGCTAGCGATATAACAAACGGGGTATGGGTATCGAATAATTACTACCAAAAAGAGGCTGCAGATTTCCAGTTCGACCTGTTTGGTAAAACGCTGGTGGGAACCTATAACAACGAAAAAGAAGACGCTAAAATTATTAATGGTGCGATTACCCATAATTTAGATAAGCATACAATGATAGTTAACGCTTACTGGGTAGAAAATAAATCAAATAGAGCCTGCGATACAACCAAAGATGGCAGTAAATATTGGGGGCAATTAAGATTAGAGTTTACCTCTGCTAGTGCATTTGTCGGCCGTTGGGGGTATTGTGACGATGCGCCAGATAGAAGCTTTACTGGTGCGAAATCATCTTAAGTGCTTGATAATAAATAAAAATACTTTTGTGGTGCCTGCTAATACAAGTTTGTTTTAGCTTGCATGCTGCACCGCAAAACAATAGGTGTAAGTGGTTTACCAATGGAACTAACAATTGAAGTTGACGATTTATCGCGGCCTGCGATTGCAGAATTACTATCCGATCACATGCGTGAAATGTGGGAGGTATCTAACCCAGAAAGCTGCCATACACTGGCGTTAGATAAGTTGCGCGCACCAGAAGTCACATTTTGGAGTGTATGGAGCGGCGATGAGTTGGTTGGTTGCGGTGCAATTAAAAGACTGAATGACACACACCTAGAGCTTAAATCTATGCGTACCAAGCCGCAGTACCAAGGTAAGGGAGTGGGTGCGCAGTTGTTGCGGCATATAATTGCCTATGCCGAGGATGAAGGTTATACACGTATTAGTTTAGAAACAGGCTCTTCATCGTGGTTTGATAGAGCGTGTAACCTGTATGAGAAATTTGGTTTCACCTATTGCGAGCCTTTCGGTGATTATACGTTAGACCCTAACAGTTTATTTATGACACGTACTCTACCCTAGAACTATGTTGGCAAGTGCACCCAATATTTTTATCTATTATTTAGACCGTCTCGCGTTTATTTTACAAAAAATAGACGTAATGGCTGGCGACGAGACATTGCAAGCGCGTTTAACCGACGACATGCTGCCGCTAATAAATCATGTGCGGGCCTGTGCCAATTTTAGCCTTCGCGGGTGCTGTCCGCTAATAGGGCAGCCGGCAGTTAGTTTCGAAAACGAAATAAATAGTTTTGATGGTTTGCAGCAACAAATAGAGCAAACTATTGCGTATCTCAACTCGCTAGTTATTACCGAAGCGAATTTGCCTAAAAGTGTGCAGGATAAAGCCGGCTTCGCAACGGTTACGCTCGGGCCTTACGAGTACCTTTTCCAATATATCTTCCCTAATTTTTATTTTCACCTGAATATGGTTTACGCCATTGCTCGCCAACAAGGTGTGCCGCTAAGTAAGCAAGACTACGATGCATACCATAAATACCCCACGGGGTTTTCTTTCGAACGCTAACTTTTGCTTCGCTTTTGTGGCGGCATAAGCCCGTTCTTGTCACATAAAATAAATAATCTAGTCATGGTTGCGTCATGAGTTTTACCTAGTATTCATCTTTTTTTAAGACGAATAGGAGAAGTCATGAAACGATTGAAGTTGACAGCGGCAATATTGTCTTCCCTTGCTTTGGCGGCCTGTGGTGGCGACGGTAAGGATGGTGCAAATGGAACCGATGGCGCTAACGGCGCAGCCGGAGACAATGGTGTAAACAGCCTAATAGCGCAGGTGGTACTAGAGGCCGGCCACGGCGAGTGTCCTTTAGGTGGCGTGGCTATTCACTCTGGTTTAGATGTTGATGCCAGCGGTATGTTGGATGAGTCCGAAATTACAGAAACCAACTATGTGTGTAATAACGACGCTTTCGAACTACAGCTATTGCATTTTGCTGATGTAGACGGCGGACGAGATATTATAAATAACGCGGTGCGATTTTCTGCGCTGGTTAAAAGCTTTAAAAACGATTACGCCAACACCTTGCTATTAAGCTCTGGTGATAACTGGATTCCAGGGCCGGAATACAATGTGGCAAGTGATAACGCGCTGCGACCTGTATTGGGCGTAACCGGTACTGGCCGTGCGCATGTTGCTTATTTGAATGCATTGGGCGTGCAGGCGTCGGTATTTGGTAATCACGAATTCGATTTAGGCACCGGCGAAGTGGCCGCATTACTTTCTGCCGAAGCAAGTGGCGATAACGCATGGGCTGGTGCTCGCTTTCCTTATCTTTCAGCGAATATTGATTTTTCTACCGATGCAAATTTGGCACCGCTTGTGGGTGCGAATGGCGCACCGGCCGCTGCACTAAAAAATAAAATTGCAGCGAGTACTGTAATTACCGTAGGCGGTCAGCGCGTTGGTGTGGTAGGGGCGACCACGTCTACATTACATAGTATTTCTTCACCGGGCGATGTCACTATAGCTCCAGCTGACAGCGCGGATATAAATGCGCTAGCGGCTTCTATTCAGGCCAGTGTGGATGAGTTAACTGCAACAGGTATTAACAAAGTGATTGTATTGGCGCACATGCAGCAAATTGCTATAGAGCGCGAATTGGCAACACTGCTAAGTGATGTAGATATTATTGTTGCCGGTGGTTCAAACACGTTATTGGCGGATACCAACGATAGATTGCGCGGTGGTGATACTGCTGTAGATACTTACCCCTTAGTTTTTGATAGTGCAGCTGACGAGCCTACACTAGTGGTGAATACCGATGGCGATTACACTTACCTTGGTCGCTTGGTGGTTAGCTTCGATAGTAACGGCGTAATTATTCCTAGCTTGATGGATGATGCTATAAATGGAGTATACGCAGCAGATGAAACAGGCCTAATTGAAAATGGTTTAGGTGTAAGTGACGCGATTGCAGAAGTAAAAGCCATTTCTGATACGTTAACGTCGGCGCTAGCTGCACGCGCAGGTAATGTATTTGGCTCTACCTCGGTGTACTTAAATGGTGAGCGCAGTGCGGTACGTAGCGAAGAAACCAACTTTGGCAGCCTTACTGCTCAGGCTAACTTGGAGTACGCACAATTAACCGATGCGAGCGTTGCTGTTTCAATTAAAAATGGCGGTGGTATTCGTGCATCTATTGGCTACTGCAGTGTGCCACCCGGTGCAACCGGCGATGATGCGGTAGTGTGTAATGCCCCTGCTGGTATCGAAGGCATAAATAACCCAGGTGAAGTGTCGCAATTAGATTTAGAAATTGCGTTACGTTTTAATAATTCACTGTCACTTGTTACCCTTACCGGTGAGCAATTAAAACAAGTATTAGAGCACGGTGTAGCGGCAAGTAGCGATGGCGCAACCCCTGGTCAATTCCCACAGGTTGCTGGTATCCGCTTTAGTTTTGACACTGCACAAACGGCTCAAACGGTAGATGATTCTGTGTCGCCACCTGCGGTGAGCACGGCGGGTTCGCGTATTCGCAACCTTGTAGTGTTAGATAGCAATGGTGCTCAGGCCGATGGCAGTGAAGTTGTAGTGGTAGAAAACGGTGTACTTAACCCTACAGCCGCTTCGCAAACTTTTAGAGTGGTTACGTTAGGCTTCTTGGCTGGCGGCGGAGATCGCTACCCATTCCCATCGGGTGCGGGTGCTAATATTGTGGATCTTGAAGCCGAAGGTGTGCAAACAGGCAATACAGTTTTTGCTGACGATGGCACCGAGCAAGATGCGCTAGCAGAATATATGTTCACTCATTACCCAGCCGACGATAGCGATGCAACGCCAAGCTTTAGTGTGGAGGATGTAAGTGCCGAGCAGGATGTGGTTATTCAAAACTTAAGTAAGGTTGCAGCAGATACTGTACTAAGTGCAGATTAATTTAGCCGTAAGGCAATAAAGGAATGGTAAGTGAGGGCGCATTTTGCGCCCTTTTTTTATTAACGTTATTCCGCGCAGGCAGGCAGCACTAGTTTAAATACGCTGCCCTTACCTAGCTCGCTTTCAACTTCAATGTCGCCCGCATGTTGCTTGGCTACCAGTGCCGCAAAATATAACCCAAGGCCTGCACCGTGTTCTTTGTTGCCGCTTTTACCACGGCTAAAGCGCTCGAAAATGGTTTTTAAATCTTTGTTGTTTATGCCAATGCCGTTATCTTGTACCGCAATTTCAAACTGGTTACCTGCTTGCGCCAAGTTCAGCTGAATAAAACTATTTTTAGGGCTGTATTTAATTGCGTTGGTAATAATATTGGTTAGGGCGCGTTCTAGTAGCGTGTGATCGCCCATTACCCAAGCATCTACGTCCGCTTTTTGCGTTTGAATACTCACGTTTTTAGCTCGGGCCAACGCCAGTGCGTTTTTGTGGGCGCCGTCAAAAATAGCGTGCAGGTCGCAAAAGTGGAATTGTGATTCCTTGAGTGTTTGCGCGCGGCTAAGCTGTAAAAAGTCTTCTGCGTAGCTTAGGTTTTGTCGTACTAAGGTTTCTATTGTGGTAAACGCTTGATGCTCGGCAAAATTAGCTTCGGCGCAATTGGTTTTGTGACGTTCAATAACCGCCAATACCGAAAGCATAGGGGCGCGTAAGTCGTGCGAGAGAAAATTAAGGGCTTCCATTTTGGCTTTTTCTGCTGCGCGCACTTCGGTAATGTTGGTGAAGGTAATGATGATGGTATCTTCAAAGTCCCCGTATATATTTTCTGTGCGCGCTTGGAAGAATAAATCTACATTGGTATTGGTGTTTGCCGCTTGGCCAGAAATGGATTTTCTATCGGCATAGAGCGAAGCAATAAGCGGGCGCCACTGATTGCTGTCTTTTAGGCTAAGTTGACCGATGGCATCCATTAAGTTGGTGTTGCTGTCTACGGTTCGGCCTGTCATAGCGCTAAAGGCGTCGTTTGCGAACAGCACTGTACCGTACATGTTGGCTATTATTACGCCGTCCTGTAGTTTGGCTAAACTTTGTTGCAGTAACCGCTGGCTAATTTCTTCGCTTTGCTTTACCGCGCTTAATTGCGCAACGGTTTGCGATATAACTTCAGTGCCGGAGCCTTTAGCGTATGGCGAGGTGTTGTTGCGAGTATAAAAACGATTGAATAGCGCCTGTGCGCGCTTTGCCATTTGCCAGTCGCTGGGTATTTTTTGCAGGTATTGCTTAGATAAATAAGCGCGAATAATGGCTGTGTCTGTGTGCAATAAAAATACATGCTCGTCGTTTTCTGCACTAGTTAAATTGGCTGGGGTGTTTTTTTCTTCCGTGCGCTTGCTCGATTCCCAGCGGCTAAGAATGCCTAAATCTTGTAAATAATTTAGGCCTCTTTCGGCTTGTTTTATTTCAAACTGAAGTTGATGGGGGTGTTCATTTAATTGGTGTAGCTCGCTCTTTAAAAATTTTACCGCTATTTCTAATCGCAACCAGCTCCATAGCGGGTAAAACATACACAGGGCAAATAAAGCTGGCGAAAGTGGTAGCCACACACTGAAGTAATTTTGTAAACCAATGCTTAGGCCTAGTAAGCCTAGTACAGAGGCTAAGCTTGCAAGCAGTAGCGCTTTAGGTGCAAGGCGGCCAAGAATAATAAGTAAAATAAATGTGGCCAATAAATTTATAGCAAGAGTAACACTTGGCCCTGCATGCTGAATAAGTTTGTCTTGCCTTAGGGCTTCGTATATCCACGCGTTAAGTTCTACACCCGCCATAGCGCCAACAGAGGTGGTAAGCACGTCGCCTAAGCCTGTTGCCGTGGCTCCAATAAAAACGAGTTTGTTGTTAAACGCATTTTTGGCGGTGTTTTGAGCAAGCACATCCGCATAAGAAAAATACGTTAGGTTGGGGGCGCTAGTGGTTACAGGAATGTAATTTAAGTAATCGCGCGCAATAGTGTTGGGTTCGGGGAGCATGTTTTGCTGATGGTTTTGCTCGCCTGGCAATGTTGCTAAGGGCTGTTCGTAATGCTGGTGAATGGTGACCGAAAAGTGCGGCCAAAAGGCGTTGCCCACCCCTTCTTTTAAAAACACGCTGCGGGTAACGCCGTCGCTATCTTGCGCTACGTGTACATGGCCTAAGCCCGCAGCCGCTTTTACAAACGATTTGGCCGGCAGCACTTCTAGCATTTGCCCCTGGGTGCCTAATTTTTCAATGTGCAGGGGCAGTATAACGTTACCGTGCTGTTGTATGGCGTTGGTAAAGGCTTGGTCGGCTTGTGGATTAGTTTTATCGTAATCTGCAAATAAAATATCAAAGGCAATGGTGTTGGCGTTTTCAGCGTGCAGGGTATTAATCAATGCCGCGTGGGTGTCGCGAGACCAAGGCCAGCGCCCGAGTTGGGCAATGCTTTTATCGTCTATTTCTATAATGACTATATCGTCGCCAATGGTAAGCGGGGCAAAGCGTTGCGCCCAATCGAATACGAATCGATCGAAGGCTACCGTCATTTGGTAATGCGAGACCAACCCGGTAAGAAGAGAAAGAACAGCACAAAACGCCAGTAGTTGTATGTGCTGTTTTATTTGTTGCAGTGTTGCTTTAAAGCCCAGCAATGAACGCGATTCCTATAAATAAAATGGCTTGCCAGTCTTTGTTTTTGGGCTGGTAAGGCAAAGCATTTGAATAGCTGCTGGCTTGGCCTGCCTCGCCAATCGCGCGCACGCGAATAAAGACTTTTTTGTTGGTGGTTAGCGCTATTGTGGGTGTGTTAGTTGTTGTTTCATTGGTTATGTGGCTGAACTCGGCATCGCTAGCAAATTGCACCTCGTAGCTTTGGGCGCCTTCGGGAGCGGCCCAAGTTAGGTTGTTGTTGCCCTTTGCCTTTTGCAAGCCGGTTTTAGCCAGCACGGGGGTGCCAACATTCGGCGCGGTGCAAAGTTTTTGCTGTGCGGCTAAGCCTTGAAACTGCTCGGCATCTACACCGCTTACATTTACGGTGTAGCAGCCTATGGCGAGGTTGTTTATTTCCATTGCTGTTGTGGCAACCGTTGCGTGCTGTTGTAGTGCATTGGTTTCGTCGTGGCTATTTATATGAACCTCATAGTTGCTGGCTTGCTCTAAAGCTTGCCATTCAAGCGTATAAGGTTGAATAACCGCAGCCGGAGGGGGCGTGATTACAGGGGCGGTTAGCAGCGCTTTGGGGGCCGCAAGCGCTTTATCTTTACTTGCACTAATACCAAAGCCTGCGGGTACTTCTTGCTGTGATTTGTCGTTACCAACGCCAACCAGGCCTTCAAATACTTCTATACGCGTGGGGGCTGCTTGGTCGTCGCTCGAACTTACTTGGAACTCGGTGCCGCGTACGGCTGCAACTGCATCGGGCGTGGTAATACTAAAGCGGGTTTGCGGCTGGCGCTTCTTAACCTTGGCTTTTACCGTGCCTTTTAGCAGGCGCATACGGCTATCTACAATGGCTTCGCCATCGTGGGTGGTAAAGGCATCTAGCGCTACCGATGAGTAGGGCATAACCATAAGGGTGCTGCCGTCGGCGAAGCGCAGGCTGGCATAGCCGTTTTCGGTATACACGGTGCTGCCAATGCTCAGTTTTTCGCCACTGCTAAGTGGTTTAGCTTTTGGCGTGTTGGCAGCGCTGTTTATGGCGGGTGTGTGAGGCGCGGTTGCTTGCGCGGCCAAGAATACATCGCCAGAAAGGTGTTCGATAGTCACCGGTGCTGGCGCTTGTTTCAACCAGCTGACGGGGATGCGGATAACGTAGCCTGGCGGCAGTTCGCGGGTACGTTTTACCTGGTTCAGGTCGGGCAGCTCCTGCCAGCAGTTGCTTTTGTTTGTGTATTTAAGGCACAGGTCCCAAAAGGTGTCGCCTGGGCGCACGGTATATAGCCAGTCAGCGCTGAGTGCTGTTTGGCTCCACGCGGCAATTGTTAAGCAGAACACCATAGCGAGTGAGTGTATTTTACTGGGCTTAGTCATGGTTAATCCTGTGCTGTGCGTGCAATTACGTTTCGTTGCTAATTTTTTCTAGACGGTAGCCGTGCTGGTAAATAGTGGTTATGCAATAGCCCATATCGGGGTTGATGCCTAGGCTGCGGCGTACGCGGCTAACGTGCATATCTACAGTACGGGTATTCAAGTCGGCGCTCACGCCCCATACGGCTTTAAGTAGATACTCGCGAGACAATACTTTACCTACATTACTTAACAGGTGCACGGTTACGTCGAAGTCTTTTTGGGTAACTTTCACCTGTTCGCCCTGTTTAGTAATTGTACGCGCTTGGGTATCTACCAAAATATCACCAAGGGTAAGGGTGGTGGATGCAGATGCCAACCCCAATCGGCGGCGGGCAACGTTTACCCTTGCTAGCAGCTCGGCTTTGCGCAGGGGCTTCACTAGGTAGTCGTCGGCGCCAGAATTAAGCGCTTCTACTATATCTTCTTCCGAGTCGCGCTGGGTGGTAAATATAACTGGAAAGTCGTGTTTATCGCGTGTGCGCAGGTGCTTAAGCGCCTCTAGGCCTGTTTGGTCTGGCAGTTCCCAGTCCATTATGGCCACATCAAACACATTGGCCCGGCAGCCTTCTAAAAACGATTTTACGTTTTCGTAATGGGTCACATTAAACAGTGGGTCTGCGCTAAGCCATTGCGTTACAAGCTCTGCCTGTTGTGGGTCATCCTCTAAAAGCACAATGTTCAATTGTTTCTTCCTTATTGGCTGGGCGTTTTGTGGCTAATTGTCTGGTGCTTAAGTTTACGCGTTTGCGGCTGGTGGAATCTATGGCAATTGTAAAATAGTGTAAAACAAGTATTTGCCTGCTCCGCTCAAGCTCACTGTTGTAGGGCGTTTGCCATTTTACAGCGTTTTACAAACGATTTTACACAATTTTGGTAAAGTGAATTTCATCGGAACTTACAGCCTTGTTGTGCGAGTTGAAGAGGTAAATATGGATATATCATCAATTAATTTAAGCGGTGCCGCTAAACGTGCGTTACTGCGTTTGCGTGTACAAATTCAAGTACACGAAAACATTACCGTAAGCGATGTGGCGTTTAGTGAGAATGTTGTATTTCTTATAAACGTTGCACTCGCTTCTAAAAATAATTTTGTTGTAGATGCCTTGCACGAGTTTGTTTATTTGCTTACAGCGGGGCAAATGGATTTTTTCGAGTCGCGCGGATTAATGTTGTCGAGTGAAGGCGGGGCGCTCTCGCTGCTGGCCAAAAAAGAACTTGAACACCTGTTAGAGCAACGCAAGTTAGCAGGTATACCCGCTTCAAAAAAAAAGATAGCGCCTAGAATTGTAAGTTTACCTTCAATTCTAGGCGGAGCCTCCGCTTTACGTGCAGAGCAGCATCTTTTTATCTAAGCCATTTTAACGTTTTATTTTTTCATTCTTTTATTTAGGAATCTTCGATATGAATATTGATATTCAAAAAGTTAGCGACCAAGCCACGGGTTACATTATGGTTTACGGTACTCAAATTCTAATGGCGCTGCTTATTTTTATAATAGGTAAGTGGGTTGTGGGTGTTGTGAGTCGTGCAGTAGGCAAAGCGTTGTCTAATCGTAAAGTAGACCCAACAATTGCTAAATTTATTACCAATATTATTTACTACTTGATGATGGCGTTTGTATTTATTGCCGCATTGGGTCAGTTAGGTGTTCAAACAGCTTCAATCGTAGCCATTATGGGTGCTGCAGGTTTGGCTGTGGGTTTGGCGCTGCAGGGTTCGCTTGCCAATTTTGCAGCTGGTGTACTGATGATAGCGTTTAGGCCCTGTCGTGTTGGGGACTTTGTAGAAGCCGGTGGCGCTTCGGGTGTGGTAAAAGAAATATCTATTTTTTCTACCATACTGCTAACGCCCGATAACAAAACTGTGATTATTTCTAACGCGAATGTAATGGGCGGCAACATCGTTAACTATTCAATGCAGGCGAAGCGCCGCGTAGATTTGGTTGTAGGGGTTAGCTATAGCTCGGATTTAGCCGTAGTAAAAGATCAGCTACATGAAATAGTCGCCAACGAAAGTGCTGTGCTTGTTGGTGAAGAGGTTACCGTTGCCGTATCTGAATTGGCGGCATCAAGCGTAAATTTTGTTGTGCGCTGCTGGGTGAATACCCCTGACTACTGGCCCACCTACTTTGCACTTACCGAAAAAGTAAAAATTACATTCGATAAAAAAGGTATTGAAATTCCGTTTAATCAAATGGATGTAAACATTAACTACACGCCAGAGGCAAATGCGTGAAGCCTTTATGTACGAATGTAAGGCTGGTGCTATAAATTTGAATTTAGCAACTAGCAACTAGCAACTAGAGATTAATAACTGAACATTATCTATACCATAAGGAAGAATGAGCATGACAAATAAACTTAAATTGGCCAGTTCAATAGCCGTATTAGTGTCGTCGTTAAGTGCAGGCGTTAGCTTCGCCGACGAAGGTGATAAAAGTATATTTGTAACTACAGGAAAGTACTTTTACGATAACGACTTATCTATTGACGATGCAACCCCACTCACTTTAGGTGCGGGTTACGACTTTTCTGATAAGTGGGGCGGAGAGCTTTCTTACACCTACTTAAACAGTGAAATAGAAAATAGCAATGTTGATGTAACAACTAAGCACTTGCTGTTAGATGGTTTGTATTACCTAGGCGACGCAAAAGGCGATTGGAAACCTTATTTGGTGTCGGGTATTGGCGGCCGCAATGTGGATGTAGACGGTTTCGGCGATAGCTCCAGCACATTTGTAAATGCGGGCGTGGGTATAAAAGGTTTACTTGCCGAAAACTTTCAAGTGCGTGGCGATGTGCGTGCCCTGCACGACTTAGATGATAGCTTTAACGATGTAGGTGTAAATGTTGGTTTGGCCTATGTGTTTGGCGGTAAAGCTAAAGCAAGTAAACCTACTGTAAAGCCGGCAGCTACAACACCAGCCAAGCCCATGGATAGTGACAACGACGGCGTAGCCAATACTTTGGATGCTTGCCCAGCAACGCCCGCTAATGTGAAAGTAGATGCAAAAGGCTGTGCCTTAGATAGCGATAACGATGGCGTAGCCGATTATCAAGATAGTTGTGCCAATACAGCGGCTACCCATAAAGTAGATGCCAAAGGCTGCTCACTTTCATTAACCGAAACAGTTGCCATTAATTTGAGCATTCAATTCGACAACAATAGTGCGGTTGTAAAAGAAAGCTATTACGCGGAAGTAAAACGCGTGGCAGATTTTATGAACCAATATGCGAACACTCAGGTGAGCGTAGAGGGTTATACCGACGATCGCGGTAGTGCGGCCTACAATAAACAACTTTCACAAAAGCGTGCAGATGCGGTGAAAGCGACACTAGTAAGCCAATTCAATATTGATGCAGCCCGTGTAACTGCGACAGGCTTCGGTGAAATAAACCCCATCGACACCAACGATACCGCCGCTGGCCGTGCCGCCAACCGCCGTGTGGTTGCTAATGTATCATCTGAGGTTGAGAAAGCAGTTACTAAGTAAATAGTCTTGAGACTGGTGGAGGGAAATCATCTTCGCCAGTCTCAATTTTAACTTAGCTTAACTTAATGTAACTCAACTTGAATTGGCTTAACTGACTCTAGATTAATTTTACCCCCCCCCCTGCCTTTAATTGACGCTTCCTTTTTCATCCCGAGTTTTATAAGTACAGTTTTTCTCTCCTAGCTTATACTGGGTAGTACCAAGCTATTCTTTCCAATTCTATACAACTCCCTTTAATAGTGCTTGTTGGTATTTAATAAGATACTAGTCATTATTTTGTACGTTTATAACGATATTCGCGACAAGCATTTTGATTTCATTATTTAAAGTTTGAATGTTCTAACTTTGGGTACTATACATTCTTATAGCTATTAAAAGGCATGAAATGTGGGCGCTCTGGTGTTGAAAAATATTTGGCGCCAAAGTAGTAACTTAGTCTCGCTAAGATTGAAACTGATTGTCGCGTTATAAGCTGCATACGTATGCAGTTGCTCTTCAGAATAGTTTTGCTTGAATACGTATGCAATGGCTGAATACGTATGCAAGCCCCTGTGCATTAAGTGGATACGAACTTACTATAGGTTGGCCTAAGAGAATACGGCGAAACTTGGTAATAATAGATGCCGCTTACAAGCTTTCATCCTTGAATACCAAATTTCGTTAATAACAAAATAATCGATAAATATTTGGGAGTAGCTACAATGAAAAAAACCTACCTGTCGCATTGTATTGCGGCACTAACCGCCACAGCGTCGTTGACTAGCGTTAACCTGTACGCACAAGAACAGGATGCAGCTTTAGAGGAAGTCGTTGTAACTGGCATTCGTTCTTCCATTTTGAATTCTGTAGCGGTAAAACGTGACGCAGACACAATTGTAGAAGTCGTGGATGCGGGCGATTTGTCTTCCCTGCCAGATGCTTCTATCGCAGATTCTCTTGGTCGCTTACCTGGTGTAACTACCGTGCGCGATTCGGGGCAATCTTCACAGCTAAACATCCGCGGTATGAATGGTGATTTCATTCAAACAACACTGAATGGCCGCGAGCAAGCTACTACTTCCTCAGAAACAGAAAGCTTACGTTGGATGGCATTTGATCAGTATCCAGCGGAGCTAATCACTCAAGCAGCGGTTTATAAGTCGCCTAAAGCATCACTTGTTGAAGGTGGTGTAGCGGCAACCGTTGAGTTAAAAACAGCCAATCCATTAGACGCGGCGCAAGATCACAATTTCAATGTTAAAGCCCGTCTCTCTTATAACGACGCTGCCGAAGATGTAGGCGCCGATGCAAACGGTAATCGTCTGTCAGCTTCTTATATGGGTAAGTTCTTAGATGAAACTTTGGGTGTTAGCTTAGGTTTCTCTCACTTAGATCAACCGAATAGTTTTACCAAAGCTCGTGCATCGGCTGATGATCAGCTTGGGTATGGAACGGATGATCCTGATCCTGAAAACGGCATATATAGGTTGCCTGCAGCCCTTCAATTCCAAGCTGGTTCAGGTAAAGATATCCGAGATAGTTATATGGCAGCCGTTGTTTGGGAGCCGAGCGATAACCTATCCTTAAGTGTGGATTATTTTGCGACTAAATTTGAATCAGAAGATATTCGTCACGGTGTGACAGTAGGGAGTCTTGGTGGAGGTGGTGCAACACTAACTCCTTTAAGTGTTAACTCTGCAGGTGAAATTGAAGACTTTGCTGTAGCGATTACCGACCCACATATTCAAAGAAAGGGTGGGACTTGGATAGAATCTAGAACAGAAGATCAAAGTTCTAACGCTGATTCAACTGCTATTGGCGTTAATCTTGAGTGGGTGATCAGAGAAGGGTCGACACTAAGCCTCGACTTCGCTGATAGTTCGGGCGAGAAAACGCGTAAAGATCGTTTGGCGACCATGCATGCGTACGAGCCATATACCACTGGAGATGCTCGGTGGAGTGAGCTTGCAAGTCAAGGCTTTACTTATGAGTCGAACGGCGATGATATTCCAACTCTAGAGTTGACTGGCGACATTGATTTGACCAGTCTTGATCAAATGAAATTGGGGCGCTATGAGGAGTACCCACACCTTTACACCGATGACGTTCAGTCATTTAAAGTGGATTTTGTGCAAGAGGTTGAACTTGGGTTTGTCAATTCGATTGAGACAGGTGTTCGATTGTCCGAGCGAGTTTTCGATTCTGAGCGCGGAGCATTCTTGTGGGGAAGCCGTGACGGTATTTTTAACATCGGAGATGGTGAAACAGAAAGTTGGTGCGACGATAATCTTTCCGACCCATTTGTAGAGTGTTCCCCAATAGCGTTGGATGGCTTTGCTTCTGTCGGTTCTGTAGAGGGCGCTCCGGACCATTTGGTTGTGAGTATCGACGGGCTGGCTGATGAAATCTTTGGCGCGGGAAACTACGAAGGGAAACAGATATGGGCTCGCGATTGGACATTTGTTGAGTCTGGGGCATTAGTTGAAGATACCAAAGCATTCTACATATTGGCGAACATAGAAACTCAGCTTGGAGATATACCTGTGACAGGTAACTTTGGTGTTCGTCATGTTAAAACTGATGTAAAAGCGCAAGGGTTAGTTTATGTCGGGAATGATGCTGGCGACACAATTGTAGATGATGTTGGTAATTCCAATTCAAATTTCGTTGAAGGTGAGTTCGGCCCAGAATTTTCGGATACGCTTCCCTCCCTTAACTTAAATTTTGAGCTAACGGATAGCGACTATGTACGTTTAGCTGCAGCCAAAGTATTGGGTCGCCCTCCTGTTGGTCAAATGAAAGGTGGTGCCGGTGGTTGGTTTGATACTACCACGGTTGATCAAGACGGAGTGCCCACAGAAGTGCCGCGCTACAACGTCTGGACGAAAGGTACGCCGTACTTGGATCCGTTCCGTGCCACTCAGCTAGATGTTTCTTATGAACACTACTTTGAAGATGACGGTGCTGTAACTGTAGCTGGTTTCTACAAGAAGATAGATACCTTGGTTCAACAGCGTAACTATGCTCCCGGTGAAATAGATTTTATAGACTATGGCATTACCATTCCTGATTCAGCACCAGAAGATACTGTTGAGGGTGCATTCAATACTTTTGAAAATTCTGAAGGTGGTTACATTCGAGGTATTGAATTGGCGGGAACAAAAACGTTTACTAGTTTGCCTGGAGTATTCGGTGGGTTAGGTTTGACCGCGAGCTACTCGTATACAGAGAGTGAAACAGAGGTTGGTGGAGGAGCGCTTTCTGGAGAAACAGTCAGTCTGCCAGGGCTTTCCGAAAATGTATGGAGTGCTACTGCATTCTGGGATATTGATAACTTCAGCACACACTTAAACGTCCGGTCTCGGGATGAGTATGTTGTGAATTTGGCCATACCAGGTAGCTCTACCCCTGTTTTGGCCAAGCCATATACAACGGTGGATATCCAAGCATCATACGCGTTTGATATGGGTTTAGAGGTTGTACTACAAGCTAACAACTTAACTGATGAGCCCAATAAACAAGACTATGGCTCTTCTAGTTTACTAGGCGAGTATAGCTCCTACGGCCGTCAGTTCTACGTGGGTGTAAACTACGCATTCTAAATGTGACATATTAAACTTGGATCTTAATTCAAGCTGTGCCACTCTATGACTAACCGTAGCGGGTTTACTCGCTGCGGTTTTTTGCAATTTAGGGGTGCGTAAAAACTAATAACGAGATAGAAGTATGAGCGAAACTAAAAAGCGTGTCGTTATTCTTGGCGGTGGTACCGCAGGTTGGATTGCCGCAAATCTAATGGCGAAACACTGGGAGCAAGAGGCATTCGAAATAACATTAGTCGAATCGCCAAATATTGGAATAATTGGAGTTGGTGAAGGTTCAACTCCTCCGCTTAAGGTGTTTCTCGATTTAATCGGTTGCAAAGAAGAAGAGTGGATGCCCGCTTGTAACGCAACCTATAAAGTTGGCATTCGTTTTAATGATTGGTCTATTAAGCCTGGGTATGAAAGTTACTTTCATCCATTTTATTCAAAGACGGATGATCATACTATTCCAGCTTTCTTTCATAACAGTTTTCTAATTCGTCAGGGCGTTGACTTAGATGGCTTGCCCGATCATTTCTTTTTGGGGGTCGAGCTTGCAAAGCAAAAAAAAGCCCCACTACCAGCGGAAAATTTCCCCTTTGAAACCAGCTATGGTTATCACTTTGATTCAAATTTACTCGGCCAATATTTAGCTAAAGTAGCTGCGTCGAGAGGAGTTAAGTACAAAAAGGCAACAGTATGCGAGGTTGTACTAAAAGAGAATGGTGATGTGAGTCATTTGTTGACTGATGAAGGGGAATCTATAGGTGGAGATTTATTCGTTGATTCAAGTGGCTTTAAAGGGCAAATAATACAGCAAGCGCTTAAAGTTCCGTTTATAAGTTGTGTGCAAAGTTTGTTTAACGATTCTGCGGTGGTTTTGCCAACCGATCAAGTTGATGAACCCAATTGTCAAACTACATCTACAGCCATGAAAAATGGTTGGCGTTGGGATATTCCGTTAACAAATCGTACCGGTAACGGATATGTGTATAGCTCCAGTTTTTGTGACGCAGACGCAGCCGAAACTGAGTTGCGCACTACCTTGAACTTGCTCGATTCAGATGTGGAGGCTCGGCACCTAAAATTTAAAGTTGGTCGAGTACAAGAGCATTGGGTGAGAAACTGCTTGGCAGTCGGGCTATCTCAGGGGTTTATCGAACCGCTAGAGGCTACCGCGCTTGATATGGTGCAAGAAACTGTTGTGCGATTTATAGAAGCCTATGATAAAGGCCAACATACAGAGCAGAGTCGAAAAGATTTTAATAGTCGTATTAGCCATCGTTTTGATGCAGTGCGCGACTATATTACGGCTCATTTTAGGATTGTGTCACGTACAGATACCGAGTATTGGAGAGCTTGTGGTTCGAATGATAAAATATCAGCTTCACTATACTCAATACTAAGCTCTTGGATGCAGGGAAAAAATATCACTCAGGAGTTGGAACAGCAGCAGCTCGATGCATATTTCCCAAATATTTCTTGGAATTGTCTGTTGGCAGGTAAGGGAATTTACCCTGATAAAAGCCAGTTGCGTAAAGGTAATGAACTGGCACATAAGTACAAGACGACGGATATAAATAAATTTATTAAAGCTTGCGCGTTGAATTATCCTACACAAGCAGACGTATTGAAGCGTTACACCAGATAGCTAAGACACAAGACGGCCTAAACTAAATGCTACAGTCTTAGCTTAGAATCTCAAAGGCCTATATTATTCTATGTAGGCCTCAGATAATTGATAAACCCCTCTATTATTTTTGCGAAGAGTTTAATTCTTCTGAATTCGTAAGTTCTTAGGGTGAAAACTCAAAAACGATGCCCCTGTAACTTGCTCAATTCGTCCTGACAACTTCTCCTGCGTTGTTATAACATCGCAATCCATAGCGAAGCATGAGTTGAACATTTTTTAACTTTCGCCCTAAGAATTTACTCGCAGGATATTCTGCGTTAGGTTTGTCATCAGTCTGAAAAGCCTAGGTACCCTAGGCTTTTTATGCGCAGTTTAAATACGCTGTTTAAATTATTGGAATATTACTGGCGAATATAAACCACGGCAGTTTGCGCAGGTATGGTTACTGTTGCTGTACCGCTTGCATTAGCACTAACGTTATTACTTGCTCCTAATGCGCCACTGTAATTTGCACTGGCGGTTAACCCGCTAACACTTTTACTTGTCGCTTGTGCACTGTAATTAAATAGAATAACTGCTTGTGCGTCGTCGCTGGTGCGCACCAAAACCAGTGCGTTATCGTTAGCTTGCCCCTGCACATTTAAATTACCGTTCGCTATTACTGGGTGCGCATTGCGAAGATCGTAGATGCTGCGGTAATAGGCTAATAGTGAATCGGTTTTACCTAATTGTGCTTCTACATTTTGGGTCATAACATTGGCAGACAACTCCCTAAAGGGTTGTGCCGTGCTAAAACCTGCATTTTGTGGGTCGTTGTTCCAGCTCATTGGGGTGCGAATACTCCAATCGCCGGATAAATTCGCAGCGCCTGCCAAGCCTATCTCCTCGCCATAGTAAGTAAATGGGTTGCGCGAAGCCAATAAATAGCTGGCAGCAGCCAGTTTATAGTGTGTTTTGTTACCGTTAAGTTGATCCCACACGCGAATGCCAGCAAAGGCATCGTGGTTGGCCAAAATAAGTGGCATAGCGTCTATATTGCTGGCATTAAGTTGCTCAACAAATTCTGCATCTAGCTTGCCCTGTTTTACGCTGCGTAAAATACCGTGCCCTGCAGAAAAATTAAATGCGCGGCCACAGGAGTTTTGCTGAGCAAAGGCTGCGTAGCCGGTGGGGGACTCGCACACTATGTAGCGCTTTTGATAGGCTTCTATGGTTGTTTTCATGGCGTTAATAACGGGGTGGTTATCGTCTTGGTCTTCCCAGGCATCTTTACCATTTTCGACTAATACACCAACGGCATCGAAGCGAAAACCATCCACGCCCATGTTTAACCAAAAGCGCAGGTTGTTTTGGTGAAAGCGAATTACATCTGGGTTGCGCAAATTAAAATCGGGCATTTGCGAAGAGAACGCTGCATAGTAATAGCCGTTGGCGTTGCTTTTCCACGGGTCGCTGCCCCATGTGTTCCAGCCTTCTAATTTATCGTCGCGAATAATATACCAATCGCGCTTGCTGTTAGTGGGTGAGCTTAGTGCATCTTGGAACAAGGGGTTGGCATTGCTCGAATGGTTCATCACATAATCCATTACTATGGCAATGTTACGCGCATGGGCTTCATCAAGCAGTTGTTGAAAATCTTGCATGGTGCCGTAGTCGCTTTCTATGGCGCGGTAATCCGATGTGGCATAGCCGTGATCGTTATCCGAGCTTTCCATGGCTGGCATTAACCAAATGCCGTTTATGCCAGACTCGGCTAAATAATCTAACCGCGAAATTAAGCCTTGAATATCACCTATGCCGTTGCCGTCTGAATCTTGATAGCCGCGAATATAAATTTCGGCAAAGTGGGCTGTGTCTACCCAGTCGGCAGCGAGGCCTGTATCGCTATCTTTTATTTCAATATCCGTTAAGTCTAACGCGGCTGACGCGTTGCCGATATTGGCCATTAGCGATTCGTAGGCTGCGCGCGCGTCGGCTTCGTTGTCGAATGGAATGGCTACGCCGTTTGTCACATCTGCAGGGGTATCCTGCACTAACCATACGTCGGTGCCGAATTGAGCTGGAATAATAGAAAAATCGTAGGCGGGGTTTTTAAAGTCGCCAAAGTGCATAATAAAATTAAACGTGCCGTTTGGGTCGGCAAGGGGCACTTCGTAAAGGCCGTAATCGTTTTCAGCGCGTGTTAGTGCAAAAGGAGATGTCCAATTTGTGGCTGTACTGCTTGCAATTGCATCGCCCCAAAGATGTAAGCCCCAGTTATCGTAGGCCTGATTGCTATTTAAGTAGTGAATACGAACGGTGGGGCTATTATTTTCAGTATCTGGTGTTTCTTTTGGGTCTTCTGTTCCTTCTGTGTCTGCGCCCGCCGTATCGTCTGGTTGCGCGGGTGTTTGATCTGCAGGTGGCGTTTGTTCGCTAATAGTATTTTGCTTGGGGCCGTTACCATTACACGCGCTAATGGCGAGGCTTAAGCTAAGGAATAAAACTAGTCGAGTAATGGTGGCATTTTGCGTTCGCATACTGGGTTCCCTCGGTGTATTTTTTATTGTAGGCATTCATTGTACTTGGCGCTATTTATATGGTTGGGCGTGTTAGTCTCCAGCCAATGTTGATAGCTTGTGCCGTAGCAGCTAAGCCCGAGTTTAATACGTTCTACGCATATTTACTGTTTACATACGTATGTAAGGCCTAGCCGAGGGCGCGACTACCTTGAATACGTATGCAGTATGCTAGTTGCGCTGTCTGCGGCTCCCTATAATCAAACTACTAACATCAGTAAATACTATAAACAAACAATAAACGGTTAATACTATGCAGCTTTATAAATACACGGCGCTCGCCGCGTGCTTTATCTTTAGTTCCTTTGGCGGATCGGCGTTGGCCAAAACGGTTTCTGTGGCTTCGCCAAACGGCCAAATTGTAGTAAACGTGGACGATGACGCGTCTAACCCTAGCTACACCGTAATATTCAATAACGAAGAAGTTATTAGCCGCTCGGCATTGGGCATGGCCTTTAAAAACGCCCACGCACTGGGTGAAGGTTTTACTATTGCTGCGAGTAATAAATCATCCAGCGATTCTACCTGGGAGCAGCCTTGGGGCGAGCGCCAATTGGTGCGCGACAACCACACCGAGTTGCAAGTAGATTTTAGTCATGCCAGTCATAACCCCAGCCGCTTCACCGTTCGCTTTCGGGTATTTGATGATGGCGTGGGCTTTAGGTACGAAGTGCCTAAACAAAAAGGTCTAAAAGGGCTAATTGAAATTACTAACGAATACACAGAATTTAATATTCAAAACAGCGGCAACGTAACTGCGTGGTGGATACCTGCTCGCGGCTGGAACCGCTATGAATATGTGTATAACACAAGCGCACTTAACGAAATAGATCGCGTGCATACGCCGTTTACATTCAAGCTGGCCTCGGGCACACACGTCAGTATTCATGAAGCGGCATTGGTGGACTACGCAGGCATGGCTTTAGATCAGCGCCGCGAGGGCATGCTAAAAGCAGATTTGGCGCCGTGGTCTGACGGCGTATTAGTAAAAAAAGAAGGTGCATTTAATAGCCCTTGGCGCACTATTCAAATTGCCAGCAACGCTGTGGGGTTACTTAATTCCGATTTAATTCTTAATTTAAACGAGCCCAACAAACTTGGCGATGTATCATGGGTAGAGCCGGCCAAATATGTTGGTATTTGGTGGGGAATGCATATCAATGAAAATACATGGGGCAACGGCCCTAAGCATGGCGCCACAACAGCAAACACCAAATACTATATGGACTTTGCCGCTAAATACGGCTTTGCCGGTGTATTGGTAGAAGGCTGGAACATCGGTTGGGATGGCGATTGGTACTCGAATGGCGACGTATTTAGTTTTACTAAACCTTACGATGATTTTGATATTGCCGAACTTGCTGCCTACGGCAAAGAAAAAGGTGTGCGTATTATTGGCCACCACGAAACATCTGGCAGTGTAACTAATTATAAAAACCAAATGGCCGATGCCTTTGACTTATACCAAAAGCACAATGTTGCACAGGTTAAAACAGGCTATGTTGCCGATGGTGGCCGTATTAAGCGCGTAGATGAAAACGGTATTGTGCGTTACGAATGGCACGATGGTCAGTTTATGTCGCGCGAATATTTACGCAGCGTAACCGAAGCAGCCAAACGAAAAATTAGTATTAATACGCACGAGCCCATTAAAGATACAGGCTTGCGTCGTACTTACCCTAACTGGATAGCGCGTGAAGGCGCTCGCGGGCAAGAATTTAACGCTTGGGGCTCGCCACCCAATCCGCCTGAGCACACCACTATTTTACCTTTTACCCGTATGCTTTCTGGGCCGATGGATTTTACCCCAGGTATTTTCGATTTAAGCTTTAACGGTTTGGAAGGCGAAAACCGCCCGCGCACGACATTGGCTAAACAGCTTGCTTTATACGTGGTGCTTTATAGTCCTATTCAAATGGCCGCCGACTTGCCGCGTAATTACGAAGCTAACCTGAAGCCGTTTCAATTTATTTTGGATGTAACCACCGATTGGCAAGAAAGTATTGCGCTAGCAGGTGAGGTAGGTGAATTTGTCACTATTGCTCGTAAAGCAAAAGATAGCGACGATTGGTTTTTAGGTACGTTAACCGATGAGAATAAACGTAACGTACATGTAGACCTTAGCTTTTTAGATGCAGGCAAAAAATACGAAGCACAAATTTACCGCGATGGTAACGACGCCAACTGGCAAACAAAACCGTACGATATAATTATTGAAAATAAAGTGGTTACAAGTAGTGATAGCTTAACGCTGCCTTTGGCAACCAGTGGTGGTGCGGCTATTCGGTTTAAGTTATTGGGTAATTAGGGCTCTGTACTATTGAGGCTAGCGATAATTCATATGTAAATATTCGTTTTAGCCCTATTAAAACCTCATTGGCGATAGCTGGTGGGGTTTTCTACTTTTTAGATGGTGTGTAGTTAAAATTACGGTGCTAGTTGATATTTAGTTTATCAACCAATTGTTAACACTGTTGCAGTGAATACGTATTCATTGCGTTGACCTTATGCTTTAGGTGTGGTTTTTGTTGGTGTATGGGGTATATTCAGGCTATTAAAAAAGCTCGCGATGGGCAGGGTAAGAGACTTTGTCTGGCGCCAATTATTCGGTAGTATCGCCATAAGTGACTATACTTTGGGTATCTGGCGCAGGAGTGCCGTCGTGAAGCATTGCTCCCGATTAGTGCGTTAACAATAATACTTATAACCTGTAATTAACTATGACTACAAAAGGTCGCAAACCTACATCCTTTGATATCGCCTACCGTGCAGGCGTATCGCAATCTACTGTATCGCGCGCATTGCGCGATAGCCCCTTGGTTAACTTAGAAACGCGCCAAAAGGTGCAGGCCATTGCCAAAGAGCTGAATTACAAGGTAGATAAAAACGCGCGCAATTTGCGCTCTCAGCAAACCAATACCATTGCCCTGTTATTGTGTGAAGATCACGGCACAGGCGATTCGCTAATCAACCCGTTTTTCTTATCTATGGTGGCCAGTATTGTGCGCGCTAGCGCTAACCGCGGGTATGACGTACTTATCTCGTTCCAGCAATATAGCGACGACTGGAGCGCCGAATACGAAGACGCCAATCGAGCCGATGGCATCATCTTTTTAGGCTACGGCGACTACACCACCTATGTGCAAAAGCTCAATCACCTCGATGAAGAAGGGGCGCACTACATTACCTGGGGGCCAGTACTGCCTGGGCAGCCTGGGGTGTCTATTGGTTGTGATAATTATAATGGCGCTCGCGAGGCCGTGAAACACCTGCTGGCTATAGGCCATAAGCGCATTGCGTTTATAGGTGATACATCGGATAGAAGCCCAGAATTTAAACGGCGGTTCGAAGGTTATGTACAGGCACTAAACGACGCCGGTATAGAGTTTGACCCAGAGCTGCAGCTAGATGCCGAAACCTCAGAAGACTCGGGCTACAAGGCGGGTTTAAAACTGCTGGCAGATAAAACCGATTTCGACGCAATTTTTGGTGCGAGTGACTTAATTGCTATTGGCGCCATGAAAGCGCTAGAAGAGGTGGGGCTGCTTATCCCCGCCGATAAAGCGGTGATGGGCTTTGATGATATCCCTGTTTCTGCCTACACCTACCCACCGTTATCTACTGTGCGGCAAAACACCGGTAAAGCAGGGGAGCTACTAGTGGAGAACCTGTTAGCACTTATCGCTGGCGAATCGGTGGAATCGTTCTTAATGCCCGCAGAGCTTACTATTCGCGGGTCTTGCGGTACTAAGTGAATTCAATCTGGAATTACGAGGGGCTAATCGCTAGTTGTGTTACTGGTGGTTGGCCTTTAGTGATTTTTCCTTCTGCAGGCGCGAAGCCTACTACCAATATTTACCAATGTTGCACGCCCTTTTGCTGGTTGATCGCCATAGGCAAGTCGTTAGATTGTATCCCGTCGGCACCTAGGTGTGCCTGCCTGTTCCATTCTGTGCGGGTGTTGGCGGTATAGGTGATTACCTGAATACCGTTTTTTTGCAGCTCGGCAAGCCAGAGCTGAGTGCCAACTGGGGTAAGCTGCTCTATTTGGTTGGTGGCTGGTTTATCTAGGGTGATAAAGCTTGCATCGGTAAGGTAAGCGGTAAAGCTAAACTGCTCTAAATTGGCATAGCTAGGCTGGCGAAAAAATAGGCCTATTTCCGCCCACTGCAAGCCAAAGCCGGCTTGTTTGGCTAATGCTGCATAGGGTAAGCCGGTGGCATCGGTAAGGTGTTGAGGGGCAAGCAATTGAGCGGCAGTAAGCGATAGGTTGCGCGCTATAGTGCGGTTAAGGGTTGCTACCTGAGCCAGTATAGTGGGGGAGTTGCTCTCAATAATAACCTGTGCGCTTGTACCGGTTTTGGCTATGGCTTCAAGTGCGGTGTGCACCAGCACTCTATCGCCAATGTCGTAGGGGTCGCACAGCGGGCTGGGGGCGTTAAGCTGAATATTTAGTAAGCCGCTAATATCTTCGCTACTGGTTGCATAGTGCTTGGCAACTCGCAACACCTGCTTCAATGTGGGTACATGGTGCAGGCGCTGCTTTAATTGGGTAAAGGTAAGTGAATTTACGCAGGTGTAATCGTGTAAAAAATCGCGGGCTAACAGCACCGCAACGCCATCTGCGGTTACGGCAACGTCGATATCTACACTAAGTAGGCACCCTTGCGAAAAGCTTTGCGTACCGCAGCGGTGGTGTTTTCTATAGGGCGAGCTGCGTCTTCACCTAGGTTTATACCGTAGCCTTTGTGGCCAATGGCAAAGGGGCGCGGGGCCTGTTGGATTAGGTCGGCAACGGTCCAGTTAAAGTCGGGCTTTTGCGCAAAGCTTAGCTGCCCCCAACATGCGAATGCGCACATAAGTGTGAGTAAGCTATTTTTTAACGTGCAGTTGCCCATTTGTTTAACTACTACCCTATTTGGTTTGCGCTTAATACTAATAGAAATCTTTTAGTTTGTCTTTTTATTGCCTATTTGGCACTGCAATTATTAATTATGCCTGCTTGTTTACGTTGGCTGTTGTGTTTGAATTTTTACTGGGTATGCTCTTGGCTTTGCCGCCAAATTTAACCCTAAAGGATTGAAACCAATGAAGAATATATTGCCAATTGCCTTGCTGCTAGCGCTTAGTGCCTGTGCTAACTTCCCTGCAAATAACACGCAAACGATGGTGCCGGCAGAACCTTTGGCCAATGGCTGTATAGGTTCTACCGAATTGCCCGCTAAATACAAAGGTAAATTTATGGCGGTTGAAGATGCAGCGCTGCTGGCTGAATCTCTGGGCGAGCCAAGTAAAGGTAAGTTGTGCCAAGGGCAAGTGTACGAGTTAAAGCAGGGCGAAAGCGTCGTTATTTACCGCGCGTGGAACAGCACCAACCCTGGTAGCGAAAAGGGCAAGTGGTGGGCTGCCTCAAAGCCAAAAGGTAAAACAGCGGGTTACCGAGAAGACTACGAAATATGCTACCAGTGGTCGCCACTCGATAAGCTAACAAGCTGCACATTAAAAGCGGGTACCAAGGTGGTAATAGGTAATGGCCAAAGTGCGGAGTGCTCGCAGTACCTTACTTACCTTGTGTCGGCGGCGCAGCAAATTTATATAGAAAATGCTGCCGCCAGTGTGGAAGACTGCAAAACCTATGATGCGGTGTTTAGTTGGAAGTAGGTTTAGGTGAATGGACTAATTAACATCTAGTGCACTGCATGCGGCCCTTGTGGGCCGCATGCAGTGTACTAGCCAATTTCTTTTAGCAGTTTTTTAACCAATGCATCCGCCGATTTTAGTGGGTCGTGGAAACTAAAGGCTAAATCTACGTTAAGGTTATTTTTCATCAGTACAAGCTGCAAAGCCATACTTACGTTACCACCTTTTACAACGTTGAGCGATCCTTCAAAATAAATACGCTTTATATCTAACACGCCACCTAAGCCATATTCCACTATAAAGCTACTGGCTTCGGCTAGCCCGCCCACGCTTTGCTTAATACCCTCTAAAATCAGCTTCGCACTTTGCAAACCACCTGTGGCCATACCCAAGGCAGAAAACAGCGCAGCTATACGCGGGTCTGCATCAATGGGGAAGTCTTTAATTGCAGCTTGTAAACTTATTAGGGATTGCTTGGCTACCTCCAACGCGGCGTTAGCGGTTTCTTTAGCGGTAAATAAGCCCAGAATGCGAGGATCGGAATCCACAGGCACCAGTTTAATAGTAGCTTGCAGCCCCTTTAATGTTTGCTTGGCAGCTTCTAAAGCTATATTGGCGGTTTCTTTAGCGGTAAATAGTGCTGCTATTCTTGGGTCGGCATCTACGGGGAAGGTATCTGCAGCTGCCTGAATACCGCGCACGCTTTGTTTGGCTATTTCGAGAGCGGCGTTAGCTGTTGCTTTAGCGGTTTCTAAGCTGCCTATCGCGGTATAGAGTGCGGTAATTTCTGCACCCTTTGCAGCAGAGTACGCGCTAAACTCAGCCCAGCGGTAGCTCTTTTGGTACCACTTAGACTTGTTGTACCAGCGTTTTTTATCGCTAATATTTTTCTTTAGGCTCGATATTTTTTTGTTATTGGTGTTTATTTTACGTTGTAAGCTGCTCACCTCGTTTTGCGCATTGGTGAGCGTCTTTTTAGCACTGTTTAGGTCGCGTGTTGTTTTAACGCGTTCGGCATTGATGGTTTTGCGCATTTTGTTAATGTCTGTTTGCAGCGCATTGACTTTACTTTGCGCGTTCGCTACGGCGCTTTCAGCATCTTTTATACGTTTGGTATCGCGCGCGCGCTCTTGCTCTATCGTTTTTCGGGTAGCGTTTATGAGGCTTTGAAGGCGGTTTACTTCTTTTTGCGCGCTGTTAACTGCATCTTCTGCATTTTTTACATTCCTCGCATCGCGAGCACGTTCTTTTTTTATTTTGGCCCGTTGCTCGTCAATTTCTTGGTTGAGTTTGTTTACTTCGCGCTGCGCTTTGTCAACTTCGTTTTGCGCCGAGCTTAGCGATTCGGTGGCATCGTTGGCGGCGTTTTGAATACCCTTAAGTGCCTGCTCGCGCAGGTAGGTGATGAGTTCGTTGTGCATTTCTACCATTAAATAGAAATCGCCACCTTCTTTTATATTGCCGCCGCTTGCTGCTATTTTTGCACTAAACAGATCAAAAATTTGGCCTTCTACTTCAAAGCGGAAACCACTATCGCTTACCGATACCAGCGCCAAAGCGTTTATGCCCAATAAATCGATAAGCCCTTCAATTTGAATATGTGGGTTGCCGCCTACACGCAGATCTATGTCGAGTAGCGGCCCAGGCGAGGTTTCTACGCCGGTAATTTTAAAAATATCTTCAATTACAATTGGGTCGCACGTGCCTTTAATTGCAAAACCCTGTTTGTAATCTAATAGGAACATACATTGCGCATCAAAATTAGCGACAGAAATTTTGCCTTCAAATTTAAATCCAGCTTCGTAAACAAGTTCTCCAATGGTTGTTAACTGCGGTACAGCATAAACGGCTACGTCTTCCATGCCTGCGCTTAGTACTGAGTTACGTATTGCGGCGGGTATCGCGTTGTAAACTTTGTCTTCGCAAAATGTTTGTACTACATCCTTTAAAAATATTTGGTTAAACGATGCCGCTATCATGCTTTTTGTGGGGGTGGCTGTATCAAATTTTATTGCGGCAGAGCCCGTGAATGAGCCAATTGCAATACTGCCCGCCAAGCCCACAATCGGTGCTGCAACAGCCGGCGGTGGCACTATGCCTACACCAACTTCAATGGCTACATTTTGCAGGGCAAGGCCTTTTATACCAAAAGGTTGATCCCAGTTGCCCAGCATGGTGGCAGCAAAGGCGGCGCTGCGTTCGGTGGGGCGAATAGACATAGTGCCTATAAAACGTAAATCACTTTGATCTATTTTGGCCAGTACCGAGCCGCTTATACCAAGCTGAAAGTTACTAGGCGCGGGACGCAAAAAGAATTCCATATCGCCAAGGGCAACATTGTCGTCAATTTTAAAACTGCCTTCCATTGCTGCGGCCAAGCGAACAGTATCGATACTGGTACCGATTGTAGTGCTAACGGTAAGTGATTTAACCGACATTAAATCATCTACACCTAGGCCTGTCATATCGAGTGTTGCAAAAAAGTTTAGGCCTTTTACTAATTTAAGGCTTTGCGGCACCGTTACTATGGTTATTGGGGGGAGGTCATCCTGCGCAGAACTAATGATTAAGCCGGTATCTCTGAAGGTTAAATCATCCATAACCGCGAGGGCATTATCTATACTCGAAAACTTCCATTGAGCGGGCGGTGCAAAGGCCACCATAAAGGCCCATTTTTTTTGTCGCGTTTGGGTTATAAGTAGTTCGGTATCCCCCAGTGGTGATTGGCTGGAAAGCGACATAGACTTTTTGTTTGGCGATACGGTAAGTTTAATGTTTTCCAGTGCTAAATTGCTTACGCTAGGTGGTAAATTAATCTCCATTAAACTATCTGGCCCGCACATGTCTTGTATTACGGGTGATAAATTTAGCTTGGGTATTTCTGTGCCTAAGTGTAATTCACCTGGGTAGCTATAATTTAAATCGAAAGATACTGGGCCAAGTGATGCGTTACCTACTACTGTGCCGCTTGTTTTGTAGGTGTTATTGGCAGCTTGTTTGCGCTGCGCAGTAAATTGAATGTCTTCTACTAAAAATCCTGTTGCGCCCAGTGGAATTTCCCAATCTTCCGTGGTGGAAGCGTTTAGAGAAAATTCTTTGGTTGCGGGTGTTACTGTCATTGATACAGTGTCGAATACCACATTGGGAATTTCTGCAGGGAAGCCTATCTCGGGTAGTAGCTCATCAATAATGCGCGATAAATTAACGTTAGTTGCGCTAACTGTGAGGGTAAGGGCATTGGTGAGCTCTACACTAACGGCAACGTTTGTACCGAATAACGATGCGCTTCCTAATAATTTACCATTGAAATTTCCATCTGTTTTCTCTGCCGATAAAGTCAGTGCGCTTATAGTGAGTTTGGTAACGTCTAAATCGAGATTCCATTGCGAGTTACTACCGGTTTGTGATTGAAAACTATAATTGCCCTTTGCCGGTTCGAGCGCAAGCTGAGTGTTTGCAAGTATGATATCTGGTAGCGTTACGGGCAGCGCGAGTTCGGTAAATAATTGCGAGATAAGTTTACCTAAGTGTAGCTCTGCAATATTCGCGCTAAACACCCAGTTGCTTTCACTATTTTCTTTTTGCGCTTCTAGAATGGCTTCGCTTTCGGCGAGTGTTAGTGTGGCATTTATACCGCCGCTAAAACCGTTGTTGCGGTCTATACGCAATGCAATATCGCGCGCGGTAAACCCGTCTGCTATTTGCCACGGGCCGTTCACATCTATGTTTAAACCAAAAATGTTAGACCGGTAGTTGTAATCTATACGCAGGTCGTCGAAAGTAAATGCATCTAGCCCATTGCTGCTACCAATTAAGTTGGAAATAAGTGAACCAATGGGTAGGGGCTGCTTAGCGCGTAAGAATAGCTGCCCCTCTGGGTAGGTGCCGCCACACGTTAGCGAATAAGGAGTATTACTCTCACTGGCAAACGTCGCGTCGCATAGTAATTGTGCGCTTACATTGCGCGATGCGGAAAACGGCTCGAGGATGGTGATATAAAAAGCTAAGCCTTCTAGGGTTAGGTTAATAGGCGCAGGTATGGCTGTCCATTGGTTTTCGTTTAATTGGGCGGCAAAACTTATTTTGGTCAAGGTTCTGCGCGATTTAGAAAACTCTAGTTCTAGCTCGATAGTATCTTCGTTTGCTAACGCAGGTCCATCGCTGGGCAGGCCTAGTGTTGCTTCGCCACCTAATAGCGATTCCACGGAGCCCTTATAGGTCCCTTTTGCCCAAATTAAATCGCTATGAATTGGGTAAACTAGGTCGGTATGAATAATAATGTTTTGGCCGAAAACAAAATCGCCCGATACACTTATGCTGGTATCCGACGGTGTAAAATAGGGGGTAGATAAAAGCGTGACAGCCGCGTTAGTAAATTGCAGTTGATTGTTGCCAAAGCTTGTATCGCTAGGTGGTAATTGAACGCTTACCTGTGGGTAGTTGGACTTATATTGAATTTTTGCGCAAGCAAAACGCAAGTTGCTCGTGCTCAAAAATGTTTGTATGTCGTTTAGCCACGGCAATTGTTCCAGTGCGCGGTTTGCATCAGTTTGATGTATCTCACCCCAAATAAATAATCCACTTGTGGTTATGTTGGTTTTGCTATCGCCCGTTGATAAGGCAATGTCATTTACATTAAACCCAAGGCTATCAAAAAATGCTGCGTAATCGGTTGTGTTGCTGTTTGCGCTTGTGGTTGGCGCCTTGGTTGCATGGAGGTTAGCCCAATTTTTAAAACCTTCAGAATCTAGTAATTGGCTGCGCACCATTTTGGGGTCTATATTCTCACCCCACACAAGTAACCATAACGACTTTTCAAAGCTAAGGTGACGCATACGAAATAGGCGATCTGCGCTGCTTTCTTCTTCTGTGCCCGGTAATTTCGGTAGGCAATCGCCTAAATTCCAGTTGCTGTTTGGTTGCGGGCTGGCGGCAATAATTATTTGTGATGCATCACTATTGGCAGAGGTAAATACTAGGTCGCATTTTACCCCCAATATGGTTAGCGATTTGGGGGCCGAAGTTGTTGTTGGCAGTGTAGATGTGTCGAAGTATTTACTTAATTCTTCTACGCAAGCTTGCGAAAGGTTGGCGGTTGCTAGTGTTAATTCGCTCATGGCGTGTTCCTTTTCTTGGCTCCATCAAGTCCGTAAGGTGTAAGATGGCGATGTAATTTGGTCGTGGGTGGCCGGGTTGTTTAACACTAGGTTTTAAGTAACTATTTTTGGCCAGTTGCCTTTGGCTGTGAGTGAATCCAACCGTTGAGCAATATCAAAACTAGATGTGGTGTTAGGTGCAATGCCAAGCTTCTTTTCTATGCCTGCGCACAGCAGAATTTCTTCTGCATTGAGCAACGTTGAAATTTTATCGTCGTTGCTACCAAAGGTCGTATCTTCATTGTTGTTTATCGCTTGAATGGCTCTTGCTCGCACCCGCGCCGCTTTAGCAAATAAAACACTCGCCTCTTGTTTAAGTAAACCGTTCACCTGATTTTTGTATTCGGCTAGCAATGGCTTCGGCGTGGGATATTTGCCTTCCGTGCCGTACGCGAGTATTTGCTCGTCAGACAGTACCCCTGCTTGCTGGGGGTAAAGGTCTCCAGTATTCAGTGCTTCTTGAATATAGGCTTTGAAACCATCCAAAATGCCAGTGGCGAAATTGTAAAGTAAGACGCTGGTCCAGTTGTGATTGTCGATAAGCACCTTGCCAAAATCGTGGGTAAGCACAGAATTGGTTGCAAGGCGAACAATATGCGGTGGCGGATAATCACCACTACTGGTTTCGTGAAGTACGTGTTTAACAGCGGATTGCGCTTCGGATTGAAAAGCAAGGTAGGCAAATTGCGCCACGTGAGTTGGGCTTTCGCTAAAATAGCGCGTTAAATAGTCATCGTGCCAAGATGTGTCGCCTACATCTCTAGCGACGAATTGAGTTAACGTGTCGCCATTAAAGCCTAGTAAAAAGTTCTGTGCGTTTGCTGATGTATGAATTAAACCATAATTTAAAAATAGTCTCGCTTTAGCACGCCCTAAACTTATCGCAAAGTTGTTGCGCCAACTTTCGCATTGGTCCGCAGGCTGAACTTCACGGTCAAATTTATTGCGTGCATAGGGAATGGCTTGGCAAGGAATATACGCAGCGCCGGGCTTCATGCAAGATAAGTTGCGTACTTGAAAACCATCGCGTACAAGTTTGCCATTTTTATCGGTCATGGTGGTGGGTGCGGTGATGGTTAGCACTTCTGTTTGTACGCCAAAGCTTGGGTCTATATTTGGCATGGCTTCTATTACTTCAGAGCGCAACATGGCCATGGAGCAATTCGCTTCAAGTCGATTTTTGCCAAACCCTCCCTCAGCTTGGCTGCCTACGTAATCTACCCCTGTTTTTACGGAATATAAGCGATACTTGGTATTGGCGAGTTCTTTGGGCTTGCAGCCAGTAGGCGAAGCGGCTTTGCCTGCATCGCTTACAATATTTACAAAACGATTAAACCCTTTGGCTTTCCATTCGGGTACATTGGGTGATGGTTTACCTGGTTTTTCTTCTAGCTTAAACCTTTGCCCTAAATCTACTTCGTTTGCCGCGATTTTGGGTAGAGCGGTTGCGTCTTGTGGTATTAACGCCAAGCAGCTGCGTGAAGCTGTACTCCAGCGGGGCAACAGGCGAAAGTTCTCTGTTACATCGTCGCTGAGTAAGTCTTGATCTATTGTTGCCCAGCTTAGCGAGTTTTGCGGGTTGGAATCCCAAGTGTTAAACGGAAACCTCACTACCTTTTCTGTAATAAACAATGCATGTACCCACGGGTGTTTGGTGCTAAAACCGGTGATTGTTTCTATTTTAATTGCGGGTGTATTTTTCGCCTCCCAAAGCAGAAAGGCTTTTTGTGAATCTGGTTTCGCATAGAGCGGGGCGTTGGCTAAGCATTCTAAGGCGCAAAAATCGCGTCCGGCTTGGCCATTTAGGCCAGTGGTACAGTCTGTGGCAATATTATCCCAAATGGAGATGGCATCTTGTTGGTTGTATGTAGGCATCCGAATATCCTTTTTTGCGCGCTACCTGCTTTACGGTGCCGAAAATATTTATGAGCGGTAAGCTAGGCAAATTATTGTATTGTTAAGCCGTGGTACTTGGCGTGCTTATTGTTATTGCCCTGTTGCACGGGCAATAGTTGCGTTTAGCTCTTTTAATTCTTCTTCAAGGCCCTGTAGTCTTGGGTCTTGGTGAATATCTTGTTGGTGGAAGCCATGCTCGAGAATTGTGAGCTTTATTTTTAGGTTTTCTAGCGCACCTGTTTGATTGTTTTTGCAATCGTACAGGCTTGCTATCTTCGCTTCTTTTTTGGCAATATCCTTTGCTCGCCAGTCAATTTCATCTTGTAGCTGAATGAGTTCTTGGCTTGCGTCTAGCTTGTCTAAACTTGCAAAGTTGTCTTTCCACTGTTTTATTTCTAGTTTGCGTTGTTTAACAAGAGTCTTCGTTTTATCTAGTTTTTTATTGGTTTTTTGTAATTCAAGTTCGGCTTGGTCAATGCTGTTTTTTAACTCGCTCTCGTCTAGGCCGCTTTCACGCTCTATATTTATTTCGGCGAGTAAAATTTCACGTTGTTGGTTTAACCTAGTTAGCTGATCCTGTAGTTCTACAATCTGATCTTGTTGGCTAGTCATAGTATTCATCTTTGGGTTGCTGTGGCTTTAACGTTTTGCGGGTGTGCTAGGTGAAAATACTGGGCGTAAATATAAGGGCATGCAAATAAAAGCAGAGTCATCCAAGCTTACTCTGCTTTTATTTGCATAAGCTAAAGTATTTGAAATTGAGCGTCTACCAACGAAAGTATGAAAATGCGTGGAAATATTAAGGAGCTGTTTACAGCAGCTAAGTGGTTATTTGTGCACAGGTTTTGCAGGTTATTGTTTTTATTGGTATTTAAATGCAGGCGCGCCCAATTTATGTAACGTTAGGGAGTGAAAATTATTAATAATAAATGTGTTATGTAAATCTTGTTGGGGAGGGGATTTCTGTCTAAATGTAAGTTTGGGTGCCAGATGGGGAGTAAAATCCGGTATAACAATAAACAGCGCCTCCTACTCGGTAAGTAAGGGGCGCTGTTTGTTTTAGTTTTGTTGTGCGGTGGATTCGGCGTACATACCCACTACTGCGCCAGTAAACCCGCCCGCTTTAGCTGTGGTAAGTAGGTTGGCATCGGCTTGGTTCAACAAGGTGGTGTAGCGTTTGCCGTTGGTGCTATACGCGAAATTTAATTCGGCTTTACCTATATTTACACGCAGGTAAATAGGGTGGCCGTGCTTAAGCTTAACAACCTGCTCGGCAACCGTATCTCCCCTTATCGATTCATTTTTACCCGCTTTTTTACGCACGCGCAAAACGGTTTGCCCTTTACTGTTTAACCCTAGGCCAAAGGCGTAAAAGTGTTCGTCGTTTTGTACGGCGAGTAACCCTGCTTCGTCGCCAACGGTGTGTGGGTTAAAGGTTAGTTGGGTGGCGAAGGAGGCCGTCATATGAGCGAGCCGTCGGCCAATAAACGACGGCTGGTTAACTGCCCCAATGGTATCGGCGCGCGCTTCTAAAATAAGTTCGCCATTACCTGTTTGCCACCATTTGGAACGCGGTGTGCGAACAAATAGCCAGTGGGGGGCAAGCGAAGCGTTGGTAAATTCCTCGCGCACAGTAAAGTTTCCAGTCATTGCGCGCGGGGCGGGTTTGCCTGCAGGTAATTTGGGTTTGGTTACTCGGTAGGGCACAGCCTCGCCTTTTTCGAGCACGTGTGGCCAGCCGTTTTGCCATGTTACTGGCAACATAAATGTTTCGCGTCCGGTGGCAAAATTGCCGGGGTCTTGTGGTGGCTTAGCTAAATCGTAAACGCGAGTACCCAGAAATACCGTCCACCAGTCGCCGTTGGTATCTTGAAATAAATCTGCATGACCCGTTGCCGTTACAGGGTGTTCTCTGTCGTCGGGTAAACCAACTTGAGTCAACACAGGGTTATTGGGGTTGGCTTCGTAGGGTCCAAATACATTGTCAGATCTATACACCAATTGGCCGTGGAAGTATCCCGTGCCGCCACCAGGGGCATAGAGGTAGTAGGTGCCATCAATTTTATATATATGCGGCCCTTCAATATATTCTGTGTGCCATGGCGCTTCGTCGCCACCGTCCACAAGCATTACATCGTCAGATACCGGCGCAAATGTTTTGGAGTCAACTTCCATTACCCACAGGGCTGTGTGGGCAGGGTATTTCTGCACAGGTGGATTACGATGATGCACGATATAGGTTTTGCCGTCCTCGTCGAAAAATAGCGAGGGGTCTATGCCAATTACCTCTGGTAGCCATATTGGGTCTGACCAGGGGCCCGCGGGATTGGTGGCGGTAACGATAAAATTTCCTCCGCAGGCTACGCAGGTATTTATTACGTAAAAGGTCCCGTCGCGGTATTCGATTGCCGGTGCATAAACGCCGTTGTAGCCTAAGTGAATACCATCAAATGAAAGTTGCTCTGGGCGGTGAATAGCGTTACCCAGTTGGGTCCAATTCACTAAGTCACGGCTGTGAAATACTGGAATGCCAGGGTAGAAGCCAAAGGTGGAGTTCACCAAATAATAATCTTCGCCTACTCGCACAATACTTGGGTCTGGGTGGTAGCCGGCGAGTATGGGGTTTTGGTATTGATTTGAGGCGAGTGGAGCCTTAAATATCTCGTCGTTACCTTGATATTCAAACCACGAAAAATGCGCTAGCGGTTTACTTGAGGTTTTGAGCGGCGCGTCCAGCGCGCAAGCCGCAAGTAGACCCGCGTAAACAGCAAGGAGTAAGCACTTAATTTTCATTTTAAGTTACCTTATTTGTTGTATTGTTTTAATTGGAATTATGTAAAGGTTATTTTTACCATTAGGTTGGCAGGCGTTGGTAAGACTATTGTGAAAATTACTAGTAGTTTTATAAATGTGGAAGGTAAGGGTAGCTGAGGAGTGTAACGGGAGCAAAAGCTAGAATTAATTGCCAATTAAAGAAGGGGGGGGGGAGGGGCATCCATGCGCCCCAGTTTATTGATAAACCCCTCTATTATTTTTGCGAAGAGCTTAATCCTTCTAAATCCGTAAATTCTTAGGGTAAAAGCTCAAAAAACGTATGAATATGTCCCTATAACTTGCTCAATTCGTCTCGGCAACTGCTCCTGCGTTGCTCTAACATCGCCATCCATGGCGAAGCATGAATTGAGCATTTTTGATCTTTCTCCCTAAGAATTTACTCGCTGAGTTACCTAGGTCAGGTTTGTCATCAGTTTAAGGCGCATCCATGCGCCCTTAATTTTATAACTTACTGATCGTTAACTTTGAGCGTAGCCAAGGCTGCAATAATTAAAAATACACCGCCTAATACAAGGGCGTAAATTGCTTGGCCATCAAATAAACCGCTTACGGCAATGCCTAATACACTGGCTGCGAGTATTTGCGGAATAACAATAAAGAAATTGAAAATACCAATATACAAACCCAATTTAGAGCTGGGCAAAGCGCCAGAAAGCATGGCGTACGGCAACGAGAGTATAGAGGCCCACGCAAAGCCAATACCTATCATTGATACCCATAGCCAAGATGGATCTTTAATTAGCATCATAGAGATATAGCCTGCAGCACCCAACATAAGGTTAATGCAATGGGTTGTTTTTTGGCCCCAACGGCGCGCCATAATGGGAATAAAAAACGCAGCTAGCGCAGCGAAGGCATTGTAGGCAGCAAACATTATGCCCACCCAATCGGCGCCCTTGTTGTACATTGCCGAGGTAGTGTCACTGGTGCCGTAGTGAAACGCTGTTACTGCAGGTGTGGTGTAAATCCACAGTGCAAATAATGCGAACCAACTAAAAAATTGCACTATGGCCAATTGCACCATGGTGCGCGGCATATTAAATAGGTCGTGGGTAATTTGATAAATAGCGTTATGGATACGACCTTTACTTTGCAGTATGTGCGCAATAAGTTGTAAGCCACCAAACATGGCTGCAAGGCCGGCTAGAATATACAGCTCTTCGCGCAGTTCAAAATAATGAATAGCAATGGTGCTTGCAATTGCAACAGCGGCAAATCCAATACCGCCAGCCACGTAATTTTTGTGGTCGTCGCTAGTATCAGCTTGGCTGTCGTTGTGTTGCTCGTACTGGTTAAAGGCTGCTATTTCTTCTGGAGTGTATTCTTTGGTACGGAATACGGTCCACATTACGGTGGTAACTAATACTGCACCACCGAAATAAAATGCGTAAACAACCGTAGAAGGTATTTCACCTTCTGGCGCGGTGTTTTCCATGCCCAGCCAGTTGGTTAGCATCCAAGGTAAAGCAGAGGCCACTACCGAGGCGACACCAATAAAAAAGCTTTGGGTGGCGAACCCTTGGGTGCGTTGTTTGGGTGGCAACATGTCGCCCACAAATGCGCGAAACGGTTCCATTGCGATGTTAAATGATGCGTCCATAATCCACAGCATGCCGGCTGCCATCCACAGCGCAGGGGAGTGAGGCATAATAAATAAACACGCGGTAGCGGCGACGGCACCAATGGTGAAGTAAGGGCGGCGGCGACCAAAGCGATTCCATGTGCGGTCGCTCATGTAGCCAATAATAGGTTGAACAAGTAAGCCCGTAATAGGGCCTGCTATCCATAAAATAGGAATAGCGTCTATCTCTGCGCCTAGGGTTTGAAATATACGGGAGACGTTTGCGGTTTGTAATGCAAAGCCAAATTGAATACCGATAAAGCCGAAACACATGTTCCAGATTTGCCAGAAGTTAAGTTCGGGCCGCGGCCTAGGCTGAAGAGTTTGGTTCATAATGCACTCTTATTGTTATGTTGGTATATACAATAGTGGGCAATAAAAACATTGCCCAATAAACAAAAAAACCTTGGCACAATTAAGCGCCAAGGATGGATGAAAGTAAAAGGTTGCTACTTATACGCATTATTTTTTATAGCGCTTAGCAACAGGTGTGTAGTGATCCCACACTTCTTTATCTGCTAGCGAGCGCAAAAGCTTTAAGTATTCCGCGTGGGTCCAAGCCAGTGGTGTAGCCGAGTTGGTACCTGTGCCTATAGGGTAATTGTATGCGCTGTTATCGCCCACGCCATCCCACACTTGCTCGGGTAACATTAAGCCTTCGTTGGCGAATGTTTCCATAGAGTTTACGTAGATATTGCGCAAGTTAGTGAGCTCTGCGTCGCTAACACCGTTGTCGGCTTTAGCTAAGGCCAACTCGTAGTGGCCGCGCTCGCCGGTAAAGAAAGGCCAAATGCGGCCGCGTTGGTCTGGGTGCATGGTGCCGCCGTGACCGTAACCTTCACCGGTAGAAGTGGTTTCGCCGTAGCCGTCGCCACCGTAACGGCGCCAGCCAACAGCTTGTTTACCGTTAACATTAACCGTGTATTTTACTTTTAAGAAATCGGGCAGGGCGGGGTCGTCAATTTCTACTAGTGATTCCGTTATGTGCTCATCCGTGGCTTCGGTTACACCGTAGCGCACCAGCTCTAAAAACCCTGGGTCGATAATGTCGCTTTCGTTCAATGCAATCTGGCCGTTGCGCTCAAGCAATTTACCTTGATCGTTCGGGTCTTCATTTAAGTTAACGCGTAAAAAGTATTTGCCGTTAGATGGAGCCTTGTTGAGGTTACCTTGCGTGGTATAAGTGCGCGGAATTAACTTGCTGCGATACTCATCGGCTTTGGCGAGGTATTTTGTTGTGCCTTCGCTATCGCCAGCAAATTTGGCAAACTCGGCTGCTGTTACTAAGCCCGCAATAACGGCTGCAGTAGTAGAGGGGGAGTGACCCTCTTGCTCTTCCCAGCGCTCTTGTTGAGTATAGGGTGGGGTAATTGTGCGTTTGTTCCAACCTAGAGATATTTCACCACCATCGGCTAGAAACTCCGCCGCCGGTTTTAACATTACTGTGTACCAGTGCTTGGCTTCGGCATCGCTAAGTATACCCGCCTGCCACAAGCGCCAGCCCAGCATAATAGGCATGGCTGTTTGGTCTAGTTGCACGGCGTACCATTCTAAGGTGCCGTCAACGTGGGTTTTTTGTAAGAACCAGCCAGGTGCACCCTCGTAGCCTTCAATATCTGGCCCGGCTTGTACTTTTTTCAAATATTCAAATGCCACTTTGGGGGTTTCGTTATCGCCCAACGCCAAAAATGCCATGGCTACTTGATAAAAGTCGCGCGGCCAAACCGCTTTGTACCCGGTGGAGGATTCAACCGCAGGGACTATGTCGCCCCATGGGTTAGAGAGCGAGGCAATAAGGGCGCCCGCGTGGGATTTGTCTTCCTGTGCTTTTAATACCATGGCGCTGGTGTAGGCGAGTTTACCGCCGTCGGTGGCTTGTGCGGCCATGGCGGGTAAGTTGGGTAGGCTTGCAAGGTAATCTTCCCAGCCCACGGCATCGCCTTCACCGTTGTAGTTGGTCAGCACCTTGGCAAAGCCGGCTTGTAGCGAGGCTTGAGCCGCTTTGTTGGCGTTAGCCGCCGAGTCGCCAAAGCCTAGGGCTATTTCCCATTCGGCGCTGCCCTTTGCCATTTCTGGTAGAGATGCTGCCAAGCTTACGTTGCCAGTGGTTTCGCCGGTGCTGCTGTATTGCCAATCTACTTTGCCGTCAGCTAAATCGGTGGGTAGGTCTGATGTGCCCACAAAGCCCGCGCTGCCAATAATGGGGCTGCCTTTTAGGGCAATTGCCATAGCCGAATTGCCATCGCTCGCATAGAGGGTGTTGTCTTCTACCCAACCTTTATCGTTAATGCCTGTGTTGGCGATATGCGGGTTAGCGACTAAGTGCGGTGTAATACCATCAATATTACTGGTGAATATCACCTTCATTACCACCGATTGGTTATCTGGGTTGGTGGCGATGTGTTTTTCGATTTGATAACGGCCCTGCTTGTCTTTGTTTACCAATTTATACGCTAAGGAAAGAGGGTTGCCTTTAGCGTCGGTATGCAGGTATTCAATATGGTGTTCTGTGTCGTCTCGTTCTGAATGTAAAAAATCGGGGCCTTGGATAAAAAATTGCATATCCTTAAGTTGTGCTTCATGGATAAGCCCGTACATGGTTTCGGTAAGTATGCCTTGAGTGACAGAGAACCATACTTTAGAGACATTACCGGTGGGGGCCGATGCTTGGTAGCGGCCTTCCACATATTGTTCGTAGCTGGTGCCAATGCCGGTTTTACCGGAGTAAGCCCAAGTGGGGGCTGCGCCTGGGGCGCCTGGCGCGGTAGTTTGCGCGCTGGTGTGATCAGTTTGGCTGGTTTTGTCGTTATTGCATCCCGCTAAGCCGGTTAAAGCTAGCACAGAGCATAGAGTCATTAAACGTTGTAAGCGCATTCGGCATTCTCACCTATATTTGAGTCGTTGTTTTTATGTCTTTCATTGTGCTGCACGGCTATTGGGGCGGCAATCAATTACATACGTATTCAAAAAGCAAAGCTGATGCATACGTATGTAGGCGCTTGCCCTGTTTAGCATCACTGACATACTCTGTTTTCAGCCTAGAGCATAGATAGTGACTAGCCAAATTACTGGCGCAAGAAGTAGCAAGTAAAATGCAATCACCGCCGCTCTCAACGATAAAAATACGGGTTAGTAGGTACAACAATGCGAAGTCAACCCTGGTGGCGTGGTGCCGTCATTTACCAAATTTATCCCCGCAGCTTCATGGATACCAATGCCGATGGTGTGGGTGATATTCCAGGAATTGTGCAAAAGCTCGATTACATAGCCAGTTTAGGTGTTGATGCGATATGGATATCGCCATTTTTTAAATCGCCTATGCACGACTTTGGCTACGACATTAGCGACTATCGCGACGTAGACCCATTATTTGGCACCTTGGATGACTTCGATCTACTTATCGATGAAGCGCATAAGCGCGGCATTAAAGTAATGATCGACCAAGTGCTAAGCCACACTTCTGCCGAGCATGAATGGTTTAAAGAGAGCCGCCAATCACGCGATAACCCCAAAGCCGATTGGTATGTTTGGGCCGACCCTAATGAAGATGGCACGCCCCCTAATAACTGGCTCGCTATTTTTGGCGGCAGCGCTTGGGAATGGGATTCGCGTCGCGGTCAGTACTACCTGCATAACTTTTTGAAAAGTCAGCCAGATTTAAACTTCCACTGCGAAGATGTACAAAACCAAATTTTGCAGGAAGTAGAGTTTTGGCTAAAACGCGGTGTAGATGGCCTGCGTTTGGATGCTATTAACTTTTGTTTCCACGATAAGCAGTTGCGCAACAACCCGCCTAAAAGTGCAAGTGAGCGCAAAGCGCGCGGGTTTAGTGAAGATAACCCCTACGCTTTTCAGTGGCATACCTACAACAACACCCAGCCAGAAAACCTCGCGTTTTTGCAGCGCCTGCGCAGCTTGATGGATAAGTACCCCAATACCGTTACCTTGGGCGAAATATCTTCAGACGATTCGCTGGCAACAATGGCTGAGTACACCGCCGATAACGACAAGTTACATATGGCTTACAGCTTTGAGCTACTAGCCGATGAGTTTTCTGCGGCTTATATTCGCGAAACCGTTGGCACACTTGAGTCGCGCTTAAACGATGGCTGGCCCTGTTGGTCTATTGGCAATCACGATGTACCACGTGTGGCTAGTCGCTGGGGCAAAGAAGATGCATGCGATGCGCTTTCTATTGTACTCAACGCCATGTTGCTCTCTTTGCGTGGCAGCGTATGTTGTTATCAGGGTGAAGAGCTGGGTTTGAAAGAAGCCGAGCTAACCTTCGAGCAATTACAAGACCCATACGGCATTACCTTCTGGCCCAAGTTTAAAGGTCGCGATGGCTGCCGCACACCTATGCCGTGGGATAGCCAGCAACATGCAGGCTTTAGTAACGGCGCGCCATGGCTGCCAGTTGCAGACGATCACAAAGCCAAAAACGTGACCGTTCAGCAGCAAGCGGATTTATCGGTACTACAGGCGTACAAACAATTTATTGCTTGGCGAAAAACGCAGCCAGAAATTTTGTACGGCGATATCGCGTTCCTTTCGTCGCATGAATCCACCTTGGCGTTTACGCGCAGCTACGAAGGCAGCACATTATTTGCCGCGTTTAATTTATCTAACACCGAACAAGTAGTAAACCTACCTGCAGGTGAGTGGACCGCACTGGAAGGCCACGGCCTTAGCGCCGCAGTGAGTGCCACTCAAATCACATTACCTCCTTTTGGCGGTTTTTTCGCCAAGCAGGCAAGCAACAGTTAGTCTCCTTAGTGCTTATCCCCCATGAAGAAATAAGTACTCTTTACTGCGGACATTGTCCGCAGTTTTTTTATCTGCCCTAATTCGCCCTAATTCATCACAGTCTCGTAATAGAGTGCCCCTCGCTTAGTGGTGTATATTGCCGTTAATAATTTGTTGCGCCGGTTGGCTAAGCAAGGTTTTTGGCAATTAAAGTAATAAGAGGGTGGCCTGTGAATAAATGGATGACAGTAAAAGCGACATTGTTAGCGCTGGTAGTAACCTGCGCGGGGTGCTTCGACAGCAATACCGACAACAAACAGCCTAGTAACTCGGCGGGCGAGCCTGCTAACGCATCGCTTTCATCCCAAAGCGCCGCAGCCAAACCCAAAACAGCAGCCGAGTTGGCCAAACTTAAGCAAGATTTTGCTAAAACCCCCTTCGATGTTATGCATATTGCCGAGCTTAGCTATCAGCAGGCGCCTGCCATTGCGGTTACCCTAAGTGCGCCAATAGACCCGCAAGCAAGCTGGCAAAACTATTTTGAACTGCTCGATAAGAATAGTTCGCCAATTAAAGGCGAATGGATATTGGGCGAGCACTTAAATGTTGTTTACTTTCCTTTTACGCAGCCAAGCACCCAATACATCGTGCGTGTTAATTCGGGCCTAAAAGGTTTATCTGGTCGTTTATTGGCTAGCGATGCGGAAAAACAGCTGCAAACTCAGGCGCGTCAACAATCCGTTAAATTTGTAAGCCGTGGCTCGCAACTTGCGCCGCAACTAAGCGAAGGGCTTACCGTTGAAGCGGTAAACGTTAAAGCGGTAGATGTAGATTTTTTACGTTTAAATGACGATGCAATAGGCGCGTTTTTAGCTGGCGGCTTAAGCAACTATGCCTACGATTTACAGCGTTTAAAGCACACAACCACCTTAGCCTACAGTGCGCGATTTGACTTAAATAGCAGCGAAAATAAAACAGAAAAAACCGTATTGCCACTTGCGGCTATAAAGCCGCTGCAAGAGCCAGGCGTATATATCACGGTAATGAAAGAAGCTGGTGACTACCCTTACAACTACAATACAACTTGGTTTGCTGTTGGTGATATAAGCGTGCAAGCGCGCCAATACCCCAATCAATTAGTGGCATTTGTGCACTCTGCAGTAAAAGTAAAACCCATTGCGCAAGCCACGGTAACCTTATACGACCAAGCGGGGCGAGAACTTGCCAAAGAGCGCGCCGATGCACAGGGCAAGGTAAGCTTTGCCACGGCAATGGATAAAGCCTCGTACCTTGTTGCGCAGCACAACAAGCATTTGTCTGTGCTTACCCTAAAAGGCGCGGCCATGGATTTATCTGAATTCTCGTTGGCTGCACGTCAGAACTTTCCGTTAGAGTTTTTTATGTATGGCCCGCGCGACATTTACCGCCCAGGTGAAGAGGTCATAATCAACGGGTTGCTGCGCGATAACGATGGCCGCTTACTCGAAGCCAGCAATATACAGGCGCGAATTTTGCGCCCAGATGGCCGAGTGTTTCAAAATTTTGTATGGCAGGGCGATACTCAAGCATTTTATGAGCACCGCTTTTTATTGCCGCAGCAAACGGTAACCGGTGATTGGCAGCTCGCCGCCAAATTGGGTAACGGCCGTGAATTTACTTTTACCTTTAAGGTAGAAGAATTTTTACCCGAGCGCATGAAGCTCGCGTTAAGTGCCACGGCAAACACGCATTTTATTCGCGACGAAAAGCTTACTATTAATGTACAGGGCGACTACCTATACGGTGCACCTGCGGCGGGAAATCGCGCCGAAGCCACGCTGGTACTGCGCCAAAAACGTAAACTATTTGATGAATGGCAAGGGTTTGTTTTCGGCGCAGAAGATTACAACAACTTTAATACCGATACTGCCTTAGATGATCTAACCCTTGATGATAACGGTAGTGCAAGTATTACCTTACCCGCTGAATGGCAAGGGGCGAGTCAGCCAATTGAAATTAGCACGCGGGTAAGTCTGTTTGAAAGCGGCGGCCGCCCAGTGAGCCGCACCATTAACCACACCTACTGGCCGCGTGAAACGCTGGTGGGGGTGAGGCCACTGTGGGATACCGAAATAGCCAGCCCGCGCACCGATGTGCAGTTAGAATTAATTAACGTAAATACCCAAGGCAAATTGCAAGCGGCAGAAAACGTAACCGTGGTTGCCATTCGCGAAAACGCCCGTTACTACTGGCAGTGGGATGACGGTTGGCAGTACCGCCAAAACGAAACGAATGTGCCGGTTTATTCGCGTGTTATTTCTTTAAGTGCCGAAGAGCGCACTCAAGTTACTATTCCGGTTGAATACGGCAACTACCGCTTGGAAGTGCGCGACCAACAGCAAACACTATTAAATAGCTACCGTTTTTTCGCAGGCTGGCATTGGGATAGCCCAGAGGTAGGTGCAACAGGGCGGCCCGATAAACTCGACCTTACCCTTAATGCGGATGCGATAGAAAATGGCCAGCAAGCCACGCTTACTTTTAATGCGCCCTACGACGGGTTAATGGTGTTTACCGTAGAGGCCAACGAATTAATGTGGTTAGAAAGCCGCGAAATAAACGCGGGCGATAATACGCTAACCCTGCCGGTTAATAACAATTGGGATAGGCACGATATTTATGCCACCGTCACCCTATTGCGCTCTGGTGATAGCCAGCGCAAATATTTACCTAAACGCGCCTTTGGTTTGGCCCATTTACCTTTAAATCGCGATAACCGAAAGTTAAGTGTAAGCATACACGCCCCCGAAAAAATATTACCCGCCAGCGAACTCACCACAAAAATTAAAGTGGATAACGCCGAAGGTAAACAAGTTTTTGTCACGCTGTCTGCTGTGGATACAGGGGTGCTTAGCCTAACCCAATTTACAACCCCCAACGCCCACAAATGGTTTTTTGCTGCGCGTGGTTACAATGTAGATATTCGCGATACTTGGGCAGCCTTTATAGAGCAGCTAAGCGCGCGCATGGCGACGCGACGCTTTGGTGGCGACGCGGATGAAATGGCACGCGGCGGCGAAGCGCCGCAAAGCGATGTGCAAATTGTGTCGCTTTACTCTGGCAAAGTGCAGTTAGATAGCAATGGCGAAGCCGATGTAAACCTGAGTTTGCCCTACTTTAATGGTGAGTTACGGTTAATGGCCATGGCGTGGGCCGAAGGTGATTTTGGCGAACAAGAAGCGAAAGTAACCGTGGCCGCACCGCTAATAGCAGAAATTAGCACGCCGCGTTTTTTGGCTAAGGGCGACAAAGCCAATGCCACGCTCGACTTGCAAAACTTAACAGAGCGGGAAATGCACTTAGATGTTGAGTTTTCTGCAAGTAATATTTTAGGTGCGGAAAAAATCACGCAAACAATGTTATTACAGCCGAAACAAAAACAAATAGTGCAGTTGCCTTTATTGGGTATGGCCTATTACGGCACCGGCAGCATAGTGCTTAAGGCTACCGAGCAATCGGCAGGCGGTGACGCCAGTGTTGCGCGCAGTTGGAACCTTAGTTTGCGCCCTGCGTTTCCAGCAGAAACTGTGCGCAACGAATCTGTGGTAAATGCTGGCGAAGCGCTGCAATTCCCTATGCAAGAAGCGGCGCGTTTCGACGGCGATACATTAAGCGTTATGCTCAGCATGTCGCCCACGCCACCATTCGATGTGCAGCAACAGTTGCATCAACTTATTCAATACCCCTATGGGTGTTTAGAGCAAACCACAAGTCGCGCTTGGCCGTTATTAAAAACGTCGTTCGCCGAACTTATGAAGTACGACTTAACCGACGATAAGCGCGTAGCTAAAAACCGCGACCAACTTATTGAAGGCGCCATTGCGCGTATTAGCGGTATGCAACGCAGCGATGGCAGTTTTGGTTTGTGGAGTAACCAAAGCCGCGAAGCCCACTGGTTAACGGTATACGCCACCGAATTTTTAATTGCGGCGAAAGACCAAGGCTTTAACGTAGATGATTCGGTATTAAACAGCGCCATTGCCAAGGTTAAAAAATATGTAACCCTGCATTCAATTCAGTGGAGTGAGCGAGAGCATTACAGTACGTGGCCCGAGCACTATCACTTTTCGTATCGCGCTTATGCCGCTTACGTAATGGCGCAGCGCCAGCAGGTTAGCTTAGGGGATGTGCGCAATTTATTTGATCGCTACCACGGTAGCGCCAAAACACCGTTACCCTTAGCGCAAATAGCTGCGGCGTTAGAAACATTAGGGGACAAAGCGCGCAGCGAAAAAGCGTGGGCTTTGGCATTTGCGCGCGATAAGCTTGCGCGCGGTTACGGTGGCGATTACGCATCACCGGTGCGCGATCAAGCGTGGATAACCGCACTGGCATTAGATAGCCGTTTAGTAAAAGAACCGCTGCAACTCGTTTTTACACTGCGCGATAGCGCGCGTTTGCGCCGTTGGATATCTACCCAAGAGCGATTTGCACTGTACACGTTAGGGCAAAAATTAAATCAGCGAGAAACCCATTGGCAAGCCAGTTTACACGTTAACGATGCGCCTATAGCCATAGATCAATCAACCCCTTGGCGCGGTTATTGGAAGCGCGAGGCCGTACCCAGTGCGCTTACACTTACCAATTCAGATAACAAACCACTGTTCACCAACCTTACTTTACAGGGCTACCCAGTAGAGCCAAATTACGATATTGCCGAAGGCATACAGGTGCGACGCTTTTTCTACAATGATCGCGGTGAGGTTATTTCGCTTAACAACGTTAAAACTGGCGATTTAATTTTGGTGCGTGTAGATATGCAAAGCACTGACGAGTACAGGCTGCCCGATGCCATGCTGGTGGAGTTGCTACCTGCTGGTTTAGAGTTAGAGAATCAAAACCTAAGTTCTGCGGTTGCCATGCAAGATATGCGTGTACAAAACAAAACGGTGGCCCAGTGGATGACAAACACACCTATTGTGCACCAAGAATTTAGAGACGATCGCTACGTAGCGGCTCTATCCCTAAGCCGTAAAACCGCAAGCGTATTTTACTTGGCGCGCGCAGTTACCCCTGGCGAATACTTGGTGCCACCCAGCTTAGTTGAAGATATGTATCGCCCAGAAATAAGAGCGGTAGGTGGCAAAGAAACAACGCTAGTTATTTCACCTAAGTAACTTCATTGCTGTGCGTATTTAAAATGGGTAACGGAGTTAAACAGATATTTGCGCGGCGGTGGCATGTGTTTTACGGCCTCCTTATTCGCGCATGCCGAATTAAACCTGTTCGGTTAAGCTTGGTGTGGTTAAGTATTTATTGTGTAGGCCAGCTTAGCTTAATCGTTTTGTGTACGCTGTTGCCTTTACCGGAACGCAACGATAAACACGATTTTGCCAAGGTAGTGGTAGATAGTCGCGGCGAACCGCTGCGAGTCTTTGCCGATTCAAACGGCGTGTGGCGTTATCAAGTAGCGCTTGATGATGTTTCGCCTTTATATATAGAGGCGCTGCTTACCTACGAAGACCGTTGGTTTTACTGGCACCGCGGCGTTAACCCTTTTGCATTGTTACGCGGTGCAGGCCAGTGGTTAATAAATGGCAGGCTTATTAGTGGTGGTTCTACACTTTCGATGCAAGTTGCGCGCATACTAGAGCCACACCCGCGCACATTCGTTGGCAAAGCGCGGCAAATGTTTCGCGCTATTCAATTAGAGCGCACTTATAGCAAACAGCAAATTCTTACCCTCTATTTAAACTATGCGCCATTTGGCGGGCCAGTAGAAGGTGTGCAGGCGGCAAGCTATATTTATTTTGGCAAGCCAGCAAAACAACTTACCCATGCCGAGGCGGCGCTGCTGGCGGTGCTGCCGCAGGCTCCTTCGCGCCTGCGGCCAGATCGCTATGCGCAGCGTGCCGAACAAGCGCGCAATAAAGTGTTGGCAAGAATGCAGCACTTTAATGTGTGGTCGCAGCAACAGGTAAACGAAGCCAAACAAGAACCTGTTATTGCCCGCCATATAAGCGCCCCAAAAACAGCACCGCTGTTAGCCCGCAGGTTAATTCAGCAGTATCCGCAGCAGCAGGTTATTCATTCAACGCTTGATAAAAATTTACAGCAAGCGCTAGAAACAATTGCGCAGGATTACGCGCTAACCTTACCGCAAAAAACATCTACCGCAATTTTGGTCTTAGATAATTACACTATGGCGGTGCGCGCTTATGTGGGCAGTGCTAATTTCGACGATTTAACACGCTATGGCCACGTGGATATGATTACCGCCAACCGCTCGCCTGGGTCCACGCTCAAACCATTTTTATACGGCATGGCAATAGACGAAGGATTAATTCACGAGCAATCGCTATTGCTAGATACGCCCACCGATTTTGCTGGTTATCGCCCAGAAAATTTTGCGCAGGATTTTTCCGGCCCAGTGTCTACGCGCCAAGCATTGCAGCGCAGTTTAAATGTGCCCGCCGTGCAAGTATTAGATGCCCTAGGGCCACAGGCCTTTTATGCGCGACTAGCCTCTGCCGGTTTAACATTAAAACTACCTGCAGAAGCCGCACCCAATCTATCGCTTATTCTCGGCGGCGCAGCGGCGAGTTTAGAAGATTTAACCGCAACCTTTGCCGCCATCGGTCGAGGTGGCGTAACCCGTGCGCCGGTGTATATACAAAACCAAACACCAGCACCAGAACGCACGCTGTTATCTGCCGCGAGTGCTTGGGTTGTGGGCGATATATTGCGCGGTGTTGCGTTAAATTCTGCCCACAGGCAAACCGTTATTGCCGCTAATACACCGCGCATAGCTTTTAAAACCGGCACCAGCTACGGCTACCGCGACTCTTGGGTATTAGCCGCGAGCGAACACTACACCATTGGCGTATGGGTAGGGCGCCCAGACGGCACACCCACTGCGCAAAATGTGGGTAGAGAAAACGCCGTGCCGCTTTTGCGCAAAACACTGGCATTATTTAGCGATGCCCAATTGGCACCACCGAAGCGCCCAGCGGGGTTAAGCCGCGAGTTAATATGCTGGCCATTGGGTGGATTAAAACAACTGCAGAGCGCGGCAGAGTGTTTGCGCGAAAAGTCTGCGTGGTTGTTGGATGGTGCAGCAGCGCCCACCTTGCGCGAACCGCTAATGGCGCAATGGTCGAGTTACAAACTAACGCTTGCGGTCAACGCCAAGGGGGAACAGGTGTTGCCACAATGCATGGCTAGCGCGCAGGCAGGGGCCACTCAAAACATAACCCTTGCGGTGTGGCCACGAGTACTCGAACCTTGGCTACCGCAAAAGTGGCGGCGCGCGCATTTATTACCTGCGCTGGCGGCAAACTGTAAACACGCCGTGCGCGATACCGGTCAGCAACTAGTGTTAGAAGGCATTAGTAATAACGCCGAGTACTACCCCGCGCCAGGCCAGTCGAACATTACTTTGCAGCCCAGCGTGCGTGGCGCTAGCGGTAAGGTGGAGTGGTTTGTTAACGGCGTATGGGTTGCGGCTACAGTAGGTAGCAGCCATTCGCTTGAGCTGGCTAAATTGGCAGTGGGTAAACACACGCTAAGTGTTATGGATGCCGCCGGGCGATTTGATGAAATTGTTTTTTATGTTGGGGGTTAATTTGGGGGGGGGCTGAAAACCCGTAAAGCAGAATCGATCCGGTCGATTCAATAATATACTGTGTCAAATTACACCTCCGCAGCTTTTTTTAGGCGTATACACACGTAAACAAAAAGTCTGTACGAGGTGTCGATGGTGAAAGCTGGGAGAGTTACGGCTGTCGCTTATCGCAACGCCCAAAGGATCTACACCATCGTATTCATTCACTAAAGTACATGCCTTAACCTGTTAAACGTATTTATATTTCCAAAGCGAATGGCGCTCATAAATCGTGACCATAAATCGTGACTGTCTGATTTTGTCCACAGCGAAGCGAACAGCGTTCTGTTTGATTGGATAGAAGCGTTGGTGGGGTGCGATTAGAGTAATAAATATAATAAATGAACCCTGCCGGCTTATAGTGTGAAGCATTCTATTTTTTTGATGCGCCTACAAGCCGGTTAATGTCAGTTATTCCAATCATTACAGGGTTTATTTTTTACTACACCAGACTTTGCATAATTTTCAAAAAGGCATACCCCACCTTACAAACCTTTCATGTAAAAACCACATAAAACGCTTGCTCCAGCTTTGCGTAAATGTTTATTTATTTAAAGATTGTTCTCTAAAGCACGCCGCACTAGGTCTGCACACTCGCTTATATTTTACTCTCGTAAATTACCGGCTGTTGGCATCACTATTGCTCGTACAGGGTAACTGCTTAATAAAGCAGCCAGTAAGAAAATAGCTATGAGTGAATGGGTGTGATTAATCCCCTCCCATCGCCAATAGCTTTTATTTTTCTTTTTATTTTTGATTTACTTTCAAAAGGAGCAAGACAATGAACAACGACCAATTAGAAGGTAACTGGAAGCAATTTAAAGGTAAACTTCAAGAGAAGTGGGGCAAGCTTACCGACGACGACTTAGATGTCACAAACGGTAATCGCGAGCAGCTTGAAGGTAAAATTCAAGAGCGCTACGGCAAATCTAAGGAAGAAGCAAAGAAGGAAGTGGACGCCTACATCGACAGTTTATAATGTGTAACCCACGGGCTTATGCAGCCATTAAAAATTAGGCGTCTACACAGGCCTGCCGTTTTCACCCAAGGCATTACCCTTTATTTGGTAAGCCTTGGGTGTTTCTCATAAATCGTGACCATAAATCGTGACTGTCTGATTTTGTCGCTTGAGCTGGCTAAATTGGAAATTACACCTCCGCAGCTTTTTTTAGGCGTATACACACGTAAACAAAAAGTCTGTACGAGGTGTCGATGGTGAAAGCTGGGAGAGTTACGGCTGTCGCTTATCGCAACGCCTAAAGGATCTACACCATCGTATTCATCCACTAAAGTACATGCCTTAACCTGTTAAACGTATTTATATTTCCAAAGCGAATGGCGCTCATAAATCGTGACTGTCTGATTTTGTCGCGGATTATGGGTATGGCTATGAATCGTTGGAGCAGGCCTTGTTAATCGCTGAAAAAAATACTGTTAATACTGTGCTCTGGAAGCAGAGTTTATCTGATGCTGGTGGTGCTGTGAGTCAACATACTGGTTTAGTCGGTTCTTATGTCTACGAGGAAGACGGCAGGTATTGCGTTGGAACCCATGTGAATACAACTGTTGCTGATTTTGGGAGTGCGCTTGATGAATTTGGAGCTGCTCACTCCAAGGCGCCTCCAACAGTTGTTGCGGCTGTTATCGTGTTGCGTGATCGAGGTTATACTCCTAAAGATCAAAAATATGAGTCCTTATTGAAGCAAAGTAAAACACCAAATGATGCTATAAACCCAAATGGTACAATTGTGGTTCGATATAGCGGGAGCGGAGCACCAAAATATAATGATCGAAAAGTGTATAAAAATAATTAGACGCTGGGTATGTTTTAATATAGCTGCTGTCTTATTTGTTGGATGCGACTTTAAGGAATATGATTCTTCTTTCGAGTCCCTTTTATCTGATAGTGTTAACTATCAAGGTGAATTTGTAGAGTTAATAGGGTGTTTATATAGGTTTGAAGAATTCGAAGGAGAGTTTGAGGTCGTACTCGATGATTGTGGTGCCGCACCCAGTTACCCATGGTTTTGGGTGGAATTTTCTAGCGAAGGGGATAGATTTAATTTTGATCCAGGGGATAGATATATTGTTAGTGGGCGCTTTAGATTTGCCCCAATTCAATATATGGATGAGGATGAGGCTAAATTGTATTTTTTAGAGATGGCGTCTTTTTCTAGAATCACGAAAGATTAGAGACACGAACAATTAGAGGAACAATTAGAGACAGGCATTAGTTAAGGAGTTCTGTACTATTGCCTGTTCCCACTTGTCGATTGTTTAAATTAAATCGTTATCGCGAATAAAATGTCCAATATTCTAAAAGAAAAACTCAAAGAAAAACTCAAGACACCCACGCATTAGCAGGTAGCTGCTCCCTCAACGCGTGCCTGTCCTGAGTTTTTGCTGATTAAGTAATGAATAAGTTTGGGATTTGATTCTATGGTAGAAAAACAAATTTACGATTTGGAATCGGAAGACCTTCGGAAGCATCCAGTATGGTATTTTCCAATGGATGATTCTGTTGAGGATGAGCTGTCAGTAAAACCTTGCGGTACAGATGAGATTTCAGCGGATTACCAGGTAATTATTAAGACTGTTTTTATTGACGGTGAGGGCAAAGAGTATTTGGGATATATATATTGGAGTGATCCCGATACTCTTGAAGACCTGAAGCCTGTTTTGTTTGTAAATGAAGAAGATTGCATTACTTTTTGGAATGGAATGATAAAGCCGTCATGGGATGACTATGATGCTGCTCTACAAGTGATGAAAGACCGTTTTCCTATAACATTCCGCTCAGATGCAATTGAAAATTTGCCATCTATATCTGGCGTATTAGATGGGCTTTATTTTATAAGTGATGACGACAGTATTCAGTATATATAAAAACAACAATTAGAGACAGGCATGAGTTAATAATAATCGAGACACCCACTCGAAGCCCGGCCAGTCCGGGCTTTTCTTTTTAGCCGCTGAGCTGCGCGAGCTGTTTGGCTTGGTGCTTTAAAATCATGCCATCGATCAGCGATTGTATGGTGCGTTGATCTTCGCTAGACATCTGGCTTACCGCTTCAAACACAAACAATTAGAGACAGGCATGAGTTAAGGGGGATATTAGCTACTGCCTGTTTTTTTATTGTTGTTATTTGATTTTTATCTTAGTTGGAAAGTGAAATGTCCAATATCCCTAAATACCGGCATTTTTAATCGCTTTCACAAATTTTAGGCGAGCGAAATTCTTGAATTGGGTATTTAGTTCTAACGCAGGGTTATACAAATAAACTTCTAGCTAAACTGATCCCCGGTGGCTTTTTATAACCAAGATTTTCGGCTGCTAACCGAATAGCATTCTCAGAACCTGCAAAAGTCGACACCCGTTTTTCAAATTGCGTAGTTAAAATTAACCACTCAGCAGGCGCTATACCTAGCCGTGTAAGAATAGGTGGTAGGTGCTGGCAAATGCTACCGCGTTTATCCGGCCGCACTGCACGCCCAGTCCAATCTACAAGTTCTAAATAATCGGCCAGTTTAAAGGGTAGGCCATCTGGCATGGGTTGGCGTGGGTTGCCCACAAAAGGGTAGAGGGTTTTGGGTTGGTTTTGGTTGGAGGCTATTTGGTCTACACGAAGCTTAATAGAAGTGTGTATGGAATTTTCTGACGTATCTGCCATGTTGGCTCGCACTGGGTTTAAGTCTACGTATGCCATGCACGCGGCAAGTGCTTTTTCATCTAACAGTGCTTGCGAGCTAAAGCGTGATTCCCAAAAGCTGCCGGTGCAGTGGTCTTCTGCGTTTGCCATGCGGGCAATGGGTTCGTTCAAGGCGCGCATAAACCAACTAATATCGAATAGCTGTTTGCGCCACAGCTCAATTTTAATTGCTACTGCGTCGAGTTCTACGTCTGTTAAGTTTTCAGTTTGCTCATACTTTTGGGTTAGTAAGGTGCCTTTGTATACGCGGTGCCATCTGGCGCATACTTCTTTAGCGGTAAGTGCTAGCGCTTTTGGTTGGTTGATATGAAGTACAAGGTGGATGTGATTGGACATGACTGCGTAGGCACAAACATCTATACAAAAAACTTCTGCTAATAAGTGGATTCTATCTTCCACCCACTGGCGGCGGTGTTCGTAATCTGTGTTTGTAAGGGCATCGTAGCCACATAAAAATGCACGGCGTACGCAGCGTGAAGTGCAGTGATAATAAGGTGTGGCGTCTAACGAAACCTGCATTTTTCTGGGTTTGGGCATATCTAACCTCCTGTTGGATATACAGTGTTTTATACAGTTGTACTGGTTTGGTGTCAATTGTTGGTGTGGGTTAGTGAGGCTTGTTATAACTCTTCATTCAAAAGCGCCCGATGGCGGCTTTGCCTTATCGGGCCTACGGGTTAACTTCAAAACTAGTTAGGTTAGTAATCAATTTCTTTATCTGACAGCTGGTGAAACGGTGTTTCATAAGTAAAAAGCATATGCGCGCAGGAGCGTATATTTCGAATAGCAATAAGAGGGTGTTATTTGTTAGATTTTTAAAACTTTTAGTTTACGCGCAGGGTGTCATAAATTAATCTTCACATATTCGGTATGACCAATGCTAATATTCCTGTCTGGCCTAATGTGTTTTTTTGTTAGATCAAAATAGGTTTTTTGTGTTACCAGAATAGGATGCTGGTATAGGTTGTGTCGAAGGGGTTTAGCACCGGAATACCCCAGTACACCACAATTAAAATAATGACCTACCTAACCAGGTGATAATGATGCGTAATAAAATCCTATTGGCGCTTGTATTGTGTGGAGCTTCTGCCTCTGCCTTTGCGGCTAGTAATCGTCCTAGTGGTTACACAACTATCTGTAAAACCGATCAAACTTGTTCTGTAAGCTCGTCTACCAACGTTGCGTTCGGCGCTGCTGGTAAGTTTGTTTACAAAGTAATTAACGGTACCTTTACTTGTAATACATCTACTTTTGGCAGCGATCCTAACCCTGCTAAATCTGTAAAAGAATGTTCTGTACCTACTAATGGTTCTTCTAGCACTAGCAGCACCAGTAGTTCTTCTAGCTCTAGTTCAAGTAGCTCATCGGGTTCAAGCAGCTCATGTGGCACTGGTGGCGGCGCAACTGTATGTTTAAGTGCAGGTGGCGGCAGTAACGATATCGATTTAACTTGGACAGTATCTGGTTCTATTTCTAGCGCTCAGGTTTACCGCGACACAGATTCTAACCCTAGTGGTCGCACACGTATTGCTCAATTAGGTGGCGATGCAAGAAGCTATAGCGATACGAATGTTAGTGCTGGTAAGCAGTACTACTACTGGATTAAGTTTGGCGCCAACGGCTCTAACTACAATTCGAATGCGGCTTCTGCTACCTATAGTGGTTCAAGTAGCTCATCGAGTTCTTCAAGCTCTTCTAGTTCCTCATCTGGCGGCTCGGCTGAATGTAAAGCTGGCGCTACTATTTCTGGTAAAACCGTAGATTGCGGTGGTAAAGAAATTGGCTTGTCGTGCTCGGGTGATAGTGAAACTCAACCACCAGTATTAACGCTTAAAAATGCCACCATTAAAAACTTGGTAATTTCTGCTAAAGGTGGGTCCGACGGTATTCACTGTACTGGCAACTGCACCATGGAAAATGTTGTTTGGAAAGATATCTGTGAAGATGCTGCTACCAACAAAACCGACGGTATTACCATGACCATTATTGGTGGTAGTGCGTATAACTCTACAAGCGGTTACGGCGGCAAGCCAGATAAGGTTTTCCAACATAACTCTAAAAACAGTACTACTGTAATTAAAGGCGGCTTTACATTAACAGGTGAGCACGGCAAATTGTGGCGTTCATGTGGTAACTGTACTAATAACGGCGGCCCACGTAATGTGACTATCGACAACGTTAAAGTAGACGCGAAAATAGGCAGTATTGTTGGCGTTAACCGCAACTATGGCGATAAGGCAACAATCAAAAACTTAAAGATTAAAGACTACAAATCTGGTAGCCCCAAAGTGTGTGAAGAATACAAGGGTGTACAAAAGGGTAGTGGCGAGTCTTCTAAGTATGGCGAATACTGGGATACTGCAAACTGCGATGTAAGTAAATCAGATGTGTCTGCTCTTTAATTAAATTTTAAGAGTCAGTAACTAAAAACCCCGCAATAGCGGGGTTTTTTATGGTTGCTTGTTAGGCGTTTAAATAAAATGGATGAGTGATTTTTAGGGGATGTTTACTGCGCCTGTTAATTTTCACCCATTACAACAATTCTTCTTCCCGCTGCAATAACATGTTTACTATCTGACGACGCTGCCATTACCCTTAAAGATTCGGCAGTATGCGATGCTTCGATTTGCCAACTTTTTCCGCCATCAATAGAGGTAATAATACTGCCGTTGCGCCCAGAAATATAAATAGTATTATTTGCTTCCAGTGGTGCGCGAAGATTTTCTTCAACACCTGATGGAACGTTGTGCCAGCTATCGCCATTGTCATCAGAGCGCAGTATTAAGCCTTTGTTGCCGGTTGCGAGTAAAGTATTATTTTTTAATGTTGCCAAGTTATATATGTAGCGCAATGTTTTACTATCTAAACGTTGCCAAGTTTTTGCGTCGTCCTCCGAGCGCCATAGCGCCCCCCCTTCGCCGCCAATAAACCAAGTATTGGTGTAAGGGCTAAAGGTTATTGCCTGTAAACTTTCACTGCCAAGTAATTCGGTTTTATGCCAAAGGCCACCGTCCTGCGAGCGTTGTACAACGCTATTTTGACCAACGGCTAAAATGGTACCGGTTTCTGGGTTTACTTCACCGTTGTATAAGTGCGAGCTAGTATCTGTATTGGCAATTTCCCACGTTTTTCCCGTGTCGAGCGAATAGCGTACACGCCCCGGGCTTGCAAGTGCGACGACTATTTCGCGCTTGGGATCGGTAATTAAAGTATGAAAATGTCCGTCGCTGGCTTCTTCAGCTTCGAGTACTTTTTCCCACGTGTCGCCGTTATCTTCTGAGCGAAAAATAACGCCCGGTGGGCCGCCAGCTAATAATGTTTTACTTTGGGGTAAGTATTTTAGCGAAAATAAGTAATCGCTATTACTCGTGCTAGCTAAAACTTGTTCCCAGCTTTTTCCGAAGCTATCAGACTTTTTTAGCCAGCCTTCTGCGCCCGAGGTTATAACCCTACCACTTGGCAGCCAATTAATGCTGTGCACAAACCCGCTTAAACTTTGTTGAGTATGGCGTACGCTGTTATCTTGCAGAGAAATAGTGGCTGTTTGTGAGCCAATTCCCAGCGCTGTTACTGTATTGTTATTTTCTAAGGGTATAAGTGTTTCAAAGTCGTCCGTTAACGCGGTAGGAATATTTTGCCAGTCTAACCCGTTTTGATCCGACACAAAAAGGGTTGCGCCACTACCCGCAAGTACAAATTTTTGTGCAGTGGGGTGCCACACAATGGTTGCAATGTAATTGTCGTTTAATTTTCTGCCAATCCAGGTATCGCCTAAGTTTTCGGATGTGAACACCCAGCCGTCACTGCTAGCTGCAACTAATGTTGAATTGTTGTGGGCCAAGGCAGAAATGTACTTGCCTCGAGAAATAGGTTTTTTAAGCCAACCGCTATTGGTTTGAAGTAGCAACTCACCATTACTGGTTGTAGCAAGCGTTATGTTCTTTGGCGAAAAAGACGTTATGCTTGTAACAGATAAATTATTGGCAATAGGTGCAGTATGCCAATGCAAGCCTTGGTCTGTGCTTAACCACACATTTTGTTCGGCAGCGATTAGCCAGGTTTTTGTTGCGTCGATAGATTGTACTTTCTGTAAGGCTTGAAGCGTTAGGCCGTCGATTTTTTGCCAGTTTATACCGTCATCCACGCTTTTAAGTGCAGTACCTTCGGCGCCAACCGCCAGCCAAGTTTTAGCAAAACGGCTATAGGTAAGGCGTGTAATTGGGCGGGTAGTGTCCGACGTTTGTTTAGCCCAATGTTTGCCTTCATCTGTCGAACGTAAAATTGTGCCGAAATCGCCAACGGCTATTAATGTGCCTGTGTGTGAGTTTTGTTGTAGGTCGAATATTGCGTGCTGAGTGTTAGATGTATTGGCGTTGTGCCAAAGTTGACCATCTCTCGAATATTTAATTATGCCGTCGGTACCCGCAGTTAGTAGTGTGGAGCCATCGTTGCTAGCTAGCGATGCATAAAGATTGGGGTTAACAACGTGAAAGGCTTTAGAGGGCAAAGGGCTGGCGTGTTGCGCGGGGGTTGCTTGTGGTGGTGATTTTTCACAGCCTAGGCACAAAGCCGCAATAAGTAGGGCGAGCTTTCTTTTTGGGTGCCGAGTTTTCATGGTGGGTCCTTGTTGCGCTAAAAATAAAGCGCGAATAAGTGTTAACGGGTGTGGCTTTATTCTTCGTGCACGGCGCGTAAGCTGTCCATTATTTGCAGAAATTGCTGCTCTTCGTAAACGCGCAATTCGCTAAACTGTATTTGGGTAAGGACAGTTTGCGCTTCTTCTAGGTAACTATTTTTGTATGTTTCTAGTGCGCTTTCAAAAATTTTCATTGCTGCGGCCTTATCACCTTCACATGCAAGCCTGTCTGCGCGCTCGGCAGCTATTGAGTATTCTTTTTTGTACTTTAATTTGGCGAAAAGTAGGGTGCGCGACTGCTCGGCCGTTAGCATATCTTCTGAGGCTAGGATGTTATCCATATGGCGAACCTGATACTGCTCAAAGCCGGAATCTTTTACTAAGTCGTAACGCTCAAATTCTTCCCGCCCCAGTAGGGTTTGAATTTTTCTATCGATATCGTCTAATAACATTTGTTGCCTAGCAACAGCCGCATCTGCATCTAAATCGTCGCTAAAGTAAGTTGTGGTGGTCGCGTTAAGTACGCGCTCGCGATCGATTAGTAGTTGCTTTAGTTTGTCTGCATCGGCCCCGCTAATTGATAGCTCTGGAAACAAAACATCGTATTTTTGATTCACTACTTGTTTTAAGTTATTCGTTTGCATAGAGGCCAGGGCTTGCTCGGTTGAATTTGTTCCCGCTGTAAGATTGGTATTCGTGTTTTGGGTGGGGGACACGGGCGAATTTGGGTTGCGTTGCGCGTAGGCGAGCATTTTTTCAAGGTTAGCTATTTCGTTGTTACTGCTTATTTTGTGCTCACGCAACGCTTCTTCTGCCTGTGCTAAAGCGTGTTCGGTTTGTTTAATTCGCAATTCAAGTTGGCCTATATGGCTGCGATTAACAACAATAATAGCGATGGCTGCAAGCAAGCCAATTAAGAATAGGTAAGTAAGAATTTTCATGCTTAATCTCTCGTTATAACTCTGCTTTAAAAACTGGGGTAAAGGGCATTTTGATAGATGTTTTTAATATATAAACTTGCAGAGCTTTGTTTTAGGGAACTCTGATTAACCCAATTGCTTTTTGCAAGAGCCAAAGCGTTCAGCTACAAGGCGTTCTTCGCAGCAAATGGTCTTAGTCCTTAGCAAGAAGAACAGCGAAGCGATTGGGGGTATTCAGGGGTTCCTTTATTTAATTATTAGTATTGGCTTGAGCCAATTATTGTAATTGTTAGGCTCTAATATACCGAATACTTGAGCGGCTTCCAATAATTAGATTTGAAGATTTTAAGGTGTTTTGGGGAGGTATTAATACAGGACCATAGGGCTAGAAAAGCAACACTTTTTGCCAGATAAAAGTGCAGTTTTTACGTGAATATAATTGTGCGTTTGTAGGGTACCTAATCGAGCCATACGGCTCGATTAGGTAAAGGTAGGGTTTAAAATAGAAATAACAGTTAGTTGGCTTACAGCGCGCTTATTGCTGAATTAAGGCAATGTTTTCTATCTGTACTTCGTGCCAACCTTTTAAGTCGTTTTTAGCGTAGGCAGAACTATCAAAGTAAAATTGCAGCCCCTGTATTGGCTCAGTTTTGCCTTGCCTTGCCATGCTTTGTTATTGCTAGCTTCTAAGGTAGAGGGCAAAAACATGGGGTAAGCTTGGCCAAAAATAGTTATGCCGCTGCGTAAGTCACTTAGCGGCAGCATCATATATTGCCATTTGGTGCCAATGGTGAGTGTGTGAGTGTAGGCTAGCCCGTGCTCATCTAGCACGCCTATATTCAGTTGTTCTGCTTGGTTTGTAGCGCGTATTTTAATTAGTAGTGTGTTGTAGCCTTTTGTATCGCGGTAATGCAACGCATTGTTTTTGGTAAGGGTTACTTTACTAAGCGCATTTATTTTGTTGGGTTCTAAATCGTATAGGCCCAAACTAAGTGCACTGCCTTTGCCAAACTGACCGTTGGTGTAGTTTTGTTGGGTGCGGCCATCTTTGGGGTAGATTAAATTATTTTCGTCTAGTTTTGCATCAAATAAATCTATGGGTACCCCTGTCGGTTGTAAATCCATTTTCCAGTAACCGTCTTCCGCTACAAAGTTCCAGTCTTTTGGGTGCCCTTCAACGCCGCCGGGGAATGTTGTGGTGCCCGCGGCCTGTGTAACGGCTATGGCGTATTCCAGTGGCCCAGGCTCTTGCCACATAGCATCGTTAGGCGGCTTGGTGCTGTAGTTGCCTTTGCCATCTGGTTGCATTGCTATGCTGTGGAAATCTCGCCAGCTTTTATAGCGAATAACCAACTCTACCTTTTCTACGCTACTACTGGTGCCAATTTTCGCGCTAAATATGTAGTTATCGTTATCGTTATCGTTAACGCTAATTGCTCTTTGTGGTTGGTGGTAGGAAGGAGTTAGCGTGCCTGTCCGTGATGAGGAGTTCGCCCATGCGTTCAAAATGATCGATATCCATTAATATTGCTTGTTTGTGATCGGCGCCTACTTGGGCAATAGAGCGGTAGGTAAATGCGAAAGGTACACTATAGTTCACGCCAAATAGAGCAACTTCTTCGCCGTTTTCCCATGTAAGAACGCCATCGCTCACTTTTGCCTGTATGGCAAACGCTGGTGCGGTTAGGGCCAATAGAGTGGCGAGTTGTAGTCATTTATTTAATGTTGCGCGCATAGTAAAGCCTGCTTATTAGTTAGTGACGTTTGGTAAGCATAGAGGTTAAAAACATCCACTGCTGTTAGCTGTAGGTTTTTATGGTCGCATGAAATTAGCGCTAGGTAAGCGTTTACCTTCCGGCTTATTAGCTCTTTTTGTCGAATTTAGCGCGGCAGTTAGTTGGGCCGCTTATAAGTGTGATGCTATTTTATTCGGTGGAGAGTGCGCACTTTTGCCTTCGAGTTTGGCTATTGGTAAGGCAGGGTGGTATTATTTGGTCAGTCCATCCATGCTGATCTTAACGAGGAGTAACGAATGAAAATTGCGTTAATGAACGAATTTAGCCAAGCAGGGAAGAACCCTGCTGTATTAAATGAACTGCAGGCTGTTGCGGCGGAGCAAGGCCACGAGGTATTCAACGTGGGTATGGATGGTGATAACGATCACCACCTTACGTACATTCACCTAGGGGTTATGGCCAGCTTGCTGCTAAATAGTAAGGCGGTCGACTTTGTTGTGTCGGGTTGCGGTACGGGTCAAGGCGCGCTTATGTCGTTAAATGCCTACCCTGGTGTGTTCTGCGGTTACTGCATAGACCCAGCCGACGCTTACTTGTTTGCTCAAATTAATAACGGTAATGCTCTGGCATTGCCATTTGCGAAGGGTTTTGGCTGGGGCGCTGAGCTGAATGTTCGCTATATATTCGAAAAAGCGTTTACCGGTGTGAAAGGTCAAGGTTACCCGCCAGAGCGCAAAGAATCGCAGGTGCGCAATGCTGGTATTCTTTCGCAGGTTAAAGTGGCCACGGGTAAAGATTACTTGGAAGGCTTAAAAGCGCTCGATCAAGAGTTGGTTAAAACCGCTGTGACCGGCCCGCGTTTCCAAGCGTGCTTCTTTGAATACGCTCAAGATCAAGCGTTAGTTGATTATGTACGCTCAGTGCTAGACGCTTAAACCACAGCAATTTTGTCGCGCTCTGCTCTAGGGCGCGCATACTTTTACCTCTTTTCCTTTCCCGCCCATCGCTTACCTTTCAGAACAGTCAATAACTTGTGCGTTGGCGTGCTAAACTAGCGCGTTACATTAGCTAAAAAATCATACGCCCATGAACGACGATCAATTGCTCCGCTATAGCCGCCATATAATGCTCCCGCAGGTTGATATTGCAGGCCAGGAACGTATTTGCCACGGCAGGGTATTGGTGGTTGGGGTTGGTGGGCTGGGTTCCCCTGCGGCGCTGTATTTGGCCGCCAGTGGCGTGGGCACCTTGGTGCTGGTGGATGACGATACTGTTGAGATAAGTAATCTGCAGCGTCAAATAGCACACACAGAACATCGTATAGGTGAAAATAAGGCTGAATCGGCCGCTAAAGCGATTGCCGATTTAAACACCAGTACGCAAGTAGAGGTGTATACATCGCGCTTAAGTGAGCACGCCTTGGGTGAGCAAATTCAGCGCGCCGACGTGGTGTTAGATTGCACCGATAACTTCACCACTCGCAAGCAAATCAATGCCTTGTGCGTACAAATGCAAATGCCGTTGGTGTCTGGCGCGGCTATCCGTTTAGAAGGGCAGATAACTGTATTTGATAAGCGCGACGCCGAAAGCCCCTGTTATCAATGCCTGTATCAACTTACCGATGACGAAAACCTCAGCTGCTCGCAAAGTGGTGTGCTATCCCCCTTGGTTGGGGTAGTTGGTGCCATGCAGGCGTTAGAGGCGTTGAAGGTGTTGGGTAAGTTCGGTACGCCGCTAGTAGGCCGCCTAGGTTTATACGATGCCGTATTTGGCGAATGGCGCTATATGAAATTAAAGCGCGATACTCAGTGTGAAGTGTGCGCAACTATTTAAGTGAACGAATTCAATGCGCAATAGCGCTTTTTCTAATTTATTTGTGTGAAGTAATTTTATGGCTTTAGAGACGTTAATTCTTAACCCGCAGGCGGAGCGCCGCATTCGCAAGGGGCACCTTTGGGTTTATTCCAACGAAGTAGATGGCAAGAAAAACCCGCTAACAGGCTATGAGCTTGGCCAGCAAGTGCAGGTTGTTAGCGCTAAGGGGCAGGTGTTGGGCGCGGCTACATTGAACCCGCAGTCACTTATTTGCGGCCGTATTTACAGTCGTAATGGCGATCAAGAATTATCAAAAAGCTTTTTAGCCAAACGTATTGAGCAGGCGCTAACCTTGCGCGAAGCGTATTTCGATAAGCCTTATTATCGTTTGGTTTACGGTGATTCTGACTTTTTACCTGGTGTGATTGCAGATAGATACGGCGACTACCTTGTGGTGCAAATAGCCACCGCAGGAATGGAGGCGGTTAAAGATGAGTTGCTACGTGCCTTCGATAAGGTGCTGGCCCCTAAGGGCATTGTGCTTGCTAATGACCACAGTGCACGCAGCTTAGAGGGGTTACCCGAATATGTAGAAACCGTTGGCGAGGTGCCAGAATATTTGCGTGTAGAAGAAAACGGCACCCAGTTTGATATCCCTTCATCTGGCGGGCAAAAAACCGGCTGGTTTTACGATCACAGAGTGAATCGCGCCGAGCTGCAAAAATGGGTAAAGGGCAAAACTGTATTGGATGTGTTCTCTTATGCTGGCGGTTGGGGGGTTGAAGCCGCCAATGCTGGGGCCGAATCTGTTACCTGTGTAGATGCTTCAGAGCAGGCGTTAGATTTAGTTGAGCGCGCAGCGGAATTGAATGGCTGCGACGACAAGGTAATGGCAATACAAGGTAAAGCTATTCACGTTTTAAAGTTGCTTATAGAAGAGCAGCAAAAATACGATGTGGTAGTATTAGACCCGCCTGCGTTTATTAAACGCAAGAAAGATCAAAAATCGGGTGAAGCGGCATACCGCCATATTAACGAATTAGCCATGCGCTTATTAAAACGCGGTGGTTTGTTGGTATCTGGCTCTTGCTCTATGCATTTGGCCAACAGTACGCTTACCGATATAGTGCGCGCAGCAGCAGTGCATTTAGATAGAGATGTGCAATTGGTATATAGTGGTGTGCAGGCGCCCGATCACCCTCAGCACCCAGCCATTCCAGAAACCCATTACTTAAAAGCGCAATTTTTCCGCGTTTTACATCGGTGATCAATCGCTAATTAAAAGTTGCTAATCGCTAGGGGGCTGGCGATTAGCCGTTTATGTTTTAGCGTTAGAGCTTTATATTTGAGTTACTTTGTAGCCTTTCTTTTTAAGTAGTTCTATTAAACCATCTGGCCCCACTAAATGCAGTGCGCCTACCATAACGGCTTCTGTGGGTTTATCTGCTAGCATGGCTTCTATTTCTGGCATCCATTTATTGTTGCGGTTAACAATCATCTCTGCGTAGGTGTCTGGAAACTTCTCTCGCATTTCTTTTAGCGATATTTTATCTAGTTGTTTTGAGTTACCGCTACGCCAAGCTTTTTTCAGGTCGCCCACAGATTTTTCAAGCGTGTTTAGCTCTGTAATTGTGGACATTATCATTTCGTCTTCTTGGCCTTTGCCCAAGTTGGCTATAAAGCTTAATTGTTCATCAATGGTTTCTAAGTGGCCTATGGTTTTGCCGTCGCCTTGCGCTCTGCTAAAAAAGAATTGATCCACACCGTACTCGGGCATCATGCCCAGTTTTTGATATTCCGCCATGGTGAGCATAAGGGCTGCGCCCGCAGGCGAAAATGGCGCAAAGTTGGTGATGAGCATTTGTTTTTTTGCCATAAAGGCTTCTAATGCCATATAAGTTTCAGGCTTAATTAAGGTTTGTAGGGTGCTACCACTTGGCGCTGAAATGGCTTTGAAAAATTTCATTTGAAATTCGGGAGATTGGGCGGCCTGTAGATCTGCTTCAAAATAAATAGTGCTGGCAGCGTTGTAGGCTTGTTGAAATTCGCCGGGTAATGGGTGGTCGGCGGCGTTTAGTAAATGGAATGTGCCTAGCAGATAAGTGCTGTTTTCGCCTTTGCTTACTTTGAATACCGATGTTTCTGCAATAGCAGTAGGTACTGTTAATACGGCAGTTAAAAGTAAGGTTGCCGCAATTAAACGGTTGATAAATGATTGCATGTACTTCATCTCCTTTGAGGGTTTAACTCTATAGTAGCGCTTTTTGTTTAAGCCGGTGGCAAGCTAGATTAAGAGGTTGCTAGTAGCGATTGATAGTAACAGTTGATAGTAATAGTAAGGGGTTACATTGTAATTTAAACGGCCAATAAAAAACCCAGCGTGTGCTGGGTTTTGCAAAAAAGCTATGTGCTGTTGCCTTTGCTATTAAAACTTAATAGTCGCTTCTAGCGAAACAGTCTGCGGGCGACGTACAAAGCTGTAATAGGTGTTGGTGCCAAAGCTGGTGTCAGATAGTGGCGCGTTGGCGCTGTAACTTACAATCTTTTCATCCAGCAGGTTTTTAGCCAGTAGTGCTACGCTCCAGTTGTCTGCTTCTACGCCGGCACGTGCTGTCACTACGTTATAGGCGTCGATTTCACCCCTTGGGTCTAGGTTTACATGCACTTGGTGGCTAGAAATATGCTGCCAGTCAATTGCGCCAACAAAGTTTAGCTTGCTGTTGATAGAGAAGAACGCATCGAGCGAGGTGTTGAACGTTAGCTCGGGTGTGTAAACGCCGCGCTTACCTGTGTAGTCGCAGGTATCTTTATCGCCGTCACCATCTAAATCGATACCGTCTTTTTCTTGGCTGGCAAAACAGTTGCCGTTTTTAAAGTCTTTGTATTCAAAGTCTAAGAACGATGCACCGTAGCTTAAGGTTAAGCCTTCTACTAGCAACCAGCGGCCGTCGACCTCTATACCTTGTACTAAGGTGTCTTTAACGTTACCTACGTTAAAGCCCACACCGCCATCAAACTGGCTGCTTTGCAGGTCGTCGTATTCGGTGCGGTATAGGGCGAGGTTGAGTTCACCCTGGCCGTCGGCGATGGTTGACTTTAGGCCCCACTCAAACGCTTTGGCAGACTCTTCTTCGAATTCGAAAAACAGGCTTGAGTTAGGCTCTTCAAGTGGAGTGGTTGAAGCGAAGGAGCCAACGCTGTTGGAGCGTGGGTCAAAGCCGCCCGCTTTGCTGCCCTGAGTGAAAGACACGTAGGTCATCATGTCTGCGTTAATGTCGTATTGCAGGTTAATTAACGGTGAGAAGGTGGTGTCTTTGCGTTTGCCATCTACATTGTGGCCAGTGTTGTATAGCGGGACAAAATCGCCATCACCGTTTAAGCCATAGGTAAGTTGGTCTGTTTCCAGCAAGAATACACTGGAATAAATATAAGCGATTAATGGGTCCGCTTGAATTTCGTTGGTTTCCAAGTCGCGGACATTAATTTCTTTGTGTGCTTCTTTGGTTTCTGTAGAGATACGTCCACCAATAGTTAGGTGCCAGTTGTCGCTTAAATTAATTGTGGCGCGGCCAAATAGGGCGCTGGCGGTAGATGTTTGAGAGAAGTCGCGATCAATTGCTGTATTGCCTATTGTGTTTAATATTGGGCGTAAGTTAACTAGCAGGTTATCTGGCGCCATAGATAGGTAATCGCCAAAGGTTTGATCGTAGCTTTGATAAAAGGCACCGGCTAACCACTCCACTTTCTCACCTAGTGGTGAGGCAATGCGAATTTCTTGGCTGAACTGGTCGTAGGTTTCTTCTAAGTCTAAATCTAGAATTTTAGCGGCAACAAAATCGCAATCGCACTTTTCTGCGTAGTCGTAGCTTAACAAGCCAGTAACAGCCGTTATGGTGTAATCGTTCCAGTCGTAATCGGCAATAAGAGTAAAGTTGTTTACTTCGTTATTACTAAACTCACCGGGGTTGGCATCGCGGCGGTAGTCGAGGTTTGCATCGAAGCCCTGTTGATTGGCGTTCTGTAGCGAATCGCTATAGGTTGGAGCTCCGGTTGTAAGCGGCACGTCCAGGGTCATTTCAATTGCGCGACCTTTCACATCGAAACTATCGTGCTGCGCTTTCATAAATAGATTTAAATTGTCAGTGGCACTCCACTCTAAACTTACACGCACAGAGGCTTCATCGGAAGATGGCTGCTCTTCACCTGTGAAGTTGTTTGTCATATAGCCATCGTCTTCGTATGTGCGCACGGCGATACGTCCGCGCACCTCATCGGTGATGGGGCCAGAAATAACGCCGTTTATTTCCTGTTGGTTGAATTCAAACCCGTGGGAAATACTCAAACGACCTTCTAGTTCTTCGGTTGGCCGCGCAGTGGTGAGGTTTAAAGCACCGGCAATACTGTTTTTACCGAATAGGGTGCTCTGTGGGCCACGCAATAGCTCGGCGCGTTGCATATCCATCATTGGGCTGCGGAATAATTGGGCTGCGGAATAATTGGGCACGGCCGTAATAAATGCCGTCTACATACATACCTACAGATTGCTCGAAACCTTGGCTGTTATCTGAGCCTACACCGCGTACGCGTACCTGGGTGCTAATACCCGTTTCGGTAAAGTGGATGTTCGGCAGCATGACTGTTAGGTCTTCGATGTTTTCTATGCCTGAATCGTTTAGCTTGTCGCCGCTTACCGCGGTAACAGACAAAGGTACATCTTGTATGGATTCAATGCGTTTTTGCGCGGTTACCAATACTTCTTCAAGGCGTTTCGTGCCGCCTTCACTTGGGGCTTGGGCAAAACTGGTGGTTGCGTAAGTGCCCGCAGCTAGGGTTATTGCCATAGCTAAAGGTTTAAGGGGTAAGCGTTGGGTGTTGCTCATTCCGAAGTCTCCCAAATTATTTTTGTGTGGCAGCCATTACTATAGGCCAAGGTCTTGGTTCCTAGGTGGATAATAGCGCCGATTGTCATTAAATTAAAACAACTGTTTGAATATTGTGAGCGTAAAAGTGGATATTTGTGATACTCCCGAGCCTTTTACCGCTCGGGGGTTGAGCTTACTGCCGTGTTTATACTTTAAAATATTCTTTATACCAGCCAACAAACTGCTTAATGCCTTGTTGAACGGTGATTTCTGGCTTGAAGCCCACATCATCCATTAACGATTGTACGTCGGCGCTGGTGCCTGGAACATCACCGGCTTGCATCGGCATCATGTTTTTGATGGCTTTTATGCCTAGCTCGTTTTCAATGGCTTCAACAAAATCCATTAATTTAACGGGGTTGTTGTTGCCAATGTTATACACCTTAAATGGCGCATAACTAGTTGCTGGGTCTGGCTTGTCGCCGGTCCACAGCGGGTTGGGCTCAGCAATTTTATTGGTAACCCGCACAACGCCTTCAATAATGTCATCAATGTAGGTGAAGTCACGGTACATTTCGCCATTATTGAAAATATTAATTGGCTTACCTTCCAAAATGCCTTTGGTAAACAAAAATAGCGCCATATCTGGGCGACCCCAAGGGCCGTAAACGGTAAAGAAGCGCAGGCCTGTGGTAGGTAACTTATAAAGGCTGCTGTACGAGTGCGCCATAAGTTCGTTGGCTTTTTTACTTGCTGCGTAAAGCGCAACTGGGTGGTCCACGTTGTGGTGCTCAGAGAATGGCTGCAACGTATTGGCGCCATATACAGAGCTTGAAGATGCATAGCTTAGGTGTGGTACGTTGGTGTGGCGACAGCCTTCCAGTATATTCAAAAAGCCCACTATGTTGGAATCGACATAGGCGTGTGGGTTTTCGATAGAGTAACGCACACCGGCTTGCGCCGCTAAGTTCACTACGCGATCAAACTGGTGGTTGCTAAACAAGGTTTCCATGCCGCCGCGATCGGCCAAGTCGAGCTTTTGGAACTCAAACGCTTCGTGCTTATTTAAGCGCTCGAGGCGCGCGAGTTTAATGTTGGGGTCGTAGTAATCGTTAATGTTGTCGATACCTACAACGGTGTCGCCACGGGCCAGGAGGCGTTCGCTTAAGTGGTAGCCAATAAAGCCGGCTGCGCCGGTAACCAATACTTTCATGTTTTACATTCTCCAGAGTGTGGTGCCGGCTTGGGCAAACGCTTCGCGGTTTAGCATTCCTTTAACGTCAAATACAGAGCCTTCCGGTGCTAGGCGAGCAATAATTTGCTCGGTGCTCCACTGCTTGTAATGCTTGTGCGCCACGGTAAAAATAAGTGCATCTACGTTTTTAATTGCGTCGTCGCCTACAAGCTGTACACCGTATTCGTGCTGTGCTTCGGCGGGGTCAGCCATGGGGTCGTGCACTAACGGCTCTATGCCCCAGGTTTGGCATTCTTTAATTACGTCAATAACGCGAGAGTTGCGCAGGTCTGGGCAATCTTCTTTAAAGGTTAGGCCCATAACAGCAACCTTGGCGCCTTTTATAGGCTTGTCTGCTTGCGCTAGCTGGCGAATTACCTGCTGCACCACATAGGCACCCATGGAATCGTTAATGCGACGACCAGCCAAAATAACTTCGGGGTTGTAGCCCATGCGCTCGGCTTTGTGCGTGAGGTAGTAAGGGTCTACACCAATACAGTGGCCGCCAACCAAGCCTGGGCGGAAAGGTAAGAAGTTCCACTTGGTGCCAGCGGCTTCGAGCACGTCGATGGTATCGATATCCATGCGGTTAAAGATAACTGATAGCTCGTTCATAAGGGCGATATTGAGGTCGCGCTGAGTGTTTTCGATAACCTTCGCGGCTTCGGCAACTTTGATGCTTGTTGCTTTGTGTACGCCTGCGGTTACAACACTGCCGTATACCGCGGCAACAATCTCTAATACTTCAGGTGTTTGGCCAGAAACCACTTTGGTGATTTTGGTGAAGGTGTGCTCTTTGTCGCCTGGGTTGATACGCTCTGGCGAGTAGCCCACAAAAAAGTCGACGCCGCACTTAAGGCCAGATTCGGCTTCTAATACGGGTACGCAATCTTCTTCGGTGGCCCCAGGGTATACCGTGGATTCATATACAACAATATCGCCTTTTTTCAATTGCGGCCCCAAAGTTTTGGAAGCGCCTATGAGAGGGCGAAGGTCGGGTTGTTTGGAATCGTTGATGGGGGTAGGTACCGCTACAATGTGAAAATCGGCTTTTTGCAGGTCGGCAGGGGTGCACGTAAACAGTATGTCTGTTTGGGCGAGTTCTTCGCTGGTGACCTCTAAGGTGCGGTCAGTTCCCTTTTGTAGCTCTTCTACGCGGCCTTGGTTTATATCAAAGCCAATGGTCTGTTGGGATTTACCAAAAGCCACGGCAACAGGTAGGCCTACGTAGCCCAATCCAATGACGGAAATTTTTCTATTATGCATGTAAACCCAACCCTTATCCTAAGTGGGAGACGATCAAAAAAGGAAGCATGGTAAGCCCGGCAGCTGACAGTTTAATTAACGCATTAAATTCATTTTAAAGCGCGAGTTTTTGCTGCTGACTAAGGCGTGAGATCATACCAGCTTGAAGGCTATAATTCACGAAGGCAAAATACACTAAATGCTTGATTTACGCCTTTTAGAGCAATGCAAGGCGAATAACTGTACAATGCGCGGCTAAGCTCCTTAATTGCCTTAACCAATAAGCCTATATATGCATAAAAACAACTTGTCCTTCGAAGAACTCAACCTGTCGCCGCTGGTAATGCGTGCATTGTCAGATTTAAAGTTCACCGAGTGTTCCGCCATTCAGGCGAAGTCTTTGCCTTTTACATTGCGCGGCCACGATGTGTTAGGTAAGGCCCAAACGGGGACGGGTAAAACCGCAGCTTTTTTAATAGCGCTTATCGAAGATCTTCTGGGTACCCCCATCGAAGAAGAGCGCTACGCGGGTGAAGCGCGCTCACTAGTGATTGCACCAACACGCGAGTTGGCCATGCAAATTGCTAAAGATGCCGAGAATTTAGTTAAACATACAGATTTAAAAGTACATATATTGGTAGGTGGAGTGGATTACGCTAAGCAGCTGCAAAAGCTGCAGGCTGAGCACATTGATATTCTGGTTGCTACACCGGGTCGGTTATTGGACTTTTGTGAAAAGCGGGCTGTGTATTTAGATCAAGTGGAAGTGCTTGTAATCGACGAAGCCGACCGCATGCTGGATATGGGCTTTATTCCACAGGTTAAGCGCATAGTGCGTATGACCCCGCCTTCAACTCACCGTCAAACACTGCTGTTTTCTGCCACCTTCTCTGAAGATGTGCTGCGTTTAAGCGAGCAGTGGATGCACGAGCCGGTAACCGTTTCTATTGAAGATGAAAATGTGGCGGCAGATCGAGTGAAACAAGTGGTGTACTTGGTTTCTAGCGAAGAGAAATTTACCGTGCTTGGCAACTTAATGCGCGAGCCGGATGTAGAAAACATAATGATTTTTGCCAATCGCCGCGATCAGTGCCGCGATTTACACCACAAGCTACAGCGCCGTGGTTTTCGGGTTGGTTTGTTGTCGGGCGAAATCGCGCAAAACAAGCGTATTCGCACCTTAGAGGACTTCCGTACCGGTAAGCTGACAGCATTGGTGGCCACCGATGTGGCGGGGCGCGGTATTCATATTGATGGTATATCACACGTTGTAAACTACACCTTGCCCGAAGAGCCTGAAGATTACGTACACCGCATTGGCCGTACAGGTCGTGCAGGTAAAGAGGGTGTATCGGTAAGCTTGGCCTGCGAAGACGATGCATTGCGTTTAGAGCCTATCCAAGAGTTGCTTGGTCGCAAAATACCCTGTGAGCAGCCACCCGAAGAGCTACTTAAGCCGTTGGCACGCTAACCCCCCCCATATCAAACCGTTCAATTAGCGTCGCTATTGAACGGTTTTAGTGTGAAACGCCCCATTCTCTCCCTTTGCATTCTCGTTATTGGCTCCCACGGGCCTAAATCCTTGTCTACACTCAATAAATAGCCCTAATTTGAGTCGCTACGCCCAGCGTGCGCAGGATGGCCCAATGCATAGAATTTTAGTTGTAGAAGATAGCCCGATTGTAAGAAAAATTATCAATCACGTTATGGCGGGCTTCCCGCAGTTTAAGCCGGTTTACACTACCACCTTAGCCGAGACCAAGGCACTACTAGAAAGTGAAGCTGAATCAATTTTCGCCGCTTTAGTGGATTTAAGTTTACCCGATGCGCCAGATGGCGAAGTGGTGGATTACGTTTTAAATAATCACATTCCAACTATTGTGCTCACCGGCAGCTTCGATACGGAGCGGCGAGAACAGTTGTTGGCGAAAGGGATTGTCGATTACGTTACCAAGGAGGGGCGCTACTCTTACCAGTATGCACTGGGGGTGTTGGCTCGCCTCGTTAAAAATCAAAAAATAAAAGTGATGGTGGTGGATGACTCCGCCACAGCGCGTAATTTTGTAGTGGGTTTGCTGCGCTTACATTTATTTGAAGTGTATGACGCAGACGATGGTGCTGAAGCTATACGTGTATTTATAGATAACCCCGATATTAAAATGATTATTACCGATTTTAATATGCCGCGCATGGATGGCTTTGAGTTAGTGCAGCATATGCGCCGTAAATACGATAAGTCGGATCTCATTATGATTGGCTTGTCGTCGGAAACCGACGGCACGCTCTCTGCAAAATTCATCAAAAATGGCGCTAATGATTTTTTGCGCAAACCGTTTAATCACGAAGAATTTTTCTGCCGCGTTTCTCACAATATGGATTTTATGGAAATGTTTGAGGCCCTCAAAGATTCAGCCAATAGGGATGATCACACCGGCGCTTATAAACTGTCGCATTTTAATGTGCAAGGTGATGACATGTTTGAGCGCGCGCTTGCCAGTGGCACGCCTCTAGCCTGTGCGGTTATCGATTTAGATGATCTGTCTGAAATTATCAATGAATACGGCCCTGAAGCTGGCGATGTAGTGATGGAGCAAGTATCTAGCTTTTTAGTATCGTCTTTCGAGCGTTTTTTACTTGCTCGCGCTGGTACAGAGTTGTTTTACGCGTTAATGCCGGGGCTAGACAATGCGAAAGCTACCGCCTTTGTCGAACGGGTGCGTCAAATAGTCGGTGGGAAATTTATTGACCTTGGTGGTGCTGAGGTGAGTCTTAGTTTTAGCGCCGGTGTGTCGAATGTAATGGGGAATAATCTTTCCGAATTAGTTGAACATGCCCATCAGTCGCTTCTGCGCGCGCGCGATGCGGGTGGTGATTTGGTTATTGGTGACGACTAAACATTACATTTAATACATAGTCTCTACTGTTATTCGAATATTTTCGTAAAAAAGCCTTTTTTCTCTTCAAACAACTGCTCGTGTGCGGCAGCCACTAATTTGGGGGGCGCTAAATGAAATGGAAGCCCGCGTTTTATTATAATTCTATCGTTTTGCATGGCATCTGAACCTGTTAGATGCAAATCGAATATTTTGAATTTAGCAAAGCGTTTTTTGTCGCGATTTATAAGCGGGATGATGGCGGCCTGTATACGCTTCTCATAGGACTGTGAAACCACAACACCAATAATACCGTTGTTAATTTCCACCAGCGAACCGGTAGGGTAAATACCAATGGCCTGTACGAATGTTTCTACCAAGTGTGGGTCAAACAGTGTGCCTTTGCATTTGTTAAGGCGGGCAATAGCATTGCCCGGTGAAATGGATTGCTTGGCTTCGTAGGGGTGCACCATTAGATCGAAGGTATCTACAAGCCCAGCTACCCGTGCTAGAAATGGAATTTTACCCCCAGTTAGCGCGTTGGGGTAGCCGCTGCCGTTGTGTCGTTCGCAATAGGCTTGAATAGTAGAAATAATATCTTCACAAGAAAAGTGGCTCTGTTTTAAATAGTAAAGCGTTTCTGTTAAATGCTCTTGGTATTCGGGGGTGTGGTTATACACGTTGTGATTGCTGAGTATCTCCTGTTTTATCAGGCTTTTTCCAATGCCTGTCATCATTAGAGTCATGGTGAGGTGGACGAGTGAAAAGCGATTAAGCCCCATTTGCCGGCCCACTATGCCACCCCAAACAGCTAAGCGCATAATGTGCAAATAAATAGGTCTGCGCGTGAGCTTTATTTGGCAAAGCCAGGCCAGTGCATCGGGGTTGCGAATTAAGCTTTCTACTAAATCGGCGGCGCTTTCGGCTATAGGCTCAATATCAAATCGGCGGCGACGGTTTATCTTGTCGATCAAATAAGCCAGTTGCTCTTCTAGTAAGTACATAAGTGGCGCACTTAACTTTAATTCAGCATTTAATGTGGTTGTTACACTGTAGTGTTCAACACAATGGCGCTGACGCCAACTCTTGGGGTCGATAAAAAAAGGAGTAGTATTTGGTACGGCTCGCAGCGGTTGAGGCGGGTTTTGTGTTATTGCTTGAGTGTGCTTGGGTATCAGCGCGCTGCGACTGCGTTTTTCGTCAATAAACACATATTGGCAATATTTTGCGAGGTGGTCGATATCTGCTTGGTCTTTTATGTAAAGGCCTTGCAATGGGTAGTCGGTTTCGTGCCACGACCTATCTAGTCGGCAAACGTACATGCCTATTTGAAGCTGATTTACCACAATTTTTTGTTCGAATAATTCCATCGACCGCGCCAGTAGTGGTGGTATCACCGGTAAATGACTGTCGCGAAAGAGTGGTGTCTCGCATTCCAGCAACCCCGCTATCGTAGATATGGTTTACATACCCTTAGACCGGAAGCTTTGCGTGGCCGCGCTTTCGCGACGGTTAGCCATTTAGAGTGTGACATATGTCACAAAAAATTAACATGAGTTGCCAAGCCTGTAAAACAAATAATGGCTTATAGAGCAAACAGGAATAGAGCGAGACTGCTAAGCAGTTTTGATTATATTGAAGGATATTTAAGACGACAAAAGAGCGTTGGAAGTGTTAGCGCAATTGCTGGCTAGTAGTAGGTGCAGAAGTGTTCGCCTCAGATTTAAATGGGTACTTGTCTTTCGGCATAAATACAGCAGCAGTAACCAGTGCGGCTAGCGTGCATAGTAATAGAGTTCGGCGACTTTTGAGTTGCATGCAACGTATCCTTGTGTGACGGCCTGCGAGGGGTGGCGAGTATAATCGTTTTGTGACACTTTAGGTATGCTTTTTATATAGAATTATTGCTCGTGAAAAGGCGTAGGTGCTAGCGCTGCAAATATTAATACCTAATTAAGCCGTGACGCGTTCACTTTGCATCCACACGTTATAGAACGCAATTTTTTATAAATAATTAATCTGACCCATCATCGCCCACTGCTTAGGCCGCAAATGTGCAATCCATAGCATTTTATGGCGCTTAAGTTTTTTTCTTATAGATGAATATTTTGCTTAAACCAAAGTTCCTATGTTTTGCCTATAAAACAACAGCCAGTTACTTTTTTGCGTAAAAAATGCACGGAAGTAGGGCGTGAAGAAATTCTAGCAAGTAACGTATTGTGACTACACTTTTATCAACGAATTAATTGTATGAGTGTTGGAGGTTGTATGCGTTTTATTTTTTTAGCAGTGTTTTTATGTGTGGCGAGTAATGGCTATGCATTAACTATGGGGCAGGCAATAGATAAAGCCGGGCAGCAGCGTATGTTGTCTCAACGCATTGCGCAGTCGTTTATTCTAACAGGCATTCAACCAGATAACGCGCGTTACAAAGCGCAATTAGATAAAGCCATTAAGCAGTTTCAAGAAAATTTAGATACTCTGCAAGCCAATAACGATGCGATAAGCATTCGAGGTGAGTTACTTACTGTTCGCAATTTATGGAAGCCGTTTAAAGCTGTAGCAACCGGCCCAGTTACTAAACAAAATGCAGCGGAGCTTTTGGAAAAAAGTGATGCGTTATTAACTGCCGCCCATGCCTATGTGCAAAAATTAGAGACGTTATCTAATCATAAAGGCGCCGAGCTGGTGAATGTTTCTGGGCGTCAGAGAATGTTGTCGCAGCGCATAGCAAAACATTACTTGGCGTATTATTGGGGGTTGGAATCCGAAGCAAGTTTAGAAAAACTCTACGCCGACCTAGCTGAGTACGAGCTGATGTTAACTTTTTTGAAGGATAGTCAGTTCAATACCGAAACGATCAAAAAGAAAATACTCAAAACCGAGGGGCACTTAAAATACGCCTCCAAAGGGTTTGATGGTGATATGTCGCTAAAGGGTGACCGTTTGATTTTTGTGATAACCGGTACTACAGATACAATGTTGCACAATATGAATGAAATTACGCATCTATATGCAAGCGAGCTGGAGAATACCGAGCAAGTTGCTGCGTTCTAAATCGCGATAGGGCAGTTGTAGTTGCCCTATTATTTACTTGTCGATTGCGCTTGTGTTGGCTTGCTTTCTAATTGGTTCAAGAAAAGCGTACATATACTCTGTAAAAAAGCCGTGCATTAAAAAACGTTGGCCTAGGTTCCACGGGCCAACTAAATAATGCGGGTATTTGTTGTAAGCCATTTCTGTAAGCGTTGGGTTGCCCACTAGTTGGCCTATACGAATAGCCATAGATTGGTCTAGGTTGAACCCGTTTATAGCGTCTCTGTACTCGTCGCGCTTGAGTAAAAAACAAAACAAGCACATAAACAATGCGTGGGCACTTTCGAAATCGAGCACTTGTGTTGCTTTGCGTTCTACTTGAAACGAATTCTCTGTAATAGAAACCCAGTTATTCCACTTTAAATTTTCTTGTGCGTAAGCTTGGTTGAATGGCGCGTGCTGCCAAGGCCCCATCTCGGCAAATACGCGAAACAGCTCTTGGTCGTGATTGACAAAGCTGGCTATTTGCATATCGTCAATGGTTTGTGGGTAGAGTTTTAGCGGGGCGATATGCTGTGGCTGCGTATTAGGCGCTATGTCGCCAGAGTGGGTGGGTCGATGGTTGGCGATTAAAAAGTTAAGTATGTTTGATTCGGTGGTGTAATGGCGAAGAATAAGCATATTGGCTTCGTAGCTTACAAGGTTTTTACAAAACCAGCAGATAAGCGTTTGCAATAAGCCGTGGGCACTAAATTGGGGGAGAGGCAGGCGTTTAATAAACCAAATAAGGTGCAGTAAAACCGCAAATACAAATTGTAATAGGGGGCGTAGCGTCCAGCGAAATGGGTTGGCTAAGTCTTTAAGCCACAGGTCTACGGCCGCCTGTTCAATTGGTAGCGAGTTATCCTGTGCGATGGCTTTTATATAAGCACTAGTTTTCACTGTCGATTTCCTCTAGTTGCATGGCATACAGGCGGCCAACCACCGTTGCTGTTTTAACAATGGAAGTTTGCGCCGCTGTACTCGTGCAGGTTAAGTCCAATAGGTGATACAGCTCTTGCATGTGCGTCTCGTCGTTTTCACTGTGGTAGCGCATAAACTGGGTGGCGTATTTTGCTGGAATTAATGCATCAATTCTCTCGGCCCATTCACTTGCCATTTTTTGCCCTAAGCCTTCAATAATCCACATGGCGCCAAGCATATCAATAGGGTTGGGCTGGCTGGCTCTATACATTAAATAGGCGTGTAATGCTTCGCTACCCGCATTGCGTGGAGCTTGTTCGATAGTGGTTAAGTTGCCACCTGCGTTTACAAAATCTTTTTCTAGTAATAGGTAGTCTTTGTGCTCATCCTGCGCGTGGCCAATGGCTATCGAGCGCACTTGTGCGTGGTTACGATCAAAACTCGATGCGCTGCGGGCTATCCAGCGGGACCCTTCTATTACCTGTTGGCGTAAATTTAATAGCAGCGCTAGATAATCGTCGTTACTAAATTTACCTGCATTTAGGCGGGTAATAATGGGTACGCGCTGAATGCGTCGTTCAAAATCAAACCAGCAGCGCATTAGCGCCTGCAAGCAGTTTTGAGCGTGTGGGTTTAGTGTGTTTTCCATTTGGTTACTCTTATTAATTCTTGTATTAGTTCTTGCATTAATTCTTGTATTAATGATTGTTCATTTATATTTTATTCATCTACAACCGTTAACTGCATAAATACATTATTAAAACGCCCGCTTTCTGGCACCATGCATATTATGGTGTCGCCGGGTGTATATTGTTGAGTGCGCGAAAATTCATCGAGCATAATAAATAGCGATGCACAGCCGGTATTACCTCGGGTGGCGAGGTTGGAATACCATTTATGCTCGGCTATACCCACGCCCGCTTTATTGAGCATGTCGAAAATTTTCGATCGAAAATAATCGGAGGAGTAGTGGCACAATACATGGTTAATGTTTTGGGGGGTAATAAATTGCTCGTGTATTAAGCGTAAAAAACCATCTACCCCCAGTTTTACTACTTGTTCTAGTAGTCTTACGTCTTGGCGGATAAGCAGCGCACCTTCGCGTTCGGCTTCGCTATAGGTGGGGTAATCTTGCCAGCTTTTATCGCCGTTATTGTGCTTGGGGTAGCCTACACTCATACATACAGGAAAGGCATCGGCATGGGAGAAGCCCCGTATCCAATCTATGCGAAAGCAGCGTTTTCTTGGGCGGTTTTCTAATAGTAGTGCGCCCGCGCCGTCGGAAAGCATCCAGCGCAAAAACTCGGCGTTAAAGTCTAGCTCTTCACTGTTATTTACCGCTTCGTAACGGCTGGCTTTAAATAGTCGCGAAGCGAGTTCACTGGCAACCACTAAACCGTTTTGTTTGTCTTCTGCTTTAATGCTGGTGTAAGCCGCTTTTAAAGCCATCATACTGCTAGAGCAAATGCCGTGGCTGGTGTGCAGTTCTATATCGGCAAGTTGCAAGTCTGCCTGCACCATACTGCCAAAGCCTGGCAGCACGATATCACCTTGGCTGGTGGCACAACTTAGTAATTGCACGGCGGGTTTTGATAGATAGCTATTGTCTAAACAATTCTGAGCAGCCTTTGCTGCCATTTGGCTATTGCTAATGGTGGTGTTGTGTTGTGCGTCTATTGCGTAGTGTCGGGTTTGAATGCCATTAGATTGTAAAATGCGTTTTCGCAATCGTGAGGGTTTGCCGTGTACCTTGCCAAGTATTTCTTCCATGGCTTGGTTAGTTACGGGTGGGCCGGGTAAGAAATGGCCGCTACTTGTTATAAATACTTCCATAGTGGTTGTCTTTTTATTATTTGCTTTAAAGCTTTGGTGATTTAAGGGCTATGCGTAAGCAGCGAATATTTTCTTCTACATAAGGGGCTACCCCAACGATAGCCATAAATACCATATAAATAGGCAGGTAGTTTTCACCGCCGTGGGGTTGGTCAATAAAGATAAATGACATTTGGCCAGAAAAATCGAGCGTAAAAAGTTTTTGCACTACCGGCCAGTTAATAATCCCGATCATTAATATCATATAGGTGGGCAGGGTGGCTAGGTAGCTATGAGCCTGCATTTCCCACAGCCCTATTCGTCGTCGATGCTCGGCATATTTAATATCTAAGTGCGCAACAATCTCGTGCAGTGCCCACGCGACGATACAAATTAACAGGATGAGAACATTCACTTCGAACAATAAGCACAGGTACATAGGGATGGCTATTTGAATACCCATAACAGAATGCATAAGCGATTCGGTTAGGCCTGTGGTGGTTTCTATTTTGGTAGCGCGATGACAGCACCAGTCGACAAAGCCTGCAATCACCCATAAAGGGAGCATGATATAAAGCAGGCTATTTATAAGCAGTTGATCAATGGTGAACATAGGCTATCTCTGTGTGGTAACTATGCTTGGTAAGCGCAAGCTGATGTAGTGGCAATGGGCTACTAGAGGGAAAGATAGGCAGGTAGTTGGTGTGGGGTTCCATTCGCTTTATCCATCCGTATGTGAATATAGGCTTTAGAGGTGGGGTATTACAATTGGTTCACAATAATATTTCAACTATACGCGCGCGAAGTTAGTGGTTGTGAGGGTTGTTTATGACGCAAGGGCGACGTATCATGCGCCCGCTTCATAGGTGCGCTTGTGTAGACAAGTGTTAAACGGGAAGTAGGTGTCATTGTGGCCACTAGCCATAATATTCAGTCCTACGCTGCCCCCGCAACGGTGATTGGTTAAAGCTATTGCATGCCACTGCGATTTTTCGTGGGAAGGTAAATAGCCCGCGCGTATAGCGCTCGCCATAAGCCCGGATACCGGCCTAAGAAGGTTATTCGAGGTGTTGCGGTGGGCGACATCGATCGGTTGCATCGCGCTTTTGGTTTATTGCCAACAGCCGCGTGGTTTACATCATTATACGCAGTGCGTATAACGTGCAGTCTGATTTCCTACCAGTAACACCATATTGATCTACCAACTTATGTATAGGGTGAACAATATGGTTCTGCGTCTTAACTTTGCTGTTGTCGCGAGTCTATCTTTTATTAGCACGCTTTGCTGTGCCCCTGCTTTTGCAGAATCTAATGCTAAAGAACAATCTTTAGAAGAAATTATTGTAGTAGCTAACCGTTCAGAAGTACCTATTCGCCAAGTCGGGTCTACGGTTTCTGTGCTCACCGAAGAAGATTTGGCCATTCGCCAAAACAGCCTGCTTGCCGATACCCTGCGCAGCGTACCTGGTGTGCAAGTTTCTCAAAGCGGTGGTTTAGGTAAAACAACCAGCGTGCGTTTGCGCGGTGAAGAGGCTCATCGCACGTTACTATTAATAGATGGCATAAACGTAGCGGATGCGAGCAGCGTGCAAATCGCCCCGCATTTTGAAGACTTACTAAGCAGCCAAATTGGCCGGGTAGAAATTTTGCGTGGCCCGCAAGGTATGATGTATGGCGCAGATGCAGGTGGTGTAGTAAGCCTGTCGAGCAAAGCCTCAACTAAACCTTTTGAGGCAGACCTCGCGCTAGAAGGCGGTAGTTACAAAACCCATACTCAAGCGGGCAATATTCGCGGTACCACAGGTGCTTTAGGTTATTCTTTAAGTGCTAGCAACCTGTCTAACGAAGGTTTTAACGTGCGTGAAGTTGATACCGAAAACGAAAAAGATGGCTACCAAAATACCACGCTACACGGTCGGTTTGGTGTTCAGCTAACCGATAGTACTGGCGTAGAGTTGGTGTTGCGCGACGTTGACGCAGAAGCCGAGTTCGACGGATGCGGCTGGCCAACTTCGATGGATTGCTTAGCTGAGTCGCAATCGCGCGCTTATCGAGTGGCTGTTCATTCTACTGAAGAAAAATATCAGCAGGTTGTAAGCCTATCTAAAAATACCATTGAGCGCGCAAATATAGGTCTTTCCGATGGCAGTGTTAGCCTAGATAGCCGCGGCGAAGTTTCGCAGCTACAGTATTTAGGCCGTTATCATTTTAACAATGTTTTGAAATTTGTGTTTGGCGCAGATAGAAAAGAAGAGGCTTTCTACAACCTATTAAGCGAAGTAGAGCAAGATCGCGGTAATAATGGTGTGTTTGTTGATGCGCAGGTTTCTCTAACTGATTCGTTCTTTTACACCATTGGTGCGCGCCACGACGATAACGAAGATTTTGGCCGGCACACAAGCTTACGCTTAACGGGTGCTTATTTATTGCCAGTAAGCCACGGCGAGTTAAAATTAAAGGGTAGCTACGGCACGGGTTTTCGCGCTCCATCGCTGTATGAAATTAACTACAATAACGGTAGTTATGTTGCAGAAGACGCGCCAAAAAGCTTTGTAGAAGAACAAAGTAAAGGTTTTGATTTTGGTTTGGAGTGGCAGCTAGCGGGCGAAAGTTACATTGAAGCCGTATTGTTTAGCACCACAATCGAAGATGAAATATATTTCGATTTGGCAAACTTCTGTTGTTACTTACAAGACGAAGGTGAAACAGATTCAAAAGGGTTTGAACTTTCTGGTGCCTGGGAGCAGAGCGAGCACTTATTGTTAGGGGCTAATTACACCTACAATAGAACATCGCTGTCTGATAGCACCACACTAAGTGGCGCCAAGGGTGGTGACCCGCGCGCGCGCAGACCCAAACACATTGTTAACCTGTCGGCACAAACTTTCTGGTTAGAAAAGCGTTTGCAGTTAGCCTTGTTTATGCGTTCTATCTCCAATAGTGTCGATTACCCCTTTGGTGCCGATTCCGCGAAAGCGCTCGACGATTACCAAGTGTTGGATTTTAGTGCGCGCTGGACATTCGATTCGACTGCGCAAGCCTATATTCGCGCAAGTAATGTATTAGACGAAAATTATCAAGAAGTGGATGGCTACAACACGGCTGGCGCTTCGGCATATATTGGTATGCGTTTATCGTTCTAATTTAGCGTTCTCATTTAGCGCGCTACAGCGATGTATAGCGTTGATGGTTAAGCGCATATATGCAAATGCCGCCCCCGCTTCTGCGGTGTGCGGCATTTTTGTTTATACTAGCCAGCATTAACGCATTGAATATTGAATAAGCTTACTAGGTGTTTTATGACAGACAACAATAGCAGTGCCTCTGAAAATACAAATTCTAATGAAAGCGCAAGTGAGAAAGAGCAGCGTGAACATAAAGAAGCAATGCAAACCACGCAAAAAGTTGTGCGCGACAAAATAAAAGCCGCCAAAGAAAAACGCGGGGTGGTTATTTATCTTTGGGGTAATGGCAAGGGTAAAAGTAGCTCGGGCTTCGGCACTCTGTTGCGCGCTGTGGGGCATGGTCAACGCGCGGCTATTATTCAGTTTATTAAAGGCACTTGGAAAACAGGTGAAGAGGCATTCTTTCGCGATCACCCAAGTGTTGAACATCATATTATGGGTACCGGCTTCACCTGGGATAGCCAAGATAAACAAAAAGATATTGCCGCCGCACAAGAAGTATGGCTAAAAGCAGAGCAGTGCTTGGCAAGCGAAGACATTAACTTAGTGTTGATGGATGAAATAACGTATATGTTTGATTACGGTTATTTATCACTTGAAACGTGCATCGCTGCTATTAAAAATCGTCCGCTTAAGCAAAACGTTATTCTTACCGGTCGCAGCCCTATAGCCGAGCTTATAGAGCTTGCAGATACAGTAAGCGAAATAAGAGAAGTGAAACACGCGTTCCACGCCGGTGTTAAAGCGCAAAAAGGTATCGAATTTTGAGTTATTCCATTCCCGCGTTAAGCGATGCAATTTTACCAAAGCTGCAACACAAAGTTGATACTAAAACTAAGCCCCTAGGTGCCCTTGGTTTGCTAGAGAATCTAGCCGTTCAAATAGGTTATATACAGCAAACACTTACCCCCGCAATTAATAAACCGCACATGCTTGTGTTTGCGGGTGATCACGGTGTTGCAAATAGTGGTGTAAGCGCCTACCCGCAAGTTGTAACGCAACAAATGGTGCTAAATTTTTTGGCTGGGGGGGCAGCTATCAATGTGTTTTGCGCACAGCATGGTATTGCCTTAAAAATAATAGATGCGGGCGTAAATGCCGAGTTGGCCGAGCACCCTCTATTAGTAAACGCCAAAGTTGCGCACGGCACTAATAATTATTTAGAGCAGGCTGCTATGAGTGTGGCCCAATGCGAGCAAGCGTTGGCAAGCGGTAAAGTTCAGGTTGCTTCGGTTGCAGCGCAGGGGTGCAATACAATTGCCTTTGGTGAAATGGGTATTGGTAATACATCCGCCGCAGCGCTATTAATGCATGTGCTTACCGGTGTGCCGCTAGACGAGTGTGTAGGTAAAGGCACGGGCTTGGATGATGAGGGTGTTAAAAATAAATTAGCGCTGTTACAAAAGGCAGCCAATTTGCACAGCTTGAGCGCGCAAAACCCAATGGAGGCTTTGCGGTGTGTGGGCGGTTTAGAAATAGCGATGATGGTGGGTGCCTTTTTAGAGGCCGCGCGCCTGCAAATGGTTATTGTTGTGGATGGCTTTATTGCATCTGCAGCAGCGCTTGTTGCCGTGCATCTTTGCCCGCTGGTGTTGGAGTATTGTATTTTTAGCCACTGTTCCGATGAGCACGGCCACAAGCATATGATTAACGCCTTAGGGGTTACACCTTTATTGCAGTTGGGGTTGCGTTTGGGCGAGGGCTCGGGGGCAGCAGTCGCAATGCCGTTGTTGCAATCTGCGGTGTTATTTTTAAATAAAATGGCATCGTTCGAAGCTGCTGGTGTGTCGCAAGCAGAAGGTAATTAAACGTTGAGCGAGCATGGCGATAAACAAAGTAGCGCTCAAGTTGATAGCCAAGTTAACAAGCAAGCTTATAAGCAAAATCTATCTGGTTCTAATCTAATGGGTTGGCGTAAGCAGTTGCATGTGTTTTTTAATGCCGTTGTTTTTTTCACTCGTCTTCCTGCGCCGTCATATATTCAATTTAATGAATCTTTTCTGCAAGATGCTGCGCGTTATTTCCCTTTAGTGGGTGCCATAGTTGCAGCACTTGTGTGGTGTTCGCTTAGTTTAGCGCTTTTTATATTGCCCGTACCTATTGCGGTTATATTGGCAATGATAGTGAGTGTATTAATTACCGGTGCATTCCACGAAGATGGTTTAGCAGATTGCGCCGATGCATTTGGTGGTGGCTACGGTAAAGAGCAAATTCTTACCATTATGCATGATTCGCGTTTAGGTACTTACGGAGTGATAGCGTTGTGCGCAAGCCTAGGCCTAAAGTTTTGCTTATTGTTTTACTTGGTGAGTTACAGCGTTACATTTTATATACAGTTTAATTTTCAACTTTTGGTTATATTGCTTCTGGCCAACAGCGTAAGTCGCTGGTTGGCCGTTGTGCTAATGTATTGTACGCCCTATGTTGCGTTTACTGGCTCGTCAAAAAGTAAACCTATTGCATCTCGTGTAGCGCGCTTATCGGTTGTAGTAGCATCTGTTACTGCGCTAGGTTTTTTATCGCTTGCAGCCAATAATTTTGGTTGGTTGGTATTTGCCGCTTTACCGCCACTGTTAGCTATAGTATATATACTAGCGCGACGTTATTTTATTCGACACATTGGCGGAGTGAATGGCGATTGCTTAGGTGCGGTGCAGCAGGTAAGCGAATTGTCTATTTTGCTTACTCTATGTGCGTTCGCTCATTCTGGTTGTATATAAATTATATATCGCTATTACTCTTCTGAAGATCCTGCATGTTTGTTGGTGTGGAATCTTAATTCAAGGCTTCAAAATTAATGTTGTATTTTATTCGTCATACTCAAATTAAATTGACGGAAGGAACTTGTTACGGAAGACTCGACATACCCCTCGCGGGCTCTTACTTCGAAGAGCGTGCTCTGGTTAAAGCTAGGTTGGCTCGCCTGTTAGGTGATACGCCAGCCGAGCAAATAGAATTTCATACTAGCCCACTTGGCCGCTGTGAAGCATTGGCGCAGTACCTAGCTGTAGGCGAGGCTATTTCTGCGGACGATCGCCTGCTGGAAATGAATTTTGGCGATTGGGAAGGCAAGTCTTGGGCAGAAATACCCGTAGCCGAGGTGGATGCCTGGGCAAAAGATACTGCCCATTATGTAGTGCCTAATGGCGAAAGCTATCGCGATGTGGAATCGCGCTGTGCTAATTTTTTATTGGAATTGGCCAGCGATAAAACCCATGTGATTGTCACCCATGCCGGTGTGATCAAAGCGTGTATTAAGCTAATTAAAAAACAATCGCTTAAACAAGTTTTAAAAATGCATATAGGCTTCGGCGAAATTATTTCGCTTTAGCCGTGGCCTATAACCAAGCTGCAATATAAAGCGAATAAAAAAAGGGGCCGAGGCCCCTTTTAAAATGCTGTATTCCAACATACTTGTTAGCTGTTAGCTGTTAGCTGTACTAGCTTCACTCTAATTACAAACCGCACCCGTTACTGCTGGTGCCGCGGGTACAGAGCCGTTACCGGTAAACCCAAATTCAACAGTTTGGCCTGGTTGAATGGTTGCGTTCCAACCTAGGTTGCTTGCGCTGTAAGGGTTGCTGCCCGAGAAGTTTGCATTCCACAACTGGCTAATTGTAGTGCCATTGTTGTAGCTCCAGCTTACATTCCAGCCGTTAATATTTTGGTCGCTAGTGTTAGTTATGCGAATAGCGCCTTGGAAGCCACTATCCCAAGCATTTACAACAACGTGCTCACAGCTAGCGCCAGTTCCTGGTTCGGGCTCTGGTTCTGGCTCGGGTTCGGGTTCTGGTTCTGGTTGAGAGCTTACATTAATGCTAACGGTCGCGGCATTGGATGTTGCTCCGTCATCATCGGTTACTGTGAATTGGAAGCTATCCGAACCCGAGAAATTGCCATTAGGTGTGTATAAACGCTGCGCGCCAGACCCGCTTAAACTTCCGTTACTAGGTGCTGCTGCAATTGCGTAACTGCTAATAACACCATCTACATCGCTGCCGCTTAAGGTAATAGAGACACTGCTACCGCTACTTACATTTACAGATTGAGCGTTAGCTGTTGGCGCTTGGTTGCTAGGGGGTGGGTTGCTACCGCCAAAGGTAACATCCATACAGCCGTGGAATCGCTCGTAGGTAAAGTAGTTGCGCCCCCATTCACCGTAAATCACGTGGCGGCCAGAGCGCGCAGGTACGTTACATTGAGTGTGAAATAGGTTGGCACTTTTGGTGGTGGATACGCCAGGGTTTGCGTTTGGGTTTGCATCGCTGTAGTCGAGTTGGCAAAAAGGTGTTGCCTCGAAATCGCTCCAGCTGAGCGGTACACCTACCTGGTATACAAAGTCAGGCTTGGTAATGTAGTAAACAAACTCTTCGGTGTCGTCCCAGTGAGGGCCCCAAGAAATATTCCAATCTATTTCTAACGGGCCAGAACTAATTTGAGTGGTTGGCCAATCAATTGCGGCATCCCACGGGGTTGCACCGCCATTCCAGGTTTCGCTATCAAAGCCACACACATTATTAGACGTGCCGCCTTGGCGACCTATGTCGTGGGTTAGCACGCTCATAAATTGGTAGCCGCCATTAAAGTCATTTTGGAAAGCTTGCTGGCAGGCGGGTGATGTTGCTTGGTCAGGTTTTTCTATCATCCCACACAGCGCGTTACGCGAAGGCGGGTCTACCATTAAGCCGTGAGATAGTGCGTTACCAGAAAGCCCTGCGATGGCCAAGGCTATAGTGGAGTATGTAATTTTCTTTGCGAACATGATTAGGTTCCTTTTAGTTGATTTTATCGGTTGCAAAATACAGCAAAGACATTCCGTTTATTTCTACTTCTTCCGTTTTGTATTATTAAAATTATGGTGAGTAGTGAAGTTATAAACAGCGTACAACACTAAGAACAGCACGAGGTTGGTAAGCAATTGCTAGGACGAATAGTGATTGAGCGCATCTATAGTTAGAAGCTATGTGAGTTCGTTGTTTTGCGGTTAAATAGGCCGTAACGCTAGATACTATTAGCGTTAAACGCAGCCTGTGTACGCGCATACTCGTCGGTAGTTATTTATTCTTAATGATTAAAATTTGTGAATCAACATTATTCGTAAAAAGTGTGTCATTTTGTCGCGAAAAATATTTCCTGCGCCACTTTGTTGAAATATTTACCGTTTGTTATTTGGGTTATTAATTAAACAGTGCGCTCAATATTTCTAAACGTAATAGGCAGTTTTTTTGTTGCCATAATTCATCATATTGTTGCCATCGGTTCGCCCTTATTTGTTGATAGTTTTTATCTATTTAACGGTGATTAAAATAGGTGAAAATAAGCATGCAAAAACAAATCGCGTTTAAGTTATTGGCAATATTCATTGTGGGGCTAATGGTTTTAATCCCCGTTGGTATGGTGGAATACAAAGTTTATGAAAGGCAAAGTTTTATGGACGACGCGCGCGCTAGTGTTGCGCAAAGCTGGACAGGTAAGCAGAGCATTCTAACTCCCATTATTATTCTGCCTTATGTGATAAAGCCATTGGCCCCTAGCGCTTTTGTAACGGCTACAGGCGCCCCTGTAGAAAATACTAAAGAACAGGTGCTCTATGCCATAGTGCAGCCGGATGAGCTGGTAACTAATGCTGTTGTAAACAACAAAACAATTTATAAGGGTATCTATGAGGTACCGGTATACGATAGTCAGATAAAAATAACAGGGGTGTTTTCTAAACGCAGCGTAAGCGAGAGGCTTTCACAGATACAGCAAATAGCACACTTTCATAGGTTTGGTAAGCCATATTTAACCACGCATATTTCAGATGTGCGCGGTATAGATGCCGTGCCAACAATTAGCATAAACGGCGAGAATGTTTTCGTCGGCCCCGGCAGTCGTATTTCTGGTTTAGAGGAGGGCGTGCACACGCAGTTATCGTTAGAAAAACTGCAAAGCAGTGATGCTCAGTTCGATTTTTCTGTTGCGCTAAGGGGGATGGGTAGCTTGGCTTTTATACCGGTTGCCGATTCGGCGATAACTAATGTTCAGTCTAATTGGCCTCATCCGGAATTTGTGGGCGTGTCACTACCCAAGGAGAGGCAAGTTACGGCTAAAGGATTTACCGCTGCGTGGGCGAGTTCTCGATATTCTAGTAGTGGTGTTGAAGTTGTTGAGCGATGCATTGCTACTACGCGCTGCAGCGATTTAACGGCCCATTCTTCTGGGGTGAATTTTATTCAACCGGTAGATATTTATTTGCAATCTCAGCGCTCGATTAAATACGCGTTATTATTTATTGGCTTAATATTTACTAGCTTTTTTATTTTCGAAACAATGACGCCATATAAAATCCACCCTATTCAATATGCATTTGTTGGCTTGGCTATTTCGGTATTTTATTTGTTGCTTATTTCGTTAGCAGAGCATATTGCGTTTGCTTGGGCGTATTTCATTGGAGTGCTAAGTTGCACGGGATTGTTGTTATTTTATGTGCGCTATTTATTTCGCAGCGTAAAGTACGCGGTTGTGTTTTGCGCAATGTTAGCTGGCTTGTTTGGTTTGTTGTATATGATTGTGCAAGCAGAAGATTTTGCTTTACTGATGGGGGCTGTACTTGTATTCGCTGTGCTGGCAATACTAATGGCTGTTACGCGCAATATTGACTGGTATGGTGTTGCAGGGCAGGAGCAGCTGAAGAAAGCTTAGGGAGAATTTAAAAATAAAAAAGCTTGGGTTTTTAGGCCCAAGCTTTCCAAGTACTACTTAAAAACGATTAAACGTTATAGGTAGTAGAGGCGGTATCGCCGCCACGGCCAGTCCAGTTGGTGTGGAAGAACTCGCCGCGTTCACGGTCGGTGCGCTCGTAAGTGTGCGCGCCGAAGTAATCGCGCTGCGCTTGTAGCAAGTTTGCTGGCAAGCGTGCAGAGCGGTAGCCGTCGAAGTAGCTAAGTGCAGAGGTTAACGCAGGTGCTGGTACACCGTTTGTTACTGCCGCTGCTACCACACGTCGCCAACCGGCTTGAGCTGCTTCTAACTTCTCTTTGAAATAAGGGGCAACCATTAGGTTGGTAAGCTCTGGGTTTGCATCGTAAGCTGCTTTAATGTCGCCCAAGAATGCAGAGCGAATAATACAGCCGCCGCGCCACATTAAAGCAATGCCGCCGTAGTTTAAGTCCCAGTTGTATTCTTTTGCTGCTTCGCGCATTAATACATAGCCTTGCGCGTAAGAAACAATTTTTGCGCCGAGTAATGCTTGACGTAAATCTTCGATAAGTTGTTTTTTATCGCCATCAAAGCTTACTGCTGGGCCATTCAATACTTGTGAGGCTTCAACGCGCTCTGCTTTTTGTGCAGATAGGCAGCGAGCAAATACGGCTTCACCAATAAGCGTTAAAGGTACACCCAATTCTAACGCAGATACGCCAGTCCACTTACCGGTACCTTTTTGGCCTGCGGTATCTAGAATTTTATCTACTAAAGGCGCGCCGTCTTCGTCTTTATAGGCGAGGATGTCGCGGGTAATTTCTACTAAGTAGCTGTCTAATTCGGTATTGTTCCACTCGGCGAATACTTGGTGCATTTCGTCTGCAGATAAACCAAGTAACTCTTTCATTACTTGGTACGCTTCACAGATAAGCTGCATGTCGCCGTATTCGATACCGTTGTGTACCATTTTTACGAAGTGACCAGCGCCGTCTTGACCAACGTAATCACAGCAGGGTGAGCCGTCATCGACTTTAGCTGAAATGGCTTGGAAGATAGGCTTAACAGCTTGCCACGCGTGTTGGCTGCCACCAGGCATAATAGAGGGGCCTTTAAGTGCGCCTTCTTCGCCACCAGATACGCCGCTGCCTACAAAGTGAATACCTTTAGGCTCTAACGCTTTCGCGCGACGAATGGTGTCTGGGAAGTGGGTGTTGCCGCCATCAATAATGATGTCGCCGTCTTCTAAGTGTGGAACTAATTGCTCAATCATGTCGTCGACTGGCTGGCCAGCCTTAACCATAAGCATTACTTTACGTGGCTTCTCTAGGCTTGCAACCAAGTCTTTAACATCGCTAGCACCGCGAATGTTTTTACCTGCAGCGCGGCCAGACAAGAATTTCTCCACTTTCTCCGCCGAGCGGTTATATGCGGTTACGGTAAAGCCTTTGCTTTCCATGTTGAGTACGAGGTTTTCCCCCATTACGGCTAGGCCAACTAGGCCTATGTCTGATAATGCTTTCATGTCGTCTTCTGTATTTTAGGTGGTGTATGTATTCGTGCTCTGGCTATTCTGGGTAGTGTTTTATTCAGAGCCGACCAAATATGTCCTTGTAAATCCATGTATAGCTACTTGGTTGCAAGTTGCTTAGCGAACGCAGTGCGTAAACAAGCAAGGGCGGCCATTGTTGTAGTTGGGTGGTCAAGCCCAGCTTATGGCTCTTATCTGTAATTTAGTTATAAGTGTATAAGACACATATTGGGCGATATAGCGGCCCAAAATTGGTGCGTAAACATACCATTTTTCAATGTTATTTGGAATAACTGGTCTGGCCGATGTGTGGCGAATTTGGCTAATTTATGTGTGTTTTTATCGCCGATCGCCGCCGATAAGGCGATTCGCTGCTAGGCTAATCTTGGAAGAGGGGCACAACCTGTAGGCGGATGTTATAGGGTTAAGCGCTTTAAACATGTGAAAGCAGGGTAAAAAAGCCCGGAATTGTGCCGTGTATAGTCCACCGCTAGTTGCCATTTGTATGGCAATTCTTAAGCGGTTTTAGCCTGTTGTGTGGGAAAAATATGAACAAAGTTAAAGTTTTAGCGCTGTGTGCCAGTGTGGCTGTAATGATAGGTTGCAGTGATGCCGACACTAAATTAGCTAACTCGGCCAAGGCCGAGGTGGGCTTTACCAAAGTGAATCAGCTGGGTTATTTGCCCGCGGCCAAAAAGCTGGCGGTGGTACCCGCCGTTGCAGCTGCAAAATTCGACATAATCGATGTAACTAGCGGTAAAGTAGCGTTTACGGGGAGTTTAAGCGACGTAAAAAGCTGGAGCGCGATGGGGGACGAATCTTTCAAGTTGGCAGACTTTAGCGCCCTGCAAGCCGAAGGGAGTTACCGCTTAGTTGTTCAGGGTGTGAGTGATTCTTACACCTTCGATATTAGCCCAAGTGTATATAGCCAAGCGCACGATGGAGCCCTTAAAGCCTATTACTATAATCGAGCGAGCACAGAGTTAACAGAACAGTACGCCGGGGTGTATGCGCGACCTGCGGGGCACCCAGATACCGACGTACGCATATTCGATAACGCCGCCTCAGCCGCGCGCCCAGCAGATACAAGCTTTGCTGCACCAAAGGGTTGGTACGATGCTGGCGATTACGGCAAGTACATTGTTAACAGTGGTATTTCCACTTACACCCTAATGGCTGCGTACGAGCATTTCCCGTCGTTTTACAAGCAACGCGATATAGATATTCCCGAATCTGGCGATGCCGTACCGGATATTCTCGACGAGGTAATGTGGAACCTTGAATGGATGCAGGTCATGCAAGACCCGAACGACGGCGGTGTGTACCACAAGCTTACCACCCTGAATTTTTCTGGCGCAGTCATGCCGCACGAAGCGACTGCGCAGCGCTATTTTATTAAAAAATCTACCGCTGCAACGCTAGATTTTGCCGCGGTTATGGCCACTGCAAGCCGAGTATACGCACCGTTCGAAGGTGCTTTTCCTGGTAAATCAGCTGCTTATCGACAGGCGGCCATTGCTGCGTGGGAGTGGGCACAAGCAAACCCTAGTGAGACATATTCGCAGACACCGCTGAGCAAAGTTCAAACCGGCGCCTATGGTGATAAAAAGTTAAACGATGAATTTGCGTGGGCGGCCGCAGAGTTGTTTATATTGACCGGCGAGCAAAAATACTGGCAGGCGTTTAACAAGCAAAAAGTGCAGGCGGGTGAGTCTAGCTGGGCGAATGTTGCGGGGTTGGGGTTTATTTCCTTGGCCAATAATGCGCGCAGCCTGTTAAACGAAGCTCAATACAAAACCGTTACCGATTCAATTGTTCGCGCTGCAGATAGCTTGCTTGTTACTTACAAAGAGAATGCCTACCAAGTACCCATTGGCAACAAAGATTTTTTCTGGGGTGGCAATTCCGGCACGTTAAATCGCGCTTGGGTTTTGCTTGAGGCCAATAAAATTAAACCGCAGCAAGAATACATCGATGCTGCACTTGCCGCGGTGGATTATATTTATGGTCGCAACCCTACCAACTACTCTTTTGTCACTGGGTTTGGCGATAACCCTGCGGTGGGTATCCATCATCGTCCATCCTATGCCGATGGCATTAAAGCCCCTGTGCCTGGTTGGCTTGCGGGCGGTGCGCACAATGGCAAGCAAGATGGTTGTGAGTACCCTTCCGATGCACCGGCAAAATCCTATCTAGACGACTGGTGCAGTTACTCCACCAACGAAATTGCTATTAATTGGAATGCGCCGTTAGTTTACATACTGGCTGCGGTAAATAATTTGTAGCGTGCCTTTTGCGTAGCCTGCGCAGTGTTTTGCTGCGCGGGTTTAGCGTTTACTGGCTGTTGTTAAAAAGTCGTTTATATAGTCCAGCTTGCTGTCGTCTCGGCGGTAAACTAAGTACAGTGTTTTGTGTACGCCGCTCTGCCCTAAGCGCACGCCGCTTATGGGGTGGTGATGCTGGTACTTCTCTACGAGCCAATTAGGTAATGTGCACACACCGCGGTTAGATGAAACCAATTGCAGCATCACCTCGATAGTTTCAACGGCGTGCTGGCGCTTGGGCTCGATGGCGGCAGGTATTAAAAAGTGAGTGAAAACATCTAAGCGCGCGCGCTCAACGGGAAAGGTAATAAGTGTTTGCTGTTGTAAGTCGCCGGCGTTAATGGACGTTAATTTAGCCTGTGGCGTGTTGGCGGCTACTACTAGTAACAGCTCGTAGTCCAGCACTGGGCAATGGGCGAGTTCTGGCGCATCCATTGGGTCGCTGGTAATAAGTATGTCTATTTTGTGTTCGCGCAATGCCGCTAGGCCGTCGAACCTAAATTGTTGAATTACATCTAGGTCTACATCTGGCCAGCGCGTTAAAAATGGCGCAACCACGGTCATTAGCCATTCGTAGCAGGGGTGGCATTCCATGCCTAAGCGCAGCTGTCCCTTTCTGCCTTCGCCAAATGCGCGCAGCATCGTGTCTACTTGCTCTAGCTGCGGTAGTAAATTGTTGGCCGCGCGCAATAAGTATTCCCCCGCCTGAGTAAGGCGCAGCTTGCGACCTTGCTTTTGCCAAAGTGTTACCCCCAACCTATCTTCAAGCTTTTTTATGGAGTGGGAGAGTGCCGACTGGGTGAGATTTAGGGTGTCTGCTGCTGCTGCAAGGCTTCCCTCGCTATCTAGTGCGCGCATTACCAATAGGTGTTGGCGTTCAATCATGATTAAAATTCATTGTTTGTGTAATTAATATCAATTTTATTCACTATAAGTTAAAAGTACAGTGGCCGCCATCAACTTATTGGAGGCAATGATGACTACCGTACACAACCTTGGATTCCCCCGCATTGGTGCAAAGCGCGAGCTTAAGTTTGCCTGTGAAGCCTATTGGCGCGGCGAGATAGACCAAACGCAACTCGATAAAACTGCGCACACCTTGCGTGCAAACCATTGGCAAACACAGCTAGACGCCGGTGTAGAGTGGCTGCCTGTTGGCGATTTTTCTTATTACGACCATGTTCTAGACACCAGCTTTTTGGTGGGCAATATTCCTGTGCGGGCGCAAGCGGATGGGCAATCTAAGCTAGATACTTACTTTAAAGTGGCTCGAGGCACCGCCAAAGAAGCGGCGGGTGCCAGTTGTTGTGGCGGCAGTCACGCAGCCGAAATGACCAAGTGGTTTGATACTAACTACCACTATTTGGTGCCAGAGCTAAACGCAAATACGCACTTCAAGCTAAATGCCAGTAAATTACTCACTGAGCTTGAGCAGGCGCGCGCGCTTACTAGCAAAGTGAAGCCGGTTATTTTAGGGCCGCTAAGTTATTTATGGCTGGCAAAAATAACAGACGGCAGCACGCACAAGCTGGGCTTTTTAGATGATTTAATTACAGTGTATCGCGAGTTGTTGGGAACGCTGGCCAAAGAGGCTGTAGAGTGGGTTCAGTTTGACGAGCCTATTTTAGCGCTAGATTTGCCCGAACAGTGGCAGCACGCCTTTGAGCGTGTATATCACCAATTGCAGTTGCCCAACCTCTCTGTATTGCTGGCCACTTATTTTGGCCCGCTTGATACAAATTTGCGGTTGGCTGCGCGTTTACCCACAGCTGCTTTGCATTTAGATATCACCCGCGGCGGCGATGATTTACCGCGCGTGTTAGATATTTTATCGCCGCATAAAATTTTATCTGTAGGTGTCATAGATGGCCGCAATATTTGGAAAGCAGATTTAAATAAACTACTCGCGCAATTAAAGCCCGTTAAAGAGCGGCTGGGCAATGGCTTATGGTTGGCGCCAAGTTGTTCGCTGTTGCATACGCCGGTAGATTTAGATAGCGAAGAGGCGTTAGATGCAGATATTAAAAACTGGTTGGCGTTTGCCAAACAAAAACTGCAAGAACTAAATATTTTGCAGCGCGCATTGGATAACGGCGAGACCAGTGTGGCGGAAGCGCTAGTACACAACGCTGGCGCGATTGCCGCGCGTAAAGCATCTGCAAAAGTAAACAACGCCAAGGTGCAGTCGCTAGTCAATAATATTAGCCCAAGCTTAAGCGAGCGCGAGTCACCCTTTGCTACGCGAATTGAAAAGCAACAGGCGAAATACAATTTACCAACACTGCCAACTACAACCATTGGCTCTTTTCCGCAAACAAGTGAAATACGAAAAAACCGCAAAGCGTTTAAAAGTGGGGAAATAAGCCAACAGCAATACGATAGAACCCTGCGGGCAGAAATAGCGCACGCAATAGAGTTGCAAGAAAAAATAGGTATCGATGTATTGGTGCATGGCGAAGCCGAACGCAACGACATGGTGGAATATTTTGGTGAGCAACTAGACGGCTACGTGTTCACCCAGTTCGGTTGGGTGCAGTCCTACGGCAGTCGCTGCGTAAAACCGCCAATTATATTTGGTGATGTTTCTCGCCCAAGAAAAATAACCGTAGACTGGGCCGAGTATGCCCAATCGCTAACCTCTAAGCCCGTAAAAGGCATGCTTACTGGCCCAATTACCATGCTGCAATGGAGCTTTGTGCGCGATGATCAGCCGCGCAAAATAACGGCTCAGCAAATTGCCTTGGCCCTGCGCAGCGAAGTGAATGATTTGGAAGCCGCAGGCATAACGATTATTCAAGTGGATGAGCCCGCGCTGCGCGAAGGTTTACCTCTGCGCAAAAAGGATTGGCAAAACTATTTAGATTGGGCTGTTGAGGCGTTCAAAATATCTACCGCAGGTGTGGGCGATACAACGCAAATACACACCCATATGTGTTACGCCGAGTTTAACGATATTATTCAAGCTATTGCCGATTTAGATGCAGATGTAATCACCATAGAAACATCTCGCTCGAATATGGAGCTGTTAAGCGCATTTGAACAATTTAATTACCCTAACGACATAGGCCCAGGCGTGTACGATATTCACAGCCCCAACATACCGGCTACAGAGCAAGTTGTGGGGTTAATTAAAAAAGCGGCAGAAAATTTACCGTTGCAACGCTTGTGGATAAACCCCGATTGTGGTTTAAAAACCCGCAAGTGGGAAGATGTAATACCAGCGCTAGAGAATATGGTGAATGCTGCTAAACAGTTGCGCGCAGAAGTGGCTTAGCGGTAACTTTAGTTGGCACTAAAGTTACTGTGTATAGTGAAAGTATAAAACGGCAATAAATAATTAGCGGAAAAGCTTTAGTAGGAAATTAGATTTTTCGCACGTGCTAGTGTTAAGCGTGTGCGTGCGGAAATTTTATTTATAGAGCGAATTTGTAGAGCTTGATACAGGCTTTAGTGCATGGTTTGATTTTTTTTAGTACACGGTTTGATTGTAGATTAGCGCTAAATTATTGCGCGTTGCAATCAAGTGGTGCCATGCGACCTATTTCTAAAATGATATTGTCGCCCTTACCGCGTATGCTAATTTTGCCGTTGCTATAAAGAAAGCCCGAGCCGGTGGGTTGTTGCGCGAGTGTGTGCTGTTCGCTGTTGCGAGTAAGTATGGCGGCACTTGATGTAAAAAGTACGTCAATGCTTTCGCCGCGTTGGCAATGGTAAGTAACGGTGGTACTTTTCTCTTCTTCTTTGTTTTGCTCATCATTTACTTTGCTGCAAGCAGTAATAGTAAAAAGCGCTAATATTAAAGTAATAGGTAATATGGTTTTCATTTTTTCTCCAAAGCTATTGTTAGGGGAGTGGAATAAATTCAATTTCATCCCCTACTACCTTGTCGAACTGCTGTAGTTGCCATTGCTTTTTTGCTGCATCTATTCGCGCTTGGCTGCTAGACACAAAATTCCACTCAATAAATCGTTTACCTACAGGTGAGCCACCTAAAATCGCAATGCGTGATTCTTCTTCTGCAGTAATATGAACATTTGTCGTATTGCGTAGTACGGTAAGTGAATGTGCAGCGAGCGGAGTGTTATCTATACACAATTTACCGCTCGCGATATAAACCGCACGTTCGTCGGCAGTGGGCAGCGCCAGTGTTTGGCCCGCTTGCAGGTGGGCTTCTACATACAGGGTGGTGGCAAAGGTTTTAACGGGGGAGGTAACGCCATAGGCAGAGCCGATCATTACGCGCAATGGCACACCGTTTACGGTTAGTTTGGGTAAATCAGCAGATGGGTAATGGTAAAAGGCTGGGTCTGTTTCTTCGTGCTCCTCTGGCAATGCTAGCCAAAGCTGTAAGCCGTGCAGGCTATGTTGCACGCTATTTACTTCTGGCCGCTCTCGCTCAGAGTGGGTAATACCTTTACCTGCAACCATAAGGTTAAGGTCACCGGGGCGAATGGCTCGTTTATTGCCAAGCGAATCGCGGTGAAGAATTTCTCCGTCAAATAAATAGGTCACGGTCGCTAGGTTAATATGCGGGTGAGGGCGTACATTCACGCCACTGCCAGCGGGAAAAACAGCTGGGCCCATATGATCGAAAAAGATCCAAGGCCCCACAGCTTGGCGCTTGGCCGAGGGCAAGGTTCGTCGCACAGTGAATTCGCCTAAGTCTTTTTCTTTAGGGGTAATAATAAGTTCGATCGCGTCGCTTAAATTCGGATTCATTGCTTGCCCTGTCATTGTGCTTTGTAGGTGGTGTGTTGTTGGTTTGTCGGTCGAAAGTACACTGGCTTAAGTTTGTATGGGAGCATTTACAAGTTTTACGACCCTAAATGCACCATAAAGATCCGCAATTCACACTTTATACAAGGTTTGCCACTTTTTACAGTTTGGTTTAACTGCAATTTTCTGTATTTTTTTGCCATTACCCGCAGGCAGAGCAATAAACAGTAAGTGGGGTATTTCGTAATCCCGAATAATAATTAAAAACTGTCACATCTATTTAGCATTAATGAGCGTATACTGAGCTTACATCTCTTCTTCGTTTCGCCTTTTCACGCGTTCACACTCTTCTTTAAGTACGAATTACTGTTTGTCACGCTTAACCACATCGCTGCGGTTTGCCATATGCAATGTGCATTGCAGCGCTATATAAATGATATGAATTTAGGACCGTTACCATGCAAAAACTCACAGATGTTGGTCAGACCCTTGTTAATAATATTAGCTCTCGCTATGGGCTAAGTAATGATGCCGTTATTCATATGTTGGTTGCGGTAAATAATGGCGGCGGTTCGATGGCGCAATTTTGCTGCCCTGAGCTGGGCGGTTCGGGCCAGTGGATGCGCGGCGGAATGACAATGGTTGGCGATATGTTTAACCACGGTTTAAAGGCTACAGTCGATAACCTGTGTAACGAGCTTGCTAATGTATTGGCCAATAATCAGGTTTTTCCGGTGGTGCCAGCGGGCACCCCTGGCAGCAATCAGTGGTGGCCAGCGCATTTAGGCAGCCCTTTTAGCAGTGGTGGGCAAAATAATATTCGCTATGCGGTGTTTCCTAATCGCTTGGCGGTAGAGCTATATGGGCAGGTATCTGTTTACGATACGCTTAATCATAATATTGGCGGGGTGAGCCAGCAGCAAGGCGGGGATACTTCGCTAACGTTTAGTAGCCAGTTCGGTACTATTTCAGTGTCTAGCCTACCATTGCTGTCGGGGCCGGGAATTGCGCCTGCACCGCAAACCAATTTTGCTCAAGCTAGCTCAAGTAATAGCAATAGCTATACGGCTAACAATGTAAACACCGATGTAAGCGTAGATATGGCTGGTGGGCAAATAGATGCGAGTAATCAGCCCGCAATGGATGTAAATACAGCGTTAGATTACATAGGTAAGCTAGCGCAATTGCGCGATAGTGGTGCGCTTACCGATGAGGAATTTAATGCGAAAAAAACCGAGCTTTTGCAGCGAGTTTAAAAACTGGTTTGTTATTGGGTTAGCATTAATTTGTATAACTGCGTGCAGTTTTGAATAAACTGTTGCAGTTCATGTGGCTCTACTCGTGATCTTTGTTTGTAAATGAGGAGCGTATCGCCTTGCCCTTCTACACTAAGTTTTGCGTGTTTTTCAAAATACTGAATAACATTGCGGTTAAATAGCTGGCGTATTTGCGCTTCGTTAGACCCGCGCAGCAAATATGATTTGGAAAAGCTGGGGTGGTTGTCGAAGTCGATATCGCTGTAGCCAAATACCTGACCTATTTTATGAAAAAAGTTTTCTGGGTTTAACTCAAAATTAGGTAAATTCAACTGCTTGTTTGTAACCGCAAATACGGTTTGCATATGAGTGGTTGAGTTTTTACCACTGCCCGTTACATAACGGTAGCCGAATACACATACTTCTTCATTGATATCTTTTCGCCACAATTCGTTTAAAAAGGATTGTGAGCGGCCGCGGTCGAACAAGGCGAAATTATTGAATCGTTGCGTGGTTTCTACCCTTGGCGGGTGTGAAAACTGCATGCCTAGGCTGCGCGCTTTTTCGGTAAGTGCCTGCGTGCGTAGCTTAGCTTTATGTCGCCCAACGAAAAAAGTTATTACGGCTATAGCAATAAATAGTAATAAAAACTGGTAGTTGCTTTGTTCTTGCATGGCTAATCCATTGTTAAGTTGGGTTGTAATGCTATTTTTTAGAGTGAGTTCGGTAGAACTATTTCAGTTTGCCTAGACGTACTTTGTACAGTACAGCCTCTTCTTCGAAAGAGAGCATTCGGCGCGAAACGGCCAAGCATATAAGAAAGCTAAAGAAAGGCATAAAAAATGAATAGACGGTAATCTGCTGTAGGGTAAATGCTAAGGCAACTATAGCAGCAACGATTAGCGATGGAATAATACGCATAACCATGGAGAATGGGCGAGCTAGAAATTTAATTGTAAAACCAGCAACTACGCTAGGAATAAGAAAGGCAAACATTGGTATACGTGGAAACCCAGAAGCCCATATCGCCCAAAATATAAATGGCGGTATGACCAAAGCAAAAAACACACATAGCAGAAAGCTCTGTTGTCTTTTTAGTCTAGCAAGTATTTGATATTCGCAGGCGTACTCAGGCTCGAGGTCGCTGGTTGGCGTAGCGTAAACTGCAGGAGAGATGGGGGTGTGATCGTTATTGTTAGATGGCGTTGTCATTATTTAATGTCCTAATCCTTTACCTGTGAGCGCTTTATAAATGCCCCATCGTACGACTAAATGGATTAATTTTAGTGGCGGCTCACAGTTCGAAGCATCTTCCGTGGGCTATTGTATAAAAAGTACATTTTACCAGTGGTAGGTTTGCCTGGCCAGATAGGCTGTCGAGCGGTTGACTAGGGTGCGATACGCACCCTGAAAGGAAAGTGATTTGATTACTGCTTGATATTGCGGAGCAATCTATTTAGGCGTTTACGAGCGTGCAGCTTGTGGTGATTTGAATGGACGCTATTAACCCAGTGTTTGCGTTGGCGTTCTATATTCGCAGGTGCTTTTATATCAGCCGTAGCTATATCTAAACTTAAATTAAATGGCGCTATCGATGGTTCGCACACTGTTCCGTGCTCTGGCAATTTGCCATTTATAAGAAACTCCGAACTCGCTTCATCTGCGCATTGCGAAGATAGAAACGACACATGTCCCCAGCCTTCTACGGGTAGCAAGTGAGAATTTGGCATTAATCGATTAAGTGCAATTGCGCCTTCTAAGGCGGTTGCAGGGTCGAAGTATGTGTTAATAATTAAAATGGGGTTCTTGGTCCAGTGCCTAAATGGCCCAGCATAACGCGAGCGCGAAGGCTTAATATGCGCACAGGGAGCGGAACTCCAATTCCAATAGGCTCCGGCTAAACCGTGTTTTTGTTCTGCTCTGTAGCTTGAGTCTATCCAGCTATATGGGCTGTAGGGGTTATTACTATCAGAGCACATCACATTCGGAAACCATTCAATACTCGTTAATATCGTCTCATCTTCTGAGTAATCCTGGAATTCTTCGAGGTCTGAGTCTTCGCCGTAGAGTTCTACTTTGTAATAATTGTAAGCAGTATTTACATTGGATAGCTGTGTTTCGGAATTCAATGGCGTAGGTTGGCTTTCAAGAAAATTATAAAGCGCTACAAGTTGACCAATTAAATTAGCGAAGCTTTCCCATGCTGTCGGCGAGTACATGGCGCTGATTGTTTCTTGCACGAGAATTTGTTCTGTTAATATAAATGTGTTGCCGTATATATCGGTAACGGGAACACTGTAGTCTTCTGTTAAAATAATTGCCGTCGCCATCGCTTGCTCAGGTGCTTCGCTTATTGCGCAATTGTCGTTCGCTAAGCTGCAAAGGCGATAGAACTCGTTCAGACTGTCGGCAGAGCTTTTATCGCTGCGGATACGCGATGTAACTGGCTCAAACCAACTCTGAAAGCCGCGGCCTGTGGCCCACGCGACAGGATCGATTACGCCATCAACAATAATACGTCCTACATTGCGAGGGTACATATTGGCGTAGGTTGCGCCTACATACGAACCGTACGACATGCCGTAAAAGTTAAGTTCATCGTCACCGAATGCGCGGCGTAGCCAATCTAAATCACGCGCCACATCCGCCGTTGTCATGTTTTTATATAGTTCTCCGCCTCGGGCTTCACAGGCGTTAGCAATAACGTCAGAGAGATCAATTTTATCAAGCTCTTCAATTGCAGTTCTTGGGTAGCTTGGTGTACTTAAGTAAGGCATAAACTCTTCGTATTGAGTGAAGCATTTCAATGGGGTGCTTTCACCTATGCCACGTGGGTCAAATCCTACGAGGTCGTATTGATCTCTAACTTCTTGGGTGAGCATTTGACTGCCAAGATAAATAGTATTTTGTATTGCCGGTCCACCAGGGCCACCGTAGTTAAAAAATAGTGTGCCTTTTTGGGCTTCAGGGTTTTGCGCTGGAATACGTACAAATTTTAAAGATATTTGGTTGTCCGAGGAAGGTTCACCTCCGTAATATCGTCTGTAGTTGAGTGGTGCAAGCACTTCACCGCATTGATAGTCACCTAAAAAAGAGAGTTCTGGGTAGCAATCACTCCATGCTATTTGAGGTTGATAGGAATCAAAGCCTCGATGTGCGTGTGCAGTGGGTAAAGTACAAATAAGGAGAGTAAACGTTGAGAGTAAAAATAAGTTTTTCATGAATAAAAATATCCTTTTTTATTGTGAAAAGTAATGTGCGAAAGCCGGTGTGTCCAAGGTTGGCGCGAAGCACTTTATTTTGACGATAGATTAATAAGTTATTGGGAATGATAATCCAGTATGTACTTTAACGTTACCTGTGTTTTAGTTGCAATGTGATTACAAAAGAATATGTTTAACGGTTTGATTTACGTGCTACTGGTTGAACGTTTGGTTGAGTGGCGGGAAAGAGCTGCTGCAGTGAAAGAGCGAAGCTGAGTGGCGCCGCAAGCGCTGTGTTAGATGCGGCGAAATAATTTTTAAGCGGTGGTGGTTGTTCAGTTTGATTGCGACGAATATGTTCTCGTCCCTATATTCCTGAGATGCTAGTATTTATTTTTTACTTCTTCTTCCTTCGGTTTTGTGGTGAATTTTACCCAGCGGCCACCACTATTTTTCCATGCTTCACCAGTGAGCTTGTCTACGCGTATTAAGCGCCAGTACATGCCAGTGCTCACCATTGTGTAGTCGTAAGTAGAGCGGGAGATTGGCTCAGGCTCTTCTATTTTTTGCCATTGTGTTGTGCTGCTCCACCATGTTTCGCCCGAGTGGATATTGTATTTTATGTGGCGCGTTTCGCCGTTTTCTAGCACAACCATTTTAACTTCGAAAGGCGCGCCCACGTCGGCATAAAGGTTGGTAGTGAGTAGCATGCACAGTAGGGCGGTAAGTTTAGTTACGTGTGTGGCAGGTAGTTTCATATTGATCTCGTTGCATTAGACGGAAGCGATCTATCAATAATAGCTGAGTAAATAATCAATGCTGGCTATAGAGATATAAAAAGCAGCTCACGCTGGGCTGGGGCGGAAGATGCGAAAATATTTTCAATTATTTAAATAGTTAATAGTGGTAGGCCTATGAATATTGAAGAAATAATATTTAAAGTAGGACTGCGCGCCAAATAAAATAGCTGAAATGAAGAGGGAGTGCTGCGAAGCCTAAGCAGCAGAAAATTTTTCGCATACTATTGTGCTTCGCTTAACTCATAAGCCTATTAAAGCGCCTGTTGGTTTTTTATTACCACATCAAGTCATCTGGGATGGCGTAATCTGCGTACGGATCGTCCTCAGCTTCCACTTCTGCGGTTTTCACTACCTGCGCAACAACGAAACTTGCATCGCGCATTGCAATTTTTTCGGCCACCACTGCTGGTACCACCTCGTACCCGTTGTCTAATTTGGCTATTGCCAGTTGCCCGCGGCTTAGTTGATCTACGAGTTTTTGCGAAACATGCACTTTTTTGATGGTTGTACCATCTTTGAAGTTATAGGCAATATCGCCATCTTTTGGCAGCTTATTCAGGCTAATTAATTGCTTGATTTGCGCCTGAATGGCTTTTTGCTGCGCTAGAGCATCGCGCTCTGCATTCAGCTGACGATCGCGCTCTGCTTTTTCTGCTAAAGCGCGCTTGGCGGCTTCCTTGGTCTCGTCTATATGTGGTTGGGCGGATTTACGCTGCCCTTTGGCCTGTTTCGCCTTCTCTTTTTTGGTCTGTTTAGCTTTTTTGGCATCTATTAGGCCGGCTTTAAGTAGCTGATCTTGCAGGCTGCTCATAGTGGAATCTCATGTTTCTAGCGAGGTAAGTGTAAGTGCAAAATGTAGCAGAAAAGGGCTGTTGTTAATAGTTTTAGGCTGGCTTTGCGCTGCGAATAAAACATACTGGGCGCGTTTTTATTAGTATATTGGCTATTTAAACCAGTTTCCCCTGTATACTCGCGCCGCCACTGTTTATCATAGCGGCTGCGCCGTTGGTGGCGCCTTTTTATAGGAATACTGTTTTGTCTGATTCATCCAATACCGCCTTTTCTTCTATTGGCCTGCAGCCAGGTTTAATGCAAAACCTAGAATCGCTTGGCTATAACACCATGACGCCCATTCAAGCCCAAAGTTTACCGAATATTATTGCCGGTAAAGATGTGATAGGGCAGGGTAAAACTGGGTCGGGCAAAACGGCGGCATTTGGGTTAGGGCTGCTGAATAGTTTGGATGTAAAGCGCTTCTACGTGCAGAGCCTTGTGCTGTGCCCAACCCGAGAGCTAGCCGATCAGGTAGCGAAAGAAATCCGACGGCTTGCTCGCGCCATTCACAATATCAAAGTGCTCACTTTGTGCGGAGGTATGCCCTTTGGCCCGCAAATAGGTTCGCTGGAGCACGGTGCCCATATAGTAGTGGGTACCCCTGGCCGTGTAGAAGAGCATGTACGTAAAAATAATTTAGACCTAAGCAAGCTTTCTGTATTGGTGCTGGATGAAGCAGACCGCATGCTAGAAATGGGGTTTCAGGCAGCGCTAGATGCCATTATAGAAACCATGCCTAAGCAGCGCCAAACACTGCTTTTTAGCGCAACGTTTCCTGAAGAGATACAAGCCATAGCCAGTCGCATAATGACGGCACCAGTAATGACGCAAGTTGAATCTACGCACGATACCAGCACGATTAAGCAGCGCTTTTACAAAGTTGATAACGACGATCAACGTCTATTGGCGGTGCGCTTACTTCTACTGCAACACAAACCTGAATCTGCCGTAGTGTTTTGCAACACCAAGCGCGAAACACAAATGGTGGCCGATGATTTAGCTGGTCATGGTTTTACTGCGTTGGCATTACATGGTGATTTGGAGCAGCGCGATAGAGATTTAACCCTAGTGCGGTTTGCCAATGGCAGTGCCACCGTGTTGGTAGCCACCGATGTAGCGGCACGCGGGTTAGATATTGAATCGTTAGATGCTGTTATTAATTATCACATAGCGCGCGATATGGAAGTGCACGTACACCGTATTGGTCGCACCGGCCGTGCGGGCGCAAAAGGTATTGCGTGCTCTATTTATAGCGAAAAAGAACATTTTAAATTAGCGCGGTTAGAAGAAACCATGGGGCAGCAAGTGGTTAACGATAAGTTACCGCCAACAAGCGTGCTGGATTACCCTGCACCCAAACCCAAAATGGCCACGCTGCAAATTGATGGTGGTAAAAAGCAAAAAGTACGGCCTGGGGATATTGTCGGCGGGCTTACCGGTGAGAACGGTATTGCAGGTACAGAAATAGGTAAGATTAGTGTTTTTGATAATTCGTCTTACGTGGCGGTTGCTTTGCCAGTAATGAAAACTGCTTTAAATAAAATTCGCGATGGAAAATTAAAAGGCCGCAATTTTCGAGTGCGCGCCATTACTTAAAAGGAGCTTTGAATATGGACGTGTTTGCATTAGTTCTGTGTGGCGTTGTGGCCTTACTGCATATTTATTTTTTAGTGTTAGAGATGTTTTTATGGGATAAGCCCATAGGGCTAAAAACATTTCGGTTAACCCCAGAAAAAGCGCAAGCCACCAAAGTGCTGGCTGCAAACCAAGGTTTGTACAACGGCTTTTTAGCTGCTGGCTTACTATGGGGGATTATACTTGCTGACGCGGGCGCGCATATACGAATCTTCTTTTTATTGTGTGTAGTGGTGGCTGGCTTATACGGTGCAGCTACTGTAGGTAAAAAAATACTTTATATTCAGGCGGCGCCAGCGGCATTGGCATTGGCGCTTACAATTCTATTTTCTATCTAGTTTTTTATCGCGACATATATAAGTGCTTGGCTAAATTGGAGTAGCTAAGCAGGCGAGGTTAAGTAATCTAAGCCTATTCCTTCTTTTTAATCATCATTCTCCTAAACAATCTACTTAATGTGACTAATCTAGCCTAGGTGAGCACAAGGTGATTGCATGTTGATATAGAAACCATTTTGCGATGAGGGTTCAATGTTTTCTGCGACGCCCCTCGCCGTATTGCAAATTAGTAACTGGTAAACTCTCCCCTTCTTGTTAGCACGCATTTTCTTTGCGTGGTGGTTCTCAAGCTTTATCTAAAATATAAAAAATTAACTAAAGGAGATTCGCAATGAATCTTACTTCAATCATGTTTGAACAATCAGTAAAAAAAGTCGCTAAGTCAGCCATTGCCGTGGCAGTTGCTTCGGCGGTTACCTTAAGTGCGGCGCAGGCCGAGGTGGGTAACCCACGTGTTAACCAAGTAGGCTATATACCCAATGGTGCCAAAGTTGCCAGTTATGTTGCGCCATCAAATACGGCACAAACGTGGCAGTTACTGCGTAATGGCAGTGTGGTTGCAAGTGGCACTACAACCCCAAAGGGTACAGATGCAGCCTCGGGTGACAATATTCACCATATCGATTTTTCTGCGGTGAGTGCAACCGGCGAAGGTTTTAGTTTGCTTGTGGGCGGCGATGAAAGTTACCCCTTTGAAATTTCTGCCGACGCATTTACACCGGTTTTATACGATTCCATCCGTTACTTTTATCACAACCGTTCGGGTATCGCGATTGAAACGCAGTACACCGGTGGCGGTAACGGTAGCTACGCGGCGAATGCTCAGTGGGCTAGGCCCGCAGGTCACATTAATCAAAATGCTAACCAAGGCGATAATGCGGTGCCGTGTTGGTCGGGCAGTGGTTGCAACTACGCCTTAGACGTAACTAAAGGTTGGTACGATGCCGGTGACCACGGTAAATATGTTGTAAACGGTGGCATTTCCGTATGGAAGCTATTAAACATGTACGAGCGTGCCTTGCACATTAGTGGCAGCCAAAATAAATACGCCGACGGTACATTAAATATTCCTGAAAGCGGCAATGGCGTGGCGGATATTTTGGATGAAGCTCGCTGGCAAATGGAGTTTTTATTAGCCATGCAAGTGCCAGAGGGCGAAGCGAAAGCTGGCATGGTGCACCACAAAATGCACGATGTGGGTTGGACAGGCTTGCCACTAGCACCCCATGAAGATAATCGCGAGCGCGCGCTTGTGCCGCCTTCGGTTACTGCAACCCTTAACGTTGCGGCCACAGGCGCGCAGTGTGCGCGTTTATTTGACGAAATAGATGCGAGTTTTGCAGCAAGTTGTTTAACTGCCGCAGAGCGCGCATGGGATGCAGCCCTGCAAAACCCTAACGATGTTTACACTGGCGGCTACGATAATGGCGGCGGTGGTTACGGCGATGAAGTGGCGGACGACGAGTTTTTCTGGGCTGCTGCTGAGTTATACATTACCACTGGCGATAGCAAATATCTTTCAACCATTAACAACTACAATGTAACGCGCATTGATTGGGGCTGGCCAGATACCGAGTTGCCTGCGTTGATGTCGTTAGCGGTTGTGCCTGCTAATCACACCGCAAATTTGCGTGCGACTGCTCGTGCAAAAATTGTAGAAATTGCAGATACCCATGTCGCTACCAGTAATGCTGCCGGCTATTTAACACCATCGTCCGCGCTGGATTACTACTGGGGTTCTAACAATGGCGTAGCCAATAAAATTGCGTTACTTGGTTTGGCATACGATTTTACTGGCGATGACGTTTACGCGAAAACGGTGTCGAAAGCAGTTAACTATTTATTTGGTAATAATACCTTATCGTTTTCTTATATTTCTGGGCATGGCGAAAATGCTTTGCAACAGCCGCATCACCGCTTTTGGGCTGGGGCATTAAATGGAAGTTACCCATGGTTGCCGCCTGGTGCGCTTTCTGGTGGCCCTAACGCAGGGTTAGAAGATGGCGTTGCCGCCGCCGCGCTAAGTGCTTGTGTTTCAACGCCTGCCAAATGCTATATGGATGATATTGAATCTTGGTCGACCAACGAAATTACTATTAACTGGAATGGTGCATTGGTTTGGGCAATGGCGTTTTATGATGACTACGCCGATTCGGGTAGCGGTTCTAGCTCGTCAAGTTCTTCTAGCTCATCTAGCTCTTCGTCAAGTTCTTCCAGTTCGACTTCTAGCTCGTCGTCTTCTAGTAGTAGCTCTTCGTCGAGCGGCTCGAGTTCTTCTAGCAGCTCTTCCACATCCAGTTCCAGCTCTTCGAGTTCATCGGGTGGGGAGTGTGTAGAAATGTGTAAGTGGTATCAAGATGCACCGCGCCCTCTATGCAATAACCAAAACAGCGGTTGGGGATGGGAGAACCAGCAGAGTTGTATTGGTAGAACAACTTGCGAAAGTCAAAGTGGCAATGGTGGAGTGATTAATTCGTGCGGCACGTCTAGCTCGAGCTCTTCATCTAGCTCTAGCAGTAGCTCTTCGAGTTCATCCAGCTCTTCTAGCAGTTCTTCCACATCAAGCTCGTCGAGTAGTTCGTCTTCTAGCTCTTCTAGTTCGACTTCAAGTTCTTCGTCGAGCAGTTCAGGGGGCGTTGCAGGTGTGGCTTGTGCGGTAACCAAAATGAACCATTGGGGCAGCGGATATCAATTAGATGTAACAGTTTCTAATAATGGTGCTGCAGCGGTAAGTGGTTGGAGTATTGAACTCGATTTTGGTGAATCGCCACAGCTTACTGGTAGTTGGAATGCTGCTGTATCGGCATCTGGTAATACTGTATCGGCTACTAACATTAGTTGGAACGGTAATTTAAGCGCTGGGCAATCTACCTCTTTTGGTATGCAGGGTAATTCAGATGGTTCGCTGAGCACGCCAAGCTGTTTAGTTAAGTAACGAGCCCCTTTCTTGTTGTACCCCCTTAGCCCGCCGAGTTGCGGGCTTTTTTTATATTATTTTTAGAGCGCAAACACGTATGAATAAATTATTTTTGTGGCGACTTCTAAAAACGAATAATTTGTAGCGTAATTTCACCTTTATATGACTATAAATAGGTTGAAGTGTCGCGTGGTTTTTTCTTTTTTTAGTGCGCTTTATGAATCTATACAGTGCGGCTTAGTTAAATTAAACCAACTAAAGTGTTAACCATCTCTCGTTCTGCGGCTTGTGGTTGTAGTAGCGCTACCTTAGTATTTCGCCGCCGTTTTTAGGCCATTTGTTACAACAATAAAAATAGTTACATTGCTTATACTAAAAACATTAAGTCAAACTAAATGCTAGTTTAGAAGGTTATTTGGCAGAGTTTGCAGGTAACAGCTATCTAAATATTTTTCTCGATTATAATGTTCTTTATAACGTAAAAGCGATGAGTCCGTTTTTGGTTGGTGTGACTATTAGGTGCGGTGTGTATTAGTAAAAAATTATCAAATAATAAAATTAAAAAATTATAGCCATCATGTTTGCTGGAGAAAGTTTATGTCAACCCAAGGTAAACCTTGTTTAAAAAAATTGTGGCCGGCGTTAGCGCTTGCTGCTGCTGTAGCTAGTCCGAACGCATTTTCTGCGTGTGAGTATGTTGTATCCAATCAATGGGATTCAGGGTATTCGGCGACTATTAAAATTCATAACGATACAAATTCAACCATTAATGGTTGGAATGTGAATTGGCAATATAGCGGCGATAACCGCGTAACCAATTTATGGAATGCGGCGTATGTAGGTAGTAACCCATACTCTGCAAGTAACCTTTCGTGGAATAGCACCGTTGGTGCCGGTCAAACTATCGAGTTTGGTTTCCAGGGGGCCAAAAACGGCGGCAGTGCCGAAGTGCCCGTTGTTACGGGTGATGTGTGTAGTGGTGGTGGCAGTTCTTCTGGTTCATCATCTAGCTCTTCATCGAGTAGCTCTACAGGTAGTTCTACAAGCAGTTCTTCAAGTAGCTCTTCAAGTAGTTCCACAGGCGGTTCCACAAGCAGTTCATCAAGCTCGTCTTCTACCGGTGGCAATGGTGGTGCACAGCAATGCAATTGGTACGGTGAAATTCGCCCACTGTGTAACAATCAAGATAGCGGCTGGGGTTGGGAAAATCAGCAAAGCTGTATCGGTCGCGACACCTGTTCCAACCAAAGTGGCAATGGCGGTATAATTGGCGGTAGTTCTTCTAGCTCGTCCAGTTCTTCAACCGGTTCATCGAGCAGCTCTTCGAGTTCTTCGTCAAGCTCATCCAGCTCTTCTAGTTCAACGTCAAGCTCATCCAGCTCTTCTAGTTCAACGTCTTCAAGTTCTTCGTCGAGTTCATCATCTAGCTCTTCAAGTTCTACAAGTAGCTCGTCGTCTTCGTCTAGCTCATCGAGTAGTTCTTCAAGCAGTTCGACGTCTAGCAGTAGTTCTTCATCTTCGAGCTCTAGCAGTTCATCTAGCTCTTCAAGCAGTTCTTCTAGTAGCTCTTCTTCAAGTGGTGGCGGTGTTATTTTTAGCGCAGACTTCGAAAGCGATAGCGATAGTACACAGCCAGCAGGTTGGGATAATTTTATTGGCTGGCGTCAAAACGGGCCAAACCCAAATGGTTCGACATTTGCGTTGGTGGAATCAGGTCGCGCACACAGTGGTAACAACGCTGTGCACTTCAGTGGTGGCGCAAGCCCAGCTATGATTGCTCGCGCTTTGCCTGCAGATTTAGATACTTTATATGTGCGTGCTTGGGTGTATATGACTCGCCAATTGGGTATGAACCCCGGTGATAACCATGAAACGCTCATCGCCTTGCGTGGCTCTGCTGGCAATGCAAACAACGAAGTGCGTTTTGGTGAAATTAAAGGGGTAATTGGTACTAACGAAGTACCGAGCGATAACATTGCACCTACTATGGCAAGCTGGGGTGGTGGCCCTGCCTATGCATCAGATACTTGGCATTGTATCGAAGTGGCATTTTTATCGCAGCCAGCGTACGACACTGTAAATGCATGGGTTAACGACGCGCTTGTACATACTATTGATGAAGGCTCTGACTGGAACAATGGTGCCTTAGAGGCGGATTGGTTAAGTAATAAATACGTAGAGCTAGCCTTCGGCTGGCACAGCTTTAGCGGCAACGATGTAGATGTATGGATGGATGATATCGTTGTATCCACAACCCCAATCGGTTGCGACTAAACATAAAGTTTTAAATTAACATAAGGCTACTGCGTTAAATGCAGTAGCCTTTTATTTCCCCGCAGTACAAAATGTCCACTGTCCACTGTCCACTGTCCACTGTCCACTGTCCACTGTCCACTGTCCACTGTCCACTGTCCACTGTCACCTATCCCTTCCTTGCTTGATAATAAACAACGCCTGCCAAAGCCAATAACCCTGTTGCCCAAGCAAAGCTTGCTGTGTGTGCTAACGGCATTATAAATGCCGCGACTATCGCAATCGCAACGCCCATTAACGCTTCGCCAGTTATTAAACCAGAGGCAACAATTAAACTGCTGTTTTCGCGTTGTTGCTGTGTGCTTTTGTCTATTAGTTTGTTTTTATTTTTAAGTCTGTGCGCAATAAGGCCGCCAATAAAAATGGGTACAGATAATCCAAGGGGTAAATAAATGCCTACCGCTACAGCCAGTACGGGAATACGAAAGTTCGAGCCACGTCGCTTTTGAATTTCATCTAAAACAATAAGTACAACTGCGAGGGCAAAACCAATGTATATGAAGGTCCACTGTAAACCTGCGCCAAACATACTGCTGGCAAGGTCTTTCATTAAGCTGGCTTGTGGTGCAGACAAATAACTGCCTGTGGGATTGTTTTCGGCAGGGCGGCCAATGCCATAGCCTGCATCTAATATTTGCAAAATAAGTGGAATAATAAGTGCGGCCGAAGCTACACCAATTACTTGGAAAAGTTGCTGCCGCCAAGGTGTTGCGCCAACAATGTGGCCACATTTTAAATCCTGTAAATTATCGCCAGCTATGGCTGCGCCAGTGCAAACCAACGCCGCTAAATAAATAACGGCAATAGGCCCAAGCTGGCCCGCAAGGCCTTGGTTACCCATTAGCTGTAATAAAATAAAAGCAGATACCACTACGGTGGCAATTGTTACTCCCGAAACAGGGTTGTTTGAATTGCCTATTAAGCCGGCCATGTAACCAGCAACAGATGCGAAAATAAAGCCAAAAAACAGCATGAGCATGGTCATAACTGCCGCTATTAGTGCTGCGCTGTTGTAGCCCGCGAGTGCGTTATAAAACACTAGAAATAAGGGAATAGTTGCTGCCAGCGCAACCCATAACACATAGTGGATTGGGGTGTCGTGTTCGGTGCGTAATACCTCATTGCTGCCGGCAGCGCTTGCCGTTTTATAAGCCGCAATACTGGATTTCACCCCGGCAATAAGGGGCTTAGCTAAAGCAATGAGTGACCAAATGCCGCCTACCAGCATAGCGCCAACGCCAATGCGACGGTTTTGGCTCCACGCTTGGCTTGCAATATTGTTCCAATCTGTTTGGCTAAATTCACTGGTAGGGGTATGTGCAGCTATACCGCTTAGGCCCATTAATTCGTTGCTGTTTAGCCACCAATTTAGCGGCACGCCTATTAAGGTTCCAATCGCGCCACCTAAAAATATAAGCAGCGCAATATTTAAGCCTACTACATAACCCACGCCCACTAGCGCTGGGCTAAGTGCGAAACTACCCGTAAATAAAAAACTGCCAGCAAACCACGCTTTGGTGGTAGCCACACTACCGGCCAGTAAACCAAAGCCAGATTCGAATAATTTAAACAGGCCGCTAATACCTGCAGCTTGTAATAGGTTTTTAAAATCTTTTTCACGTGCGGGGTTGGTGTTTGTGGCCGCTTGGCTTTTGTCTGTCTCTACGCCGCCGGTTTTTAATACCTCTGCGGTAACTACGCCTTCGGGGAATTTTAATTGTGCTTCTATTATGAGTGCGCGGCGCAACGGCACGGTGAATGCCACACCTAATATACCGCCGATAATCGCGATAGTTACGCACGGCCAATATTGATAGGTATCCCATGCCTGCATCAATATAAGTGCGGGTACGGTAAATATCATACCGGCCACAAGGGATTCGCCCGCGGATGCGGCTGTTTGCACCATGTTGTTTTCTAAAATGTTCGAGCGCTTGAAGAGTCGCAATAGCCCCATGGAGGCTGCAGCGGCAGGGATAGATGCAGAGACGGTTAACCCAACCAATAAACCAATATACGCGTTCGCAGCGCCTAGCAGCATGGCTAATACAATGCCAAGCACAAGTGCTTTAATGGTTATTTCTGGTAAATCGCGGTGAGCGGGAACTAGAGGTGGTGGCAAACTCATGGCGGCTTCCTAAGTAGCATGGAATATGCGACTTAGGTTAGCATTTGGTGCTAGTAAAATCAGTACTTGTTAAATAAGTAGCCAGATAAACACCGCCCCATCAGGTGAGAAAAGCCTACAGTTCTCAGTAAACAGCTTACAAATACCCAGCTCAAACAATCCCTTTAAGCTGTCTGTAAGCCGTTAACTGTCCTCTGTAAGCTATCCCTTAACCCTTACTGAATCACCCGCACATAGTCAATGTAAAAACGTTGGGTAGTAAAGTTGGCGTGGTCTGGGTCGCCGGGCCAGTTGCCTCCCACCGCTAGGTTTAGCAGTATCCAGAAAGGTTGGTCGTAAACCCATTCGCCGTACTGTTGCACTTGCCATTTTTCTACGCTGTAGAAGTTGGTGCCGTCAACAAACCAGCGAATACCATTGGTATCCCATTCTACTGCGTAAACACGGTAGCCAGAATCAATGCTTGCACCGTGCTCCAAATGGCCGGTAATGGGCGTATTACCGCTGTAGCCTGGGCCGTGCAATGCACCCGATGTGATATTGTTGGTGCCTACGTGCTCCATAATGTCTAGTTCGCCACCTTGAGGCCAGCCTACATTATTAAAGTTGTCACCTAGCATCCAAAACGCTGGCCAAATACCTTGGGTACGCGGCAGCTTCATACGTGCTTCTATACGGCCGTATTGGAACGATTTTTTAAACCGCGTGTTCATGCGGCTAGAGGTGTAACCGCAATTGCCGCCCCACCAACATTGGCCACCGGTTTCTTTGCGGGCTTCGATAACTAACACATTACTACCGGCTTGCGGGTCGAACTGAATGGAAGCGTTTTGGCCGTCGGTGTAGTATTGCAATTCGTTGTTACCCCAGCCGCCGCCACCGGTTTCAAAATTCCAAACATCGCGGTTGATTGTGTCGAATTCATCGCGCCAAGTGATGTTGCCACCACCGCCACCATTATTGCCGCCGTCGCCACCGGCAACGACTTCTATCCAATTTAGGTTAAAGCCACTAGTACTAACAAAGGCGCCGAGCGTATAGGTTCCGGCATTAATGTTGGTGCTCAATTCTACGGTTTGCCAATTTTGCCAACCGCCAGTAGCGGGTATGTTCATTGTGCCAAGCACTTGGCCGCCGCCGTTTAAATCAAACGATAGTGCGCCGCCGTTGGGGCTAGCTACACGCGCTTTAATGATGTAGTTGCCGTTACTGGGAATAGATAAACCTTCGTAGGCAAGCCATTCGCCGTTTTCCATCCAGCCTATATTGTGGCCGCCGTTGGCATCGCTTGTGGTTTCTATATCTACACCGTCATTGCGATAGGCGCCGCCAATGTTTTCGGGTGTGGTGTCGGAGTAGTTGCTGTAGTCTTCCGCTTGAAAGAACGTGGCTGAACCGCCGCCATTGCCACCACCGTTATTAACGGGTGTGACTTCTATCCAGTTAAAGTTCCAGCCGCCGGTAGAGGCGAATACGCCCATATCGTAGGTGCCGGCAGTTAAAGTAACTGTTTTTGAAACGGTTACCCAGTTTTGCCAACCGCCAGTGTTGGGAATATCGAACTGACCCAGTGGAATAGAGCCTGCATTAAAGTCGACAGAAAGTGCACCGCCGCTTGCGCTCGCCACGCGTACATTAATTACATAGTCGCCGGTGGTGGTGATATTTACGCCTGGGTATACCAGCCATTCGTTGGCATCTATCCAGCCCACGTTATAGCCGCCGCCGTTATCATTGGTGGCTTCTATATCGACGTTATCATTGCGGTAGGCGCCGCCAGTGTTACCCGCGGTGGTGTCGTAGAAGGCGCTGTAATCTTCTGCTTGGAAGGTGGCAGCATTGACGCCTGAGGGTAAAAGTAGGGCGCAGCCTAAGCTAAGGGCTGCTGCCCACTTGGCTGGTGTGGTTTTGCATGTTTTTATCATTGTAGCCTCCATGAATGGAAGATGTGTTAACTACGCCACCGAGTGTGGGTGTTGTATTTAACGAGTGAGTAGCAATTGTGATTGATACCCGTGCTAGGCTTTATAGCTAGCGGTGGGCTCAAACATTGAACGGTTTATCGGTTTATTATGCTGTTACCGATTAACTGAAAATACGAAACTTTTGGCTCTGATGCGCCCCACTTAATGAGGCTGATAAACTGGCACCGTCTGGTTTTTAGTTCGGCTGCCTAGAAAAAGTTCGCACTTGGTACTGTTTATTGCCAATTGGCGTGCAAGTAGTAACGTGAGGTAAGCTTTGTTGGTGTACTGTGAATTTACTAACGCTCTGAATAGTTTTTCATAGCGAAGTTTTATAAGTAATATTTGGTGGGCTCAGTTCACAAATACTGGAAATAATTGAGGTGAATATGTTTTTAGCGCGGTTTATAAAGGTTGCATTTTGGCTGGTGTATAGTTGTTTTGTATGCGGTATAAGCGCTGGTACGCATGCGCTGGTTGTATTGCAATATCATCACGTATCCGATAAAACCCCCGCAGCCACATCAATAAGCCCCAAAGTTTTTGAAGAGCATCTCGATTATTTAGCAGAGAATAAATTCAATGTTATCTCAATAGAGGAGCTGCCAGACTTGTTGGAATCGGGCAATGCCTTACCTGATAGAAGTGTGATTATTACATTTGATGATGGTTACGAATCTATCTACACCACCGCTTACCCGCTACTTAAAAAGCGCAAATGGCCGTTTACGGTTTTTATAAATACCAAGCCCCACGACGAGAAAAACCCGCAATATATTCAGTGGGATGAACTGCGTGAAATGGCGAAGCATAAAGCGACCATTGCCAACCACTCCGATAGCCACCCGCATTTAATTCGCAAAGAGTTGGGGTTGTCTGTTAAAGAGTGGCGCGAATGGCGCATCGCGCAAATAGAATTTGCGCAAAAGCGAATTAAAAAAGAAATAGGTAAAGCGCCGCCTTTTTTTGCTTATCCATTCGGCGAATACGATGCCGAGCTTGAGCGCGAGTTGAAAAAAAGTGGCTACCTAGCTTTTGGTCAGCAGTCTGGGCCGGTTGCGAAAAATTCCAACCCGCAAAGCTTACCGCGCTTCCCTTTTGGCGGTGTTTACGGCGGGATGGATGACTTTATTACTAAAGTGTGGAGCTTGCCCTTGCCGGTGACCTCGGTAAAAGTACTCACAGAAAAAGGCGTACTTATCGATAACCCAGAATTACCCATGGGGGTGGATATTCCCGAGCTGGAATTGGTTTCGCCAATCGCGGCGTATATTCGAGGTATACAGTGTTTTGCGTCTGGCCAAGGGGCAATTGAAACCCAAGTGCAAACTAGCACCATACGCGTAAAAGCTAAGCGGCCTTTGCCGGTGGGGCGCAGCCGCTACAATTGTACCGCCCCAGCGGGCGGTGGCAGGTTTTATTGGTACTCAAGCTTATTTATTAAGCGCAAGCCTGATGGCACCTGGTACCAAGAGCACTAACTGTTTTGTTGTTTAAGTTTTTGCGCGGCGGTTTTGGCAAAGTAGGTAAGAATACCATCGGCCCCCGCGCGTTTAATTGCCATTAAAGATTCGAGAATAACCGCCTCAGATAGCACACCCGCCTGTATGGCTAACATGTGCATCGAGTACTCACCGCTCACTTGGTAAGCGAATGTGGGCACACCAAATTCATCTTTTACGCGGCGCACAATATCTAAATACGGCATGGCGGGTTTCACCATTATCATGTCGGCGCCTTCGTCAATATCCATCCGTACTTCGTGCAGGGCCTCGTTAGTGTTTGCCGGGTCCATTTGGTAGTTGAACTTGTCTGCTTTGCCTAAGTTGCTAGCCGAGCCAACAGCGTCGCGGAAGGGGCCATAGTAGGCGGATGCGTACTTTGCCGAATAAGCGAGAATTTGGGTGTTAATAAATTTAGCTTCGTCTAAGCTGCGGCGAATAGCGCCTACACGGCCGTCCATCATATCTGAGGGGGCGATGACATCGGCACCGGCTTCGGCACAGGTTAAGGCTTGTTGGCTCAAGGCAGTTATGGTCTCGTCATTTAATACGTAACCATTTTCGTCTACTATCCCGTCCTGCCCGTGGCTTGTATAGGGGTCGAGCGCGCCGTCGCAAATTACGCCCATTTCGGGGAAGCGTTCTTTAAGCATACGTACTGCGCGTGGCACCAAGCCTTCTGGGTTAAACGCGGCATCGCCGTTTAAGGTTTTTAAAGCGGGATCGATATTGGGGAATAGGGCAATGGCGGGAATATCCAGCGCCAATAGCTCTTCCACTTCGCGCGCGAGCTCATCGAGGGTTAAGCGAAACTGACCGGGCATAGAATCGATAGCTTGGCGTTGATTCTTACCGTCGATAATAAACAGCGGGTAAATAAAATCGTGGCTGGTTAACGTCGTTTCACGCACTAAATTGCGAGAAAACTTAGCGAAGCGATTGCGGCGTAAACGGGTTTGCGGGTAGCTGCGGGACATAACGTATTAACCTTTCAATTAACCAGTAGTGAGTTACAGTGTTTCGCTATTGGTTTGGTGTGTTGCTAGTGCACTTACAGTGGCTGCGAGTAAATGCCTGCGAAGTAAGCGCAGGCCATACGCAGTTAAAAAGTGCACGGCAAAAATAAAAACGAAGCATAAGCAATGCCGTGGCTGCCAGCAAGTAAACCGCTGGCAAGGCGCAAAAATATCATGTGCTGCAGTACACGCGACCACAAATAAAGCACATTATGTGTACAACTGAGGATACAACATGGCAGAGCTTAACAGCTGGGTGGTAACGAAAGTGAAGAAACAGGTAGCGACTCAAATAATGAACAGAGCAAAATTAGGTTTTTGCGCAGTGGCGTTGGCATTAGCTGGCTGCGGGCAAGATAAACCCGTTGCGCCATCTAGTGAAGCGCTGGCAAAGCTAGTTCCGCCAACAGAAGCAAGTAAAGGTTGGTATTACGCTGGCCAAAATAAAATTGCCGAAAAGGCGCAAAGCGTTGGGCCGTTGGCGGGCAAAGGCAAAGCGCGAAATGTTATTTTATTTGTTGGTGATGGTATGGGGGTTTCAACTATCACAGCCGCACGTATTTACGCCGGTCAGCAGCTAGGTAAGTTAGGTGAAGAGCACGAGTTGAGCTTTGACACTATGCCTTTTGCGGGCTTGAGCCGCACTTACAATACCGATCAGCAAACCCCCGATTCCGCAGGCACCATGACGGCCATGATTACCGGCGTTAAAACCCGTGCCGGGGTGCTATCTATAAGTGAGGATGTGGTGCCTAACCACTGCGGCAGTGGCAAAGGGCATGAATTATTTACCGCATTAGAGTTAGCCGAATTGAGCGGCAAGGCCACCGGCATTGTAACTACGGCGCGTGTCACCCATGCAACCCCAGGGGCGACTTATGCCAAATCTGCACAGCGGGATTGGGAAGACGACAGTGAGCTAAGTGCCGAGGCAAAAGCAGCAGGTTGCGAAGATATTGCCAAACAGCTTATTACTTTCGAAACGCGCTTAAAAAGTGTGGCCAGCGAACAGTATGTTGATAATGTAAACGGTATTGAAGTTATTATGGGCGGTGGGCGCCGGCATTTTTTGCCGAGGGACGCTGCCTTTAATACCCCCGACGCGAGCAAAAAAATTGAGGGTAAACGCAACGACGATGCAAACCTTATTGCCGAATGGCAAGCGCAACACCCGCAGGGGCAAGTGGTATTTGGCAAAGCCGCGTTCGATAAATTAGCGCCCAATGCTCAGAGCCATGTACTGGCTTTATTTAGCGAATCCCATATGCGCTACGGGGCGGATAGAGGCGCAGATAAGCTTGGCGAACCCACATTAGCCGAGATGACAGACAAGGCGATTGACCTATTAAAACAAGATCAAGATGGTTTCTTTTTGATGGTCGAGGCCGGGCGTATCGATCATGCTCACCACGAGGGCAATGCCTACAATGCCCTCGCTGAAACGGTTGAGCTTTCGGATGCGGTCGCGGTGGCGTTAGAAAAGACTAGCGCGGAAGACACGCTTATTATTGTGACTGCTGACCACAGCCACGTGTTTACCATGGCGGGCTACCCCGCACGCGGCAACCCCATTTTAGGTAAGGTACGCACAGGTAGCGGCAAACTAATATTGGATGAAAATGGCCTACCGTTTACTACGCTTGGCTACCATAATGGTATGGGCTTCGCGAATATTGTCGATGGCGAAGGCGAGCGCGGTGCAATTAACGTCGGTCGCCACGATATTTCTGATATTGATACCGAGCATCGCGGTTACCATCAAGAGGCTTTGGTGCCGTTGGAATCGGAAACCCACGGTGGTGAAGATGTGGCTATTTACGCAAGGGGCCCAGGTGCGGTATTGGTTTCTGGTAGCCACGAACAAAATGTTATTTTCCATGTGATGGATTACGCAGCAGGGTTAACCCAAAGCGCGGCAAAAGCGGTGCGATAGGTATTCTGTAGTTGTGTTTTTGTGGCCCTGCTAATTCTGTGGGGCCTTTTAATTCTTCATATTCCTCTTTGTCTTTCCTGTCTTTTTTCGATTATTTAACGGGCTTTTACAAGGGCTCTTTAGTGCGCGCTTTGCAGTTATTGTGCTTATGTGGGATAACTTTGCCTTTTGCTTGGCAGACGAAAAAGGAATATAAAAGCTTTTCCTTCCTAACTAAAAAGCATTTGAGTGGCGATATACAAACGCTTAAATCGCCGTGAGAGCCATGTGGTTACTGGCGCCGACTTTATTTGGCTAAGTGGTTGCGTTTGTAACCGTATACATTCTTTGTGTATTCATTATTTTGATGCTATTGCTTACTATCAATTAGCCATGCTAGCTTAAATAAGGGCTCTAACGTGGTGCCATTGTGAAGGCTGTATAATTTGAGGCATTTTTTTACCCTAAAATGTAACCGGTTGCACTGGTTTTTTTGCCCTTGCTCTACACATGTAGAGAGGATACTGCGTCGCCAGACGCATATCCAAAACCAATAATAATGAATAACGAGGAAGTCAACATGAGAATATTTTCTATAGCGCTTGCGCTATGCGCCGTGCTTTGCGCGGGTCAATCTTTAGCTGGGTTATCTATTCAGGGTACGCGACTTGTGGATGGCAATGGCAGCACGGTTGTGCTGCGCGGCGTGAACCATCCCCATGCGTGGTATGCCGGTGAAACGGCGGCGGCTATCCCTAAAATTGCTGCAACAGGTGCTAACTCGGTACGGGTAGTGATGGCTATGGGCACTAAGTGGAGCCGCACCAGTGCCGCAGAGATTCAAACCATTATTGACCTGTGCAAACAAAACAACATGATTGCTGTACTGGAATTTCACGATGGCACTGGCTGGGGGGAAGAGAGCGGTACTGCGCATATATCTGATATTGCCGATTACTGGGTGAGCAGTGATGTAATGGCGGTAGTTAAGGGTGAGGAAGACTACGTAATTATAAATATTGCCAACGAACCCTTTGGCAACGGTGTATCGGCAAGCACCTACACCAACGACACGATTGCGGCTATTCAAAAACTGCGCAACGCCGGTTATACCCACACCCTTATGGTTGATGCGGCAAATTGGGGGCAAGATTGGCAGAACCTAATGCGTGATAACGCACAAACCATTTTTAATGGCGACTCACTTAACAACACTATGTTTAGCGTGCATATGTATCAGGTGTATAACACCTCGGCAAAAGTGCAAAGCTACATGCAAGCCTTTAGCGACAAAGGTTTAGCGTTAGTTGTAGGCGAATTCGCAGCAGATCATTTTAGTGAAGATGTTGCAGAAGCAGCCATTATGCAATACGCCGAGCAATTCGGTTTTGGTTACATGGGTTGGAGTTGGACGGGTAATAGCTCGGATTTAGCATCGCTAGACATAGTAAAAAGCTTTAGCGATAACACCTATACAACCTGGGGCAACCGCTTAATAAACGGCAGCAACGGTATTGCGACCACTTCGCGTATAGCCAGTGTGTACACAGGAACGTCTAGCGGCGGCAGCTCTAGTTCTTCGTCATCGTCTAATTCAAGTAGCAGTGGCGGTACATCAGCGTGTTCCACTGGCGGAAGTTGTGATTGGAGTGGTACAAGCTTTCCATTGTGTGAAAACGGTAATACTAACGACTGGGGTTACGAGAATGGCCAAAGTTGTGTAGGTGTAGGTTTATGCGATTCTAACCCCGATGCTACCACTCACTGCGGTACTTCTTCTGGCGGCGGTTCTACAAGTTGCGGCACTACCAGCGACGGCCACCCTGTTTGCTGTGATGCAGCCTCAGACCCAGATGGCGATGGCTGGGGTTGGGAGAACGAAGCCAGTTGTGTCGTTGAAAGCGGTAGCTCTTCGAGTTCATCAAGTTCTAGCTCTACGTCTAGTTCAAGTTCGTCGAGCTCTTCAAGCAGCTCAAGTGGCGGTAGCAGCGCCACGTGTAATTGGTATGGCACTCAATACCCAATGTGTACTTCTACCAGTAGCGGCTGGGGGTGGGAGAATAACCAAAGTTGTATTTCGCCTTCTACGTGTAGTGGGCAATGACCGCTAGTTAACAGTAGGGAGTTAACAGCTGACAGCGAAAAACCGACAGATTTGTTTCTGCCGGTTTTTTTAATGGGCGTTTATGTGGTTGTGTTTTTCGCATAGTTCTAGCCAGCGTTGAATGCCGGTGCTGCGAAATTTTTGTTGATGGATCACTAAATAAAAGTGGCGTTTTAAATCGAGGTCGCAGGTAAGTGGCACCAGTGCGCCGCGAGCAAATGCATCTTTTAGCGATATGATAGATAAACACGAAATGCCAATGTCTGCTTCTACCGCCCGTTTAATGGCTTCGGTGTGCTGCAATTCTAGGGTAATGTCTAATTGAGACAGCAAACCACTTACGGCTCGATCAAAGGTTTGGCGGGTGCCCGAGCCGGCTTCGCGCAGTATCCATTTCTCTTTTAAAAAGTCGTCTTTACTTATATGGCCTACACTCGCCAAGCGGTGTTTAGGTGAACAAAAACACACAAGTTCGTCTTCCATCCACGGAATTACATCGAGCTCATCGTGCTGAAATTCGCCTTCTATCATACCTAGGTCTATATCAAAATTGAGAATTTCCTCGGCTATACGGCGTGTATTCGCTACCTCAAGGCGCACTTTGGCACCGGGGTGGGTTTTTATAAATTCATCAATAAGTTTTACACACAGGTAGTTACCAATGGTGAGCGTGGCGCCTATGTTCAGCTTGCCTACCTGGTTGTGCTGGATTAGGTCGCGCTCTAGGTCTTTGGCTTGGGCTACTAGAGCTTCGGCCTTGGGGCGCAGTCGGCGCCCCTCCTCGTTGGTTTGCAAGCGCTTACCTACTCGGTCGAACAGTTGAATATCAAATTGTGATTCAAAGTCTTTAAGGGCGCTGCTGCAGGCCGATTGCGACATGGCGAGCTCATCGGCGGCCTTAGAAACATTTTCGTAGTGGGAAACAGCTAAAAATACTTCAAGTTGTCGCAGGGTGTACTTCATGGTTATTGCTCATATTTGGTTTTTATTTGGTAGTAGACAGGTGCAGTATTTAACTTCTTATCGGTAAAACAGAATACGGATACAAATATAATCAGTTTTACCTGTATAAGTCCAGTGGTTATTCTGTGTTCAATCTTTAAATATTAACGCTTGGAGAAGCCACCCAATGAGCACCCTATTAACCGAAAGAGTTCTCGATGTTCGTCACTGGAATGACAATTTGTTTAGTTTTACCACTACGCGCAGCCCTAGCTTCCGCTTTCGCAATGGCCACTTCACTATGATGGGGTTGGCGCAGGATAGCGGTCGGCCGCTGTTGCGCGCCTACTCAATTACTAGCGCTAACTATGAAGATACATTGGAGTTCTTCTCCATTAAAGTGCCCGATGGCCCGTTAACCTCGCAGTTACAGCATATCCAACCCGGTGATGAGGTACTGGTTAACAGCAAGTCCACGGGTACACTGGTGGCAGACAACCTATTGCCGGGTAAGAACCTGTACTTAATAAGCACGGGTACGGGCTTGGCGCCGTTTATCAGTATTATTAAAGACCCAGAAATATACGAGCAATTTGATCGCATAGTGCTAACCCACGGTGTGCGCTACAAAAGTGAGCTGGCTTATCAAACCCTGATTAATGAGGAATTGCCGCAAAACGAATTTTTTGGCGATTTGGTAAAAGAAAAATTAGTGTATTACCCAACTGTTACCCGTGAGGCCTACATCAATAATGGGCGATTAACCGACCTGCTCGCATCTGGCCGTTTGGCGCGCGATGTTGGCTTGCCGCCTATCAACCCAGAAGACGATAGGTTTATGCTGTGCGGCAGCCCAAGCATGCTGAAGGACTTTTGCGGCATCTTGGATGTAAATGGCTTTAAGGAGGCGCGTGGTGGTAAACCCGGCAGTTATGTTATTGAGCGCGCCTTTGTAGAAAGCTAAGCGTAAACAGGCTTTCTCTCCGTTTTTATGAGTGCTACAGGGTATGTGTGCGCTTACTATTATAAGGTTTAAAGCAGCCCATTGGGCAACCATGGGGTGGTTGCTATTAAACTTCATATCCTGCTACTATCGCTCGCTATCATGCATTGAAGCCGCATGAGCGCGAGCGCTCTGCCTGCCCAAACACGGCACTGTTTCGATGTGTAGAACACGCCCAAAGCGGCTAAGTGGAGAGAGCTTGCCCGCTTCTGGACTATTCCATAATTAAAATTCAATAAAAGATTTACCTATATGTCTACACAACTGTTGTTTTATAAAGAGCCTACCGTACTAGAAAAAGACAAGCACGCAGACCTTACCTTCAAGCGCGAAGGTAGCTACTCATTTGCTTCTGCTATGAACTCTGCCCCTTTGGCGGGTGTTGAATTCACCCAAGCTTGTCACGATCACCCCATTTTGTTTGTTAAAAACGAAAAGTCTGGTTTTATCCCTGTTGTATTGCTGTCACTAAAGAAAGACAGCCACGATCTAGGTGATGACTGGGGCGGCAAATACGTCCCCGCTTTTATCCGCCGTTACCCTTTTGGTGTAACACCAGAAGGCGCAATTGTATTCGATAAAGAAGCGCCACACTTCTCTGGCGGCGGCGACGCTATTTTCGACGAAAACAAAGAACCTACCGAAACATTGAAGCAAATTGTTGGCTTTTTGCGCTCAGTAGACACAGGCTACGCAGAGACTGAAGAGTTTTGTCGTGCCCTTGCTGAAAAAGAAATTCTGCAACCGCTAAACCGCGCACTTAAATTTGGAGAACAGCAAGTAAACCTTACCGACCTTTACCGTGTAGACGAAGCAAAGCTGTACGAATTGGACGAAAAAGAATTGCACACATGGTTTAAAAACAAGTGGATTGCTTGGTGTCATTCACACCTTCACTCTTTGGCAGAGCTAAACGGTGTTGCTAAGCGCCATATGGATGCCCTAGAAGCACAAGCGCCAAAAGCTGAATAACGCTTGTAGTTATCGATATACCCTAAAGCCGCATATTGCGGCTTTTTTTATGCCTAAAATATGATGCGCTGGCTTATTTACGTACAAATGGTGCTCGGAAATGGGGATAAAAAATGAAAGGTGCGATAAATCTATGCCGCTCGGTTGCCTAGCTAGCAATGTCTCCTACACTTTAGAAGGAGCCCTTGTCGTTAGGGCGTTACTTTTAATAAAGCCAGCATTTGGAATATTCAGTGATAAGTGTCAGCAGACTAATGGCTAGCCAGTCTTCTACTAGTGTCTCCTGTTGTAAAGGGGAGGTTTTTTAGTGGTAAAAGCTGTGGTTGGAGCGGGCTTGGGTGAACAGCCCGTGGATATTGCTGTACTTAGCCAAGCCGGCGACGTTGTATTTGTAAGCAAAGGCTGGCTTGCAGGCTTGCCCCTATTCAGCGATCAGGCAAGTGCGGTAGGTGAGCTAAAAGCACCTAAAATTGACTGGGTTGGCAATAACTTTTTCGCACTGTGTCGTGAGTTTATTGGCCCAAGTGTACAGTGGGTGGCGAAATCTTTTGGTGCGCAAGAAAATAGCTTAACCGATCACATCGAGGCGATGCTCGAATTGGTATTAAATGGCGCAGATACGCAGCATTGTTTTTACGCAATTGAAAAAAACGGCGTGCTTCAACATTATGAGCTTACCGCAGAGGCCTGCAGTAATACGGCGCTGGGGGCGGTTATCCGCCATCGAGCTCGGTCTAATTCAATTTTCCTGGCTGCGGGTATACCGCTAGATAGCAACTTCTACGAAGCGTTGTTCAACAATCTAGTAGACGGCATTATTTATCAAAACCTAGAGGGTTATATAGAGCTGGCGAATGAGGCCGCCCAAGAAATACTCGATTTTAAATTCGAAGGGAATAATCCCGATGAGCCAAATAAACAGTCGTTATTATCCGATTACTGGACGTTTTTAAATGAAGATGGCCAGAAGCTTTCACTTGCGGATAACCCCATTCTGCGCGTGCTAACAAAAGGCGCGGGGCTGCAAAACCTCACTTTGGGGGTGGTGCGCCCAGATAAAGAGTTGGTGTGGCTAAAACTAAACGTTGCCATTATTAATAGCCCCGATACCAATATTCCCCACGGTGTGCTCATTTCTTTTGTGAATATTACTGCAGAGACGGAAGCGCATACCGCATTAGAGAAGGCTTCAGAACGTTTGCGTTTGGCGCTAGATGGGGCGTCGATTGGTATTTGGGATTGGTATATCTCCGACGCAGAAATGATTTGGGATGACCAAATGTACCGCCTTTATGGCATGGAGCCACGTCAGTACATATCTGTAAGAGAGGCGTGGGAGCATGTAGCCCACCCCGATGATAACCAGCGCGTGCTGGACGAGCTTGGTGAGTTACTTAAAACCAAGAAAGATACTATAAGCGAATTCCGCGTATTATTGCCCGATAAATCTATTCGTCACCTGCGCGCCTATGCGCGTGCAGTGCTGGACGAAGACGGCCTCGTGCAGCGGGTAGTTGGGATGAACTGGGATGTAACCAAAGAAGTGGAGGCCGAAGAGCGCTTGGCGCATATTGCCTTTACTGATGAGCTTACCTCACTGCCTAACCGGTTAGCGTTTAGCAAAAAACTAAAAAACACCATGAAGCTTGCCGAGAAATACCACGGCAAGGTGGCAATGTTAATTGTAGATTTAGATCACTTTAAAGATATTAATGATAGTTACGGTCACCCAGTGGGCGACTCACTAATTTGTGAAGTTGTTACGCGTTTAAAAGAAGTGCTTGTGGGTGATGAGTATTTGGCGCGCATTGGTGGCGATGAATTTGCGCTTATTTTAGATAACGTACGTTCACATGATGCCGCCTTGCATTATAGCCGGCGCATTCAGAAAATAATGGCCGAGCCTATTTATCTAATGGAAGGGCCTGTCGTTAATGCGCGGGTTTCCATGGGGGTGGCACTGTTCCCCGATGACGGTGAGGATGCAGTTGCCCTTATTAAAGCTGCAGATCTGGCCATGCATCAGGCCAAAAAAAGTGGTCGCAATACGGTATTGCCATACAAGCAAGAGTACTCTTCGTCGTTAGAGAAAAAAATATTCTTGGAAGAAGAGCTGCGCTCTGCCATTCGCGACGAAGAATTAATGCTGTATTACCAGCCCATTATTGATTTAAGCACAGAAAAAATCGTGGGCTGTGAAGCTTTGTTGCGCTGGATAGATCGCGCAGGCAAGTTCGTCTCGCCGGTAGATTTTATTCCCGTTGCCGAAGAGAGCGGCCTAATTTACGAATTGGGCAACTGGATTAATGCCACCGCCTTTAAACAGCTCAAGCTATGGCAAACCTTGCATACCGATATGAAATACATTTCGGTGAATGTTTCGCCTCACCAGTTGCAAAACGCAGACTTTGTAAAAGATATTCAGCGCTTACTCGATATACACAATGTTGATCCACGCCATATTCAGCTAGAAATTACCGAGGGAACGTTTTTACAAGAGTCGCTAAATACCCAAAGCCAATTGCGCATACTTGGCGAGATGGGTTTTAGGTTGGCTATTGATGATTTTGGTACGGGTTATTCGTCGCTAGCGTATTTAAAACGCTTTGCGGTAGATGTAATTAAAATTGATCGCAGCTTTGTTATGGATTTAGAAGACGACCCTGCCGATAGAGATATTGTAAAAGCGATTATTGCAATGACTACAAGCTTAGGGTTCGATACGCTAGTTGAAGGCGTAGAAACCCGAGAGCAATCGCTAATAGTGGGGGCGCTTGGGTGTGGCTACGGGCAGGGTTACCTGTACGGTAAGCCCACCTTTGCCGATGATTACGCCGAGCAATATATAGGGTTAAAGTCTGTCGCAAACCGCTAACTTAACCGTTGTTAGTAAAGCGGGTCGTAAAGCTCTGCAGTTAATAATTCCTCGAAATTTTCCGGCACGGGTTCAGATGTTAAGCCTGTGCGTTCTGCATCGCGGGCAACCGCTGCAGCAATTTTTACCGACACGTTTCTAATCTCATCTAAAGGAGGGTACAAGCAGCCGTGTTGGATCTGCTTGTCGGAAACGCTGCCAGCTAATTCTTGCGCGGCAGTAATAAGTTGGTCGTCGGTAATACGCGTAATTTTACCGTGAATAGCGCCCAAGCCTAAACCGGGAAAAATATAGGCGTTATTGCCTTGCCCTGGCACTTTAATTTCACCATTTATATGTACCACATCAAACGGGCTACCACTTGCAAAAATTGCGCGGCCATCGGAAAACTTATAAGCATCTTCCGCTGTGCATTCGGCCTTTGATGTGGGGTTGGAAAGCGCAAAAATTGTAGGGTTTCTGTGGCAGCTTGCAACAGTGTGAATAATCTCTTCTGTAAACACGCCAGCGGTACCCGAGGCGCCGATCAGGGCGTTGGGTTTTATTGTATCGATTGCTTGCTTTAGGTCCATGGGCGGCATGTTGGCAGCAAAAGGTGCCACATGGCCGGGTAGATCATCGCGACATTGGGTAACTAAGCCTTTGCGGTCTATAAAAAATAGGCGCGCGCGCGCTTCGTCGGTGGTTATACCTTCGCGCTCTAATGCCGTGGTAAGCAGGTGGCCAATACCGGTTGCAGCCGAGCCGGCCCCTAAAAATAAGAAGCGCTGTTCTTGCAAGGGTATTTTAGAAATGCGAGTTGTAGCCATTAGGCCTGCAAGCACAACAGAAGCGGTGCCTTGAATATCGTCATTAAAGCACAGTAGCTGATCGCGATATTTTTCCAACAAGTTTACGGCATTGCCGGTGGCAAAATCTTCAAATTGCAGCAGCGCATTGGGGAATTGCTTTTCAACCGCGCGCACAAACTCTTCTAAAAAGTCGTCATATTCGCTACCGCGTTTTCTTGGCTCGGGTACACCTAAATAGAGTGGATCGTTGCGAATGCTTTCGTTGTTGGTGCCAAGGTCTAGCATAATAGGTAGGCACTGCTCGGGCTTTACCCCAGCGCAGGCGCAATAAAGGGCGAGTTTACCTATAGGAATACCCATGCCGTTTGCGCCTAAATCGCCCAAGCCTAATATGCGTTCGCCATCGGTTACCACAATAAGCCTTACATCTTGCTCTGGCCAATTGGCCAAGCGCTTTTGTATTAAGCCTTTGTCTGCATAGGAAAGATAAAACCCGCTGGTTTCACGAAAAATACTGGCAAATTCGAGACAGGCTTGACCAACCGTGGGGGTGTACACCAATGGCATAAGCTCTTTGGTATGATCGATAAGTAGGCGGTAATACAATCTTTCGTTGCGCTTTTGGAGTGCAGATAAAAATATATAGCGGTCTATATCAGATTCTTTGCGCCGAATACTCGATAATGCGCGTTCTACCTGCTCCTTCATTGTGCTTACATGTGGTGGAAGTAGGCCACTAAGCCCAAGTTCTTCTCTTTCTTCAAGTGTGAAAGCTGTCCCCTTATTGAGGCGCGCGTTATTGAGTAGTTCGTGAACCTTGAGCGTCATTCTGGGGCTATCCTATTCAAAATAATTACATGTTAAGTATAGTGGGCGCGGCTGATATGTGCGGCTTACCTTAACCAAAGCACACTTTGGTGTTGTGGGCGCTACGCTAAAATTACTTGGCCACGCTTAAAGTAGCAAGATTAAAGCCATTTATACATGTTTCTGCTTTGGGGAGGTACCAAAGCATTAAGTCAGCCTAGAGTTATTACGTATAAGAGGATAGCAGAGTAGGCGATTGTGGCGCACTATTCGTTAATCATTGGGTGGTAACTTCTCCTGCGGAAATTTGCATGGGGTATATACTTATTACTACCGGCTAATTGCCATTGCTAAACTTTGGTATGTTGCAGGTGTTTTTATTACCCCCCTATGGTGGGTGACCGGAGGCGCGGCTTGATAGACGCATTGTTACAATTTTTTAGCGAAGAATATATGCCCCACGGGCATTGCTACTTATGGCGCCCAGATATTCTTTGGACACATGTCGTATCCGATAGTGTGATTGCGATCGCTTATTTCAGTATCCCGTTGGGTTTGGTGTACCTTAAAAAGAAACGCTCAGACATTCAATTTAGTTGGCTGTTGGTACTCTTCTCGTCGTTTATTTTGTTGTGTGGCCTTACTCACGTTTACAGTATTTACAATATTTGGGTGGGTAGTTACGGCGGCCAAGGTGTGCTTAAAGCTATTACCGCGCTGGCATCAATAGGTACTGCGTTTGCGCTTATTCATGTTCTACCGAAAGTCGCCACCATTCCCACAACAGAAGAGCTTGCAGAGGCGCGTGAAAGCGCTAGCCAAGAAACAATTCGCCGAATTCAATTAGAAGCGGCACACCGAGAAGAAGCGCATTTGCGCGAAGCAACCAATGCTTCACCTGTAGGGTTATTGGTGTCCGATGAGCGAGGGAATATAACTCTTGCCAACAACGCTCTCGCAGAGCTGTTTGGCTACGACGCAAGTGAGCTGAATGGTCAATCTATTAATATGCTAATTGATGCAGAGACGAGTCAGCATCACGGCAAATTGGTAGGTCAATTCCTCGAATCCGAAGAAACAAGTCGTGTAATGGCGTCGGGGCGTGTTGTTTCGGGCGTACGTAAAGATGGTGCCAAAATACCCGTAGATATTCGCCTAGCGAAGCGAGAATCGGAGGGCGAAGTACGCATTTTTGCTGCTGTTACCGATCTATCAGAAAAGCTGGCTGCGCAGGAGGAGATCCGCGAAGCCAATATGCGTTTTGAGCGCATCACCAAAGCCACCCAAGAAGGCTTGTGGGAATGGAATATCGAGACTAATACTATGTGGTGGTCGACAGTTGCATGGCAGCTACTTGGCTATAACGAGACCAGCAGTCACGCTTCAATGGACCAATGGTTAACCCATTTACGCAGCGATTTTCGTCATTCCATTAACGCGGCATTGCAGGATCATTTGCAGCGGGGCCTGCCATTTGACGAAGAGTGCGTCGTAACAACATTGAGTGGTGAAGAGCGCTGGATTCACATTTTTGGCAACAGTGTATACGATAAGTCTGGGCAGCCGATTGTTATGTCTGGGGCCATGCAGGATATTCAGCTGCGCAAAGACATGGAGCTAGTACTGCGAGAAAAATCACAATTCTTAGAATCTATTTTTCAGGGTACGTCTTACAGTGTATTTGTGCTCGATGCGGATAAACAAGGCACGTTGCGGTATTCTGCTTTTAATAACGCGGTGGAGCAGCTAACAGGGATTGCCGCCGCCGAGTGCTTAGGTAAAACGCCTCTCGATTTGGCGCCTGATTATGTGCCAGAAAAAACTGCGCAAGAAATACAATCGCGCTACAACCTGTGCTATATGAGTAAGCGTCCAAGCAGTTATGTTGAGACGATAGAATTTAAGGGGCGTGTCACCTGGTGGAAAACAGCATTATTTCCCTTGTTAGATAATGAAAATAGGGTTTACCGCATAATTGGCTCGTCTACAGATATCACAGATTTAAAACATGCAGAGCAAAAGTTAACTGAACGCGAATCGTTTTTAAAAAATGTGGTCGATCTGTCAATTAGTGGTTTGTATATCTTTAATTTAAAAACCAATGTCAATACTTTTATCAACAATCAGTACACCCGTATTACGGGTTATACATTGGAGGATTTACGTTCTAAATCCGATTTAATGCAATACTTTCATTCTGAAGAACAACAGTTAATCATTGATCATATAGAGCGAGTGATTGTAAGTCGTGAAGGTGAAGTGCAAGAGCTAGAGTACCGTTTTAAACACAAAAATGGTCGCTGGATCTGGTGCCGGTCTTTCGATGCGGTTTTTTCACGTGACGAAGAGGGCAAACCCATTGAAATGATCGGCACGTTTATTGATGTTACATCTATTAAGGAATATGCGCGTCGTTTGGAAAAGTCCAATGAAGAGTTAGAGCGATTTGTGTATGTTGCCTCGCACGATTTGCAAGAGCCACTGCGTAAAGTAATTGCTTTTTCTTCTCATTTAGAGAGCAATATTAAGCGTGAGCAGTTAAGTGATGAGGATTGGTTTGTACTAGGGCGTATTGTCGATGGCGCATCTAGAATGCGCGATCTGATCACCGACATGCTAAGGCTATCGCACGTTACCAAAGCAGAGCTCAAGCTGGAAGAGGTTGAGCTAGAGAATATGGTCGAGAGTACGCGAGATATGCTGGCTGCTGAAATATTAGAAACCCATGCAAGTGTAGAATTACGATATTCTCAAAAGGTTTATGTCGACAGGGCGCTATTTATCCAATTGTTGCAAAATTTGGTGGGTAATGCCCTAAAGTACCGTCGTCCAGAGGTTCGCCCGCGTGTGGTTATAGAAGTTATCGACTATATTGATGAGAGTGGCGAAGTTTTTGATCAGGTAGTAATTAGTGATAACGGTTTAGGGTTTGACAATTCTCAAGCCAGTGATATTTTTCGACCGTTTAAGCGCTTGGTTACCCGTGCGACACACCCCGGGTCGGGTATTGGCTTGGCGATATGCGAGCAAATTGTCAAAGCACACAGGGGGAATATCACGGCGGAAGGGCGACCGAATGTTGGCGCAAGAATATACATAAACCTTCCCAAAAAGAATATAACGCTAGATACGCAAGCAAGCGTCTAGTGTAAACGGAGTGCCAAACTGCATGAGCAGTAAAGCATACAAAGTACAACAGCCAGTGGCGCGGGGCGCTAAATATTACGGTAAGGGCGTGCAATGAGTGTAGATAAACGGTTCGTGGTATTAATCGTCGATGATGACGCCGACGATGTCTTTCTCGCTAGGGCTGCGGCTCAGCAGGCGGGAATTCCTGTCGAACTGATAAGCGTAGAAAACGGTGATGAGTTGTACGGCTTTCTAAATCAGAAGGGGCGCTACGCAGGCGTGAGGCGGCCCGATTTAATTTTGTTGGACCTGAATATGCCCGTTATTGATGGGCGCCAAGTGTTGCAGGAGCTAAAGCAGCCGGATGGCGAATTTAGAAGTATTCCAATTGTTGTACACACTACATCGGGTAGCCCCGACGATGTGAAATTTTGCTACGAAGCGGGTGCTAACAGCTACCTCGTTAAGTCGGCGGACTTTAATCAGCTTAAAAGCGCCATGGATAACTTATTAAAATATTGGTTTGTTACGGTGTATCACCCCTAGGGCTCCTTGGAGCAAGTCGTTTATGGAACTAAAAAGTATTACAGTGTACCTTGTGGAAGACGATCCAGATGATCAATACCTCCTCAAGTTGATGCTGCAAAAGGACCCGCAGTTTGAATACCGAGTGCACTGTTTTGCTAGGTTAAATGAATGCTTGGCCTCCAGTGATGAAGAAACACCAGATTTAATCCTACTCGACCTTATACTACCCGACAGTACAGGCGAGGAAACGTTGGTGACTGTGCTAGACAATTACCGCCATACCCCAGTGATAGTATTAACGGGGGTCGACATGGGCGATATTGGTGAGCGCGCAGTTGGCATAGGAGCACAAGACTACCTGCGTAAAAATGAATTAAGCCAAACGGCCTTGGGGCAATCCATTCGTTACGCGTTAGAGCGCCACTCTTTAGTAAAAGAGTTACACCACAGAGCAATCACCGATTACCTTACCGGTTTATTAAATCGCTCTGCGTTTATAGAGCGTTTAGATCACGAGCTGGCGCATGCCGAGCGTTACAAACATATGTTTGCTGTAGCAAGTATCGATTTAGATAATTTTAAACAGGTGAATGATACGCTGGGTCACGGTGTTGGCGACAAGGTGCTTATCGAGTTTGGACAAATACTTGAAAAATGCACCCGTCGTAGCGACACGCCGGCGAGGTTTGGTGGCGATGAATTCGTTGTGTTACTTACTCGTTTAGAGTCAGTTGACGATGCTTTAGATATTGTTGCTAAAAAGCATCAAGAGCTAATTGCAGCTCTTGATGAATATGTGATTAGTCAGGTGGGTGACAAAGTGGATTTGGGATTAAGTATTGGTGTGGCTGTTTACCCCAGTGATGGCACGAGTGTAGATCAATTACTTATTGCTGCAGACAAAGCATTATATAAAAGTAAGCGAGCAGGCAAAAATACCTTTTATCTTACTGGTAAGGCGTAAAGCGTACCTATTAACAAGGTACGCTTTATTGATTATTACCCTTTTAGAGAGCGCAGCATCCAGGCATTTTTTTCATGCACTTCGATGCGTTGTGTAAATAAATCTGCAGAAGATTGATCATCTGCTGCTTCCGCTATTTTCATGCCCTCGCGCGCAATACGCACCAGTGTTTCTTGACCTTCTAGCAATTGTTGCACCATATCTTCGGCACTTGGTACTCCTTCCTCTTCCTTTAAAGAGGTGAGGGCCATAAATTGCTTGTACGACCCCGGTGCAGGGAAGCCAAGTGTACGTATGCGCTCAGCAATGGTGTCTAGCGCTGTCCAAGCTTCTGTGTACTGATCCATAAACATGTTGTGTAATGTTTGAAACATAGGGCCGGTTACGTTCCAGTGGAAGTTATGGGTTTTTAAGTACAGTACGTAGCTGTCGGCTAGCAGGTGAGATAGCGCCTGTACAATGTCCTTTCTGTTTGACTCGCTTATACCAATATTAATTGTCATATATCCTCCGATTGCACTTAAATGAAAAATCTAGTGAGTGGTTTCTACTCATAGGGCTAAGTTTAGCTAGGGGTATGGCAATAGGCTAATTGAGATAAGCTGTACCTCCCATAAAAATATGCAATGGTACAAATAAGCTAGCAGTGTGCAGGTGTCGAAAGCGTAGGCAAAAAAAGGGGCCGAAGCCCCTTTTTTATAATATGTTTTAAACTGTTACTAAGCGCGTGTTTTTCTACGCGATATAACAAGACCAGCTGCGCCAATCATGAACAGTGCCAAAGTGCCTGGCTCTGGTACGCTAGCGAATACAACGTGACGGAACAGGTAGTCGGATTCGTCGATATTTGGAATCATAGCAGCGGTTAAATCGAGGTTAGCAGTTGCTAAGTTGCCAAATGGGTTAAGAATAGTGAAGCAGCCGGAACCACCTTGTGCAGTAGCACCTGGAGAGCAAGATGTTACTTCGCCAACCAAGCTGCCATCTAAATACCATTTGGCAGAATCTTCTTTGGTTGGGTCTAGCTCTAAGCGACCAACGTGACCATCAATAAAAATTTCAGCAATTTCATGTTCGTTGCTGTACTCAGGGCCGTTAAACAACAAGCTGAGGCTAAGTTCTCCAATAACAACATTGTTAGCGAAATCGAAAGCCATGGTTTCTGAATCGCCTTGGCCATTGCTGTTGTAGTAGAAGTCGATTTCGTTATTGCCGTGGCCGCGAATACCCATGCCTGCAACGCCAGCCTGAGTGCGACCGCCGAAGTAAGCTACTTCTGTTTGAGCGGTGTTGTTCCAAGCGGAAACCGTGGTCCCATTAACAGTGTTCGAATGGCTGCCGGCCACTAGATCTGTGTAACTAATAGTGTCTGCATGCACAACGCCGCCGATTAGCAAGCTTGCAGCGGCAATCCAATTGCGTGAATTTGAGAAAAGCGACATGGTGGAGCTCCTTTGGGGTATTTATTATCTTCTCGCCGTTGAATAGTGGCTTAAGATATTGCTGTAATGTATAGCATTATTCGTGCCAATGTGTGAATTTGTTTTTATCTTCCATTAAATCAAAGGGTTGCGAGTTTGCGGTGATGGAGGGGGTCATATTTGTGTAAAAAAAATCGTCGCCATATACCCTTTGTTCTCCAGTGCGTGTTTTTGTGCCACTTTGAGTTGACTAAAGAAAGCCTAAGCTTGAGTGAGGCAGGGATGATTGGTTGCTTTTAGTTGACTATAAATAGTGTTTAATAGCGCTTCTAGCTGTGCGCTTAGGCGCTTTGTAACTAAATTAGCTAGCTGAATAATAAAAACAAAAAACGAAATAATATTGAGTTCGGCAGAAGATCGAAACCTAAGGTGTTGTTCCGTCCGTCAGGAGAAATCATGTTGTTCGAGTGTAAAAAAAATCGTAAAAAGCTCGAGGTGCGAAGTGTATTAAAAACTTGGCTTATTGCAATCTGGTGGTGGTTGGCAGGTATGTATCTGCAAGCTGCTGTTGCCGCGCCGCCTGCGAGCCTGTCGTTTAATCATATTCTTGCAAGTGAAGTGGAGAGCGTTGGCTATGTGGTGTCGATCGCGCAAGATAATGACGGTTTTATGTGGTTTGGCGGCGCCAATGGCTTGGCGCGTTTTGATGGGTATGAACTCACTATCTACCGAGCCGGCGAAGGGCAATCCACACTTAGCCACAGCTACATCAACCGTATTCTTATGGCATCTGATGGCCGTATGTGGCTCGCTACACGCAACGGTGTAAACCTTTTTAACCCCGCCTTAGATAGTTTTACCGCTTACCGCTACGACGATCAAAATAGCCTTACTCTTAGCGCAAACGATGTAAACGATATATTAGAAGATTCTGAAAAAAGAATGTGGCTAGCTACGCGCGGAGGCTTTTTTTCGTTTAACCCTGATACCGGTGCGTTTACCCATGTGCCTTTTAAACAGGTATTGGAGCTAGACGCAAAAGCGCAAGCTACCGACGAACTTGTTTGGAAGTGCGTACAGGATAAAAACGGCATTATTTGGTTGGGCACCCATGCCTACGGTGTGGTGCAGTTTGATCCCGCCAGCAACACATTTAAACATTACGCGCATAATAGTGGCGACGACAACAGTATTAGTAATAACGATGTGCGCGAGCTATTTGTCGATTCCAAAAATAATGTGTGGGTTGGCACTTACGGTAGTGGCTTGCATGTTTATGATCGCGAGCGCGATCAATTTAACCGTTTTGAGCATCACTCCGAAGAAAAGAGCAACATCATATGGGATGTGTTGGAAGATAGCGCAGGGAATATTTGGATAGGTGATGGTTCGGCTGCACATGTTCTCGACCCAGTGACGGGCGAATTTTCACGATTTAGGCATTCGGAGAGCGACCCCTCGTCGCCGGGCAACCATGTAGTGAATTCCTTGTTTGAGGATAGTGCCGGCGATATGTGGTTAGGTTTTTTCCCATCCGGGGTGGATGTTGTCGATAAGCAGGCGTCGGCATTTCGCAATTATCGTCACAACCCGTCGAATATAAACAGTGTTGCTTCGGGCGGCATTCTTACTGGCTATGAAGATACTAAAGGCAACCTATGGGTAGGTGCTGGCTATGGGCTTAGTTATTTTGATCGAGCCGCTGAGCAATTTAAACACTATGTACACGACCCAGAAGACTCGGCTAGTTTAAGTGCGAATACAATTTTATCTGTAATAGAAGATAGCCAAGGTACCCTCTGGGCGGGGGTATGGGCAGGCGGCTTAAATAGATTGGATGCTGGCAGTAATAGTTTTATTCGATATTTACCCGAAGAGGGCAATCCTCAATCTCTATTAGGGTGGGAGCCTTGGTCTGTAATTGAAAGCCATGATCAAGCTATTTGGATAGCGTCGGACAAAGGTATAAGCCGATATAACCGCGCTACAGATGACTTCACTCGCTTCGAGCCACCGCTGAATATGCTAGATGGCGATAAAAGTTTATATGCGCGGGTTATTTACGAAGACAGCTTAAATCAAATTTGGGTAGGGTCCACCCGAGGTCTGTTTAAACTTACTCCTGCAACAGGTGAGTTTATTCGTTATAAGCATATTGAAGGAGATACAACTAGTTTAAGCGCAGATTTTGTGAAGTCGGTGTATGAAGATAGCCGCGGTGTATTGTGGGTGGGTACAGATGGCGGGGGCGTAAATAAATTTGATGCAGCCACGCAAACCTTTACTAGTTATACCGTAAAACATGGGCTGCCCAATAATGTTGTAACCGGCATAATTGAAGATGACGAAGGCTACCTTTGGTTTAGTACACAAAAAGGTTTGTCTCGCTTTTTACCGGTTAGTCAAGAAGTGCGAAACTACTCAAGTAAAGACGGTTTAGTGGGTAACCTTTTTAACAGAAATACGCCAGTTAAAACGCGCTCGGGCGAATTGTTTTTTGGTAGTAGTAAAGGCTTTACCTTATTCAACCCGCGCGACCTAAAAGAAAATGAATACTCGCCACCGGTTGTATTAACCGATCTACAAATATTTAACGTTCCGGTTAAATTGGGGCAGCCAGATTCGCCGCTAACCAATACATTGCACTACTCGCAGGCAATCACTTTAGATTATACCCAATCGGTATTTATGTTTGAGTTCGCTGCATTAAATTTTCGCTCGCCAGAAAACAATCAATACGCCTATAAATTGGTAGGGTTTGATGGTGGTTGGAACCACGTAGGAAGTAAGCGTACGGCAACCTACACCAACCTCGACCCAGGCAGCTATCAATTTAAAGTAATAGCGTCGAATAACGAAGGTCTGTGGAATACCGAAGGAACATCAATAAACATTGTTATTTTGCCGCCCTACTGGAAAACATGGTGGGCTTACACCCTATATATTATTTTGTTTATTGTGCTGCTCACTTGGTTTATTCACCAGCAAAGGCAAAAAGTAAGTTTTGAACGACAAAAAGTCGAGCAAGAGCGTTCGGTGGTTCGACGATTAAAACAGCTCGACAAGCTTAAAGATGAATTTTTAGCAAATACATCCCACGAACTGCGTACCCCTCTTAATGGCATTGTTGGGTTAGCCGAATCCTTAATGGATGGCGTAACAGGCCCGCTTTCCCACAAAACCAAGCAAAACCTCGCCATGATAGTAAGTAGCGGAAAACGTTTAGCAGGGTTAGTAGACGACCTGCTCGATTTTGCGCAACTAAAACATAGGGGCATGGCGCTTAACAAAAAAGCTGTAGATATACATGTATTGGTAGACGTGGTGCTATCACTTACTTTACCCATTATTGGTGCGAAGCCAATTGAGCTTGTAAACAATGTAAGTAAACAGTTACCTAAAGTTGCGGCAGATGAAAGCAGACTGTTGCAAATATTGCATAACTTAGTTGGCAATGCGGTTAAATTTACCGATGAGGGCAGCGTTACCATTAGTGCAGAAGTACAGGGTGAAGAAATATGTATATCCGTTGCTGATACTGGTATTGGTGTGCCTGAAAATCGTTTTGAAGAAATTTTTGACTCGTTTAGGCAGCTCGAAGGGGCGTCTAATCGCGTGTATGGTGGAACAGGGTTGGGGTTATCCGTTACCAAGCAATTAGTTGAATTGCACGGCGGTACCATTGGGGTGCGCTCTACCCTAGGTAAAGGTGCCACCTTTTATTTTTATTTACCTCTTAACGCAGCCATAGAAGATGAAGCCGATGGCCAAGAGCCGGAAACTAATAGTGCATACCATGCTCAGCCATCCTGCCCTGAAGAAGAGCTAAACGAGCCGGTAGAAATAAGAGCGCAGGCAGAATCGAAAAGCGATACGGCGCGTACCTATCATATTTTAATTGTGGATGATGAGCCGGTTAATAGGAAAGTATTGGCTAATTACTTATCGTTAAAATACTACACAGTGCACGAAGTGCGATCGGGTATGGAAGCCATTACCTATGTACGTAATGGGCCAAAAGTCGATTTAATTCTGCTAGATATAATGATGCCAAAAATGTCTGGTTACGAAGCGTGTAAACAATTGCGGCAGCAATACTCTGCGAATGAACTTCCCATTATTTTACTTACCGCACGTAGCCAAGTGAGCGATTTGGTTACGGGGTTTAATAGTGGTGCCAATGATTTTATTACCAAGCCTATTGCCAAAGAAGAGTTACTAGCGCGAGTACATACGCACTTGCAGCTGCGCGATATTACCTTGCACTTAGATTCTAAAGTGGCTGAACGCACAGCCGAGTTAGCAGTAAAAAGTGAGAAGCTTGAAGAAACAAAATTAATTTTGCAGGAGGCAAATGACAAGCTCGAACAAGCGAGTTTGACCGACTCGCTTACTGGGCTGCGCAACCGTCGCTTTTTAAATAATTCCATTGTTGCCGATATTGCCATCGCAAATAGAGCCTACAAGGGGTGGGTAAAAGGCGACGCGCCGCTTGCTAGCGATCTTATTTTTATCGTTTTAGATATTGACTGCTTTAAAGAAATAAACGACACCTATGGGCATAGGTCTGGCGACAGGATGCTCGAACAAATAAGCCAGCAGCTACGCTCTTTGTTGCGCGAATCTGATTATGCTATTCGTTGGGGGGGGGAGGAGTTTCTACTTGTTATTCGCTTTGTGGCCAGAGAGGGGGCGGAGGAAGTGGTTGAGCGTATTCGCAGTACCATTGAGGCTTTCGAATTCGAGCTTGATAACGGTGAGAAAATTAAACGCACTTGCTCAATGGGGTACGCTTGTTACCCATTTATCCGAGCCGAGCCAACTGCGCTGAGTTGGGAGCAAGTGATAGATGGGGCCGACCGCGCGCTTTACATAGCCAAAAGTAGCGGGAGAAACTGTTGGGTGGGTATTTCGCAAGGGCCAGCCCCATCGAATGAGCCGCCTGGAGTGTGCCCAGATTTAGGGCTGCGTGTAAGCCAAGGGGAATTTGAGTTAAAGGTCTCGGCGAGGGTCAAAGAGGTGAGTTACGAAGGTTAGTGGTTGATGGCTTGATCGATGGTTGCTGCACTGCGATAATGGCGACCATCTAATGTATTCATTTCGCCTATCTCAACCAAGTAATTGGTATTACTTTCTCAAAAGGACCTTCCTATGAAAAAATTAGCCGTATGCGTTTTGTCAGCGCTCAGTGTTTCTGCGTATGCAGAAGACGATAGCAAAACATGGAGCGCAGATGCTGAATTTGGCTTAATCTCAACGTCTGGTAACACGACTACGTCGTCGGTTAAAGCGAAGCTGGATGTTAGCCAAGAATTAACACAGTGGCGTAACCAGTACATTTTAGAGGGCTTGTACAAGCAAGATGAAGTGGACGTGACGGAAGATAGCGTTACCACTAAAGAAAACCAAACCACAGCACAGAAATATTTTGCTTCGGTACAAGCAGATTATAAGTTGGATGCAGAGCACAAAGGTTTGTTTGTGTATGGGTCTTACGAAGATGACCGTTTTAGCGGTTACGCTTACCAAGGCACCTTTGCGCTGGGTTATTCTGATCGCTTATTTAAAACAGATAAATCGCGTCTAAACTACAGCGTGGGTCCTGGTATTGCATTTAGTAAAACAGAAGACACCGTAGAAGACGATGTGGTTACTGAAGGCGTTGAAAATCAGAATGCGGTAGTGCGTTTTTCTGCTGCGTATTTGTATCAAATTAGCGAAAACGCAAAATTCACTCAGTCGCTAAGTAGTGATGTATCTGCAGACAGTGGTGAAAACTCAAAAACCAAAGCAGAAACAGCATTAACGGCAAATATTAGCAGCGCATTTGCGCTTAAAGCATCGTTTACCGTTAACCACAATACGCACGTACCCGAAGAGAAAAAACACGCAGATACGCAAACGGCAATTACGTTAGTATTTAGTTACTAGGGTTTACAGTCGCTAGTGACTAGTCACTAGTTGCTAGTAATTAGAGTTAAGAAAAGGCGCTCATTTGAGCGCCTTTTTTAAATTATCACATCAAAGTCGCGAGCGAGAATATCGATAATTTCTTGTTTGGGGTTTTCTGAAAGTACGATTTTCTGGCCGGTAATTTTCTCGGCGATATCTAAATAAGTGGAAGACAAATCCATAAATACATCAATGGGCAGGGCGTTGTCTTGCGCTAATGCTTGGCGCTCTGGCATGCGATCTTTATTTAAAAGTATATCTGGGTCTGGAAAGTGACTAAGTAAGGTTTGGCGGAAACCTTCTTTCGACTTTTCAATAATTTTACCGTTGCGATAGTTTTCACCATCCCAAATGCGTGATGAGTCGGGCGTGCCTACTTCATCCATATAAATAAGCTTATCGTTGCCGCTGGCATCTGTTACATAGCCAAATTCAAATTTGGTATCTACAAAAATTTGATCTAGCTCTTCAAGCGCCCCAGAAATTAAATTGAAGCCTTCTTTTAACAGCTTTTCGTACTGGTCTATATCGCTTTTTTGCTTAAATTGAAACGCGGCAAAATTGTTTTCGATATCTGCACGGGTGATATTTACATCGTCTACTTCGGGTACGCCGGGTACACCCTTTAAAATGCCCTTGGTAGAAGGGGTGATGAGTAGCTCTGAGAGTTTCTGGTCTTTTTGCAGCCCGTCTTCAAGGTTAATACCACAAAAGTTGCGCTCACCTTTGCTGTAAGCGCGCCACATAGACCCTGTAATATACTGGCGGCAAATGGCCTCAATCATTACCGGTTTGGCTTTTTGCACTATCCATATAAACGGGTGGGGTATATCTAAAATGTGGCTATCGGCCAAACCGTTTTGACGGAACAGTTCAAACCAATGGTTAGATATGGCGTTAAGCGCCGCCCCTTTGCCGGGTACACCACGTACGTCGCCTTCAGCGTGCCAAATGCAGTCGAATGCCGAGAGCCGGTCGCTAATTACCATTATGGCCAGCGGGGCATCGGCGGCAACGTTATAGCCTTTTTCTTTAATTAAACGAGCACTGTCTTCGGCGGTTAACCAATAAACAGACCGCACCTTGCCGCTGTGTACGGGTTTATCCGTGCGGATGGGCAGGTCGTTGTTAACGGCCAAAACTTGGTGGGCGAGGCTCATAATTGGCTTCCTATTAGGGGCCGCCGCAATGCTGGGCGGTAGGGGTTGTACAATTGGGTAAGCAAAGGCGGCGATAATAACAAAACACAAGCAATCTGACACGAATTGTAGTGTAGCGGGCGATAATTACATAAAGTCGTTTACGTTTATACCCAATGCGGTGGCCTCGTGAATACCCACTATGCGCAGGTCCACCTGAGGCTTAGCAAGATCGATAACAGAGGGGGATTCGTGGTGTTTCGAGCGGTTGTTAAAGAACGTGCGTACTACGGGTTGGTCTGGGGAGCCTTGGCGTGCTGTAATCACAACGCCTATTCGCCCGTTGCTAAGCTCTACAATAGAGCCAACGGGGTAAACCGACATGCAGCGAATAAAGCTGTACACCAAGTCTTTGTCTAGATGGGTGCCGGCTAGTTCATGTAGCAATTTCATGGCTTTAAATGGGTTGCGCCCCTCGTGGTATATGCGAGTGGCTGTAACAGCGTCATAAATATCTACCACCGAGGCAAGGCGCCCATACACGGATATTTCATCTGCTTTGAGTTTATTCGGGTAGCCGCTGCCGTCTAGTTTTTCATGGTGTAGCGCGCATATTTGTGCGGAAATAGGATGAATACCTTTGGTTTGGGCGAGAGTCTCAACACCGTACTCCACATGCTTGCGCATATGCACCCACTCTTCATCTGTGAGCCTACCGGGCTTATTGAGCACGTTGTATGGCACCTTAATTTTACCAATATCGTGTAGCAACCCTCCTGTAACTAGCTGATGAACGGTTTCGCGGTCGTAGCCCAAGTAGCGGGCGAAAACACCTATTAATATGCCTACATTAATAGAATGCTCTAACAGGTATTTGTCTTTATCTTGAATTTGGCTGAGGCACAGTAGGGCATTGGGGTTGCGCAGAATAGAGTTGTTAATTTCGTAGGCCAGCTCTTCAACTGGGCCCAAATCTATCGCTTTGCCCAATTTTACGTTAGTGAGAATGGAACCCACTAGACCGGTGGCGTCACCGTAGACTTTTTCGGCCTTGCGGCGCTCTTCTGTAAGGCTGGTTGTTGGCTCAAGGTTGATAGGGTGATCGAGTACAGGTAGCGCGAAATGAGAGTCCTTACCCTTGGATGTATCAATATATAACTCACCAATGTCGTTGCTACGCAGCTTGGTGATGGTCTCTGTTCGGCGGATCATCCCTTGCTCTAGTAAGCCTGCAGCCTTCAGGCCGGGAGTACTAGAGGACACATACATGCCAACTTCCACTTTGTTAATGGGAATTCGTTTGATCATAGGGGTCTGCAGCTACCTTTATTTGTTCGTTTTATGAGTATAGCAACGCCATTGCGCCGCTGCCGCGCGAGCAGGGTAAATCTACTAAATTTTCTGCGCTATTAAATCGCCCGACTATACTTAAATGAGAGCTTTCCCTAAGCGGAATGTGTTGCACCCCCTATTTTCATCCACATTGTTATTTGATCCCCCTTTATGCAGAGGTACTCAATGCGTTATCAGTTGGCCAATCTTTTTAATAGCTTTCTAAGAGGCTGTGGTATTCGTTCCATAGACGGACAGTTTGCTTTGTCGTTTGCACTTATTATTAGTATGACTTTGGCGTCGCTGATTTCGCTTTATTTATCAATGAGTTCGAGTGCAAATACAGTGGATGTGGCTGGTCGGCAGCGCATGTTAAGCCAGCGACTAGCCAAAGAGGCGCTATTGGTTGGGGCGGGTGTAGAGAGCCGAGCTACCATGCAATCTACCATCGATCTGTTTGAGCGATCACACCGCAAGCTGATATCAGGTGATCAATCAGATGATATTCACCCTCCAGCCACTCAGGAAATAAAGCAAGCCCTTGTGACAGTTGAGAAACAGTGGGCAGAGTACAAACGTTTGGTTAATCACTACGTGTCTGCTAAGGACCCTTCCGTGCTGCCGCAGCTACAGAGAAAAAGCACAGAAGTGCTCACCACTATGAACGGTGCGGTAGGGCTAATGGCGCAAGCAGACGCTGAAAGCATTTATGGCCAGCAATTACTCACGCTGTTTTTCGCCGTAATTGTGTTGGTTGTGGCACTTGTTAGTCGGTTTTTAGGTATGTATTGGCTTATGAATCAGCTGAGATTGCTGCAAACAAAGTTAGAGAAAATGGCCGCAGGAGATTTTTCTACACTCATTAACGAACAGGTGAGCGATAACGAAGTGGGGCGAATGTTCAATGCCTACAACACCATGGCATGCAGAATGGGGGATACCGTTAGAAAACTTGCAGGTTTAAGCGAGGGTATAGCCGGCCGTTGTACCTCCCTTATGGGGGCAACCGAAAATTCTGAAATTGAAGTGAGCAAGCAAACGCGAGAAATAGAGCAAGTAGCAACTGCAATGAATGAAATGAGCACAACCATTTCTGAGGTGGCAGGCCACGCCGCCTCCGCTGCAGATAGCGCTACACATGCTACTAACGAAGCGAGCGCTGGTCGAAGCGTAGTTGAAAAATCGGTAAAGAATATATCGGATATGTCGGCCTATTTGGACGGTGCAGTAACGGTTATGGATCAGCTGGATAATGACAGCCAAGAGATTGGTAAAGTACTAACGGTTATTACCGGTATTGCAGAGCAAACCAATTTACTGGCTTTGAACGCGGCAATTGAAGCTGCGCGAGCGGGTGAGCAAGGCAGAGGTTTTGCTGTGGTGGCCGACGAAGTGCGCACCTTGGCTAAGCGCACGCAAGAGTCAACAGAAGAGATACAAAAAATAATAGAAAGGTTGCAGGCGCAAACGAATAAAGCTGTGCAAGTAATGGAAAGCAGTACTGGCGCCGCGCGCGACAGTGAAAGCCAAATTCAAGAGGCAAGTGCTTCGCTACATCGAATTGCTAGTGCAATTGAAAAAATAGTTGAAATGAGCACCTTAATTGCTACTGCATCGCAGCAGCAATCTCATGTGTCGCACGAGGTTGATAGAAATGTAACGAATATTGCCAACTCTGCAAGCGGTACCCGAGAAGAGGTTAAAAAAGTAAAAGACGCAGTGCATTTATTTAATCAAGATGTTGTTGATTTAAATGAAATGCTGTCTCATTTTAAGGTTTAATAAACTACGTGCTGCACAGCAAAAAATACAATAGGTAAGAATATGATACTAAGATTCCTTTTCGTGCTTGCAGCTCTTGGCCTGGTGTCAGCTAATTGCTTTTCTCAAAATACCATTAAATCCCCAGCGCCAACCCCTTCGGGCTCTAATGTCGCGTTGTTTGTGCTGCATAAAATAGCCGAGGTGCAGGGGGGCTATGAAGTAGTTTACCCATACGAAGGTCAAGAGCGGCCATCATTTGCCAAACAGCTAGCCGACTTCGAAGCTGGTGATTTAGATGTGATGTGGACGTTAGCTAACCGAAAATACGAAGAAGACTACCAAGCAATTTATTACCCATTGTATTACGGCATGTTTGGTTTGCGTTTGCCAATAGTAAAAAACGAGAACTTACATATGTTTCGCGGTGTTAAAACCCTTAACGACCTAAAGCGATTTAAAGTGGGGCAGGGCCTAGGGTGGGCCGATACCGATATATTGCAGGCCAATGGTTTAGATGTTGTTCCGGTAACTAAGTACCCTAATCATTTTCCTATGCTGGAAGGTGAGCGTTTTGATTATTTCCCGCGCGCGATGCACGAGCCTTGGAGTGAAGTGAAAGCATGGTCCAAATACAATTTAACTGTCGACCCTCATATTGTTATTCGCTACAAAGTTGGTTTTTATTTCTTTGTTAAAAAGAAAGATGTAGCGCTAATAAGATACTTAAATGAAGGCATGGCAAAGCTTGAAGAAAACGGTATGCACAAGCAGATATTTCTTGCTGATGAGGAAGTGCAAATGGCATTTAGAAACTCTAACTTGGAAAACCGTATAGTCATTGACTTGGCTAACCCAGAGTTAACGAAAAATACACCCTCAGACGATAGCGGCCTATGGTTAGATATTAATAACCTAGACGAATGGTTGCGCGGGCAGGGCGGGGCGACGCAGGAGTAATTGATTTTTATTCGCTAATTAATTTTTATCAAAGAATAAAAGTTTTTATGTGTCAGGGGCTTTATGCTAGTGGAGTTAAGTAGTCGGCCCCTTTTGCTCTATTGCTACAGTTGGTTTTCTTGCGCTGAAAGACCTTAAACTTAACCCATTAATGAGCCTGTTGGTGTTGTGCTGATAGGGCTAAACATAATGTTCCTCTCTCGGCAATGTTTATTATTGCCCAGCCTAACAATTGAAGTGGCCACTTTCCTCAATTAACGGCTATTCACTGTTCAATTTAATAGTGTTCGCCCATGGTAACTTCGTTTACTATCAACGGCTTATCGCAACCAGCGATAGCATTGGTATTGAAGGATGACAATTAAGGAAAAGCCATGACTCCCCACACAGCAGCCCCGTTACACAAACCACTTCTTTTACTCATATCCCTATTGCAGGGTCTAGGGTTACTGGTTTTACACGAATCGGTTGAATATTCATTTTGGCCGGGTACCTCGTTTGGCCCATTGTTTGGCTTAATTGCATTTGCGCTTATTGCGCCTACTATGCTGTTGCTTACGTTAACCCGTGAAAATGGTGGGCTAAGTGCGAAGTGGATAGCGCCATTTTCTCTTTTGTGTGCAGGGTTAGCTTACTACGTGGGCGTGCAGGCAACGCCGCCGGATAAGGTAGAGTCGGGTGCGCTTATATTTACGTTGGTGGTTACCATGGGGCTGGCAAGTTTTAAGGCGCTTATGTATATCCAGCAACGCGCTGGTCGGCAACACATTACTTACGGCGCATTGTTCACATTATCTTGGCAAAACTTCTTAGTACTTGCGCTAGGCGGGCTGTTTACCCTTGTTATTTTTGGCCTATTAAAGCTATGGGGTGGGCTGTTTAACATTATTGGTATCGATTATTTTAGCGATCTATTTAAACAAAAATGGTTTTTATACCCTGCGCTTTCTTTAGGCTTGGGCTTTGGCATTATTTTATTGCGTAGCCAGTTAGCCATTATTAGTACTATCGCTAATATTTGGCACGTGCTCACTAAGTTTCTTTTGGTATTGTTGGTATTTATCGCGCTTCTCTTTTTGTTGTTCCTTCCCTTCGAGGGGTTGTCTGCGCTGTGGCAAACAGGCAAAGGTAGCTTGTTGCTTTTGTGGTTAATGGCGCTGATTTTATTTTTTATTAATTCTGTATACCAAAGTGAAGAAACCAATAGAGCCTACCCCATTTGGTTGCACCGTTTTATTTATGTCGGCATTGCCTGCTTGCCTATATACAGTGTAATTAGTTTTTACGGTTTATTCGCCCGTGTAGGCCAGTATGGCCTTACGTTGGAGCGCTGCTGGGCGTGGCTAATATGGGGCATGCTTACTTTATTTGCTGCGGGTTACTGTGTAGGCATTATTCGTAAGCGCGACAATTGGGTGGCGCAATTAAGCAAGGTCAACATTGGTATGGGGTTAGTGGTGCTAATGGTTACATTATTAGTAAACAGCCCATTGCTAGATTTTAGAAAATTAAGCGTAAACAGCCAGCTGGCCCGTTTAGATTCGGGCCTTGTAACCATAGAAGAATTCGATTTTCATTATTTTAGAAACCACCTGGCAAGGCCTGGGTATCTCGCGCTTATAGATCTAAAGGCCCGTTATGCCGAGAGCAAACCCGAGGTGGCGCAGCGCATTGAAGAGTTGATGGTAAATAGATGGAGCCGCGCAAGCGTAATTAGCAGCGACCGATTTGCTACGCGTGTTGAGGTGTATCCGCACGGTTACGTGTTGCCAGCAGAATTACTAGATCATATTTACTCTTACCATAAAGACGATTGGCAATTTAAAAATAGTCAAAGTGAGCTGCTAATTGCAATAGATTTAAATGGCGATAATAACGATGAGTTTGTTGTTATATTTAATCAAAAGTTTAGTCGCTACGCTTTTATGCATATTAAAACGGATAGCGGCTGGCAAGTGCAAAACCTTCAGGCCCATAACGTAGGTAATAAGATAGATTTGCTCGAGGCAATAAAAGCTAACCCGCCACAAGCAATAGAGCCTAAGTGGAAAACACTACAAATAGGGGAGCTTAAGTTTCAAGTGCAATAGCCTGCTAGCTGGGGCAATTAGGTAAATGGGTAGCTAGGTAAATGGTTAATTAGGTAAATGTGTAATAGGGTAACCACAAGGGAGTAGACGTTAGCCCCCAAAAGGGTGGGGGCTAGGTTAAATCTTAGCCTGCAAGTGAGGTTACATTGCTGGCAGATTCATCTTCAGCGTCGCCATCAAGGTTGGCCAAAAGTACTTCGGGCTTACCTTTACAGGCTTTGATTAGGTCGTCGCTACGTTTTGCTAAAAGCAAGCCGATGGTCTCAACGTCGGCTTCGCTTACGCCGGGTACGTTAGCTTCAATTAGGCGAGTAATGCTCTCGGCTAATTCCAGCATTTTATCGTGCGCATCTGCTAGTTTTTTGTCTTCAAACATACTGCCATCCCGATCACATTTCCAAACAGCGATTACTGCCATAGTTAAATCCTCGTAGTGATATTTAATGCTGTACGAGTATACAGTATATTGTGCCGTGTGCAACAAGCTCGTTGACGGTGCACCTCGAAGCCTTAGCCGTTGTGAATACGGTCAAACTTTTTAGAGATTAGCACCATCACTATTACGGTTATACGCTGCAGCACATCGTCGCTTACCGGCGGGGCGGTAGAGGCGAGGTTAAAGTGTATATGAATGAGGTTTTGCACTTCTTTAAAACGCTCAGGCCCTTGGCTTTCTAGCTTGGGTAACGCGCGAATTACCGCCTGCATAACCGTGTTGTAGTCGGCGTTGCCTTTGCTGCTAAGCAGTTTAGTGGCGTGGCGTTCTAGCTCTTTAATTTTTAACTCTGCTAGCGCTGGGGCAAGCTTAGCTTCTGAGGTGGAGAGTATTTCGTGGGTCTTCATGTGGGTACCGCAGGCTTTAAAGGGGGCTAGTGTATATAAATGGCCGCCAAGATTGAATACAGTTTATTGCGGTAGGGCTGTATCTCAATGTAATTATTCGACGTGTTAGACGCTGCAAGCAGGGCAATAACTCGGTAAACTGGGCCCATGCGTCCACTTTGTTCACACTGCTTTCGTCCGGTCTCTGCTTGCTATTGCCAGGTTGTTAATCGCATTGCTACCCGCGTGGAGGTTGTTATTTGGCAGCATCCAAGCGAGCAAAATCATCCCAAGGGCACAGCGCAGCTGTTGCATATGTGCTTGCCAAATAGCCGACTTGTAGTGGGGGAGCAATTCAGTAAAAGTGATTTGAGCTTGCGCGACTGTGCTTTACTGTACCCGCACTCCGAAGACTGTAAGCTCGTTACCCAGCCAAATAGGGTAAATCAGTTGCTGGTTATAGATGGCACCTGGCGTAAAAGCCGCAAAATATTGCACCTTAACCCCTGGTTATTAGCGTTGCCTAGGCTAAGTATTCATGCTCAGCAGGGTAATTACACTATTCGCAAAGCGGAGGCGGCACACCAACTGTCTACCTTCGAGTCGACGACCAGTGCGCTAAATTTACTCGAAGGCGGTGCGCAGTTAGCAGTGTTAGATGCTGTGTTTGCGCAATATATTGCAAGTATTCAAAAATTTAGACCAACGAATAATAAATAAAAAGTGAGAAAACTTATGTGGAAGCGAACTTGGCAATTACCTGTATTTTTATTGGCGTTAAGTGTTGCCGTTAGCAGTGTTGCCGCCGATCAGTGGCAAGGCAAGCGCGCAGCGGTGGTATTTATCTACGACGATACCTTAAATGTACACCTCGATAAGGTAGCGCCAGCGCTGGATGCTCACAATTTTAAGGGCACGTTTTATTTGGCAGTAGGTTACCCCAATTTTCAGGCGCGCCTAGACGCTTGGCGCGCGCTGGCAAATAACGGCCATGAACTGGGCAACCACACCATGTTTCACCCCTGCGAAGGGGGCATGCCGGGGCGCGAGTGGGTGAGTAAAGAGCGCGATCTAAGCACTTGGTCGGTAGCGCGTATGGTGGACGAAATCACCATGACTAACACAATGCTACAAGTGTTAGATGGCAAAACTAAGCGCACCTTTGCCTACACCTGCGGCGATACTAAAGCGGGGGGCGAAAGCTTTGTTGCACCTATTAAGCAATTGTTTGTGGGGGCGCGCGGCGTTAAAGCCGAATTGCAATCGCCGCAGCAGGTAGATTTATTTGATATTCGCTCGGTAGTGGTTGCGGGGCAATCGGCGCAGCAGTTAACTGCAATGGTAGATGAAGCAATTGCCGCAGGTGGTTTATTGGTATTTTTGTTTCACGGCGTCGGCGGTGAGCACCCTATAGATGTTGCCTTAGAAAGCCACAATGCTTTGCTAGATTATGTTCGCGCAAAGCAGCAGCAACTGTGGGTGGCCCCCATGGTTGATGTGGCCGAGTATATCCAAGCCGCGCAAGCCCAAAGCAAATAACTACATTCAGGAGAATAAAATGGCGTTAACCGAATCCACTATGATGGCGCTGGGCAGCCCAGCCCCAAGCTTTTCGCTGCCTTCTACCGATGGCGAGCAAGTAACCTTGGCTAACTTTGAAGGTAAAGCGGGCTTGGTTGTGATGTTTATTTGTAATCACTGCCCGTATGTTATTCATATAGCGCCTGCGCTAGCCAAACTGGCGGCCGAGTACCAACAAAAAAATATTGGTTTTGTGGCTATTAGCAGTAACGATGCGTCTACGTACCCAGCAGATAGCTTCGAATTAATGAAAGAGGAAAAAGCCAAGCAGGGCTACACCTTTGCTTACCTTTACGACGAAAGCCAAGCGGTAGCGAAAGCCTACAATGCCGCCTGCACGCCAGATATTTACTTGTTCGATAAAGAGCAGAAACTTGTTTACCGCGGCCAATTTGACGATACGCGTCCACACCGTATTTCTTCTGGCAATTACGACTCCTCTGCAGCGCCCGCAACCGGTGCCGACCTAAAAGCCGCACTCGATTTACTGCTGGCAGGGCAAGCTATACCTACCAAACAATACCCTTCTATTGGCTGCAACATTAAGTGGAAGGACTCGTAGGTTTGGCGCCTAAAACGTCAAAAAACTTTACAGTTTTATGTGACTAACATCACGCTTTTAAGGCTAACCCTCTGATTTTAAAAGGGTAGTAGTGTTTGGCGTGATAATTGCTCTTCTAGGTGGAATGTAGTGTGTTTCATAGGAGAGGTAATAAAAGTGATTTTTAGAGAGGGAGAAAGTAAGAAAGTGTGGTTTAGAACAGACCGCTGCTTTCGCGTAGGTGACCAATGGTATGTCGCCACAAGGGAGGGCAAGGACGTAGGCCCATATAATAGCCGCGTTGCAGCAGAACGCTCTGTACCGCGCTATGTAAAAATAATGAAAGAAGACAGTCGTTACGATATGTACGCTAGAAAGCTAGCTTTGAATGGTATTTGGGCATCTAACGACTACGCCTAATAGACGTTAAAGCTGCGGCCCTGGGCCTATACACAGGGCCGTGTCTATAGCTGCTCGGTTTTAAAGGGCTGCAGCTCTACTTTGTGTAGGCGTGGCCCATTAAACACCACAGATCCTCGGTAGCGTGTGTCGCCAATGGTAGAAAATTCAAACTGAAAGTGGCGTTCTATAGCAAATAATGAGTGGCGAGATTTCACTAAGCGCACACGTTTAAGAATTACACTCTGGTCTAGAAGTACTACCCCTTGTTTTTCTGCATGTTGCTTAGCCGCGCCGTAAGCGCGGCGGCCTATGGCTGTGTGCTGCCATATTAACGCAGCAAGGGCAGCGAGTAGAAAGTAAACAGTAAGTTCTGGAATTGTCATTAACCGGCCATTCTATCTAGTGTTGTCGCTTTGTATTTGAGTGGGCGCCATCATACCAGCTTGCTTCAATCAGGTTGTATTGTCTTTTCCCTGTTTGTGCAGCGGATATTGGAGGGGATACGCCATTGAAGTGTTATAGCTAATAAGAATTCGCGGTGAAAAGAGTGGGGGAGACGCTCTTTTATGCTGTGTTGTTTAAAGAGTGTTTGAAAACACCGAAATATACATTGCTTTTTGAGTTGGTTGTTATGCGTTTAACGTGCGCAATCGTTTAAACCGGGTTTATTTAAAACGTGTTTACTTAAACAAAAAGCGCCATTGATTGATCTTTTCACCAGTTTTGGTGAAGGCAGGGATAAATATGAAAACATTAAAATATTCAGTATTCATTAGCTGTATTGCGCTTGTTATTAGTGCGTGTGGGGGCGGTGGCTCTACTTCTGTAGATAAGCCTAATTCTAGCAGTGGTTCGAGCGGCGGTGTAACTGCGCCTGCCGGTAAAAAAACTTATCGCTTAGACAAGGTTGAGTTGTTTGATGTGGCAGACGATGAGTCGATAACCCTAAAACAAATCGAAACGTTTACCTATAACAGCGACAATAATGTGTTTGAGCAGCGTATACGCACCTACCATGGTGGCGATACAGTAGGGCGCTTAGCGCTAGAAATCGACTTTGAGTACGACTCAATAGATACTTGGCAATCTAGCGTGGTTACCATGAATAATTACGATAGCTGGATGGAGTCTGGCAATGGCAATTTATTTATGCGGGCTGAGTGGGTAGATACGTGGAATAGTGGTAAGTTTGTTTCCAACACCGAAATGCTTACCTTCTACAATACCTCTACTGGGGAGCAATCCGGCGAGGCATTCCACCAAGCTTTCCGTTCGTACACGGGCGATTACAACACCCTGTTTGAAATAGATTATCAAAGCGATAACACTATAGATAGAACCGAAGAGCGCACATGGACAGATGATGGCCAGATCGAGTGGGTATTCACTTACTCCGGCTCATTTGAGGCGTTATTGCAAGAGGTGCTATTCACCTACGACGACGACGGCTTGTTAAGTATGCATGAGTCCTATGACCATATCACTCAAGTATCTACAGCTAGGGTTTACGACTTCACCGACCCAACGCAAGTTATTATGGGTAAAGCTAGCGGTCCAGATGAGTTTAACCTTCAAATGGAGGCTGCGATACTCACTTATAAACAAGCCCCTTGCGGTAAAGCTGCCGAGGCTCGTTTTAAGTTCGAAATAGAACCCATTCCACGCTGTTTCGTTAAGTAACGCATTGTAAAGCATAGTAAAGCGCACTTTTATGCTGCGCGTACACTCTTCTTTAAGGGCGCCTTCGGGCGCTTTTTTATTGCCTGTTGATTGTTCATAAGTTCGCAGTTGGCTATTTCTTATGCGAAATCGGCTTAATTGCTCTTGCTCAAAATGCTTTACAGATTACAGGAAAACGTTTACCTTTGTTTTCAAGGAGGCCCTGATGGGCATTTTTTTGGGGTTGAGGGGTAAACGTTTACCTTTTGTTTTCTGATAATCGCGCATTTGTAGGCTAACAGCGGTATTCGGTGAACTCTTTGTCGCGAAGTCATCCAGCCCTGCTTAGACCGTACTTTCGGTGTTTCTACCCAATCCCTAACGGACTCTCACTGAGATGAGGGCTGTTAAAGCAAGATAAATATAAATCGGAGAGTTGCTATGAATCGTTTTAATTCGCTCACTACCAATGCCAGTACACGCGTTATCGCGTTGGCCTTGGGCTTGGTTTCTACCGTTAGTTTTGCGCAAGAAGAAAATGTAGACGCAAACCTAGAAGAAGTGATTGTTGTTGGTAAGTACCAAGCCAGTTTGCAATCTGCATTGGAACGCAAACGCGGTTCCGCAAGTGTAATAGAAGCTATTTCAGCAGAAGACATTGGCCAACTGCCCGATGTGTCTATTACCGAAAGCTTGGCGCGCTTACCCGGTGTTGCGCAAGACCGCGATCGCGGTAACGGCAGTCAAATTTCTATTCGCGGTATGGGCGGTCAATTGGGTTTAACCACCTTAAACGGTCGCGAAGTGGCCACGGTAGAAGAAGATCGCAACATTCGCTACGACCAGTTCCCCTCTGAATTAATTAACGCTGCGCAAGTGTACAAAACGCCGCAGGCAAAAATTGCTGAGGGTGGCGTATCGGGTACGGTAAACCTAGAAACCATCTCCCCATTAGATTACGACGAGCGTGTTATTGCGGTTAATTTGCGCGGCTCTTCTTATTCACTAGGTAAAGATATAGACGATGCTGCTGGCGGCGGTATTGGTACGCGTTACAGTGTTTCTTATATAGATAAATTTGTCGACGACACATTAGGTGTGGCCATTGGTATTGCCGGCCAAAATCAACCCATTGCAACTCAGCGCGCAGAGCTGTGGAACTATGGTGATACGTGGCACAACACTCAATGGAACGACGAAGAAGGCAAAAACTTTAACGCGCCTTGGGGTGGTTCGGCCCTAGTTCGCGGCGGTGAAGATTCCCGCGTAGGCGGCATGGCTGTCGTGCAGTGGGAGCCCACCGAAAACTTTGCATTAAGTTACGATTTCTTTTACTCGCAGCTAGATATTAGCGAAGAGCAACGCGGTTTCGATTTTAATATCGACCCCGATTACGCGCGCCAGTGGGATATTAACGATTCAGTTGCCACACAATTTACCAACTCGGATGAAAATGCCGAAGATGTACTAAGCGCGCACGTTGGTTTAAGTTCTTTGCGCAGCTTAAATGAAAAGTTTACTCAAACCGACGATTTAATGAGCCACGGCTTAACCGCAGACTGGTATGTAGGTGGTTGGAATTTAGTGGGTGCAGTGTCGCACTCCGCAACTAATCGCGATCGTATGTGGCAATCGGTACGTACAGTAAACACCTCCGAAAATTTAGGCGGTACTTTCGGTGCTAACAGCGATGACCGCATGACGTTTGCGTTGGATACCGGTATAGATTTAACCGACCCTGCACAAAACCGCGTAGATAACCTAACCGTTAACCCGCTCTCTGTGGGTGAAGATGCTATTACCGCAATTGAATTTAGTGCAGAACGTGAATTAAACGGTTCGTTTTTCTCATCGTTTGAAGTGGGTGCACGTGTATCCGAGCGCGTTAAAAAGCAGGATGCGCAAACGTGGGACCAATTTGTAGTAAACAATTGGGATGTAGCATTAACCGACGAGTTTATTATCGACGCCGGAGCTAAATCTTATTGGAGCGACTTGCCTGATTACTTAACTATCGATCGCGAAGCCGTTATCGACTACTACTTTGGCAGCATCGAAAACCCAACCCCTGGCGACAACGACGACCTATTAGCTAGCTGGGAAGTAAGTGAAGATATTCAGTCGGCATACGTACAGCTAAACATAGATACACAACTGGGCAGCATTCCAATGCGCGGTAATGTGGGGGTGCGCGCAGTAACAACAACAACGGGCACAAAAGGTTATCAAGTGCTATCCGCAAGTACGTGGGTAGAAGAACCTGTAGGTTCTGGGGTATGGGTAGAAGTTTTACCGTCGGCCGAGCAGGTGGAAACCGAGCACAGCTATGACGATTTCTTACCCAGCGTTAACTTGGCGTTCGAATTGCGTGATGACCTAGTTTTACGTTTAGGCGCAGCAAAAACGATTGCTCGCGCACCGTTAGACTTCTTAAGCCCAGCGGTAGACATCGGCCAAGATCAATGGGCACCTAACCCTGGTGAATCCGCGTCGGGTAACCCATACCTAGAGCCGTTCCGTGCCACTCAAGGCGACACTACCTTGGAATGGTACTTTGGTGATAGCAACTCTATAGCTGCCACCTTGTACTACAAAGATATGGAATCGTACATTGCACGTCAGGCGGGTGCAGAATCTATCACTGTAGACGGCACCGACTACCTATTGTCGTTACCTGTAAACGGCAGTGGCGGCTACATCAAAGGTTACGAAATCTCCTATCAGCAAGCGTTCGACTTTTTGCCAAGGCCGTTTAGTGGTTTAGGTGTGTATGCCAACTACGCCAATACTTCTTCAAATATCGAACAAGGTACGCCACTAAATGCAACGCCATTTGGTTTGACGGGTTTGTCTGAAGATGTAGGTACATTTACGCTTTGGCATTACTTAAATGGTTTTGAAAGCCGCTTGTCTTACAATTACCGCAGCGAATTCCAACGCGATATTAGCCGCGTAGCTGGCGAAGAAGGCGTGAACGCCGCAGAAGGTTACATGGATTTAGCATTCTCTTACGAGCTAAACGAAAATGTAAAACTTATGTTGCAAGTACAAAACCTAACCGATGAACCTTACAAAGTGTATGGCTTAGAGTCTAACAACCCTAATCACATTAATAAGTTTGAAGAGTTTGGACAGCGCTACAGCTTTGGTATTAGCTGGAAGCTGTAATCACACAAGGCCAGTTAGGCAACTAACTGGCCTTCCTGTAATTTTCCATTCCTAATAAGCGAGTTGTACCTATGTTATTAGCTCAATTGCCAGTTAAAAAATATTTTGTCTTATTAGCTATTTTCTCGTTTATGCTGGGGTGTAATAGTGCTGGCGTACAACAAAGTGCTAAATCAATTCAGGTTGCTGGCACGCACAGTAAACCCGCTCGTTTTTTTGCTGGTGCCGACCTTTCTTACGTAAACGAAATGGAAGATTGCGGAGCAACATACCGCGTAAACGGTGTAACTACCGACCCTTACCAAGCCTTTGCCGATGCCGGCGCAAATTTAGTGCGCGTGCGCTTATGGCACAACCCTACTTGGACAGAATATTCCGACTTTGCCGACGTTAAAAAAACTATCCGCAAAGCCAAACAAAATAATCAAACGGTATTGTTAGATTTTCATTATTCAGATACCTGGGCCGACCCAGAAAAACAATTTGTTCCAGCCGCTTGGGAACATATGGTGGATGACACCCCAGCACTAGCGCAAGCCTTAGCGCAATACACAACCGATGTATTAGAAAAGCTGCAAGCAGAAAACCTATTGCCAGATATGGTGCAAGTAGGTAACGAAACAAACGCAGAAGTCTTACAGCTAGAAGCGCACATGAAACACGGCGAAATAGATTGGCAGCGCAATGCAGCGCTACTAAACAGTGGGTTAGCAGCCGTTGCTGAATTTAACCAAAACAACAACACCTATATTGAACGCGTATTACATATCGCCCAGCCAGAAAATGCTTTGTGGTGGTTTGACGATGCCGCGCAGGCTGGCATAACCGATTTTGAAATTATAGGTCTTAGCTACTATGCCAAATGGTCAACGTATAAATTAGATTCCATCGGCGAAGCTATACGCGCCTTGCGAACCGCATTCAATAAAGATGTGTTGGTGGTAGAAACCTCATACCCCTGGACTATGCAAAATTTCGATCAAGCCAATAACGTGCTCGATGCTACCAGCTTGCAGCAGGGCTACCCTGCAACGGCCGAAGGCCAAAAAAAATACATGATGGATTTAGCTAAACAAATTATGTACGCCGGTGGAATTGGTATTGCCTACTGGGAACCAGCTTGGGTAAGCACCCCTTGCAAAACTCTATGGGGTACAGGTTCTCACTGGGAAAATGCCGTGTTTTTTGACTCTGGCAACAACAACGAAGCGCTACCCGCGCTTAGTTTCTACACAGACATAATGGCTCTTTTTAAGCAAGATTAACGGCATTACCGCCACCCATAAAGCACAAAAAATAATGGTGACTTATGAATATTAAAACCCTTTTTATCGCGCAGCTCGTATGCGTGCTGATATTGTTGCAGGGGTGTAACTCTAATCAGAATAACAGCCTGCGCGATGAGAATAATTTACACACGCCTGCCACCTTGTTTAACGCTAATTGGCAGTTCCAAAAATCAGATACCGTATTAAGCCTGCAGCAAGCAGCGGAGCTGGAAGGTTGGCAAACGGTAAGCCTGCCACACACCGCAAATATAGAGCCAAGAATTGTAAACAACCAATGGCAGGGTGACGCATGGTATAAAAAGAAAATCACCTACAACAATGCGTGGGATGGAAAAAAAGTTATTTTAGATTTTGAAGGCGCCATGAACGAAGCGCAGGTTTGGCTAAATGGCGAATTGGTTGCAACCCATCGCGGTGGTTACTTGCCTTTTTCGGTAAACCTTACCGGTAAACTAACCGCAGGCGACAACGAATTAATGGTGCGTTTAGATAATCGCGACAACCCCATTACAGGCCCCAAACCTTTAGACATTTTAGATTTTAATATGTTTGGCGGTATTTATCGCAACGTATGGTTGCGGGTAGAAAACCCCACCCATATTTCCAATGCTGTTGCTGCAAACAAGGTAGCGTCCGGTGGAATATTTGTTACCTACCCAAAAGCAAGCAAAGCCGAAGCGTTTGTAAAAGTGCAAACCCATATCTATACACCTGTAGCTAATCAAGATGTATTGGTGCAACACACGCTTACCTATAAAGGTGAACAAGTAGCCTTAGCTCAACAAATTATTGCCGATAACACTCAACCCGATCACGAAGATGTGCAACTAATAACCGTGACCAAGCCCGCACTGTGGTCGCCAGCGGAGCCAAATTTGTATCAACTTAATACGCAGGTTATTGTTGATGGCAAAGTGTTAGACGAAGAGAATACGCAAATAGGTATCCGCGAATTTACCTTTAAAGAAAACCAGCTTTATATTAACGGCGAAAAAACGTTTTTACGCGGTGTAAACCGCCATCAGGAATACCCATACATAGGTTATGCGCTTTCCGATGCTGCCCAGTATCGCGATGCAGAAAAAATTAAAGCGGCGGGTTTCGACTATGTTCGCCTATCTCACTACCCACATTCTACGGCCTTTATGAAAGCTGCGGATGAGTTGGGCCTTGTATTAATAGATGCAATTTTAGGCTGGCAGTTTGTGTCTGAAGATCCCGCTTTTCAAAATCATGTAGTGCAAACCTGTCGCGACATGATTCGTCGCGATCGCAATCACGCGTCGGTACTTGCATGGGAGTGTTCACTTAACGAATCGTGGATGGAAGAGCCATTAATCGACCGCTTCCACACTGCCGTTCACGAAGAAATGCCAACCACCACCACTTACTCGGCGGGTTGGCAAGCCTATGGTTATGATGTGTATCTGCAAGCGCGTCAACATCGCTTGCAGCATTACGATACACCCACTAAACCCTATGTCGTGTCTGAGTATGGCGACTGGGAATACTACGCCATGAACGCCGGTTTAAATCAAGACGCATGGGGCGAGCTTAAACAAGCCAATCGTTCAAGCCGACAATTACTCAGCGATGGTGAAAAGCGCCTTCAGCAGCAGGCCGCCAATATTACCGAGGCGCACGACGATAATTTCAATACCCCAGCTTTTTCTGATGGCTACTGGGTAATGTTTGATTACAACCGCGGTTATGCCGACGATTTAGAAGCATCAGGCATAATGAGCTTAGAACGCCTGCCCAAATTTAGTTACTACTTCTATCAAAGTCAACGCCCTGCTAACGAGCAGGCTGGGCCTTTAGCTAACGGCCATATGGTGTATATAGCTAGCCATTGGCAAGTAGGTTCAAGCTTAGAATTTGCCGTGTATTCCAATGCCGACAAAGTGCAGGTTACCTTAAATGGCAAACAGTTAAGTGGTGAGCGCGCAACAAAACAGTACCCCAACTTGCGCTTTGCTCCATTTATTTTTAAAGCCGATAAATTTGCAGCAGGTGAGTTAGTGGCAAAAGCCTTTGCCAATGGTAAGCAAGTGGCAACCCATAAAGTGGTTACACCCACTAAAACTGCCAGTATTGCGCTAAGTTTAGAAAAATCTTCTAAGCCTGTGCAGGTAGGCGTTGGCGATACCGTATTTGTTTACGCCAAGGTGTTAGATACAAACGGCAATAACAGCCGTGTTAACAACTTCCCTGTAAGTATTCGTTTGGAAGGCGATGCGCAACTGCTATCGCCGGCCAATGTTAATACAGAAGATGGCATCGCAGCGGCTTTAATACGCGTTGGCAGCGATCTTTCATCAATTCGTATTTCCGCCTCTGCCGATAAAGTAGAAGATGCGTTTTTAGAAATTAAATAAAAAGCTAGATAGTCGTTACGCTTTATGCGGCCTACGCAAAGCAGTACTTGCGTAGGCCCAATAAGGCACAGCCCCCATCGGGCAAAACCCTAAAAACAACAGCTTAAAAGCAACCCCCTCGCTTGCCAAGCAAACCAAAATCTAACTACTATGATCTATAGGTAGTCTATTTTAAAAAGCCATATGCTTTAACTAAGCCTATAACTTAGCCTATAACTTAGTCTTTAATTAGGCCCTTATATTGTGCAGCATAGGAGCATTGTTATTACGCGCGAATTAAGCACAGTAAATATGCTCGCTTTGGGGCTGGGTTTCTTGGCGCAATTCTTCACTGTGCAGGGTATCCCTATTTTGGCGGTGCCTTATTACCAAATGACGCTCGGGGTCGACCCGTTTTTACTCAGCATTGCTATGATGGGGCCACTGTTATTTGGTAGCGCAATAGGCCCTTGGGTTGGCCATCTCTCCGATGCATGTAACAGCCGCTTTGGTCGCCGCAGACCATTTATATTTGTGGGTGCTTGGGGCCTGTGTATAAGTTATGGCTTATTGTGGATGGTGCCGCAAAGCTGGTCTTCCTCCGCACAAATAGTGTATTTTTTTATTGTTGCTTGTGCCTACTATGTAGCTGGGGCCATCTACACGGTGCCGCTAACCAGCATGGTGTACGAACTAAGCGACGACCCTCACCAGCGCACGCGCATACTTGGCTTTACTACCTACTTTTTTAAAACCGGCTCGCTTATGTATCAATGGGTGTTTCCCATTGCACAGCTCGCTATTTTTGGCAGCGTAATAGTAGGTATAAAGTTTGTTGGTTGGGGCATTGGCATTTTTATTTTTGCGCTTATGGGCATGTTACCGGCCTTGTTTATTCGCGAAGCTACGCAGCCTAATGGAATTGGTTGTGTAGTAGATCGTGTAACCGTGTCGTTTAAGCAAAGTTTGGGCGCAATAATTAATAACCGCGAAATGCGCTTGCTTATTATTGTGGTGTTTATCCAAATGGGCGCCTGTGCCGGCGCAGCCATGATGGATTACTACCTACTGGTGTATTTTGTTCACGCAGGTGATATAGGCACAGGCGCAGTATGGAAGGGCGTGTTGTCTACTTCTTATGCGCTAGCGGGCATGGCGTGTGTGCCACTGGTTGTGCATTTTTCCAAGCGCGTGGGTAAGCTCACTGCGCTTAAATGTATTTTTATAATAAATATAGTAGGTGGTGTGGCTAAGTGGTTTATCTTTGTGCCCGGCGCCCGTTGGGGCATAGTGCTAGATGCAGTGCTGTGCAGCGCGGTATGGACAGCCATGGTAGTGCTTATTCCCTCTATGATTTCTGATTTAAACGCGCAGCAATCAATGCAAAGCAGCACAGCAACTAAAGGCGCAACTGGCTCGCAAGCGGGCGCATTTGCTGCAGTACACGGTTGGGCGGCAAGCTTTGCAGGGGTAACGGCGTTTATCGCTAGCGGTTTTATGCTCAACCTAATTGGTTTTAATGCGGCAAGTGGCGCAGCACAGCCAGAGCAGGCGCTGCTATGCATGCGCATTATTTTAAGTGGTGGCACAGCAGTATTTAGCCTCTGTGCACTGGCAGTGCTTCACTATTTGGGGTGGAGCAGGCAAAATAGCCAATTAAAGCAAACGTTTACATCGTAATACACATTACGATAAGCATATAAAGCTAGTTAGGGTAGGTTATGGCAACAATAAAAGATGTCGCACGCGTTGCGGGCGTATCCACAGCCACGGTTTCGCGCGTAGTACACAACGGCGGTCAAGTAGGTGATGCGTGCCGCGCACGGGTTAAAAAGGTAATTGCTGAGTTAGGTTACCGGCCCAATACAAATGCCCGCGCTTTGGTAAGTAAAAAAAGCGATACCCTTGGTGTGGTAACGCCGCGTTTATCGATGACCTTCTTTGGCACGCTCGCCGCAGGGGTAGAAAATGCCGCGCGCGAAAATAGCTATAAATTGTTAATGAGTAACTCTCTCTACGAAACCGAAACAGAATTAGAAGCCATAGAATCACTGCGCGAACACAGTTGCAATGCAATTATTCTACACAGCGAATACTCCGACGAAAAAACATTGCAAGAGCTTGCACGGCAAGTGCCTGGCTTGGTGTTAATTAATCGCTTTTTGCCCAGTATGGCGAATCGCTGCGTGTGGTTAGATAACGTCGCCGGTGGCAAAAAAATTACCGAATACTTAATTGAGCGCGGCCACAAGCAATTTGCAGTAGTAACCAGTGTGTATCAAAACAACGACCCGCAATCGCGTTTAACGGGTGTAAAAGAAGCATTAAAAAATGCCGGTTTAAAAATGCCCGCTAATAATATTGTTGAGTCCACGGCCAATATGCGCGGTGGTGAAGAAGCCGTGCAAGAATTATTAAAACGCGGCGCAAAATTTACAGCGGTAGTTGCTTATAACGATTTAATGGCCGTAGGTGCAATGAACGCATTGCAAGATGCTGGCATACGCGTGCCAGAAGATGTGTCGGTAGTAGGTTTCGACGATTTATACATCACGCGCGCCTGCCGCCCCAAACTCACCACCATGAGCTACCCCATAGAAGAAATGGCCAACTACGCCGCAAAGCTGGCAATAGACCTAAGTACCAACCCCAGCAATGTACAAAACCGCACCCATCTGTTTATGCCCGAGCTAATCGAGCGCAATTCGGTGGCGGATATTAGCTAATATTTATATGTAGTTTACATAAATTCATTCACGAGCATTGATGGCTTAAAGTCTAATGGCACATTATTCCTTTTATTGGTGCTAAACTGTTTCGTTTATAACTCTTAAAACGAAATAGGGCGAGGCTGTGAATGAGACTAATACTGGGCTAGGTAATGATTGTTGCCGGCCAATAGCATCCGGGCCAGCGCTGCTCGAACTCATACGCAGTGTGCGCGCGCCATTAGCTGTTTATAAAGATAAGCATGGCAGCTTATCTGTGTATCCCGCCACAAAAGACGTTACCGTTACCAACGATTACTCCCCTGTAGCAACGCTGCCCCCCTTATACCCAGAATGGTTGGGCGATAGAGGCTTTTGCGCAGTTCACGGTGTGCGCTTTGCCTATATTGCTGGTGCCATGGCGCGAGGTATTGCCTCTATAGACATGGTGGTAGCCATGGGCAAAGCCGGCATGATGGGGTTCTTGGGCTCTGCAGGTCTAAGCGTAGAGCAAATTCAACAGTCAATCTGCGCCATTCAAGCGAGTCTAAATAACGGTGAAGCCTGGGGCTGCAACCTTATTCATACACCCGATGCACCAGATTTAGAGATGAGCATAGTGCAGCTTTTTCTGCAGCTGGGTGTAGCTCGTATTTCAGCTTCTGCATTTATGAGCATGACTCCTGCATTGGCGGCCTATGCTTATAAAGGTATCTATCGCGATCGCGATGGCGTTATTTGTCGCGCTAATTACGTTTTTGCCAAAATATCTCGGCCAGAAACCGCAGCCGCTTTTATGAAACCCGCACCGCAGGCCATGCTCAAGCAATTACTTGAGCGGGGTTTACTAACTGAAGCCGAAGTGCAATTGGCGCAAAACTTGCCAGTTTCCGAAGATATTACCGTCGAAGCGGACTCTGGTGGACACACCGATGGTCAAATTCTTACTGCGCTGTTTCCTACAATTCTCGATTTAAAACATCAGTTAAGTGAGCAGTACCAATACCAACGCGATATTCGCATTGGCGCAGCGGGAGGCTTAGGCACGCCCTCTGCTATTGCCGCGGCCTTTGCGTTGGGGGCTGCCTACGTACTTACTGGGTCGGTAAATCAGGCATGTATAGAAGCAGGTACTTCTCAGGCTGTTAAGCAATTGCTAACGCAAGTGCGCACAGGTGATGTGGCCATGGCGCCCTGCGCAGATATGTTTGAAGCTGGGGTAAAGGTGCAAGTCTTAAAGCGCAGAACCCTATATGCACCAAGATCTACCAAGCTTTACGAAATATATAAACGCTACGACAGTCTAGAAGACATTCCTGCAGCAGAATTAGACCAATTAGAGAAATCCATATTTCGTCAATCATTAACAAGCGTTTGGCAAACAACCAAACGCTTTTTTGAAACCAGAGATCCAGCGCAATTAGCGAAAGCAGAAGCGAACCCAAAAGTGAAAATGGGATTAATTTTCCGCTGGTATTTAGGCAGCAGCTCGCGCTGGCCAATTGATGGCGACGAAGATAGGTTGGTGGATTACCAAATATGGTGTGGGCCAGCACAAGCGGCCTTTAATGATTGGGTGCGGGGCAGCTTTCTAGAGCCAGCAGAAAATAGAGCAGTAGTGCAGGTAGCTCGCAATTTGTTAGAAGGCGCGGCCATAGTCACCCGCGCGCAACAGCTGCGTACCTTTGGCATAGCTGTACCGCAAAATGCCTTTGCTGTGGTTCCGCAAAAGCTATAGCACCTAATGCAGTTTGACGTGCCCCTTTAAAAACGAAATTTTTAGCATAGCCATCGAGTTTAAATATGAGTAAATCCAGCCCTATTGCCGTTGTTGGTGTGAGTAGTATCTTTCCCGGTAGCCCGCAAGTATCTGGTTTTTGGCGAGATATTTTGCAAGGCAAAGATCAAATACGAGAAATACCAGAAAGCTACTGGTTGATAGACGATTACTACGATAAAAACCCCCAAGCGCAAGATAAAACCTACGGGCGCAGAGGGGCGTTTATCGAGTCGGTAGCATTCGACTGTATTGAGCACGGTATTTTACCTTCGCAACTGCAAGATATAGACACAGTGCAATTGCTTGCACTAGTGGCTGCGCAGCATGTGTTACGCGATGCGGCCAAGGGCGATTATAAGCATTTAGATAAATCTCGCATGAGCGTTATTTTAGGTGTGGCTGGGGGCACAGAGCAGCTAGTGCAAATGGGCGCGCGATTGCAAAAACCGGTATGGCTGAAGTCGCTACGAGAAGCCGGCATAGCAGAAAATTTAGCGCAAGAAATTTGTCAGCGCATAGCCGACCACTACGTACCTTGGTCGGAAGCTAGCTTTCCTGGTTTATTGGGTAACGTTGTGGCTGGACGAATTGCCAATCGCTTGGATTTAGGTGGTACCAATTGCGTGGTGGATGCGGCCTGTGCAAGTTCCTGCTCTGCCTTGGCGATGGCCGTAAACGAATTACATCTGGGCCATTCCGATTTCGTAATAACCGGCGGCGCAGATGCACTTAACGATATATTAATGTATATGTGCTTTAGTAAAACGCCAGCGCTATCCGCTACGGGGGATTGTAGGCCATTTTCAGATGCTGCAGATGGCACTATTCTTGGCGAAGGTGTAGGCATGCTGGCACTGCGCAGGTTAGAAGATGCCGAGCGAGATGGCGATACTATTTATGCTGTTATAAAAGGTGTGGGCTCAAGTTCAGATGGCGCAGGTACTGCGGTGTATGCGCCGGTAAGTGAAGGTCAAGCAAAGGCAATTAATCGCGCATACACACAAGCAGATTTTTCTGCAAATACCATTGAGCTAATTGAAGCACACGGTACCGGTACCAAGGCTGGAGATAAAGCAGAATTTAACGGGTTAAATATTGCTTTTGGCGCAAGCGAGCAAAGCCAAAGCAATAATCAGTGGTGTGCGCTTGGCTCGGTAAAAAGCCAAATAGGCCACGCAAAAGGTGCCGCCGGTGCAGCGGCTTTAATTAAAGCGGTAATGGCTCTGCACCATAAAGTACTGCCACCAACCATTAAAGTGAATCAACCAAACCCCGCCTTTAATATAGAGCAGACCCCTTTTTATATAAATACTAAATTGCGGCCCTGGGTGCGCAACAGCCATTACCCGCGCCGAGCGGGGGTATCCTCGTTTGGCTTTGGTGGCAGTAATTTTCACGTAGCGTTAGAAGAATATACAACTGCGCAAGCCAACCCGCGTTTGCACATGGTATCCGATACTCACCTAGTGCTGGCTGCTGGTGGTAGCCACGAAGAGTTATTCCGTAAACTAATAAACACAGTAGACAATTTACCCAGCGATAAAGATGCGCTGGAGTATTTTGCTAGGCAATCGCAAGAAACCGTACAAGCAAGCCAGCCTTACCGCGTAGCATTTGTTATTGATAGTGTTGAGCAGCTGCGCCAGCTTATTGCGCAAGCAAAACAGCAAACACAAGCCAATACCGCTAAAAATGTTAATTCGCCCAGTGGTTGGTTTTACGGTGTTTCTCAGGGTGCTACCGCCGGCGAGAGTGAACATGTTGGCTACGGAAAAATTGCGTGTCTTTTCCCCGGGCAGGGCAGTCAATATGTAGATATGTGTGCGCCATTGGCAACGGTATTTCCCGCTGCGCGCGAAGTTTGGGATTCCGCCGAGTCGAATTTTGCTGAAGGCGAATCGCTATCTCGTGTTGTATTTCCTATTTCTACTTTTAGTGAGGCGGCCGCGCAAAGCCAACGTGATTGGTTAAATCAAACAGAGTGGGCACAGCCTGCTATTGGTGCCGCTAGCTTAAGTGTATGGGCGCTATTAAAAAAACTAGGTTTAAATCCAGAAGCCTTTGCTGGCCATAGTTATGGCGAACTTACCGCGTTAAGCGCCGCCGGTGTACTTTGCGAGCAAAGTTTAATTGCCACTGCGCGCGCGCGTGGGTTGGCGATGCGTGATGCATCTGCTTCTACCAGTGGGGCAATGGCTGCGGTGCATGCCAGTGTGAATACCGTTAATGAGTTGTTAGAAAAATTATTAAGTGAAGCAAAGCAAGCGGGTAACGCTAACCCTATTATTACGCTGGCTAATATTAACTCGCCGTCGCAGGTTGTTATTAGCGGTGCAACGGAAGTGGTAGACGCCTTTACCGAACTGTGCGAACAAGAAAATATTCGTGTTAGCAAATTGCCTGTTTCAACTGCATTTCATTCCCCGATTGTGGCGCAAGCGGTAGCCTCGCTGGCAGATCACCTAAAAACCACACCATTTAACCCAATACAAAAAACGGTGTATGCCAATAAAACGGCACAACCGTATCCAAGCGATGTTACGCAACAGCAGCAATTACTTACCCAGCAATTAATATCACCTGTGCGTTTTCAAGAGCAAATCGAGGCCATGTACGCACAGGGCTACAGAACATTTATTGAGGTGGGGCCAGGTAATGTACTTACCGGTTTGGTCAGTGCAATATTGCAAGGCAAAAATCACGTCGCTATCGCGACCGATAAAAAAGCAAATAATTCCTTAGCGACCTTCTGGAAGGCGCTAGGCCAATTAACCTGCCTAGGGGTTAAGTTAGATTTTTCTGCACTGTGGCAAGATTTCCGCAAACAAACGGCGCCCGCGGACCGTGTGAAACCTAAAATGGCGTTGCCCATAACGGGCATTAATTACAATCGTGTATACCCTCCAAAAAATGGTGCAGCAGGTATTCCTCCAGCAAATCCAGAAGAGCTGCTGGCGCAGTCTGTCAATGCTCAGTCCACATCTGCTCAGCCCATAAAAACAGAGCAAGATAATTTACATTCCATTAATAAAAATGATGGCGTATTGCTTAATACCCCTAACGCGCAGCCCCATGCCGCTAGCTCGCTTAAGAGCAACTCGGTGGATACTAGCTCGATGGTTCCTAACCCTATAGCCGCAATGCCAACTACCAGTAGCCATCAAGCCCATTTGCAAACAGAGGATAGTCCCATTTCTAATTTCACCCCTAATCAAAAAAGCGAATGGCTGGCGGCATTCGAAAATATACAAAAACAAACTAACGAAACTCATCGTCAGTTTCTGCAAATGAGCGAGCAAGCCTTAGCACAATTAGGGCAGTTAGTTGCATCAGGTTCGGCTGCGCCAGTAGATACTAGTTCAGTTAGCGCTCAGGCAGAGCACACTATAGCCGTTAACAACCTAGACGTTTCTGCACATGCTCAATATCAGCAACCGCAATCGGCAATACAAAGCGAGCCAAACGTAGCGCCCGCAGGCGATGAAATAGTTAAAACAGTGGCGGAGCCCGCAGCACCTAGCGCCATGCCATTACCAGTTACGCAAAATCTTGATGTAGCAGAGGTTATGCTAAATGTAGTGGCAGATAAAACCGGCTACCCGAGAGAAATGCTGGCTTTGTCTATGTCGTTAGAAAATGATTTGGGTATCGACTCCATTAAAAGAGTGGAAATATTATCTGCAACCTTAGACGTTGTGCCAAACCTGCCAGAAGTAAACCCTTCAGATATGGCGGTACTAAGCACACTCGAAGAAGTTGTGCAGTTTATTCAGCGCAAAATGGCAGAAGTGGCGCCAAGCTCCAACTCAATGGCTACACCACAAAACCAAGTAAGCGCACCGGTTGAAAGCCCGCAAATACCAAGCCCAGCGCAGAAAGTAGTAGCCGATATAAATGTAAACGACTTGCTTATGCAAGTAGTAGCAGACAAAACAGGTTACCCGCTAGAGATGCTTAATCTCGATATGCATTTGGATGCAGATTTAGGTATAGATTCTATTAAACGGGTAGAAATTTTATCTGCGGCAACAGAGCAATTAGATTCCTTGCCAGAGCTCGATAACAGCGTAATGGCAGGCCTTAATACACTGGCAGAAATTTCGCGATATATCACTGCGCAGCTAAGTGCAGCCAGTGGCGTTGCAAGTGAGGCAATAGCACAGCCTGCTACGCATGAAGTTTCTACCCCCTCGATCACATCCAGCGACAACACTGTAGATATTCAGCACATAATGTTAAGCGTTGTGGCAGAAAAAACGGGCTACCCGGTAGATATGCTAGAGCCAAGCATGGATTTAGAAAACGACTTAGGCATAGATTCTATCAAACGCGTAGAAATACTTTCTGCGACCCTTGAGAAGGTACCTAATTTGCCAGAGTTCGATGCCGCGAGTATGAGTAGTCTAAACACTCTTGCTGAGATAATTGAATTTATAAAAAAGCAATTAGGCAGTACTAAGGATGAAACTAATCCAAGTGCTGCCGTAGTCGAAAAAGAATTACAGGCTGCCGCAACTAACAATAATTTATTAAGTCGTTACGAATTAGAGCTGCTGCAGCTACCAAGGCCAAATTTTATGCCGCATCAATTGATGCAGCCACTAGTCATTGTGCCTGCTAATTCCCCCTGCGCTCAGCCACTATGCGACGCGCTAAAGGCGCGCGGTTTGCAGGCCGAGGTTGCTCAGCGAGTAAATGAAAACCACAAGGCCGTAATTAGTTTAAATGGTTTGCAAAAATTTAAACACAGTAAAGATGCACTAGCGATTAACCGCGTTATTTTTGAGCAAGCCTGCACATTGGCTCCAGTGCTAGAAAAAGAAGTCGGAGTATTTATTGCTGTACAGAACACTTCGGGCGACTATGGCCAAAGCGGTGCCTCAGGCGTGCAGAGTTGGTCTGGTGGTATCAGTGGCCTAGTTAAAACAGCTGCGCAAGAATGGCCCGCTGCGTTAGTAAGAAGTATTGACATTAATATAGAAAAAATCACGCTTGCTGAGCTTGTTAATAATCTTGCACAAGAAATTGTCGATGGCGGTATTCAGCGCGAAGTAGCGTTAGGCTTGTATGGTAAGCGTTGTGTGCCTGTTAGCGTAAAAGCCAGTGTGCAACAAGGCAGCATGCCACTACATAAAGACGATGTGATATTAGTTACTGGCGGTGCGCGGGGCGTCACAGCGGAAGCCATATTAGCTTTAAGTAAACAATTACCTTTAAAGTTTGCATTGCTAGGCCGCTCGCCGGTAATTGATGTAAGCCGGTTTGAGCATTGTGCGGATGAAGCCGCAATAATGCGAGCAATTCTAGCCGAAGCAAAGGCGGCAGGAATTCAAATGCTCCCTGCAGAATTAAAGCGAGAAGTGGGGCTTGTGGTTTCTTCTAGGGAAGTAAGCAAAACGTTAAGCAATCTACAGGCAGCTGGCTCACAGGTAAGTTATTTCCCGTGTGATATAAACAATCAAGACCAACTAGCCGAAGTGGTAAAACAAATTCAAACGCAGTTGGGGCCCATTAGTGGGGTTGTTCACGGAGCGGGTGTATTGGCCGATAAATTATTATCTGGCAAAAAAATTGAGCACTTTGATGCGGTGTTTGGTACCAAAGTGCAGGGGCTGCATAACTTACTCAATGTACTAACGGATCAAACATTAAAAGTGCTTTGTTTGTTTTCTTCGGTTGCTGCGCGAGCGGGCAATATTGGTCAGAGTGATTACGCAATGGCTAATGAAGTACTTAATCGTGTGGCCGCTTGGTATAGCGCAGCAAATAACACTAAAGTAGTGGCTATTAACTGGGGGCCGTGGGAAAGCGGTATGGTAACGGATGCGCTCAAACAGAAGTTTGCGCAAATGGGGGTTGAGCTAATTCCCTTGCACAGCGGTGCACAATTTTTTGTAGATGAGCTACAACACAGCCAAATTAATACCGAGGTCGTTTACGGTGGCATGCCTCTTAATAAACCGTTGGCCAACCCAGGTGCTTTGTGTAGCCATAAAATGCAGGTGGTGGCGAGTTTACAATCTCTGCCCCATTTAGAAAGCCACAAGGTTCGCGGTGAAATAGTACTCCCTGTAGTACAGGTGGTAGATTGGTTTAGGTCTGCCATGCTATCTGTGCTGCCAAGTTTAAAGGCGTTTACACTGTTAGATTTAAAAGTGCTAAAAGGCATTGTACTTAGCGAGCCTCACGTTACTTTTACAATCAACTTGGAAGAACTGCCCAACTCAACGCTCTTTTCGCTTGGTCTTACCGATGCCAATGGTGTACTGCGCTATAGCGCAAACGTTAACTGTTTAGATAAAAGTTATACCGAAGCGAGTGGTGCCGGTGTGGGCGAATCCGGGGAGGCGCCGTCTCGTGGCTTACTTAGCAAGCCAAGCAACCCCAGCTATACGCATTTTAACCCCTATAAAGAATTGTTGTTTCACGGTGAACACTACCAGTCGATTACGCGAATTGGCGCTTTAGAAGATGATAGTGCCGTGGCCGAATTAATAGGTACAAATCAATTAAATTGGGCTGACTATGGTGCAAGTATAGATCAAGCTATATTGGATGGCGCTTTGCAACTTGCATTGGTTTGGGGGCAAAAGCATATCAATCGCGAAAGCCTGCCAATGGGGTTCGACACTATGCAAATAAATCACTTTGGTACAGTACAGGGCGCAGTGCGCTGTTATTTACAGCGTGAAAAACACGATAGTGTGAGCACGGTTTCCAATATTTGGTTATTAGATTCCGCCGATACAGTACTTGCTTGCATACGCGGTTTGCGTATGTACGCTGTTAACGAAAGCTTGCGGTAAATTAGTTATGGCGTATAACCATTTTGAGCCTATCGCTATTGTCGGCGAGGGGTGCGTATTGCCCAGCGTAAATTCTGTAGAGGATTTATGGCGAGTTACATCAGCGGGTTTAGATTTAACCTCTAATGCGAGTATCAACCATTGGGGGGTAGACCCACAGCGAGTAGTGGGTGAGCAAGCTCAGATTACAAGCCCTGGTGATACGGCTTGGTCTGCACGCGGTGGCTTTGTTGACGATGCCATTGCACTGTCTAATGTTGATTCTCTTAATCTAAGTTCAGAAAATTTGCAGCAAACTAGTCGCGGTGTTCAGTGGTGCATCGCCGCGGTTAGGCAGGCAATGGCAAGCGCAGCAATATCGCCCGAAAAAAAGGCGCGAACAGATTGGGGGGTGATTTTAGGTAACCTTTCTTATGCACCGCGCGAAACTAACGATTTATTTGCGCAGCACTGGCTGGCGAAGCAGCCAGAATATGCCGCGTTACATAAAAAACTGTTTAATCGGCAAGCCGATTACAGTCAGCGATTTTCTTCATCTGCGCCCAGTCATATTGTGGCACAGGCTATAGGCGCTGCTGGCCCCACCTTTTGCTTAGATGCTGCGTGTGCGTCGTCGTTATACGCCATTAAACTCGCGTGTGATTATTTGCATTCTGGGCGTGCGACCACCATGTTTACAGGTGCAGTTAATCACGCAGATAGCCTCTATTTAAATGTGGGTTTTAGTGCGCTTAAAGCTCTGAGTAAAAACGGCATATCTCGCCCATTTGATTCCCGTGCCGATGGCCTAGTGCCTGCAGAAGGGGCGGCCATTGTTATTTTAAAAACACTGCGCCAAGCGCGAAAAGATGGCGATACAATTCGCGGTGTTATTCGGTCTATAGGTTTATCGAATGATGGCCGCACAGGCGGCTTACTTTCGCCTTCGCGTGCAGGGCAAATTCGCGCCTACGAAAATGCATACAAACACTGCGATATAAAACCTAACAAGGTCTCGTATATCGAATGCCACGCCACGGGTACCCCAACGGGGGATAGTGTCGAACTAGAAAGCATTAACACTTTCTTTTCCACAAATACGGGTTTGGCAATATCTTCACTTAAAAGTAATTTTGGCCATTTAATTACTGCAGCCGGTGCAGCCGGTTTGATACGTGTATTACAGAATATGAAGCAATCTACTAGCGTTGCGTCTATTCACTGCGAGCAGCCTATTGCAGGCTTGCATTCGGGCCCCGCGCGACTAGTGCAGAAAAATGAACATTGGGCTAATGGCGATAATTGCATTGCCGGTATCAATGCGTTTGGCTTTGGTGGTAACAATGCTCATATGGTGGTGCAGCATCAGCTTAATAATAAGCTGTGGCTAGTACCAAAAAGTATTGATACAAGTACATCTTCACGGCAAAGCACAATCAACTCTATTGCGCAAGAGAGCGACCCGCTAGTTGTATGCGGCGTTTCCCTGCGCACAGCGCGAGTAGAAAGTAAGCTCGATTTTGTAAAAAAATGGAGCCGCGAAAAATACGGTTTAAATTCTGCGAATATTGGCTCAGACGTAAAAAACAAGCGAATAAATAAACTAGATATAGACCTCGCTCAACTTGGCTTTCCTCCAAGTGATTTAGACGATACCAGCGCGCAGCAGCTACTTATTATGACGCTTATTCGCGAAGCGTTAGGTGAGCTGCCAGCGTACGATGCTAAGCGCACTGGCGTATACGTGGGTATGGGGGTAGATATGAATAGCTGCCGCTTTACTATGCGTACACGCTTGGCTCATTGGCTTGGCGAGCTTGCAAGTATCGAGGGACGAGTCGACGAGCATTGGCTGCCCGAGACGCGCAATAGTATAACGCGGCCCATAAATGCTGTTTCTGTCATTGGTACCATGCCAAATATTCCGGCTAACCGCAGTAATTTGCAGTTAGATTTGCAGGGTCCAAGCTTTACTGTGTCCGCAGAAGAATACAGCGGAAGTTACGCATTAGATATTGCAAAGGTTGCACTATTAAAAAATGAAATAGATGTGGCGGTGGTAGGCGCGGTTGATATTTCATCGGAAGAGATTCATCGCCAAGCAGTTGCATTACGAGATCAACAAGCTAATCCAAAAGAAAATAGCGCAAGCGCACAATTGCCGATTGAGCAGCAAGTGGACGGTGGCGTAGTACTGCTATTACAGCGCAAAAGCACTGCATTAAAAGCAGGTAATCCAATTTACTACGAACTTCCTTTGGATGAAGCTCAAAATATTGCCAAAGAACGTACAGCCGAGCTGTGCCTAGCAAAAAACGACTGGCTAAATACTTGGTCGAATATTCTAGGCGTGCCCCACACTGCAACCCATTTAATGGGGTTAGCAGCTGAAAGTGTGTTAACCCACTATTCGTTAGCTAGAGGGCAAAGTGAAATTGGCGCAGAAGCTGAAACTGAAATTGAAAAAAAAGCAGAGCAAGAAAACTCTCTGCCGATATTACATAAAGAACAGCTAGCGTTTTTTCAGGGCGCCACATTACAAGAGCTAATCAATAATGTGCAAGCTGCTCAACCTGCCGAATTAGACTGTTTGCAGGCAAACCAGCCGTGGCGACTAGTTATAGTATTGGCATCGCCCAAACATTTTACTGAGTTGCAAAAAAATGCAGCTGAAGCTCTGGGTAAATTCTCCACTGTAAGTAAAACGCCTGTTGGCGTGACTAACTTGGCAAAAAACATCTATTTAAGCTGCGAAAAACTAGCTGGGGATGTGGGTTTTGTTTTTACTGGCGCAGCGTCGGCATACCCAGGAATGGGCAATGCACTATGTTCAATTTTCCCTACTGCGGTTGAGCAAACATTGCGTAAGCACCCTGTATTTGCTAGCTGTTTACCGTGGTTGCAAGCTGAGGCTAAGCAAGTAGAAGGGCCGTTCGATGTTTTGCAGGGCTGCAGCTTACTGTCTCAAATTCATGCCTGTATTACCCAAAATATTTTAGGTGTTAAACCACAGGCAATGCTCGGTGTGTCGTCTGGCGAAACGAATAGTGTGTTTGCTGCTGACGTATGGCGAGATATGGGAGCGTTATTCGACGATATAGATCGCTCTGGTATGTACACCCAATGGATAGCCGGGGACTTAGACTGTGCGCGTAAATACTATAACAACCCCACAATTTGTAACTGGTTAATGTTGCGCGTAGTTGCGCCCGTAGAAAAAGTTAAAGCGTTATTGCGTGAGCATAAAGATATTACGCTCACCATGATCAACAGTAATAATGATTGCGTGGTAGCGGGTGAGGCGAGCTGCGTTAACGCCATAAAAGCAGCGCTAAATTCATTTGCTCGCGCTATTGTACCTATGGGGCACGACATTGTCGCCCATCATCCGGCGCTATCTACATGGCAAGATACTTGGTATCAAATACACAATCGCGACACCTTTATAGATGAAAGTAGAGGGCGGTTACCGCGCTTTTATTCAAACGCGTTTGCTGCAAGCTACTCATTATCGCGACAAAAAATAGCTCAGGCGCTAACCCAGCAGGCTGTCGCACCGGTAGATTTTAGGCCCGTTGTAGAGGCTGCGTATAGCGATGGTGTGAGCATTTTTATCGAGCACGGTCCAAGGCATACATCCAGCCAGTGGATAGCAGAGCAACTCGGTGAACGCCCCCATTTAGCGGTGCATTTAGATCGGTCCGGCGCTGGTGCGCTACCGTTTTTCGAGGCAGTAGCACAGCTGTGGTGTGCCGGTGTAGAGCTAAACAAAACGCTGCTAGCCGGTTTGGCGCACAGCGGCAGTGCTAAAGTGCCTAGCTATAGCAAAAGCTTACCTGTGCATTTGCCTGCAATTGTATTCCCCTCGCTAGAAAAGTTTACATATGCAGGTAGCGATAAAACAACCGTATCTTCAAGTAACCAACTACAAATGCGCACTACACAGCCGTATTGGCAAGATACAAAAATGGCACCGGCTCCACCATTGCCAGACGCAATAACAAGTATAGGGGTAAGTAAGCCTCAGCAAGGGCTAAAAGATAATATTGAAGACGATAATCACACCGTACAGTTAAAGCAAATACTTGCTGCGTTTCCTCAACCAGATTACAGCGGTAAAAATAACCGTTTGCCTTTTTCACTACCTGTTGCGTTACCTGTTCAGCTACCTATTCAGTTACCTTTGTCTTCCGCTGCGGAAGCTATCGCGCCATTACCTAGAGCAATTGATTTGTCTGAAGATAAAAATGAAAATAAAAATAGAGCAGTGCAAGCGCCTATGCATTCTGGCACCGCTGCGCAAAGCGTTTATCAAACACAACACAGTGCAGCTATTCGCGCATTAAAAAGCCTACATACGCAATTAAGCGAAAATCATAATCAGTACCTAGCTTTTCAAAATAAAGCCGCAGAAGTGCTACTGCAAGCAAAGCTCTCTGCAAGTGTTGCACAAAGTAATGCACATGTTGCTGAGCAACGTTCTGTGCAGAACTCATTTAAAGGTCCAATTAAAAGCCAAATAAAAATATCAGAGCAAACGCGCTCTAATGCTGCTTCAGCGATACACACCAAGCCGGCAAGTAGTACTCCATTAACTAACGAGCCTGCGCTGAGAAAACAGAGTGATGTGGCTGCGACAAGTAGTGATTACAAAAAAAATACTTCCGAGTTTCCCGGCCCTAAATACACTAGAGCACAATTAGAAGAGCTTGCTGGCGGCATTATTTCCAACATATTCGGGCCGCTGTTCAAGCAACAGGATAATTACGCCCGCCAAGTAAGAATGCCGCAACCGCCACTGCTTCTAGCAGATCGAGTATTGGGCATAGATGCTACTCCAGGCGCTATGGAATCTAGAGGCTCCATCTGGACAGAAACCGATGTAACAAGCAAAGATTGGTATGTGCACCACGGGCATATGCCAGCCGGTATTATGATTGAAGCGGGGCAAGCCGATCTTCTATTGATTAGCTGGATGGGCGCAGATTTTGAAAATAAAGGCGAGCGTGTATACCGCTTACTAGGCTGTGAGCTCACCTATCGCGATAAATTACCCGCAGTTGGCGATACTATCCGTTACGACATCCATCTAGATGGCTACGCAAAGCAAGGTGATGTGCGACTGTTTTTCTTTCACTACAATTGTGAAATAAATGGGCACACTCATTTGGAAGTAAGGCGCGGGCAAGCAGGCTTTTTTACCTACGAAGAGCTCGCAGGTTCTGCAGGTGTAATTTGGGATGCGGAAAAAGAAAAAGCAAATACAGCGCTGAATGTGGCCGATGGCCCGTGCCATACAACCAAGACGGCGTTTACTCGTGCCGATATTGATGCGTATACACAAGGCGATTTAGTGTCTTGTTTTGGCGATAGCTTTTACCGCGCCAATTGCCACCAGCGTACCCCTACCATAGTAGGTGGCGACTTATTGATGTTTGACGAGGTGCTAGAGTTAAATCACCGCGGCGGGCCTTGGCAGCGCGGTTACCTAAAAGCCCAACTCAATGTTAAACCCGACCATTGGTTTTTTGATGGCCATTTTAAAAATGACCCCTGTGCCCCCGGCACATTGATGCTTGAGGGTGGTGTGCAAGTAATATCATTTTATCTTGCATCCATGGGATTCACGTTGGCGCGTGACGGCTGGCGCTTTGAACCAATTAAAGATGAAACGTTTAACCTCATCTGTCGTAGCCAGCTTATTCCGGGTGGTAAAAAGCTGGTTTATGAAATTTATGTTCACGGGGTAGAAGCCACACCAAAGCCGCAAATTCGCGTAGATTTAATGTGTACCGTAGATGGGCGCAAAGCCTTTTTAGGCCAGGGTGTTGGTGTTGAGCTGGTGCCAGGTTGGCCTTGCGAAAGCCGAGTGCATGTAATTGAACATGCCGAGCCGGTAAACCAAGCGGACTCTAGTGTAGCTGCCGAACAAGAATTTAAGTTTGATGAAGACTCTATGGTGGCCTGCGCTTGGGGTAAGCCCAGCGATGCATTTGGCCCGCATTACAAGCAATTTGATGGCCCCCGACGCGGCCCAAGATTACCCGGCTACCCATACCATTTTATTTCGAAAGTAAAATCGGTAGATATAGCGCCACGGCAATTAAAAGCGGGTGGTAAAGCGGTAATGGAATATTTAATTCCGAACGACGCATGGTATTTTAGCGAAAATAGCCAAGCTACTATGCCTTTTCCTGTTTTACTCGAAGCTGCCCTACAACCCTGTGGCTGGTTAGCTACTTATATGGGCGGCGGTTTTGGTGGCGATACAGAAGCATTTTTTCGCAACTTAGATGGCACCGCAACCCAGTACCGAGAAATAGTTGCAGAAGATACATGCTTATTAACAGAAGTAGAAAGCACCTCAGTATCGGCAATGGCGGGTATGATTATTCTGGGCTTCAACGTGCGCTGTTATATTCGAACAGAGCTGGTGTATCAAATGGAAACCGTTTTTGGTTTCTTTCCAGAAGCAGCCTTGGCGCAACAAGCTGGTTTACCTACAACAGAGCAAGAGCTTTGCGCGCTAAATAGCGCAGAGCACAATGCTTATAACTTGCGCCATAGGCCGGCAGATTATTTTAACGGTCAGTTGCGATTACCTGGGCCTATGCTTTGTTTAATAGATCGTATTACTGGTATATGGCCAGATGGCGGGCAACTAAAACTAGGCCGCGTGCGCTCGCAAATGAGCGTAAACACAAACGCTTGGTTTTTTAAATCACACTTCTACGGCGACCCTGTTCAACCTGGTTCCTTAGGTTTAGAAATGATGCTGCAAACATTGCAGTGCTACGCCATATCGCAAAACGTAGGTGAGCAATTTGTAAAACCACGGTTTGAAACGCTCGCCAGCAATATTGCTCATAGTTGGAGTTACAGGGGGCAAGTGCTGCCCCATAATAAAATTGTGGAGTGCGACCTAGAAGTACAGCAATGCGAATATGAAAGCGGGCGAATAGTTATAACGGCAGATGCAAGCCTATGGGTAGATAAACAAAAAATCTATCAAGCTAAAAATATTAGTTTGGTAGTAATAGATGAAAGCAAAGCCGCTAAGCTATTAACGCCACCAGAACGTATTTTTGATAGCCAATCTCAACATTGGATTAATGATCACTGCCCCACATTTACGGTACCGGCTTTACCATTTATGGTATTAGCTAATGCGATGATGGAAGACGCAGCTAAACGCTTACCCGGCAGAAAAATGACGGGGTTAGAAAATGTACGTGTAAATAGCTGGGTAAGTTTTAACAACCCAAAACAAACCCTACATAGTTGGGGAGTTGCGCACACCGCGCACCGCGTTGCCATGGAGTTAACTCAGTGGGATGAACCCACTAGCAGGTATAAAAAAATTGCACATGGTAATGTGTTGTTCGATGAGCAATATCCATTTCCCGTTAAATTGTTACCGCCGTTGCCCTCTGCAGACCCAGTAATACTAGCGGGTAACCCCTACGCAGATAAAGGCGGTTGGCTTTTTCATGGCAGTGCCTTTCAAGCTGTAAGCAATGTGGTTATTACAGCAAAAGGGGCGTCGGGCAAAATCGATATTCAGGCTATAGGTGTTCCCGCTGGCAAGCTGCACCCAGGTGTTTTAGATGCGAGCTTACATATTGTGCCTCATCACATGCTTGATATGTGGTTCCCGACTGTGGAGCAAGGTTCTGCGGCTTATCCACTGTTATTAAAACGAGCTACCTTTTTTAGCGATACGCCAAAAAGTGGTGAGCTATTAGTAGAGGCGCGCCCCGTTGGCTTAGATGATGCCTTAAAATTGCCAACGATTAAAATACAAATTACCACTGCAGCAGGGGGATTGTGGGCTGAATTTATTTTAATCGAAGCGGTGTTGCCCAAAGGCCCGCTGGGCGAGTTGAGCAGTGAAGCACAGCTTCAATTTTTTGTTGCTAAGCAACCTGTACCCGGTGCTCGCTTATCCACTATAAATGAAAATAGTGCAAGCTTAGCGCTCGAAGTTGTTAACCAATGCAATTGGTTACCGGGTACGTTAGAAAGTATTTACGACTGTAACGCAAACATAATGCGGCGCACCGGTTTAACTCTAACAGAGGTGATTCTTGCCAAGGAATATCTGGCTGCGCAATGGCATATACACCCAGCGCAGGTTGATTTAGCTATGCAGGGCGAGTTGCTTATTGGCTTAAATAAAAGCGATTGTTTAAGCATGCAGCAATTAACTATAGCGTGTACAGGTGCTACTCCTAATGTGACTACTTATAACGTTACTGCTTATAACGTTAAATCAAAGTTTGCTCAGGCTAATGCGGGGTTACTATTTATTAGGGATTATTGGCGAGCTTCTATTAGTGCGACCGGCGGTTTAGTGGAAGATATTTTTATGGCAATTGCCCACCGCTTTACTGGTACGATTAAAAATAACAATATTTGTTCAGGTAAGCGCATACAAGCACAAAGCGATAGCAAGCCAAAAGGTGTGCTTTATTTAGCGAACCATCAAGTTGGGGTAGAATCGGTTTTATTCGCTATTGCGATGAGCGCGTTGAATGGATTGCCCGTTAGTGCCTTGGCAAAAAAAGAGCACGCCCATAGTTGGATTGGCAACATGCTTACGGCGCTTGCGCCTTTCAACGCAAAGAACTTGCTAACGTTAATTGATAGAGAAAACCCCACTGCTGTGCTGCAGGCAATGAGTAAGGCTATGCAGGCTGTCGCGATGGGCGAACATTCGCTATTAGTGCATATTGCCGGTACGCGTTCATTAGCCGCACGAGAAGCGCAAACTACAATCAGTTCATCATTAATTGATGCCGCTATTAAGGCGGGTGTAGATATAGTGCCAGTGTTATTTCACGGTGGTTTACCTATAGAGCCTGCAAAGCAGCGTTTGGAGTTTCCACTAGGCATGGCAAAACAAGATTGGACTCTAGGCCGCGCTATTCCCGCGCATATACTTGCAAACTTAAATAGCGCGGAACAAAAGCAATATGTGTTAAATGCGCTCAATAGCCTCGACGATATTCTGGTTAACGAGCAGCCCAATAAGCCACAGGTAGAGTTTGGAAAGCATGTTGCTAGTATTTCGAACTGTACTCACGAGCAGGCTGTTATTTATCAGTGTTTACAGCATTCACCATTCGCATTATCTAACCACGGGCAAGCGCTTATGGCTGCAGTAAATGCTCAGCGAACGTGGAACTTAGAGTCTGAGCAAGATAGAGCGCTAAAAAATGTTGCCGATGTAGTACTAGGGAGAAGCTAATGGCACCACAGATATTGGCATTTTATTTGTTGTGTTTAAGTATTGCGGGTTTACTTACCTTGTACTGCTTTATTAAACGCAACGCTGGCATGGTAAAGCGTTGCATCACCATATTGGTATTACTGCATATTATGGTGGTTATTTTATGGTGTTCACCCTGGGGGGCTTGGCTGTTTACTTTATTGCTTTGTGGTGTGGCAAGTTTTGAAGTAAGTCGACATCAACTAGGGCGGCTGGGAAGTTGGCTGTTAACGTTTGTTGCCCTAATTCTCGCTGTAACTATTTTTAAATTAGCTATATCAATTTGGCTTTGGGGCTGGTTGCTTGGTTTAGTGGCAGTATTTATATTGCCCGCACATGTACTAGCCTCAAAAACCGCGAGTTTAGTGTTTACTCTTATGTTTGTAGTGTTGGGTTGTACTGCATTATTGTTTTTAGTGCAGCCTGTGCCGGTGTTGTGGATGCTATTAATATTGATTGTTCAATTTAATGATACCCTCGCTCTCTTTATTGGCAAGGCATTGGGTAAGCATAGGTTGTTTCCCCATTTAAGCCCAAATAAAAGTGTAGAAGGCTATGTGGCAGGTGCGTTGGGCGTTATTCTGGCCCTTATTGCAGCCTATGGTTTACTTGGGTTTGAAATGGCGAGCCCTACCGCATGGGGTTGGTTGGCGCTTGTTGGCTGGGTGGCCGCTAGCTTGGGCGATTTGGTTTTTTCTAAATATAAGCGGGCGCAAGGCATTAAAGATTTTTCTGCTATGTTGCCAGGGCATGGCGGTATTGTGGACCGTTTTGATAGTTTGTTGGTAACTGCTCCGGCTTTCTTAGGTTTCTATATAGGATTCCCCTATGCGTTCTATTAACCCTGCTAATGCTATAACCCTTACCGGCTTAGTTGGTGGTTTGGTTTGTATATTTTGTTTACAGGCAGATTATATATTACCGGCAATATTTATTATGCCGAGCTTATTTTTGTTGGATAAGCTAGATGGCATAGTGGCCAGAAAATTAAACTGTGCCTCAGAAATGGGGGCGCAGTTAGATAGTTTGGCGGATGCGGTCAACTTCGGTGTACTGATTGCGTTATTCGCATTTGGCCAATCTGGCGAGTCGCTTTATGTGTGTGCTGCAGGTATTTTTTATGCTACTTGTGCGTCTTGGCGATTAGCCCGCTTTAATTGCGAACAAAGTTCCCTTGGGTATTTCTCTGGCTTGCCTACTACTAATGCGGCAGCTTGGGTGTTTGTTGCCTTGGCTTGTATTCAGTGGTTACCAGGTTTGCTACACGTAGGTGCAACTGTTGTTGTGTTGGTGGGCGCTGCTTTATGCATGGTATCTACTATTAAATATAGTAACCGAGGTTTAACTACACAAATTTTGTATCTGTTGGTTCCAATTGCGGCTGGCCTGTTTGTGTATCAGGCCCTTAGTTATGCGTAGTTTTTTCTTCTTCTTCTTTTGGTTCTTGTGGATTGGCGGGGCCAACGTAATACCCCAAACCTATTTTCTTGCCGTTGCTCCAGAATACAAAGAGCAACTGGTCACTCTGTTGCTTATGCTGGGGTCACTTGCATCAATAGCAGGTATTGTTTGGGAAACAAAATTAGGCAAATATATTTCTTTGCAAGCAGCCCTATATGTAGGGTTGCCCCTTGTGGTTATTAGCTTTGGCTTGTTGTTTTCAGGCTTGTCTGTTGTGCCCTATTTTGGCTTTTATTTATGCTTTCGGTTTTTATCGTGTGCGTTGTATCAGAAATTAGATGCGGGGATATGTCATCACGCAGACATACAGGTTAGCGATAACCATGCAAAGCACAGCATGATATTTATGTTGGTGGCGGTGTGTTTGGCTCCTGTGTTTTTTGCCTTCTACCAACATGGCGTTGTTGTTAGTGGGGTAGTCATTTTACTCGCCTTCGCAGCGGCGTTTTATTATCGCAATATAGCTAGTGTAATAGGTGCAGGTGTAGTAGGCGCCGGTATAACCGCTACAAGCGATAACGGCGCAAAAGAAAATACCAAAAACATACCTCTTCATCTAAGTGATAAGTATTTTCTCATTTACAGTGGTGCTTATTTGGCGGTGGTTTTTTTAACAAGCTCTCTACTTGTTTATTTTATTCGCGATTTTTACGGGTTTAAAAGCCCTGTAAAGCTCGGTGGCTTGGTGATGCTAGTGATTAGTTTGGCAGCGGTTGTTAGCTGTTTGCTATATGGTCGCTTTAGGCAATCGCCATTTCGCGATAGTGGCTGTGTGTGGGTGCAAGTAATAATTTTAGCAGCAATGAGTGTAGGTGTTGTATTGCTGTACCTCAAATTGGTGCCCTCGTTTATGTATGTGGCCGCAAGCGCGTCTTTGATGGGTATTTCGTATGGGGTGTTTGTAGTATTTACGCGCAGCCTAGTTGTGCATCGCGCTAGAGATTGCGGCAGAACTACGCTATTGGCCTGGTATAACATGCTGCCATTTATTAGCTCTATTGCTATATTCGCTGCGGCGGGTGGCTTAAAGCTTATTATCGCGAGCAGTGCGTATAGCTATTATTGGTGCATTGCCGCAGTACTAGCTGTAGTAGGTGTGATTGCGCTAATTGCATTAATTGCTTTTAATCGCAATATTGAGAAGTACTAGGGGGCAGTAGGCTAGGAAAAGTGAACAGGGAAATGTGGACAAGAAAAAGTGAGCAGGGATAAAAAGGGCGCTGCTATACGTAATGGCATAGCAGCGGGAGGTTTTTTATTAGCTAGCAGAAGAATCTGAGGCGTGCTGGCAAATAGCCAAAAAGTGGCCTGGGTCTAAGCTGGCGCCGCCTACAAGTAGGCCGTCTACATCTTCTTTGGCGAGTAGGTCTTTGGCGTTGTCTTTGGTTACGCTGCCGCCGTACAGCAAGCGGATGCTGTTAGCGGTTTCTTCGCCGTACAATTTTATTAGTTCTTGTCGAATAAACGAATGTACATCCTGTGCAATTTCTGGGGTAGCTGAGGCGCCGGTGCCTATTGCCCAAATAGGTTCATAAGCGATACAAATTTTACGGCCATCTAGCTCTACGCCTTCTAAACACTCGGTAACCTGACGGAAGATCACATCTTTAGTGATTTTAGCGTCGTGCTCTTCTTTGTTTTCACCTACGCACAATATGGGCATAAGGCCGTGGTTTAGCGCGTTGCCAATTTTAATTTGGCAGCTTAGGTTATTTTCTTTAAACATAGATCGGCGCTCAGAGTGGCCGATTAAGCACAGCTTACAACCTGCTTCTTTGAGCATTTGCGCAGAGGTTTCACCGGTATAAGCACCCGACTTAAACTTACTTACGTTTTGGCTGCCAATGCTAATTTCTGAATGTTGCAGGAAGGTAAGCATATCGCGCATGTAAATGTAGGGTGGGCAAATAGCAATATCTGCCTCGAAGTGCTTGCCTATAAACGAAGCAACCGAGGTGCAGATTAGCTCTAGGCCGCCGTTGAGTTTCCAATTTGCTATAACTATTGGCTTTCTTTTGGTGTTGGTATTCATCCTTAGTGCCTATTTTTTAATATGTTTTTTACGATAGAGCTCAGCGCAAGGTAAAGATTGGTTAGGTCTTTTTAGGGTGTTAGGTTTTATAGCCTTTGCGCCAGCGTAGGGGCATTTTAAATATAAATTGGTCAAATTGATAATGTTAGCGGCCCTATAGGGCAAATCAAATTATTGCTAGGGGCTTCTTTGCTCTACTGGGCACGCTGATAGCTATTGTAAGGCTGTATAAGTGTTAAAGAGTCTAGCCCGTTTTGTATGACAATACTTGCGGGCTATCTGTTCCGCAACGCCTGTGCAGCCCTTAGGCATCAGGCAGCATTATCATCCAGGCTACGCCAAATTTATCGGTAACCTGGCCGTACAGCGGTGACCAAAATACCTTGGCTAAAGGCATAACTACCTTGCCATCTTGCGCTAGCGCGTTAAACACTCTGTGGGCTTGGGGTTCGTTGGGTACCGTAAGTGCCAAGCTAAAGCCGCTAAACGTGTCTGTGTCGTTACAGCCATCGCTGGCCAGTATTGTAACGTCGCCAACTTTAAACGCTGCGTGCATAATTTTATTTTCAAAGCCTTTTTGTAGCATATCTGCCGGCATAGGTTCGGGGCTTTCGTTGAAGTGCATTTTAAATTCAACTTTTGCGCCTAAATGCTGGGTGTAAAAATCCAGTGCTTCTTGGCAGCGGCCAGCAAAAAACAAATAATTGCGCACGCTGCTTTTTTGCATCTCTAAGGTTTGGCGCAGTTCGTCTTCCTGTGCTGCTATTTCGCCACTTGGGTCTGCGTCGGCGAAGTCTTCCATACCGTAGAGTGCGCGAATCTCTATATCCGATGCTTCTTCCATGGGGTTGGGGCATTTTTTAACCCACTCTAAGGCTTCTTCCATAGAGTTTACATTCCATACCCAAAAGCCAGCTACTAATTCGTTGGTAGCGGCAAACGGGCCTTGGCTAACGGTGCGTTCGCTGCCATTAAAATGTACGCGGTAGCCCTCGCTGCTTGGCTTTAAGCCTTCACCACTTTCCATAACTCCTGCATCTACCAACTGAGCATTAAATTCGCCCATTGCGGTAAGTAGTGCTTCGCTTGGCATTTTGCCCGCTTCGGAACTCGCCGATGCTTTTACCATAACCATTACTTTCATATGAGTGTCCTAAATATAAGTGTCCTAAATATAGAATGCTGAGGGGAATAATTGGGTTAACAATTAGGTTTTATTGTGCGAACTCGTTAAAAAAGTCGTCTATATTTTCGAGGTGGTTAAACCCAAATATCCAACAGGTTTCTACAACATCCGAAAAATCCAAACCGCCTTTGGCAATTGCCCCATTGTGGTAGCGCTCGTCTTTACCGTTGTATTGGTTGGCAATATCTAGGGCTGTGCTCCAAAGCACTTTAAGGTTATTTTGTTTAATTATGTTTTTTAAGTTTACGGGTTGTTCCGTTCGCAAGCCGGGGGTGCCATTGCCGGTGGCGTTGCCATCGGCTATTTTGTGGTAATCGCTGTACTGTTTAACGTAGCGCAATTTTGCGGGGGCTGCGTTTTCTTCGTTCCATGTGCTGTGCTGCACTATGTGAATGCGCTTGTTGGTATTTATATTCGGTAAGCGCTTTTTAACATTTTTAATGAGTGCAGCAGAAAAATCCGATTGGCCCGCTTCTGCTATCCAAATATCGCCGCCTTTAAGTAAGGTGTCGCTTACGAGTTGGCTCACGTCTGTTAACGCTTGATTAAAATTAGCGTGTGCATCAGACCAATTTTTGCCAAAGGCGGCATCAAATAATTCATTGGCGGGCACATACAAGCCACCTTGTATGCCATAAGCGCCCGCTACGGCGTGGTAGCGTACTTTTGCGAAACGCTTATCTGATAAAACCGTGGCAACGCCTGCAATAGCGTGAATATCGTCGACGTCGGTTTTGCTATCGAATTGCGCTAAATATAAATCTTTGGCGGTATTAAATTGCCCAAGTTGTGTGGTGGCTTGGGTGGTTTGGCGCGAGCTGTGTGTTTGGCTGGTTGAAGCGCTACTTTGTGCGGGAGTGGTGGCAGTAGGGTGAGACGCTGTATTTTTATGTGCGGCTCCAGAACAAGCCGTAAGCCATATGCCACCAAAGCACAACGAGAGCACGACTAGGGCGTTGCTAAAACGCATAAAACCTCCCCTTGGTTTAACAAATTATTAATAGTTTATCGGTTTATTAATAGATTAATGCCAAATGGCCACAGAGCTAGCCGGCTATAAAATTAATCAGAGTTTCCGTAACACCTTTTATACTAGTTTACAGGGCATAAGCTGTAAATGTTGTGCTGTAAGCCAATAAAAAGGGCGGCGCCTATGGTAGGCCCGCCCTTGGGTGCTTAGTTATTTATTGTGGTACGGTTTACAGTTTAACGCGTACGCCAACAAAGAACTTAGTGCCGCTATATTCAATGCGGTTATACGAACCGTCTGTCACGCGGTATTCTGCGTAAGGCTCGTTGGTTAAGTTAAGCGCTTGAAATTTAAGCTGTACATTTTTAGTTACGTTGTAAGCTAACGATAAATCTACAGAGCTTGTGTCTTCTACAAAGCGGTTAGTTTGGCCAAAGTCGCTACCGAAAGGTTTTAGGTAGTCCGAACGATATTTGTAAGATAAACGGCTAGTAATACCGAATTTCTCCCAGTACACCTCTGCGTTGTAGCTTTGCTTAGAGAAGCCCGGCAAGCTTGCTGGTGCAATCACTACGTCGTCGGTCATGTCTACTCCGTTTTCGAAGTAGTCGAAGTTGGTATCGGCAAAGTTAGCGCCCGCCATTACACCTAAGCCATCAAAAGGTTGTGGCAAGGTGGTAAAGCCGTGCTGCAAGCTTAGTTCCACACCAGAAATGTTAGAGGCCTCACTGGTATTTTGAATTAAGCCGTTCACATCCATAGTGATGTCGGTACCGTTAATATTGAACGACTCTTGTACTGTAGAGGAATCCGCAACATCTAGGCCCGCTTCGAACTCTTTAAAGTAGAACGCAGCAGAAAGCATAGTGTCTTCAGATGGGTACCAAGCAACCGATAGATCGTAGTTCATGGATTCAATGGCTTCCATGTTGGGGTTACCCAGCGCTGTGGCATTACCCGCCGCTACGGCTTCTGCTACGCTTGCAAAATCTTCTTCGCCATCACCTAGGTCTAGGTCGCGACCAGCGCCCATCCACCACATATCTGGGCGGGAAATTGCGCCGTAAATAGCCGTACGTATTTGCACTTCCTCGTTAAGCGTAAAGTTTACGTTTAAGCTAGGTAATACGTTGATGTAATCGTTGTTGTAAACTTCTTTCTTTAGTGTGCCATCGGTTTCGGTAATGGTTACAGTATCGTCCGAAGTATCTGCAGGTGTGCCTGCGTCATTTGCTACTACGCTGTAATCTTGGCGATAGCCAACAGATTCAACATTGGTTTGCACAACGCGAACACCAAAGTTACCCGAAACATCAACACCGCCAAGCATGGTGTTAAAGTTAAACTTAGCGAAGGCAGAATTAATATTTTCGCTAAGAATTACATCGCCTGCGCTTGCTGCTTCCGGGGTTAACGACATATCTTCGTCGCCAACCATTAGGTCGAATGCGCACAGGGTGTCGTAGGTAGCCCACTCGGTGAGGTTACCGCCTGCATCGTCACCAAAACCAGATTGCGGGAAGGCAGTTGCACAGCCAGAGGCTATATCGGTAATGTCTGCGTGATCGGTAGCGGTAAACTCAACGCGGTCTTCGCCGTAGTTTTTATGCTCGTGCGAAGATAAACGCATGCCGCCTTCTATAGAGGTAATAAAGTCGCCCTCTAATAAGTAATCGGCATTAATTGCCAGTGCACTAATTGAATCGTTTACTTCTGCTTCGCCGTAACGTGCACGCTGGTTTGCATCGTAAAAGTCGTAATCGTTTAGCAAGCTGTAATCGATCTCAGAACTTGCTGCATCGTCGCTATCGGTGTACAAGCTAACGGTTGGCCAGCTGCTGCCGTAGTCACCAGCGGTGTCGAAGTCATACCATAGGCGGTCTGATCTAAAACGTGTTTGCCAGGTTTCTTGGTAGCGCACGGTATCGGAATAAGAAATATCGGCATCTACAATAAGTTTGTCGTTTACTTGCCACTCAACGTTTAAGCCCGCACCTTTATAAACTTCATCGCGCTCTCTGAACTCGCCGTAGGTGCTTACGCGCGATTCACCAGTGTATGAAGTAAGTGCGCCAGAGTCGTTGGTGGTCCAGTTACCAATGCGACGACGGCCATCATCAAAATATAAATCGTGGCGATCTTCGTAGTAAAAACGGTCGGACCATTGCGCGTCGGCAACAATATTTAAATCGTCATTGGGCTGCCACTGCACGGTTGCCATTAACGCATCGCGAGTTTCTTCAGATTCCATCTGACGGAAGTAAAAAGCATTGGGAATAAAATAGTATTCGCCGTCTGCCGCTGCACCGCCATTTGCGGCTGCATTGCTATCGCTCCAAGAGCAATTGCTGCCGCCGTCTTCAAAGTAGTCGGAGTTACAGTTGCGCAAGCTAGAGCTGGTGTTGTAGCTTTCTTCTGGGGTAGAGGAGTCGTGGCTGGCATAACCTATTGCTACACCAATGGCACCTATGTCGGTGTCAAAAATATCGGTATACGACACAGAACCGCGGTAGCCAATACCGTCGTCGCCGTTTAGCTTCGCATCGTAATCGTTGTAGTTGGCTTTAACTTCGGCCTGAATGCGGCGTTTACCGTAATCTAACGGGCGCAAGCTCTGTAAGTTAATTAAGCCTGCAACACCACCTTCAACTAGGTCGGCGGTTTGTGATTTATAAACAACGGCGCCGTTTACTAGCTCTGACGGAAATTGCGAGAAAGCAACAGAGCGGTTACCACTACCGGATGAAATTTCGCGGCCGTTATAAGTGGAATAACCTAAGAATGGGCCAAGGCCACGTACAGAAATTTCACTGGCATTGCCTTTAAAGCGGTCGCCGGTTACACCCACAATACGCTCCAGGGTTTCTGCTACAGAAAGGTCTGGCAGAGCGCCCATTTCTGCCGCAGAGATAACATCCACAATGGATTCTGCGTCGCGCTTAATCTCGATAGAGTTGCGCATAGTGTTGCGCAGTGAACCAACTACAACTACTTCTTCAAGCTGATTGCTCGATTCTTCCTGCGCAAATGTAGTAGGGGTTTGTATTGCAGCGGCAGCCACAAGTACAGCAAGTAATTTTTTTGAGTGCCCAAAGCGTGCTTGCTTAGGCGCGGCTAGTGGTTGAAAAGTCGTGATAGTCACGGTTATTCCTCCGAAAATAATTATTATGCGCAAATACCCTATAGGGCTTGCTTGAGTGAGATTGGTTCGAGCTACTCTAGGTTGAGTATGGTGTGAGTATGAATTAATACAGCCTGATGGTAAAGTGGTAATGCCAGTTTGTGCGCGGCGTATAATGAAATAAATGCGCCTACCAACCAAAAGGTACAAGCCATCATGCGTATGTTTAAGCGAATAAAGTCTGTTCCATCAAGGGGTTACCCGCTAAAAGCCAGTGTGTTCACAGCTGTCTTTTTATTGTCTATGTGTATCTGTGCGACAGAGTCAATAGATAATATCAATCAAAAAGTGCCCAATTTTTCTTATGCTGGGTATAAAAATGGCGGGCATGCCCTGCGTATTCCGGTTAAGCATAGGCTTAATGTGGTGGATTTCGGTGCGGTAGCAAACGATGGCAAAGACGATACCTTGGCGTTTCGTAAAACGCTGGCCAAAGCCAACAGCTTGCAAGGGTCGGTGCATATTAGCGTGCCTGCTGGGCGCTTTATTATTAGCGATATTTTGTATATTCAACGCAGCAATATTGTATTGCAGGGTGCAGGTACTGCAGGCACTACCCTCTATATGCCTCGGCCATTAAGTTTCGCTCCAAACCCAGAAGCCTTAGCAGAGCTGCGTACCTACCTAGTAACGTTAAATAAACGTCAGCGCGAGCCGCATAACCTAATAGATTTACCCTATTCACAGTATTCTTGGTCTGGTGGGTATATTTGGGTTGGTGTAGCGGGGGATCGCATCAAGCCCTATTTAGATGAGTTAGATACACCAATAAACCCAATTGCCAAACCAACCGCTGGTAAGCAGGGCGAAAGCGTCATGGTGGTTGATAACCCTAGTGCACTTAGCGCGGGACAGGTTGTTACAATTAATTGGTACAACAAAGCGGGTGAAAATTCTGCATTGTTGGCATCGCTTTACCCAGGGCTAAGCCGCGATCACATTGGCGAAAACCACCGCAAGTTTCCCAACCGGCCACTGGTAACACAGTACAGCAAGGTGGCAAAGGTGGAGGGCAATCGCGTTACCCTTGCCGATGTTTTACTGCACGATATTGAGCCACACACAGATATTTCGATAACGCCGTTTTTAACTAACGTGGGTATCGAAGAGTTGACGATAGCGTTCCCAGATTCGCCATTTGTAGCGCATCATATTGAGCAAGGTTTTAATGGTATTTACTTAACCGGCTTATTCGACGGCTGGGTAAAAAATATAACCGTTATCAATTCCGATAGCGCCGTACTTACCGAAAAAATTGCGAACGTTACTATAAAAGGTGTAACTACCACCGGTACTCACAAAGCGCATTACAGCGTGGCAATGAGCAACACACACAATGTGTTAGTAGATGGCTTAAAAGTTTTTAACCCCGTAGAGCACCCCATAAGTTTTAATACCGGTGCAACCAAAAGCGTTTACACCCATTCAGAAATTTATAGCCGGCCCATACTCGATCAACACTCTGGCGCAAACCATCAAAACCTATTTGATAACTTGCAGATGTATATAGAGCTAAACGAACAAGAGCTTGCTTCCAACAGCTATGCCTTATTTAAAACCGGTGGTGCAAAATATTGGTGGCCAGCACATGGTGCGGGCAGCAGCTTTTGGAATATTCAAATTACCTTTGAGAATGGTGTTAGTAATATCAGTAATACGCCAATAAAATTGTATGGCGTAAAAGATGGGCCAGGCGCAAATTTAGTGGGTGTAAAGGCCAATATGCCAGTTAAAATAGAGTACTTACCGCAACCCGCAATACTGGATGCCGAGCGCGACTTAACTTCTGTGCCGTCTTTGTACCTTTATCAATTACAGCAGCGGTTGGCAGAATCAGAAAGCAGCAAATAATGTAATAAATAAAATAGCTACCCAAAATACCACCAAATAAAGGTGCATACCACAAAGCCTGCCCAGCCTTGGTTGGTTTGATTTGGTTGGGCACTTTTAAAAACCCGTAGGTAAGGTTAGCACCCAAACTCTAGGTGCTAACCTTGGCTTGTTGTACATAGCGGGCCGGCTTGGGTCGCCCAGCAATACGAGTTTGTTTCCTTCTTCAAACGCTACATCAATCACCATGCCCGCGGCAAAGCTAATGTTGGCGATGTCTTTGCCTTCTGGGAATGTATTGTTATACAGCCGCACAATACTCGTTTGCGGACGGCTGCTGTCGCCGCCAAAAGCGTACGAATAGCTATCGTGGTAATACACCAAAACGGTTGTATTGGTGCTTTCGTTTACAAAGCGTTTGGGGGGAATGTCAAACGTGTAATAAGGCGTCGATTCTAATTTATGGGCTTCTAGTGTTTTTACATTTACCTGATAAAGGTGGCGAAGCTGATGGTCGTGTTGCGACGGGGGAGCGGCTTCTACAAGCATATAGTTTGCGTTTATTACTGCCGCGTGGGTTACGCGAGTAAAATTGTGTGTGCCCCACGCTTTTTCTTCGTGTGCTAGCACGCCGTTGTGTACCCAAAATAATTTTTTATCTTTAAATGCAAAAGTATAATAGGGGCCGGTGAGTAATAAATAGCTTTTGCTCTGCTCTTGCTCAAGCCCAGAGCTGCCCACAACAAAGGTGTTGTTGTCTTGTAGTACAGCGTCTTGTGCATTGATGCTTTTATCCCAAAGAATGCTGTAGTAATTGTCCCAAGGCTGCATATTGGTTGCGCGCTCGGTGAGCGTGGCGTCTTTTACCAGCACTTTATTGTTGGCGTTGCGGCGCACCTTGCGTTCGGTGCGTGGCGCAATATTAAACATAATGAACACGCCTATGCCAAATATTACGTAGGCCACCATGCAAAACAGAAATATCTTTCCAATCCAGAACAAAATGTCTAACAAGTCATACACCTTTTGTATAGTTTCACTCACTGGTGGCAAGCTTACCCTAAATGTAAGTAGCCAGTAACAACTTGATACACACTGATACATTTAAACACGTTAGTTAGGGATACACTTCTGTGTAAATCAATTAGCAGGAGCGATGGCGATGAAACGAGTAAAGAATGGATTGTTGGCGTGTTTATATACTGTGGGTGTGGTTGCATGTGGTGGCGCGAATAACGAGAAAGTATATGATGACTACATAGGTGTGTGGCAAGCAGACGGCTATAACTATGCGCTGCATATTGGTGTAAGTAAAAGCAGCGCCAACCAAAATAAAGAGTACTCGCTTAAACAATATTCCTACACGCAAGACCACTGCTTGCTGCAGCGCGAGGTGGCAGGCTATTCGTTAAGTGAACTACAGCAAATTGTAAAACTGGGGCATGGGCAGGTAGTTTTCGAGTTTATCGAACCCGGGCAAAGCCTAAGCCCTGGCATACGGTACACCAAGCAAGAAACATTGCCGGCTGCATGTCGCCACAATTTAAGTGCTGTGGCGCATCAAAAAAATTATCGTTTTGATGCAGAGCGCGACTTCGACATTTTTTGGCAAACTTTCAGCGAGCTGTATGTTAGCTTTGATGAGGCCAATATCGACTGGCAAGAGATTGAGCTGGAATTTCGATCTAGATTACAACTTGTACAAAACGAAAACGACCTGGCCGTGCACTTTGCGCAAATGATAGAACGCATACAAGATGGCCACAACATTGTAGTGAAAACCGAATTAACGGCCGACTTTGATGCAAGTATGCGCGCTAATTTAGCCAGTGGCGAGGTAGATGTATACAGTTACCCGTTAAAACCAACTTATGCAGACCTATTAATAGAAGAGTATGTACAGCAAAATAACATTGCGTTGCCATTATCGAATACCGATAAGCAAAACGCGTATGCTTATGCAGAAACACAGCTGGATTTGTATTACGCCAATATTTTTAATTTAGCCACAACCGAAGTGCATGCTAGAAGTAATGATCACTTTATTTGGACAACGCTCGAAAATAATATTGGCTACATACTTATTAACCAAATGGATGGCTATACGAGCGAATTTTTAGATTTGGCCGCCGATAAAAGCGCGGCACAAACACAAATAGATGAAGCGGTAGCTGAGCTGCAAGATACTCAAGCCATAATAATTGATGTGCGATTAAACGAAGGCGGCTTTGATGAAGTTGGCCTTGTGTATATAAGCCGCTTTTTAAGTGAATACACCGCGCTTTATTCTAAGCGTGCGGCGCCCATACAAAAAAGGGAAATACCCTTAGATGTATGGCTGCGCCCAGACGGCGAAATACAATACCTTAAGCCGGTAGTAGTGCTAACCAGCGCAACCACATTTAGCGGTGCAGAAGTGTTTGCCCTAGCAATGCGTGAGCGCGCAAACACTACCATAGTGGGAGAACGTTCGGGCGGCGGTTTTTCAGATATTTTATTAAAACGCGTTAGCTCAAATATTGCCTTTGGCCTAAGTAACGAAGTGTACACAAGCCCGCGAGGCGAATGGTTTGAGCGCTTAGGCGTGCCTGTACACCACGAAGTGAGTATGCCTACAAAAGCTCAACGAGAAAACGGTTTAGACCCAATGCTGCAAAGGGCGCTAGAGCTTTTCTAGGTGCATCTAGGGTAATGTTACTGCGAGCCGATGGCAGGCACTAAGCCAAACGCTCTCAAGTCCAAATGCAAAACAAGCAGCCAGTACAAAATTAAAACCACAAACGGTGGGCTGTGCCCACCCTACGGATAATCATTTTTTCATAACTCTCTATTGTACTTAACCGCCAACTGGTCATATTCCTGCTTATTTAATTCGAAAGCATACTCAAGTATTGCGCGCGCTTCGTGGTTTAAATTATCGTTGGGGTTATTTGCTATAGCCATTAAGGCATTTTTCATTTCTTCGGTTGCAGAAATATCGCCGGAAGCGAGACTATCTAACACCGCATTCCGTATTGGGTTTGCTCTGTGTTGCGAAAGTAAATCACTAGCAACGGCAGGTCGATGTTCTTGATCAGAAAAGCGTAACAGCTGCGGTACAACCTTGGCCGCTTCATTTGCGGGGCTGTGGTCGATTAACTGCGTTAGCTCTATGCGTATACCATGCTTTTCTTCTTCAAACAGCTGATGCGGTTGCACTAAGTGAAGTGCTTCTAATTTGGTGCTCGCATCTACTGCCTCCATATCAACTATATGCAATAAAGCCTGAACGGTGGGTTTAGAATCTATAGTGCCACTAGTATTGGTAAGTAAAGCTAGAAACTTTTCGCGCGATTCGACGTTTTCAAGTGCTCCTTCATACTGCTCTGCAATAGAAAGTAAGGCAAAGTCTAAGTCCTGCGCAGGCAATGTTTGTAATGCCGTTAATGCAGAAGAAAATAAATGGCTATCTAGTGGGGTGTTATAAAGTAAGTCGATTAAGTCATCGGCAAGCTGCGGGTTTGTAGCGATCGCTTTTTTCAAAATATCAAACTGTTCGGCAACAAGCTCACCGTTGCCGGCTTGCTGGCGCAACATGTCTAGTCTCTCCAGCATGCTTTCAATGTTTTCATCACCCGCTATGGGTGCTGTGGTATTCAAAGCTGCTTTAGTATTTCTAGTTACCTCGTTAGGTTTAATGGTAGCGGGTTCCAATGTGCAAGCCGCTAGCGCGTTTACATGCGTAGTGGGTGGGTGGTTACTTTTATTAAGCGCTAACTGGTCACCGTTATTAGCCGAATCCTTAGCGACAGATGAAACCATATAGCCCGCAATAAAGCAGCCAAAAGCGAATGTAAATAGAGCTATTGTTTTCACGCTGTTACCCCTAATGTAGAAGTATTACAAAATTGGTTGGGCCGCGTGTGGCAGCCCAACCAAACTGTTATTACCTAAAAATACTTAGCGTGGCCATAAAGTAATATCTGCTGCACCTTTATGTCTTAGGTTCGCATCACCAAATATTTCAACCGCTAAAATTTGGTAACCGCTGCTTAACCCGTCAACTTTAAAACCTAGGTCACTGTTGTCCCAGCGGTTGGCGTGCGGGCGAAAATCCATATTACGGTTGCCGTTAATCGCTCTAGGCGTTCTACGCACACTCCAAAACTGATCAAACGAGCGGCTGCTGCCATTAAAACAATATTGCGCACCGTTGCGGCGAACCTTATAAACATCGTATGTTGCACCATTAGCGCTAACTGTTCCTACACTCTGTGCTGGAGCACCGTTGCCATTATTTGCGTTTTCATCCCAAGGCACAAACTTGCCGCCGTCCCATGTATCCACTACATAATATTCTTGTGATATTTGGTTGCCACCACTGGTAGAGCAAGACCAGCCATACATAGCAACCAATGCTTTTTGAATAGAAGAATTAGTTGTAAGTTGGCCAACGTTGTAACCTATTTTTCTATCTCTCGAGCCAGAGCTCCAACCCATTCCACCAATTGCATCTTCTCCCCAAGATTGAGCAACATTCCACTCCACCCTAAAGTGTCGATTGGTTTCGTTGTAAAAACCAATTTTTGTATCGCAATCGGTAATGTCTTCTTGGCTTAACTCAAACCAAGAATAAAATTTGCCATTGAAGGTTCCTGCACCGTAGCCGTTATCGGAATCGGCTGGGTTGCAAAGCGTTTTGGTAATGCTTGCTGCATAGCCAGTGCTGGCGTTAATTAATAAAAATACACTTGCAATAAGTGCGGGGAAGAATGTTTTTATGTTCATAAGAAAATAGCCTTTTCGTTACGTTATTATTTTTAAAGGTGTAACCAACAACATTATGAGGTCTGGGTTAATATGTTGTTGTCGTAAAGACTATATCAGTGGTTTCTGAAAAAAAGCAATCATTTTGAAATGATCAAAAATGATATACGTGATGTTAATTATCAATTCGGAATAAGCGCGTGGCCGCACTTTGCCAATATCTAGGCCTAGTGGGTGAATAGATATTATTTATCTTCTGTTAGTTAGTTCGAAAAAAGTCTAACTAACAGCATTTTCTATCAGTATATTTTCGTGTGTTTACATTAAAAATGCTTTGAAATGATAAGAGAAAGTTTTTTATGATTTTTGGGGTAATCGTTATTTTATATGTGATTTTATCGGGTAGGTGAATATCTAGTACTGGCTAAAGAAACCTCAGGGGGAAGCAGACCAGTAAAGAGCAGTAAATGTTTGTAGTGTAAGCAACTACATTTAATGGACCAAAAGAAAAAGCCCGCTGTTTTTAGCGGGCTTATTGTATTATGGCTTAATAAGTTTATAGACTGTCTCGGTGTTATCTATAACCAATATTTCGCCGTTATAGGTAAATACGTGTTTGGGGTCTTGCAGGGTGTTGCTTATTACTTGGTAATTATCGTAATTGGGTAAAGCGTAGCTTGCGAGCGTGCCGTTATTATCTAAAAGTACCGCACGTTCGCCAACAGTATCGTAGGCAACATCATTAATTTGTACGCCGCTTGGGCTAACAGCCTTCACAAATATAAGGCCATCTGTACTGAATAAGTCACCGCCACGGCTAAGAATATTATCCCCTGTTGGTTCTATCCATATGTCATCCCAAATTCGGTAGTCACCGTGGTAGGGGGAGTCTTGCGAATTTAAAAATTCTTCACCGTTATAGCTGTCGAGATAGTAGCGTGTAATATCTGAAGGCGAGCTGTCGGTAGTAACCGTATAAACTTCTGTTTGCCAAGGCGCGAGAATAATTTGACTGCGATGACGCAGGCTAACGCTGGTATATAAAATTTTGCCTGTTTTTGCATCGTACATGTTTAACTCTACCCATTGGCCAGAGCCAGGTATAACGTAAACTTCGCCCGCATCCGATGCGACTAAATCCCAAGGGTCGGCGTTAATTGCAAATTTATTAATTAATAAGCCGTTCTCCAAGTCGATTACTGCTATTTTCCCGCTCGGCTCGTGTTGAAAATAGTCGTGTTCGTGATGTAACAAGGCAACGTAAAGGCGACTGCCATCGGGTGATACATATACCGATTCAGGCATTTCATTAAACGGATAATAAAACAGTGTTTCACCGCTGGTTGCATCGGCTACGTAGAGTCTGTTTGCATTCGTATCTGATAGGTAGAGCTTGTTATTTGCGCTGGCATGCGCAGCTCTGTTAACAGTAAAGGCAAACTCGTTGGCAGTGCTGCCGGTGACCGCAATAGGTTCAGATGCGATAAACGTACTAACTTTAATTACATGTGTTTGCGTATCAGCAAAATCACTGCGGGTGTTTATTGTTATTTCTGCTTCATAACGCTCGCCCGCGGCATTTTGTAAAAGGGTGGTTTTATCTACTTGCAATACTGGGGTGGTTTCCCCCGCCGCGGTGGTGCCACTATTACTTGTAAGGCTAAGCCAATCTTCACTGCTAGAAATAAATTCCCATGTGTACACGTCTTCTGGTGAGTTGCCCTGCAGCTCATCAGCAATGGCAATGGTGCCAACTAATTCTGCCGAAGTTGTGGTGGGGAGCACAGCAAAGAAGTGTTCAGATGTATCTACACTTACACTAGCGTGATCCATTTGATAGCGTACATTGTACGAGAAGCTATTGCCGGAAACTGAATCGCTAATTTCAATGGTGCCAACGTTAGTACCGTATTGGGCTATATTTGGGTCTACGGTTACAGTGAGAGTTGCCTGTCCATTACCGCTGGTAGGGCTAACAGAAATCCAGTCTTCAGAGGCGACTGTCCATTGGGAGTCGGCACCCACAATATTAATGGCGTAAGCCACATCAGAAAGGTTAGAGCTATCGCGCCCCACAGAGCTAAAACTGAACGGCGTGGGCTGCGCAGAATAAGTGCTAAACGATTCCGAAACTGTAAAGGTAACGGGCAAATCTATATAGCGCGTAGCACTGCCATCTTCCTTGCCTGTTATAAAGCGCAGGGTTGTTGAAAATTCACCTGCGCTGTAGCTGGGCGAAGCGGCAACTAAAAAGGTAGCGGTAGTAGCGGTGTAGTCCCGCGTTGTAACATCTAGCCAATATGCCGTATCGATATTAGGGGGAAAGCCAACTATTACGCCGTCACCTTTATAGGTAACACGAACCTCGATACCAGCAGAAACGTTGCCATCTGTATTGCCGGTAAACGTTAAGCTAGTTTTGTTTAGCGAAATACTATAGTTGCCGCCTCCTGTGCCACCGGTATTATTAGTCTCGGGTGCAGCTGTGCTTGTTCCGCCACCTCCACCACAGGCAGAGACGATTAGTGAGAAAATAAGCAGTAGTGAGATTGACCAGCAGCGGCTAAGTATATGTTTCATTTTATGGCCTATAGGGTGAATTAATCTGGTTGGTATATAGCGAGCCAGTTTGAGCCGCTATCGTAATATTTCGCATGTAAATATGCATTATTAATACGAAAGGGCTTACAAACACATGCTATAGACACACCAAAGCAGGGCTCCCTCCACTAAGGCGAATTAAGTTGCGAAAGGTATTCGGTACGGTGGGCAAAATAAGCATGCAGTTATGCCCGGTAAGGCAAAACTGCATAAGGTATAGCAAGTGGGGGTAAGAGTAAGTTGTGAGGTTTTACAGCTTTTTTGTATTACTTATTGCTTAGGGGCGCCCGAAATTCTGAGTCCAATAGGTGCCGTAAGTGGTAGTGCCTGCGGGCGCTATAACCCGTGAAGATCCAAAATCGGTGTAGTTAGCGTTCATAATATTATCGCAGTGGCCTGTGGGGCTGCTTAGCCAAGCTTCCATTGCGGCGCTAACGGTAGTGTAGCCAGCGGCAATATTTTCGCCACTAGCGCGGTTAGAAGGGAAGCCCGCCTCTACCATACGTTGCGCATGGTTAGAGCCATCGCTACCTGTGTGCGAGTGAAAATTATTGCTGGCCATATCATTCGAGTGGCGGTCTGCCGCTTCGGCTATTACACAGCTCCAAATTAACGGTGTGGTAGCAGGCTTACTGCCGCTGGCACATACATATCCTGTTGCACGAACGTTATTCACCGCGTCGAGCATATCTATATCGTCTTCCGACATACACAAATCAATAGTGCTTTGTGCGGTAGCGCCAAGGTTACCTGTGGTTGTAAAGCTCCATGCACTCGCGTCAAATTCGTCGCCATCTTCGCTCATTAAACCGTTGTTTATGGCTACAGTGTAAGTGGTGTTTGGCGAGAGTAGGGCGTTGGGCGCTAAACTAATGGCGCTGCTGTTTTCGCTAGTAAAAGTAAAGGCGACATTAGTTCCATTCGCGCTTAGTGAGAATTTATTCTCGCTAAGTGTGGAAGCAATAATAGGTTTGTTAAAGTTGATTGTTATCTCAGTTGCTAGCGATCTTTCGTTTGCGCCATCCTGTGGTGCATAGCTTTCTATTATAAAAGCAGAGCTGGAATCCGTATCCGGTGGGGGTGAGGTATCGTCGGTATTGGGGGTATCCACCGGAGGTGTAGTCGTATCGGTATCCGGCTGCGATGTGTTATCTACATTCTGTTCTGCATTGTCTTCGCTATTTGTGGTACCCGCACCACCACAGGCCGTAAGCGCAAGTAGTATAAGCGCAGTAGTAACCAGTGTTATTTTTTTTGCTATAAAATTGGTGGACTTTAATTTTTGCATCGTCATACGGCTTAGCTCGGCAATGTGGGCACCCCAATATTACTCGGCGCACACTAAAACAACTGTGATAACCGCACGGTTTAAATAGGGTATGCACAATTTTGGGAATTAGATCACGGTACTAAAACCGTTAAACCCAAGTAGGTCGGATAAAGCAAAGCTGCCATCCGGCATTGCCAGCCATGCGTATAGATATAGTCGAGCAATACGAAATTATAGTTTGGTAAGTGGTGGGCAGTGCCCACCCTACGGGAGCATAAGTGTATGTTTCATTTTATGGCCTAAAGGGGAATTAATCTGGTTGGTATAATGGAAGCCAGTGTGCGCCGCTATAATAGTGCTGGCCACGTATTTTATGCAGTCAAATTTATATAGCGCGTAGTACGCACACAACCTCATAGACACACTAAATAAAATATCCCTACAAGCGGCCGAGTAAGGCCCGCTCATCTTCCTATATCTCTAGCGCGTTAATCATTGCACAGTCCGTCGTCTAAATAAAACACACAATATGAAATCAAAGTTTGCAACAGTATTCATTTTGCGTGGCTTCTTGATTGTGAAGCTATATTGGATGGTTTCTCCGTATATTGCAAAAAATTATTTGTTCAATTGTTTTTTATACGCCAAAGTGACACCCGCTACACCAACCATATAAAAAATATTTCAAAAACAATTATCATGGAGTTCTAAGTGACTACTCATATTACCCGCACTTTACGCGGCTTTTTCTACCATGCGTTAAAAACAGCAGCAGCTTTAATGGCTGTGTGTATATTTTCTCTTACTCATGCTCAAAGTATGAATCACCCCGGGGGCATGCACTCCAAAGCCGATCTCGATTTTATTAAGTCGAAAGTTCAATCGGGTGAACAGCCTTGGAAAGGCGCTTTTGAACAGTTAAAAAACAGCGGCTACGGGAAATTATCTTACAATTATGTGGCCTATAAGGATGTGAAATGTGGCTCGTATAACAACCCGAATGTGGGTTGCAATAATATGGTGAAAGACGGTATTGCTGCTTATACCTTGGCGCTGCGCTGGTACATCGAAGGAGATGATGCTTACGCAGATAAAGCGATAGAAATTATTGATGCTTGGTCTGTAAAGTACCGCACAAACCAAGAGTCGAATACACGCCTTGTTGTTTCTTGGGCTGCTCCTTGGTACGTGAACGCGGCAGAAATTTTGCGCTATACCGACGGTAGTGGGTGGACGATTACTAACACCAACCAATTAAACGCAATGCTTAACCGCTTTAAGAATTATATTTTTTGGGAGGATCGTCCAAACAATAACTGGATGATGTCTTCAGTTGAAGCGCGTTTAGCGATTGCTGTTTTTCAAGACGATACAACCGCTTTTGGCGATGCTATCGATAAGTGGCGTTTACGAATTAAAACGTATTTGTATCAATCTTCCGATGGTTCTGTGCCTATTGTTAGTCCAAACGTTACGCCCGGCCAATCGTCGTCGATATGGAAGCAGGGTACTAACACGATCTATGTTAATGGTATGGGAATGGAAACCTGTCGCGACTTCAACCATATGAAGTTGGGTTTTGATTCACTGATGAACGGAGCAGAAATAGCTTGGACTCAAGGTGTTGATCTGTTTGCTTCGGAAAGTAAGCGCATTAGAGATTTCTTGGAGTTACACGGCCATTGGGCTACAGGGTCGAAGAGCATTCCTAGCAACGTATGTGATGGCTCGATAGACTGGAAAGGAACCAAGGAAAATGCACAGCAAGCATTCGAGATTGCTTACAATCACTTGCATGACCGCTTAGGTATTAGCCTGCCTGAAACTAAGCAAATGATAGACAATAAGCGCCCGAATAACGCAAATCATTGGGTGTCTAAATGGGAAACACTCGCTTATGCTGATCGCCCGTTTAACCTTGATGATGGTGCAGGCCCAACGGTTTCTTTTGATGAGCCTAACGGGAATATCACCGTTAGCCCTGGTTACGCGCAAAGTGTAATTGTAGAAGCGACGGACTCCGACGGCATTGCACATGTTGTGCTTTTTATTGACGGTAGTGAGGTGCGTAAAGAGACTAAGTATCCGTATACTTGGGGAATTACCGAGTCGGATACGCCGAATGAAATTAACAACTTACCTGCCGGTACTCACACCATTAAAGCTGTCGCGACAGATAATACTGGTAAAACCGGTGAGGCAACATTTAAGTTAACGGTAACATCGCCTTCGGATGGCTTAGACCAGTGTGATACCACCAGTCAGTGTATGGCTCAGTACAGCTTTTTTAGCGGTGCTATGGATTGCTCTAATAGTCAGGCGAGCGACAGTGTGTGCATGTGTGGCTCAGCTCGTTGTGACTCTTTAAGTGGTTCTTCAAGTTCTAGCACCTCGTCAAGCACCGGTAGTTCATCTAGCTCTAGCAGCTCTTCTAGTTCCAGTTCTGGTAGCGCAGCGGGTTGCAACGGTACGTTAAATGTCGCTATGAGCGAGAGAGTAGAGGTAAATCTTAATAGTACAAACTGTGTAAAATTTGCGAGCACATTGTCGGGTGAAACGCTTCAGGTTTGGGATAGCGACACACAGTCGTGCGACTTTAGAGGATCTGTTGTTTCACAGGATGGTGCGGGGAATTTAAATATTTCCGCAAACTACCACTCCTCCAGTTCGTTTTCGGGTAAAACAATCAAGTTTGCACCGAGCAATGGCTGTAAATATGTGCAAGTAAAGTACTACTAGTTAGCCTCCGTTAACCGATGAAAAATAAAAAGGCGTTACGGGAAACCGCAACGCCTTTTTGTTGATGGTATAAGCGCAGCAAAAACCAATTAGTGGTGAAATTTAATTCAGATGAAGAAGGTCTGTCTCTAATTTTCTGCATTTTCCATGTCTAAAGCGTTAACTAAAAGAAAAAATGCGCAAATTAACATCACTACCGAGAATATAAGCATATTCCCAACTGCTTTCCCGTTTTAGTGATTGGTTGAATGTTCTAAATAATACTTACATTTAGGTCAAATATACGATTTTTCCCGAACTCGCCAGTCTTCGCAAATTCGTGATTTTTCATCTAAGATATGCTGGTAATTACCGCATTCGTATTTTTGCAAATTTTTATAAATAACTTTTGGATAGGCTGCAGATTTTTTCGCAATTAAAAGTTTGGAAACGGCTTATGCATCCAGCATTGTAATATAGCGTTCAACTCCTTCTCTAGCTGCTCGTCTTCAGTTTCAATATGCTTAACTTTTCTCTCGCTTGGGTTATACCAATTGATGATGATAGCAGTGATCACAGATAATATGGCCACAATCACGCCTTTAATTAAATCATGATTTAGTATTGCCATTATGGCGGTTAAAGAGCCTAATGCCAAAAATAATAAGAGAAATAGAGATGAATACATGTTTGTACGCACTATAGGCTTTAAGCGTTCCAAGCTTTGTTTATTTTCAATGGTGGGGTGCTCTAGTAGAAAGATGTCGATCAGTTTTTTGTTATAAAGTATTAGTAACACAATCCCCACGTCACAAAGAATAAATACTTCAAAAGATACAGTCTTTACGTACGCTAAAGCCCCCAGTTCTGCGTTTGTTGTGTGAAGGAATATATAAGCCGCGTAAATTAATATAACCATAGCTATAGATAACGGCAATATTATAGGTGTTTTAAATACGCGCTTTTCAGTAGGTTTTGGTGGGCGATAGGGGTTTTCCATTACTATTTCCTTGTCTGTAACGTTTTGTAAAAGATAGTTTTTATGTGATGTGATTATTGCACGATTTTTTGCATAAGCACATTTTGTTTTTTTATATGTTCAAATCCTATTCTAATGTAAATGTCCTTTACCTCTTTTCGTTCGTCGTTTGCTCTAACTCTTAGGGTGCTGTAACCCTTAGATACTAAATGGCTCTTGCGGTGTTTATAAGGCTCTTTGCAATACCTTTGCTTCTAAAACCTGGTAGTACACACAAGCTGACAATTTCGCCACTTATGCCCTCTGCAATACGTACGTCAACTAGTGCTTGTGCCATGCCAACTATTTGACCATTGCTGGTTACAATTACAGGTGAATCGCCCCTTGTCTGCAAGGATTTAAATGTTTTATAAGCTACATCAAAGTTAAAGTCATATCCTAGTGCTTTGACTAAGGGTGCTATATCTTCTATATCCGTTTCCGAAGCTTGCTTGTAAATTACTGTCATATAATTACATCGTATGGTTCCGGACGATGTTGGGCAATAGGGGCCTGCCGTTTAATGCTTAATGGGGCTGCCTATTACTGTGGTTGTTTATCAAAGGTTTTTACGCCTTCGGGAATGTTGAACCAATCTTGTTTTTCGCTAACCCATACGTGTACGGTTGGTTTTATTATTCTAGTGTCGGATAAATTGCAGGGTTTAAGTTTTATTTTATCCGGTTCATCAGGGTTGTAATGATAAATTCTATTCCCGCAAGACGGACAAAACTTGGCTGCGCTGATATTTCCGCTATCCGCTGAGCGGCTCCAATCTTTCATTAAACCGCTAAACTTAACGCTGCTAGCGTTTACCATTGCAGTGATACTAAATGCACTAGTGGATAATTTTTGACACTCCTTACAATGACAAGCAGCCACTAATAACGGTGGCTCAAGAAGATCATAAGTTACACCTCCACATTGGCAAGCTCCTTTAATAGGGTAGGTAATATTGTCCATAATTAGCTCCGATGCTTAAAAATTAACTATCTGTCGCGGCTAGAATAGCACGAATCGACAAAGCTAGATATTTCCCCGCCACTCACAAGCTTTATTTCTTACAGCTTATTTGAAGTTTATCCGTCACAACGTACAAGGTCTAAGCGTGTGCTTGGGGCGAGTTAAGCCTAAATCGTGCTAGTTTTATTTTTATTGCTAGAGATTTGAGTACGTCTGGCTCGCCTTCACTAAGCCGAAAGAGCGCCTAGCCCGCTGTTTTCTCCTTCATTTCGTTCAGTTATTAAAAAGCGTTTTTTGCTTGCTTAATAAGCGCTTATCGTGTGGTTTGTGAATCTAAAGTCCATACATCTTTTTCTGGCATGAACTTGTACACTTCTGCTTTTATAATTGGCTCTCTAATCTCGGTAGTTTTAATGTTTCGAATAACAACTACATCGCCGATCCGGTTGTTAGAAGTAACCACGCTTATTAAACTCTCTTCAATAATCTCACCGGAGCCTTTTGTATCTCGCCCTCAAAAAGAAACGGTGCTTTGGATGTTGCTATAAAACAACAGTGCATATTCATTGGGTTGGCCGTTTACATATAGCGCCGCAAAAATATAAAACTAATAAAGTCAATAAGCTACGTTCTACAAGTTTGGTTAAAGATGTGTAGGGTGGGCACTGCCCACCAGGCACAAGGGAAAAGATGCATAACCTAGCAAAAATCACGCAACTATCAAGTAGGTCGGGTACGACAAAGCCACCATCCGACACAAGCCTAAAGCGAAGAGATGCAATTCAAGCTTGGTATTGACGGTCGAAAAAACAGAGAGTCAATACCCTCCCTTTTAGAGAAAGCAGGTACTAGCTTTGGCAGCCGTCTAAGCGATAGATTAAACTTTCAGTGCGTGATATACGAGAAATAGATTGTGGATTTTTGCATGCCACATAACCTTCAGCTTCAAGCGTTGTTTTTAACGCCTAGTTACCCAGTGCACCAATAGCTATACATGAAACAAACCAAACAACTAGCACTGTGGGTAAAATATTCTAAACCGGCGCATTTTTTCTTTTGTGCCCGTATATTCAGCTAAAGCCATGGGCCAAAAAACGGAAGCCAAAATAAAATATAAGTTGCTAGAGTCGAATAGAATAGGGTCTGCATGAAGGGCTATGGAATGAATAAGATTGGTTGTGCTCACAACAGCATAAATACTCAAAGGGATTGAGGTCAATGTTATAAATGTGAAGCCTAGTCTTGCTGTTTTCGGCGACATTAACGAATTACATAAGCATGTTTTTGGGTGCATATACGAAATTTTTAACTGCAGCTTTATTAAGTTTTGTAGATTCAGCTTCGAGGGTGGAATTTTAATTTATCGTTGAGGCCGCAGGTCGATTTCTATGGGGTAGGGGGGGAATGATTAGTGCTGGCTCAGCCGGAAGTACTCTGTGCGAAGCCCTCCATTTTCTCCTTCTATTCGCTCTGTTATTAAAAAAGCGTTGTTTGCCTGTTTTATAAGCGTACGCTGTTTAGTTTGAGAGTCTAAAATCCAAACGTCTTCTTCATTCGTCGGAATGTATACTTCTGCCTTTATGGAACGTTCACCACTTTCATTTGATTGAACATTTCTAATAATAACTACATCGCTGAGTTGGTTATTTGTGGCAATTACACTTATGAAGCTCTCCTCTATTATGTCACCCGAGCCTTTTGTATCCCACCCTCGAAGCGAAACTGTAACTTTAATATTAGTATGAAATACAGGGTTTAAAGTCGGGGAAGGATTTTCAGCATAAGCGCACCCAGTAATAGTTAAAATAAATAACTGGATAAATGTTAAGTACATATAAAAATGTTTCATTACGCGCACTTCACCTCTGCAATATTTAGTAAGCTTTTTGAATTTGGTGGGGTGATAATTACTCCCGATAACCACGGAAACTGATTTAGAGGTATCGATGTGTAAAGACCGTTCGAGAACTCTCTATCCCAATGAGATTCGAACACTTTTCCGTAAGAATAAAGCCAGCAGTGGGTTCCACCTTTTGGAAGTCCAACACCAAACGGTATTAGCTTGAATTTATTATAATCTATCGTTACTTTTTCCGTTAGGGGTAAATAGCTCGTAACCTTATTCGGTGAGGGGCGGTAGTTTATAAGTTTGTGTGAGGTTGGTACTTTCCCAACACTATAAGTACAGTTCCGCTTTACCTGATTATAGTAGCTGGCATTGTGCTCTCCTTTACCGTCAGATGGATGATTGACATCTGGGTTGTAATAAACGCCGTTCCAGTTATGAGTGTTGATTAGGTATCGAGCTAGCTCTGTCCCTTTATACCCAAGAGTACCTATCTTTTTAGCCACATCATGCAATCCTCGCTCTTTGAAAGCATGTTGGAGAACCCAAATTACCATGGTAATACAATCACTTGATTCATGATTTTGGTATTTTGCGGGAAATTCTTTCTTAAGCTGACTGCCTACGTGATTCGTACCGTTACTCATTATGTCAATAATTTTGTCGGTCGCTAGATGTGATATGGTTTTAGTTATCCTTGTACTTTCCTGATCATTGAAATGATATCTACTTTCCCTATTAGATAATATAGAGAACCATATTAATAGTAGTTGACTTGATATTTCTTCGATGTAATTGAATTAAGTGACATCCCGTTAAAAATATGTGACTTAAGTCGGGTTGTTCTACCGGTGTATAGATTTAGTTAGGCTAGCGAAGATCTGCTAGTTTGAAAATAAGAGATTTAGTTGATCTAATAGAAATATTAAATAGTTATCTAATAGATCGATTACGAAGCGTGTCTGCCATAGTTTGTTTTTTAGCAGAACAATTCTGCTTGTTCTTTTCTCAAAGTGAGCCAACCAAACTAAGTGTTCGAACAAAACCACACGTAGGCCGGATAAGGCAGAGCCGCCATCCGGCGCCTGTTTGAATCTATCCCTTTTGGGGAAAACATAGCTCACAGTACGAAATTAAAATTAAAGGATTGGTGGGCGGTGCCCACCCTACGCGTTCTTTAAAAAGAGGGTTCAAAGAGTGCCTGTCTGACTTTCTACTTGTGGGTGAGCTTGGCGGGCCTTGTTATGTTCTTGGGCAAGGGAAGTTTGCAATGGTGGACATAGCTAAAACTTCGTAAGCTTTAAACTGTAGTTTATCTTCATTTTCCAGCATCCACTTTACAGATATTGCTGCCATTTGGTTAATGGTAATTTCTTTAGGTACACAAAACATTTGCTTTCCTTTATGCTTTAGTGGCGAGAGTGCATTCGCCCCACCAAATCCAGAAAGAAATCCCACACAACTTGCGGCCCTTAGTGCCTCAGCACTGCTCAATAGCTCATTAAGTTCACCAACCGTCACATCATCTTTATTCCCACTTGCAGCCAATTCTCGAGCCTTACCCAATATTATTTCAGGCTTATATTGAGCGATACCTTCCACTGCCTTACAGTTTTCAAGTAGTTCGTGACCATCACTAATTGCGTGAACTAAACCGACATTAGCGAATCCGACACATAGCAATAATTTTATTATAAAACGCAAAATACTTTCCTTATAATTGGGAACATAACATTGAAAAATATCACATAGCCATACGTGGCTATATACCAAAATGCGGGCATTCTCTTCCCCACTTAATGCCTACATTATTAACGCGTTCAACAGTTGGAGCAAGTACATGATTTTGGTAAGTGAGCGTTGGTAGGGGGGATTTGAATTCTTAGGTCCGTGTCGCTGTGATCCTTATTCAAATTAAATCAACAAGTGCCTGTCACGTTTCGTGATCAAAACCACACGTAGGCCGGATAAGGCAGAGCCGCCATCCGGCGTCTGTTTGAATCTATCCCTTGTGGGGAAAAACATAGCTTACAGTACGAAATTAAAATTAAAGGATCGGTGGGCGGTGCCCACCCTGCGCGTTCTCTAAAAAGCGGGTTCAAAGAGTGCCTGTCTGACTTTCTACTTATTTTGGTGAAGCTTTCTGCATTGGCTACTCTCCTTGTCATATCGGGCTTTTAGAAATAATTACACCTTCCGGATTGCCGTAAAGCAAGCCCAAGGATCTGCATTGCGCCACCCTGTACGTCAGATGAGACCTCCGTCAAGCTTGAGTGGTTTATTGTAAAGCGTATTTAAAAAGGTTGGGCTGTTAAGGCGTGTGTTCTCTCGGGGCTTTTGAGTTGTATGACTAAGTTGTATGACCGCCATTAGCTTACGGGCTTTGTTAGTTTTGATGAAAGGCTACGTTTAAAGTATACAAGGGTGGGCATTGCCAATCGTGGGCAAAAAACAATTACCAAGTAGGCCGGATAAGGCAAAGCCACCATCCGGCATCTCGTTCCACCAAGCTCCCAGTGGGGAAGCACATGGCTCAAAGTGCGAAATTATCATTAAAAAAACGGTGGGCAGTGCCCATCCTCGTGCACACTATAAAAGAGTTTTTCAATAAGTGTCAGTTAGGTATTGTCTCGCACATAGCGAATAACCTTATTTAATAGGCGTTGGCCCCGCCGTATCCTTTCTTTTACGGCTAACTATTTGGCTTGCCAAGGTTACTAAATGTGTTTCGAAGTCATTTAACTTAAACTGTAATTTTGCTCCCCCAGCATCTGCTCGGGCTACTTCGAATTCTATTGCTTGGTGTACACATCCCAGCAACAATTGCGCACCTTGTCGCGTAGCGGCGGTAGACGCGTGTTCCATAGTTACCATAGATTGGCAAATAAAATCTAAGCTGTCTGCGGCCATGCAGAGCGTGTCCACTGGGTCTGATTGAATAATTGGGTTTACCATTTGGTTAGCTTGAGTCATAGAAATACCTTTTAATTAAAATCACCGCAGCTATCACGTAACGCCAATAGCTATAAATTTACATAAGCCCCGCATAACTCTAATAACGAGCCCTACAATGCAGCTAGACTTATAAGTCTAAATATAGACGTGTGGTCTGTGTTTGTCTACTAGACTATACCTTCCAATTCAATATCAGTAATCAATATTGAGGAGGGGGGAATCTTGCACACTAAAAATGATGATAAGCGAAAACCTAGCGAACAAATTTTGAGCGTTCTGGCGAAGAACGTAAAAACACTGAGGGTGAAGCGAAAGTTATCACAAGAGCAGTTAGGCGAGCTGTGCGATTTTCATCCAACCTTTATAAGCATGATGGAGCGGAAGCAACGCAATGTAACAATTAGTACACTAGAAATTGTCGCACGTGCGCTAGAGGTTGAGGCTTTCCAGCTGCTAATGGAGCAGTAAGAGGGCGCACTTTAAGTTGCTTGATTTAAATGGGGGCTAGCGAGGTTGGCGCTTTATAGTGCTATTGGCGTTCGCGTGTGCCACGTTATTGAGTGGGGAGGGGGGGATAATTACTCACGAAGAGTGACTGTCCTAATTTTGTTTAGAGGAGCCGGAGAACTTACAAAAAGTGCCTGTCATAACTTTGTTCGCTGTGGTTTTTACTTTGAACATCCCAGAGTTTACTGAAATCCGTGTTGGAGCCTGTTGCGTCATTGAAACAATCTACAGTGATTATTTCAATTTCTTCACTATCGCTTCTCATTCCCAGCAAATAAAGCATAGACTTAGTTTCAAAGTCTGAAGCTTTCTTGTTGTTTATTTCAGTATTTTTGAAAGTATACAAGTGGTTCTTCCTGATTTCTTAAGCTTCGATCTCTAGTAATGACTGTATTAAGCTAATAGCCTTGATCATCAGTAAATTGCGAGCGCAGCGAGTAATTTATCCGAGAGCTGCAACTTGCTATACCTATCTAGTGCTCAACCTTAGCTATCCACTGAGTGTGCTCTCTTGAAAAGGCATTTTCCGCATCTCTAACGAATTCAGAGAACAATTCGTCCGTATCTGGCTCAGTTATTTTACTCTCGATTATGCCGATTTCGTGCGCAGTTAGCGCATAAGCTGTACCAATTTCTTGAAACCGTTTTAATTGCATCCATGCTGTTACGGAACCGGCAGCGACCACAAAAACTTCTGTAGGCCATATTTTCCATTCAGGGAATGCAATTCTTGATAGAACTAAGCCAACAGCAATTACTTGAAACATAACTAGCAATACGAAAAAAAAAGTGCTTCTTTTTTTATTATATTTTGATTTTTCTGCATACCAGTTTCTTTGCTCTCTAATTCTACTTGCTAGATACAGTTGCCGTCTTTCAACAATTGGCTTTGCCCTTGTATCGCGCATAAATTGCGTAATTTGATCTCGCGCACAGTCATCTCCCCCAAGTAAATCACCAATTTGATTATTTGAAGATAAAATTCCCTCAAGTAAACGCCGAAAAATGTTATTTACTTCGCCGACAGATGATGTATCTAAAAAAGGATCAGCTCGCATCATGTATCGCCAAGTTGATGTTTTCACTGACTCAGCTACCGCTCGAGCGCTGTACCATGATTTTTCGTACCGTTTTGCAGCTATAAGTACTGATATTCCAAGAGCTGCCAGAAATACGCCAGCGTTTACTAGCGAGTACAGAGCCGTTGGTACAGGATTTATTGCAAGTGCAGCACCCGTAATGAGAGTAACTATATGCCACTGGAATGAGCTTAGATAAGCCGATTGTGCTTTAGCTGAGGCAGAATCTGCAGCTCTATATAAACCGGGATAATCCTGATGTTCCAAATGAAAGCCTCTTATCTTGTAGCTAAAGCTTGTAGATTAGCCTCGCTCCATGGGTGTACCTTTATGCCATTTTGGGATAAACAGTTAGGTATTTTTCCTTGGACACCGTTAAGTCTGATTGCATAAACAGGCTTGCGCCTATCCAATGTCATTTGAACCTCATGTGGCACCCAATAGCTTTTCCAAGTATCAGCACCGACAAAAACAATAGTTCTCGATGTTCCTGCTATACTTTTGGATATAGCTTGCTTAATTACGCTCTCATTTTCTGTTTGCCACCTTTTTAATAAATCTTTAACGCGGAAATTGAGAGGTGTATATTGGGGATTTACCGCACGCCCCTTAACGGTAAGAACAACTCCGCGATCCTGTTCCTTGAAACTAAAAAAAACAACGTTTGGCATCTGTTATTATCTCCTTGTTTTGAGAGGGCCATTGGATTCTGTGATTGGTATAACGCCTGTAGCGCTTGCACGAATTGCGCAGTACTTTAGTGTGTGAAATTGAGCGTAGTAATTTAAGTCGGGTGGCTACATTTGTTAGGTGTTTTCTCGTAGCTACAATGCACTATTAAGATCGATGTCCAGCCCAGCTGATTTCATTTCCCTTGCTAGTTTGAAGTGCCAACTATCACCACTGCCAAAAGGCATATAAATGACGCCCAAATAGTCGCTAGGTATTTCTACTTCATCTTTATATAGAACGCACACTTTATCTCTGCCAAGCGATCCACAAAAGTACCCAAGCTCTAAGACAACATTTTGCCTTGCTCGAGGCATAGTGTCTTCGGGGGTTGCTTTAGATGAAGCTATATCATCAGGTGTTAGTAAAACAATTGCAAAACCTACGTTAGAGGCATTGCTTTCGAATTTTTCAATTATTGTCTGCCCTTTGTCGGGTTGCTCATGAAGAATTATGGCTTTTAATCCAAGCTTCTCCACAAACCGTGCAACAGTAACTTTTGCAGCATCATCGTGACCATGAACGATAAACACTGAGCTTAGATCACCACTAGAAGTTTTAGTGGCTTTTTGAGAGAAAGAGGCTGTTGAACTCGGCTCAGGTATTAGCTCGAGCCTTTCTAAAATTGATTCCAAACTTGTAATCTGCTTGCCAATGCCATCTTTGAACATTTTAATTCGTTGCAGTGGACTTGGATTCATTACCAGCGCTGCCCAGCCCGACACGTTTGAATGCTCCTCAGAAATTGTTGGGACATCAAAACACCGTGATAAATATTCTATATTGTAGTCATTCCACTTATCCTGTTCGGCACGAACATCGCTAAGCTGCTCTATAGACTGGAAATTGGTTTCCTGAAGAGCACGACCTTTATCTATTCTTTCCTGAAGGGCTTTGGCTGCATTATCACGTGGCACTAGCAGATTTGGCTTTTTCTGTGAAAAAGGTTGCTCCTTCATTGGTCTTTTTCTTGCCACTTATATTTTCCCCTAATCTTTATCCATTAATGATGACGTATTAAATACGAATACCTAACATTGAATAAATCCCATTGCAGGTATTGCTATATGTGGCCGTATGCCTAAATGTAGGCATCCTTCTTCCCTCTTAATGCCTACATTATTAACGTATTCAATAATGTGAACAAGCGCAAAATGTTGTTAAGTGATTGTTGGTCGAAAGTGTTGAGTTTGCTGTGACGTCTAAAACATCGTATTGGCGGGCGGCGTTGTTTGTTGGGGTTGTGGAGAGCGGTCTTCCCAGAGTTAATTCAAATACCCTAAGGGGTATTTGAACCCTTCGGGCAGCGTCGCTGCGCTCCTTGTTCAAATTGCTTTCGCAATTAGTGAACTGGCCAGGGCGAACGAAGGCTAGGAAGGCCCACCATACACGCAAAAAAAAAGGCCACCCCTTCGGGTGACCTTTCTTTTTACTTGTATGGTGGGCCTTCCCAGACTTGAACTGGGGACCTGCCGATTATGAGTCGGATGCTCTAACCAACTGAGCTAAAGGCCCTTCTTTAAACTTGCCGCTAAGTGAAAGCTGTATAGTTTCAATCGCTTAGGGCGCGCAATATTACAAGGTTTGTTTTGTAATATCTAGCCTTTATGGCCCTTTTTGTGGGTATTGGGCTTTGTTTGCGTGAGGTTGGTTCTATTTTGTACGGGCAATAAAAAGGGCGCCGTTTGGGCGCCCTTGGGTTTTGCTGTTGGTTGTGTGCTTACTAGTCGTCTAGGAAGCCGCGCAAGTGGTCAGAGCGGCTAGGGTGACGCAGTTTGCGCAGGGCTTTGGCTTCAATTTGACGGATACGCTCACGGGTTACGTCAAATTGTTTGCCCACTTCTTCCAAGGTGTGGTCGGTATTCATATCTATACCAAAGCGCATTCTTAGTACTTTTGCTTCGCGGGCGGTTAGGCCTGCAAGTACCGAGCGAGTGGCTTCTGTTAGGCCTTGGATGGTGGCAGAATCGACGGGTGAGTCGATGGTGGTGTCTTCAATGAAGTCGCCTAGGTGGGAATCTTCATCGTCGCCAATTGGGGTTTCCATAGAGATAGGTTCTTTGGCAATTTTAAGTACCTTGCGAACTTTATCTTCTGGCATTTCCATGCGCTCGCCTAGCTCTTCTGGTGTGGGCTCGCGGCCCATTTCTTGAAGCATTTGACGAGAGATACGGTTTAGTTTGTTTATGGTCTCTATCATGTGCACTGGAATACGGATAGTGCGGGCCTGATCCGCAATAGAGCGGGTAATGGCCTGACGAATCCACCAAGTGGCGTAGGTAGAGAACTTGTAACCGCGACGGTATTCGAATTTATCTACGGCCTTCATTAGGCCGATGTTGCCTTCTTGGATAAGATCTAAGAACTGCAAACCGCGGTTGGTGTATTTTTTAGCAATAGAAATTACCAAGCGAAGGTTGGCTTCTACCATTTCCTTCTTAGCGCGACGTGCACGGGCTTCGCCAATGGACATGCGACGGTTAATTTCTTTAATGTGGCCAAGGCTTAAGCCAGACTCTTCTTGAATTTGCTTAAGTTTACGCTGCGCACGAATAATGTCCTCTGCGTAGGGCTTTAGCGAATCGGAGTAGTCGCGGCCTTTGCCAATGGTAGCTGGAATCCAATCTTCATCGGTTTCTTGGCCGGGGAATTCTTTCATGAAGGTTTTGCGTGGCATACCACCTAGGCGGGTACACAAGCGCATAATTTCACGCTCTTCTGCACGTACGCGGGTAAGTATTTGACGAATACCTTGGTAAATAGGGTCGAACTGGCGCGGTGGCAGTTTGAAATATTTGAATATTTCGCCCAACGCTTCCATTTCTTTGCCTGCTGCTTTGCTTTCGAAGCCGTGCTTGGCAATGGCTTTTTCTACTTTAAGCAGGGCGGCTTTTAGCTCGTCGAAGCGCTCGCGTGCGTATTCGGGGTCGATACCGGTGGACTCTTCTTCGTCCTCGGTGTCGGTATCGTCATCGTCGTCATCATCATCGTCGGAATCGGTGTCTTCTGCGGTTTCGGCGGCTACAACGGGGGGGGCTACGTCTTCGGCGGGGTCGAGCCAGCCGCTAATGACGTCTGCTAGGCGGCGCTCTTCTTTTTCGACTAGATCGTATTCGTTTACGTATTGCTGTACTGCCTCTGGCCAAAGGGCGATGGCGTGGTTTAGTTCGCGCAGGCCTTCTTCTATGCGTTTGGCAATTGCTATTTCGCCTTCGCGAGTAAGCAGCTCTACTGTTCCCATTTCGCGCATATACATACGCACAGGGTCTGTGGTGCGACCAGCTTCGGTTTCTACCGCCGCCAGTGCTGCGGCAGCTTCTGCTGCTGCTATTTCGTCCGCGGAAGAATCGCCATCGGTCATTAACAGCTCATCGGCATCGGGTGCAACTTCGTACACGCGAATACCCATGTCGTTAATCATTTGGATGATGTCTTCAACCTGATCGGGATCAGAAATATCGTCGGGTAGATGATCGTTTACTTCATCGTAGGTGAGATAGCCCTGTTCTCGGCCGCGGTTGATCAATTCTTTGATGCGGGACTGCTTTTTCGCCTGTTCGCTCATTCAGTTTCCTGTAGCGGTTTGGGGGGTGGTATTTAGAAAGCCGGCAATTATAACGATTAATGGTGTTAGTCGCTAGAAAATCAAGGGTTGCTGGCGGTTTTTTGTGCGTGTTTGTTATGTTTGTTGGTGTTGAAGACGCACTAGCTCGCGAAAGCGTTCTTTTTCTTCGTTATTTAGGTTGCCTAGGCCCTTGGCTTGTAATTTGGCCAATTCTTTTTGGTTGTTGGCTTTTTGTAGTTTTTGACCAATTCGGGCCAGGCTTTGTTCCAGTTCTTGTTCTGGGTTGTAGTTTTCTACACTGCGCACGCTGCCCATAAGCTGGTTTGCTACTAGGTCGGCGAGGGCTTGTTGTTGTTCTATGCCGTAGCGACCGCCCCAGTAACCCAATATGCTGTTAAAGCTGCAGTTTGGGCGCTGCTGTATGTATTCAATTAGGTCAAAAAGCCTTGTTAGCTCTTCGTCTTCGGTTTCGGCGCGCGCTGGAATGTTGTTAAGTGTAGCTACCAGCTTGGGGTATTCCAGTAGCAGTATGGTGCAAAGCCTTACAGGGTTAAGCGTTATGGATGAGCGCTTAACGGGCGCGGATTTTGGGGCGCTGGTTTGCGCTGTGCGGGCGACGTAATCTGGCTCTAGCGGTGGAATATGCGCGTAGCTTTCGTCTATATGGGGCGGCGTGCTGGCGCTTATGCTAGTGCCAATGTTGGCGCCCAAGTGCGCTGGCAGTTCGGGTTCGGGCTGCGGCTGCTGGCTTGGGTCGGGCTTTGCAGGCTCGGCAACTAGGCTTACTTTTTCTTTGGTTAGTTCTAGTAGCAAGTCTAGGCTTAGGCCGGTGCGCTTGGCCAGGTTGGCAAACATTAATTCGCGATAAATGCCGTTGGGCAGGGTGTTTAGTAGTGGCGCGGCCAGTTTGCCGAAGCGGGCGCGGCCTTCCATGCTGTTTACATCTATGCCTTCGGCTACGGCATCGAATAAAAATTCTTCTAGGGGTACGCCGTTTTCTATTTGTGCGGTAAAGCGCTCGGCGCCTATTTGGCGTACTAGGGTGTCTGGGTCTTGGCCTTCGGGTAAAAACAAAAAGCGTATTTGGCGGCCGTCTTCCATGGCGGGTAGCGCGTTCACCAATGCGCGTTTGGCGGCGGTGCGGCCGGCGTTGTCGCCATCAAAGCAAAATACCACTTCGTTTACATAGCGAAAGGCTAGTTTTAGGTGGTCTTCACCGCAGGCGGTGCCCAGTGTGGCTACGGCGTTGCGCATGCCGTATTGGGCGAGGGCTATTACATCCATATAGCCTTCTACCACTAGCAGCCGTTCTAATTTGCGGTTGCTTTGGCGCGCTTCGTATAAGCCGTATAGTTCGCGCCCCTTCGAAAACACCGGGGTTTCTGGCGAGTTGAGGTATTTGGGTTTGTCGTCGCCCAATACGCGCCCGCCAAAGCCTATTACGCGGCCGCGGGTATCTTTAATGGGGAACATTATGCGGTGGCGGAAGCGGTCGTACAGTTTGCCTTCGCCTTCTTTGCGAATAACTAAGCCGCTTTCTACTAGTAGGTGGCGATCTTCTTCGTTGGTGCCCAGTTTTACTAGTAGGTTATCCCAGCCGGGTGGGGCGTAGCCCATGCCAAAATCGCGTGCAATAGCGCCAGATAAGCCGCGGCCTTTAAGGTAGCTTACGGCGCGTTCGCGGCTGGAGTGTTCTTTAAGTTGTTTTTGGTAGTAGGTGCTGGCTAAACCCAGTATGTCGTATAGGCCGCGTTGTTTTTTTGCGTGCTTTACGTCTTTTTCGGTGGTTTCTTTGGGTACTTGCATGCCCGCAACGCGGGCGAGGCTTTCTACTGCATCTACAAACCCTTGGCGCTCGTATTCCATTAAAAAGCCAACAGCATTGCCATTGGCGCCACAGCCAAAGCAGTAGTAGAACTGTTTATCGGGGCTTACGGTAAACGAGGGGGTTTTTTCTTCGTGAAAAGGGCAGCATGCCGAGTAGTTTTTGCCCGCTTTTTTTAGCTTTACGCGATGATCTATCACTTCGACTATGTCGAGGCGATTAAGAAGGTCGTCGATAAAGGATTGCGGGATGCGGCTCATGGTTGGATTCTACAGTGTGCGGTAGAGGTGCTCTAGCGGTGAGCGCTACAAATCGCTATACCATGAGTGTACGAAGGCGTGTGGTGCAGGCTTACAGGTTAAGCGAAAGCGGCTTTAACTAGCTTGCTTACTTCGCCCATATCGGCACGGCCTTGTACCTGTGGTTTTACTACGCCCATCACTTTACCCATGTCGCCCATGCCTGCTGCGCCGGTAGAGGCAATGGCATCGTTAACTATTTGGGCTATTTCTTCGGCGGTTAATGCCTGGGGCAAAAAGTCAGAAATAACAGCAATTTCGGCGTGTTCGGTAGCGGCAAGTTCTTCGCGGCCGGCTTCTTCATACTGTTTAGCAGAGTCGCGGCGTTGTTTAACCATTTTATCCAATACGGCAAGCACACGTGCATCGTCGAGCTCTATGCGCTCGTCAACTTCAATGCGTTTAAATTCTGCCATTACCATACGTAAAACGCCCAAGCGGTCCTTTGCTTTTGCGCGCATTGCGTCTTTAACAGCGTTACTTATTGTGCTTTTTAGTTCACTTGCCATAACTGGATTCGCTTTGGTTCTGTCGCTGTAGCTTATTGGAGAGTCGTTTGACTCTCCAGCATACAGGTTTCGAGACTAAGTGGCGGGGTACGCGGAATTACCTAGTGCTTGAATGGTGGTGCTTTAAAACTGCAAAACGTTGTGTTGGCGTAAAACCTAGTACAAACGTTGGAACTTGCGGTTTTCGCGCTGAACCTTTTTAGCGTGACGCTTAACAGCAGCAGCTGCTTTACGCTTACGAACAGAAGTTGGCTTCTCGTAGAATTCACGACGACGTACTTCAGCAAGTACACCAGCTTTTTCGCATGAACGCTTAAAACGACGTAATGCTACGTCAAATGGCTCGTTTTCTTTCAGTTTAACTGAAGGCATTATTTCTACCTGTTGTTTGTATGGGTGTTACTTTGTTTGCTGCCGTAGATAAATGCGCCAAAGCGCGGTCAGCGGCCTGAAACAAAGCGTTGTAATTCAGGGGTGCGAAATTCTATACATATAGATCATAGCCTGCAAGCACTTTGTTTGCTTATTAACCATTAACATGCCATTGATTAGGCTATTGCTAGGGCGTTTGGCGTTGGTGCTCAGGTTTGCGCGGGCGGCAGTATAGAGAGGCTTGCCCGCGAAGGCAATCGCTTAGGTGCATGCTGTGGTGTGGGTGGGGTAATTAATGCGCATTATTTGCGTTACTTGGCGCATTTGTTGGGCTATGGTACTTTGCGCGCGCTAATCTTTTAGCCGTTAACAAATCCACTGAATGTAGTTAATTATTATGCGAGTTTTGGGAATAGAAACCTCCTGCGATGAGACCGGTGTAGCTATTTACGATAGTGAAGCGGGCTTGCTTGGCCACACCCTGTACAGTCAGGTGGCGGTGCACGCCGAGTATGGTGGCGTGGTGCCAGAGTTGGCCAGCCGCGACCATGTGCGCAAGTTGTTGCCGTTGGTGGATGGTTTGCTAGATAACACCGACTCGCGCAATAAAATAGATGCCATTGCTTATACGTCTGGCCCGGGGTTAATTGGCGCGCTTTTGGTTGGCGCGTGTTTTGGCCGCGGTTTGGCAATGGCGTGGGGTTGCCCCGCAATTGGCGTGCACCATATGGAAGGCCATTTGCTGGCCCCAATGTTGGAAGATGCTCCGCCGGCCTTCCCGTTTGTGGCGCTGTTGGTGTCGGGTGGCCACACCCAGCTGGTAGAGGTGCAGGGCATTGGTAAATATGTGCTGTTGGGCGAGTCGCTAGATGATGCTGCCGGTGAAGCCTTCGATAAAGCCGCCAAAATGATGGATTTGGATTACCCCGGTGGGCCAAATATTGCCAAGCTTGCTACCAAGGGCGATGTTTCGCGGTTTAAGTTTCCGCGCCCTATGACCGATCGCCCAGGGTTAGATTTTAGTTTTAGTGGTTTGAAAACTTTTACCCTTAATACCGTTGCCAAGTATGCAGATGAAACCGGCTTGCCGGACGATCAAACCTGCGCCGATATTGCCTGCGCGTTTCAAGAAGCCGTGGTGGACACGTTAGTTATTAAATGCCGCCGCGCGCTGCAGCAAACTAAATTAAATACTTTGGTTATAGCCGGTGGTGTATCGGCTAATGTTCGCCTGCGCGAGCGTTTAGAAGCCGCTTTGGCAAAAATTAATTCACAGGTTTACTATGCTCGCCCAGAGTTTTGCACCGATAACGGCGCAATGATTGCCTACGCCGGTTGCCAGCGTTTGCTTGCGGGGCAGGTAGAGCCGTTAGCTATTAACGTTTCGCCGCGTTGGGCGCTAGATACCTTGCCTGCTATTTAGCCAATATTAACTGCTGTTAATAATAAGCAAATCAATTTTGTTTTCTTCTATACCTATAAAGCGGTGTTTTGCTTTAAATCTTGTTGTGTTGCGCAAGGCTAGGTTAACTTTCTAGCTTTGCTGTGCATGTGTGTTGCTATTAATTGCCTGCTTGTTCCTCACTGTTAAAATTTTCTACTCCTTCCCTTCTGCAGTTTGCATCGCTGAATATATTTTTGTGTGTTAGTTTTCCGTTTGCAAGCTAGACTGTAACGCAATAAAAATAAATCAAAAGTGAATAACCCAATTTTTACCCATTGTTTGCAACACTGGTGCGGTTATTACTTGTTTACTCGGAGAAGTTCATTGAGCCTACGTTTATATATTGCCGCTGTGGTTGCATTGGCCGCATGCGAAGCAAATGCGCAAACAAAAGCATCAGCGCAAACAAAAGCAACCGAAGAAATAGAAACCGTACTGGTAACGGGGGCGCGCATAGAAGGTGCAAGTGCGGCTAGCGCCGAGGTAATAGATGCGCAAACACTCACTTTGCAAAACAGTGCTACAGCGTTGGAATTGCTGCGCAATCGCGTGGGTATAGATGTAGTGCAACCCGGTGGCCCGGGGGGCATAACCGAATTATTTATTCGCGGTGCCGAATCGAATTTTACTGTGGTGACGGTGGATGGCGTGCGCATGAATGACACAACCAATTCACGCGGTGGTGGTTTTGATTTATCTACCCTTAACCCCGATGAAATTGAACGCGTTGAAATTTTGCGCGGGCCGCTCTCGTCTATTTATGGCTCCGATGCTTTGGCCGGTGCTATTAACATTAAAACCAAAAGCCCGCGCAATGCCGCGCCGTTTAGCGCTCGTGTAGAAGGCGGCAACCATGGTTATGCTCGCGTGTATGGCGGTGTTGCATTTGGCGGCGGCAATAATACTGCCGCAAGTGGCCCGGCGGTGAATCTAAGCGTGGCGCATTTAGATGCTGGTGAGCCTGTACCTGGGTCCAGTGCGACTACCGAATCTTACGCTGCGGCGGTAGATTGGGTGGATAACAGCGAGCGCGCCGTGGATACGACTATTCGCAAGGTGAGCCGCGAGCGCACCGGTTATCCAAGTGCCAGTGGTGGTTACGAATTTGCCGCAAGTGACGAGTTAGAGCGTGCGCAAGCCGATGATTTAAGTGTGGGGTTTAGTTGGCGCGAGCAAGTAAGTAACAACGCAAAATTAAACTTAAATTTTACCCACTATAAGCGCGACGAATATGTAAATACACCTGCAGTAGATGGCGGTGTGCTGGGTTCGCCTATACCCGCGGCGGTAAGTGATTCTGCACTTGCGCGCACAAAAGTTGTGGGGTACTCCAGCTTTACATTGTCGCCAACACTGCAAATGGTTGCCGGTGTAAGTGCAGAGAAAGAAAAGGGCGAAAACAACACCGTATACGATTACGGCTTTCCGCTGCCAGCCGAATTTGATTTACAGCGCGATACGCAATCTGTTTTTGCCGAATTGAATTACAGTAAACCGCAGGCAATAGATGTATTTATAAGTACGCGTTTTGATTCTGCCGAGCAACTAGATAAGCAAACCGATGAACTCTCTTCGAAGTTAGCCTTTAGCTACCCGCTGTTTGCTAATGGTCGCGTGGGTGTTAGCTGGGGGCAGGCCTTTAAATTACCTAGTTTCTACGCAGTAGGTGATAGCCTAGTCGGCAACCCCGAATTAAAACCCGAAACAAGCACTACCAGCGAAGCGTTTATCGAGCATTTTTATAGCAACGGTAAGTTGCGGGTAAGTGGCGCGGTGTTTAAATCGGAGTACAAAAACTTAATCGATTTTGATTTTGCTACTTTTAAGATGGTTAACCTCGATGAAGTGGACATTTCTGGGGTTGAGGTGGAAACGCTTGCGCGTTTATCGCCAAATTTTGAGGTGGGTGGCCACATAACCTACACTTCATTTGATGTGCAAAGTGGCGAGCCATTAGATGGGCGACCCAATTGGCGCGGTGGCGTATTTGGTGAGTGGCGCAGTAGCAATTGGTCGGCGAGGCTGCACTGGGCATACACCGGTGAGCGGCCAAGTACATCTACGGCTACAGGCCAAGTAGAGCTGGCTGGCTTTAACCGTATGGATTTTGCCGTGGCGAGAGTTTTATCTAAGCGGGTAACACTCTCTATGAATATCGACAACGTATTCGATTCCGCTTATCAGGATGAGGTGGGGTTTCCATCCCCTGGTTTAGGTGGGCGTTTAGGTGTTTCTTACTCGCACTAAAACGCGTTTGCCGTTTAAAAGCGAGTGCTTTTACGCGCGGCGTTGTCGATTTTTGGGTTTTTCTCATAGCTAGAATAATTAACAAACGGGCTAATAATATGAAAACGTATTTATTGCGTGGGTGCTTTATTGTAATGGCGGTGCTCGTTACCGCCTGTGGGCAAGATAAATTCAACAACGCCGCTGCAACCGAAAAAAACGCTAAACGGGATGTAACTATTTTAGTGTTTAGCAAAACCACAGGTTACCGCCACGAATCTATAGAAACGGGTATAGAAGCATTAAACACCATTGCCCGTAAAAAAGGCTACCGCGTAATTGCCACAGAAGATGCCAGTTATTTTGTGGATGAGAAATTAAAAAATATTGATGCATTAGTGTTTTTAAACACAACAGGCGATGTGTTAGATAACCTGCAACAAGTAGCAATGGAGCGTTATATTCAAGCGGGCGGTGGCTTTGTGGGTGTGCACGCCGCGGCAGATACTGAGTGGAATGGTGACTGGTTTTGGTATCGCAACCTTGTTGGCGGCGTATTTAAAAGCCACCCAGATACCCCAAGCAATGTGCAGCAGGCTAACGTAAGTGTTGTGGATGCTAATTTTGCAGCAGGTGAAGCGCTACCCAAAACCTTTGCCCTTGCAGATGAGTGGTATAACTTTCGCGACCTTTATGAATTTACCAACCACATACTAACTGTAGATGAGTCGAGCTACCAAGGTGGCGAGCACGGCGACTACCACCCCATTGCGTGGTACCACAATTACGATGGTGGCCGCGCGTTTTATACCGGCTTAGGGCATGCAAAAACTACTTACAAAGATGCAAACTTTTTAGCCCACTTGGAAGGCGGCTTAGCTTACGCAATTGGCGACGGTACACCTAAAAATTACAGCAATGTGCGCCCCTACGATACCCAGCTTGAGCGCACCGTTTTGTTAGACCATTTAAACGAGCCAATCTCTTTTGATTTTTTGCCTAATGGCGATGTACTGCTGGCAGAGCGCCCCGGTAACTTAAAAATTATTGATGGCAAAACCCATAAGGCAACTGATTTAGGCTTCGCTAAAGATATTGCGTTTTTATCCCACGAAGAAATGGGGTTGGTGGGCGTAGCCGTAGACCCTAATTTTGCAACAACCGGTTGGGTGTATACCTATTACACGGCCTTTACTAAAAGTAACGACGTTATCGCACGAATAGCGCGCTTTGATGTTAAAAACCAAACCATTAATTTTGATAAACAAACCACGGTAATTGAATGGCCGGTAGAAAAAAACTGTTGCCATATGGGGGGCGATTTAGCATTTACGCCAACCGGTGAACTGTTTATTGCAACTGGTGATAACACCAGCCCGCGCGATCAAGATGGTTTTAACCCGGTGGATTTTCGTGAGGGCTTGCGCATGAATGATGCTTTGCGCACCTCGGGTAACACCAACGATTTGCGCGGTAAAATATTGCGTATTAAACCCTTGCCTGAAGGCGGTTATGCCATTCCTAAGGGCAATTTATTTAGTCATGCGAACGAAGGCCGGCCAGAAATTTACGCAATGGGTACACGCAATGCGTTTACGCTTACCTACGATGCAAAAACCGGCGATGTATTTTACGGTGATGTAGGGCCAGATGCCTCGGACGATAACCCAATGCGCGGGCCGCGCGGGTACGACGAAATTAACCGCTTAACTGGCCCTGCGCATATGGGCTGGCCTTGGGTAATTGGCGATAACTACCCCTACGTGAAATACGATTTTGTGGCCAAGCGCAGCACGGGTGAAGTTTTTGACCCGCAACATTTAATTAACTATTCGCCCAATAACACCGGTGCTAAAAAAGTGCCCGCCGCACAGGCACCGTTAATTTGGTACCCCTACGGTAATTCGGAGCAGTTCCCCGAAGTGGGTAGTGGCGGCCGCACCGCGCTGGTGGCCGATGTATATCGCGCAGATCAGTTCCCTGCGGCCACGCGTTTGCCAGATTATTACGATGGCAAATTATTTATTGTGGAATTTATGCGTAACTGGGTGAAGGTAGTTACCTTTGATGAAAATAACGGCGTGCGAAAAATAGAGCCGTTCGCGCCGCAAATTAACTATGTATTGCCCATTGATGCACGCTTTGGCCCAGATGGCGCGCTCTATGTGTTGGAATACGGCTCGGCGTGGTTTAAAGAAAACACCGATGCGCAGCTAAGCCGTATTACGTTTAACCCCAATAACCAAGCCGCCGCGGTTACAGCGGTGCAAACCGAGGCAGCGGCGGGGCATCAGTTTGCCGATGTACCCCATGCGGGCGAAGCGCTGGCTAAAAATAACGGTTGTATGGCTTGCCATAAGCTCGATTCAGCCTCTGTTGGCCCTGCGTTTAAGCAGGTAGCCGCTAAATACAAAGATGACCCCAATGCGGTGGCGTACTTGGTAGATAAAATCGCCAAGGGCGGCGGTGGCGTATGGGGGCCTGCCTCTATGCCGCCCTTTGCTTACCTAGACGAAGCCTCCCGTCAAACCCTCGCCGAGTATGTGCTAAGCCGCTAGCGCTTAGCTGGCCCTGTAGGTGGTGTAGCGCTACCGCAGGGCCTGTTTTGTCTTTTTTGCCTTTTATATTGTTCACTTCCTATACATTTTTACGTGCCTAGCTGCTTTGCTGGTATCGCTTGGCGAATCAAAAGGTGCGTGGGGCTTATCACTTGGTTAAGATAGCGGGCTATTAAGTCACTGCTAGTTGGACCAGTAATGGATATTGTTTATATAAATGATTTAAAAATCGAAACCATCATAGGTATTTATGATTGGGAGCGAGAGGTAAAGCAAACCGTAAGCCTCGATATTGAAATGGCTCACGACATTTCTCGCGCAGCCGAAACAGATGACATTCAATATGCACTCAATTACAAAGCTGTGGCCAAACGCTTAATTAGCTTTGTGGGTAACTCTGAATTTTTATTGGTGGAATCGCTGGCCGAACAAATTGCGGGCATTATCCAATCGGAATTTAATGTGCCTTGGTTGCGTTTAAGTTTAAGTAAACCCGGCGCATTGCGCGGCGCTAAAAATGTGGGTATCCGTATTGAGCGGGGGGCCAAATAGGGTGGCAAACGTTTATCTAAGTATTGGCAGTAACATAGATAGAAAAATGCACATTGGTCGCGGAATAGAAGCGTTGCGCAACGCTTTTGGCAATATTGAATGTTCTAAGGTGTACGAGAGCGAAGCGGTTGGCTTTAGTGGCGAAGATTTTTATAACCTTGTGGTGGCCATAAACACTTCTTTATGCGTTGGCGATTTAAGCAAAACGCTGCGCGATATTGAAAACGCTAACGGTCGCGATAGGCAATCCCCTAAATTTAGCGCGCGTACCTTAGATATAGATATTCTTACCTACGATAACCTCACCGGCGATATAGATGGCGTGCAGCTGCCTCGCGCAGAAATACTGCACAACGCCTTTGTATTGCGCCCCCTTGCCGAATTAGCCCCGCACGTTTTGCACCCTGTTTTAGGTGCAAGCTACAAGCAATTGTGGGCTGCGTATAACCAACAAAAACAAAAGCTGTGGCTTGCTGATTATCAAGTAACCCCATAGCGCTCGCCTTTTTATATTGCGGTAGCGCTTTTGGTGCTAATGCATGCAATATTTATCAGCAATTCGTCTAGCCCAGAGGGATCTGGGTGCCTAGGTTTGGGTCTATAATTTGGATGTATATGTGCTTTATTCAAGCGCTCTTCATCAAGCACCCAGCATTGGAGGCAAGCATGATTCGCCACTACTTTATTAGTGATGACCTAGACGACCTAAACGCAGTAGAGCAAGAACTACTGGAGGCCGGTATAGACCCCGCACAGCTGCGCGTGCTTAGCGACCACAACCAGAGCAATGCACACAAGGTAGATGAAGTGGATTCGCTAAGCCGACGAGACATTATTCATTCTGGCTTGGTGGGTGGTGTAATTGGCTTGGGGGTAGCAGCCATTATTATAGGCGTGGGGTATTACTCTGGCGCAAGCTCGCTGGAAACCTGGCTGCCGTTTATATTTCTTTCTATTGTTGTTGCGTGCTTTTGTACTTGGGAAGGTGGCTTGTTTGGGATTCAAGTTTCAAACATACAGTTTCGCCGGTTCGAATCTCTTGTGCAGCAGGGTTACCATGTGCTGCTGATTGACATGAAAAAAGTACAGGATGAAAACATCCGTCAAATTGTAGAAAAACACCCCAAACTACAAGACGCCGGCACCGGCCAAGGCCGCCCCGACTGGGTGGTTTCGTCTCATAAAAATATGAGTGCGTTTATAAAGGCGATGCCTTAGGGGATAGCTTACAGTTTACAGGGGGCAGCTTACAGCAGATTGGAGTGGGATTTGGCTCTTGCTGTAGCCTGTTAACTGATTGCTGTTAGCTCTCTCTAAACTAAACTGCCTCCTCCGTCCACTTTCAAAATTTCCCCCGTTGTATAGCCTGCTTTTTCTATCAAAAACAATACTGCGTCGGCTATTGCTTGGGGGCCGCCTATTTTTTTGGCGGGGATGGTGGCTAGGCGGGTGGGGTTTTCTATTTCGTTGCCGTTTTTATCTTCGGGCCACATTATGGCGCCGGGGGCTATGCCGTTTACTCTTACTTCTGGTGCAAGCTCACAGGCGAGCGATTGGGTAAGCATTATGTTGGCGGCTTTGGCCATGCAGTAAATTGTGTGCTGGGCCAGTGGCCTATACGCGTGAATATCGGCAATGTTAATAATAGAGCCTTGGGTCGCTTTTAATTGTGGTGCTAATGCTTGAGCTAAAAAAAAGGGCGCCTTGGCGTTGCTGGCAAATAAATCGTCCCAGTGTTGTTCGGTTGCTGTGCTTACTGGCGTTGGGTAAAAGCTAGAGGCGTTGTTGATAAGCGCATCGCAGCGTTGCCATTTAGAAAGTGCGGCTTCGGCAAGTTTGTTTACGCTTGGTGTATGGTTTAATTGCGCCTGTAAGCAAATTACAGAATCGGCGCGCAGGCTATTTAAATGCGCTGCTAGTTGCTCGGCTTCGCTGGCTGAGCGGTTGTAATGCAACACTATATTAAACCCAGCGTTGTGCAGTGTGGTTGCTATAGTGGCGCCAATACGACGGGCGCCGCCAGTTATTAACGCAACGGGTGGTTGTGTGCTCATTGTGCGTGGGCCTTTTTGTATGCGGTTAATGCTTTGGTTCTTAATGCGCGCAACTGCTCGCCAATTTCTGGGCCGCGTAAATCTGGCTGCTGGGCCAGCACATCTTTGGCGGTAACGTTACTTATGCAAGTAAATGCACCAGCAAGGTATTCGCGCTGCGGGTAGGCAACATTTTCTAAGTCGGTGCGGCCGCGGCTATCGCACATGCAGGCAATTAAAAATTCTTCAAAGCGTTCGGGCTTACGCAGTGCATCTAACCGCTCTAGGGTTTTTAGCAGCGTATCGGGGCGCAGTTCAAACGCGCGGTGGCTGTGGGTGTGAAACTCCGCAGTAAGCAGTGCTAAATCTCTGCAGGGGTTGGGTACCGCTAAACGTTTGCACAGTGCTTTTATTGGGGCCAAGCCCGTGGTTTCGTGGCCGTGGTGGCTGGGCCATTTTTCTTTGGGCGTTACGCCTTTGCCTAGGTCGTGCACTAATGCTGCAAAGCGTGCGGGGAGCGATTGTGTCACCCGCACAGCAGCGCGCAAGCTAAGTAAAGCGTGTACGCCGGTATCTATTTCTGGGTGGTGCTGCGGAGGTTGCGGTACGCCAAATAGTCGGTCTAACTCGGGGAGTACCCGCGCTAATGCGCCGCAGTGGCGAAGTACCTGAAAAAATATTTCTGGGTTGTCTTCTTCTAGCGCACGGCTCATTTCTTTCCATACGCGCTCTGGCACCAAGTGGTCGACTTCGCCATCGGCAACCATGCTTTTCATTAACATAAGTGTAGTGGGGGCAATGCTAAAGCCCAGCTTATGGTAGCGGGCAGCAAAGCGAGCAATACGTAAAATGCGTACTGGGTCTTCGGTAAACGCGTCGGATACGTGGCGCAGTATCCTATTATTTAAATCGGCTTGGCCGTTGTAGGGGTCGTAAAGGTTGCCTTGCTCATCTTGCGCTATGGCGTTAATGGTAAGGTCGCGCCGAATAAGGTCTTCTTCGAGGGTTACATCCTGTGCTGCGTAACACTCGAAACCGGTATAGCCAGCACCCGATTTTCTTTCGGTGCGGGCAAGGGCGTATTCTTCTTTGGTTTTAGGGTGTAAAAAAACAGGAAAGTCTTTACCCACTGGCACAAAATTTTGTGCAATAAGTTGCTCTGGGGTTGCACCTACCACCACCCAGTCGCGCTCTTTTACTTCAAGTTGTAATAGTGTGTCGCGTACCGCGCCACCGACTAAAAATATCTGCATTTTGTATGTTGACGTATTAAGAATATTAACGCACACTCTAAAGCAACTTTTCATCGATTTCTATTGGAACAACAAAATGAAATTTAAGGCTATGGTCAAGGCTTGGCATATTGCGCGCAAACTTTTGTGTGCGGTACGCGCGTGCGCTTGCTGTTGGCCTAGTTCATAGTCGAAAAGTATTAATCGAATTTGAGAGGCCGCAGCGTAAAACCTGCGGCCTTTTTCGTTTATGGCATGTAGGTTTTATTTTTTAAGAGGGTAGTAGAGATGAGGGTAGGATAATGCGCGTTGCATTGGCATACGCGTGCGTGGTTTTAATTTGGGCGACTACGCCGCTAGGGATAAATTGGAGCAACAGTACATTAAGCTTTGCGGCAGCGGTGGCGCTGCGTATGTGTTTAGCGTTAGCTATTTGTTGGCTGGCGCTTGTGGTTATGCGCGAGCGCTTAGTGCAGCAGCGCTCCGATTGGAAAGCCTTTTTTGCCGGTGCTATAGGTTTATACCCCAATATGCTTTTGGTTTATTGGTCTGCGCAATTTATTCCCTCGGGGTTAATGGCCGTAATATTAGGTTTGTACCCGTTTACTGCAGGTTTATTTACGTATTTTATTTTAAAAGAGTGGGTGTTTACGCCGCCGCGCATTGTTGCGTTGGCATTGGCGGTTACGGGCTTGGGCGTTATTCACTATGAGCACCTAGCGTTAGGCAGTGATGCCATTTACGGCATTATGGGCATGCTGGGCTCTACATTTTTATTTGGTTTAAGCTCGGTGTGGTTGAAGGCCAGTGGTGCGGCGGTAGAGCCATTGCGGCAATCCACGGGTACGTTGTTGTTATCTACCCCATTTTTTATTTTAAGTTGGGTGGTAACAGGGGTGAATATTCCTGCGGCAATAGATGTTAAATCTATTGTGGGGGTGAGTTATTTGGCGGTGGCAGGGTCGGCAATTGGCGGCACACTTTTTTTCTATGTGCTAAAAAAATGCTCTATGAGTTCTGTTTCGCTAATTACCTTAATGACCCCTATGATGGCGCTAACCATTGGTATGTTATTTAATAATGAGACAGTTACCCAATTAGAATTTATTGGCTGCATTATTATTTTATTCTCGTTGGCTATTTACCAAGGTGCATTGCGTGTTGTAGTAAAACAAATTAATCGCCTTTTAGCTGTTGGTAAGCAGCCAGTGCAGCTTCCCTAGCATATTTGTGGTCGACTATTGGCAGCGGGTAGGTACTGTTATTGCCAAGTGAAATACCCGCTGTTTGCAAAATATCTTGGGGGGCAAGCCAGGGGGCGTGAATAAACTTTGCCGGTAATGCGGCTAATTCGGGCACCCAGGTTTTAATGTATTCGCCTTGCTTATCAAATTTTTCGCCCTGTAATACGGGGTTAAATATTCGGAAGTAGGGCGCGGCATCGGCCCCGCAACCTGCTACCCATTGCCAGCCTGCTGTGTTGTTGGCGAGGTCGGCATCTACCAGGGTATCCCAAAACCATTTTGCGCCTTCATGCCAGTGAATACGCAAATGCTTTGTTAAAAATGAGGCGACTATCATACGTACGCGGTTGTGCATCCAACCTGTTTGCCACAGTTGGCGCATGCCGGCATCGACTATTGGGTAGCCGGTTGTGCCGGTTTGCCACGCGTGCAATTGTTTGGCTACATTTTTATTGCTGGCTTTTTGCCACGGAAACTTTTCAAATTGTTGTTTGAAGGCCTGCTGAGGTATGTGGGGCCAGTGGTGGAGCAATGCGTAGCTGAAATCGCGCCACATTAGCTGCCTTAAAAATGGTGCGCACTGTTCGCCATCCATTTGGGTTGCAACTTGCTGCCAAATTTGACGCGGGCTAATTTCGCCAAAGCGTAAGTGTGCAGAAAGCAGCGAGGTGCCGTCTACAGCGGGAAAATCACGATCGCGTGTGTAACTCGCAATTTTATCTTCTATCGCTTCGCGTAAATTTTTGTGCGCGCCTTCTTCGCCCGGTTGCCATTGGCTATTAAATTGATCTGCCCAGTTTAAGTTGGGTAGTAGCTTAAGCTTATTTAGTGCAACGCTTTTGGGTAATTTTTTTGCTGCCCACACTTTCGCTAAATTGCTGGGTATTGGTTTGGCGCGCGGTATGGTGTGTGTAGCCAATGCGGCTTTGTAATAAGGGGTAAATACTTGAAACGGTTTGCCCTGCTTATTTAAATGGGTGTCTGGGTTAAGCAGTAAGTGGCCGGCAAAGCGTTTGCATTCTATGTTGTGTTGTTTGCACCACTTATGGATATTAGCCTGCAGTTGCACTTCGTAGGGCTCGAAGCCCTGACTTAGGTATACGGCATCTATTTTGTTTTGGCTAATTAGCTCTGGTACCAGTGTTGCCGGGTCGCCCTCAAATAGTGATAACACGCCCCCCTTATTTTTTATACTGTTTGTAAATGCCGCAAGACTGTGGTGAAGCCACCAAGCTGCTGCACCCTGTATGGGCCAAGGGTTGGCTGTATCTTTTATGTAAGCAGGAAGCACCTCGCCGTTAGCGTCGGCACTGTCCACTGCTGCGTGTAGTGCGGGGTTGTCGCTGAGCCTGAGGTTGTTGCTAAGCCAGAGTAGTATTCGCAAAATAAGAGCCGCTTTAGGTTAAATTGATCTAAGGATATTAAAGTATCTACGGTGCCATTATACGAGCAGGCTAAAATTTTGGATTACTCGTGAATATGGCGGCGTAGTCTACATCTGAATGGTCTGTATTGGCCTAGACTTAACAGATGTAAATTGTGCGGTGAATTTTATGACTGGATTGTCGGGTATTTCGGGTGCGGTAGTACAGCGCAAAGGTGGGAATCGATTTATGGTGCACTGGCGCTGTCGCTTATTTATGGCAGACAAAAAAATCCACAATGCCGTAATAACCTCGGTGTTTGATAAAGGGTTTGGGTTGTTATTTTTGCAGGCTGTGCCTATGAATACGATTATGAATGTAGAGTTTGGCCTAAGCTTTAACGAGCGACCTCACAAAATACGGTTTAAGGGGGTGGTAGATTATTGCCTTATTCGCTCGGATAACACCGGCGCAGATATAGACTTGTTAACCACTAAAATTGCTAACGAAGACCAGCACACCATTAATAATATCTTACAGGCATTAGCTGAATCTAAAGAGTTTAATTTGAGGCTTTAGTGGGCGGTGCTTGCACACCGCCATTTGTTGAAAGCAAAAAAATGTGTGTTATACGATAATAGAGTTGCCGCTTGGTTGCGCTGGCTCCACTATGGGGGGCGGTTCTGGGCAGTGGAACTCCTGTTTAGTTGCGCCGCCTTCTACCGATAGCAAATGCACATCAAACCCCCACAACTGGTGAATATGTTTAAGCACTTCTTTTGCGCTAGGCTCGTTTAGTGGTTTGCGGTTGTGACGGGTGTGATGCAAAGTGAGCGATCTATCGCCGCGCACATCTACGTTAACTACTTGTATGTTCGGTTCGCGATTGCCTAAGTTATATTGTGCTGCCAGTGCATCGCGCACAATGCGATAGCCTCTGTCGTCGTGAATGGCATTCACTTCAATTTCTTTTTGGGTGTCGTCATCTAGAATACAAAATAGCTTTAAGTCGCGCATAAGTTTTGGCGATAAAAATTGCTGAATAAAACTCTCGTCTTTAAAGTTGCGCATGGCAAAATCGAGGGTTTTGTTCCAATCGCTACCGGCAATATCTGGGAACCATTCTTTATCTTCGGCGGTGGGGTTTTCACATATACGGCGTATATCGGTCATCATGTGAAAGCCGAGGGTGTAAGGGTTTATGCCGCTGTAATACTGGCTGTTGTAGGGTGGTTGATAAATTACCCCCGCGTGAGATTGCATAAATTCCATCATAAAACCGTCGGTTACCTTGCCGCGGTCGTATAGCTGGTTTAATAAGAAGTGATGCCAAAAACAGGCCCAGCCCTCGTTCATTACTTGGGTTTGCCGTTGTGGGTAAAAATACTGGGCAATTTTTCGCACAATGCGTACTACTTCGCGCTGCCAGGGCTCTAACAGTGGTGCGTTCTTTTCTATAAAGTACAGTAAGTTCTCTTGTGGCTCGCTTGGGAAGGTTGCCTTTTTAGCTTTAGAGGCCGTTTGCTCTGCACCGGGGATCGTGCGCCAGAGGTCGTTGATTTGTTTTTGCAAATATTCCTCGCGCTCTTTTTGACGCGCTTCTTCTTCGTAATGAGATATAGGGTGTGGGCGTTTGTATCTATCTACGCCGTAATTCATAAGCGCGTGGCAAGAATCTAAAATAGATTCTACGGCGGTGAGGCCATGGCGCTCTTCGCATTTGGCTATATAGTTTTTGGCAAATACCAAGTAATCGATAATCGATTCAGCATCGGTCCATGTTTTAAATAAGTAGTTACCCTTAAAAAACGAGTTGTGGCCGTAGCAGGCGTGGGCGATCACCAGCGCTTGCATGGTGATGGTATTCTCTTCCATAAGGTAAGCAATACAGGGGCTTGAGTTAATAACAATTTCGTAAGCTAAGCCCATTTGACCGCGGCGGTAAGATTGCTCTACCCCTAAAAATTGCTTGCCATAAGACCAGTGGCTATAGCCGATGGGCATGCCTACAGACGAGTAGGCATCCATCATTTGTTCTGAGCTTATTATCTCAATTTGGTTAGGGTAGGTATCTAAGCCGTATTCTCTGGCTATTTCGCCAATGGCGGCATCGTACTTTTCTATAAGGTCAAAATTCCATTCTGACCCTGTTGAGATTGGCGTATTTTTTTTCATGCGACCTGCTTCTGGAATAAGTCTCTGAAAACGGGGTAGATCTCATCTGCCCCCTCTAGTTGGCGCATTGCAAAACTTTTGGGGAAGTCGCGCAGCACACTTTCGTAGGCAGCCCACAGGGCTTGATGATCCCGCGGGGTGATTTCTATATACGAAAAGTATTGCACCTTGGGCATAATATTTTCGGTAAGCACCTTGTAGCAGGTGGTGGAATCGTCGTTCCAGTTATCGCCGTCGGATGCCTGTGCGCCATAAATATTCCACTGATTGGGTGGGTAGCGCTCGCGAATAATTTCATCCATTAAGTGTAAGGCGCTAGATACAATGGTACCGCCGGTTTCGCGGCTATAGAAAAACTCCTCTTCGTTAACTTCTTTGGCACTGGTGTGGTGACGAATAAATACCACTTCTATTTTTTCGTAGTTGCGCTGTAAAAATAAAAAAAGCAGCAAGAAGAACCGCTTTGCCACGTCTTTTGTGGCTTGGTCCATCGAGCCGGATACATCCATTAAACAGAACATTACTGCGCGCGAATGCGGAATAGGGTGCTTAACATGCAGGTTGTATTTTAAGTCGAAGGTGTCTAACCACGGCACGCGTTTTATTTTTGCGCGCAGCTTGGCGGCCTCGGCTTCTAGCTCTTCAAGTTCTGTGGCAGAGTCGGCTATGGGCTCGGCTTGCAGTTGGGCAATACGCGCTTCTAGCTCTTTAAGTTGTTTGCGCTTTTTGCTTGTAAGCGCAATGCGCCTAGAGTTGGCTGAGCGCAGCGAGCGCACCACGTTTATTTTGCCTGGCGAGCCTTCGTTGCTAAACCCCGCGCGTCGCATTTCGAACTCTTCTATGCCTGCAAGTTGGCGTTTGACTAAATTGGGCAGGGCTAAATCCTCGAACATAAAGTTGAGGAACTCTTCCTGGGTAATTTGGAATACAAATTCATCCATCCCTTCGCCGCTATCGCTGGCGCCTTTGCCAGAGCCGCCACCGCCTTGGCCCGATGGTGGGCGTTGAATTCTATCGCCTGAATGAAATTGATCGTTGCCGGGTAATACGCGTGTGTCGACGCCGCCGGAGTCGTGGTGAAATACGGGTTCGCTGATGTCTTTGGAAGGAATGCCAATTTTTTCGCCGCGATCCATATCTTGAATCGAGCGTTTATCTATCGCGTCGGAAACAGCTTTTTTGATGTGCTGTTTATAGCGTCGTAAAAAACGTTGGCGATTTACTGTGCTCTTCTTTTTGGAGTTGAGTCGTCTATCTATTATGTAGCTCAAGCTTCACCTCGCTGGAATAACGTAAACACATCCCCGCATTGCTGCGGGGCGTGAGCGACGGTTTAATCGCTATTGAGATTTTCTTACACGTAAATACCACTCAGATAACAAGCGCACTTGCTTCTCTGTGTAGCCGCGCTCTACCATGCGCGCTACGAAATCCTGATGTTTCTTTTTATCTTCTTTAGACGATTTAGTGTTGAAAGAAATAACAGGTAGTAAGTCTTCGGTGTTGGAGAACATTTTTTTCTCGATAACCGAACGCAGTTTTTCGTAGCTGCTCCACATGGGGTTTTTGCCCGCGTTGTTGGCGCGTGCTCGCAGTACAAAATTAACAATTTCGTTACGGAAATCTTTCGGGTTACTAATACCTGCAGGCTTTTCTATTTTTTCTAGCTCTTCGTTTAGCGAAGCACGATTAAATAGTTCGCCTGTTTCTGGGTCGCGGTACTCTTGGTCTTGTATCCAGAAATCGGCATAGGTAACGTAACGGTCAAAAATGTTTTGGCCGTATTCCGCATAGGATTCCAAGTAAGCGGTTTGAATTTCTTTACCAATAAATTCTACATAGCGCGGTGCTAAGAATTCTTTAATAAAGCGCAAGTAGCGGTCGCGCACTTCTTCTTGGTATTGCTCCTGTTCAATTTGTTGCTCTATTACATACAGCAAGTGAACGGGGTTGGCTGCAATTTCGGTGGTGTCGAAATTGAATACCTTCGATAGAATTTTAAAAGCAAAGCGTGTGGATAAACCATTCATGCCTTCATCAACACCCGCGGCATCGCGATACTCTTGCAGCGATTTGGCTTTGGGGTCGGTATCTTTTAAATTTTGACCGTCGTAGATGCGCATTTTGGAATAAATGCTGGAGTTCTCTGGCTCTTTAATGCGCGATAGCACCGCAAATTGCGCCAGCATTGAGAGTGTGTCGGGTGCACAAGGCGCACGGTTGAGCGAGCTGTTTTGCAGTAGTTTTTCGTAAATGTGTATTTCTTCAGAAACGCGCAAACAGTAGGGTACTTTAACAATGTATACCCTATCGATAAATGCCTCGTTGTTTTTGTTGTTTTTAAAGGTTTGCCATTCGGCTTCGTTAGAGTGAGCCAAAATTACGCCGTCGAAAGGAATAGCGCCTAACCCTTCGGTACTGTTGAAGTTGCCCTCTTGGGTGGCGGTTAACAGTGGGTGCAGTACTTTAATGGGGGCCTTGAACATCTCCACAAATTCCATAATGCCTTGGTTGGAGCGGCACAGGCCACCAGAAAAGCTGTAGGCATCGGGGTCGTTTTGTGGGTAATCTTCGAGTTTACGTATGTCTACCTTGCCCACCAAAGATGAAATGTCTTGGTTGTTTTCGTCGCCGGGCTCGGTTTTGGAAACGGCAATTTGATCGAGCACCGATGGGTGCTTTTTAACAACGCGGAATTTGCTGATATCGCCGCCGAACTCGTGCAGGCGCTTGGCCGCCCAAGGCGACATAATGGTTTTTACGTAGCGGTTGGGTATGCCGTAATCTTCTTTAAGAATGGTACCGTCTTCTTCTGGGTCGAACAGCCCTAGGGGCGATTCAAACACAGGTGAACCTTTTAGATAATAGATAGGGCGCTTTTCGATAAGCGATTTTAATTTTTCTGCCAGCGACGATTTACCGCCACCAACGGGGCCAAGCAAGTACAAGATTTGTTTGTTTTCTTCGAGGCCTTGGGCGGCGTGTTTGAAGTAGCTCACAATTTGTTCTATGGCTTCTTCCATGCCGTAGAAGTCTTCGAAGGACTTGTAGCGCTTGATTACTTTGTTAGAAAAAATGCGACTAAGCCTTGGGTCGCTGGCGGTATCCACCAGCTCTGGCTCGCCGATGGCTTCGAGTATGCGTTCGGCGGCGGATGCATAAACAGAAGGGTCAGTTTTGCAGAGATCCAAATACTCTTGGATGCTCATTTCTTCTTCTTGCGTGGTTTCGTATCGTTCTTGGAAATGACTAAAGATTGTCATTGTCAGCCTCCTAATCGAACTTGTTACGCTGCTATGAGTGTGCGGTTATTTATATATACGTGCCTTTTTTAATTTTCGGCTAATACATAAAGAAGTAGTTACTTTAAGCATAGTCGTTAGATTCTTGTCTTGGGTTTTAATTCAGCGTCGAATGTAAAAATTTGTGTCGTAATTTTGTCGCAATCGCGGCGCCATGAATGATCATTCAAAAAATGCGCCACTCGCTGGGTAAATTTAGGTAAATGTGTAACTGCCGTTACTTTGTAATCTATTTATGTGATAATTCGCGCCTTAATGAACAGCCAAATTAAGGGCAGGGTTTATGACAGTTTTAGTGACGGGTGGCGCGGGCTATATTGGCAGCCACACATGCATAGAATTAATTGAAGCGGGCTTCGATGTAGTGGTTGTGGATAACCTGCGCAACTCTAAATCTGAGTCTTTGAAGCGTGTAGAAAAAATAGTGGGTAAAACCATACCGTTTCACAAAGTAGATATTTGCGATAAAGCGGCGCTAAGCGACGTATTCGCTAGCTATAAGGTGTCGTCTGTTATTCACTTTGCGGGTTTGAAGGCTGTGGGTGAATCCTGCGAGATGCCACTAGAGTATTACCGCAATAACGTGGGCGGCACGGTAACCTTGTGCGAAGTGATGGATGAGCACAGCGTACACAATTTGTTGTTTAGCTCGTCGGCCACCGTATATGGCGACCCCGCAAGCGTGCCTATTTTAGAGAGCTTTCCCACAGGTGCTACCAACCCATACGGCCGCAGTAAGTTGATCGTAGAAGAAATATTGCGCGACGTATGCAAAATACCCAACAGCAATTGGCGCATAAGTTTGCTGCGCTACTTTAACCCAATTGGTGCACACATAAGTGGCACAATTGGCGAAGACCCGCAGGGTATACCTAACAACCTATTGCCTTATGTGGCGCAGGTAGCCGTGGGTAAATTGCCTAAGTTAGGCGTATTTGGCAGCGATTACGATACGGTAGATGGCACCGGCGTGCGCGATTACATTCACGTAGTAGACCTAGCCAAGGGCCATGTTAAAGCCCTGCAAAAGCTAGAGAAAAGCGAGCCTGCAGCCTACACCTATAACCTTGGTACTGGTCAGGGTTACAGCGTATTACAAGTGGTTGAAGCGTTTGAAAAAGCGAGCGGTAAGAAAGTACCTTACGAATTAAAACCCCGTCGGCCTGGCGATATAGCTGAGTGTTACGCCGACCCTGCGTTGGCGGCATCGGAACTGGGCTGGAAAGCAGAGTTTGGTATTGAGCGCATGGTGGAAGACACCTGGCGCTGGCAGTCTTCGAACCCACAGGGCTACGAAGGCTAGTTTGGAGCGAGTTACTAATCGCTAGTTGCTAGTGTTTAACTGCTAGCGGTTAGGGTTTGTTAACAAGGGCAATCTACCGCAAAAAATTGACCATCCTCAAGGCGCATCATAGTAAGGGCGCCGCCCCATACGCAGCCGGTATCTAGCCCTATAAATTGTTTGCTGCGTGTTTCTCCCATTAATGCCGCCCAGTGGCCAAATAATATTTTGGTGTTGCCCCACTTGTTGTGTTTGTGGGTGTACCAAGGCGCAAAACCTGTTGGTGGAAGGCTGGGGGCGTTTTTAGTTTGCAGTTCTAGCTTGCCGGTTGGGCTGCAAAAGCGCATGCGCGTAAGGTAGTTAGTAATTAGGCGCAGGCGCGCTGTACCTTCTAGCGATGGCTGCCACACATCGGGCTGGTTGCCGTACATATCTACAAAAAATGCCGCTGCCGTTTGGGTGGTGCTAAGTGCTTGCTCTACTTCTAAAGCGTAATTCAGCGCGTTTTCGATACTCCAAATAGGCGGAATACCGGCGTGCACTAGTACGGCGTCGAATTCGGCATCGTAGTGCAATAAAGGTTGCGCTTGCAGCCACTCTAACAGTTCGTCGCTGTCTTTGGCGGTGAGTATGGGGGCGAGGGTATCTTTGGGGTTAAGCGTGCGCACGCCGTATGCGTGAGCTAAAAGGTGTAGGTCGTGGTTGCCAAGCACTAAGGTGGCGCTGGGGCCAAGTTTTTTAATATAGCGCAGGCTTTTTAGGCTCTCTGGGCCGCGATTAACCAAATCGCCGGCTACCCAGAGGTGGTCGTTATCTGCATTAAATTTTACTTTTTTCAGTAAGAGTTTTAATGCGCGATAACAACCCTGTATATCGCCAACAGCGTAGGTAGCCACAATGAATTCCTAATGGTGAAGAGTGCCTAGTGTAATAAAGAGGGCTTCACTAATGCAAAGGCGGGAATGGTTGCGTTAAAGGTTTCGCCGCCTTCCCCCTGCATTTCGTAGTGGCCTTCCATTGTGCCGGTAGGTGTTTGCAATACCGCGCCGCTGGTGTAGGTATAGCTTTCGCTCGGTGCGAGGTGCGGTTGTTCACCTACCACGCCTATCCCCTGTACTTCTTGTATTTGGCTGTTTGCATCCACTATGCGCCAGTAGCGGCCAACGAGCTGTGCGGGTTGGTCGCCTTGGTTGGTAATTGTAATGGTGTAGGCGAACACGTATTTATTTTCCGCTGGGCGGGACTGTTCGCTAAGGTATTTGGTTTTTACTTCTATATTTATTGCGTGTGGCATAGTTGCTCTAGGGCCAAAGGGTGTTGCTTAGATTAACATATTCTTCGAGGGATAAACTCTCTGCGCGACGGGTTAGGTCTATATCTAACGCTTCTAAATCTAGCTCTTCGTCTAAATTTTTAAGGTTGTTGCGCAGTGTTTTGCGGCGCTGGGCAAAAGCTGTTTTTACCAGCTTGGCGAGTTTATCTGGGTGGGCCGCTACAAACGGCTGGGTGCGGTAAGGCGTAAGGCGCACTATGGCCGAGTCTACCTTGGGCCTTGGGTTAAAGCATTCTGGCGGCACTTCAAATAGGTTTTCTACTTGGCATACGTACTGGGTCATTACGCTTAAGCGCCCGTAGTTTTTATCCCCTGGGCCTGCCGCTAGGCGCAACACCACTTCTTTTTGCAGCATAAAGTGCATATCGGCTATGAGTTCGCCAAAGCTAAGCAAGTGAAAAATAAGCGGGGTGGAAATGTTGTAGGGCAGGTTGCCCACAACGCGCAGGGGCCGCTCTGGGGTTGCGAGTTGGCCGAAATCGAATTTAAGTGCATCGGTTTGATGAATGCGAAAATCGTTATAAATGGCAAATTGGGCAAGCAAAATAGGGATCAAGTCGCGGTCTAGCTCCACCACCTGCATACTGGGGCACGACTCGATAAGTTGCGCGGTAATGGCGCCTTTACCCGGGCCAATTTCAACTAGGTTGTCGGACGCTTTAGGGCCTATCGAGCGCACAATGGCGTTGATAATGCCTTGATCTTCTAAAAAGTTTTGCCCAAACCGTTTGCGGGCGCGGTGGCCCTGCATTGGGTCGGTGTTTTTGTTCTTCATGGGTTATCCGGCAATTTCGTTAATGGATGCCTGCTGCATCGCAAGGTTTTGAGCGTAGCCCAAGGCTACCTGTAGGCTGCCTATGTTGGCTTTGCCTGTGCCCGCTAGGTCTAGCGCTGTGCCGTGATCTACCGATGTACGTATAAACGGAAGCCCAAGGGTAATATTTACCGCGTTGCCAAACCCTTTGTATTTAAGCACGGGTAAGCCTTGGTCGTGGTACATGGCCAGTACGGCGTCGGCATCACTTAAGTATTTGGGGTTGAATAGGGTATCTGCCGGTAGCGGGCCAACTAGGTTGTGGCCGCGTGCGCGAAACTGCTCTAGTACCGGAATAATAGTATCTATTTCTTCCATGCCCAAATGCCCGCCTTCGCCCGCGTGGGGGTTAAGCCCGCACACCAGTACTCGCGGCTGGCTAAGGCCAAACTTTAGCTGTAAATCGGCCAGTAATATATTCAGGGTTTCGGTAAGGCTTGCGGTGGTAATGGCTGCGGACACATCTTTTAGGGGTAAGTGCGTAGTTGCTAACGCTACCCTCAAGCCCTCGGTTGCCAGCATCATTACTACGCGAGGTGTGTTGCTGTTATCGGCAAAATACTCGGTGTGGCCAGAGAAGTTAATACCCGCTTCGTTAATCACGCTTTTCTGCACAGGCCCTGTTACAACGGCAGCAAACTCGCCGCTTAAGCAGCCTTCGGTGGCTTGCTTTAGGGTTTCTATTACGTAGGCTGCGTTGGTGCTATCTAGTGTGCCGGCTTCGCACGGCGCGCCAAGGGGGATGGGCATTACAGATATATGTTGTGCGCTAGTGGTAACTGCGCTGCCTTGTATGTAAGTGCTTACTGTTAGTGGCAGGCCTAGTAATTTGGCTCTGTCTTTAAGTAATTGTGGGTCGCACAGGGCTACTAGGGGGTAATCGCGGGCTTGTTGGGCAGCCATAACCGTAAGGTCTGGGCCTATCCCGGCGGGTTCGCCGGGAGTGAGTGCAATAATGGCGGGGTGAGACAAAGTGTTCGCCTTAAATCTTAATGTCGATAAATGCTTCGTCGCGCAATTCCTGTAACCAGATTTGAGTTTCGTCTTCAAAGCGACGGCTCATAATCATGTTGCGTGCTTTTTGACGCAGCGCTTCTTGGGTCATGTCTTCTTCGCGGCGTTCTTCTACTTTCATAATGTGCCAGCCAAAGCGGCTTTTGAACGGCTGGCTAATTTCGCCTTCTTTGGTTTCGGCCATGGTCTTTTCGAACGCGGGTACGAAAGTGCCGGGTGTTGCCCAACCTAGGTCACCGCCAGACATGCGCGAGCCAATATCTTCGGAGTGGGTTTTGGCCAGCTCTGCGAAATCGGCGCCGTCTAGAATTTGCTGACGGATATCCTTCAATTTAGCTTCTGCTTTAGCGTCGTTTAATATTTCTGATGTTTTAACCAATATGTGGCGCGCGCGGGTTTGATTAACTATTTGCTTTTGGCCGCCGCGGCTTTCGTACAACTTAATAATATGAAAACCCGCTTGGCTACGCGTGGGCTTAGTTACGTCGCCGTTATTTAGCGAAGGTAAAAGCTCGGCAAATAAGGTGGGTAGTTCGGCAGATTTACGCCAGCCCAAATCGCCGCCTTGCAGTGCAGATGGGCCGTTTGACTCGGCAATGGCTACTTCTGCGAAGTTGGCACCGGCTTTGAGTTTTTCGTATAAGGCGTTGGCTTTTTCTTCTGCTTCTACAATGGCTTCACTGCTTGGAGAAGAGGGTAGTGCAACCAAGATGTGGCCTAGGTGGTAGTCGGGCGACACCCAAAATTGCGCGTCGGCAGATTTTAAGAAGTTATCGACTTCCTGCTCGGAAATACGAATACGACGGCTTACTAAGCCTTCTGTAATAGAGCGCATGGTGAGCTGGCGGCGAATGCTGGCGCGGAATTCATTAATACTCACGCCCTCGGAAGCCAGTTGTTGTACAAACTGCTGCTCGGTCATTTGTGCATTTTGGATAATATTGCCGATAGAAGCGTTTACTTCTTGGTCGGAAACCTGCACGCCGTAGCGATCTGCCATTTCGAGCTGTAGGGTTTCGGAGATAAGCTGGTCGATAATTTGTTTGTTGAGGATATCGGCCTCAGGCAGGCGCATGCCCGCTGCTTGGCTGCGCACTTGCACATCTTGCACGCGGCTATCTAGCTCGGTTTGAGTGATAGCGCGGTTGTCTACCACCGCGACCACGCGATCTAGCGGCACCACCTCGGCAGAGGTAAAGCTGGCGGCACCGGTAAAGGCGATGGCTGTAAATGTGGCGATAGTTGTTTTAATTATTTGCATGTTACTCACTGTTTGTTGCGACGTTCCCGCTCCTGATACCCGCGAATACTGTCTTCTAAAATACTGTTAACCTTGGCGCCAGAGCCGCCTAAGCCTTTGAAATGCACTTCAAAGAATACGCCTTGGTCGTGTTCTAGGTCGTGATTGTCTGTTAGGGACGCTATATTACTGTCCAGCCACTTTCGCGCCAAGAGGCGCACACGATAGCAGCAATCGTTATATTCGAACCCTAAAAAGGTCTCGAGTTCCTGTGCTTGGGTAAAGTCGTAGTTATACCGGCCCATTAAACTCCACTGTTTGTTAATGGGGGTAACGAACGACAGGTCTACTTGGTCTATATCTGTGGCCTCGGTGGTGCCTGCGGCTATCGACGATTGGCGGTAGTCGCGCACGTAAGAGTACGACAGGTTGGCCAGTGTACTTAAGTCTTGGGAATGGTAATACACCCCAGAGCTTGCGCGGGTGATTTCTGCCGCTTCGGTGTCGTATATAGAGTTGACGTAAAAGCGCGAGAGCGGGCCAAGCATTACCGATACATCGGCTGCCAGCTCAGAGGTTTGACCTGTGTTTAGCTCTTCGCCATTTAAGCCTACGCGGCGGTCGGCGTTGTGGAACACCTGACCAATACTGGCGCTAAACAATTCGCGGCCACTGTTGTTGCTGTACCAGCGCGAGGTTAAACCCACGGTAGTTTGGTTGGCATCGTCTAGTCTGTCGCGCCCGCCAAAGCGGCTATCGCGGAATAGCTGGCTATACGAAAAGGTGCGTATAGAGGTATCAAAATTCACATTTTGACCGTCTGCGGTTACGGCGTACAGATCGCTGTGATCGGTATAGGCGCGATGCAGGTAATAAACACGCGGTTCGATGGTCTGCATAATGCTGCCACCGCGGTGCTCAAATATTACCGACATATCTATGCTGGCCTGCGCCGCCCCTAGGGTTGGGCTGCTTTCTGCACTGCTGGCTAAGCCGTCTGACTCGAGCTGGTACCCTAACGCCTTGTAGCCCACTTCTGGTTTGATAAAACCCCAGCGGCCGCGTATTGGCCAAGCTGCGCGGTAATCGGTACTTAACCGACTACCCGTTATTAAGGTGTCGCCATTGCGCCATTCGTTTGAGGGGTGATCAAACCTTACCAGCTCGTTATCGAGTTTAAATTCAAACCCATTCACCGAGTAGTGGCCAATAGCGTTAAGCTGCGGCGCTCTGCGGTAGGGGGTATCGAGATCGTACAGCAGCACTTGGCGGTTTTGCGCCATGGCGCTTACTGTCCAGTGTTCGAACAGGTAGCCGAGCTCGGCGCGCTGATCTAAGTAGGATTGATTCTGCTCGCTAAACGACGAGGCACCCAAATCGCGAAAGTAATCTTGATCGCTAACTTTGGTGAAGTCGATGGTTGAATACCAGCCGCCATTACTGGCGCTGCCGCCCTGCTGGCTGAGGTGGCCGAGCCAGCGGTTTTGGCCCGTGTAGGGGTGTGCTTGGCTCTCGGTAATGTCGCCGTTGGACACCAGCGTGTCTAAGTCTTTATCTTGCCCGCCGTCATCGTTGGGCAAATAGGCAATATTCGATTCGGTATAGAAGCTTTTATTTAAATGGCGGCCTTCTACTTCTAGCATAGCGCCGCGGCCAGAAATAATGCGCGGCGTGATGGTGGCGTCGTAATTGGGGGCCATATTCCAATAGAAAGGCACCGCCGCATCTAGCCCGCCGTTGTCGCTGCTGCTAATAGATGGAAATAACAGGCCGGACTGGCGCTGATCGCCCAGAGGAAAGGCGATGTAAGGCACATACATGATCGGCACCTTACCCACTTTAAGGGTAATGTGTTTGCCGGTGCCTTGGCCTTTTTCGTTGTCTATTTTTATCTCGGCACCACCTAGGGACCAAGCGTTACTGCCCGGTTCGCAACTGGTAATGCTGCCGCCTTCCAGCACGATACTGCTGTCGCTTGTTTGTCGAATGGCATCAGCCTGGCCGCGAATATGTTGGCCGTGCAATACAAATATGGCGTTTTCGAAGGACGCTTGGTTGCGCGTGGTGGACATGCTGGCCTTGTCGCCACGAATAAGTAGGCCCGGGTTGCGAATGGTTACGCCACCGGCCAGGCTTGCTTCTTCTGTTTCGCGGCTGTAGGTCATGGAGTCCGCTCGAATAGAGCGCGCCCCTTGAGAGATTTGCACGTTGCCGTCTAGCTGGGCTTTTTGTGAGCCTGTCAGCACCGAGTCGTCGGCCTCTACAATAAGAGGGGTGTTTTCGGGGCTAGGGGCATTGGTTTGGTCGCCCAGCGGGTCTATGTACATACCCGTGCAGCCCGGCAACAGAGCCGACTGGGCGGCGGGGGTAAGGTTTTCTGCAGAAACAAAGTCGTAGGCATTAGGCGCTTGCTGAATTTGGCTGCGGCCTATAGGTAGATTGGTTTCGCTGGAGTATTCGGCGCAATCCCACTGGTTGGAGTCGGCTTGCGGGTAGCATCGCAAATAGGTTTTGCCCAAACTTAAACTATTAGTAGGGGTATCATCAGCAAATGTGCTTGTTGCAATTGCGGAGCATACTGCAAGCAGTGAAAAATAGCGTTTTGTCAAAATCTTCGGCTCGTGCGTTGGCGCAGAACTTGTGCGACAACTTAATTACAGTAAAAATGGCGGATTGATACGAGCGCATAATTGCGCCGCTATAAGTAGCTGTGAATTGTAGTCGACGATTCTAAACTGCCCGCGAACTGATTGCACCCGTCATGTGCGTTATTCCCTTTACCAACCCTAGAAAAATGCGATAAATAATGGTTTTTAGCGCAGTGTATTTATTCAATCGGCTAAACTGAATGTACTAGGTTTTATTGCGGCGAATAAAAACAGCTTTTAAGGAACGGCATGAGCCAACACGAAATTCAAAATATTGTGAGTGAACATTTGCCCACGCTTTTGCAGTGGGTACAAACACAGGCAGCGGAACATTTTGGCGAGCAGCTTAAAAATAAATCAGTTAGCTTGGTGCCGGTGCCCGGCGACGCAGGCTTTCGCCATTATTTTAGGTTGAATAATGCACCACAAGCGCTGCTGGCGGTATTTGCGCCGCCGGCAACCGAGAAAAATAAACAGTTTGTAGCAGTAGCCAATTACTTATCTGCGCAGGGTGTACGTGTACCTAAGGTGTTAGCGGCAGACTACGAGCGCGGTTATTTATTGATCGAAGATTTTGGCGATGCGTTACTGCAACCCTTGCTTACCGCCGATACGGTGCAAGGGTTATACGGTGAGGTGTTAATGGCGTTGCTACATATGCAGGCCGCCCCCGCGCAAACCGATATTTTTGTTAGCTATTCCGAGCAGCTGTTGCGTACCGAGTTGAACGTATTCCGCGAATGGTTTGTTGAAGGCATGCTTGGTTATGCGTTAACGCAAGCCGATGAAGGTATTGTGGGTGATGCATTTGATACTTTAGTGCACAGCGCTTTAGGCCAGCCGCAGGTAATTGTGCACCGCGACTTTCACTCGCGCAATATTCTTATCGCCCAAACACCTAGTGGCTGCGAAGCGCCCGCCTTTATTGATTTTCAAGATGCTGTGCTCGGCCCAATCACTTACGATTTAGTTAGCTTGCTAAAAGATTGTTATATCAAATGGCCTGCAGACCAAGTTGAGCAGTGGGCGCTGGCCTACGGTAATTTATTATTAGATGCGGGGCTTATTCCGCCTGTGTCGCAGGCTAAATTTTTAAGCTGGTTTGACCTAATGGGCTTGCAGCGTCACATTAAGGTGTTGGGGGTGTTTTCGAGGCTTTATTTGCGCGACGGTAAAGCGGCCTATTTAAAAGATTTACCCCTAGTGGTGGAATATGTGCGCACTACCTTGGTTAAATACCCGCAATTGGCCCCGTTTGCGGACTGGTTTGACGCAGCCCTAATGCCGCTTATAAAGCAGCGAGCGTGGTTTACCCAATAATAATGCGCTTAAGTCTCTAGCGCGAATACCGAGTTACACATGCAAATACGTACCGCAATGATACTGGCGGCGGGTGAAGGCCGGCGAATGCGCCCGCTTACCCTCACAACCCCCAAGCCACTGCTAGTGGCGGGCGATAAACCACTTATAGAGCACCACATTTGCAAGTTGGTGGCGGCCGGCATAACGCGCATTGTTATTAACTTGGCGTATTTGGGCAGTAAAATTGAGCAGGCGTTAGGTTGTGGGGAGCGCTTTGGTGCCCAATTGCTGTACTCCTACGAGCCCAATCCGCTGGAAACGGCTGGTGCTATTAATCACGCGCTGGACTTGTTGGGCAGCGAACCTTTCTTACTTGTAAATGGCGATATATATACCGATTTAGACTTCAACTTGTTATGTGCAGCGCCTCTGCCGGCCAATATGCTGGGCCGGTTGGTGCTTGTGACCAACCCATCGCACAACCCTAGTGGTGACTTTGAAGTGCTTGCCGACGGCTTGCTGGCAGCAAAAGGGGCGGGTGGTACGGCTGCGACATTTAGCGGTGTGAGCATTTTGGCGCCCGAGCTAATTCGCACTTATCCGCAGTGCCGAGAAACATTCCCTTTGAAAGAAGTATTCGATTACGGCATTAAGCGCGGGGTGCTGCAGGGGCAAATCTACTCGGGGTGGTGGACCGATGTGGGCACCCCAGAGCGACTGGCGCAAATTAATGCGCTGCTTAATAAGTAGCAGAGGCGTGCTGTTACAAATACGTCAGTCAAAACAGGTCTTTTTAGTTTTTTAACCTTAGGTGTTCGAACCTAAGCGCTAAAACCCGCCACTTAAAACAATAAAAATAATTGAATCCAAATACTCCCCCATACGCATCTAAAGATTAAATAGCGCGGTACTCGCGCAAATGGATTATTCATAAAGGTTTACTTCGGGAGAATCGGCATGGCTGTTGCCAATCATTTAAATTTAAGGGTATTACCGCGCGGCTTAGTTAGGGTTGTTGCCGCATTTATGTTGTTTGTTGGGCTTGCCGCTGCGGCGATTGCTGAAAATCGCGTAACTAAAGTAGTGCCTATAGAGGCTGTGGAAGCAATTACCTTAACCGGTGCTGCAGAGTTAATTATTCGGCAGGGTGAAGCTGCGAGTTTGGAAGTGCGCGCACCCGTGGATGTGCTTGCAAATATTAAGGTGGAGCAAGCTGATTCGCGACTGATACTGGGGCAAAAACAAAGCAAATCGTTTTGGTCGTGGTTTGGCTCTAAAAACGAAAGTAGCGACGTTACATTTATTGTAACGGTTAAAAATCTATCGGCCTTAAATGTGGCGGGTGCAGCAAGGGTTCGGCTAGATTCGCTCAACAGCCCTCAGCTAATGCTCGAGCTAACTGGCGCCGCCCAAATGCATATAGGCAACGCGGTGCTAGAGCGTTTACAGGTAAACCTTACCGGAGCGAGCCGTTGTAATATCGATGCGCTAAGTGCTCACTTCACTGGTATTCAGTTGGTGGGTGCTTCGCAAATGCAGGTGAATGGTGGCGATACCGTTGAATTGAATGTGGAATCTGTGGGGGCGAGTCGATTGCGTGCAGATGCTTTCAAAGCTGTGACAGCCAAGGTGCACGCGGTGGGGGCTTCGCAGGCAACGGTATATGCAAGTAAAGCATTAACTGCCAACGCAACGGGCGCGTCTAATATTCGCTATGCGGGGGAGCCTGTTAATGTTCAGGCAGACACTGCCGGGGCAAGTAAGGTGGGCAGCCTGTAGAGTATGGCAGCTTAGCCAGCTGCCATGTTGTAGCCAGATGTTTTGGTGTTGCCAAATCGGTTAAGCATGGAAAGTATGGTGTTTTCTTTGTGTGCGCAGTGAGTAAGCAGCGCGTAAATTTTGCCGTACTCGCCTGCATAAGCAAGGCCATCTTCACGGTAGTGAAACTGCATATAAAATTCGTGGATGGTTTTGCCTGTAACCTGCATATCCGCAGCAAAAATGGTAAATATACGCGCGAGCTGAGGAATATTTTGTGCTTCAAGCTGCAGCTGTGGGTAATAGTCCCTGTTAGATTTCATTATATGAGAAAGAATAAATGACTTATTCTCCATAAGTATTTCTTTTGCTTCCTCGCTTCTGAAACCTGCCTCTTTGATGCTTTCTATTAGCTGTGTCAAATGATTGTGGCTTAATTCGAAGTCCATTAAATTACTCATTCCCACCTCTTGTGTATCTACAAATTAATTGTCTATAAAACCAACAGTTGTGGAAAAGTGTAGTCGTAGAGTGAAGGCCGTGCAGTGGCTGCAGGCCTTGTAGTTAGCCGGTTTTTAGAACAATTAGCAGCAAAAAAAGGCTGCGCGCAAAAAAACTGGTTTTATCCACTGCTTTGGCATCTAACTCCTTTGCGCCAGTGCTAGCCATCAATTTCAACACCCTTCGCATACTTGTTTAAAAAGCCGCGCACACGACGGGTTAATCTGTTTTCTCCTTCCTGCCAGTTTGCCGATGGCTCGAGCAATTTGGATTGATGGTAATGGGCAATGCGGTTTTTCTTGGCGGCCATTTTGCGTTGGTCGGGTTCTGTTGCATCTAAAACGTGGTCGCCAAAAAAGATATCCATCACGGGTAGCGAGCGGTCTGTTAAATATTCCGTTAGGTTGTCATCTGCCCCTTCTATACCGTTGCGAGCATTTACCATAATAAGGGCTCGAATTGGGCGGTCGATAATTGCTGTCGCTCGGGATCGGCCGCCACTAGGTAGGTTGTTTGGGCGGCTAGTGGAAAGTTGAGATAAATATTGCACCGAACGCGAAGCCCCCACACCGTGAGCAAGAATCACAATATTGTATTGGCCGCGCTTGTTTAGGTAGCTCATAGCCGCTTTCATCCGCTCAATGACGATTGGCTCGGTAGGAGGAGGGGTTGGCTTAGAGGGCGGCGTTGTATCGCCTGATGGCCTAGCTGGCGGCGGTGTTTCGGCAGGATTAGGCAGCGAAATAGACAGTGTGGACCAGCCGTGATCTGGCAAAGATTGGCGCAATGCGCGAATGGTGTAGGGCCAGTCGGCGGTTTGCCCTTCGCCGTGCACAATCAAAATGGCGCCAAATGGGTTGCCGCTCCTATCAGGCTCCCAAAGCGAGATGAATTTCTCGCCTGCGGCATTTAGCCAAACAATGGCATCTTCGCCGAGCTCTTCTGAGAGCAAGCGTTCGGCTTGTTTGTTGGTGTCGGGTACGGCTCTGGGTGGTGGCGGCTTAGGTTTAGTCTGTTCTTGCTGGGCTGTGTCTTCCTCTTGGGCCAGTGCTAGATGTGATGTAGCGCTAAAGCATAGGGTGATGATAAGGGCGCGTGAGAAAAAGTGGTTTAGGCGTATCTTCATATTAAGTACAATGCTTTTACATTTATATTCTTAAGTATTGGTACACAGATGAGCATCCCGCAAGCGAAACGCGACTTTAAAATTGCCCCATCCATACTTTCTGCCGATTTTGCCCGTTTAGGCGAAGAAGTTGATGCCGTTTTAAAGGCAGGAGCCGATTTTGTACATTTCGATGTAATGGACAACCACTACGTGCCTAACCTCACGTTTGGCCCTATGGTGTGTAAGGCGCTGCGCAATTACGGTATTACCGCACCTATCGATGTGCACCTTATGGTAGACCCTGTAGATGATTTGGTGAAAACCTTCGCCGATGCGGGCGCTACCTATATTTCGTTCCACCCCGACGCTTCGCGCCATGCCGATCGTACCGTTAAACTTATTCGCGATTTGGGCTGCAAGCCGGGCGTTGTGCTTAACCCTGCAGTAACCCTTGAATCGGTTAAGCACCTGCTTGATCAAGTAGATATGTTGCTGCTTATGTCGGTTAACCCTGGGTTTGGTGGACAAAAGTTTATTCCTTACACCTTAGATAAGTTAAAAGAGGCGCGTGCACGCTTGGATGACGCTGGCTTAGAGGCGCGTTTAGAGGTAGATGGCGGCGTGTCGACGGCTAACATTGCCGATGTGGCGCGGGCGGGTGCCGATACCTTTGTTGCCGGTTCCGCTATCTTCGGCGCGCAGAATTACGAGTCCGTAATTAAGCAAATGCGTGATACACTCGCTCAGCTATAAGCAGCTCTCAATTGAGCTTCTATTTGGGCTAAGGCGTTTGTTTTAGCCTGAGCTTCACTCAAATAACTTGGTTTTGTAAAAATAGTCCCATGTGTATATGTCATAACCTTTCTCAATGCAGCAATTTACGTGTTTTACCCCGCCGTTGGTGGCGATGGCAAGGCTAATGCCACCCCTGTTTACAAGCCGTTTGGTAAAACAACTTTTTTGAGATTACATTATGACTCCTGAACTATTTGCTCAATATTGCGACGAGGGTTACAACCGTATTCCGGTAACCCGTGAAGTGCTCGCAGACACAGAAACACCGCTTTCCGCGTACCTTAAATTGGCCCATGGCCCATACACCTACTTGTTTGAATCTGTGCAAGGCGGTGAAAAATGGGGGCGTTATTCCATTATTGGTTTACCAGCTAAATATCGGCTTGAGGTGCGCGGTCGCACTGTTACTGAATTCAGTGGTAATGAGGTTGTTGCTACTGCAGAAGCTGCCGACCCGCTCGATTATGTATCGGCATTCCAAAAGCGATTTAATGTCCCCGAGCTTGAGGGCTTACCGGTATTTTCTGGCGGGCTTGTAGGTTATTTTGCTTACGACTGCGTGCGCTACATAGAGCCCAAGCTGTACCCCAGTGTGCCACACGATGAAATAGGTACTCCCGATGTACTGCTTATGGTGTCGGACGAACTACTGGTTTTTGATAACCTGCGCGGTAAGTTGCATTTAATTGTGCACGCAAACCCAGAAAACGGTGAAACCTTTGCGAGCGCGCAGGCGCGGCTAGATGCATTGGAAGCCGGTTTACAAAAAAGTTTACCCGCCTTGGCTAGTCATGTAACTACTGAGCAGGCGATGGGCAAAACCCGCTGCGAGGCAGACTTTGTGTCCAGTTACGGCGAAGAAAACTTTAAGCGCGATGTCGATAAAATTAAAGACTACGTATTAGCTGGCGATACGATGCAGGTTGTGGTGTCGCAGCGTATGAGCCTGCCTTTTACTTCCGAGCCGCTTAATTTATACCGCGCATTGCGCTGTTTAAATCCGTCACCTTATATGTACTTTCTAAATTTGGGTGACCACCATATTGTGGGCTCCAGCCCAGAAATTTTGGCTCGCTTGCAAAATAACGAAGTGACGGTACGGCCTATTGCAGGTACACGTCGGCGCGGTTACAGCGATGCAGAAGACAAAGCCTTAGAAAAAGAATTGGTTAACGACCCCAAAGAGATCGCCGAGCATCTTATGCTTATCGATTTGGGGCGCAACGATGTAGGTCGTGTTGCTCAAGTAGGAACAGTCGACCTCACCGAGAAGATGGTCGTTGAGCGCTTTTCGCATGTTATGCACATTACTTCTAATGTAACCGGCCAGCTAAAAGAGGGCTTGGATGCAATGGATGTGCTGCGCGCGACTTTGCCAGCGGGTACCTTGTCTGGCGCGCCTAAAATCCGAGCAATGGAGATTATTGACGAGCTAGAGCCGGTTAAGCGCGGTATTTATGGCGGGGCAGTAGGTTATTTATCATGGAAAGGAGATATGGATACTGCCATTGCTATTCGCACCGCTGTTATTAAAGATGAAAAGCTTTATGTGCAGGCTGGCGCCGGTGTGGTGGCCGATTCTCAGCCAGCACTAGAGTGGAAAGAAACCATGAACAAGGCGCGGGCAATATTTAGCGCAGTAGATTGGGTACAGAAGTAGCCTTTCGCGCATGTTTAGGTAAACGCGTAGCCAAAAAGTGCGAGCCGTACATATTTATTTGGTACACTTGGGCAGTTAGACAAGGTGACACAAGGAATGCGTTAGCATTAACACCTTTAAATCGACGATAGAGGACAGGTTTTGGAGCAGAAGGTTGCTAATATAGCTGGGGCAAAGGCATCCAGCGATGCGCGTATCGAAAAAATGTCGGAGATTCATCGGTTTAGCCATGCTGAGCTAGATAGCCTTAAAATTTTGTACCCCAGCGGTGCAAACGATCTTCGTCTTAAGGTTTTTCGCGATTTGCGCACTCGGGTATACGCAAGCGCGCCGGGTAAAAACTTTACCTGTATGGTTACGTCGGTTGTGCCAGATGGCGGTTGCACCTATGTGGTTAACAACCTAGCTGCCGCAATTGCACTGGATAAAACCCGCACTTCTCTAGTAGTCGATTGTAACTTCTACGCGCCATCTGCCGACTCGCTTATTGTTACCGATACCGATGTAGGGTTAACCGATTACTTAGATTCGGCAGACATGGGCGTTGAATCGATAGTTTATGCTTCGGGTATTCCTCGCGTGCGAGTGATTCCTGCTGGTGGCAATACCGAAGGCGCGACTGAGCGTCTTTCCTCTATGCGTATGCATGCTTTTTTGGATGAGCTAAAAACGCGTTATTCTGATCGCTATATTCTTATTGATGCACCTGCAGTGGGTGAGTACGCGGCAGATACTCGCATTATGGCGTCGCTGTGTGATTTCGTTCTATTGGTTGTGCCTTATGGCAAGGTGACCGAAGCACAGATCCGATCAGCCGTAGATGCAATTGGTGAGAAGCGTTTGGTGGGAATGGTCTTTAACCATATGTAGCTTAGGCCCATAGCCTACAGCTTAGTTAACACGTTATGAGGGGCTTGGCCCCTCATTTTGTTTGTATCATCTGCTCTACTTTGTTCGTGCCATCCTTGGCACAGAATGTTTTCATAGTGCTAACAGCTAACAGCTAACAGCTAACAGCCAAAACCCATTTAATGGGGCTTTTCCGGCTAACAATAGTTACTCGCCTATTGAAGACGATTGAATATTGTATTTCTTCATTAAATCGTAAAGCGTAGGGCGAGTAACGCCTAGCAATTTGGACGTAGCCGATATGTTGCTCTCGGTCATGGCGAGTGCACGCAATATAGCATTGCGCTCTGCAGTTTGGCGTACCTGTCGCAGGTTGATGGTAAGTTCATCGGAGTTGAGCAAGCCTAAGTCTTCCGAGCTTATTAACTTGTCATCCGCCATCACTACGCTGCGTTTAATACGGTTTTCCATTTCGCGAATATTGCCCGGCCAGTCGTAAGCTTCAATCGCTTCAATGGCTTCGGGTGAAAAGCCAGTAATATTATTGCGGCCCTGCTGCTCGGTAAAGGTAGATAAAAAGTGACGGGCTAAAAGGAGTTTGTCTCCAAAGCGGTCACGCAGCGGCGGAATGTTTATTTCCATCTCGCAGATTCGATAATACAAATCTTCGCGGAACGTGCCTTCTGCGACCATTTCTTTAAGGTTTTTGTTGGTGGCGCAAACCACGCGCACATCTACCGGTATTTCTTCGCGGCCACCTACACGCTCAATTACCCGCTCCTGTAAAAAGCGCAGTAGCTTGGCTTGCAGGCCCAACGGCATATCGCCAATTTCATCTAAAAATAAAGTGCCGCCTGCTGCGGTTTCTACCTTACCGAGTGTGCGTTTATTGGCGCCGGTAAATGCGCCTTTCTCATAGCCAAATAACTCGCTTTCCATTAGGTTTTCTGGCACTGCAGCGCAGTTAATGGCCACCATGCGTTTATCTGCTCGTGGGCTTAGCTTGTGCAGTGCTTTTGCTAATACTTCTTTACCGGTACCGCTTTCGCCGGTAAGTGTGCAAGTTACATTCGATGGCCCGAGCTTTTCTATGGTGCGGCAAATTTTTAGCATATTGGGATCGCATGCTATTACGCCGTCCAGCGGAGCTTGTTTTTGCTCCTGCAAAATGCGATTGCGCTGTTCTAATTCATGGATGTGAAATGCGCGTTGCAGTATTAGATCGAGTGTATCGGTGTTAACCGGTTTTTGATAAAAGTCGTAGGCGCCCATGGCAACTGCGCGCACTGCGTTCTCATAATCGGCGTTGCCGGTCATTACAATAATTTTTGTGGTGGGCGAAAGCGTGGATATTTCGCGTATACAGCGAAAGCCTTCATCTACGCCCTCATCATCAGGCGGCAGGCCGAGGTCTTGCAAAATAATGGCGGGCTCGTGCAAGCGAACCGCTGCAATAGCTTCTTCGCGGTTAGTTGCTGCAACCACTTCGTATTGATCAAAATGCCAGCGCAATTGGCTTTGTAAGCCAGAGTCATCTTCGACAATTAATAGTTTTGGTTTATCCGAACTACTCATATTTCCGTCACTTATTGCTGGTTTTTATAAAATAGGTAGGGTGATTATAAAGGTTGTGCCTTCGCCAAGGGTACTTTCTACCACAATATTGCCGCCTAAGCTTTGGATATATTCACGCGCTTGGAATACGCCAATGCCCATGCCCTTGCCGGTTTTAGTGGTTTCGAAAGGTTTGAAGAGTCGATTTTGAATAAAGTCTTCATCCATGCCCTCGCCGTTATCTTCTATGCAGATACGTACTAGCTGGTCTTCTTGGCTAGCGGATATGTCTACATAGCCGTCGCTCGAGGTGGCGTCTTGCGCGTTTTGTATTATGTGGGTAAATACCATGTTTAGGCTGTCGGGGTCTGCCTTTATTCGCCAGTTCGGGTCGATGCTCATAAGGGTCGGAGCTGGTTTGTATTTTTGGCAGCGTTTAATCGCGTCGACTAGGGCATCTTTAATTGAGAGTGTTTTAGCTTGCTCTGGCTCGCTGTGTTGTAGCTTGCGCAACAGGTTGTTCATGCGCGTTACGGAGTTGTTAATAGTGTTAATTACATCTTCAACGAATGCGGGGTTGTCTTTGTGTTTTTCGGCATTGGATACAACCAGCGATTGCTGTGCGATTAAGTTTTTAAGGTCATGCATTACAAATGCTGATAATTTGTTAAACGCGTCGAACTGGCGGGCTTCGGTTAGCAACTCTGATTGCTCATGGCGTACTATATAGCTGGCAACCTGGCGACCAACTGTTTTAATAAGGTCTAAATCCTCCCAGTTTAAAACAGATTCAGATTTAGGCGAGGTAAGTACCACAAACCCAATAAGAATATTTTCGTTAAGTAGGGGCAGTACCAGCCAAATATCATCGATAAGGTCGATCCAGTAGGGTAGGTGTTCGTTGTGTAAGGTTATGCCTTTATCGTTCGAGCGCAAACAAAACACCCATTCTTCTTGTTCTAGCGTGGCGCAAAATGGCGAGGTATTGGGTTCGAATGTTTCCGATACGTCGGCAATATGAATATTTACTTGGCGTGTGGGCACCATGACTTTACCGCGCTTTAGCCACAGGGCTCCGCCGCTACATTTGAAAAGGTCGGCAAGTACAATAATGGCGCGGGCGTGGGTTTCGCCAATAGAGGTGGGCTGCGAGAGTTGGTCAATAAGTCGCAACCACTCAGAGCGATAGTCGTACTTATGGGTAAATAAGTGTTTGTTAATTAATACGTTAAGGTTCTCTCGCGCATGCTTGGAGGCGAATACAAACAGTAGGCTGCCCAAGCCGCAAACCATTAATACGGTGTAAATAACGGTTCCCCAGTCACCACCGTACAGCCGCACGTAGTAACCGCCTATGGCCAAAATTGTCAGCAGGGCGCCTGCGAGCGTAAGCGAAGTTGAATAAAAAACGACTGGGCGAGAAAAGGTAAGTTTTGCCGATTGCATGCGCGGCTGATTGAGGGTCATCACTCCTATAGCCATAAATACACTTGTAGCAATAGATACAGCTGCGCGCGCTTGCCATAGGTCTGCATCTGGGTGACCCAGCACCAAGTGCTGGGCGAACAAATACGCGTCAAAGATAAATATTATGGCGAGGTTTAGGCATATTAATTTGACAAGCCGATAATCGGAAACATTTCTGTACAGTTGTTCAACACTTAATAGGCCGACAACGCTTAGCAGTATGCCTTGCCAGATAACCACGCCCGCAATAATTGCTGGGTCGAAGTCTGAGGTAAGTGCGAAGGCGGATGCGGAAAAGGTAGCTATGCTCACGCCCCAGATAAAAATGGTGTATACGCGTGGCAGTGAGGATTGGGTATAGCGCAGCGTGGCAAAGGTGAGGGCGAATATCCAGCTTATGTAGTGAGCAGCTTCTGCAACAAGTAGTGTGTTTACGCTAAGCGTACCTACTTTACCTGCCGACGCCAAAATAGCCAGCCAGCCGGTTTGAACTATAGCGGCAATAATGAATGCAATATGCAGTTTAGATTTAACGGCTTGATATACACACGTGGCGGTAAAGGCTAAAGACAAGACGCATGCACATAAAAAGGCTGTTTGAGTTACGCTGCTAAATTCCATTAATCTCCGGGGTTGCCCGACCTATACTTTTATTTTTAATTGAGGCTTACCATCTGAGCGTTAATTTGCGAACGATGGGGCGTGGATGTTGTTGCGCCTATTATGGCAGATAACGAACTAGAATAAATGTGAAGCGTGGAAAACTAATGAGTGGCAATTTGCTTGTTGTGGGGTGAAGTGCGGTGCTCGACTGTTTGTATGGGGCAGGCTGCAATAACTCATACATGGTGCAGAGCTATTGCAGGGGTGATAATGGTGTATGTTATGCGGCTTGCTTTAAGCGCGAAACCACAGACTCCATCACTCTTTCAAAAATCGGGCGCACATCCAAGGTTTTGGCTTTGTTAAATTGCATATCGTACGCAAACTGGCGGCGGCTTTTTTCAAGCGCTTTTAGGCCAAGTCTGTTTACAAATATGTAAGAGTCCGAATCGAGTTTGGCGCTTAGTTTGCAGCGCAACTGGCGACCGGTTTCTTCATCAAAATAATTTAACCAAGTGCCTTCTGGGATGTTTTTGGCAATTTGATAGTATTTGCTAGAAAGCTCTTGGTATTTAGACTGTTGACGCTCGAGTGCCGACATGTCTTCCCAGGCTTTTTCTTCGTTAGCGGTTTTGCCAAGCGTAATTCTTTGCTGTTCATCCAGAGTGCGGTAGTGAAGTTTTTCTGCTGGCGCAGAATCTAAAGCGACAACCGCGCGCTCGATTTCTGCAATTTTCTGCTGCCTTGTATCTTCAGCATCAATTGCTGCGGCAAGGCCCGTTTCTATGCGTTGCAAAATATCTGGTTGTAGGCGCGTTTTGCGTTGGCGCGAGCGCTCATCGGTATGCTGTTTACACAACCAAATTACATCGGCGACTAACTGTTCCATTTCTATCCAGTCGCTGCTGCCTTGCCCATGCTTTAAGTAGGTAATGATAAGAACTTGTAGCCAAGTATTAGTTAAAAAGCTGCTAACAACATCGGGTAGCGTGGCATCGCGCATTTTGTCATAAAGCGCGCCTTGCGCCGCTGCGCGAGCAAGTTTGATTCTATTTTTACCCGCTTCAGCCTGGGTGGTGCGTTTTTCTACCACGCGTGCACGCGAGGCTTCTTTTTTAACCATTTCTTCAATATCGTTATTCACCTCAGTGAACACGCAGGTATCTACTTTGAAAAGTCGGTTAACTGTTTGTACGCCATCAACAATTTTGCGGTAGAGCGGGTCTCGCTCTAGCGGTTTAGATTCGTCTAAGCCTAGGCCCGCTTCGGTAATGGTGTTGATAAGCTTGCGCGCGGGATGTTCGGAATCTGTTAAAAAGTTTTGATCGCGCAAAGCAACTTTTAATACGGGAATCTGTAACCGGCAAATAAGCGACTGGATGGCGATTGGTAAATTATCGTCTTCCAAAATGTTGTCGAAAAACATTGCAACCAAATTAATAACATCTTCAGATGTTTGGTCGAGTGCTTGTGGCGCCTTGGGGTCGCGTTTGGAAAGCAGCTGATTTACAACGTCCGATACTACATTGGTGGGTTTGCGGGTTGTGAGTTGCCTATCTATTACTGGCTGCGATTTAGTTAGCAGCGCAGATAGCTCCATGGCGGCCATAGCGGGGCCAGGGTTGGATGAGTACAGATAATAGGTGTAGTTACTACCGCTGTTTTGGCCGGTAGTGGCAAACATATTGGCTTGCGACGCGCGTGCAGCGGACATTAATGTGTTGAGTGAATTAATGTCTAGAGTAAAGTTTATTTGTGGCGCAGATGCGCGCTGTGCTTCTGCATTTGCATGTTGTTGGGCTTGGGGGTTGGCTTCGGGCGCTTCAGGTTGCGCGCTGGCAGAGTGGCCCCCTGATTCGCCTTTATTTAAGTTGCGAGGTACTTTGGGCAATATGCCAGAGTCGATAAGCACTTGGTTCGCATCGGTGTATATATGGCCTAACTGTTTAAGTACGTGTTTTTCAAAAAGCTTAAACAGAATTAAGCGAATTTTGATACCAACGTTAAGCTGCTTTAAGCACGCGCTAATGAAAGCCTGACCAACTTGCTGCGGGTCTAGCGGGTTGGTGTTTTCGTTTACTGTAACTTGCAGTAATAAGTGGTCGAGACGAATGGCAAGCTCATAGAGCTCTTCTTTGTATATTTCGCGGGTGCGGCCGGTCATATTGTTGAGCGCAAGCTCGATTTCTAAATCGTCGCCTTCAACAATTGAGAGGCTGCCAGATGTGATGTCGCCGTCGGTACGGTTGAGCTTGGCTTGAGATTGACCGGTTACAAGGTCATTAAATTCGTTAGTGAGCGCGCGCAAAAATTCGTTGGCTACGCCTTGTTTCTTTATGCGTATTTCACGCATTGATTCGAAGTAAAGGTTTTCTTCGTTGTTGGTAGAGGCTCTTTTCGAAAGATCATAAAACAAATCGTCCGCTGCCGAAAACATATGGTCGAGCAGCTGCACTGCGTTGTCGAGCGCAATGTTTTGTATGTGGTCTAGTACGCGCGGAGGGGCGACGCGTGGTCGCGCGCTGCTGCGCTGCACTTCATGAATACCAGGCCTTTGGTTATTGGGAGCCATTTTAAAACCTTAATAAATTTAGCTATGCGTGCTTGTTGTGCCTTTTGGGCTCAGCGTATTCTCCCGCTGCAAGCAAGCGTTCCATTAGATACAGGTTGTATACGCAAGATTCATTCCGGCGGGGCCGGCCTGCGTCACCTCGCATTGCTTATGTGATGCGTGTCACTTTTTGCCTGTATATCCATTCAAAAGAGGACTTTCCATCATTGGCTCCAAAAGGTAGTGGTAGGGGGAATATTGTTTTAAATCAATGAGTTACCGTGTTTTGTTGCCGGAGGCCTCATGTGAAAGTCTCGAGTGGGGATTATACCCTTTTATTTCGCAAAATTTGCAGTTGAGACGTGTTACCGGTGAGTATTTTATCGGAGTGTTAATTTATTCGACAGTGAGCCGCCGTCTGTCGGCTATATTAAGGCGATAATCAGTACAGTCTTGATTGTTATTTTTGCGTGGTTTGCTTGTGTGCACCAACACGGGCGTTCGCTAAATTTGGCCTTCACTTATATAATGCTTGGCCTTACTCATTCTATTACGCCCATTTGGATTGCTAGCCATGCTGTTGATGATCGATAACTACGATTCGTTTACCTATAACGTAGTGCAATATCTTGCCGAACTAAAAGCCGATGTGCTTGTAGTGCGCAACGACGAATTAACGGTAGAGCAAATTAAAGCCAAGCAGCCGGAGCGCATTGTTATCTCCCCTGGGCCTTGTACCCCCAACGAAGCAGGGGTATCGGTTGAGGTTATTAAACAGTTCGCCGGTGTGGTGCCTATTTTAGGTATTTGCTTGGGCCACCAAAGTATTGGCCAAGCATTTGGTGGCGACATAATACGCGCACGCCAAGTTATGCACGGTAAAACCAGCCCTATGTATCATGCAAATGTAGGGGTATTTGAGGGCCTGTCTAACCCATTTACCGCTACGCGTTACCACTCGTTGGTTATCGATAAAAATACTCTGCCTGAGTGTTTAGAGGTGACCGCGTGGACGCAAGATGAGGCGGGCAATATCGATGAAATTATGGGCGTGCGCCACAAAGAGTTGGCGATTGAAGGGGTGCAGTTTCACCCAGAATCAATTCTTAGCGAGCACGGCCACCAACTATTAAAGAATTTTTTAGAGCGCTAATGCCGCCTACAGCATGTATAAAAATAACGCGAGGGAGCAATAATGAACATTAAAGATGCACTGGCCTTGGTTGTAAACGGCAAGGATTTATCGGTTGAGCAAATGACCGATGTGATGCGTGAGGTGATGACCGGTAAGGCAACCGACGCGCAAAGAGGTGCGTTTTTAGTTGCGCTGCGCATTAAGAGCGAAACCCTAGATGAAATTACCGGTGCGGCTAAAGTTATGCGCGAGCTGGCCACAAAAGTTGTGGTGAATGCCGATAACCTAGTGGATACCTGCGGTACCGGCGGCGACGGCGCGAATCTTTTTAATGTGTCCACCGCCTCGGCTTTTGTGGTGGCGGCAGCGGGTGGCCATGTGGCGAAGCACGGCAACCGATCTGTTTCTAGCTCTACCGGCAGTGCCGATGTGCTTGAGGCGGCAGGTGTGAACTTGCAAATGCCCGCAGATCAAGTGGCCCGTGCCATCGAAACCATTGGCGTGGGGTTTATGTTTGCCCCAGCTCATCACAGTGCTATGAAGCACGCAATTGGCCCCCGTAAAGAGTTAGGCTTGCGCACCATATTTAACATGCTTGGCCCAATGACCAACCCTGCTGGGGTTAAGAATCAGGTTATAGGTGTGTTTACCAAGGCGCTGTGCCGGCCAATGGCTGAAGTATTGGGTAGATTGGGCAGTGAGCACGTATTAGTGGTGCACAGTGAAGATGGTTTAGATGAGCTGAGTATTGCTGCGCCTTCCCACGTTGCTGAATACCACAAAGGTAACGTTACCGAATACACCTTGTCGCCTGCTGATGTGGGCATTGAAATGCAAAGCCTAGAGGGCTTGGGCGTAGCTACCGCAGAAGAGTCGCTAGCGCTTATTAACGGGGCTTTTGCTGGCAGTGATGAACCCGCAGCCCAAAAAGCGGCGGCGATAATTGCACTTAATGCCGGTGCGGCTATTTATGTGTCTGGCTTGGCGACTAGTTTTAAAGATGGTGTTGCCATGGCGGAGGATGCTTTAGCCACTGGAGCTGCGCGTGAAAAATTAAAAGAGCTAGTGGAATTCTCTGCGCTGTAGGGCGCAAGCGCGGGCTTAGTTAAAATGGTGGCTTAGTTAAAAAAGCAAAAGCGAAAAGATAAAAGTAAACAGCAGAGATTATAACGGTATGACAGATACACCCACGGTATTAAAGAAAATTATTGCGCGTAAATGGGAAGAAATTGCCGAGCGCAAAGCGGTGGTGTCTGCCGAGCTGTTGCGCGAACAAGCGCTGGCTCAGCCTGCTTGTCGCGGCTTTGTTGCGTCGATTGAATCGCGTTTGAGTAAAGGCGAGTCGGCGGTGATTGCTGAAATTAAAAAGGCGTCGCCCAGCAAAGGGGTGATTCGCGAAGATTTTAACCCTGCGGAATTGGCGCGCAGCTACGAGCAGGGCGGTGCGGCCTGTTTGTCGGTTTTAACCGATGTGGACTTCTTTCAGGGGGCGGATGCCTACCTGCAGCAAGCGCGTGCAGCGGTTTCTCTACCGGTTATTCGCAAAGACTTTATTGTGGATAGCTATCAGCTGCTCGAAGCGCGTGCCATGGGCGCAGATTGCGTGTTGCTGATAGTGTCGGCCCTTAGCTTTGAAAAGCTACTAGAGCTAAATGAGCAAGCGTTGGCGCTGGGTTTGGATGTTTTGGTGGAAGTGCACGACGCGGTGGAATTAGAGCAAGCGCTGCAACTACCTAACAAGTTAGTGGGCATTAACAACCGCAACCTGCACACCTTTGATGTTACCTTGCAAACTACGTTCGATTTGTTGCCAGCCATCCCAAGCGATAAGGTAGTGGTAACAGAAAGCGGTATATTTACCGGAGAGGATGTTGCATCTATGCGCGAGCAGGGTGTGAACACCTTCTTAGTGGGGGAGTCTTTTATGCGCGCAGACGAACCTGGTGAAAAGTTGCGAGAACTGTTCTTTTAAGGCAGCGACCTAAGAGGGGGGACTAATAAGGGCAGTGTGGGGGCTGCCTCTTGGCAGAGCCCTGTGACACTGCCTGCAAGGCGGGGGTGGTTTTAGCGTGTGCCGTAAACCACCATGGTTTTACCTTTTACTGATACGAGGCCTTGGTCTTCGAGCGTTTTAAGTACGCGCCCTACCATTTCTCTCGAGCAGCCAACTATCCGTCCAATTTCTTGGCGTGTAATTTTAATTTGCATGCCGTCGGGGTGGGTCATGGCATCAGGCTCTTTACACAGGTCTAGCAAGGTTCTTGCTACACGGCCTGTTACATCTAAGAACGCTAAGTCGCCCACTTTACGCGTAGTGTTGCGCAGGCGGCGCGCCATTTGAGTGCCAAGTGCAAACAGGAACTCTGGGTGAGCTTCGGATACTTCCTGGAACTTTGAATAGGAGATTTCAGCTATTTCACATTCTGATTTGGCGCGAACCCATGCACTGCGTGCATCTGTTTCGTCAAATAAACCCATCTCACCAAAAAAATCACCGTCGTTGAGATAGGCGACAATCATTTCCCGCCCTTCTTCGTCTTCAATTAATACAGTAACCGACCCTTTAATAATGTAATAGAGTGAATCACTCTTGTCGCCAGCGTAAATTAAAGTACTTTTAGCGGGGTAACGACGCCGGTGGCAGTGGCTTAAAAACTCGTCCACATTTTGTATGTGAGGTGTGAGAGACACAGCAACCAATGGGGTACCCTCTGTTTCTTCTTAATAGTTTAAATTGTGTTGTTATAGCTCGCATTGATATTGCAGGCCAGTATTTAACATGATTTGTAGCTTGCGAAAGTGCAACGCCCAACGAGTATACCCTCTAGACGTCGAAAAACCGACACTTTCTAATGCATTAGTATAGCGCGTACTGCGGTATATTGAAGTAGCACACACTTTAAACCCTTAATTATAGCGGGCTTCGGGCATAAGCAAAGGTTTAAGCTTTGTGGTAGTCTGCGTTTTTCTCCGCAAGGGGTACGCTTTCTCGCTGGCGTGAGGTTAGAGATATTGGTGTATTATGTTACTTTTGGCGCCAAATTGTTAATGAGGTTAGATACATGCAAGCAACGGTAAAATGGGTAGACGGCAAAATGTTTCTTGGCGAATCCGGCAGCGGTCACACCGTTGTAATGGATGGCCCGCCCGACCATGGCGGTCGCAATATGGGCGTGCGCCCTATGGAAATGATTCTGTTGGGCTTAGGTGGTTGTGCCTCATTCGATGTTATTAGTATTCTTGAAAAAACACGTCAAAAGGTGTCCGATTGCCGCGTGGAGCTTTCAGCTGAGCGAGCAGAAGGCGTGCCCTCACCGTTTACTAAAATTCATTTAAAGTTTGTTGTAACAGGCGTTGCTTTAAAAGAAGTGCAGGTTAAAAAAGCAGTAGAGCTATCGGCAGAAAAATACTGTTCAGCTTCTATTATGCTAGGGGCCGCGGGTGTAGAGCTTACGCACAGTTTTGAGGTGGTCGAGGCAGCTTAATACTCGATGAGCGCTAGAACATCTTTCCCGCTAAAGCCCGCAGTTAAACGCGGGCTTTTTTGTGGCCGCGCCTAAAATAGCTTAAGTAAGTCGTGGCCGAGAAAAATAACAATTTCAACTGCAATTAACGCGATGATTATGCACTCTAAAAAGGACGAGTGGTGATGCTTTTGTTCGTCGCCTAGCATTGAAAGCAGAGCACCTAGGGTATCTATTTTTTGTTGAATTAGCGCTAATCTCGGCGGCAGTTCAAGGTAGCGCGATATGCTTTGGTAGTAGCTTTCAAGTTCGGGGTATTCCCAAAAAAACTCTGGCACGTCGAGTAAATCAAACTTTAAAATAATATCGCTCTTTGCTTTAAACAGCTGCCCGCGCAATTTGGCAATTTTTTTAGACGACATTTTAATGGTGCCATACTGCACAAGCTGGTCTGCAATTATGTCGTTTTCATTCAGTAGAGCGAGCACGCGCGACTCAAAACTGGCAAGTTTGCAGCTTTGCGCAATACCGTGGCTAACGGCCAAAAGGGTAAGCGGCTCGTTATTATCCATGTAGATATGATCTTCGTGGATACGGAACGTGTCGGAAGTGCTAAACGAAAACTGGTCGCTTTCTGCTTTGTCGAGTGGGTCTATTGCAAATGGCAGTAGCCAGTCGAATTGATCTAGGCAGGCTTCGGGTGAATCGCTAACGGGCTCACGGGGGTTGGACCATTCGACAACGGTGCCGTAATCGAAAATAAAAAGTGTGCCGGCTAAGCGGTTAACTACCCAGCAGTCTTTATAGCGCTTGGAATAATTCTCGTCGGATAGTTGCCTGCGCAACGCAGGCAGGTCGAATTTCTTCGCCAAACATTGGCCAATTATACGGTGAGTCATGGAAGTGCTTCCAATCAAGCGTGAAAAGGCCTAGGCAATAGGGCTGGGCCTAGGGGCTAACAATATAGAGAAACAGTCGCGGTGAGTGCTTGTCTATATTGTTGGGCTTGAGTGGGCGCAAAGCCTAAATGCTAGGCTAAGAGGGTGCGCTATATGTGGAAGCTGGTCTCTGTCATTACTTTAGACATTACGGTCATGCCCATTTTTACCGGTTTAGGAAAATTGTAACCACCTGCGGCGAGGGCCGTTTGCGCGTGCTTAGCTTCATCAATAAGCATTTGCTCTACAATAACGCGAGATGCTGCATCCTGCTGTGGTAGGCGTGCTAGGTGCTCTTGTAGATGCTTGCACACTTGATCTTCGGTGGCGGCTACAAACCCCAAGCTTACCTTATCGCTTATTAACCCTGCCGCCGCACCAATAGAAAACGAAAGCGTATACCAAACGGGGTTTAAAAAGCTGGTGTGGCTGCCTAGGGCTTTTACGCGCTCTTCACACCATGCTAGGTGATCTTGCTCTTCGTCTGCGGCGTTGTTCATTTCTTGGCGTATTTCAGGCAGTTTGGCGGTTAGGGCCTGGCCTTGGTATAGCGCTTGGGCACACACTTCGCCCGTGTGGTTTACGCGCATTAACGACGCCGACAAGCGCTTTTCTGCATCGCTTAGTTCGCCGCATTCTGCTTTGGGGCTGGGGCGGGAATGGGGTTTGGTGTCGGGCGATAAGGCTCGCAGTGCTTTATCTACTTCACCTACCAGCTTGTCGATAAAGCTAAGGTTTCTAGATGCGGCAGCATGGGTCATTGGGGGTGGCCTTTTCGATTAGGTGTAGTGAACTTGGTTGTACAATTTTAGCCCTGTAAGTGTACGACGCGCACTTTTAAAAGCAATCGTTAAAACAATATTTTTTGATATGGCACAATAGAGGGCTCTGGCTAACCCCAGACCCTATTAAATTTTATTTCACGCTGATTATCAGGGCCGAAACTGCATGAATAACCATGATTTAAAACTGGTGCTTAACTCGAATGTCGCGCTTGTTGTAATAGAAACCTACGACGAGTCACGGGCGTTAGAGCTGCTTAAAAACTATTTTCGCTCTACCAATATGCCGGTTTATAAGTGGTCCATTACCGAAGGGGTAAATGAGTTGGGCTATGGTTTGCAGCCCAGAGCCACCAATAATAACTGCGAGCCACAGGAAGCCTTGGCGCATATCAAGTCGCACAGCCGCGCAAGTGCGTTTATTTTGTGCGATTTTCACCCGTGGATAGAAGATGCCAAAATAACGCGTCAGCTAAAGGATATTGCCCTTAGCCATATGTCGTCGAGTTACGGTTCGGCCAAGCATAAACTTATATTTATTAGCCATAAGTTTAGCCTGCCGCCCGAGCTAACCCGCTATGCCGCCTGCGTTAGCCTTTCTATGCCTACCGATGAAGAGATTCTGGCCATTATTCGCGACGAGGCGCGTCTGTGGGCTAGCGAGAAGGGCGCCCTGCGAATTAAAACCGACAATGTCACCCTTAAAAAACTGGTTTCAAACTTGCGCGGTTTGCCTCACCAAGATGTGCGCAGGCTCGCTCACGGTGCTATCGCCGACGATGGCGCTATCACCGAAGCCGATTTACCGGAGGTTACCAAGGCGAAGTTTGCGCTAATGGAAATGGATGGCGTATTGCATTTTGAGTACAGCACAGCGCATATGAAAGACGTAGCGGGCCTAGAGAACCTAAAGGGCTGGTTACTAGATAGGCAGCACGCGTTAAAGCAAGCGGACGAAAGCAGCTCGTTAGATAGACCTAAGGGCGTGTTGCTGTTTGGTGTGCAGGGTGGGGGTAAGAGTTTGGCCGCCAAGGCTATTGCCGGCGTATGGGGCTTGCCTTTGTTGCGCTTAGATATGGCGAGTTTGTTTAACAAGTTTGTGGGCGAAACCGAACGCAACCTGCGCGATGCACTCAAGCTAGCCGATTTAATGTCCCCTTGTGTGTTGTGGATAGACGAGCTAGAAAAAGGCATGGCGTCTGGGGAAAGCGATTCCGGTACCCCCAAGCGTTTGCTTGGTACCTTGCTTACTTGGATGGCGGAGCGCAAAAGCCAAGTTTTTATGGTGGCCACCAGCAACGATATTAGTCAATTGCCGCCAGAGCTAATGCGCAAAGGGCGCTTTGATGAAATATTCTTTGTGGATTTGCCCAGTGCCGAAGTGCGCGAGGCGATATTCGCTATTCACCTAAATAAGCGAGGCCACGAAGCGGCAAAGTTTAATTTAAAGTATTTGGCTCAGTTGGCAGAAGGGTTTACCGGTGCCGAAATTGAGCAGGCGGTGGTATCTGCTATTTATGCGGCTATGGCTGCAAATGCCCAACTACAGCCGCGCAATATCGAGAAGGCTATTCAAAATACGCAGCCGCTATCGGTTGTTATGGCAGAGAAAATGGCAGAGCTTCGCCACTGGGCGCAGCAGCGTGCGGTTTTTGCTTAGCGGTTGTTGGTTGCTTTAACTGCTCAATTTGGCTGCCCAGTTTGGTTATCCGTTTTAGCTGTGTGCTGATAAGAGTAAGTAAAGGTAATAATAAATAGATTAGCCACAAAAAAGCCCTGCTAATGGATGTTAGCAGGGCTTTTTATTCGGCAATTACACCTTTGCATTTACAGTTGTTTGCCAATCGCTACGCAGCGTTCATCTTCTTGCTTGCTTATGCGCAACTGTTTGTTTAGCACTGGGTTAAGGTTGCTGTATTTTTCTATCGCTTTTTCTAGCTGTGCAATACTTGCCTCGGTGCAGGTGGTGGGCAGCAATGCTTTGCTGTAACGCGCTAAAAATCGCTCGTCCTTGGCGCGGGCCAAATCTGGTAAAGCTTGTATTAGCTTATCTGAATATTGCTCTAGCAACTCAGTTTGGTTTGCTGGGAACAAGTTCTCCATTACCTCGGTAATTTCTGCCAGTTTGTATCTGCCATCTATACCAATAATTTGATCGAACCACTTACTTTTGTTGCTATTGCCGGGGCGCGCTGCGTTGGCGGCTAGCGCTTTTAGTTTGCCTCGGTCGGATGCGTCGCGGTGGATCTCCTTTTTAGTGAGGGTTAAATAATCGCTAAATGCATAGGCGTTTAAGTTAACGATTATGTTCCAGCGTCTATCTTGGTCTAACTCCAATCCCTCAATACTTTTTTTGCCGGTAATTAAATTGCGCATATGGTTGAGGTGCTGTTTGCCGCTGGCAACACTTGTCCATGCGTCAAAGTAGGTTTTTTGCTCATCAGACCCTGGCGCTTGCTGAGCAATACTCTGCCACAAAAAGTCAGCAATTTTCGCCCGTTGTTGTGCATAGGTTTTACCGGTTTTATCTAACACCCAGTAGTAGTTGTTGGCGTGAATAAGCTGGCTAACTACCTGATTGGTAATACGCACTGAGTCTTCTTGCGTGAGTTTGCTGGTGGCAAAAGCAATAAACTCATCTAGTGTAATGTTGTGTTCGTGTACGCCGTCCCACAGGCTTTGCCACAGCATAATGCGCAGGTTATTGTCGTCGAATTGTAAAATATGCTGCTTGAGTGTTTCGCTGGAGGTGTTATCGAGAGCAACTTTTACGTAGGCCCAATCATCTAAATTGGGGTAAATTAAATCTGGGCAGGCAAGACTACTGGTTAATTCTACCTGTGTACTTTCACCTTTATACAGCACCGGAATAGCAGCAATTTGCTGGGCTTCTTGCCCTTCGCTTACGGTGTATAAACCCAATTGGGTGCGTTGGGAACGCAAAGTGGGTAAATCCATATCCTGCGGGCTGGTTTGAATAAGCGTAATGCTTTTTAGTTGCTCGCTCTCGCACGTAAACTCTGTACGCAGCGTGTTTACCCCGGCTTCATACAGCCATTGCTGTGTCCACTCGGTTAAATCTTTGCCGGCCGCTTGGCTAAGTGCACCTATAAAATCTTCGAGTTCGGTATTGCCATAGCTGTGCGTCTTTAGGTAGTTGGCAACGCCTTTGCGGAAGTTCTCTTCGCCTAAATAATAGGGTAGCTGTTTTAATACCGAAGCACCCTTGCCGTAGGTAATGCCGTCGAAATTGGTAAAAGCGTCGGCAGTGGTGTGCACCGGTAGTTCAATAGGGTGGGTGGTTACCTGTTCGTCGGTGCGATAAGCCCATTGTTTGGTGCGCGAGTAAAACGTGCCCCAGGCGCTGTCAAACTCGCTTGCTTGGGCAAGCTCTAGGTTGGCCATGTAGGTGGCGAAGCTCTCGTTTAACCACAGGCCGTTCCACCAATCCATAGTCACTAAATCACCAAACCACATGTGCGCCATTTCGTGGGCAATAACGTTGGCGAGTCGCGCGCGTTGCGCCTCTACTTTTTTGCCGCGGCTAACAAAGCGTTCGGTGAAGGTTACCGCCGCTAAGTTTTCCATGGCGCCGGCGTTAAAATCGGGCACGATTATTTGATCGTACTTGCCAAAGGGGTAGGGCAATTCGAAATAATCGTTAAAAAAGCCAAAGCTTTGTTTGGTGGGGGTGAACCAATCGTCTAGCACTACGTACTGTGCCAGCTCTTCTCGGGCAAATAATCGCAGAGGAATGGTAATGTCTTCGCTTTCGAATGTGTCTTCCCATACGTGGTAGGGCCCTGCATGCAGAGGAAATATATACGACGATATAGGCGCTGTAGTGGGGAAGCGCCAAATTTTAATGCCCTCTTGCTCGCTAACAGAGCTTTCGCGCGTAGCCGAAATAACTTGCCATTCGGTGGGTGCCGTTACTACTAGGTCGTAGCGCGCCTTGATATTGGGCTGATCAAAATGCGGGTACATTTTGTTAGCGTTGTAAGGCTCGAAGTTGGAATACAAATACACGCGCCCAGTTTCGCTATCTTGGTAGCGGTGCAAACCGTCGCCATCGGTTGAATACGGGCGTGAGTAGCCAATGCGCAGTATATGCTTACCTGCACTGACTTCCGCGGCTGGTATTGTGATGAACCACTTGTTGTAATCCCACTTTATGTCTTTGCCATCTAGGCTTAAACGCTTTACTTCGCCGCCGTTAAAATCAACGGTAATGTCAGATTTGTTGCCTTCGGCCAACTCGAACTCGATATTTGCCGAGCCTTCGAAGTTGGGTGAGGTTTTATCTAGCTCAAAACTAAGTGCGTAGTGCACATTGCTTATCTGGCTGGCGCGCATTGCTGCGTAATCTTGCTCTAAGTGTGCGTGTTGATTGCGCACCAACGCTTGGGTATGTGGCGCAGCCACTTTAGCGGGAGCTGGTGTTGTGTCGTCACTGCTGGAGCGCGTTTCGTGGCCGCCGCAGGCCGTTAACAGGCCCAAGCTAAAAAGCAGTGGCAGAGCGAGGGTTTTGGAAGTTTTACCTACCATGATCAGGTCCTTTGAGTATCTAAAATAAGGGGGTGATAGCTAAGCAAGCGCTGTTTTTGTTGTTGTGGCACTTTGGCTATTAGAAATTATTGCGCTCGATTATAACCACGGAATAGCTACCGCTGCTATGGTGTGCGTCTTAAGTTGGGCGATTAATAAATGCCATTTCTAAACGCCAGCGGGGTATATAAGTTATAATCCGCCCAGCGCACTCATTCAGCCCTTCAGCCCTTCAGCCTTCTGTTATTTGCCCTATCCTTAGGTGCGCAATTGTTTGGCCTGTAGGAGCGCCTCTTTTAAAGCTCGGCTGCTATACTTTTTACTAATGCAATTTACTAGTGCAATTTATTAGTTCAATGGTGTTAAATTGTTTGCCAGTAGCTGTATCTATCACCAAGAAAATAACATCCAATATTACAATCGAAGGTAAACACTTCCCATTATGCTGCTTAGCAATCTCTACCCAAGCCTACAAAACAAAGTTGTATTTATTACCGGTGGTGCAACCGGTATAGGCGCTGTATTGGTGGAGCAGTTTGTGAAGCAAGGGGCGCAAGTGGCCTTTGTAGATATCGCCGAGCAAGAAGCCAATGCGCTTGTTGAGCGCTGTACACAAGCGCACTGGTTAGCACCGCGTTTTTACCCTTGTGATATTACCAACGTAAAAGCGCTGCAGGCAGTTATAGCGCAAGTAAAACAGGACATAGGCGCAATAAGCGTGCTGGTGAATAACGCCGGCTCTGACGAGCGCCACGACTACACCCAAGTAACTGAAGAATATTGGGATAGCCGTATGCACGTAAACCTAAAGCACAGCTTCTTCGCTATTCAAGCGTGTGTAGAGCATATGAAGGCGCTGGGTGGTGGTTCTATAATCAATTTTGGTTCTGCCAGTTGGCATCAGCGCCAAGGTGGTATGCCGGGTTACACCTCGGCCAAAGCCGGTATTGAGGGGCTAAGCCGGGGTATGGCCGATGAGTTGGGGGCGCACCGTATTCGAATTAATACTGTGGTACCAGGCTGGGTAATGACCGAACGCCAAATGCGTATGTGGGTAGACAAAGCCACGCAGCAGCAAATTGAAAATGCCCAATGTATAGATGATCACCTGCAGCCAGCGGATATTGCCGCAATGGTGTTGTTTTTAGCATCTGACGATAGCCGCCTGTGCACGGCGCAAAAATTTATTGTGGATGGCGGGGCGATTTAACCTTCAAGTAAGCCGTTTCTTGTAACTTTTGTGAATTCTGTAAAAAGCATGCCTAAATTATTCTTCTTGCGACCTGCATCATTTATATCCGCTCGATTGTGCTTGATGGCACTGCTTATTGTTGGCTTGGCTAGCTGCGGTAAAAAGGTGGACTTAAAAGACCCTAAACACTACCAAAAGGGGCCGATAAGTTTTAATTACCCCGCCAATTGGAGTATTGATCAAGAGCAGGCCGATGACGATATTCAATATATTGTTATAGAAAGCCCCGGCAGTGGTTTGTTTGTTGTACAGGCACACACCAGCGCATACGCGATGGACCTTAACGACTTCGCGGAATGGTTCTCGGAAGAAGCGGCTGCGAATATGCCCATTGTAAAGCGCAGTATCGGCGAATTTACCCCTATTGAAGCTTTACCTAGTAAAGCCCTTAAGGCGGGCATAGCCGAGGATTTTTCGATTAGCCTATTTGGCCAGCAAGTACCCCACAAAGCCGCTTACTACCTAGCCGAAGAAGGCGATCTGCACGCTTTTATCATCACCCAATACCGCGAAGATATAAGCACCGAACTCGCCCCTGGCTACAAATTAATATTCGATACCCTAAAAGTTGCGCCACTGTAATATCTCTGCGCAACTATCTGTTATCTGTCTCCTCCCGCTTTGGCCCACTTCTTGCTCTAACCCTCTTGTCAGTCTGTAAATCTTTGATCGTCATCTCCCTTTGACCGTTAAAGCAGCTTTATACGTAATTTTTGCGCCCAGTTTGGGCGCGCTTTACCCGCTTTAGGTGAGAAATCGAAAAAATCACAGATTTGGCATTCGAATTTATGCTTTATTTTGGTGCGTCTTTAGCGGTATATGCGCCAAGTTAGTCGAGAGAGAGGTCCGGTTAGCCACAATGAATAACGCCAATCAGCAAAAAGCCCACTTAGTAATCGTTGGTAACGGTATGGCCACAGGCCGATTGTTGGACGAGCTGATAAAACGCGATGCCAACGCTTACAACATAACGGTAATAGGTGACGAGCCAGAGGGCAGTTACAACCGCATTATGTTATCGCCAGTGCTCGCAGGTGAAACCGAATTGGCGACGATTATTAACAAGCCTGCTGCTTGGTATGCGCAAAACAATATTCGCTTTGTTGCGGGTGTACGCGCTAATGCAATTAACCGCCAAGCTCAAACCGTGGCATTGGCAGACGGCTCTTGTATCGCTTACGACGAACTCGTAATTGCAACCGGCTCACGCCCTGCACTTATTCCTGCAACAAATCAGCACCTTCAAAATATTTTCAGCTTTCGCACCATTGAAGACGTAAACAGTATTGCTAGCTGTGCGCAAGCAGGGCGCAAAGCCGTGGTTGTGGGCGGGGGCCTATTGGGCTTAGAGGCCGCATACGGTTTAGCGCAAAAAGGTGTGCAGGTTACCTTGGTTCATCGCAGTAAAGGTTTGCTTAATCGCCAACTCGATAGTGGTGCGGGTGAGTTTTTGCAACAGGTTATGGCCAGCAAAAATATTCAGTTTGCACTAGGTACAGAGGTGGCTGCTTTCAATAGTGATGCGCTGGGTGGGTCGGGCTTTGCAAGTGAAACCCTTAAAAGTGCAACGTTAACCAATGGCGAAACAATAGAATGTGATTTAGCAGTAATCTCAACCGGTATTACCCCAAACAAAGAATTGGGGCAAGAAGCCGGGTTGGCGTGCGGTCGCGCCATTATTGTTGATGACTATATGACTAGCTCCGATAACTGCATTAGCGCCCTTGGTGAGTGCTGCGAACACAAAGGCGAAACCTTTGGTTTGGTGGAGCCCATTTGGCATCAGTGTATTAGTTTGGCTGAAAAATTATGTTTTAAACGCAATGTGGCGTTTGTAAACCCAGTAGTCGCTACAAAATTAAAAGTATCGGGCGTACAGCTTTTTTCTGCCGGCGAGCACCTAACTGGTGACGATTGTCGAGAAATAAAAATGGTGGATGTAAAAAATAAAATCTATCGCAAAATTGTATTGCGCAATAATCGCATAGTGGGGGTGGTGTTGTTCGGAGATACGCGCAGTGGTGCCGATTATTTTGAGCTTATGCAGCAAGCCGTAGATGTAAGCAGTGTTGCCGCTTTACTCGTAATGGGCAAAGCGTTTTATGCCGAGCAATTGCAGGCTGCACAAAACCTAAATCAATGCGCTAACCAAGCTGATTTTTCTCAAGCAGACTCTTTAAATACTGCTTCAGTTACCGTTAGCAAAAACGCAAATAACGACATCGCCGCTTAGGTGTTTCTCGCACAAATTACGTTAAACCTATTGAGTTAAACCGCCGTAATGACCGTTCAAAAGTCTCAACTTGCAAACGTAATCGCTTCCGATAACCGTGCCGATATTGCAAGCAAAACCGTAAAAACCACTTGCTGCTACTGCGGCGTTGGTTGTGGGGTAGAAGCCACCGTAGAAGATAATCGCGTTACCGCTGTTAAAGGCGATGAGCTGCACCCAGCCAATTTGGGCCGCCTATGTGTGAAGGGGTCTTCGTTACACGAAACACAAAGTAACCCCAATCGTTTACTGCAACCCATGTTGCATGGCGAAGCAACAGATTGGGAAACAGCCCTAAATTACAGTGCCGATAAATTTAAAGCGATCGTTGAACAATACGGCCCAGAATCTGTAGCGTTTTATTTATCCGGCCAATTACTTACCGAAGATTACTACGTTGCCAATAAGCTAATGAAAGGGTTTGTTGGCACTGCGAATATCGATACTAACTCGCGCCTGTGTATGGCTTCGGCGGTTGTTGCCCATAAGCGCGCATTTGGTGGCGACGTGGTGCCGGGCAATTATGAAGACTTAGAAAACACCGATTTAGTTTTACTTGTAGGCTCTAATACCGCTTACGCCCACCCAATTATTTATCAGCGCATAGTGAAGGCCAAAGCAGCGCGGCCAAACATGAAAGTTGTGGTTATTGATCCGCGTCGCACGGCCACCTGTGATATTGCCGATTACCATCTCGCTATACGCCCCGGCTCGGATGCCTTTTTGTTTAATGGGTTGCTTGGTTACTTGGCTGATAATAACGCGCTAGACAGCGAATTTATTGCCAACCATAGCGAAGGTTTTGACGAAGCCTTAAGCGTTGCCAAAGCGCAGGTTGCCAGCGTAGAGCAAGCCGCAGTAATGTGCGATGTAGCAAAAAATGATTTGACTGCAGTGTATGATTTATTTGCCAAAACAACTAAAGCGGTTACGGTATTTTCGCAGGGCGTTAATCAATCTTCTTCTGGGGTAGATAAAGGCAACACGATAATTAACTGCCATTTAGCCACGGGTAAAATAGGCAAGCTAGGCGCAGCACCGTTTTCTATTACTGGGCAGCCCAATGCGATGGGTGGCCGCGAAGTGGGCGGCTTAGCTAATCAGCTTGCTGCACATATGAGTTTTGATAACCAACCCGATATAGATCGTGTGGCCAGCTTTTGGCGGGCACCCAATATGGCGCAGGGTGAAGGTTTAAAAGCGGTAGATATGTTTCAAGCCGTACACGATGGCAAAATAAAAGCCATTTGGATTATGGCGACTAACCCCGTTGTAACCATGCCGGATGCAAACTTTATTCGCGAGGCTTTAGAGAAATGCGAGCTGGTATTGGTGAGCGATTGTATAGCCAATACCGATACAGGCAAGCTGGCCGATGTGGTGTTTCCCGCAACCACATGGAGCGAGAAAAACGGTACGGTTACTAACTCTGAGCGCAGAATTTCTTTACAAAAAGGGTTTTTGCCCGCACCTGGCCAAGCAAAGCACGATTGGCAAATAATCAGCGAGTTCGCACAAAAAATCGGTTTTGAGCAGGCGTTTAATTACACGCACCCTGTAGAAATATTTCGCGAGCACGCTGCGCTTTCTGGGGTAGATAACGGTGTAGATGTTGGCACTAATACGCGCCCTGTGCGTGGTTTTGATATTTCTGGTATGCAGCACATTAGTAAGCAGGCGTATGAAAACCTGCAGCCCATTCAATGGCCCGTAAATAGCCATAAGCCAAATGGCACCGCGCGCTTGTTTGAAGACGCTAATTTTTTTACTGCCAGTGGCCGCGCTAAATTTGTACCTATTAGTGCGCGCTTCCCACAAATGCCGCCGAAAGATAACCAAGTTATTATGAACACTGGCCGTATTCGCGACCAGTGGCACACCATGACCCGCACCGGCAGCGCCGCAAAATTATTGGGCCATATCGATGAGCCATTTATCGATATTCACCCGGCAGACGCCAAGCGTTTTGGTTTAGCGCATAAAGATATTGCTGTGTTAGAAAATCGCGGCGCGCGTTATTTAGGCCGCGTAAATGTAAGCGACAGTCAGCGCGTGAGTGAAGTTTTTGTGCCAATGCATTGGAACGATAATTTTGCATCCAGCAGTCGAGCCGATGCGTTGGTAAACGCAATTACCGACCCTCTGTGTGGGCAGCCGGAATTTAAACATAGCCCCGTAGAAATTAACCCCTATAACGCGCAGTGGAGTGGATTTATAGCGAGTGAGTTACCGGTTACGCCAAACGCTGATTATTGGGTGAAAATTCCAGTCGACAAGGGATACAAGTATCGAATAGCCGACACGGTTACCCCTAGTAATTGGAGTGAGTGGTTAACGGAGCAATTTCCGTTGGTGAGTGATTGGGTAGAGCTTACCGATTCTAGCCAAGCGTTTTATCGCAAAGTAGGTTTTATTGAGGGGCGCTTGGCGGTTGTGTTGAATATTGCGCGTGGCAATGAGCAACCTATAGAAAACCGCTGGCTAGAGCAGCAATTGGGCGAGCAGTGCGATTTAAATCAGCGCTTTGCGGTACTGGCGGGTGTGGCTGGTGAGGGCGTAGAAGATGAAGGCCCGATAGTGTGCTCGTGTTTTCAAATTGGTGCCAAAGCAATTCAAACAGCGATTGAAGGCGGTTGTTGCAGCGCCGAAGCCCTAGGCGAAAAATTAAAGTGCGGCTCTAACTGCGGCTCTTGTATTCCTGAGATTAACGGTATGATACGAGCGTTTTCGCCACAGCATGCAGCGAAGCAGGCGTAGCGAAAGAAATGAGCAGTGCGAAAGAAAGAGGCAGGGCGGTAAAAAGCGAGCCTAGGAATTGCTAAACCATTTAAAGCATAAATAATTTAGCAATTCTTTCGGCTCGTAAGGACCACTGAGTTCACGAGAAATAAAAAACTGGATAAGCTACTTTTACAGCTTAAAAATTTAAAAAGCTTATTGCTTTGTCTAGCAAGGTATCTTGCTTTTTAACTATTGCACGGTAGTGATCAATCATAAATTCTGATGGATCGACAAAACAGTGCACGGTTATTTCCTCAAAATGTTTTTTGCTGCCTATATCGGCAAACATAAAAATTTTATACAACCCCTGCGTTTTATCCAAGCGCGTAGAGTGCGAATCTACATGGGTGCGCAGCACGCTGTTACCGTAGCGGTAATTTGTTTCTTGCTCGCATATCATCGTCGCATCTAATTCGTCGAAAGGTATTTGAGCGTAATCACGTGTGGGGTCAAAATGTACTTTGGTGTGTTCCACGTGATTAATTAATTTGCTTATGAGCATTATGCTGGCAATAAAGCCGAACACACTGCATAACAATAACATTGCTCTGCCTTGCTGCGATTGTGGCAACCAATCGTCTATTTTTTCCCACAGCCAAGCCAGGTCTTCTTTTAATGCTGCCACATTAATTTTAATCGTCGTCAATTTGTTAGGCCTGCGAGCATGTATTAGCTAATCACCAAAGGTGATTGATGTTAATGGTGGGGAAGAGTAGACGGAGCAGCGTCGCTTTTCCCATTCGGTAACCGTTCGACCCAATCTTAAATTACAAGTAGTTGGGCACTGGCTTTGCGTCCCCACGTTACCGCGGGTTTGCCTTTATCGTTGAGCAGGCTAAACAGCGAGCGACGATACTCAAAACAAGCCGATACAGGCTGAAATGAGGAGCAGATTGTTTAAATAAACGTCTGCTTTGTATGGGTTAAAGTATGCGTAAGTCGCGTGGTCAGGTCAACAATAAGGCTTATTGTTACAAGAATAAATCGATCTAGATAATCCCAACTTCCAAACTTCTCGCGTTTTTCTCCCTAATTATGCATGTAAATCAGCACCTTAGCTAAAAGCTCTAGATTGCGATGGTGTTTGTATAAAATACGATAATTGCTTCATTTAAAATATTATATTATATTTGTATCTCGTTCAGATAATCGCGTGAATGCCACTTGCTGCCTTTAGGTTGCTAAGTGCGTGGGCGAGTGAATAACAAATAAATAATGAGGCGAATATGAATAATTCTACAAAAGGCCTAGCCCTTTGCGCACTACTCAGTGTTACTGGCGCGGCACAAGCGCTAACCGTGGGTTTTTCTCAGGTAGGCTCCGAAAGTGGCTGGCGCACAACATTTTCTGAGTCTGTGAAAGCCGAAGCCGAACGGCGCGGCATAGACCTCAAGTTCTCCGACGCCCAACAAAAACAAGAAAACCAAATTAAAGCAATTCGCAGTTTTATAGCCCAAGGCGTAGATGCCATTGTAGTTGCGCCCGTAGTAGAAACAGGTTGGAAGCCTGTATTTATGGAAGCTAAACGCGCGCGTATTCCTATTGTAATTGTGGATCGCAATGTCGATTTAAAAAATGATTCGCTTTATGTCACCCGTATTGCGCCAGATTTTACCGAAGAAGGTAAAAAGGCCGCGAACTGGCTTATGAATGCAACAGCGGGCAAATGCAATATCGTCGAACTACAAGGTACCGTTGGGTCTAGTGCAGCCATTGGTCGCATGGAAGGCTTTAACAGTGTTATTGCCAATTACCCCGAGGCAAAAATAGTGCGCAGTCAAACTGCTGAATTTACTCGCGCTAAGGGTAAAGAGGTAATGGAAAGTATTCTAAAAGCCGAAGGTGGCGGTGAGTCTATATGCGCACTGTGGTCGCACAACGATGAAATGGCGCTAGGTGCCATTCAGGCCATTAAAGAAGCGGGTTTAAAGCCGGGTAAAGATATTCATGTGGTATCTGTGGATGCGGTTGACGATATTTTCAAAGCGCTTGCGGCTGGCGAAGTAAGCGCAACCGTAGAAATGAGCCCCCATATGGGCGGCCCAGCATTCGACGTTATAGAAGAGTACTTAAAAACCAAAAAGAAATTCGATAAATGGATAGTGATGGATGGCAAAGTGTTCACCACAGAAAACTATCAACAAGAATACAAAGCTCGGTTTGTTAATCAGTAATCACTAATTGCTAATTGCTAGCAGTTAATGATTCAAAATTAGAGATTAATTATCAGCTGTTTACTATTTCTTAACCAAGAAGACTCTTATGACAGACCAAAATCCGCTACTTGCCCTTCGTGGTGTGGGTAAGGTATTCCCCGGTGTGATTGCTTTGCAAGGGGTAGATTTTACTTTGCGCGCGGGCGAGATACACGCCTTGCTTGGCGAAAATGGTGCGGGTAAATCTACCCTTATTAAAGTAATGACTGGTGTATATCAAAAAGATAGCGGCAGTATTGCATTTAAAGGTGAAAATATTCACCCCACCTGTACGGGCGATGCGCAAGCCTTGGGTATTAGTACGGTATACCAAGAGGTGAACTTACTGCCTAACTTAAGCGTTGCACACAACGTTTACTTAGGCCGAGAGCCGCGCAAATTTGGTTTGATTAATTGGAAAAAAATTAATCGAGATGCAGCAGAGCTATTAAAAGGTTACAACTTAAATATAGATGTTACCAAGCCCCTTTCACATTATTCGGTTGCCGTACAACAACTTATTGCTATTGCGCGCGGTGTGGATATGTCCTCCGGTGTACTTATTTTAGATGAGCCAACCGCAAGTTTAGATGCTGGTGAAGTGCAGGCTTTATTTAAAGTGATGCGCGAAATTGCTGCCAAGGGTATTGGTATTGTTTTTGTTACCCATTTTCTCGATCAGGTGTACGCCGTGTGCGACCGCATAACAATATTGCGCAACGGCACATTGGTGGGCGAATGGCTGGCCAAAGATTTATCGCAGCACGATCTTGTGAGCAATATGCTTGGTAAAGAAATTGCACATTCCAGTAAAACCACGCCTGTGCAGCAAGACGAAAACGAGCAGGGTGAGGCGCTACTTGCGTTACAACAAGCCGCAGCCAAAGGCTCGGTGGAGCCACTAAGTGTGTCGGTTAAGGCGGGCCAAGTGCTGGGTTTAGCTGGGTTACTGGGCAGTGGGCGCACAGAGTTATGCAAGTTGGTGTTTGGTGTAGATGCGCTAAATGAAGGCGACATTCTTTTAAACGGCAAACCGGTTAAATTTAAACACACGCGCGAAGCCGTATTGGCGGGTATGGGGTTGTGCCCCGAAGATCGCAAACACGACGGTATATTTGGGCCAATGTCCATCCGCGAAAACATGATTATCGCGCTGCAAAACAAGCGCGGCTGGTGGAAATATATTCCCCTTAAAAAACAAAAAGAGTTGGCCGAGCACTACGTTAAAGCTTTAAAAATTGCCACATCCGATATCGAAAAACCCATAGAGCAGCTAAGCGGTGGCAATCAACAAAAAGTCATTCTCGCCCGCTGGTTAGCGTCAGAGCCAGTACTTTTGTTATTGGATGAGCCAACCCGCGGTATTGATGTAGGCGCACACGCAGAAATTATTGCGCTTATTCGTCAGTTGTGTGAGCAGGGCCTGGGCCTTGTGGTGGCTTCTTCCGAGCTGGAAGAGCTAGTGGCCTTTAGCGATAAAGTATTAGTGCTGCGCGACAGAAAAAAAGTGGCAGAAATATCTGGCAGCCAAATTAATCAGCAAAACATTATGCAAGCCATTGCTGGCAGTTAATGTTGTTTAGTTGCATACCCCTAATAGGTAAATAATCATGCAGTCCCTTTCTATTTCACCCCATTTGCGCCGTTTTATTTGGCCGGTATTGGGTTTGATTTTTTTGCTGGCGGTAAACCTTATTATCGCGCCTGAATTTTTTCAGTTAGAAATAAAAGACGGTCGTATTTACGGCAGTTTAATTGACGTGCTTAACCGCGCCGCGCCCGTGGCTTTGCTCGCCATTGGCATGACATTAGTCATTGCTACTGGCGGTGTAGATTTATCCGTAGGTTCGGTCATGGCCATTGCCGGTGCGGTAAGCGCAAGTTTAATTGTTGCCGGTGTAGATAGCATGGTACTGGTGGTAGGTGCAGGTCTTACTGCTGGTGTGTTGGCTGGTTTGGTGAATGGTTTTTTAGTCGGCTACTTCGGCATTCAGCCTATTGTTGCCACGCTTATTTTAATGGTGGCTGGGCGCGGTATTGCGCAGTTAATTAATGCTGGTCAAATTGTTACGTTTAGCCACGAAGGTTTTGCCTATTTAGGCGTGGGTTACTTCTTAGGGTTACCGTTTCCTGTTGTGTTGGTTGTTGTAGCGTTTTTATTGTTTCAATTGCTCATGCGTCGCACGGCGTTGGGGTTATTTGTTGAATCGGTGGGCGCAAATAGCGGGGCAAGTTATTACATTGGTATTAACGACAAAATGATTAAGTTAATGGTGTATGCGGTGTCTGGTTTGTGTGCGGCCTTGGCAGGCATGATTGCCGCAGCCGATATAGGTGGCAGCGACGCCAACAATGCCGGTTTATGGTTAGAGTTAGATGCAATATTGGCCGTGGTTATTGGCGGGGCTTCATTGATGGGCGGCCGTTTTTCTATTGCGCTTTCTATTATTGGTGCGCTCATTATTCAAACGTTAACTATTACCATTATTTTAAGTGGCGTGCCGCCAAAGTTTAATTTAATGATTAAAGCCGCGGTGATTATTGCCATTCTATTGTTGCAGTCCCCACAGTTGCACCGTCAGCTATCGCGCTTTTCTCTTTCTCTTTCTCGTTCTAGTGCTGCCAGGGGGTAAGTGATGATAAACAGAAAGTTTTTACCCCTTTACGTAACATGCAGTTTATTTTTGGCATTATTTTTAGCCGGTTCTGTGCAGTTCGATAACTTCTTTACATTGCGCGTGTTTGTTAATTTATTTACCGATAACGCCTTTTTAATTATTGCCGCAGTAGGTATGACGTTTGTAATTTTGTCTGGCGGTATCGATCTTTCTGTCGGCTCTGTTATTGCGTTAACGGGTGTAGTGGTTAGTGTCTTGCTCGAAAATTATCAGTGGCACCCGCTGGCCGCCTTTGCAGTTGTATTAGTGGGTGGTACCGTATTTGGCGCAGCAATGGGGGCAATTATTCATTTTTATAAATTGCAGCCATTTATTGTTACCTTGGCAGGTATGTTTTTTGCGCGCGGTTTAAGCACTATTATTAGTGAAGAATCTGTGCCAATCACCCACGAGTTTTACGACGACGTAAGCATGTTTGGCTTTGAACTGCCCGGCAACGCTTGGTTAGATGCGTCCACCATTATCAGTATTGTTGTGCTAGTGGCGGCAATAATAATTGCCAATTACACCCGCTTTGGTGGCCGTGTTTACGCGTTGGGTGGCGATGCGCAGTCGGCGGGTTTAATGGGTGTACCTATCGCTCGTACTACCATTAGTGTTTACGCATTTAATTCTTGTTTGGCTGCGTTGGCGGGTATTGTTTTTTCTTTTTATACCTTTTCGGGCTATTCGTTGGCCGCAGTAGGGGTAGAGCTAGATGCTATAGCCGCAGTGGTTATTGGCGGTACGCTACTTACCGGTGGTTACGGCTATGTGGTGGGCACCTTATTTGGTGTACTTATTATGGGCGTTGTGCAAACTTACATTTCGTTCGATGGTACGTTAAGTAGCTGGTGGACGAAAATAGTAATAGGTGTGCTTTTGTTTTGCTTTATAGCATTGCAGCGAATATTGGTGGCGCCGGGCGCAAAAACTCGTTAGCCTTTGCGCTCATTACAACTCGCAGTTTTTTGAGGGTAAGCGCACATGGTATTAGATCAATATTCAGCCATTATTTTTGATATGGATGGCACCTTGGTAGATAGCGGCCAGCTGCACGAAGTGGCTTGGACGGAAACGTTAAATCGCTTCGCTATTCCTATCGATCGGCCTTTAATGCGCTCCCTAGCGGGTGTGCCCACTAAACAAACTATCGCCATGTTAATAGAGCGATTCGATTGTAAAGTGGACTCCCCCCTCGAAGAAATGAACCACTTTAAAGAGCAAGTGGTGCGCGACAATATTCACAAATACGTAAAGCCAACTCAATTGGCAGAGCTGGCCAAGCGTTATCACGGCGTGCTGCCTATGAGTGTGGGCACCGGCGCTTATACCGATGAAGCCGAAGTTATACTCGAGCTGTGCGGTCTGCGTAAGCTGCTCGATTATATAGTAGGTGCCGATCAGGTGACTAAACCTAAGCCCGCCCCCGATACCTTTTTGCGCTGTGCGCAACTTATGGGGCAACCAGCCCAGCAATGTGTGGTATTCGAAGATGCCAAGCTCGGCATTCAGGCGGCAATTGCTGCGGGTATGGATGCAATCGATGTGCTCACCGCCTTCCAAATAGAGAACGAATACTTTCTGTAAGCTCCTCCTTATTGCGCCTATGCGTGCGAATTTTGCCGGTTTGATATATTCTGGCTGCTCGACGTACCGTTGTGTGGCTTATGGTCACACCGATAATAAAAAGCGCTAGTGTATAAGCGCGTTCCTGTACTAGGTGCATGAGGAATACAGTGTGAATTTAACCAATCAATACCCCAGCCTAAAGGGCAAAGTGGTTTTGATTAGCGGCGGTGCCTCTGGCATTGGTGCTAACTTGGTCGATGCGTTTTGCCGGCAGGGCGCGACTGTCGCGTTTATGGATATTCTAGACGACGCCGCTGAGTGGTTGGTTGGTCATATCGGTGCACTTAACGGAGTCGATCTTCCTCATTACTATAAGTGCGATATGGTCGATATCCCCGCACTTCAGCGCACAATTGCGCAAATTCAGCAAGACTTAGGCCCAATTAACGTACTTGTCAATAATGCCGCCAACGATGAACGCCACGACTTTCGCGATGTAACCGTCGACTATTGGGATGAGCGCATGGCGGTAAACTTGCGTCATCACTTCTTTGCTTCGCAAGCGGTATACGCCGATATGCAAAAGCTAGGTGGTGGCTCCATTATAAATTTGGGCTCGATGAGCTGGTACGCCACCCAAGGCGGTATGCCTGCCTATACCAGTGCTAAAGCTGCTATAGAAGGCCTAACTCGCGGTTTGGCTCGAGATATGGGGCCGGATAACATTCGTGTGAACACTCTTGTGCCTGGCTGGGTAATGACCAAACGTCAATTACAAACCTGTGTAGACGATGCCGCGCGGCGCACTATTCGCGAAGCGCAGTGTTTAAAATCGATGGTAATGCCCGAAGATATCGCCGCAATGGCGCTATTTCTCGCCTCAGACGACAGCAAAATGTGTACATCGCAGCATTTTATTGTTGATGGGGGATGGGTGTAGGGCCTAGCTAATAGCCATTGGCTTACAGTGTTGCTGGTGCTAATGGCTGCCCATTTCAATTTTTTCATCGTCGTTTTGCCTTTCTTTTAGCCGCGTTGCGCGGTTTTTTCTTTGGATGTTGTTTCTAAAAAGCGCTTTTAAAACAGGCTGTTAGCTCAGCCGGTTGGCGCGTGTCTTTTTTCTTTCTGTGTGTAGCCCTCTCCCTTATTGACACTCTATTTACAAGGTATGATAATATTGTAATACAAATATAAAACATACCGACCCGTTCGGTGATGCAAGGTGATTCTATGGTTTCTTATGCTTTGGGCCTCGATTACGGCTCAGACTCTGTTAGAGCTCTTCTGGTAGATACCGCTACTGGCAGCGAAGTGGCAACAGCTACAGTGTTGTACCCGCGTTGGGCGAAAGGGTTGTACTGCAATCCCAGCGCCGATCAATTTCGCCAGCACCCGTTAGATTATTTAGAGTCATTAGAAACTGTACTGGCTGATTTGTGGCAGGCGGCTCCCGCTGGCGCTGCTCAACATGTGGTTGGAATCGCATTTGATACAACCGGTTCTACGCCTATAGCAATCGACAGCGAAGGCCAAGCGCTGGCATTAAAGCCAGAATTTGCCAGCAACCCCAACGCGATGTTCGTATTGTGGAAAGATCACACCGCAGTAAAAGAAGCGCAGCAAATTACTGCCGCAGCACAAGCGGCTAGCGAAAACTACCTTAAATACGAAGGTGGTATTTACTCTTCCGAATGGTTTTGGGCCAAAGCATTACACGTGCTGCGCGCCGACCCTGCGGTGCGGGATGCCGCCTACAGCTGGGTAGAGCACTGCGACTGGATGCCGGCTGTGTTAACGGGCACGACGCATCCAAGCAAGTTGCGAATAGGCCGCTGCGCCGCCGGTCACAAAATGATGTGGCACGAAAGCTGGGGTGGTTTTCCGCCCAATGGTTTTTTCAAAGCGCTCGACCCGGTATTAGATGGCTTGCGCGATACATTGCCTGCTCAAACTTATACCTCCGATCAAAGCGTAGGCGCATTAACTGCAGAGTGGGCTACCAAGCTGGGGCTACCAGCTGGAATTGCCGTGGGCTTTGGTGCATTTGATTGCCATATGGGCGCTGTGGCTGCACGGGTTAAACCAGGCGTGCTAACCAAAATTATGGGTACGTCTACCTGCGACATTACTGTAGCTACCTACCAAGAAATGGCCGATACCTGTGCGCGTGGCATTTGCGGTCAAGTAGATGGTTCTGTATTGCCTGGCATGGTGGGCCTAGAGGCGGGTCAGTCTGCCTTTGGTGATTTGTACGCATGGTTCCGCAATTTAATTAACTGGCCGCTGCAAAACATTGCGCTTAGCCAAACCGTGTTAGACGACACTACTCGCCAAGCGCTAATTAAAGAAATTGAAGATAAAACCTTAATAGCCCTAAGCGACGAAGCGGCCAAGTTGGCGCCGGGCCAAGCGAGTATTACTGCGCTGGATTGGGTTAACGGTCGTCGCACTCCCGATGCCGACCAAACCGTGGCTATGGCCATTGCCGGTTTAAAAATGGGCAGTCAAGCGCCGCAGGTATTTCGCGGCTTGGTAGAAGCTACCGCATTCGGTGCGCGCGCAATTATCGAACGCTTTCGCGCAGAAGGTGTGCGGGTTGATTCTGTTGTCGCTATTGGCGGTATTTCTAAAAAGTCTGATTTGGTAATGCAAATTTGCGCCGATGTATGGGGCTGCCCCATCGATGTATTAGAAAGCGATCAAAGTTGTGCGCTAGGTGCTGCTATTTTTGCTGCCACTGCTGCGGGTGTTTACCCCAATGTGGCGGCGGCGCAAGAAGTAATGGCGTCGTCTGTATGCAAAACCTATACGCCTAATAGTGATACAGCCGCAACGTACAACGCACTTTATCAAAACTATTTAGCCCTAGGGGCATTCGTAAACGGAGAAGCAAAGTGAGCTACTTAGAGTTAAAGCGCGAAGCTTACGAAGCCAACATGGAATTGCAGCGTCGCAATTTAATTATTTATACATGGGGTAACGTTTCGCAAATAGATCGGGCTAAGGGCGTTATGGCTATAAAACCAAGCGGCGTACCCTACGAAGAATTATTACCAGAGCACATGGTTATAGTGGATATGGAAAACAATATTGTAGAAGGGCAAATGCGACCTTCTTCTGATACTAAAACCCATACTCATTTGTATCGTCATTTCGAAACCATTGGCGGTGTTACTCATACACACTCCACTTACGCCACCGCGTGGGCGCAGGCCCAGGTAAGTATTCCCTGCTTCGGTACTACTCACGCCGATTTTGCCTACGGCGAAATACCTTGTACTGCGGTAATGAGCGATGAACAAATAGAGCGCGACTACGAAGAAGAAACCGGCGTGCAAATTACCGATGCATTTGCAGGTAAAAACCCCGATGAAGTGCCTATGGTAATTGTTGCCGGGCATGCGCCATTTACTTGGGGCAAAGATGCGGCTAAATCGGTTTATCACGCTGTGGTGCTCGAAGAAATTGCGCGTATGGCTTACCTGACTAAAACCTTAAATACCCAACAAGCTTCCCTTAAGCAGGGCATTTTAGAAAAACATTACCAGCGCAAGCACGGCAAGAACGCTTATTACGGGCAGTCTTAACGTTTAGCAAAAAGATTAAGGCGCGTAGCCCATACAACATTACCTGCGTTTAACAAAACGTATTGTTTAAAAAGAATAGTCAAAGCGAGATACAGTATGAAAATTTACGGCGAGAAAAAAATTTGGTTTGTAACAGGTTCGCAGCATCTCTACGGCCCAGGTGTATTGGCACAAGTAGCAGAAAATAGCCAAGCCATTGCGGCAGGTTTAACTGCCTCCGAGCATGTTTCTGCCAACATCGAATCGCGCGGTGTAGTTACAACGCCAAAAGAAATTTTGGATGTATGCCAAGCGGCTAACAGCGATGAAAATTGTGTGGGCCTCATTTTGTGGATGCATACATTTTCGCCAGCAAAAATGTGGATAGCTGGTTTAAGTGCACTCAACAAGCCTTATATGCATTTACATACCCAGTTTGGCGCAGCATTGCCCTGGGGCGACATAAACATGAACTATATGAACCTTAATCAAAGCGCCCACGGCGACCGCGAATTTGGTTACATTGGCACTCGTTTGCGTCAAGAGCGCAAAGTAGTTGTTGGCCACTGGCAAAAAGAAAGCGTGCAAATACAAGTAGACGATTGGGTGCGTGCGGCAATGGGCTGGGCGGAATCGCAAACCCTTAAAGTGGCTCGCTTTGGCGATAACATGCGTCAAGTTGCTGTAACTGAAGGCGACAAGGTATCTGCTCAAATTCAGTTTGGCTACGAAGTGCATGCTTTCGGTTTGGGCGATTTAGCAAAAGCGTGTGAGAAAATTACTGCAGAGCAAATTACTGCGCAGTTAGAACTATACAAGCAAGATTACGAAATAGATGCAGATGTATTTACCGACGTACACAGTTTAGAAATGCTGCAAAACGAAGCGCGTTTAGAGCTGGGTATGGAAGCGTTTCTAGAAGAAGGCAACTTTAAAGCCTTTACCAACTGTTTTGAAAACTTGACCGGCTTATCGGGTTTGCCAGGTTTGGCTACCCAGCGATTAATGAGCAAAGGCTATGGCTACGGTGGTGAAGGCGACTGGAAAACCGCTGCAATGTGTCGCATTGTAAAAGTGATGAGCTTGGGTAAGGCTGCAGGCACATCTTTTATGGAAGATTACACCTACAATTTCGGCGACCCAGATCAAGTATTGGGTGCGCATATGTTGGAAGTGTGCCCAAGTATTTCCAACGAGAAGCCCAAGGTTGTGGTAGAGCGTCACACCATTGGTATTAAGAAAGATATCGCCCGCTTAATCTTTACCGGCACCCCTGGCCCTGCTATCAATATTTCTACCATCGATATGGGCACACGGTTCCGTATTATTGCCAACGAAGTAGATACCGTAAAACCACCGCAGGATTTGCCAAACCTGCCTGTTGCAAAAGCACTGTGGGAGCCGCGTCCAAGCCTAGAGGTTGCTGCAGCCGCGTGGATTCACGCTGGTGGCGCACATCACAGCGTTTACACACAAGGTATTAACCTAGATCAGCTAAATGATTTTGCCGAAATGGCCGGTGTAGAAATGGTTGTAATCGGTGCCGATACCAACGTTAACGAATTCAAAAAAGAATTGCGTTTTAACGCTGTGTACTATCATTTAAGTCACGGTATCTAATTGCGTACTTGCCCAGCAATTAACGTGTAGCTATTCGGCGTGCCCTTTGCCTAAGGCCCAACTATTAGGGCCTAACTATTAAAGTCCTAATATATAGGCCCAAACATATAGGCCCAAACATATAGGCAAAGCAACATGCATAAGGTAATAACTCACGTAATAAATAGCTGCGCGATTTCTTTATCGGCAAAAAATATACTAGAGAAACATACAAGATAATGAGCAGTAATCAATTAGATCAACTAAAAGCGCTAACCACTGTTGTAGTCGACAGTGGTGATATCAATGCAGTGGCACGCTACCAGCCAGAGGATGCAACCACCAACCCATCGCTTGTACTAAAAGCAATCGAACAGCCTGAGTACAATCATTTAGTTGCACAAGCTGTAGCGTGGGCTAAAGAATTTGCAAAAGATAAACCTCTGGTAACGGCAACAGCCGATAAACTTGCGGTTATGCTGGGTTGCGAAATCCTTAAGCATATACCTGGTAGAGTATCTACTGAAGTGGATGCGCACTTATCGTTCAACACCGAAGCGACTATCGCCAAAGCATTAGAGCTGGTTGCAATGTACGAGCAAGCGGGTGTAGATAAGTCGCGTATCTTAATTAAAATTGCCTCCACTTGGGAGGGCATTCAAGCTGCGAAACAGCTAGAGAAAATGGGCATTCAATGTAACCTAACGCTATTATTCGGTTTTGCTCAAGCGCAAGCGTGTGCCGAGGCGGGTGTGTTTTTAATTTCGCCATTTGTGGGCCGTATTTTAGATTGGTACAAAAAAGACCAACCCAATGCCGATTTTACAGGCTTAAACGACCCCGGCGTTGTTTCAGTCACTAAAATCTATAACTTTTATAAAGCCTGTGGCTTTCAAACCGTTGTAATGGGCGCAAGCTTCCGCAATGTGGGTGAGCTTCAGTCGCTAGCAGGCTGTGATCGACTCACCATTAGCCCCGCCTTGTTAGACGAGTTGCAAAACCAAACTGCTCCTTTGGTAGCACTGCTTGTAGATAAAGGTGTAAGTGAAGAAAAGCCTGCGCCTCTTACTGAAGGTAGCTTCCGTTGGGCAATGAACGAAGACCCAATGGCAACCGAAAAGTTAGCCGAGGGGATTCGCAATTTCGCTAAAGATCAGGTTAAGCTGTACCGTCTTATTGAAAAAGTTGCAGGTTAATATTTTGTTTGCAGCACCTTACTTTTGGGTGCCGTTGAGGTATGAGCAAGCTAATTAACTTGGTTTTAAAAAAACAAGCACATAACTAGGTGTAAATAATAATGAACAGTGCAAAGCTTTCCGTTTTAGAAAAAGTCGGGTTTGGTGCCGGCGATATGGCCGTTAATGTAATGATTGCTGCCATGTTTTTCTTTATGTCTTACTTCTATACCGATATTTTTGGTTTAGACCCAAAAGACATGGGCACACTGTTCTTGGTGGCGAGGTTCGTCGATGCCTTCACCGACCCGCTTATGGGTATTATTACCGATCGCTTTAAATTTAAAGGAGGCCGCTTTAGACCTTATTTTCTATACTTATCTGTGCCCTATGGCCTGGCGGTAATTCTTTTATTTACTACGCCCGATCTCGAATACAACATGAAGCTTGTGTGGGCTTACGCAACCTACTTATTTGCCACCATGTTGTTTACCGGCGTTGCTATTCCTTATATCTCCTATATTGGTGTGCTTACCGCCGACCCGCAAGAGCGATTGTCTGCCAATGGATACCGCATGTTCTTCGCAAAAATAGCGAATGTGCTTATTGTGTGGTCGGTGCCGGTTATTGCAGGTTTGTTTGGTGCCGAGCATGTTGCCAAGGGGTATCAAGTGGCCATGATCATCATGTCTACCATTGGTGCGCTGCTATTGTATTTTTGCTACAAAACTACTCAAGAGCGCATCGAGCACGTAGTAGAAAAGCAATCTTTTTTCGTCCAGTTAGCGTTGCTACTTAAAAACGATCAATGGTTAGTGCTTTGTGCATGCTGCGTTTTGGGCACCCTGGGTTACGCTATTCGCGGCGCTGTTGCCCTGTACTACGCAAAATATTATTTGGGCATGAGTGCAGAGGCGGCGGGCAGCTTTACCGCTGCGGGTATTGCTGCATCAATTGGCTCTATGGTTGCCTCTACGTGGATTACAAAAAAATATTGTAAAGTCGACCTTTTCCGCTGGTCGCAACTAGCCGTTGGTTTGCTCAGCGCAGCGCTATACTTCTTGGTTGGGCAGGGCGATATATTTTTGGCATTCGCGCTATATATGTTGTTGTGCTTCGTTGTCGATCTACATGCTCCTATCTTTTGGTCTGCCATTGCCGAAGCAGTAGATTATGGCCACATAAAAAATAAACAGCGTGTATCTGGTTTGGCGTTTGGCGGTATTTCATTTTGCCAAAAAGCCGGTATGGGTTTAGCGGGCTTTGCTGTTGGTCACTTGCTTAGCTACTTCAATTACACCGCCAATACAGTACAAACCGATTTCACCCTTAATGGCATCGCGTTAATGCTTACCCTTATACCCGCGCTATTCCATGTGCTAATGGGGCTGGCAATGTTTAAGTACAAAGTAACCGACAAGTACTATAAAACAATGGTAGAGCATAAAACGCTACCCAGTATTTAACGCTACATCTTTAAGTTAGTATTAAGCAGGAATTACCCGTGAAAAAATTATCGCCTCTTATAGAGCAACGTGCAGACCCTTATATTTATAAACACACCGACGGCTACTATTATTTTACGGCTTCGGTGCCCGCCTATGATGGCATAGAACTGCGTCGCGCAAAAACTATACAAGCGTTAGCCACCGCAGAAACCGTTATGGTGTGGCGCAAGCCAAGCGAAGGTGATTATAGTGAGCTTATTTGGGCGCCAGAAATACACTTTAATATGGGGGCTTGGTATGTATATTTTGCTGCGGCTCCATCACGTGAAATTAAGTTCGATTTATTTCAACACCGCATGTATGCCATTAGCTGTAGCGATGCCAACCCGCTAACAGGTGAATGGATATTTGAAGGTAAAATAGATAGCGGCATAGATGCATTCTGTTTAGATGCCACCACCTTTACTCACAGCAATGAGCTCTACTATGTTTGGGCGCAAAAAGAATTAGATGTTCGCGGCAACTCTAATTTGATGATCGCAAAAATGGAAACGCCCACCAAGCTTGCCACCAAGCCCGTGCGTTTATCTAAACCCGAATACGACTGGGAGATTCAGGGTTTTTGGGTTAACGAAGGCCCATCCATTGTTAAGCACGGCTCACGTATTTTTATTTCTTATTCTGGCTCTGCTACCGATGAGCGCTACGCAATGGGTATTTTGTGGGCAGAACAAAGCGCAGACTTACTAGACCCAGCAAGTTGGACCAAGTCGGTAGAGCCTGTATTAGTTTCTGAACCCTCTGAAAAAGTATTTGGCCCAGGCCACAATAGTTTTACTGTGGATGAAGAGGGTAACGATATGTTGGTGTATCATGCTCGCAATTATACCGAAATTGAAGGCGACCCGCTGTGGGACCCAAATCGTCATACTTACGTTAAAAAATTGCGCTGGGATGAAACAGGCATGCCTATTTTTGGCAGCCCTGCGTTTGAAGAGTAGTTGCTTCACTCTGCGCCGCTAATTCTAGCCGCGCAGTGGTATTGGTATATTACACCTCTTTTTATCACCACTCTTATCGCTACATAGCAGCATAACTACATAACTACATAGCTACATAACAGCATAGCTGTCGCTGGCCACTCGCTACAACAATAATTCTGTCGAGCGCATCATGATTAAACAACCCTTTTTACGTACTTTTGTTTTTGTAATTACATTACAGGCATTTAGTTGGTGTAATGCTGCTGTAGCTTCTAAGCCGGTAGAGCTATTCCCCCTTGCGGATGTACGATTATTAGATAGCCCTTTTAAGCATGCGCAAGACAAAAATGTAGAATATGTTTTGGCCCTACAGCCAGATAAATTATTGGCGCCATTTTTAAAAGAAGCTGGTTTGCCAGTAAAGGCAGAAAATTACGGTAACTGGGAATCGCAAGGCCTAGACGGTCATATTGGGGGCCATTATTTAACCGCGTTAAGTTTGGCCTATGCCGCCACTGGCGATAAGCGTTTACTGGACCGCTTAAACTATATGCTCAACGAGCTTGAACGCGCGCAAAATAAAAATAGCAATGGTTATATTGGTGGCGTGCGCAACGGCAAAGCGCTTTGGGATAATATTGCAAAGGGCGACATTCGCGCAGATCTTTTTGCACTTAACGATTACTGGGTGCCTTGGTATAACCTGCATAAAATATACGCGGGCTTAAGAGATGCTTATATCTATACCGGCAGCGAGCAAGCCAAAGCGATGCTCATTGGCTTGGGCGAATGGACTATAGCGCTTACTGCCGATTTAAACGATGAGCAGATAGAAAAAATGTTAACCACTGAGTACGGTGGTATGAACGAAGTGTTTGCCGATATGGCCGCTATTACCGGCGATAAACGCTACCTTAGTTTGGCCAAACAATTTTCCCATAAAAAAATTCTTAACCCACTTCTACAAAAGCGCGATGCACTTAATGGATTGCACGCAAACACACAAATTCCCAAGGTGGTTGGCTATCAGCGGGTGGCAGAGCTAACGGGCGATGAAGAATGGCATAAAGCTGCAGATTATTTCTGGCATCACGTCGTAAACAACCGCACTGTCGCTATTGGCGGCAACAGTGTGCGCGAGCATTTTCACGATAGCGAAGACTTCGCCCCAATGATAAACGATGTTGAGGGGCCAGAAACCTGCAACACTTATAATATGCTGAAACTATCGCGCATGTTGTTTAGCGTTAACCCCAGCGTAGATTATGTAGATTACTTTGAGCGGGCGCTGTACAACCATATATTATCGTCGCAGCACCCTGAAACGGGTGGCTTGGTGTACTTTACGCCAATGCGCCCGCAGCACTATCGTATGTATTCCCAGGTGGACACTGCAATGTGGTGTTGTGTTGGCTCAGGTATAGAAAATCATGTTAAGTACGGTGAGTTTATTTATGCCAAGCAAAACAATAACCTTTACGTAAATCTATTCATTGCTTCCACATTGGTGTGGCAAGAAAAGGGTGTGCACTTAACACAAGAGAACACCTTCCCAGATAGCAATCGCACCACGCTAACCGTGGCGCTAGACAGCAAAGTAAAATCCTCCAAAAAACACGCAAAGTTTACGATGCATATTCGTTACCCGCGCTGGGCGCAAGCCGGTAAAGTGGTTGTTAAAGTAAACGGCAAGCCAATAAATGTAAAAGCAAAAGCTGGCGAATATATTGAAATTAATCGCCGCTGGCACAATGGCGATAACGTAGAGTTAAGTTTGCCTATGAATATTGCGTTGGAGGCGCTACCCGATCAATCAGATTACTATGCCGTACTTTACGGCCCCATTGTATTGGCGGCCAAAACTCAGCCTTTTAAAAATGAACAATTGAATGTTTTTGCCGACGAAAGCCGCATGGGGCATATAGCCCAAGCGCAAATGTGTTCATTAGACGCCGCCCCAATTTTTGTGAGCGACAGCAGGGATTTTATAAATAAAATAAAGCGAATAAATAGCGAGCAGCTAGTATTTAAAACGCAAGGCCTTATTCAACCGGCTGCGCTTAGCCAGGTAGAACTTATTCCGTTCTTTAGGTTGCACGATAGCCGCTATATGCTTTATTGGCCATACAGCTCGCCAGATGATTTGCAAAAACGCCAGCAATTGCAGGCGCAGGTAGAAGCAGAAAAACTGGCGTTAGCGCAACAAACCATTGATAAAGTTGCACCTGGTGAGCAACAGCCGGAATCGGATCACTTTTTTAAAGGTGAGGCAACCGAGGCTGGCGTACACAGTGGCAAACACTGGCGTCATGCACACCGTTGGTTTAGTTTTCAGCTTAACGACCCAAATAAAGAGGGTAAAATATTGCGTATTACCTACTATGGTTTAGATGCAGGGCGTAGCTTTAGTATTTGGCTAGATGATATAAAAGTAGCTGACGTAACACTTAATGGCGATAAGGGCGACGCTTTTTATAGTGTCGACTACATGGTGCCTAAGCGTGTGCTTGCTCAAGCGAAAGCTGGCAAGTATCGCGTAAAATTCCAAGCCGAAGAGGGCAGCGTAGCGGGTGGTGTCTACGGTGTTAGGTTAATGCGCTAGTACTGCGAATACAATGTGAGGTGTGGCGTACCATACCATTGGTATGCCCCGTAGCTATGCCCCATAGTTATGCCCTGTGCCTATGCATGTACGGGGCGTGTCACTTTTATGAACGTCACTTACTCAATTAACCCACCTACGCGTATTAATAACTTTCTTACGTATTGCCATTCTTACTTATTTCTTTCACCGAATAGTCAAAAACAGGTCATACCTGCGTAACCTTAAGCGACTAAAGTCTGCCTCTAATTTGCGTACTGCATACAATAGAGGATCGGCTCATGGCTCTGCTTTCTATAAAGCACGTTTTCAAAATAAATTGGCAGCAATTAATAGCTGCCGCTACATTAGCCGCGCTTGCGGGCACAGCGCACTCCGCTCCCTATGAGTGGAACTACCCCGCACCCGTTAAAACACCAAGCGCTGCTAACGATAACGGCAAGGTAGTAATATTTGATGTTTCCCACGGCGGCACAGAAGGTAATGCCGACTGGGTAATCGATGGTGCTTTTTCTGATTTCGCCGATGCTCTAGTAAATGCCGGCTACACCGTACACGAGTACCGTGGTGAAGATAAAAACAACGACGGTATTATTCAATTTGTAGATGATTACACCAACCCATCTGCAGCAGCCAGTGCCGCCAACGAAGCGGTAATTACCAGCGCAGGCATAAGCCACGCCGATGTACTGGTGTTAGCCGAAAGTAACCGCCCGTTTACGCAAGCGGAATTAACGGTTTTAGAAAACTTTGTTGCTGCCGGTAAAGGTATTTTCTTTGTGGCAGATCACTACAATGCAGATCGCAACCTAAATAGTTGGGATGCTACAGAAGTATTTAATGGCTACAACCGCTCAAACTTATCCCAGTTTAACGTAGGTGGCGCATATGGTGATTTACGCAACACCGGCAGTGCAAATATTGGCTGGTTGGCAGAAAACTTTGGTATTCGCTTTCGCTTTAACGCCGTTGATTGGAAGCCAGGCGCAAGCGGCATAGTAAGTACCAGCCAAAGCGAAGGCATTACCAACGGTGTAACACCAGTCCTTATGGCCGGTGGTGCGACCTTAGCTATTACCGATCCAACGCGGGCAAAAGGGTTGGTTTATTTTTCTGCTAGCGATAACCCAGTTCGCTGGAACCATGCAGTCGATTCTGGTTTGTATTTTGGTGGTATGGATGAAGGCCCGTACGTAGCGATCGCCAAATCCGGTATAGGTAAGGCTGCGTTTATTGGCGATTCCAGTCCTATAGAAGATATTACCCCGCGCTATCGCCGCCAAGATAACGGCAACACTAAAACCACTTACCCTGGTTGGACGGATGCCGGCAACGCTGCGCAACTTTCTTTAAATATTATTGATTGGCTTGCCACACCAGAAACCTATACCCATTTTAATACCACTGCCCACCCTGCAGGTATTGCCACGCCCAATCCAATGGCCACGGAAGAATTAACCGACCCAGATAACGGCCAACCTTGGAGCACGCCAAGCGGTGGTTACAACCCGTGGGACGACTCGACCTTCGCCAACGGTGCTTACGGTGCTCAAAACCCTGTGGGTGGTGCAAGTTCTAGTAGCTCTTCAAGTTCATCTAGCAGCTCTACGTCGTCTAGCTCTGGCGGTGCGCCCAGCGGCTCTGCAGTTTCTGTTGGCGACGCTTTAGCGCTTTCTGTGGGCACGCCGGTTACGGTAACGGGTGTTGTTACGCAGGCAATCAATGGCGAGTACGCATTAGAAATTGCCGATGCGGCAAACAGTGCAAACACCATTTTTATTAAATTAGAAAGCCAATATCGCGCCGATTTTAGCCCGCAAAACAACCCCGCCATTTTAGGTGAAACGCTACAAATAACAGGTAAGCGCGACAACTACATGAGCGCACCAAGCGTTGAATATGTTACCGACATGTTCGTTGTGCAAGCAGGCTTAAGTGTTACAGATGCTCTTGCACTGCCAAACGGTACAGACGTAACCGTAGTGGGTGAAATTACCCAAGCGGTGAACGGCGAGTACGCATTAGAGATGGCCGATTTAAATAATGCCAGCAGCACCATTTTAGTAAAGCTAGAAAGCCAATACCGCGCCGATTTTAGCCCGCAAAATAACCCTGCAGTGCTAGGTGAAACATTGCTAGTGACAGGTACTCGCGACACCTACACCAGCTTACCAAGTATTGAGTACGTTACCGATATGCAGTTACAGGGTTCCAGCTCTGGCGGGAGTTCAGGCGGGAGTTCGGGTGGCGGTACAGCTTGCGGTTCTGGTAATGCCGTATCGGTTAGCACTGCTTATTCCGCTTCTATGGGTACGCCGCTAGTCGTTATTGGTGAAGTGCAAAGTGGTATCAATAACCCCTATGCCTTAGAGCTAGCAGATTTAAATTCTACCTCTACTGTGTATGTAAAGCTGGAATCGGATCAGCGCGCTTATTTTAGCCCAGCGAATAACCCAAGCATATTGGGCAAAGTAATAGAGGTAACAGGCACGCGGGATTTGTACATGAGCTACCCAAGCTTGGAATCAGTTAGTCAGCTAGTAGAGCAAAGCAACTGTAATTAATTTTTAAAGCATTTTTAAATCAACTCTTAGATAAATTGTTACTACACAAGGAAGCACCATGATCCACAGTAAAAAAAGTTTGCCGGCATTAACACTTCTTTCGGCAGCCATAATGCTAAGCGCGTGCAGCGGCGACGACAACAAGAAGCCAGATGTCATTGCCGAAGTAGATTTGCGGTTAATGGAAACCACGGATATTCACGCCAACGTAATGGATTACAACTACTACAGCGGCAGTACCAATATTGGTATTGGCTTGGTACGCACGGCAACCTTAATTAAAGAGGCACGCGTAGAGCTTACCGAAATGGGTAACTCTGTATTGGTTGATAACGGCGATTTAATTCAAGGCAGCCCGATGGGCGACTGGAAGCAAGCTACGGGTATAGAAGCTGGTGAAGTTCATCCCGTTTACAAAGCCATGAATGAATTAGATTACGTAGTAGGTAACTACGGCAACCACGAATTTAACTACGGCTTAGAATTTTTGGCCGAAAGTGTAAACGATGCAAACTTTCCTTACATTAGCGCCAACATTTTTATAGACGATGGCGACGATAACCCAGATAACGACATGTTGTACTTCGACCCTTACCACCTAGAAACAAAGGCGGTAATGGATAAAGAAGGTAACACCCACGAAATTACCATCGGTTTTATTGGCTTTTTACCACCACAAATTATGCAGTGGGATAAAGCCAACTTAAGTGGCAAAGTTATTACTAAAGATATTAAAGCCATGGCTGAGCGTTTTGTACCGCAAATGAAAGAAGAGGGAGCCGATATTGTGGTTGCCATTCCTCACTCTGGTATAAGCACAAAAGCCTACAGTGCCGATGCACTTGCCGAGCACAGCAGCTGGTATTTGGCCGATGTAGAAGGCATAGATGCAATTATGTTCGGCCACAGCCACTTAACCTTTCCATCCTCTGCGTTTGCCGAAACTGAAGGGGTAGATTTAGAAGCGGGTACCATTAAAGGTGTGCCAGCGGTAATGCCGGGTTACTGGGGCAGCCACTTGGGTATTATCGATTTAAGTTTAGAGTACAACGTTACCCAAGATACATGGCAAGTCGTTGGCAGCCAAGTAGAGGCGCGTGCAATAGTGGTTGATGGCGAAGCCACCGTTGAGCCAGATGCAGTTATTGCAGCGAATTTAGAGCACGACCACCAAGCGACCATTGCTTATATGGGCACCCCTATTGGTGAATCTACCGACGATATATTTAGCTTTTTAGCATTGGTTAAAGATGATCCATCGATTCAAATTGTAAGCGATGCCCAAAAAGCCTACGTAGAAAACCTTATTCAAGGCGACGTTAACTTGCAGGATTTACCTGTGCTTTCTGCCGCTGCACCGTTTAAAGCCTGTAACCGCGAAGGCATATGTGCAGATGAAACAAGCTTTACTACCGTAGCTAAGGGTGAGCTTACATTAAGTAATGCTGCCGATTTGTACCTATACCCCAACACTTTAGTGGCTGTAAAAATTAATGGCGAAGAGTTAAAAGGTTGGTTGGAATGTTCTGCCTCGCAATTCTTCCAAATTGATACCACTACTACAGCCCAACAAGAGCTTGTTGATTATGCGGGTTTCCCTACCTATAACTTTGATGTTATGGATGGCGTAACCTACCAAATTGACGTAACACAACCACCGCGCACAGACCGTAGTTGCAGTGTTATTCATGCCGATGCAAATCGCATTGTTAACTTAAAGTACAACAACGAAGACGTGAGCGATGCGCAAGAGTTCATTGTTGCAACCAACAATTACCGTGCAAACGGTGGCGTATTCCCAGGTACGGGTAGCGATCATATTGTTATTAACTCGCCAGATACTAACCGTGAAGTGCTAGCCAATTACATTCGCGACAACAGCCCCGTTACGCCAACAGCAGATGGCAACTGGAGCTTTGCACCTATAGATACCGTTACAAATTTAACGATAGTGTTCCGTGTGCCTAACACCGACCGCGCCCGTAACTTTGTAGCGGCTCAGTTGCAAAATGCTGAGTTTATAGAAGTGAACGATGCTGGCGAAGCGGTATACGAGCTAATATTAAATCAATAATAATTGATAGATTAACGCTTAATAAAAACAGATAAAAAAAATAATTGATTACAAATAAAAGCCCGATGCGTTTTGACGTTATCGGGCTTTTTTATGTGTTGTTTATAGGTTTAATGCGTGTCTTACTTTGGGAGGGTGGGGTTACGCTCTTTGGAATTTTCCCTTAGTCTAGGAATGATCGAAGAGATATAGGCAAGAAATAACGCCGAGAACGCGCTGAAATGCAATAGATCTACAGTTGTTAGATTCCAATAAAAAGTTTCTACACTGGGAATAAGGTAGGATGCTACATAAGCGAAAAACGCATAACCTACAAGGCAAACCTCATGCTTTAACAAGCTGGGCCGATCTAAGCCACGTAATGACGGCAGGCTCAGAACTAGCCTTACCCAAAGTGGTTTCTCTATGTATTCATTTGTTGAAGTATTCATTGCATATAGCGCTTGCTCAAGGGCGTCGACGTTTATATTAAATGTCGCAGCAAGAACCCGAAGTGATGCATAGCTTACCCGGTGACCGGCTTCAACACGCTGGATAGTGCGAATGCTTAGTCCGGTTGCCTCAGCAAGCTGTTCTTGGGATATTCCTCTGTCTAGTCTAAGTTTTCTAATTAGCATATTAATCTCCTACTGCTACGCACTAAACCTAGACTATATTTTTTGCTGTCGGTGACGACACTACCCGCCAAATCACCCGCCAACAGTGATATTTAGTGAAAAGCGTAAGTTTTAGTGCATTGTGCGCTACTAAAAAATTCGCAGGGCCGTAATTGCAGCGGGTAACTTATTTGCGTCCACGCGGTGCGGTAGGGCGACCTGCATTGCCGCGACCGGCCCCCTTGTTGCCAGTGCGACCGCCCGTGGTAAGGTTTTTACTTTTAGCTCCGCGTTTTACCCCCGTGCTTTTGTTTTTAGGGCGGCCGTGTTTATCTAAATCTTTCGGCTCTTTTTTTACCTTGGGTTTCGCTACCCGAGGTTTTGTTGCCGTTGGGCTTGCGCTTGATTTTGCATTCGCACCTTTAATGGCGGTTTTGCTGGATTGGCTGGTGGCTTTGGTTAGTAGGTCTAGTTCTACCTTGGTAAGGCGGCGCCACTGACCGGGCTTTAATTTGCCCAGCTCTATATTCATAATGCGCGTGCGTACCAACTGTTTTACGTCGTACCCTAGGTAGTCGCACATGCGTCGAATTTGCCGGTTAAGCCCTTGGGTAAGAATAATCTTAAAGGTTGTTTTACCTATTACGCGTACTTTACACGGTTTGGTAATAGTGCCCAGTATAGGTAAACCCCTAGACATTTTCTCTGCAAAATTGGGGGCGAGGTTTTTATTTACCGTAACAATATATTCTTTATCGTGTGCGTTCTCTGCACGCAATATTTTATTTACTATATCGCCGTCACTGGTTAGCAGAATTAACCCTTCAGAAGGTTTATCTAATCGGCCAATTGGGAATATGCGCTCGTCGTGGTCTATGGCATCAACAATATTGCCCTTAACGGTTTGATCTGTTGTGCAGGTAATACCAAATGGTTTGTTATAAGCAATATAAATACGGTCGGTTTTATCGGCAGCGCTGGCTCTAAGGGGCTGGTCGTCTACGGTTACTACGTCGCCACTTTCTACCACAGCGCCCAACTCGGGCAGCAAGCCGTTAATTTTTACGCGATCACTCGCTATTAGCTTATCTGCCTCTCTGCGTGAGCAGTGGCCTGAATCGCTAATAAACTTGTTTAATCTCACTGCACTGTCAAACGTCACACTTATACCCTTATTAAAGATGGCAAGGGCCTAAGCCCTAATGGCGGCAAGTTTAGCATTATTTGCGTTAATTCGCGTCTACAACAGATGTGGCAGGTTCCGGCGCAGAGTTTAGGCTGGGGTTTAATAGCAGGCCTAACGCCAGGCAGGGAAGCCCTAGGGGTGACTGCTTGCTTACTTTGAGGTAATGTTTGGCCCTGTTAAGCCTCTTCTAACACATAAAAAGGACCTTTACGATGCGCCCACAACTACCCACTTGCTTATGCTTGGTGCTACTACTTATTACTGCCTGCGGTACGCAGCAGAGCAAACAGGTTGCTACACAACCGGATAAACCAAGTGTGGCCCACCATTTAAGCAAAGGGTACGAATACATATCTGCTGGAAGCGCTAAAAAAGCGGCGCATGAACTTGAAGCGGCACTGGCTATTTGCGATCTAAAGTACGCGGCTGCAGAGCAAACTATATACAGCGCACGCTCATCTACTGAGGCCCTGGCCTATTTGATGATTGCTGCCGCTAAAGATGAAGCAGCAGAAGTAGACAATACCGATTGTTCAGATTCACTCTACCTTATGGGGTATGTAAGTTTGGATTTTGGTCGAGTAGATGAAGCCGAAGCTTACCTAAAAAGAGCGGTTAACCTAGCCCCAAGTAATGCTATGTATTTATCCGAACTCGGTCACGTTTATCATTTACGTCGAGATTGGGAGGCCGCACTAGACATTTTTACTCGAGCCGAGCAGGCCGCAAATAGTTTCTCACCCGACGCTGTTAAAATTGGTGAACTATTACGCGCAAAACGTGGTGTTGGTTACACCCTTATTGAGCTGGGCGAATTGGATAAAGCAGAGGTAAAATTTAACGAATGTTTAGCCTTTGATAAAAACGATGCCGGTGCTATACGCGAACTAAAATATATTCAAAGTATTAGAAGCAACCCTGAGAAGCCATAACCTAAACCTAGAACTAGCCTTTAAAGCGAATAACGAGCCGATAATAATTGCGATGACGAACATTTACCAAACCCCAGCTAGTGGTTTAAATGAACAGCAATTAGCGTCCAAGCGAAATACAATACTTACGGTTATACGTTGGTGTTTTTTGCCTATAGCTTGTGTGGGGGCTTGGTTTGTTACTTGTTTCGCGGTGGCTTATTGTTATAGTTCTGTAGAAAAAATTTTAGACCTGAGTGCTGCGTCTATTTTTGGTTTGTTTGGCCTAGCTGGCCCAGCGGTAGTATTAACAGCATATTGGGTTGCCCCCAGTAAAAAGCTTGTTACGGCTTCATCCGCATACGCCTTTGGGGCCAGTATTTGTTTGGTTATTTTTTTGTCTACGCTTGATTACGATGCTTTAGGTTTTGCCTCGCAAGTAGCGGTTGTATTGGGCGCAGTAACATTGGCTGGCTTGTTTTATCGTGCGCGCAAAAAGCAAATTGCTTAATAATGTCGTAACAGAAAATTAGAGTGTATTGCTCCAAAAGTGCCTAACAGGCAATACGATTAATCAATATAAAATGGATGCCGTCATGCAACAGCAAGTAATTGATTTTTGGTTTGACGAGCTACAGCCCATGCAATGGTGGACAGTTGATAAAGCGTTAGATCAACAAATTGCTGAACGCTTTTTACCGCTGGTGCAACAAGCCGCAGCGGGCGAGCTACACAGCTGGCGCGTAACAGCCACAGGGCGATTGGCAGAAATAATTGTGCTAGATCAATTCTCCAGAAATATATATCGCAACACACCAACAGCGTTCGCGCAGGATGCAATCGCATTGGTGCTCGCAAAAGAAGCCGTAACGGCAGGTGCATTAAACCAGTTAAACACTACCGAACGCGGCTTCTTACTTATGCCGTATATGCATAGCGAATCTAAATTAATTCATGTTGAAGCAGAGAAATTATTTAAACAATATGCTTCGCCCAATAATTACGAATTCGAATTAAAACACAAAGCCATAATCGATCGCTTCGGCCGCTACCCTCATAGAAATGAAATACTGGGCAGAGATTCAACCCACGAAGAGCAGGAGTTTTTAACCCAGCCGGGTTCTAGTTTTTGATAGTATACTCGTACTAATCAGGCGAAGTTAATCACCCGTTTAGTGGGTTCAAGCTTATTGAGTTAATTCAATACTAACAAACTCATCCAGTTCTTTGGTATCTACAGTTGGCCAGCCGTCTTTATCCCAGTTTATTTCTAATATTTTTAGTTTTTGTAAACCGTTATCTGCAGATTCATAGGCGTGTAGCACAAGCCAATCTTTGCCGTCGAAGGTGTAGGCGCTGTTGTGGCCTAAGCCGGGCCAGTTTTTGTTGCCACTTATTAATAGGGTGCCACCACCTTGGGCGAGGTCTTTGCCGTTTTTATCTAAGAATGGACCGGTAGTATTTTTGCTGCGGCCCATTGCTAGGCGGTAGGTGCTTTCATCTTTGCGGCAGCATTTACCCCAACTTACAAACAAAAAGTAATCGTCGTTCTTTTTAAAAATAAAAGGAGCTTCTATTTCGCCGTCCTTTACTGCGTCGCCTGTGGGCATACTGCCTTTGGGTAAGGCTGCTATGGTATGCCACTGTTGAGGCTCAGCTATTTTTGTCCAGCTGCTGTCTAGTGCCACCATTTTTAAGCTTTGCCAAAAGGAGCCAAAAGCCATCCATGCGGTGCCGTTGTTATCTACCACAATATTGGGGTCGATAGCGTTCCACTCGTCGCGCTCAGGCACGCTGCGCAATACCATGCCTTTATCTTGCCAACCGTAATTGGGCGCGCGTGGGTTAAGCGTGGGCGATACGGTAACGCCAATGCCGGATGTGTTCTTTCCAAAAGCAGACACAGAATAGTAGAGGTAAAACAGACCATCTTTTTCAATGATGTCGGGTGCCCACAGGTGGCCTTTAAAATAGGGTACGGCGTTGGAGGCCCAACTAGGGGCTTGATTAAATACTTCGCCTTCGCGGCGCCAGTTTTTCATATCGCTAGAGCTATACATTGTTATGCCGGGGCCAGTGCTAAACAAGTAGTAGGTGTCACCTTCTTTAATCATTACTGGGTCGTGGATGCTTACTTGTTTTGCCTCGCTGCAGCCTGCAAGGGCAAGCAGGGCTAAGAGGCTAACGACTAAAGCGAATGTAATTGGGCGTTTGTTTTTGTTAAGCATAAAAGGGCCTTGGCAACGATTTATAGCTGGTTATCAGTATTGAATATATACGCCCTTATTGGCTACTGCTTAGTATGTAATCAGTAAGGGTCGCATTTGCATGTTTCGTATTGTATTATAATAATATTCAAAGTAAAGCGCGCCCGACGGCAGCCTAGTTTTGCTTTGCATTTCAAACAGCTAAAAATCTATTAATCTAATTAAATCAAAGGGTTAGATGGATGTTTGTTTGATAGGCAATTTGGGGCATATAAGCGTTTGTTTCATTTAAGAATAACTAACAACATAAAAATGAGTACCTTCATAATGGATAAAAGCCAGCTACAAAGTGGTTTTGCGTTTAAAACAAGTGGTTTTAACGTGCTGATTGTTGTCACATTTTTGGCATTGCTTGCAGCGCTTGTTGGCTGCAGCAGCGCCAAGCTCGCACCCGTCGCCTCTCCTAGTTTACCGCAGCCATTAGTGGCCCAACGGGCAGACCCTTGGGTGCACAAGCACAGCGATGGTTATTACTACTTTATAGCAACGGTACCAGCATACGACCGCTTAGAAATGCGTAGGGCCACAACCATAGCAGGCTTACGTAGCGCGCCCGCTGTAGTGGTATGGCAGCGCAATACTATTGGAGGTATGAGCGCGAATATTTGGGCGCCCGAGCTGCATTTTATTGATGGTAAATGGTACATCTATGTAGCGGCTGCCACCGATCACAACAAGCCGTGGACAATTCGTATGCACACGCTTTCCAATGCATCGGCCAACCCTATGCAAGGTGAGTGGCAAGAAGAGGGGCGCTTTCATACACCGCTAGATACTTTCTCGCTAGATGCCACAACCTTTGAGCACAGGGGTAAACGCTATTTAGTATGGGCGCAACAGAATGAAGCCCGTACTTATAACTCGGCGTTACTTATAGCGCAAATGGATAGCCCTACAAGTATTACTGGCCCCATTGTTACCTTAAGTGAACCGACATTACCGTGGGAAATTATTGGCCATAAGGTTAATGAGGGTGCGGCAGTAATTAAACACGGTAAGCGTATTTTTATAAGTTATTCCGCCAGTGCGACCGATCATAACTATGCGATGGGTTTGTTATGGGCAGACGAAAACGCTGATTTGCTCGACGCAGCAAGCTGGACCAAGTCACCCGAGCCTGTATTTTACTCAAACGAACAATTAAAGCGCTTTGGCCCTGGCCATAATTGTTTTGTTAAAGCTGAAGATGGTGTTACCGATTTAATGGTGTACCACGCGCGTGATTATAAAGAGATAGATGGTGAGCCATTGCGAGACCCAAACCGCCACACGCGGGTGCGCAAAGTGTATTGGGATGAACAGGGCATGCCGGATTTTCGTCAACATGAAGCAGACCTATAGCAGCGTTATAGGGTTGGGTTAAAACATAAGTAGAGCGACACAGAGAAATGAAAAATATCACAATTACCGAAAGCCCTTTTGGCCGCCTGGATGATGGCACGCCCATTTCGCTTTTTACGCTAGGTAACAGTAAAGGCATGCGCGTGTCTGTGAGTAATTTTGGCGGAGTGATAACAAATCTTTTTTGTGCCGACAAAAATGGCGAGTTTGCCGATGTGGTACTCGGTTTCGACACGCTTGCACCTTATCAATCACAGTCTCCGTATTTTGGTGCCCTTATTGGGCGTTTTGGCAACCGAATTGCCAAAGGGATTTTGCCTGTGCAGAATAAAAAAATTCTGTTAGATGTAAACGATAACGGCAATCACCTACACGGCGGTTTATATGGGTTTGATAAAGTTACATGGCGACCCTTTATAGAAACCGTTGACGGAGAGCCAGCATTAGTACTGCAATACTTAAGTCGTGATGGCGACCAAGGTTACCCAGGTAATCTAACCGTAGAGGTAACCTACCAGCTTACCGATAACAATGTGCTGTATACCCGTTATCGCGCTACCACCGATATGGCAACCCACGTTAATCTCACTCAGCACAGCTATTTTAATTTAATCGGTAGCCAGCACAGCGATAGCAACGTGCTAAATCATCAACTAATGATAAATGCCAACAGCATTACTCCGGTAGGCGCAGGCCTTATACCCACCGGCGAATTTGCCGATGTCGCTAATACCCCGTTTGATTTTCGATCGCGTAAGGCAATTGGCAAAGATATAAATGCCAATAATAATCAGCTGCTACTTGGCCGTGGTTACGATCACAACTTTGTACTTAATAAAACGGCAGCAAAGGCGTTTGAACTGGCTGCCCGAGTAGAAGAACCAGCCACTGGGCGTGTATTAGAGGTAAAAACTACTGAGCCGGGTTTACAGTTTTACTCTGGTAATTTTCTAGATGGTACCTTGCAAGGCAAAGGGCGAGTGTTTAATCACCGCAGTGGCTTTTGCTTAGAGCCGCAGCACTTTCCCGATGCGCCCAATCAGCCCAATTTTCCGTCCACGTTATTGCTGCCGGGTGAAGAATACACGTCCACCATGAGTTTTGAGTTTTCAACCCTATAGCATTGATTGGCCATTACTTAAATTATTACAACGCATTAAATAAAAACATAAAAAATACTTGAAGAGGTGAGTATGTTTAATAAAAAAACACTAGCAGCCGGTATTGTAGCTGCATGTTTAACTAACGTAAGTGCAAGCTATGCTGCCAACCCCGCAATTACCGATACTCACACGGCCGATCCCGCTGCGTTAGTGCACGGCGATACCGTTTATTTGTACGTGGGTAACGATGAAGCGAAGGATAACCGCGTATTTTACGATCTTAAAAAATGGTTGGTGTATTCATCAAAAGATATGGTGAACTGGACCAATCACGGTTCGCCGTTAGCTGCAACGGATTTTAAGTGGGCCAGCGGCGATGCGTGGGCGGCGCACACGGTAGAAAAAGATGGCAAGTTTTATTGGTATACCACGGTGCGTCACGCAACCATTAATGGTTTTGCCATTGGCGTTGCAGTAAGTGATAGCCCTACAGGGCCATTCAAAGATGCTTTGGGTAAAGCACTAATAAGTAATGACATGACCACCGATACCGATATTGATTGGGACGATATAGACCCAGCAGTATTTATTGACGACGATGGCCAAGCGTATATTTTTTGGGGCAACACCAAACCGCGCTGGGCCAAGTTAAAACCCAATATGATTGAACTAGATGGACCTATTCACGCAATCGATATTCCACACTTTACCGAAGCGCTATACGTGCACAAACACGGTGAATATTACTACTTAAGCTATGCGACAGGCTTTCCAGAAAAAACAGCTTACGCTATGAGCAAATCTATAGAAGGGCCGTGGGAATACAAAGGCATTCTTAATGAATTGGCTGGTAACTCAAATACTAATCACCAATCTGTCATCGATTTTAAGGGCAAGTCATACTTTATTTATCACAATGGTGGCTTGGGTCAAGATGGCGGTAGCTTCCGTCGCAGTGTATGTATCGATTATTTGAACTACAACGCGGATGGTACTATCAAGCGAATTGTAATGACATCAGAAGGTGTAGACCCAGTTAAATAAGGGTGGCAATCGTTAATCGCTAATTGTTAATTTCTAGTTAGAAATAAAGAGCGGTGTCTTTATGACACCGCCATTAAAATGCGCTCGTAGAAAACGCACAAATATAAAAGTACACAAGCCTATAAGTGTATCAATCATAAAAATTAAAAAATATTCAAAGTTTCCGTAAGAGTACCGAGTGGATAACATAATGAAAATGATAATAAAATTAGCATTGGCCGTTACCCTAGCGGTATGGGTGGCAGGGTGTACCAATCAGGCAGGGTTAAATGCAGAGAATAAAAATATAGAAAGGCAAACTATTAACAGCCCAGACAAAAGCCTAAAAGTACGTCTAAGTTTAGATGAAAGCGGTAAAGTATTTTACAGCATTAGTCGCAATGGCGAGCAAGTTATGCTGCCGTCGCAATTGGGTGTTGAGCTAAATTCACAGGCATTTACAGACGGCTTAACAATTACAGATGTAGACGCAGGTAAGGTGAATGACAGCTACACCCTGTTACATGGCAAGCAGCGAGACATAACCTATAACGCCAACGAAAAAATATATAGCCTAAAAAATAAACAGGGCGATAAACTTATCATTGCCTTTCGCGTGTCTAACGATGGTGTGGCCTTTCAGTATCGCTTCCCCAACACGGCAAAGCAGTTGCTTGCGGTTAAAAAAGAGATTACCAGCTTCGCATTCGAACACACCACAAAAGCCTGGTTGCAGCCCATTGCCGTAGCGCAAACAGGTTGGGCCAATACTAACCCCAGCTACGAAGAACATTATCAAATGAATATTCCGGTAGACACCGTATCGCCATCACCGGCTGGTTGGGTATTTCCTGCATTATTTAAAGCGAATAAACATTGGCTGCTTATTACCGAAGCGGGTATGAATGGCGATTACCATGCGTCGCGACTGCACGCAGAATCGCCTAACGGTGAATATTCTCTGGGCATACCTATGGCGGCAGAAGTTTTTGAGCAAGATGGCAACAAAGGCGCTTTATTGGCTCAGTCGAATACAGCCTTCCACTCGCCATGGCGAGTTATTTTAGTGGGCGGTTTAGATACTATTATTGCCTCTACGCTAGGCACCGACTTGGCTGACCCAGCAATTGCAAAAATGGATTTTGTAAAACCCGGAACGGCCTCTTGGAGCTGGGCACTATTAAAAGATGAATCAGTTAACTACGAAACCTCGCTCGAATTTATTGATTACGCAGCCGAAATGGGCTGGGACTATACCTTAGTAGATGCCGACTGGGACCGCCGTATTGGCTACGAGCGCACTGCACAACTTGCGGCCTACGCACAAAGTAAAAACGTTGGCTTGTTAGTGTGGTACAACTCGTCTGGCGATTGGAATACCACAGAGTACTCACCGAAAAGCGCCTTACTAGATAGAGACAAGCGCCGTGCAGAATTTGCTCGTTTACAAAATATGGGTGTAAAAGGTGTAAAAATCGATTTCTTCCCCGGTGATGGCAAGTCGGTAATGGCTTACTACAATGACTTAGCGAAGGATGCCGCCGACTACAATTTGCTAGTAAATTATCACGGCTCATCGCTACCGCGTGGTTTGCATCGTACCTACCCGAATATTATGACAATGGAATCGGTACATGGCTTTGAAATGATTACATTTATGCAACCATCGGCCGATAAAGCCGCAACGCATATGGCCATACTGCCATTTACGCGCAATGCTTTCGATCCTATGGATTTTACCCCCACCACATTTTCAGATATTCCCAATATTGAACGTCGTACCAGTAATGGCTTTGAACTTGCGCTGCCGGTGTTGTTTTTATCGGGCCTTCAACACATAGCCGAAACCGCACAGGGAATGGCGACTAACGCACCGGACTATGTAAAAGCGTATATGCGCGATATTCCCGTATTGTGGGATGAATCTAAGTTAATTGATGGTATGCCTGGTGAGCACGTTGTAATTGCGCGCAAGCACGGCGAGCGCTGGTTTGTAGCGGGAATAAACGCTACCAACGAAGCCATTAACTTAGAAATGAATTTCGATTTTGCGTTAGGTAAGCAAGGCACGTTAATTACTGACAGCAATATAAATACAAAAGGTGTGGAGAGTTTTACCAGCCACACAATAACTGCAACCAAGAATAATGCACTAACAGTTAAAGCCAATGGTGGCTTTGTGATTGTATTTAACTAGTGGCCGCAGGCCAAATAATTTCACTGGAGGTTAAAGTGAAAAAGATAGAAGAAATAATGAAACACACAGCGCGCACTATAGCGCTAGGTGCAACAGGTGCCGCCTTGCTAACGGGGTTAATTGCCTGTAACGGTACCAATGTGAATACAAACGGGGATACCCAACAAGCAAGCATTAAAAAAGCGCCAGAAGGCATGTTTGCCAACCCGTTGTTCGCCAATGGCGCAGACCCTTGGTTAGAGTATTACGATGGCAATTACTACCTCACTACCACCACATGGACATCGCAACTTGTTATGCGTAAATCACCCACGTTGGATGGTTTGTCTACTGCGCTGCCGGTGAATGTATGGTCCGATTCAGATTTAACCCGCTGCTGTAACTTTTGGGCGTTTGAATTCCATCGCTTAAACGGCCCTAACGGCTGGCGTTGGTATTTAATGTACACCTCGGGCCAGCACGGCACTTTAGATCACCAACACTTAAGCGTATTAGAAAGTGTGGGTGACGACCCTATGGGGCCATACACCTACAAAGGTGAAATGATGCCCAATACATGGAATATAGACGGCAGTTATTTAGAGCATAATGGCCAATTATATTTGTTGTGGTCTGAATGGGTAGGTGACGAGCAGCAAAACTTTATATCTAAAATGACCACCCCATGGAGCATTGAAGGCCCGCGAGCACTGTTAACTCGGCCGGAAGCAGAGTGGGAAAAAAGCGGTCGCAAAGTTAACGAAGGCCCAGAGATTCTAAAAAAAGATGGTCGTACCTTTTTGATTTACTCGGCGAGCTATTGCGATACGCCAGATTATAAACTGGCAATGAAAGAGCTAACGGGCGACGACCCAATGAACTCCGAGCACTGGACTAAATACGATAAGCCCGTGTTTGAAAGAGGGAACGGTGTGTTTGCCCCAGGCCACAATGGTTTCTTCAAATCGCCCGATGGCACAGAAGATTGGATTGTGTACCACGGAAATTCGAAAGAAGAGCACGGCTGCGGTGCAACGCGCTCTGTGCGCGCACAGAAATTTACTTGGAACACAGACGGCACCCCAAATTTTGGTGAGCCAATACCAGAAGGCCAATTTTTGCCCTTACCTTCTGGCGAAAACGGTCCTTTAGTGACTGCACTGCAAGGTGCACGTATTCAGTTGCGCAATGGCGAAAGCTGTTTATTAGCCGAAGGTAAAGAGCTGAAGCAGGGCAGTTGCCAAGCAGAAGCCAGTTTATGGGTAATGGATAACACGGCAGATAATCACTACCGCTTTGGCAATGTAGCCAGCAATTTATTTTTAACGGCAGACGAAGGCCTTAGTCAGAGTGCCTGGGTTAATACTGCAAGCCAGCGCTGGGCACTTAATGCAGGCGAAGGTAACTTTGTTGCGTTTACAAACAAGTACACCGGCGATGCGCTTATGCAAAATAATTGGCAAATACTACCGGTTGGCAAAGTGGCAATTAGCAGCATTCAAAGTGGCCGCGTATTACAGGCGTGCGATAAAAACAGCGCGAATGTAAACCAAGGCGGCTGGCAGGGTAGGGCTTGTCAAGCATGGCAATTTAACCCAGCAAGTGAAGGCCATGTGCAAATTAAAACGGGCAACCAATGTTTAACCGTTGAGAATAAATCCATAGTGCCTGGCACCAATGTTATTGCCGGCGAGTGTGAATCAACTAGCAGCCAATGGCTTTATCAATTAGATAAAGAAGGCCGCGCAACCTTCACAAACCGCGAAAGCAAACAGCGTTTAGATTTAGCAAACTGCGGCCTAGCCGACGGCACCAACTTCGCACAAGCCCCTGCGTTAGATACTATTTGCCAAGCATTCCAAGTGCGTTATTTACCGTAAATATTTTCCAAATTGTTTACACGCTTAAGCCTCCACATGAGGGCTTTTTTATACACCATCGTATGTACTCACTATACTGAACAAACAAAAAAGGCTTGACGAATTACCGCCAAGCCCTTCTTTTTCCTGTATTCTGTTCTTTGGCAAACACTTAAATCCCTATAGCAATATAAAGCAATTAGTGATTAACTCTAACTTTAAAATTTTGCGTTGCGTTGCGAGGCGAGAACTAACATGGCGATTAAAATAAACGACGATGCACTGCATGCACTCAAAATAGCTTTCAGCTATATGCCTAAGGCGATAGAGGTTACTAAGTACGAGTACGGTGAGAGGTATCAGCAGGTACTTGACCACATAGAAGCCGTGCGAGAAATTCTATTAATAAATGATGTAGACCCAGATGAGGTATATGGCGAAATCCACCCAGATGACTCGCCTAACTCTAGCTATTAAGTTAGCGCTTAATAGTATTTACGTTGCAAGAATCTTCTTTATTCGGGAAATGCCATAGCGCGCGGTTATCTAACTGCGCGCCTTCGGGTATGTAGGTGTTACACAAATAAATTTTGGTGCGCTTTTCAAAGTTTAATACGGCCAAGCTTTGCGCTATATCTGGGCTGTTGTAAAAAAGCTTGTCGAATTGACCGTTGTTTACCAGTGTTATAAGCCCCTTTTCTATGCGTTTGGCTAGCTCTGGGTTTTGGGGGCTAACATAAAAAAATACTGGTAAAGGGTAAATTAACACTATGTGTTCGTCGTAGGTTATGTCTTTGTCGCTGTGCAGCTCTAGTTCCGGTAACGCTTCTGAATAGCCGCGCGATAATAAGTCGTACCTACCTGCGTCGAGCATTTTAAATAGTAAGTCGTAATGTGCTGCGGTAGTAATTTTTAAACCGTTATATTTTAAAATATAGGTGTCTGGCCAAGATTCCCCTAAACCAAAAACAAAGGGCTTTAAGTCTTCTACCGTTTTTACATTTTTTAGTAAGTCTTTATTTTCTTTTTTAAGCAGTAAAATTCTGTGGCCCATTAACCCCTTTAATAGTGGAATTTTAATGGCGCGCAGCTGCTTGTCTCTTTCTGATGATGCTGAAGCCCAGTTTAAACCAATAACTTTGTTTTGGTTTAAATATGCAGCCACACGTGCGGATGAAAGTGGCTGTTTATAAAAGGTTAGTTCACATGGACCGAATTCTTCTTCGGTAACAGCTAATATTTGGGGTAATAGTGTGAGAAAAAATTGATTGTGTACCAGCTTAGTGGGTTCCTGTAGGGGAATAACCAATTTAGCAGGTTGCCCGTTGGGTTGTTCAAAGCAAGCCATAGCGCTGTTGGTTAATGCTAGGAATGTGGTAAGCACTATCAATTTATACAAGCTGTGGCCCTTTATTGGTGTTTCAGTTGTAGCGGGTATCGCTTAGTTATTCTAGTGGTATTGGCTTGGTTGTAGGTTAGTGTAAATCTAATAGCGGTATCTGGCTAATTTTTTACCCTATCATGCTGCTTATTCTAGTGTTAACCGCTATAAACAATAGCAATTTTACTGCGGGGCAGCACCAAGGTAGGTGCCAGCCCGCGAGTATCAACACAATTAATCTGGTTAGTTTAATCCGTAATAACGTAGTCGCCCAATGCCCCTAGCGAAACCACCTCAATATTGGGGTAGTGAGTTTGGGTGTAGTGTTTTAATGGTAGCAGGTCGTAGGTGTAGGTTGTCTGAATGATATTGCTGCACACTCCTGCGTTTTGTGGTTTCCAATACCAGGTGGCACGGGGTGGAATAGTTTCTAAAAAATAAACGCTAACATAAAGATCTATTTGCTGCTCCCGGCACATACTTTGTTGCAAGGTAACAGTAAGCTCATCGCCAACTAGCTCTGCACTGTTAATTATAATTTGATCGTTAACATTGTCGGGGGGCGTTTCATCCTCTAGTAGTCTTACGGGTACGCTGTTATTGCGGCTTAATGTGTGATTTAGCTCACCGCATTCATCGTTAAAAGCAATGCTCGAAAATGCATGCTTTGCCGCGCAAGCATTGTTGAAAGTGATGTATCTATCAGTGCCTGTTTTCGCGCAAACTTTACTTATTGTTTGTTCACAGGGTTGGAAGAAAGTGACTACTTCGGTGCCTCCGTATAGATTGCACTCATCTCCAAACCAAAGAAACTCGTTGGTGCCCGTAGTGGCGGCACAGCTTGTGGATGGTGTTGAAATGTAACCTGGGCAGCTATCAGCAGAGTCGCAGGGGGCGATTTTTTCAGTGGCTACGCATGTGGCCACACCTTCTGATTCATTGGCGCAATTGGGGTGGTAACTAGATTGACTGACAAGTTGAATGTCACCATCTGGTCGAATTACGGTAATAGAACCGTCTTCATTTAATTCAATTGATTCCGGCGAGGTATCGTTTTGGTTGTAATGCAGGTGCAGTACGCCAGCGCTGCAATCGAAAATGCCTAATTGGCTTTCGCCATCTTGGCGGATATGCACTTTTTGTATTGGGTCAAAAATCAATGCCAAGTCAGGTTCCGATACGGCTTGATGTTCGGTGCTTAACGATGCAAATACAGTGTCTACAAAGGTCGAATTCTTAATTTGGGTATTAAGATTTTGGCAGGCATCGCTTGGCTCCGTTGCTGCACGAGTAAATGTGACTTCATCTTCGCCCAAAATTACACCGCTTAATTGGCTTGCATCCTCGATAATTGATAGCTCAACGTTTTTATCTGAAAACGCTAGGGTTGTGATGCCCGCGTCGCACGTTACATCTGCAAAAATCACAAAGTCACTTTCAATAAATTTTGCTTGGTTATTTTCGAACGTTAAATACCAATGTTGTTTAAAACCGGAAGGGATAAAATCGCCCGAGTGGAGTGTGTCGGAACGGTAACTAGAATCATTTAAATCTGGGCATGCTGTTGGCTGTACTAGCAAGTTGTTGTTAGTGTTGTCTCCCTTATTCTTATTGTCGCCACCGCATGCAGCAAGTATAAAGCTCAATAAAAGGGTGGCGAGTAAGGTAGGTAGTTTGGTCATTCTCAATCCTTGCTAATGATGGTTAATGTATGCGTTGTGAGTGTTTGCAGTGGTAAAACTCTAGTGACAGACTGGTTAACAAGCAATTTAGAAAATGCAATAAAGTGTAAAACTTGCGAGCTTCTAACCGGGGGCGCCGAGTTATATCTTCTATACTTACACGATGAACTAAGTTGGATTCATAATAAATGCCAAAAGTAATAACACCGGTGCGCTTTGCTGCTTTTTTGTTCTTTCAGGCTATTGCTACTACGGCAGCAGCGGCTGACGAAGGCTTGGTGGGTCTAAGTTTAGAAGAGCTGCTGAATATAGAAGTAAGCACAGGCAGCTTACTTAAAAACTCTACAGACGATGCGCCTGCTGCTATAACCATTATTCGTAAAGATCAAATCGAAATATCCGGTGCTAAAAACCTAGCTAATTTATTGGAGCAGCATGTGCCGGGCATGATGCTTATGAGCCACTCCGAAGGCGACAAAATTGGCCTGCGCGGTTTAATTGCTGCCGAAAACTACAAGTTACTACTGTTAGTAAACGGTAAAAATATTACCAATATGGTGTACGAAGGCGCCATTTTAGAAATAGACCAATGGGACATGGGCGATATTGAACGGGTAGAGGTTATACGTGGCCCAGGCTCGGTAACCTATGGTACGGGTGCCATTGCAGGCATCATTAATATTATTACTAAAACCCCGCATTCAGATTCGCCTGCATTTAGTGTTGGATTGGCAAGCAATAACACCTATCAAAGCCGAGGCATTAGTGCACAATTCAATAAAAGTGTTAACCAATTTGGTGCCTACGGGTTTTTATCTTACAGAAAAACAGATGGGTACCAAAAACCTGACTATTTTTCTATGTCGCCCAGCGATGAGACGGATATACGTTTTGTGGGTAAACGCCCTACGGATACGCTCGGCCCGCAAGCATACCTTGCCGATGGCGTAGATAGGCCGCAAATTAAAGCGCATTTGGGGCTAGAGTACGGCGAAAATTTTAGTTCATGGCTGCGCTATACCCAATCTGGTCAAACGCGTTTTTTTATACAGCAAAGAGCGAAAGAGGATGCGCAGGGTTATGTGGTTGGAACGGTAAATCGCCGCAGTCCAAGCACGCGTAGTTTGGTCTTTTCTACAACGTATAATTTGGTTTTGTCGGATGTGTCTAATGTTGCTAGCTCGCTGACTTACGATAGCCAAGAATATATTCGTCACGATTATCTAAACCCTCGTTGGAGCCTTACGCATGAAAATAATGTGCGCGATTACGGCTTCGCACAAAATAGGTTACGCGGGACTGTTTTATACGAATATACCCCTGATGATAAGTTTAATATTGTTGCAGGTTACGAGTATGCCAATATTGATGTGCACGCCCCTTGGGGAAAAAGCAGCGATCATTTGCTCATTCAAGAGGGTGTGCATTTTGTAAGTGATGTTGATTCAAGTGTGTATCTGCAAGACTTAACCTTAAACAACAGACCAAACCCCGATAGGGTGTTGGAGGTCGGCTCAGGGATAAATTCAGAAACTCATTCGCTTTTGCTAGAAACACGTTTTAATGTGTCTGAGCGCAATCAGCTTTTTTATGCACACAGGGTCGATTTTCCCGATGTAGCAGAAACAATGTTCTCCCCCAGGTTGTCGTGGGTGAATAAAGTTAACCCAGAAAACACCCTTGTAGCCACTGTTCAGCGCGCACAAAGAATGATGCCCCTGCGTGCACAATATCAAAATCATTTAATGCAAGAAGAGTCTAAGTTAGAAACGTTAGATGGTGCCGAAGTGTCATACACCAACCGCTATTACAGTAATACATCGTTAAATGTGCGCAGCTTCTATAACGATATTTCTGCGGTTGGCTTTACCGGTAGTAATTTAGAGTTTTTAACAGATGTAAAAATAGGCGGGGTTGAGTTCACTGGTAGCTATACAACCCAAACAACGGAGCTAACCTTTAGTCACGCCTATCTGGGTGTGTTAGATGTAGCAATGAATGAGAGTTTAAAAACGGGCGCATCGCGCAATAATATTTCATTTGCAGACTATTATTACATCCCTCGTGGTGATATTCCCGTGTTACTGGAGAGCTACGGCAATGGTTTAAATAATATTGTTAGCCATACTTCTAAATTTCTAATCAGCAAAAAGTTTTTAAATAATCGTTTAATTGCCCACGCAAATGCACAGATATTTTGGGATTTCGATGGTTCTTACGACGAGATGGAAATGTATCAACGCGCATACGATACCTTCAATACGGCAGAGCTGCCTGCTGAAGATTTAGCTTTGTTCACTGAACAAAAGCGTCAGTTCGAACGCGAGCGATACTTATTGGATAAAACCGACAGCTATAAGCTCGACTACGCATTAAATGTTTCGCTTAGTTATACCCACTCTTTGAATAAAAAAGCCGATGTTCGAGTGAAGCTATTTGCCGAAAATATTTTGCACTCTAAAAATCGCTACAATGTAAGCACCGGCTCTAGCCGTTTCTACCCAGAGCGCTTTAATTTTATGGTAGAACCGGTAGCTATTGGTATGTCGGTTACTCTCGATTTAAATTAGATAACCGTTTTATTCTTGCTTGCTACTATTGGTATTGGTATTGCAATTAACTACGCGGCTTGCAAACCATACCGCAGGTATATAGGCATATAGGTGGCAGTAGTTAGAATAGCTAACCAAACAAGGTGTGGTGCAGCTAGCAAATTAGTCATACTTGCTAGCGTGAGTGCAGCGCCAAAAAAATTAAGCGATACACGCGCATTGTCAAACTGCGACACAGCGTTGTTTCTGCCTTATTGACAAAGGGAACGGCACTAGCTCGGCAGGCCGCTTGCTTTTTAGGTAAGTAAAGCCTGAAATAATACCGTTAATGACGCAATGTTGGTTTGATAGTCAATAATACGTCAGACGGATATACGGTATAACTTTGTCGCCTTGGTTGTGACAAATATTTGTCAAGTACTCTGTTGGGTCTCAGAGAGTCTACTCATTTTGTAAGATCATATTAATCTAAATAAAGTCCTTCACAAGCTGGCGGATCGCCAAAACGGTTATATACTTTCAAGTACCATAGTACTACTTTCTACGCTAGGGGCTATGTTGAATTGAAAGTAAAAGATGGAAATCTGTTGCCTTCTTTTAGTGTTTTGTTTCTTATTTGTGCTTCCACGTCTATCTAACGAGGTTTTCGCTTAAGCATTATGTTGAACATATGTTGTGTAGTTTGAATCGTTTTTTAATTCTATTATTTGTTGTATCCGCCTTAGGGGCGTCTCCTTTGCATGCAAGTGTGAAGGTAGGTGAGTTTAAAAATTTTGATGCGGTTTTGACGTTAGAGGAGTTGGGTAATCAATACCAAATAGGCGAACACAATACGGTGGTAAAGGTTACTAACCGTTTGGTTGTTAAGGCTAGGCGAGGTATAGACGCCAAGGCGTTGATCAATATTAGCCCGCATATTATTAACCCAGTAACTATATTTGAAATGCAATATAGTAAATATTGGTTGGTAGGAATAAGCGATGTAAATCTACTTGGTATTGTTATTACTGAATTAGAAAGCCATGCAGGAATAGAGCTTGTTCAGCCTGATTTACTGCAAATTTCCAGAAAAACGAGTAGGGCTGATATATCTAGAGAGAAGAAAATAGATGAACATTATTTTAGCGCGCTAGGATTGGGCGCGGAAAGTGCGCGTGGACGTGGAGTAAACGTTGCCGTTATTGATGATGGTGTTGACCTTGCTCACCCTGCTTTAGCTAAAACAGATGTGCGTTTTTCTTATGATACAGAGTCTCGGTCGTTAATGGCTAAACCCGTTTTAATTGAGGATACGCACGGTACAAAAGTGGCAGGGGTCATTTTTTCTCGCTCAGATACGTTCTCTGGATTGGCGCCTAACGCTAGCTTGATATCAATACGTCAACCCAGCTCTTGGACATCTGAGACTTTGCTAAGTTTTTACTTGGCAAAACTCAATAATGCCGATGTTATAAATTGTAGCTGGCACACTCAATTATTATTAGAGCCGATAGCTGATGTCGTTAATGATTTGGCTGCTTTTGGCAGGCAAGGTAGAGGAGCTGTTGTTGTATTTGCTGCAGGTAATGACGGTGTGGTTATTGGTCCTGGTATGACCGAGGCAAGTATTGATTCCGCATTTGTAGTGGGTGCAAGTGATATTTACGGGCGGCCTAAAAAGTTTTCCAACACAGGAAAGTCGGTTGATTTTTATGTTTACGGTGGTCGTTACAAAACCACCGCTGTAGAGGGTGGGGATACCTATTTTTCAGGTACTTCGCTTTCTGCTGCAATAGTTTCTGGTTTAACCGCAAGTTTGTTGTCTGATAACCCTGAATTATCTTTATCACAAATATCTAAAAAACTAAGCGCACTTTCAAAGGTTAATGATTAATGTCTTTATCTGCTGAAAAAATACCAAAAGAAGATGAAATGACGATTGGTGGTCGGTTGTCTGATGAAATGGATTTTGGGTGTGAGTATAGCGCTAATCTTCCTAAAATATTTCAATCATTAAATATCTCCTTGGCTTTTACATCTTACCAAGCTGGTCGTTTGATGTTAGTTCGAAGTGATAGTGAATCATTAGATGTAAATTTTAAAAGCTTTGTTAGGCCAATGGGGCTTACAGCAACAGAAAATGGGTTCACGCTGGGTGTGTATACACAAGTAATCCAATTTCATAGGGAAGATGGGCTTATCAATAAATTGAAAATGCCCTTGCAGCGAATTGAAGATGATGTGACCGCTAAGAAAGTGGCGGCAACACCGGAAGAGCAAATATCTTTGAATGTTGGTAAAGGGTTTTCTGATGAAGATAATAAAAAAATTAAGGAAGAGAAAGAGGCGTTTGATGAGTATCAAAATAAATTGTACGAACCTGTGGATAGCAGGGTAGATGCTTGTTTTATCGTGCGTTCTTCCCACTATACAGGAATGATTAATATCCACGATATTGAATGGGGCGATGAAGGGTTGTGGGTTGTCAATAGTAGCTTTTCTTGTGTGTCTACATTGGACCCGAATTACAGTTTTGTACCTCGTTGGAAGCCGCCTTTTATTTCAGATCTAGCTCCCGAAGATCGTTGTCATCTAAATGGAATGACATTGAAAGATGGTAAGCCAGCATTTGTTACTACATTTTCCAAGTTTGATACACCTAATAAATGGCGTAAAAATACGGTTTTCGATGGAACATTGATTGACGTTTCATCAAATGAAATCGTTGTGGATGGTTTGGCTATGCCCCATTCCCCTCGCTGGCATAACGGGAAAGTGTACTATTGTAACTCTGGGTTAGGACAGTTGTGTTGCTATGACCCTAATACTAGAGTTAACCGTGTTCTTGCTGAGGTTCAAGGGTTTACTCGCGGAATAGACTTTGTGGGGAATATTCTAATATTGGGCTTATCTAAAGTTCGTGAGAGTACAGTAGAAAAGCCGGCACCATTATCTGAAAAATATGCAGAAACATTTTCTGGTATTTGGCTATTTAATTTAGCTGATAATACAGAGATTGGGCATGTGAAGTTTACTGGTAATGTGGACCAAATATATGACGTTGCCGTTATCCCCAATTGTACATTTCCAGAAGTTATAGAGGCTAACCACCCTCGCGTTCGCAATCATTTTTGTTTTCCTAGCTTGCAGCCAATTTAGTGCGCACTGTTTAATATTTGAGGTTTATGATGAGTTCTAACGTAGATTCAGAAAATAAATATTTTTCTAAAAAATATCTAACAGTTAAAAAAGTTGCACAAATTGCATTGCCCGTTTTGGCTGCGTTTTCTGGTTCCGCTAGTCGCGGCTCCAATGTAAGTTCAGTAGGTAGGTTTTCTAGCGTAGCTACCAAAAGCTATGCTTTAAATGAAGTTCGGCTTGATCCGCAGTCTAGTGCGAAAGATGGCGCTGGTTTATCGGAGGATTCTGATCGTCGTTCAGTTTTTTCCGCTTTTACCTATAGGCAAAATAGTACTCAGCGGATAGAAAAAAAGAATGAAGTTAACGACGCTATTTCTTATTTGGAAAAAAGTGGTTTGCTTACACCCGCAGATAGCGTTCGCTCCAATCTAAGCGGCGATGTTTACGGTTTGGTAGGTAGGAAATCATTCGCACATGAGAGTCAATTTGATCATTGTCACGGATCATTTGGTAGCACATACAATACCAATACAACCACAGTTACGGAGGTAAGCTGCACTGCCTCTTGGGGCGGGGTATGGGAAACTGCTTCCCCCAACCCGGTTGTATCCGCTACTTCAATTCAGAATAAGACAGCTACGAGCTTCGATGTAGCCGTAACAATGAGTAAGGCGAGCACTGTTTACGCGGTATTGCTGGAGTCCTCTAAGCCTGCACCCACCAATGCTCAAGTTGAGGCAGGTACGGATGGTAGTGGATCTGCTGCTGCGACTACTAAAAGTGCAGCGGCAAGTAACAGTGTTACATTATCGTTTACAGGCTTAGATTCTAATAAAAATTATCTCGTTTATTTAATTGGGAAAGACGGAAGTAATAATGTTACAACGACTCCAGCCCAAGTTAATCCTGCATATGAAGCGGGGTTGATCTCGAATGCTGGTACCTGGAAGTTTCCCAAGACTCGTGTTGATAGTAGCGGAAATATATATTTGGCTCACGCGTCATCTGGACAAATTAATTTTTTAGAGTGGAATGGTTCAGGTTTTTCTGCTGTAACCACCATTACAGCAGCAGATGTTGCAGGCCGAACGAATATGGGCTGGGGGAATGAGCATCGAGTTGATTACGAGCTCGATTCATCCGGAAATATTCATGTTGTTTTTAATGCAAGTACTAGTCAGTGGGCAGTAGATAACGATCCTTTTTACGGCGTGTACGATGGAGTGAATTGGACATTTACAAATATTGGCGAAACCGGATATCAGGGAGGGCGATTTGATCTGTTTCTAGATGAGAATGATAAAGCGCACTTATCTTTTACGCTTACGCCAAATGCAGACCAAGTTAAATATGCTACTAACGCTTCCGGCTCTTGGGTTATAAATGATGTGATTACTGCTACAAATGACGGTACTGACGAGATTCATGATACTTATTGTGTGGTGGATAGTAGTGGCGATGCCCATATTTTTTATAGGCGTGAGGATTTGCAGAACTCTAGCCAAGATAATTATTATTACACATCTTCTTCCGATAATTTTGCGACGCATACGAAAGTAATTGACGGTAAAGCGGATGCAAAATATTACTTAATGGCAAATGTTTCTATTGATAGTAGCGATAAAATTCATTATGCATACAGCAATGAAACTGACGGCGATTCTTTCTATGTAACAAATGAAAGTGGAAGTTGGGTTTCTACAGAAATAACGCACGCATCCCATTCCATTCTTACGGTATATGATATGGAGGAAGAGGGGGGCGTTTATTATTTTGCAAGTGCAAGCGGGTCTACCTATTTTTTTAACTCATACAATGGTACGGATTGGGTTGATGGATTTGACTTTTCATTAACGGGTAGTCTAAATGATCGAGTGGCGGTGAGTGATGCTGCCGATAGAATAATGGTTGTTTCGGAATCCAGTGCAGGATGGGAAATTCATTATCATTCGGCAACAATTGCCTCCTATATTACTCCACCTGTCTCCAATGAAGCGCCGACTATTACCGGTTTATCGGCAACATTTAGTACAAATGAAGACGCAGCTGCATATTTAGATATGTCTGCGGTAACGTTAGCAGATACCGAAGATGATACTGTCACGCTTACTTTAGCTGTAAATTCAGGCGCTCTCGCTGCTAGCGATGGAGACGGAACTACAGCTGGTGTAACTATTGCAAATTCCGGTAGCGCTAGCATGACATTAACTGGTGCTGTCGCAGATTTAAATACTTATTTGGACACCACGACCAAAATTCAATTTACTCCCACAGCAAATATAAGTGGTGCTGTAACCTTCACGGCAACTCCCAGTGATGTAACCAGCTCAGGTACTGCGGGTACTAGCAGTATAACGGTGAGTGCTGTAAATGATGACCCTACAGCCACTGGAGTTCCAACTGACGTAGCTGTTACAGAAGATGTGCAGAGCAATATAGATTTAAGTGCGATTACCTTCGCCGATGTAGATGCGGCTAGTGGCAATGTTGTGCTATCTATCGCTGTTACTGCGGGTACATTGGTTGCATCGGATAGTGGAGGGGTAACCGTAGGTGGTAGTGGCGGCAGTACAATTACGCTCACGGGTACGGTTGCGAACATAGATACTTATTTAAATACAGCAAGTAATGTGCAGTATACCAGTGCTGCAAACGCGAATGGTAACGATGCAGCAACGTTATCTTTAACAGCTAACGATGGTGGCAATACCGGTAGTGGCGGAGGGGGTGATGTTAGCTTAGGTACGATAAACTTAGATATTACTTCCGTAGACGATACGCCAAGTGATATTACCCTTAATGCGAGTAGCATAAACGAAAGCGATACTTCAGCTGGAGCGGATGTTGGCACACTTTCTTCTACCGATGCAGACAGTGGCAGCTTTACCTATAGTCTTGTAAGTGTTGGAGCAGCTGATACCGGAACTTGTACATCAGATACGAATAACTCGTCATTTCAAATTAATACTGTCACATTAGAAACAGCGAATGTACTGGCAGCAGGAAATTACGATATTTGTGTGCAAACGAGTGACGGTAATACGAGCTTCGAAAAAAGTTTTAGCGTGACAGTTGTTGATAATATTGCACCGATAGTAACTATTACTAGTTTATCTACGGCTGATAGTACACCAGCCTTGGCGGGTACAGTTGACGACACGGCAGCAGCAATACAAGTGACGGTAAATGGTGCAAATTATGTTGCAAGCAATAATGCAAACGGCACTTGGAGTTTGGCTGACAACACAATTGCGGCGTTAACACATGGCACCTGGGATGTGGCTGTTACAGCTACAGATGGTGCTAGTAATGTAGGGAGTGATGCCACCTCCAACGAACTAGTCGTTGATTTAGAAGCTCCAGCAAGTCATTCCGTTTCAATCGATCAAGCAAATATTGATGCGACGAACGAAAGCGCAATGAGCTTTACCTTTGCCGGCGCAGAAGTGGGAGCAAGCTTTAGTTATAGCGTTTCTGACGGAAGTACAAATGTAACGGGCTCAGGTACTATTGCAAGCTCGGGGCAGCAGGTAACTAATATAAATGTAAGCGGTTTAAATGAAACAACACTTACTCTTAGTGCCATCTTAACTGACGTATTGGGCAATGCTGCTACTGCGGTTACAGATACGGTTGTAAAACAATATAACAGCGCTCCGGTTATTACCGAGGGAGCGAGCACGTCAGTAAATATGAGTGAAGATGCTAACCCAACAGCATTTGCGCTTACACTTAATGCAAGTGATAGTGACGCTGATACCATTACTTGGAGTATTGCTACTAACGGGTCAAATGGTACTGCTACTGTAACTGGAACGGGAATGACTAAAGCTATTAGCTATTCACCAAATGCCAATTACTTTGGCGTAGATAGCTTTATTGTGGAAGTTAGTGATGGCGTTGCGACGGACCAAATAACCGTAAATGTATCGATTGCAAGTATTAATGATGCTCCTGTTTTCTCGTCCACCGCTATTGTGAGTGTGAACGAAGACAGTGGTTACAGCTACAGCATTACTACTACAGATGTAGAGGCTGACGCCCGTACAGTGGTGGCGACAACTAAACCCTCGTGGCTAACGTTTACCGATAACGGTAACGGAACCGCGAGCTTAAGCGGTACGCCAACTAACGATGAAGTAGGAAATCATAGCGTTTTACTGACGCTAAGTGATGGCAATGCTAGCGCTACTCAAAGCTTTATTGTTACTGTTGCTAATACCAACGATGCTCCTGTTATCAGTGGCACACCTGCCACCACAATTAATGAAGATAGTGCTTACAGCTTCACTCCAACTGTGAGTGATGTGGATGTAGGAGATAGTTTCGTCTACAGCATAACCAACCAACCCTCATGGGCAAGTTTTAGCACGAGTACTGGATTATTAAGTGGTACACCCGGTAATGATGATGTAGGGACAACTACCGGAATAATAATTGGTGTTAATGATGGCACCACAACTGTAAATTTGGCTAGCTTCGATTTAACCGTTGTGAATACAAATGATGCCCCAGTTATTAGCGGTACGCCGCCCACCAGTGTTGATGAAGACAGTGCTTATAGTTTTACCCCAACCGCTAGCGATGTTGATGTCGGTGATGTATTAACCTATAGCGTCGCAAACGCGCCAAGCTGGGCAAGTTTTAATACTAGTAACGGTGAGTTAAGTGGTACGCCTGATAACGATGATGTTGGAACTAGTAGTAATATTATTATTAGTGTGAATGACGGTACTGTTTCCGAAAGCTTAGCAAGCTTCAACCTTACCGTTGTTAATACTAATGATGCTCCTGTTATTACCGGTACTCCGTCTACCAGTATCAATGAAGACAGCGCTTACACTTTCACCCCAGCGGTGAGCGATGTGGATGCTGGTGATACTCTCGTCTACAGCATAACCAACCAACCCTCATGGGCGAGTTTTAGCACGAGTACTGGATTATTAAGTGGTACACCCGGTAATGATGATGTGGGGACAACTACCGGAATAATAATTGGTGTTAATGATGGCACCACAACTGTAAATTTGGCTAGCTTCAATTTAACCGTTGTGAATACAAATGATGCCCCGGTTATTAGCGGTACGCCGCCCACCAGTGTTGATGAAGACAGTACTTATAATTTTACCCCAACGGTTAGCGATGTTGATGTGGGTGATGTATTGACCTATAGCATTACAAATGCACCAAGCTGGGCAAGCTTTAGTACAAGTACTGGACAGCTAATAGGCACACCAGAAAACACTGATGTAGGCATGGACAGCAATATAATTATTAGTGTGAGTGATGGTGCGGAAACCGTCTCTTTAGCTAGTTTTGATATTGAAGTTTCTAATGTTAACGACGACCCTGTTGCGGCTAATGATACTGCAGCGACAGTAGAAGATGCTGCCGTTATTGTTTCTGTTTTAACAAACGACAGTGACGTGGATGATGCGTTGAATCCTGCTAGTGTTCTAATTGTATCTTCTCCTGCAAACGGGACTACTAGTTTAAACGCTGGTAGTGGAGCCATAACTTACACGCCGAACGCAAATTTTAATGGGTCCGATAGCTTTACTTACACAGTAGAAGATGCGACCGGTGCCACGTCAAATACAGCCACGGTGACTATTTCAATTAGCGCCGAAAACGACGCTCCGGTAGCAACTTCCGATACGGCAAGTACCCCAGAAGACACACCGTTTACTATTGATGTACTGGTCAATGATAACGATATTGATAATGGCGATAGTGTTGATGGAACCACACTAGCTATTGTTTCTCAGCCGGTAAATGCAACGGCAAGTGTTGTGAGTGGTGAAATTTATTTTGAGCCTAACGAACACTTCAATGGGAGTACGACCTTTACTTATACTGTTGACGATCAAAATGGAGCAACTTCTAATGTTGCTACCGTATTGGTTAACGTAACTGGGGTGAACGATTTACCCGTAGCTTTGGGTGACAGTGCGAGCTTGGATGAAGATGGCAGTGTAGAGGTGGATGTTCTAGCTAATGACTCCGATATAGATGGAACGATTGATCCCTCAACCGTGTCCGTTTTGAGCGACGCGAGTAACGGCGGAACAAGCGTAAATACCACCACTGGTGTAATTACATATACGCCTACAGCTAATTTTAATGGTAGCGATACTTTTACCTATGTTGTGCAAGACAATGATGGTGGTAGCTCGGCTGCAACAACAGTATCCGTTACCGTAGCAAGTATAAACGATGCGCCTAATGGCGTTGCGGATACTGCAGCTTTGATGGAAGACAACCCTACAACCATAAATGTACTCGGCAACGACAGTGATGTTGATGGCAGTATTGTTGTAACCAGTGTGCAAATTGTAACGGGCCCAGCAGACGGTACTGTTGAGGTGCTGGCAAACGGGTCGATTACCTACTCACCCGACACTAACTATTATGGCGATGATAGTTTTACTTACCAAGTACAAGATAACGAAGGTGCATGGTCGAGTGAAACCAGTGTAAACGTAACAGTGAGCAGCGTGAATGACGCACCGTTAGCCAATAACGACAGTGTTTCGACAGACGAAGATACCGCAGTGAGTATTGATCTAATAGCGAATGATAGCGATGCTGATGGATTGTTAGATAGTAGTTCTTTGGTAATCGTGTCAGCTCCAGCCAATGGGGCGCTTGTGGATAATCTCGACGGTACGGTTACCTACACACCCAGCGCGGATTACTTTGGAAGCGACAGCTTCACCTATCAAATCGATGATGACAGTGGTGATAGTTCAAACACGGCAGCAGTGACAATTACGATTAATCCTGTGAATGATGCTCCGCAAATATCTGGCACTCCTGCAGCATCTGTAAATGAAGATTCGGTGTATTCCTACACGCCTATTAGTTCAGATATAGAAGCTGACGACCTAAGCTTCAGTATTGAAAATATGCCTAGTTGGGCGAGCTTTGACACTTCAAATGGAGCACTTACTGGTACACCGAATAATGATGCTGTGGGTATCTATGGCGCTATTGTCATCAGTGTGAGCGACGGTGTAAGTACCACAAGTACTTCTGCATTTGAAATTGAAGTTATAAATACTAACGATCTACCTGTGTTAGGTGGTACTCCAACCCCTTCGGTTAGCCAAGATCAAGAGTTTAACTTTATTCCAACAGCCGTTGATGTGGACGCAGGAGATACACTTACCTTTAGCATTAATTCTTTACCAGGTTGGGCGAGCTTCGATCCGCTCACGGGGCAACTAAGTGGATCACCCAATAATGCAGCGGTAGGTTTTTACACTGGTATTGTTATAAGTGTAAGTGATGGCACGAGTACGGTTGCGCTTCCTGCTTTCGATATTACAGTCGATAACGTGAATGACGCACCTGTAGCAATTGCCGACCTTTATAGTGTTGCGGAAGGAGGGGTGCTAAATGGCGTAAATGTATTGGCTAACGATTTTGATATTGATGCAGACGGATTAACTGTTACTTTGATTTCTGGCCCAGATTCCGCAAATTCATTCAGCTTAAGTACGAGTGGTGCAGTAAGCTATATGCACGACGGATCGGAAAGTATATTTGATCAGTTCAGTTACCAAATTAGTGACGGGGCTTTGCTAAGCGCAGTAGTGACAGTGGATATTGATATTGATGCTGTGAATGATGCTCCCGTGTTCGTAACTGCGCCTAATGTATTGAGTTTGTCTCAAGGGCAGTCATATCTCTACGATATTGGCGTTGTCGATCCTGATAGTGTTACAAATTTACAATTGGTAAGTGGTCCATCGTGGTTAACTTTAAATGGCAGCGAGTTGAGCGGGGAGGTGCCTTTAGATGAGAGTGTAGGGCTTACAAGTGTTGTTCTACGTGCATCAGACAGCGAGTTTACTGTCGATCAAAATTTTGATTTGAGTGTTGTTGAGCGGGAAACCTCGGTTGTTAGTTTGTCTGCGTCGTGGATCGGGTTACCTTCAGTAGTGGATGAGTTACTTACTCTAAAAATTGCGCTTAACCACCAACAGGGCCCAGCTATAGCTGATGGAAACTTGTTTGTTGTATTAACGGGAAGCAATTTTGACGCTAGCATGAAAAACTGTACGGCGCTTGCCAGTAACGAGTTTGATTGCCCTGTTACGCTTAACTCGTCCGGTAACTTAAGCTTTAACCTGAAATTAACGCCGCATAGTGAGGGTGATGTGGTTGTTAACCTAGACGTAAGTGATTTTGCTGGAGATCTCGTTACTTCAAAAATAATAGATGTAAGCCCCAGCAGGCGTACAGTTAATCAAGGGGATAACGCCTTTCCGCTAGATAATGCTACCGCAATAGCGAGTATTGAAATGAAAGCCGATGGCAACAGGGAAATAGCCGCCGGCACGGGGCTTGGTGATACCGTCAAATTGCTAGATTACGAAACGGGTAGTGATGATGCAACAGTACTCGGCGAGATAGAAAACAGGGGGGCAACAAAAGCCCTTGGCGTGGCCGATATTGATCTTGATGGCTCGGAAGACTTACTCGTTGTTAATACAGCGGGTGACGCGACAGCAGTTTACTATCAACGTGGCGAGCTAAATTTCGTAGAAGATAGCGCAACAGTTTCGCTTCCGTATGCAAATCAAGGAGTACTACAAGATTTAAACTCAGATAACTACCCAGAGCTTATTCTTGGGGGAAGTGGGTTCAATTTATATATTTATGAAAATATTCTTGGCGTATATAGTCAATCGCCGTATGTATTTACTTCTCAAAAATCTATTAAGAAATTTGCCAAGTTAAAACAAAAACCAGATCAAGCCCCAATGAGTGGCACCTTAGTGCTGGCTAGTTCTGATGCGCTAGTGCTTATTGATTTTGCCATTGCCGCAGGTAAAGTCACTAAGGTTGGTGTAAAAGAATCTGGTGAAGTGCAATCGCGCAATAAGCTTCAAGGTTATCTGCGTTCTGAGCTTAGTATCCCTGGTATAACATCAATACGGGTTGCAGACTTAGATGGTGACGGCTTAGAAGAGTTAATTGTGAGTACTCGTCATGAGAACAATTCTTCTTCTAAATCTGGTGTAACAATTATCGAAGTAAGTGGTACCGGCCAGATGACAGAAGTGCGCAAGCTGGGCAATGCAAGTGCAGAAAATGTAGAGATTGCAGATTTCAATGGCGATGGTTTGCCGGATTTGCTCATTGCCAATGAGAATAACACCTACCAATTCTACCATGGCGATGGAACCGTCTCTGGTTTCAGTCTAAAAGACACTGTTATTTACAATGAATCAGATTTGGTTTTGCCTAATGACGTGAATGACGATGGGCTTTCAGATCTACTAATTTATGTTGCAGAAAGTGATAGGGTAGATTTATACATAAGTCACAGTGACGGTGATTTAGGCGCTAGAGCGGATTTAGCTATGAACTCACAAGTCGAAACCGTTAGCAGTACATCGTACGACATTCGTCAGCTGGTTAGCGTAACCAATAGTGGCAATCAGACGGCGCAGGATGTGATAGTGACTATTGATATCCCTCTCCATTTTAATGTCGTTTCACTGCCTGATGCATGTCTATTTGGCGATGCTCAAATTATCTGTGACTTAGGTGATTTGGCCGCAAATCAAAATGAAACACTTACGTTTGTGTTGAACGGAGATGCTGATGTAAATGATGAGGTACTTCAAAGTCGTGTTACTTCCGCAGCGCTAGAGGTCGCTCCAGAGAATAACAAGTCCACGAATTCATTGAATGGTTTATTTGAAAGTACGTCTGCTGGGGTTAAGGGTGGAGCAAGTGGCAGTGGCGCAATTAATTTTGGTTTACTTGGCCTGTTGCTTATTCTTGGCATGCAGCAAAAAATGAAGTATTGGAGGCAGCTTACGGTTGTCTCTTTATTGTTATTAATGTGTGGGCAAAGTCATGGTGAGCCCTTGCTGAACTCGGAACGTGTGTCCGTCGAAATGGGCATTGGCTCAACCAGTAGTAATTGGAGTGAGTCTTCATTTTTGGCCGAACTTCAAGCTGTTACACAAGATGTTGAAATTACACGAGTAAAAACAACTAGAACCTCTTGGCAATTAGTAGGCGGCTATGAACTTAATAACTGGTTGAGCGCAGAAGCCGGTTACCAGAGCTGGGGGGATGTAGATGTGGAGCTGTCGTTGACAACTAACGACCCAGACGGCGTAAGAGACGTACTGGCTAAAGACTATCCTGTTTCTGGGGCTGGCCCATATTTAGGCGCGCGGATTCAATATGATGTAAGCGAAGGAATAACTATATATGCGCGAGCTGGCGTACTTGCGTGGCAAGGTGAGTACGATGTTCGAGTTGGTGAAAGTGTGCAATCTATTAAGCGAGATGGTGTAGACTTGGCCGCCTCTTTTGGGGTGAATAAAAGTCTAACTGATAATGTAGCTTTTGGCTTGGGTTTAAACTTGGTCGAACTTGCAGGTGAAACTCAAACTCAAGTAGGCCTACAGGTACGTTATAAATTTTTAGGAAAGAAAGACTAGTTTTATTGTATCTGAATAAATGCATAGATTTTTATATAACTAACAAAGACAGCTCTATAAGCTGGCTTTGTTAGTAAGTGAGATGTAACCTCTCACATCTGTATTCGAATATCTATCTTACTGCTTGAGAAAAAATAAACGCTACCTTCACACACGAATTCGTCTAGTTGTATTAATTTTTTCGTCCGCAGTGGGATTGTTGCTCGCAATTACCGCGGCCGGTTGCTTCAAATTCGGCTGTTCGTCGCCAAAATAAATCGTGCATAACTTTGCTAACGCCACTATCTAAATTCACCGTGCGAATGAGTTTAATTCGCTCGTCTAAATTATCGATGGTGTCTGTTTTTTCGTGTGCGCTGTTGCTGCTGGCCATGCGCAGGCCTTTACATTGATAGCACACACCGTTTTTATTAACCAGCGAGCACAGGCTGTCAAATGCTGTTGTCATTGTTTTGCGGGCGGCGCTAAGGTGATGTTTGAAAACGGACTCTGTGAGCGCAAGAGCCTCGGCTGCTTCCTTGGCAGAAAGTTCGAGCACTTCGCGCAATACCAGTGCCGCTTGTTGCTCCGCGGGTAGTGAGCGGCCCACGCAGGCAAAGCAATAAGCAATATGTTCGTGTACATCAAAGGTAAAGCTCGGCTCCGAAAGCGTCGCCAGCACTTCTGCACCTAGGTCGGGGTCGGTTGCGCATTCATTGCCATAGGCTATTTGGGCGCGTTCTCGCCAAGGTTTTTGCGCCCGTAAAAAGTCGAGGGCTGTACGAGCGCCAATAGCGCAAAGCCATGTACTAAACGAAGCATCTGCGCGATAGCTGGCTATTTTTTGCCAAGCTTTTAGCAGGGTATCTTGGTAGAGCTCTTCGGTATCGTCTGGGTGACCAACCATGCGCCGAATAACCGCTCGCAAAGGGGTGGCACTTTCTGCAATAAGTTGGCTGAAGGCGGCTCGGTCACCCGCTTGCGCAGATGCGATTGTTTGGGCGTTACTCATCGTTCAATATCTCCATGTAGCCTGCTTTACCCTTGAGGGTATCCAGCCAATTATCCAAGTGTTTGAAGGGGCGTTCGCCATTACAGGGGGCCTGTTTCTCAATAAACGTAACCATAGGCAGAATAAATAAATCTGCCAAACTAAGTTCTGGGCCTGCAAGGTAGGGCGATACGCTTAATGTTTTTTCGAGTATGCCCAAAAGGTTGCCGCATTTGTCCATATCAACTGTGTTTTCTACTGCTGCAGTGACCAGCGCCGGGTAGTAATAGTCTATAGCAGCGCTCACCCAACTAAGCATATGGCACTTATATTCTAGCTTACCTGGTATAAGGCCATGGCTGGGCACTTGCTCGTTCAGGTAAGTGGCAATGGCCAAAGTCTCAAACAAGGTGATGTTACCGTGCTTCATGGCAGGCATCTTCATAAAAGGGTGCAGCTCAGCGTGGCTAGCTTGGCGAAACGCCAATGGGGCAAGTGTGATAGGAAGGTTTAGGGTAAGGGCTACAAGACGCACGGTTTGCACGTAAGTACTGCGGGGAAAGCCGAATATCTGGATATTGTTCATAATTTGCCTCTAAGTTTATGTTGCTTGTACTTAGTTAGACGTAAGTGCCTAGAAGGAAGGCCAAGCTAGCTACTGTCATTCTATTCAGCATGCTGGATTAGGTGTTGCCACCAATAAAATCTTATTGTAATATAATAGCAACTTAATCGAATTGTCCGTATGTATTGGTTTTGATGTAGTTGTTTCTTTGTTCCTCAGTGAGTTTAGGTCGGTTGGTTACCGTATTTATGCTCTGAATAATGCTGCCGATTTCGCAGCTTTTAGGTGGTCACCCTTCTATAGGTGCAGGTGGCCGCCTTTTTTTCTCCCTTCGCGCTTGTTCCTTTATTAGTTTGCTGATTACTTGTGGTTTATCTAAGCCAATGTAGATCTGTGTCTAACTTTTTATCAGCGTCATATTCTTTTCACTAAACCCGCAAAAAAACGCAACAGTTTGGTTCTAAGTTGAACGTCTCTTTAAACCATTCATCCAATGGAGTAGACGTAATGATAATAAACCCTTCCAAAATATTGAGCACGTGTGGTGTTGCTGTAGCGTTAGTTCTTGCCGCGCAGAGTTTCGCTGGTGGTAAAGATCACAAGCATCGCGATCACCACTCTTGGGGGAAGCACCACTCAAGTAATGTACAAGTTGGTCCGCGTCCTTATTTCTTAATTGATGATATGGATGAGTCTTGGCTTAAACGCAAGCTTCAGCGTTGCGAAAACAAACCGTTGCGTGCAAGCGACTTTTCTATTGGTCATCGCGGTGCGGCATTACAATTCCCCGAGCACACTAAAGAATCTTACGAAGCTGCTGCACGGATGGGGGCCGGTATTGTAGAGTGCGACGTTACTTTCACCCAAGATAAAGAACTAGTATGCCGTCACTCGCAGTGTGATTTGCACACAACCACCAATATTTTAGAAACGCCATTGGCAAGCAAATGCTCTACGCCTTTTACCCCAGCGGAGTACGATGAAGCAGGTAATATGGTTCGCCCAGCAAGTGCCCGTTGCTGCACAAGTGATATAACCGTAGCAGAATTTAAAACACTAAAAGGTAAAATGGACGCGGCCAACCCAAGAGCGACCAATGTGCAAGAGTATTTAGATGCAACTGCAAATTATCGCACCGATTTATACGCTAGCCGTGGTACTTTGCTTACCCATAAAGAAAGTATTGAGCTATTTAAAAAGCTTAATGTAAAAATGACCCCCGAACTAAAATCTGCCAGCGTTGCAATGCCTTTTGATGGATTTTCACAACAGGATTACGCGCAAAAAATGGTAGACGAATATAAGCAAGCGGGCGTACCTGCACGCAAGGTGTGGGCACAATCTTTTAATATAGAAGATGTAAGATATTGGGTGGCAAACGAACCGCGCTTTGGCCGCCAAGCGGTATATTTAGATGGCCGTTACGACGACTCAAGCTTTGATCACCGCGACCCTGCAACTTGGCAGCCATCTATGGCGGAACTTGCCGCTGAAGGTGTGCAAATTATTGCACCGCCAACATGGATGCTACTAGAAGTAGAAAATGGAAAAATAGTACCAAGCTTATATGCAGACTCGGCCAAACAAGCGGGCTTAGATATTATTACTTGGACAATGGAGCGGTCTGGTTTGTTGGTTGATGGCGGTGGTTGGTACTTCCAAACGGTAAATGGCTTAAACCCCAATCCCGTTAACCCAGAGCCAGGTGTAATAAATAACGAAGGCGATATGGTTGATGTACTAGATGTACTCGCTCAGGATGTAGGTGTAATCGGTGTATTTAGTGATTGGCCAGCAATGACTACCTACTACGCTAACTGTATGGATTTGTAAGGCTAAGGTTACATAAATCGAATAGCTGCTCGCAATTACAGGGAGTAAGTTGCGAGCATTTTTCCTAATGAATGTTAATAGTCGCCATAGTGAGTTTTAGTTGGTTTGCTAAGTGTTATATATGCACTGCGGCGATTACGCTTTGGCGACTAGGTTTTTTATTACAGGGCTCTTTTCACAGGCCTCTTATCACACGGCTTTTATTTGCTGTGCTCGCGTCGAAATTGGCTAGGGGTTTGGCCAACAAGGCTTTTAAACAGCGTGTTAAACGTGGCTTTGCTATTGAAACCTACCTTGGCCATTACTTCCAGCATGGTGAGATCTGCTTTGCTGGGGTCGGCTAGTAGGTTTTTACTCTCTTGAATACGGTAGCTGTTTATAAACTCAAAGAAGTTTTTACCAAAATGGCGGTTTATTACAAACGATACTCGGCGTGGTGACAGGCTTGTACCTTTTGCGAATGTCTCTAGGCGCAAGCGGTGATTTAAATACGGCTTTTGGGTTGCCATATATAGGGTTATTTCTTCAATTTCTTTTGTGGTAGGTGGTGGCGGTGCGTTGGCAAGCTCTTCGTGTTTGGCTTCTATACCGCTAAAGACCTGTGTACTATTTAAACTAAAATAAATAAGCAGGCTTAACAACAGTAAAAAGACATAATTGCCCGTTAGTCCCATAAGCTCGGTGTTGAGTGGAATATGAAACTCATATAAAGATATTAACGAAAGGCTCACAACAACGGCGCTAATACGCAAACCTAAAAAACCTACCACTAATAGCTTAAGCCATTTTAGGTCTATGTCTTCTACGTCTGCGTATTCATTTTTTATATGTGCTTGATAACGACGAATTTCGATTAGGCACATTACGCCCAATGCTGTGCGAAAAACCTCTCTAAATAGATAGACTAGCCGCGACTGAATCGACTCGGTGGATAGTGAGTAGTTGGCAAGAAAGTTGTCTTTCAGTTCTGGGCTGAGAATAAACCAATTAAATATGTAATCTAAAAGTGCGATTGCAAACGGAATAAAATAGAGGTAGTCGGTTTTTTTGAAAAAAGGCCCTTTATAAACTAACGAGCGAACATAAAATAGTAATAACGGTGCCTCAGCCCAGTGACCAATACGCAAAATGAAAAACGCATTCGGTAGGTGCTGCTCTATAAAGCTATGAAACGCTGCGCCAAACCACACCAAAATATCCAGTGAAATAGCCGCATGAGCTAATAGAAATAACGCCAATAAATTGTTGCTTACGCGCCTACCTTTTTTAAAGGTAATTAAAAAGAGCGCGAACAAAAGGCATTGGTAAATAGTAATTACCAACACTAAATCATGTGTATTAAACAATACAGATTTCACGTTGCTTCTCTTTATATATTTGGTTATTTATTTTTTTTGTTAACTTAGCTGTACAAGCGCTATTTATAGTCTTTACGACTTATATCGTGCTGGTGCAATGTGTTCGATACAGCTGCTTATTTTACAGATGTGCGGGTGAGCTTGTGGTTAATGATGAGAACGCGCAATAACAGTGTATTGCGCGTATAGAGTGCAGGGGGTAGATACAAATACTGGTGTTAAGGCTGTTGTATATTTGCGCGAGGAATAAGGTACAGGTTGTTGGTTGAATCAATCTTACCGTGCAGTTCTTCTGTAACCACTCTATCTACAATACTAATGCCTTCTTCGGCCATGCGGGTGAACGTGTCTAAGCCTTGGTTAGCAAAGCCGCCACGGGTGCGGTGAATATTAAACACTTCCGAAAAGGTGCGGTTAAAGGCTTGTTCTACGCCATCTTTACCCAATATAAAGCCAAGCATTCCACCCCACGTTGCGGCGGGGTTATCGGAATCCCATCCTGCTAAGGTTGCAATTTTTATGGTTTGCTTTAAGTCGCCGTCACCATAAAGCAGGCTTACAATACTTGCGGCAAAGTTTATACCGGATGCAAAGCAGCCGTTACAGTACAGGTTTTGGCTGCTAATGTTGTAGTCATCTGCTTGCTCTACTTGGTAGCGCCGGTAGAGCTCATCGCGCACGGCTTCCCACTTCGCCCCTTGTTGGTAGCGCTGCTTTACATAGTCGTACATTTTGGCGGTGTAAGATGAATCGGGTAAATAAGTGCGTGCAATATCTGCGTTGTTTCGCAGCTGCGGGCCAATAGGTTGCTGCGTATTTACCGTGGCGGCGAGGGAATACATCACCACATAAAACTCCGCCGCCCATGCAGCGTTTGTGCGTGCCGTGGTGCGAATAGGCAAGTGCGCCATTGCAAGCGCGGTGTTCGGAGCGCCGGGTGCGTATAGGCCAAAAATTTCAGTTGTTAATTGAGCGTCTATCATCGCGTAGTGAGGGTTGTTTTCTGGCGCGCTGGTATCTGGCGGCAGCATATTTTTGTTGCGCATTAAATCAAATGCTTGCTGGTTGGATACCCACAGGAAATTCTCGGGTTTGCTTTCGTTATTAACAAACGGTGTATTGCTGTCGTCGTATATATGGATAAGCCAGCCCTGCTGGATGTGCTGCGGTGTTAGGCGTGTGGTTTGATGTTTGGCCAAGAGGTGCTGATAAATATACTCAATATCGGTATCGTCATCACTGCCCCAAATACCCTCTGGGTTTTCGAACACAAAGTCGATGGTGGCGGAGAGGTTACTGGGTATGCCTTGGCCCCATATGCTGGGCTGATCGGGCTTGCCCCAGTCATCACGGGTATAAAATTCACCGTGCGGGCCAGTGCCACCTATTTTATCCATTTCCGTTACTAGCCCAGTCCAATTTGCTATGCACTGCCCAAGCCAAAAGCCGTGCAGTTTATTGGCGTATTCGCTCCGCGAAATAACAAGCTCTGTTTGTGGTTGAAAAGTAGAACATGAACTAAGTAGTAAGCAAAAAATAGAACTCAGCATTAAGTGTGGCAGAGCCTTAGTGATAAAGCTGTGTGGGGGCATAGCAATAACCTATCTATATAAGGGGTAATAAGTATTTAGTCTTAACTATTTAATGCTTGTGCGTGAAACATGTCGTCCCACTTGGCGATAATAAAATGTGGCGGGTTGGTGAAGTGGTTGCTATTTAGGTGCATGTTTGTAAAAGAGGTACGTCTATTTATTTATCTGTGCCTCTTTGTTGCTTTATTTTCATGAAAAGTGGGTACAAGTAAGCCTACGTTATAGGGTCGCCAAGTAGCGCGGCACATATAGTAAGCATTGGTTTGCATATAAACTATCGATTGATATGCGCAATCATTAGTGTAAGAGCTGCAATACGCTAAAAAGGCTAATAGCATGAATGGGTTAGAGTGTTATTTATGCGAAATCGTCTGTAGAATTTAGCGCAATGTTTGCGTGATGTGCGCGCAACCATGCTATTATAGGACGAAATATAGCCATAATTCGGGGAATGGACTGATTCACCCAAAACAAGAGCGTGTATAAACAATGCCGGTATTTGAACGAAATTTTAATTTATCCCACCGCATGACCCACGAGTTGGGAAAGTCGATAGTGTGTGGTGAATTTGGCCCAAACGATAGCCTGCCCACCGAGGCAGAGCTGTGTGAAAGATTTGGTGTTAGCCGCACAGCGGTGCGCGAAGCGGTAAAAATGCTTTCTGCCAAAGGGCTTATTTCGAGTAAGCCGCGCCAAGGTATACGGGTTATGCCGCAGGAAGACTGGAACATATTTGATTCCGATTTACTGCGCTGGTCGTTAGAGGGTAACCCCTCTATGCGCGTACTGCGCGAGTTTTTGCAAATGCGCATTGCAATAGAACCAGAAGCTGCTGCCCTAGGTGCCCAATTTGCGCGGCCAGAGCGTATTAAAGCTGTTGGTGATGCGTTGGAAAGAATGCGCAATGCCAAAGCCGATACCGATGAGGCATTGCAGGCGGATATCGATTTTCATATTAGTATTTTGTACACCAGTGAAAACCGTTTTTATATTCGCATGCGCGATTTTATTCGCACTGCGCTTAGCGTAAGTATTCGCCATACAAACGTAATTAAAGGCAATCCCGATGCGGTAATTGCCGATCACGCAAAAGTGTATAACGCCATTGAAAGCCGCGACCCGGTTGCTGCAAAAAGTGCGATGCTGGCTTTAATTGAAGAGGCATTGGGTTTTATCGAGCAAGAGCTGGCTAACAGCGGCGAAGAGATGTAATTGCTGGTGAGAGTGGTGGTGTGAGTACTGATGTAAGCATAGCCATTACAAATAAAACCGAGAATAAATAAAACCGAAAAAACAAAAAAAGCCCCGCTAGGTTCATACCAGTGGGGCTTTTTATTGTGGGGCTATAAACTGTGTGGGAGCAATAAATACTTAGTAATTAAGCCTATTTATATTGCTCTTTATATTTGCCTTTATTTTGCGTCTTGTTCTCTTGCAATGGCGCGGTAGGCGATATCGTTGCGCATATATACGTCTTTCCAGCTTATTTTCTTGGCTTGTTCGTAGGCGGCAGCTTGCGCTTCGGTCACGCTGTTGCCTAGTGCTGTTGCGCATAATACACGGCCGCCGTTAGTTACTACTTGGCCATCTTTTAGTGTTGTACCGGCGTGGAAAACTTTAGCTGTGTCGGTATCGGCAACGTCTAAGCCAGAAATAACATCCCCTTTAGGGTAGCTACCTGGGTAGCCGCCTGCAGCAAGTACTACACCAACGGCTGGGCGCGGGTCCCACTCGGTAGTTTTTTCTGCAAGTTTTTTATCCAGTGCTGCTTGGCAAAGTTCCACAAGGTCTGATTGCAAACGCATCATAATAGGTTGCGTTTCTGGGTCGCCAAATCGGCAGTTGTACTCAATAACTTTTGGTGTGCCGTCTGCCGCAATCATTAAGCCCGCGTATAAAAAGCCGGTGTAGTCATTGCCTTCGGCGGCCATGCCGCGAATGGTTGGCATAATAACTTCATCCATTACGCGCTTGTATACTTCATCGGTAACCACGGGTGCTGGTGAGTATGCGCCCATGCCGCCAGTGTTTAGGCCGGTGTCGCCGTCGCCAGCGCGTTTGTGATCTTGACTGGTGGCCATAGGTAAAACATTTTCGCCGTCGGCAATTACAATAAAGCTTGCTTCTTCACCGGTTAAAAACTCTTCGATTACCACGCGACAACCTGCATCGCCAAAAGCGTTGCCAGAAAGCATATCTTTTACTGCTTCTTCGGCGGTTGCTAAATCTTCGGCAACTATTACACCTTTACCTGCAGCTAAGCCGTCGGCTTTTACAACAATGGGGGCACCCATTTCTTTTAGGTAGGCTAAGGCGGGTTCTACTTCGGTAAAGCTTTGGTAGGCGCCGGTGGGTATATTGTGGCGAGCGAGAAAGTCTTTAGTGAACGCTTTAGAGCCTTCTAGTTGAGCTGCACCTTGCGATGGCCCAAAGCATGCTAAGCCTTCTGCAGTAAATCGGTTTACAACGCCTTCAACTAAAGGCGCTTCTGGGCCGATAATTGTGAGCGCGATATTGTTTTCTTTAGCAAAAGCTATTTGTTTATCAAATTCTAAAACATCGATAGCGATGTTTTCCATTTTAGGTTCGGTTGCCGTACCCGCGTTACCTGGGGCAACAAACACTTTAGCCACGGTTGGGTTTTGTGCGGCTTTCCATGCAAGCGCGTGTTCGCGCCCACCACTACCAATAATTAAAATATTCATATTAGAGTCTTTTGCTTTTACATTTGTTAAATACAAGGGGCGAGATGTAAAAACCCGCAAGTAAGTGAATTACTTGCGGGCTATAGGCCGTAACTTAGTGACGGAAGTGGCGCATACCGGTAAACACCATGGCCATGCCGTGCTCGTCGGCAGCTGCGATGGTTTCTTCATCGCGCATAGAGCCACCAGGTTGAATAACGGCAGCAATACCAACGGCTGCTGCGTTATCTATGCCGTCGCGGAACGGGAAGAACGCGTCTGATGCCATTACCGAGCCTTTAACTTCTAAGCCTGCGTGCTCGGCTTTGATTGCGGCAATACGGGCAGAGTTAACGCGACTCATTTGGCCAGCGCCTACACCAATGGTACGGCTGTCTTTGCCGTAAACAATTGCGTTGGACTTAACCATTTTTGCCACTTTCCAAGCGAATAATAAATCGCGTATTTCGTCTTCAGTAGGCTGGCGTTTGGTAACAACTTTTAAGTCGGCTGTTTCAATCATGCCGTTGTCGCGATCTTGTACCAGTAGGCCACCGTTAACGCGCTTGTAGTCAAATGCGTGTTCGCTAGCTGCAGACCATTGGCCGCAAGAAAGTAGACGGACATTTTTCTTAGCGCTAACAATATCGGAAGCTGCTTGAGAAACAGAGGGCGCGATAATAACTTCTACGAATTGCTTTTCTACAATAGCTTCTGCAGTTTTTGCATCTAGCTCGCGGTTAAAAGCAATGATGCCGCCAAATGCAGATTCTGGGTCTGTTTCAAACGCTTTTTGATAAGCATCTAACAAGTTATCTGCTTGCGCTACGCCGCAAGGGTTGGCGTGTTTTACAATTACACATGCAGGCTCGCTAAACAATTTAACGGTTTCTAATGCGGCATCGGTATCGGCAACGTTGTTAAACGAAAGCTCTTTTCCTTGCAATTGAATAGCCGTTGAAATGCTTGCTTCGCGAGAATTCTTTTCTACATAAAAAGCCGCTTGTTGGTGCGGGTTTTCGCCGTAGCGCATAGTTTGGGCTTTAACAAACTGGGTGTTAAAGGTGCGCGGGAATTTGTCTTCCGCTTTTTCAACTTTAGCGCCTAAGTAGTTGGCAATTGCGCCATCGTACGCGGCTGTATGTTCGTAAGCTTGTACACATAAGTCGAAACGTGTAGCTAGCGATAGTGCACCGTTGTTCATTTCCATTTCTGTAAGCACAGAAGCGTAACTGTGGCTGTTTACAACTATCGCTACGTGATTGTGGTTTTTAGCCGCTGCGCGAACCATGGTTGGGCCGCCGATGTCGATATTTTCGATGGCATCTACTAATTCGCAGTCTGGTTGGGCAACGGTTTTTTCAAACGGGTAAAGATTAACAACAACCATGTCGATTGGCTTAATGCCGTGTTCCTGCATTACTTCGTCGTCTATGCCTCTGCGCCCTAAAATGCCACCGTGGACTTTGGGGTGTAAGGTTTTTACACGTCCACTCATCATTTCTGGGAAGCCGGTATAGTCTGAAATTTCTGTTGCCGCGATGTTGTTTTCGCTTAGCAAGCGGAAGGTTCCACCGGTGGAAAAAATTTCTACACCTTGGCGCGCTAGCGCTTGGGCAAATTCGATAATGCCAGTTTTGTCCGAAACGCTAATAAGAGCGCGTTTAACTTGAACATAATCTGCAACATTGGGCATGGTTGAGAATCCTGTACTTAAACTAGTGAGTTAATTCAGTGTTTAACGGCTTTGGCAGCCTGCGAATTAAAAGGTGTTAAAACAACAAAGGGAACGATTAAGTTCCCTTTAGTGGCTTGGTGGCGAGAGAGGTATCTCGCTTACAGTAGCCCGTATTGCTTTAATTTTTTACGCAGCGTGCCGCGGTTCAAGCCTAATACCTGCGCGGCTTTGGTTTGATTGTGGCGAGTGTATTTCATTACAACTTCTAGCATGGGGGCTTCTACTTCCGCGAGTACCATTTCGTATACGTCGGAAACATCCTGGCCGTCTAGGTGCTGGAAGTAATTGTTAACGGATTTCTCTACACAATCACGCAAGGATTGTCCTTGTGGCAATTGAGTGCTTTCCTCGGCAGGTTGAGCAGGTGCGCTGAAAGGGTTGGCTCGTTCTGTCATTAGCGTGTCCGCTGTGTTCATGCTGCTTTTTCCTCGTATGAATTTGGCCCCTCAAAATAAGCGCGAAGGGCCTCGAATTGCGTCTGTGGTGTTTCTAGCGCGTTAAAGTGTCGCGTGTCGAAATTCCCAGCCCCTAGAGAGGCTAGGGTTTGTGCGTACCAAGACAAGTGTTTTCGCGCAATGCGCACGCCTTGATATTCACCGTAGAACTTGTGTAACTCCCCTAAATGGGCAGTTATTACCTCGTTTAGTTCTATCCACGAGGGTGCCTTTTTCTCGACGGACTCTGTATTGCCACCTTCAAGGGTGTGCGCAATAGACTGTAACAACCATGGGTTGCCCAAAGCAGCGCGACCTACCATTACCGCTTGGGCGCCGGTGTAGTCGAGCACATGCTTGGCTTTGTCAGTCGAGTCGATATCTCCGTTTGCAATAACCGGGATCGATACGTTTTGAACAATGTCTGCGAGTGTGTCGTACTCCGCTTGGCCCTTGAATCGGCATTCTCGCGTTCTACCGTGTACGGTGAGCGCGGCTATACCTATATTTTCGGCCATGCGGGCGATGGTTACGCCGTTTCTGTTTTCTGGTGACCACCCTGTTCGGGTTTTAAGGGTAACCGGTACATCTACAGCGTTAACCACGGCGGTAAGTATTTCGGCAACACGCTTTTCGTCTTGCAGTAGTGCCGAACCTGCCAGTTTTTTACACACTTTTTTTGCTGGGCAACCCATATTGATATCAACTATCTGGGCGCCCAGTTTTACGCACTCAATCGCTGCTTGGGCCATCATGTCAGGTTCGCTACCCGCTATTTGAACGCTTACAGGTGCAAGTTCGGCACTGTATGTAAGGCGTAAGCGGCTTTTATCTGACTGCCAGAGTCGAGTGTCGCTAGTAACCATTTCCGATGTGGCTAGCCCTACGCCGTAGTGGCGACAGATTTGCCTAAAGGGTAAGTCAGTCACTCCCGCCATTGGCGCCAGCAATACTCGACTGCGCACGGCAAAAGGTCCGATAGAAAACAAACGATTCCCCCCAAAGGATGGCTTGTTATGGCTACTTGAGACGCCCCAAGTTGTGTGCGGCTAGGTGCTCCTACACGGTTAGGGTCGTCCCGAAAAAGGGTGGCTATGATACCCGTTGTTGCAAAGGAAGGGAACTTAGAATTTGAGCAGATTGGTTAAAAAAGTAGCTATTTTTGCAATTAATCTGGGATGGTTATGAAATAACTCACTGCCTCTTCACCTGGATCGGCTATTTCTATGGCGATGTGAACCGGTTGCCTAACTGGCATCTGGGTTTTTCCGGTGAGTTCGCCGCCAAGGTATTCTTTGGCAGAAATGCGTCGCGCAGCAACCGGGTTGTTTTGTAAGTCGGTAAATACTAAGTCCAGCGAGGGGAATGATTGCTGGAAGTTGGCGTTGTTTTGAATAATGGCATCTACTAGTAAGGCGCCTGCGGCCTCGGGGTGCGAGCGCACCACTAAGTTGGTGGCCTTTATTTTGCTTCGGTCCACCAATGGCGGCAGCGAGCAGCCAATTACCGAACAGGCTTGGCCGTACATATCTCTGTAGGGTTGCACAGTGCTTAGTTCGTCAAACTTGTACCAAGCTATTTGTGCTACTAGCGCGCAGCTTGCCAGCGCTATAAGCGGTAGCCAAAGCAGTTTGGATTGGCTCCAGTTGCGGCTAGTTTTATAGGAGAATTCAACGGGCTCGGGTTCTATCGAGTGGATAAACTGATAGTTACCCGCATCGTTATCTTCGTCATCTAGGTCGTCGTAATGCGCAGTTTGCGCGTAGTGATTGGCCGCTGCATCCTCATCTTCGTCGAGATCGATGGTAAACGTGGGCTTACGTTTCGCCGGTGGCTCGTCTTCTTCAATTATTTGAAAGGGCGATGTGCGTGCTGGCGGCTGCTCTTTGGGCGTGCTGTTCGACGGCTTATTTTCGTCGCCGAAGTCGCGCTCGTTGGTCGGGCCCTTGCGAAGTACGTAGTTGTCGCTTTCGTTATTTGAATCGCTGCTGGGGTGGGTGTCGTCTAAGAGGTTTAGTGCCCAGCTTTCGTCATCGGAGCTTTCTTGATCGTTTTCATCTTGAGCTAGTTCGCGCTCGAAGAGGTTGGTTTCGTGCTGGCCGGCAGACTTGGCGAAAAAGAAGGTATCTTCAAATTCGCTTTGAGATTCGTCTGTAATTTCGTCCTCGACGCCCATGTCGTCGCTTATCAAGATATCATCTTCATCATCAACGGGTGCCGCGGGTTTAGGTTCGGGCTTGGGTTGAGAGATAAGGTTTTCTTTCGCGTTAAAAATATTTAAGCATGAGCCACAGCGCACCGCACCTTTTGCCGACTTTAAGTGGGCTTCGGTGATGCGAAAGGAGGTTGTGCATTTTGGGCAGCGCGTAATCGCGTCAGACATGCCTTAACAGTCCTTTTTAGCTGTAATGGTGGTGGTTCCTTGTGTGCTCATCTTAATTTTTTGTTGCCGCTCTAAATGTAATGGGCGCTAATGTTATTCCGAGTGCCAATGCCAAGTATAGGGGCTGCGCACAATTGTTGAAATAACGACGCTATTTTTTTATACCTGCTAAACAGATCCACTCGTCTTTTTCGCGCACTTCTGTGAACTCAATCGCGTGTTCATAGGCGCTAATAATGCTGGTGCGCTGGGTGCCAAGTACGCCAGATAAGCAGATTTTACCGCCACTTTTAACCAGTGCTATAAGTGCGGGGGCAAGCTCTACGAGGGGGCCGGCAAGAATATTTGCCAATACCATGTCTACCGGCTCTTTCGGTGCGCGCTGTGGCATAAATACTGGGAAAGCTTCTTTGGCTAATCCGTTGCGCACGGCGTTTTCTTGGGTGGCCAATAGTGCTTGCGGGTCTATATCTACACCCACGGCGCTGTTTGCGCCCATAAGCAGGCCGGCAATACCTAATATACCAGAGCCGCAACCGTAATCGATAAGCTCTAGGTTTTTCACATCTTGTTGCGCCAGCCACTCTAAACACATAAATGTTGTGGGGTGGGTGCCTGTGCCAAACGCTAGGCCCGGGTCGAGCAGTAAGTTAATCGCGTTGGGGTCGGGGGGCGAAAGCCAGCTCGGGCAAATCCAAAAGTGCGGCCCACATTGAATGGGGTGATAATTCTTTATCCACTCGCGCTCCCAGTCTTTATCTTCTAGTACATGCCAGTGGTGGTGGGGTAGCTCTTCACCGTAGTGGTTTTGTACTTTTTGCCAGGTTTCATCGGTGCTAATGTCTGCTTCGAACAGCGCGGTAATGCGGGTGTCGCTCCACAATGGTGTTTCGCCTAAGGCAGGCTCAAAGATAGGTTGGTCTGCGTTATCTTCAAGTGTTACGGCCTGTGCGCCAGCGGCAAGCGCTGCGGATTCTACGGCGGGTGCCTGTTCTGGGGTGACATTAATGCGAAGTTGCAACCAAGGCATAAATTGGGTTCTCTGAATAAAATAAGCCGCAAGGTGCGTTAGCAGGCTTGCGGCTGGAGCAGAAGCCCGCAGGCTCCGCTTTGTGGTGTGGCTTGGTGTTAACTTTAAGTGTTACAGCCCAAGCTTTTTCTCTAAGTAGTGAATGTTTACACCGCCTTTGGCGAACTCACTGTCACGGACCAAGTCTTTTTGCAGGTCTGTGTTGGTTTTAATTCCACCTACCACGAGCTCATCTAAGGCAACACGCATACGACGCAGTGCAATATCACGGGTTTCGCCGTGGGTAATGATTTTGGCAATCATTGAATCGTAGTAAGGCGGTACGCTGTAGCCACCGTAAAGGTGAGAATCTACACGTACACCCAAGCCGCCTGGCGCGTGGAATTTTTCCACTTTACCTGGGCAAGGCATAAAGGTTTTTGGGTCTTCAGCGTTAATGCGGCACTCAAATGCGTGACCGTTAAGCTTAATGTCCGCTTGGGTTACGCTTAATTTGTGGCCTGCGCACACGCGAATTTGCTCTTTAATAAGGTCGAAACCAGTAATCATTTCTGTTACAGGGTGTTCAACCTGAATACGGGTGTTCATTTCAATGAAATAGAAGTTGCCGTCTTCGTAAAGGAATTCAAATGTACCGGCACCGCGATAGCCAATTTCGATACAGGCTTTAACGCATGCTGCGTAAACTTCTTCGCGGATGGCCATATCTATGCCAGGCGCTGGAGCTTCTTCCAATACTTTTTGGTGGCGACGTTGCAGTGAGCAGTCGCGGTCAAAAAAGTGCACGGCGTTGCCTTGGCCATCGGACATTACCTGAACTTCCACGTGACGTGGGTTTTGCAGGTATTTCTCCATGTATACGGTGTCGTCGCCAAAGGCTGCGCCCGCTTCTGCTTTGGTTAGCTGGATGGAGTTCCAAAGTGCGGATTCGGTGTGTACAACACGCATACCGCGACCACCGCCACCGGCAGCAGCTTTAATAATTACAGGGAAGCCAATGCGGTTGCCAATGCGAATGCATTCTTCGCGGTCGTCGGGCAGGGCGCCCCCAGAGCCGGGTACAGTTGGTACGCCTGCTTTTTTCATGGCTTCAATTGCGCACACTTTGTCGCCCATCATGCGAATTACGTCTGGGTCTGGCCCTATAAACGTAAAACCACTTTTTTGCACTTGCTCTGCAAAGTCGGCGTTTTCAGCTAGAAAACCATAGCCTGGGTGCACGGCAACAGAATCGGTGATTTCCATGGCCGCAATAATAGCGGGGATGTTTAAGTAGCTGGCGGTAGAAGGGTGTGGGCCAATGCATACAGATTCATCGGCAAGGCGCACGTGCTTCAGGTCGCGGTCGGCTTTGGAGTATACCGCCACGGTTTTTATATCCAGCTCCTTACATGCACGCAGAATACGCAGCGCAATTTCGCCGCGGTTTGCGATAAGGACTTTATCGAACATAAGTTATATTCCCGAGTCGGTTATACGATGGTTACGAGTGGTTGATCGAATTCGACAGGCTCGCCATCTTTTACTAGAACGGCTTCAATGGTGCCGGACTTGTCCGCTTCTATTTGGTTCATCATCTTCATGGCTTCGATAATGCAGATAACGTCACCTTCTTTAACGCTTTGGCCAACGGTTACGAATGGTGCGGCGCCAGGGCTTGGGCAGCTGTAGTAGGTGCCTACCATTGGCGATTTAACTTCGTGGCCAGAGCTAGCCGGTGCGGCAGCAGGTTCTGCTGGTGCAGCCGCTGGAGCGGCGGCAACGGGTGCAGCAGCAACTGGTGCAGGTTGTACTGCCGCTGCAGCTTGTACCACAGTGCGTGAACCGCGGCTGATGCGTACTGATTCTTCGCCTTCACGGATCTCCAATTCTTCTACGTTGGATTCCTCGAGCAGCTCTATTAATTTTTTGATTTTGCGAATGTCCATTAAACCCTCTCGTTTGCAAGCGCTAACTAATGTAGTTGGTTGATTGTTCGTTTGTTTATTAACTGTCTAGCTTGGCAAAAGCCGCCTGTAGGGCTAGCTCGTAACTTTGAGCACCAAAGCCACAAATAACGCCTTGTGCCAAGTCAGAAAAATAAGAATGATGCCGGAATGCTTCGCGAGTATGCACATTGGAAAGGTGGCATTCGATAAATGGAATATCCACCGCGGCAAGTGCGTCGCGCAGCGCAACACTGGTGTGGGTAAAGGCAGCTGGGTTGATAATAATAAAATTAATACCTTCACCCTTGGCATCGTGAATACGGTTAATTAGCTCGTATTCGGCGTTGCTTTGTAGGGCTTGGAGGTGGTGACCTTTGGCGATGCACATTTCAGTTAACGTGCTATTGATGTCAGCCAGCGTGGTGGCGCCGTATATTTCTGGCTCGCGGGTGCCCAGTAGGTTGAGGTTGGGGCCGTGTAATACCAGAATGGTTGCCATCGCTTTTTCCTGCCCGTGTTGAAACTGTTAGGATTAGCGAGCCTTGAGTGAATGCTCAATGACTGCATAGCCTGAGTTGGGTGGCCACCGGCTGTTTTCAGCAATGGCCACCAATGGGTCGGGATTGTGCCTAAAATGAATGGCTATGTCTATGACCCGCTAACAATTTAGCGGGATTTCTCTGCAGTTTGCTTAATTTTGCCGAAGTTTAAGGCACTGCCTTCTGCATGGCTTCTAAAACGAGCGATTTGGATAGGAACTGAGGTAGTACTACAGGCGGCGTATCTGGCGTGGCGGGGTACATTAAATACAGCGGTACGCTGTTGCGACCAAACTGCTCTAAGTATTGGGTGATTGCCTCTTCGCCATTGGTCCAATCACCTTGCATCATCACTATACCTAATTCTTCTGCCTTGTTCTGTACCTCTTCGGTATTTAGCGCCACAAATTCGTTTACTTTGCAGGTAGTGCACCAGTCGGCCGTTAAATCTACAAATACAGGGGTGCCTTCTTTTCTATATGCGGCTAAGTCGCGTGCAGAGTAGGGTTCCCATTCGTATTGTGTGGGTGCGGCAAACCACTTGGCTGCTATCGCAATGCCCAGTGCAATAACTAGACTTGCAATTGCCGTAGCCAGTCTTATGACATTCCATGTTTTACTTTGGGTGGTTTGCTTAAATAGCCAAAAGCTAAAAGCGATGAGTACGGCGCCCATTACCAGTGCGGCGGCGGCATCGCTGTTTACTTGGTGGCCAAGCACCCACAGCAACCATACGCCGGTTAAATAAAGCGGGAAGGCGAAAAATTGTTTGAGGGTATCCATCCATACGCCCGGAGCGGGCAAGCGGTTGGTCAGTTTGGGGTTGTAGCTTAATAGCAAGAATGGCAGTGCCATACCAAAGCCTAAGCAGGCGAAAATAATGATGGCTATTGCTGCGTGCTGGGTAATGGCAATACCTAAAGCTGTGGCCATAAAAGGGCCAGAGCATGGGCTTGCTACAACGGCGGCGAGTACACCGGTAAAAAACGACGATTTAATGCCTTCGCCAGAGGTAAGGTTTTGGCCCATACCCATCCAGCCGCCACCCAACTCTACAAAGCCCGATAAAACCAAGCCCATAAAAAAGAACAGGTAAACCATAAAGGCAACGAATACGGGGTTTGTGAGTTGAAACCCCCAACCAAGCTGCTCACCCGCTTCGCGAGCGACGAGCATTATTACTGCGAAGCCTACAAATGACAGAACTGCCCCTAGGGTATAAGCCCAGCCGTGCGCGTGTTGTTTATGAGGCGTGACATGGGAGGAGGCAAAGCTAAGCGCTTTTAATGAAAGCACAGGAAATACGCAGGGCATAAGGTTTAGGATTAAACCGCCTAAAATTGCGCTTAACATAACAAGGGGTAAAAACGGCGCGGCTTCTGCGTGCTTTGGCGCCAGTGTGGCTTCAGCTGATTCGGGCAGAGTAAGTGTGGTGAGGGTTGCATCGCTAAAGCTTGCGGCTTCCATTGGCAGTATGGTGCCGTCGGCCTCTACCATAAAATAATGTTTATAAGGGGGGTAGCACAAACCCGCATCGGCGCAGCCCTGAGAGGTGATCATTAGCTCGTAAGGGGGGGCTAAATTGGGGAATTCAGCCTGCATAAATGCTCTGTTGTAAAAAACCTCTAGCTCTTTCTCTAAATACTCATCGTATTTCATTATGCCCGGTTCGATTTGCAGGGCGAGCTTGTAGCCTTCGGTTGCATTGCGGGCCACGGCTTTAAATTGGTGTTGGTATAAATAGTAACCGTCGGCAGCTTTCCATTCGAGGTTAAGGGCAGTGGTTGTGTCGGTTTGTCTGGTTTGCGGTTGCACTTGGTAGGCGTCGTAAACCTTTAAAAAGCCGTCGTCCACAGAGGACAAAAAGCCTTGAGCCTGAGTGCTGGCAGCAGAAAGTAGTAATACGCTAACAAAAATGGCGCACACATAGCGGTACAAAAGCTTTAATGTCATTATATTCATTGCCGAAATCGTTCATTTAATGGAAAGCTTTTGAGCCGCTGTGGTCGAAGAGGTTCCACGCTGTTTGGCAGCTTTCGCGTTTGGTGTCTTAGCGGGCTAGTGTAACTTAGTGTTGTAGATTGGTGCTATTCACCAAAAGGCCTACCGCTATGTGTTTTGTTACGTCTATCTAGGCCATTTTTTGGCCAGTAGGGTAATGTCTAATTCCATTATTATTAGAGTATAAGGGGGATAAGCTTGAACGTGCTTGATGTTCGTGTGATTCGTGTCGCGAATTTGGCGGTTGTTTTCGCGTTTTTAACCGCGTGTGGCAGTCAGCAGGTAAAGCCCAGCGAGCAGCCAGTTGCTGCGGCCGCGCAAATCTCAAAGCCAGTAGCGAGTGCCGCGAAAGCTAAAAGTGCCAAAGAGCGCGTCATAGACGAGCTATTGGCTTCTGCTCAGCAAGCATTTAGGGACGATAAGCTAACCACGCCTAGCCACGATAACGCCTACGACCAATTTCAGTCTGTACTGGCGCTAGACCCCGCAAATTCGAGTGCGCGAGCAGGTGTGCAGGCCATATTAATTAGCTATGCGGAGTGGGCGCGCAACGCGATTGCCAGCGGCGATTACGCCGGCGCACAGGGTTATTTAAATCAAGCGCAGCTCTACTTTCCTGCCAACCCGCTATTGATGGAGCTGCAGCAAACAATCGCCAAAGCCAAGCAGCAGCGCAAGCAGCAAGAGCAGGTGGTGTTGGCCCAGGAGCCACCCGCAGAGCGCACGGAATTTAGCTTGCCTGGCTTGGCGCTTAGTAAAAAATCCCCTGCGGTGGCGAGCTACTTGGCTCGTATTGCCGCTCGGGTGAAAGAATCTGGCGAGAGTGTGATGATCTACGCCCGCAGCGATGCCGAAGGCCGCTGGATTTATCAACAAATGAACAATGCCACCCAGGGCTACCGCGTACGCGGTGATATTCGTGTTGCAAGCGCCCCTAAAATTGTGTTGCTGCCACCACTATAATTAGCTTTTTACCATTAAGCGTGGCCGCGGCGGTGTTTAAAACGGCGAACAGGATTCGCCTGACTATACTTAAGGGTAAGTGCCGCGTTGGTTGCGCGGCGGGCTTAAATTACCAATAAGGGTTCCTGTTCTGTGTCTCTTCTGCGTCGGCTAGTTCTAGCCATTACTGTAATGATTATTGCCCTGCTGGCTGCCAATGTGGTGGTGGGGGTGTACAACGCTCGCAGCTATTTCTCTCACCAGTTACAGGCTTTGGCAGAAGATACCGCCACCTCGCTTGGTTTAACTATTTCCCATGCCGCAAAAGATAAAGATCTCGCTCAAGTAGAGCTGATGATTAACGTAATTTTTGATCGCGGCTACTACCAATCTATTACCTACAGCGATATGCAAGGCAAGGTTGTGGTGTCGCGCTCGCGTGAAATTCGCATTGAAGGTGTGCCACAGTGGTTTATAGACTGGATTGTGATTCCGCAGCGCGCGGGCACCGCCGAGGTGGTGTCGGGCTGGTTTAGGTTGGGGGAGCTGCGCGTGCAAACGCACCCCGGCTACGCCTACCGCGATTTGTGGCGGGTGTTTACCGAGCAGTTGTGGTTGTTCTTTTTTACCGCCGTGCTGTGTTATGGCTTGGCCGGCTTGGGGTTAAAGTATTTACTGCGCCCGTTAAAGCGGTTGGAAGATCAGGCCGACGCTATTTGCCGCAAGGAATTCCCTGTGCAGGAAACGTTGCCCAATACGCCGGAGTTGCGCCGAATGGTTGTGGCCATGAATCGCATGGTGAGCAAAATAAAAGATATGTTTCAGCAGCAGGTAAACCTTACCGAAGAGCTGCGCCGAGAGGCGTCTATTGATGCGCTTACCGGCTTGCCAAATAGGGATGAATTTAACGCTCAGCTAAAGGCGTGGTTGGAATCGGACCACGGTGGCGGTATGGCTGCATTGGTAATAGTGCACGTGGCGGACTTGCAAAGCTTGAACGACACGCATGGCCGCGAAAAAAGCGATGGTTGGTTGCAGCAAATAGCAAAAGTCATAGAGCATTGCTCGTCTGCTTGGCCCAGCAGTATTTTGGCGCGCCGCACCGGCTGCGATTTTTGCTGGTTTGTACCCAGCGTAGCCGAGCGAGAGTTAAACGCACTCGCAACCGATTTAGTTACCCGCATTAAATTGCTGGAGTTTGCCGAAGTTGGCAAATTTAATGTGGGTATAGCCGTGAGCGCGCAAGTGGATTCGTTACCTGCATTGCTGGGCACCGCAGATGCGGCATTGCGCCAAAGTACCAGTTTGGGCGACGGTGAATGGGTGGTTATGCCGCTGGGCAATAAAACGATTCAGCGCGCAGCCGGTGACTGGCGCCCCTTCTTAGAAAACGTAATAAATAACCAATTGCTTTCACTGCACGCCCAGCCCATTGTGGCTCGCAGTGGAGAAAGCCCGATTTACGCAGAAGTGTTATCGCGCATTCAAGATGGCGATGATCTAATCAATGCGGGTGTTTTCTGGCCGCTTGTAGAGCGATTTAAATTAGAAGCTGCAATGGATCGCTCGGTACTGCTTGCGCTTACTCAGCACTTAGCGCAATCTGATCCTCAGTCGCGGCGCTGTTTTGGTGTGAATTTGTCGCCCATGTCGCTTTTCAACCTTGAGTTTACCGAGTGGTTGGAACGAGAAATACTGGCGTCACCTTGTGCATCAAGACTAGTTATAGAAATACCCGAGCGCGCACTTAAGCGCACTGGTGGCTTGCCCGAAATTGTATTCAAACTGGCCGCTGGGGGTGTGCGCATTGCACTGGATAGGTTCGGCTTAATGCCTGCGGCGTTGGGTAGTTTGCAGAATTTGCCGTTAACTTATGTAAAAATAGATCGGCGTTTTATTTCCGGTATTGATAGCCACAAGCAAAATCAGTTTTATGTACGCAATCTGGTACAAATTGCACAAAGTTGTGATATTGAAGTGATTGCCGAAGGGGTGGAAACCTCCGCGGAATGGCGCGTACTTGGGGAACTTGGCGTTGGAGTGGGGCAGGGTTACCTGTTTGCCGAGCCTACAAAAATTTAGCGGTGCACGCCTGTGTTGCACTGCGCAACTCATTGGGGTGTTATGTTTCGTTTAATTGGCGTGTGTATTTTGGTTCTTGTGGGTTTTACCGGCTGCGGACAAAAGCCTAACCCAGAAAGTGTTATTGTTAAAAATGCGTTTATGTATCCCCCCGTACCGGGCAGCCAAGTGGGGGCTATTTATATGGTATTGGAAAACCAAACCTCGTCCCCCATTGTAGTGAACTATATCCATACAACCATTGCGGATAGAGTTGAAGTTCATCAGCACATACATGAAGATGGCATGATGAAAATGCGTCAGGCGAAGCATTTAAAAATTCCCGCCAAGCAAAAACAGCTATTTGAACCCGGCGGCTACCACCTAATGGTGTTTGATTTTTATGAACCCATCACTGCCGGCAGCCGGTTTACGCTCGTAATAGAGTTTGAGGGTGGCCAGCGCGTTGAAGCGCCAGTAGATGTGCGACCACAAGGATAGGAGTAAACATGTTAAATAAAGTTGTACAGTGGCCCGTTAAAATTAAAGATCGGGTAGTGGGTTTATGGCAAGGCTCTGGTGACGAAGCTGTAGAATCCAAAAGTTGGATTAAACTCGGTGTGGCTGCACTGGTATCGCTGCTAGTAATAGCGCTTATTACCGGTATTTTTTGGAGCACCGAACCTGCCCCGTTTTCTGTTCACGATAACGCACTAGAAAGCGTTGCTGGCGACGAAACTAAACTTGTTACCGGTGTAGCGACAACGGCAACGCTTATTCGCATATCCGATACCTTGCTGTCTAAGCGCGGCGGTTATCTTTCTAACGATGCTATTCCGCCCGGTGTTTGGTTAGACAATATTCCCAGTTGGGAGTTTGGTGTACTTGTACAAGTGCGCGATATGAACAAAGCGATGCGCGAAGCCTTCTCTCGCTCGCAATCACAGTCCACGGAAGATAAAGACTTAGCGCTAGCCGAATCGCGCTTTAATTTTGATAACCGCAGTTGGTTGCTGCCGCCCACAGAGGGGCAGTACAAAGAAGGTATCGAGTATCTGCAAGCTTATTTAGATAGGTTGGTGGATGAAGATCAGCAAAATGCTCAGTTTTATGCCCGTGCCGACAACTTGCGCTATTGGTTGTCTACTGTCGAGTCTCGTTTGGGCAGTCTTTCCCAGCGTTTAAGTGCCAGTGTTGGCCAAAAGCGATTAAATACCGATTTAGCCGGCGACTCTGAAGCAACTCAAGCCACCAGTGCACCGAGCGAGATGGTTGTAAAAACACCGTGGAACAGAATTGATAACGAATTCTACGAGGCGCGCGGCAGTGCTTGGGCATTAATTCACATGTTAAAAGCAATAGAAGTGGATTTTGCCGATGTGCTAGAAAAGAAAAATGCGCGGGTAAGCATCCAGCAAATTATTCGCGAATTAGAAGCCACTCAGCAAACGGTATATAGCCCTATGATATTGAATGGTAGCGGCTTTGGCGTATTGACCAATCACTCATTGGTTATGGCCTCCTATATCTCGCGTGCCAATGCAGCCATTATTGATTTACGCGAGTTGTTGTCGCAAGGTTAGCGTTTAATTTATTCGCAAGCGTTAAAATTAAAAGCCCCTGTTAGTTAAGCTATCAGGGGCTTTTTTATGAGGCCTAAAGTTTTAGTGCCAGTATAGGGTTTAGCCTAGCAGCTCTTTGTGTTGTTCTGGGCGCAGGCGCGGCCCAAATTGAGATACAACTACCGAGGCCGCTTTGCTAGCAAGGTCGCCAGCTTGTTGGAAGCTCATGTTGTTGGTTAAGCCATATAAAAAAGCACCGGCAAACATATCGCCTGCTCCGTTGGTATCCACTGGGGTAACCTTGTGTGCCGCAACCGTTATAAACTGCTCGCCATCAAATAGCAGTGCGCCTTTGGCGCCTTGGGTAATGGCAAAGGCCTTGGCGCATTGCTTAAGCGCTTCTGCGGCTGTTTCTACGGTATCGCAGCCGGTGTATTGCAGCGCTTCGGCTTCGTTGCAAAACAGCATGTCTACGCCGTCGCCAATCATCTCTACTAGTCCATCTTTAAAGAAATTAACAATGGCGGGGTCGGAAAGGCTTAGTGCTGTTTTAACGCCTTTGGCCTCGGCGAGTTCGCGCAGCTTGATTGCGGCTGGGCGGCCGGTTGCCGATGTTACTAGGTAACCTTCTATATAAGCCCACTCAGACTCAGCCAGTGCCTGCTCATCAATATCATCTACCGATAGTGTTTCGCTAATGCCCAAGAAGGTGTTCATAGTGCGCTCGGCGTCTGGGGTAATAAACACTAAGCATTTACCGGTGGTGCCACTCGGTTCACCATTCTTTTCGTAATAGCTCACACCGGCTTCGGCTAAGTCGTTAAGGTAAAACTTGCCGTTCTCGTCATTGGCGACGCGGCAGCTATAAAACGTTTTAGCGCCAAAATAGCTTGCCGCAATAATGCTGTTGGCAGCCGAACCACCGCTTGCGCGCTTAGATGCGGCAACATGCTTGGAAAGGGTGCGTATAAGCTGCGCTTGTCTGGCTTCATCAACCAAGGTCATTACACCCTTATCAATGCGTAAATCCTTTAGGTCTAGGTCTGTTACTTCAATTTCAGTATCTACTAGCGCTGCGCCTAGGCCGTATATTTGGTATGTGGGCATGAATAAGGTTTCCTGCGTTTAAAACTTTCAATGGTTATTTTGTGAGAATAGGTGTCACTTTCTTACATCTAAGGTATTATTTTTGCACTAAAGTATGAGTAGTGGCAGTGAATTAGCTAGAAGTTGGTTCAATTGTGGCCGAAATATAATCAGAGCCGCGGAATTCCAGCTATATTCACTATACTGCTTAAAAACGATAAGAAAGGTGCAATTCTAACCACCTAGCTTTTATTTACTAGCGTTTTAAGTATTCAAGCTGCTGTTTGGCTCGCCAAGGCTGTTATGCCGCGAGCAAATAGGGGCCACCAGAGGGGTTTTATGTCTAGGCTGATACGTGATAAAAACAATGGCACGACTACCACGTCGGATGATGGCGAGACCGCGCATTTGCTATTGCCTCTTTCCAGCTCTGCTGTGGTATCCCACCTAAAAGCCTGCCAAAGCTTAGCTGCTAACCATTCTAAAGAAGCCTTTCACAACTATTTAAAAGTGTTAGACGACGCCCTCTCGGTTGAAATCAAAAATGCTAAAACTAACCAAGAAGCACAAGAATTGGGCGAGGTGCAGCGTCAGTTGCGCCAAAATCACGCAGATTTAGAGCGCTACTTTTGCGGCTATTTGGCCGAGGGCTTCGTAAAGTTTAAAAAGCGCGAGTTAAATACCAATATTGGCGTGGCCGATGAGGCGGACTTAGAGAACTTATCCCTTGTAGGTAATGAAGAGCTTGAAGAGACGATTGCTATTTCGGCTATCACTCAGCGCGCAGAATCTTACTTTGCCGAACCGCTGTGGGCGTTGAACCAGCGCTTTGCAGTGTTGAACGGCGGTGAACATGTTACGGAATCTAACAACCCTGCATCCCCCATTCAGTTTTGCGAGTCGCTGCGTAAAGCTATTCGCTTAATACCTATGGATGGCCAAGTGAAGAACTTGGCGTACAAGCTGTACGACGATCAGCTTATTACGCTTATGCGCCAAATAAGTGAAGACTTAAACCTTTATTTAAAGCAGCAGGGCATTCTGCCGCATTTAAAGTTTACTGCGCCGCAAGGGGCCGCGCCCAAGTCGGCACTGGCGGATGATCAAGATTCCGCCGCACCAAGCCCACAAGAGCAAGTGCAAGATGCCCAAGGGCGCTCTGGCCAAGAAGCGGAGTTATCGCCAGAGGATTACCAAAACAATTTACTCTATGCCATTCGCGGTTTGCAAAACCAAATGCTGATGGCCGGCGCTGCCGGTGCGCAAGCGCAACCTGGGCAAGCAGGGCTGGCCCCAGAAACTATATTGCAAGCCCTTGGCGCTCTACAGGCTCGCACTGGCGGTACACCTGCGGTGCAGGGCGAAAACGGCATGATTATACCTGTCGATATAAGTATGTTTTCCCAGCAGCTAGCCCAAGAGCTAGAAGAAGAGGGGGAAGACGGCGCCTTCGATCAGAACAGTATGCAAACAATCGACTTGGTGGGCATGTTGTTTGAGTACATGTTAAATGACGAGAATTTGCCCGATAACGTCAAAGCGATGTTGAGCTATTTACACACGCCATTTTTAAAAATAGCGTTTGTGGACCCAGGCTTTTTCGAACAAGCCGAGCATCCCGCGCGGGTATTGCTTAACAGCCTTGCCGAAGCTGGTGCCCGCTGGGTAGGTAACGACGGCACCTCACAGTACGGCATTTACAACAAAATTAAAGATACGGTTGATCGCATAGTTAAAGATTTCGATAACGATGTGCGCATTATTACCGAGCTGTTAATGGAATTTAGCAGCTACACCAAAAATATTACTCGTCGCCAAGAGCTTATGGAGCGGCGCGCCACCGAAAAGGCCCAAGGCGAAGAAAAGCTGCGCGAAGTAAAGCTTAAAGTAAACGAAGAAGTGCGTTCGCGCACAGAAGGTAAAGAGCTGCCATCTGCTGTGCTGTTGTTCTTACTGCAACCTTGGAGTGATTACCTTTCGTTTGCACTACTGCGCTATGGCGATCGCTCCGAGAAATGGCAGCGTGCTATTACATTAGTCGACGATTTACTGTGGTGTATCGAGCATGAACATGCCGACGCCGATAAAGTGCGTCAAAAGGCTATGATTCCCGATATTACCGCAACCGTGGAAAACGGTTTAGAAACCATAGGCTATGATCAAGCCAAGGGTAAAAAATTACTCGATGCGTTAGTGCAACTTATTCGCCACGCACTACAGAGTAAAAAGGCCGAGCCTGCGCCCGCGCCAATGCGCGATAAGCTAGAAAAAATAGCGGCCGAAAAAGCGGGTACAAAACAAGAGAGCAAAGCCGATTGCACTCCAGAAGAAGCGCAAATGGTTGAAAGCCTAAAAATGATTGAGTTTGGTACTTGGTTTGAATTTGAAGGTGGCAAACGTTTAAAAGTGGCCTGGTACAACGCGCGCACGTCTCATTACATGCTGGTAGATCAAATGGGTAAGCGTGTAGATATGATGTCTGGTTTGAACATGGCCCGCCAAATGATTATAGGCAAAGCAAAAATTATTTCGGGTAGCTCTAAACCTTTTTTCGAGCGTGCGCTTGAGAATATTTACCACAAGCTAAACGAGCAGGCGGAATCCAAAAAGCAGGAAGAGCCAGATGATAAATAAAGAACAGAATAGTCGCCGCTTAGACAGAGTGGGCGTACAGCAGGAAGTGGTTGTACGCGATAGCCTTACTGGCCAAAAGCTGGGCCAGTTGGCTAATATTCACTGCGAAGGTTTTATGCTGTTTGGCGATGAAAATGTACAAGAAAACCACATTTATCAACTGCACTTAGAGCTTAGCCAGCCAATAAATAATGTAAGCAACCTCTCTATAGGCGCAGAATGTTTATGGCTAAATGCCTCGGGGGACAACAGTCAATGTTGGGCTGGGTTCCATATAATCGATATTAGTGATTCAGATAAAACCGTAGTCAACCTAATTGGCAACGACTTAAGCAGTTAGCTCCTTTGTACTGAGGCTACTGCTGGCGTCTCTGTTCTAGCTGTGCCGTATAGCACGCACCCATCTACTATCTCAATGCAAGCCTCCTTCTTGTTCTTGCTCCTGCTTTCGATACGGCCCGTATTGCGGGGCACATATACTTGTCGATCAGTTTTCGTAGACAAAGAGATTTATTTATAGTAATTTTGACTATTACTAAGTGTTGCCGCTCATTTCACCTACACCATGCAACATTAAACGGGTGAGAGGGAGTACGGTAGCCAACAATAAAACAGGTGGAGAGCTAAACCATGCCAGAACATACGCGTAAGCGCTTACTATCAACCTTAGGCCTAGCTTTATCGGGCACAGCTATAACCCTAACGCTTGTGGGGTGCGGTAAAGACAACCCCGCAACTCAAACAGAAGGCAGCCACAGCGCTGGCCATACAGAAGTTGCCGCAGAACAAACACACGACATAGGCGGCCCAGGCCCTGAGGGCAAGCCAATTAACGACCCGCTTGTTACCCACATATACACCGCAGACCCTTCTGCCCATGTGTTTGACGGCAAACTTTATATTTACCCATCGCACGATGTGGAAGCGGGTATTCCGCAAAACGATAACGGCGATCACTTCGATATGCGCGATTATCACGTGCTTTCCATGGAAGAGCCTGGTGGCAAAGTCACCGATCACGGCGTAGCCCTTGCGCGCGAAGATGTAGCTTGGGCTGGTCGCCAACTGTGGGCGCCCGATGCGGCTGAAAAAGACGGCACTTACTACCTGTATTTCCCCATGAAAGATAAGGATGACATCTTCCGCATTGGTGTCGCCAGTGGCAGTACCCCTTATGGCCCATTTAAAGCCGAGCCAGAGCCAATGCCCGGCAGCTATAGCATAGACCCAAGCGTATTTCAGGATGGCGACGACTACTACATGTACATAGGTGGTATTTGGGGCGGCCAGTTGCAGCGTTGGACAACCGGTGAGTACAACCCAGAAGATGTATACCCAGCGGATGACGAGCCTGCGCTATTACCTAAAATGGCCAAGCTAAGTGCAGATATGAAAAGCTTTGCCGAGCCATTAAGAGACATTCAAATTTTGGATGAAAATGGCGAGCTAATTAAAGCTGGCGATAACGACCGACGTTTCTTCGAAGCCGCGTGGGTACACAAATATAACGGCAAGTATTACTTGAGCTATTCAACCGGTGACACCCACTATATTGTGTATGCCATTGGCGATAACCCATACGGCCCGTTTACTTACCAGGGTGTAGTGCTCAACCCCGTTATTGGTTGGACTAACCATCACTCAATTGCTGAATTTAAAGGTAAGTGGTATTTGTTCTACCACGATAGTTCGCTTTCCGGTGGTGTAACACATTTGCGCAGCGTGAAAATGACAGAGCTAACTCACAACCCAGATGGCACTATCCAAACCATTAATGCCTATAAGTAACATGAATTTATAGCCTTAATGGCATTGCTAGCCTTTTACTAGCCGCCGCTCGGCGGCTAGTACCCGCTTACTTCTCGCACTATTTTATTTTTTACCCAAGGAATTCACGCTGGGTGTCGTCCTACTTTTAAACCATGGTGGAACGATACTGGGATTAGGGTAAATGCTGTGCGCACGCTACAATACCGATTACGAAAATAACAATGCGATACTAAGCATGGATGTTGCTCACCAACAGGAAATGATTCGTCAGGCGCAAGCCGGCAATGCAGCCGCTTTCGAAAGCCTGTTAGATCATCACTACGACCTAATTTATCGCTTTGCCTACAAATGGTGTGGCAATGCTGCAGCCGCAGAAGATGTAGCGCAATTGGTGTGTATTAAACTGGCTAAACGCTTAGCTCAGTTTCGGTTTGAGTCGGCCTTTACCAGCTGGTTGTATCGCATAGTGATTAACTGCGCGAAAGATTGGCAAAAAGCCGAGCAGCGTCACACCCATGCTGCCGATGAGCACGCACACGTCGATGCAGAACCCAGTGCAAACGCCCCCAATGCAGAGCATCATATTTACCTTTCTCAGCTACTAAGCCGCATCGACCAGATGGGGGAAGGCTTTCGCGAAACCGCCTTACTTGTGCACAGCGAAGGCTTTAACCATCGCGAGGCCGCCGATATTTTGGGGGTGAAAGAATCCACCATTTCTTGGCGAATACATGAAATACGCAAAAGGCTCACATCTGAAGATGGGGGGCAATCATCATGACTGATTTTGAAAAAGACCTAAATCAATTCGACCCGCCCGCGCCCAGCCCACAGGCCAAGCGCCGCGCTATAAGCGCTGCTATGCAAGCTTTTGAAACTGCCCAGAGCAGCTCTCAAACTGCCCAGAGCAACTTGGAAACAGCCCAGAGCGCGTCGCAAACGGCTGCGCCAGAAACGGCGCAAACTAAAAAAAGTAAAATTAATTCACCTTTGCTCCAAGGATTATTGTTTTGGCGTCGTCCTACCGACAAACAAAACAACAGGAGCAATATTATGTCGCGATTAACCCAGCGCAGTTTTACCATGGGCTTAGCATCAGCCTGTGTACTTACCTTCGGTTTGGTACTTGTATTTCCGCTATTTTGGCAGCGTAGCGACGAGCAAATAATTGTAGATAATAGCGTGCAAGTACCATCGGTTACGATAAAAGAGAAAGCCGAAACCAAAATAGCCGACGTTGCAGAGTCTGAGATGGCTGTGCCGCCCTCCGCGGCGTTGGAAGAAGTTGTGGTAACAGGTATGCGCAGCTCGGCTGCAGAATCTGCAAAACTAAGTAAAAAGCCTGCCGCTAGCCAGAGGCAGGTGAGCGCTATTCGCGCGCAAGACATTGGTGCCTTACCGGATCAGTCTAATGCAGTAGCACTCCAGCGTATTGCTGGTATGCCAGTGGATGGCGACACAATTGTCGCACCTGCGCCACAAGGCAATGACAAATTTGAGCACGTAGAAGAAAACAGCGTAAAAAGTGTTGCTGAAGCACCTGTTTCTACTTTTTCTATCGATGTAGATACAGCCTCTTACTCGTTTGTGCGCCGCCAACTTAACAGCGGCTATTTGCCAGAAAAAGATGCGATTCGCGCAGAAGAATTAATCAATTATTTTGATTACAACTACCCATTGCCTAGCGATAGTACTGCACCGTTCAAGCCAAACATTACCGTTATAGATTCGCCTTGGGCGAAGGGCAAAAAACTTGTGCATATTGGCCTTAAAGGTTACGACATTGCACCCGACCAAAAGCCGCGCACCAACCTCGTGTTTTTATTGGATGTGTCTGGCTCTATGAATTCGCAAGATAAACTGCCCTTAGTAAAGCAATCTATGGAGATGTTGCTATCTACCCTTAACCCCGACGACACCGTAGCCATTGTTGTTTATGCGGGGGCAGCTGGTACGGTGCTTGAACCAACACCCGCGAAAGATAAACAAAAAATACTGTCTGCCATGCAACGCCTGCAAGCGGGGGGCTCTACAGCGGGTGGCGCTGGCATAGCGCTGGCCTACGACTTAGCAGAAGCTAACTTTGATAAAAAAGCCGTTAACCGAGTAATTTTAGCTACCGATGGTGATTTTAATGTTGGCTCAACCAATAACGAAACGTTGCAGGGCTTTGTAGAGCGCAAGCGCGAAAAAGGCATATTTTTAAGCGTGTTAGGTTTTGGCCAAGGCAATTATAACGATCACTTAATGCAAACCTTGGCGCAAAATGGCAACGGCGTAGCTGCGTATATAGATACCGTAAGCGAAGCGCAAAAAGTGTTGGTGCAAGAAGCGTCTTCGTCGCTGTTTCCTATTGCCAAAGATGTAAAAATTCAAGTGGAGTTTAACCCCGCCACCGTGGCCGAATACCGTTTAATAGGCTACGAAACGCGCGCATTAAACCGCGAAGATTTTAACAACGACGCCGTAGACGCCGGTGATATAGGCGCAGGCCATACCGTAACCGCAATTTACGAGATAACCCCAGTGGGCTCGTCAGCAGTATTAATTGATGAATCGCGCTATGCACAAAAAGAAAAAGCCAAAGCGCCGACCAATGCTGAGTACGGTTTCTTTAAATTGCGCTACAAGCTACCCAGCGAAGATACCTCGCGTTTAATCGAGGCGCCCATCCTGCAACAGCAACCGCTAGTACCCGCCGAACTTATGCAAGAGGTTAATTTTTCGGTAGCTGTAGCCGCCTATGCGCAAAAACTAAAGGGCAGTAACTTTTTAAACAAATACAGCTACCACGACATCATTGCTCTTGCACAAGCCAGCAAAGGCAGCGATGAATATGGCTACAGAACAGAATTTGTACAGCTGGTGCGCAAAGCAGAACTAGCAGACGACCTACTACGCTAAGCAAACCCCATTGACGATAAACCTAAACGCCCGAGTATCGTTTCGGGCGTTTAGGCCAGCAAGCCACCCTTCATCACAAAACCAATTAAATTAATACCAGCTATTTACAAACCCACCAACGCATACTGTAAGCTTCACCCTGTTAGCTGTTAGCTGTTAGCTGTTAGCTGTTAGCTGTTAGCTGTTAGCTGTTAGCTGTTAGCTGTTAGCTGTTAGCTGTTAGCTGTTAGCTGTTAGCTGTTAGCTGTTAGCTGTTAGCTGTTAGCTATAACTACACCTACTGACCTTGGAGTTACTTTGCCCCGTAAAACCTCGCCCCGTAAGGCCCAACCTCGTAAAACCCACCGCCGTCCGCTTTGGCGTCGCTTATTGCGCATTGTCTTTTTGCTTGGTGTGGGTTTCTCTATACCTTTTAGTATTTACTTGGTTTATCTCGATCGCATTGTGGTGCAACAATTTGAGGGCAAGCGCTTTGCTTTGCCTGCCAAGGTGTATGCTCGGCCGTTAGAGTTGTATGTGGGGCAAAAAATAAATGCCGATGTGCTGCAGGCAGAATTAAAAGAGTTAGGCTACAAACCGGTAGAAAATGTAGTTTTAGCGGGGCAGTTTAGCCGCACGCGCGATCAGTTTGATATATACATACGCCCTTTTACCTTTTGGGATGGCGAGCAGCAAGCAAGTCATATACAGCTCACCCTTAATAATGGGCAAGTGCGCAGTTTAAAAAATAAAAGCGAGCTAGCACCGCTTAACCTTGTGCGTTTAGACCCAATAACCATCGGCGGTATTTACCCCAATCACGGTGAAGATAGAGAACTTGTACGCCTGCACCAAGTGCCACAAGTGCTTATTGATGCGCTAATAGCCGTGGAAGACAGACGCTATTATCAGCATCACGGGGTGGACCCCAAAGCCATATTGCGCGCTGCAACCACGTTAATTACCAGTGAGCGCGTGCAGGGCGGCAGCACCATTACCCAGCAGCTAATCAAAAACTTTTTCTTAACACGCGAGCGCACCATAGAGCGCAAAGTAAAAGAAATGCTTATGGCAATCTTGCTAGAGCTGCATTTTAGTAAAGACGATATTTTAGAAACCTATCTCAACGAAGTGTACTTTGGGCAAGATCGCAACCGCGCTATTCACGGCTTTGGTTTGGCGAGCCAGTTTTATTTCTCGCGCCCTATTGAACATTTAGAACCTCATCAAGCAGCGCTGTTGGTGGGAATGCTAAAAGGGCCAGCCTATTACAACCCGCGCCAGCACCCTAAGCGCGCAACTGAGCGCCGCAACTTGGTGTTAAATGCGCTGGCCGATCAAAATTACATTAGCGATAGCACCTACAGGCAACAAGTTTTGCAGCCCTTAGTCATAAGTGAATTGCCGGGCTTGGGGCAATCGCGTCACCCCGCATTTATGCAATTGGTGGTGCGTCAGTTAAAACGCGATTACCGCGAAACCGATTTGCAATCTGAAGGCTTGCGCATTTTCACTACGCTCGACCCTTACGAGCAAAAAGTCGCCGAGCAACAATTAACGAAGAATTTGCAGCAGCTAGAAAAAGCGCGCAGCTTGCCGCATAGCCATTTGCAGGGCGCGGTGATAATAGCCAACGTGCACGACGGCGAAGTAAAAGCCGTTGTGGGCGGTCGCGATAGTCATTACCAAGGTTTTAATCGCGCGTTAGATGCGTCCCGTCAAATTGGCTCGCTTATAAAGCCCGCCATTTATTTAACCGCACTGGCAGATATTGAACACTACAACTTGGCAACGCCATTAGATGACAGCCCCTTCGAGTGGAGTGAGCCGGGCATAGAACCTTGGCGCCCGCAAAACTACGATCACGAGTTTCACGGTACGGTGCCGCTCTGGTTGGCACTGGCTAAATCGTACAATGTGTCGGCGGCGCGTTTGGGTACGCAAATAGGTGTAGATAACGTTATGCGCACCGTGGCCAACCTTGGGGTAGAAAAGTCACTGCCTACCTATGCTTCTAGTTTGCTGGGTACCGTGCACCTTACGCCTTACGAAATAACACAGATGTACCACACCATAGCGAGTGGGGGCTTTAAAACTCCGTTTCGCGCAATTCGCGAGGTAACCACAGTAAATGGTGCGCCGCTTAATCGTTACAACCTTAGCGTAGAGCAAGTGGTAACCCCCACCGCCAACCACTTAATTGTGGCAGGTTTACAGCAGGTGGTTGCGCGCGGTACCGGCACCGGCGTGCTGAATTATATTGCTGATGATATACACGCAGCCGGCAAAACCGGTACAACGGATGACTTGCGCGATAGTTGGTTTGCGGGTTTTACCGGTAATCGCGTAGCGGTGGTGTGGGTTGGTAACGATAAAAACGAGCCGATAAAACTTACCGGTGCCAGCGGCGCACTAAGAATTTGGGGCGACATTATGAAAAATTTGTCGCTCGAACCCCTTAACGCTGCGGCACCAGAAAATGTAGACTACGTGCCCATCAGTCATCGCGACGGGTTTGTTGCGCGCGATAACTGCAATAATACTTTTACTTTGCCTTTTCACACTAAATCGCTGCCCGATGCCGACTACTGCGGTGCTAAAACTGGGCGCAAGGTAAAGTCTTGGTTTAACAAATTATTTGGAAAAGATTAATGCGAAAAGCATGGTGCATATTAACCTTAACGGCAATGTTAGGCGCATCGGGGTGCGCTAACTACAACACCATTAATGCCGGTGTGCATGAGCCTGAATCTAATAACCAAGCGGTTATGGATTTACTCGCTCAGGCAAAACAAAATAATGAATATGGCGAATATGCGCTGGCAGAATCTGCCCTAGAGCGCGCTTTGCGCATCGAGCCGCGCAACCCGTATTTGTGGTTTGAATTAGCCGTAGTGCACAAATGGCAAGGGCAATCATCCCAAGCCAAAAGCTTCGCCCAACGCGCGCGCTCCTACGCCAGCACCGATAAAATGCGCGCGCAAATAGATAGGTTTATTGATGGCTTGGTGCTTTAAGTTTTAAGCAGTGTGGGAGCATATAAAAAGGGGCGCAGATTATATGGGCCCCTTTTTTAGTTTACAGCTTGCAGTCTACAGTTCGCAGGTATCTCTTAAATACGTGCAAACACATTTTTTGCGGCTTGCAGGGTGAAGTCTATATCTGCGTCTGTGTGTGCGGCAGATAGGAAGCCTGCTTCGTAAGAGGCGGGTGCAATATAAACGCCTTCTTCTAGTAAGCCGTGGAAAAACTTATTAAAGCGTGGAATATCGCAAGCCATTACCTGTTGGTAGTTGGTTACTTTTTCTTCCTCTGTAAAAAATAAACCCCACATGGTGCCAACGTAATTGCCGGTAAGTGGAATGCCTGCTTCTTTCGCCAAGGTTTGAATACCTTCGCATAGGGTTTTGGTTTTTGCGAAAAGTGGGGCGTAGAAATCTGGGTTTTCTAATTTCTGTACGGTGGCTAGGCCTGCCGCCATGGCAACAGGGTTGCCCGAAAGGGTGCCTGCTTGGTACACGGGGCCTGTTGGTGCTATGTAGTCCATCACCTCTTTGCTGCCGCCAAACGCCCCTACAGGCATACCGCCGCCCATTACTTTACCTAGGGTGGTAATGTCTGGTTGCACGCCGTAGTAACCCTGTGCGCCGGTAATACCTAAGCGAAAGCCGGTCATTACTTCATCTAAAATTAATAGGCTGCCTGCCTTGGTGCACTCTTCGCGCAGCGTTTCTAAAAAGCCAGCAATAGGTGGAATGCAGTTCATGTTACCGGCAACGGGCTCCACAATTACACAGGCAATTTGGTCACCTATTTCAGCAAACGCTTGTTTCACTTGTTCAATGTTGTTGTAGGTAAGCGTCACTGTGTGTTCGGCTAAGCAGGCAGGTACACCTGGCGAGCTAGGTACGCCAAAAGTGAGCGCGCCGCTGCCCGCTTTAATAAGAAGCGAATCTGAATGGCCGTGATAGCAGCCCTCAAATTTAATGATTTTATCGCGGCCCGTATAACCGCGGGCCAAGCGAATGGCGCTCATGGTGGCTTCGGTGCCAGAGCTAACAAAGCGCACCTTGTCCATGCCCGGCATAATGTTGCAGATTTTCTTGGCTAATTCGGTTTCTATTTCGGTAGGGGCGCCAAAGCTTAAGCCGTATTGTAGTTTTTCTGTTACGGCGGCCAGTACGTCGTCATCCGCGTGACCTAAAATCATTGGCCCCCAAGACAACACATAGTCCACATAGCGCTTATCGTTTATATCGTAAAGGTAGGCGCCTTTTGCGCGCTTAATAAACACTGGCTCGCCGCCCACGGCTTTAAATGCGCGTACCGGTGAATTTACTCCGCCTGGAATATATTGCTGGGCGTTCTCAAATGCTTGTGACATAGCACTACCTTATTGTGTAAATGGAATAATTGGGTGGGCGGAGAGCGGTGTCTAGCTGGTTACAAGCGCGTCTTCCGCATTAGGCGTTAAGCCTAATAAACATTTTGCGCGGTATTCTACATTATCGTCGGCGAAAAGACTGTGGCATACGGCGAGGGTGGTTGCACCTGCGTGCAAAAGTTGCGCACCATTACTGGGGGTTATGCCGCCTATGGCCACTATTGGGCAAGTGAATTTCTGCTGTGCGTGTGCCAGTAAGCTAAGTTGTGCAGGAGCGGCGTTGGGTTTGGTGTTAGATGCAAAAAAACGACCGAAAGCTACGTAACTTGAGCCTTGTGCGAGTGCGCGCTCGGCGAGTTCGAGCGAAGCGTGACAGGTTGAGCCAATAATGGCCTGCGGCCCCAGTAATTCGCGGGCGCTGACAATACAGCCGTCGGTTTGCCCTAGGTGCACGCCATCTGCGCCCACTTGTTTTGCCAGTGCTGTGTCGTCGTTAATAATTAATTTTGCATTATAGGTTTGGCACAGGGCTTTAAGCGCTTGGGCTTGTTCGCTGCGTTTTGACGTATTGCTGCTTTTGTCGCGGTACTGCAGCCATGTAACGCCACTTCGCAGCGCCAACTCTACGCGGTGGCATAGGCTGGCGGTGGTGGGCATAAGGGTGGCGTCGGTAATTGCGTAAACGGTGTGTTTGTTGTGGGGCATTAGTGTTTTGCGTTCTCTGCGGGCCATTCTTCTGGGCTATCTATATTGGGGTCGGCCCAATATAAGCGGTGCGGAGTGCGTTTGCCAAACCCTAATTGGCGCGAAGTGCGCATCGCTTGCCAAGTAAAGTTTTGCGCTTGTTCTATCGCCTGAGTAAGGCTGCTGCCGTGAGCGAGGTAAGCCGCCACTGCAGATGCCAATGTGCTGCTGGCGCCGTGGCAGGAGGGCGGCTCTTGCTCCCAGCGGTAATGCCGAACTAAACCGCGCTCGTTGTACAAACTGTTTTGAAATTGCTGGTGCTCTTTACCTGTGCCGCTAATAAAAACTTCACCGGCTGCATCGGCAGCGATAAAAGCGTGAGCGGCGGCATCCACCGTGTCGGCCTGCGGTACAAGGGTGCGTACTTCATGGAGTGTAAGGTTAACGATATCGGCGAACGGGGCAATTAAGGTGCTAAAGGCTTCGTCTAAGCCAGCTTGCTCGGGCGCGTCGGGTTGCCATAGGCAAAGAGCAGGGTGAGCAATAACGGGAATATCGGGGTAGTCGCGAATAATGGTGTGAATGGCTTCGGCGTTTGCTACCGAGCCTAAGTAGCCTATTTTAATGGCTTTCACATCCATGTTTTCCAATATGGAGCGCGCCTGTTCAATAAGCAGTGGCGCTTCAACGGGGAGCACATCGAGCTCATCGGAAAACCCAGATGTACACATAGATGTTGCCACGGGGGCGCAGTGGCAGCCTAAGCTAATGGCGGTTTCTATATCGGCTTGAATGCCCCCGCAACCGGATGGGTCTAGGGTAGAAAACGTAAGTATTACGGGCGGATTGGCGCTAGTTGAATACTGCATCATTATCGTTATTCCCTTATACATGCTTAAGTACAGAGTCTAGCACAGGGTGAGTTTTGCCTGCAGCTAACACGTCGCACTTGTGTATAGTTAAACTCTATTGCCTGCTTTAATAATATTGTTTTTATTGTTTGGTAGCTTTTACCTACACTGTCTGCGTTGGTTAAGAAAATTTACTACGCTTAACGAGATGTAATTCAGTGCACGCAAGTCACTCACTATAAAAAGAGGTTAATTATGAGCAAGTGTCCGTACCAAACAACCTCTGCTGGCAGCCCAGTAGCAGATAACCAAAATAGTCAAACCGCTGGCCCACGTGGCCCAGTATTAATGCAAGACTATCAATTACTAGAAAAGCTCGCCCATCAAAATCGTGAGCGCATTCCCGAGCGCGTGGTGCACGCAAAAGGCTGGGGTGCCTTTGGTACTTTCACCGTAACCAAAGATATTAGCAAATATACTCGCGCCAAAATTTTTGACACCGTAGGCAAGCAAACACCTTTATTGACGCGTTTTTCTACCGTTGCCGGTGAATTGGGCGCTGCGGACGCCGAGCGCGATGTGCGCGGTTTTGCGGTAAAGTTTTACACCGAAGAAGGCAACTGGGATTTAGTAGGCAATAACACGCCAGTGTTTTTTATTCGCGACCCGTTAAAGTTCCCCGACTTTATTCACACGCAAAAGCGTCACCCAAAAACGAATTTACGTTCGCCAACGGCGATGTGGGATTTCTGGTCACAGTCGCCTGAATCATTACATCAAATAACCATTTTGATGAGCGACCGCGGCTTGCCAACCGATGTGCGTCACATTAATGGTTATGGTTCACACACGTTTTCTTTCTGGAATAATGACGGCGAGCGTTTTTGGGTGAAATTTCACTTTAAAACCCAGCAGGGCCATAGGCATTGGACAAACGAAGAAGCAGAAAAGGTGGTGGGTAAAACGCGCGAATCTACGCAAGAAGATTTGTTCAGTGCGATAGAAAACGGCAATTACCCCAAGTGGACGGTAAATGTGCAAATTATGCCTGAAGCGGATGCAGAGAAAACATCCTACAACCCGTTCGACCTTACCAAAGTATGGCCGCACAGCGAGTACCCGTTAATCGAAGTAGGTGAAATGGAGTTAAATCGCAATGCCGAAAACTATTTTGCCGAAATAGAGCAAGCTGCGTTTTCGCCATCGAATGTGGTACCGGGCATTGGCTTTTCGCCCGACAAAGTATTACAGGCGCGTATTTTTAGTTATGCCGATGCGCACCGTTATAGAATAGGCACTCACTACGAAGCGCTACCGGTTAACGCCCCTAAATGCCCAGTGCACCATTACCATAAAGATGGCTCGATGAATTTCTTTGGTAATAAAAGTGGCAGCACCGATGCATACTACGAACCCAATTCATTTGGTGGCGCAGTACAAAACCCAGATGTGGCCGAGCCACCACTAAAAATAAGTGGCGATGCCGACAGGTATAACCACCGTGAAGGTAACGACGATTTTAGTCAGCCAGCGGCATTGTTTAATTTGTTTGACGATGGGCAGAAGCAGCGTTTATTTAATAATATTGCCGGTGCTATGCAAGGTGTGCCACAAAATATTATCGATAAGCAATTAGCCCTATTCGATAAAGTAGACCCAGCCTATGGCGCAGGTATTCGAGCAGCGTTAAAGGCCTAGTGGCAATTTAATGATTAGCTAAAAACTGGCTAACTTTCTAAGTAAACAAAAGGGTGCAATTTGCACCCTCAGTTTATTGATAAACCCCACTTTAAATTTTGCGGAGAGTTTAATCCTTCGAAATCCGTAAATTCTTAGGGTGAAAGCTCAAAAAACGTATGAATATGTCCCTATAACTTGCTCAATTCGTCTCGGCAACTGCTCCTGCGTTGCTCTAACATCGCCATCCATGGCGAAGCATGAATTGAGCATTTTTGATCTTTCACCCTAAAAATTTACTTGCTGTGTTGCTTGGGTCAGGTTTGTCATCACTCTGAGGGTGAAATTTGCACCCTTTTTTATGCCTTTATACCGGCTGCTTAACCACCGCGAGTATTACTACAGCAATAAGTAGCAGTACCGGGAATTCATTGAACCATCTAAAAAAAACATGCCCGGGTACGGCTTTGTCATCTCTAAATGCGCGCATGTATTTTGCGCACATGTGGTGGTAGCCAATCAGTAAAACCACCAGCGCCATTTTTATCCAAAACCAGGTGCTGCCGCTGTAGTAATCCCACGCGTAGCTTGCTGTCCAGCCGCCAAAAATAATGGTGGCAATCATCGAGGGCGTGGCAATACCGCGGTATAGCTTGCGTTCCATTGTTTTAAATCGTTCTTTGCTAATGGTGTCTTCACTCATGGCGTGATACACAAAAAGCCGTGGCAGATAAAATAAGGCTGCAAACCAGCAAATAACAGAAACAATATGTAAGGCTTTAACCCACAGCATTAGGCTTTCCTAAATTCTTTTGGTTGGTAGAAGTTTTCTATATCTATTAGCCGCACCAAGCCAAACACATCGCTAATAAGTGGTGAGCGATGGCGGGCAATATAAAGCATATCGGTATCTTTTGCGCGCATGGCCTTTAGTGCTTCGTAGAGCGTCGCAGTTTCGTGAATAGGATGCAACCTGTGACGGCGACCGGGAATATCCATTAGGTCTATATCTTTTTCAAGACTAAGCACCTCTACGGGCGCCTCCTCGAGGTATTTTGCTAAGTCTGCCGCTTGCAGCGCAAATTTTTTATCTTCGTTTTCAATAATTATCCAGCGCGGTTTGTCTTGCAGTAACAGCTTGGCTTGTTCGTAATCGTGTATTTGGGCGCAGGGTTTTACTTTTTTATCCAAAATACTGCCTACACCTGCACGGCGCAAAGCGGAATTTGCGGGGCCTTCTTCTGGCAACCGATTCGTTAACCGCAGTTGCTCGGTAAAAATGCTGTCTAGCGAAAATAGCTGGCGAGTACTTAAGCAGCTAACCACAATGACAAGCATGGCAGGGAAGATCATATTCGGGTTGTAGCTCAGCTCTAAAACGGCCACTAAAGCTGCGAGCGGTGCATTTAAGGTGGCTGCCATCATGCCTGCCATGCCCAGCACAACGTAAAAGCCAGGGCTTGCGCCTAGGTTGGGGAATACCGCATCAAAAAAAGTGCCCAGCACCCCGCCCAAGCAAGCCCCTACAACTAACAACGGGCCTATTACACCGCCGGGCATTCCTAGGCCGATTACAACGGGGGTAAGAAATAACTTGGCTACGCCAATTATTAACAGGCTAAATAAAAGTACTTCACCAACAATAATGGCATTAACGGTATCGTAGCCCAGCCCCATAACTTCGGGCACGCCGCTGGCAATGGTGGCGGTAAGCAAGCCGGCTACAATCACGCGCAGTGCAACAGGGTATTTACTTAGGCGCATAGCGCCAAGGTTTAGCTTTATGTAGGCCGCTGCGCAAACAGATATAGCCAAGCCCATTACAATCATATAAGGCAACTCGAGTAGGCTGCCCATATCTACTGGGCCAATTTTGAAATTACTGGCTTCGCCAAATACCAGTTGGCTTACCATGGTGCCCATAACCGAAGCCAAAATTACCGGCACAAAGCCCACAACGGTGTATTCCAGTACCACGACCTCCATTGCGAAAATTACCCCCGCCATGGGGGTGTCGAAAGAGGCGGATATACCGGCGGCAACGCCGCAGGCAATGAGGGTAAGCAGGCTGTTGTTGGGCAGGTTTAGCCACTTGCCCAGCTTGCTGGCTACGCCGGCACCCAAGTGAACGGCGGGCCCTTCGCGGCCCACCGATTGCCCGCTTAACATACACAAGGCCGCGCCAAAAAATTGTACCATCCAGTTAGATGTGGGCAGTTGCCCTTGGTAGTTGTGCAGTCGGTCTATTACATGGCTAACACCGGTTTGGCTGCGCTTTTTACCGGCAAAGTGCAGCAAAATGGCGATAGGGATGGTGCCCCCCATAATGAGCAGCCAAATCATGTCGGTGGGCATGGCTTCGAAATTATCTGGGCGGGTGTCTAAAAAATAGCTAAGTGGTAGGTCTATAAGCAGGCGAAAAATAACAATAATTACGCCAGTAAATAAGCCAATAATTAAGCCCAGCAGGGTGAGTTGTGGCAGGGCATCTATATACGCAAGCGAGTGGCGAAAATTGGCAAGTAAGCGCTGCGTTCGTGTTTCTGGCATGAGGAGTCCTGTCGTCCTTAGTTTTTAATTAACCCAGTGCAATATAACTAAGGCAAAATGGCATCTTGTTAGCATAGCGGTTTGGCGCGGGTGTCGTTAATAGGAAATAGAATTTGGCGGCCTGCTAAACTAATCAACGCCAGCATGATTACTTCGGCGTTGAGTTTGCTATTATACGCGACCACCGTCAGGATCTAGCAAATATCGTGCAAGTCCATAATGTATGCGGTGACCATATTTGAAAGCTGCAGTGCACAAACACTGGGTTAAACAGGAGAAGGCAAGTGATTAAAGTAGGTATTGTTGGGGGCACCGGCTATACAGGTGTAGAGTTATTACGCATATTGGCAAGCCACCCACAGGCAGAAGTGACTGTGATCACCTCTCGTGCAGAGGCTGGGCGTCAAGTGTCTGAGCTTTTCCCAAACCTGCGCGGCCACTACGACTTAGCCTTTAGCGAGCCCTCCAAAGAAGTGCTGCTTGAGTGCGATGTGATCTTTTTTGCCACGCCCCATGGTGTAGCTCAGGCAATGATGGCTGAACTCATTGAGGGCGGTGCACGTGTTATCGATTTATCTGCCGATTTCCGTATCCGCGATATAGCCACGTGGGAGAAGTGGTACGGCCAAAAACACGGCTGCCCAGATTTGGTTGCGTCTGCCGTGTATGGCTTGCCAGAGGTAAACCGCGAAAAAATAAAATCGGCTCAGCTCATTGCGTGCCCAGGTTGTTACCCCACGTCTATTCAGTTGGGCTTTTTACCGCTGTTAGAAAAAGGCTTAATCGATGTGTCTTCGCTTATTGCTAACTCTGCATCAGGCACCACCGGTGCTGGAAAGCAGGCAAGCGTACCTAATTTGTTTTCGGAAGCGAGTGACAGCTTTAAAGCATACGGCGCAGCCGGCCACAGGCACTTGCCCGAAATAGAACAAGGCTTGGTGGATATAGGTGGCGAACACGCAAACGGCCTATCGCTTACGTTTGTGCCGCATTTGTTGCCCACTATTCGAGGTATTCACTCTACTCTTTACGCCAAATTAAAGGGCGATGCTGGAGACCTACAAGCCTTGTATGAGCAGCGTTATGCGAATGAGCCGTTTGTAGATGTGCTGCCTAAGGGCGATTTCCCGCAAACGCGAACGGTGAAAAGTACCAATATGTGCAGAATATCCGTGATAGAGCCGCAGGAAAGGGGTACCGTGGTCATTATGTCTGTTATCGACAACCTCACCAAAGGTGCTTCCGGCCAAGGCGTGCAAAACATGAATATAATGTTTGGCCTAGACGAAAACATGGGTATGTCTAGCCCAGCTATATTGCCTTAGGTTTTATCGATTGTACTAATGTGTGACCCATGCGCTTAAGGCGCATGGTGCGAAGAATAAAAAAGGAATCAAGCAAAGCATGACAGTTGTTAAAGGTAGCAAACAGCAAAATTTGCGCGTGGTGCCCCATCGGCCATGGCTGCGGGTGCTATACGTTTTTATAACTGTATTAATTACCGCGTCTGCAGCTGTTGGGGCCTATTATTTTGGCTTCAAACAGGGCATGGCTGAGCAAGAAGCGGCGTTAGCTCAAATTTCTTCGCTTAGTTCCGAGCTAGATAGCAAAAGTGCAGCCCTTAGAGCGGTCGAGCAAGAGTTGGCCAATATCCGCCTTGGGGCAGAGGTAGACCGACAGTCTAGTGAGGATGTTCGCCAAGAGGTCATTGCGCTTAAAGAGCAACTCGCCGCGCTTGAGGCCGACAATAGCTTCTACCGTAATTTAATGGCGCCAACAGAAAATAAGCGTGGCCTCACCTTTGGGGCAATTGAGCTTAGCGATACCGATGCTGGGCGCACGTATCACTACAAGTTTGTAATGCAGCAGCTAGCCACTAATCACGAGCTACTTAACGGTTCGCTAGAGGTGGTGGTTGTAGGTAAGCAAAATGATTTAGAAGCGCGTTATTATTTGAGTGATTTGTCCTCTTCTGTAAGCGATAAAACCGTTAAGCTGCGCTTCAAATATTTTCAAACAATAGAGGGCGATTTGGTTCTGCCCGTAGGGTTCGATCCAGAGCGCATAGAGCTTACAGCCCGATCCACGGGTAAAAATGCAGTAACCATAGAAAAACGATTTGGCTGGTTAGTAGAGGAGACTTAAAACCATGTTAGGTGGAAAAAATAAAGACAATCAATTTGCCACTGGTGGCACCACACTGCTGGCTAAATCGGTAGAGATTACTGGCGATATTAAATTCGGTGGTACGCTCGAAGTGGAGGGTAGCGTAAAAGGCAATGTATTTGCCGCTGCCGATTCCGATGCGCAAGTTAATGTGCGTGATAAAGGCTTAGTAGAAGGTGAAATTCGTGCCCCTAAAATTATGATTAACGGCCACGTTACTGGCGATGTATACTCCGACAAGCATTTGGAGCTAGCAGCCAAAGCCGTGGTAAACGGCAATGTGCACTATAAAGTGATCGAAATGGTTAAAGGCGCACAGGTAAACGGTAGTTTAGTGCATATCCCTGAGGGGGAAGTGGCCGTTCCAGCCCCAAAAGCCGCGCCAAAAGTTGCACCAACGCCAATAAAGGCGGAATCTGCGACTAATACTTGATTGTTTTAGTCGGTTAATTGGATAATTGCGCCCTATTGTCCAAAATTAGAGGTAGTTTATGAGTGCGCCACAAACATTTGTACCCGAACCCGTACAAGTGACGGAAAATGCGCTCGCCAAAGTTAAGGCGCTTATCGAGGAAGAAGGCAACCCAGACCTGAAGTTACGTGTATTTGTTACCGGCGGCGGCTGTTCTGGGTTTCAATACGGCTTCGCCTTCGATGAAGCTTGCGCAGAAGACGATGCCAAAATAGAGCGCGATGGGGTGACTGTAGTGGTAGATGCTATGAGCTACCCCTATTTAGTTGGCGCTCAAGTTGATTACGAAGAGGGCCTTAAGGGGTCTAAATTTGTAGTAGCCAACCCCAACGCCTCCACAACCTGTGGATGCGGTTCGTCATTTTCCATCTAAACATGTTGTATTGTAGTGGCGAGCGCAGGCACTTAACGCGTTCGCCGTTATATCTTTCCTCGTTTTTTCTTTTTGCCCTATTTTTCTCTATTAATACCTTTGCTCAGCCCGCGCTAGATTCGGGCGATGAATTAACGCAGCAAGGGCAGCCAATTACACCTTGGGTATATAGCGCAGATGAAAACCCGCAAATGTCGCCAAGCTACCCGCACGGCTTTTTAGCGCTATTAAATCAGCAGTCGCCCGACGATGTTGAGCAAGCATTGTTGCGCGCCGAGCAGTTATTTTTGCAAAACAATGCCTCCGCCAATATTCCCCCCATTGCTCTTGTTATACACGGCCCCGAAGTGGCTATTTTCTTTCGTGAAAATTATGCCCAATACAAAACCATTGTCGATTTAGCTGCGCGCTTGTCTGCATTACACGTAGTAGACCTAACCGTATGCGAAACCCGCATGGGCGTATTGGGCCGCAATAAATCTGAACTACTTCCCTTCGTAAATACCGTACCTTTCGGCCCAGCAGAAGAGCAGCGCTTGCTTGAAGAAAAGCGTTATAGGCATTTTTAATTAGGTTTTAATGAATTACACATTGCAGTGTTAGCAAGCTGTTGTGTAACGATTGATTATTCACTTTGTGTTGATGGTGTTACCCCAATAATGCGCAGGCGTAATTGCGACTAATTGTTGGGGGTGTATGTGTTCTGTTGGCGAAGTGTTGTTTTAAAAAATAATATATTGAATCGTTTGCTTGTGTGTTTTTTTGGCTGCGTTGTTTTTATAACTGTGCAAGCTAATCCCGCTTCTCCAAATATTAAAAATATCCCTCAGGTTTACCTCGAAGAACATAAAGGTTGGCAAGACCTTTACTATCGTACTTTTGAAATTGCATTTGAAAAAATACAGCGCGGAACGCCGCAAAATGGTTTTGTGGATTTTTATATGGACGAAGCCTTTAACCCTAATATTTTTCAGTGGGATACAAGCTTTATTATGATGTTTGCTCGTTATGGTAATAAAGAATTGCCGGGCATTGTATCGCTGGAAAATTTTTACCGTTATCAACATGCCGATGGTTGGATTGGTCGCGAGCTGCGGGAAAAAGATGGCTCGTCCTACTGGCCTAAGACAGGAAGTTTGGAGGCGAATTGTTCTATTAATCCGCCATTATTTTCTTGGGCCGAATGGCAAAGTTACGAAGTAAAAGGGGATGCAAGTAGGTTTGCCAAAAAAATAAATGGCAAATCTATTTTTAATATTCTGGTTGATTATTACGATTGGATAAAAGCTAATCGACGCTGGGATAACGGACTGTATTGGGCGACCAGCTATGCCAACGGTATGGATAGAAGCCCGCGCTTAGGTACTAAACATGTGTGCGAACACGCGGATGGAAGTTGGATAGATATAACCGCGCAGCAAGCGTTAAACGCCTACTACCTAGCTAAAATGGCGGAGGTGATTGGAGAGCAAAAAGCGCAGCAGCGTTTTGAGCAAGAGCATGCCGAGCTTGCGCAATTAATTAACGCTATTTTGTGGGATGAGCAAGACGGTATTTATTATGATTTGGATAAAAAAGGTAACTTTTATAAGGTTAAAACGCCAGCTTCCTTTTGGCCGTTTATAGCGCGGGTAACCTCTGATAAACAAGAATTGCGCATGTTAAACGAGCATATTCTTAACCCTCAACGCTTTTGGACCGAGCACCATTTGCCCACCGTTGCTAAAGATGAACAAACCTACATGAAAGATGGCGGTTATTGGGACGGAGCCGTTTGGGCGCCCACAACGTATCAAACCATTAAGGGGTTAGAGGTGAAGGGGTATCGCGAGGCTGCGCGTCGCATTGCGATTAACCATATCGAGCATATTTATTGGGTATATCGCAAAACAAATACTCTGTTTGAAAATTACAGGCCAGAGGAAGTTGCCGAAGGTGTGCACGCACGGGCCGACTTTGTGGGGTGGACTGGTGTTGGCCCAATTGCAGCGCTTATCGAAAACGTTATGGGTATTCAAGTTAACGGTGCCAATGATAGTGTGCATTGGGATTTAGCCTTGGCAGAAAAACACGGCATTAAAAATTTACATTTTGGCGATAATCGCATTGATCTAGAAGTGGATGACCGTCTAACGCCAGATTCGGGCGCACGTGTTCGAGTTAAAACAAATAGCCCGTTTACCTTGTTGGTGAGCATTGCTGGGGTTGAATATACGCAGGCCGTTGCAAAGGGTGAGCATGAATTTACGTTTGCCAATTTTGAGCAGGGCTTGTCGTCGCTAACTTTAATGCACGAAGGGTTATTGGGCGTGGATGTTGCCGGTGGCGATGCCGTGGCGCGATACCAAATGTTTACTGTTCCCCAGTCGCAAGCGCTTGCGGGTGTGGATGTAAAAATACAGCTGCATGGTAATGGCGAGGCTTCTCCTTTGCTTGCTAAGTTGTATCGAGTGGAAAACGGCGTGCCTGTTGGAGAAGCTCTTGCGCAGGCTCTTGTGCCCGCCGAGACCGTCGATAGCTTCTACTCTGTGGTGCACGTTCCTTTGCAGTATGAGCGCTTGAGTGCGCAGCAGCCCTATGCGATTGCGTTGTCGCAACAAGATGATAGCGGCAAGGGGTATTATCAGTGGTTGGCAGGCGGCAATGTTTATGCGGCTTTTGTGTCTGGGCGTAAACAAGCTGGGCAGTGGTTGGTGGATAAAAACGCTAAAAATGCTTGGCTCAAGCTTTATCTTCGTCCCTAGTTATTTGCGAATTAGCCTGTTTGCTTTGTTTTTGAGAGGTTGGTCTAATTTCTTGCCTTTAAACCGTGGTGTTTGCTATTGTTGCGCCCGAGCCAGCTAGACAATCGCTTCATCCTTGTGGTGGGGAGGAAAGTCCGGGCTCCATAGGGCAGAACGCCAGGTAACGCCTGGGGGGCGCGAGCCTACGGAAAGTGCAGCAGAGAGTAGACCGCCTGTGTTCTTGGCAACAAGAGCATCGGTAAGGGTGAAAGGGTGCGGTAAGAGCGCACCGCGCAGCTGGTAACAGTCTGTGGCGATGGTAAACCCCGTTCGGAGCAAGACCAAATAGGAATCCTACAGGTGCGGCCCGCACTGGATTCGGGTAGGTCGCTTGAGGCGTATGGTGACATACGTCCCAGATGAATGATTGTCCTCGACAGAACCCGGCTTATCGGCTGGCTCATCATTCCTTTTTTGATCGCTATATTCTTCGCGGGTATAGCAATCCCTTCTTTATAAGCCAAAACGGTCTTGAAGTTAAAGTAGATTCTAGCTTTAGAGTCTATCGTGCTGTTTTTACTTAACTTTCTTGTTGCTGCTTATTTTCACTACTGTATTTCGTAACAGTAAAAACCCTGCAGATTCAATAACTTACACCCCTTCCAAACCGGCTTTTTCCTTGACTTTGATTGAATCCGAAATATAGTGTGCAAAAGTGGTGTAAAGTGGTTTTAAGTGTACTTAAGTGGAGTTTCCTCCTAAAAAGTGGTGAAAACGAGTGTTTCAGGGTAGTCACGCTATAACAATGGATGCCAAAGGGCGCATGGCAATTCCGGCTAAATACCGGGATACGCTTGCTGACGCCTGTGAAGGCCGCATTGTAGTGACCGCTCACACACAAGATCGTTGCTTGTTGGTATACCCAGAAACCGAGTGGGCAGAAATATTGCCAAAGATTGAAGCATTGCCTTCGTTTAACAAAGCCGCATTGCGCGCGCAGCGTTTGCTAATTGGTTATGCCACCACCTTAGAGCTGGATGGAAACGGTCGTGTATTGCTTCCTCCTACACTGCGAGATTACGCCAACTTCGACAAAAAGCTAATGCTTGTAGGGTTGGGTAAGAAATTTGAGTTGTGGAGTGAAGAAGCGTGGTTTGCATCGATAGCCGATGTAGATGACGGCGATGAGTTGCCGCAAGAAATGCTGACCCTATCACTATAAGTGAGTGTTGAATGAATGAGTCCCCTCACTTTTCGGTTCTGTTACAGGAGTCGGTAGAGTCTTTAGTTGTCGACCCAGCGGGCACCTACGTAGATGGCACGTTTGGTCGCGGAGGTCACAGCCGCGCAATACTGGCCAAGCTTGGCCCAGAAGGTAAGTTGTTCGGTATAGATAAAGACCCAGAAGCGGTCGCTGTGGGTAAGGCGTTAGAGGCGGAAGACTCGCGCTTTCGTATTGTGCATGGTTCGTTTGCCGACTTAAAACACATTGATTTATTGCAGGCTGATTTTGCGGCCGGCGGCTTGAGTGGCGTGTTAGTGGATTTGGGTGTGTCTTCACCCCAGCTAGATGTAGCAGAGCGCGGTTTCAGTTTTATGAATGACGGCCCGCTCGATATGCGTATGAACACCGAAGCTGGTATGACGGCAGCGGAGTGGATTAACACCGCCAAGCAAGAAGATATAGCGCAAGTATTGTGGGAGTACGGGGAAGAGCGTTTTTCGCGACATATGGCAAAAGCCATTGTTGAGCGCAGAGAAATTAAGCCTTTCACGCGTACACACGATTTTGCTGAAGTGGTAAAGGCAGCCAATAGAAAATGGGAAAAGGGAAAGCACCCTGCAACCCGCGCTTTTCAGGCTGTACGAATTTTTATTAATCGCGAGCTAGAGGATTTACGCCAGCTGCTGGATGACAGTGTGAGCGTACTTGCCCCTGGTGGTCGTTTTGTTGTTATTAGTTTTCACTCACTTGAAGATCGCATGGTTAAACGTTTTTTTCGCGATCAATCAATGGGTAAGCAATTTCCAAAAGGGTTGCCCGTTACGGAAGAAATGAAAAAGCAAAATTTAAAAATAATAGGTAAGGCGTTAAAAGCAGGTGATACGGAATTAACACAGAATATTCGATCGCGTAGCGCTGTAATGCGTGTAGGCGAAAGATTGGGTTGAAAAACTGGGTTAAAGCAAAGTTTGAGCGCGAAGCTTACGGTTTAAACACGTTTCGCAAAAGGTAAAACGGAGACTTCACATTGGCTAAATTAGCTAAGCAAAACCAAGCAGACGTACAAAGCATAAAGTGGATCAAGCCATTGAGCTTTGTCGCCCTGTGGATGTTTACCTTAGTGACTGCCATCGGTGTTGTATTTAGTAGCTTTCAGTCGCGTATAGCTACTGATGAGTTGGAGTCTCTGCGTCGTGAGGCGAGCAGCTTGGAGGTTACCTCTGGGCAATATTTATTGGAAAAAAGTTCGTGGGCGGCCTATTCCCGGGTGGAAAAAATGGCCCACACAACATTAAAAATGAACGTACCTTCACCGGATAAAACCGTATTGGTTTATAGGCAATGAAGCAAACAAAGCAAATAGCTAAATGGCGAATGATGTTAATGGGTGGGGCGCTTTGCGCTCTGCCCATTTCGCTTATTTGGCACTTGGCAAATTTGCAGCTTATTCCCGGTGACGATAAGGATTTTCGCTTTTTGCAAAGCGCGGGTGATGCGCGCACTTTGCGCAGTCAGGTAATACCTGCGTACCGCGGTGTCATTACCGATCGCAATGGTGAATTGCTTGCGGTGAGCACGCCGTTAACGTCCATTTACGTTAACCCACAGCAGCTAAATAGCGAGCAGGGCCCTGCGTTGGCTAAAGCAATGGGTATTAGCCATAGCGAACTGAAAAAGCGTTTAAAAAATTACGAAAACAAACAATTTATGTATTTGGAGCGGCATCTGCCACCGCATAAAGCAGAGCCAATTCTTGCGCACAAATTTAAAGGGGTTTACTCCGAGCAGGAGTACCGTCGTTATTACCCCGCCGGTGAGGTAACTGCTCACATCATTGGCTTTACTGATATTGAAGATCAGGGCCAAGAGGGCGTAGAGCTAGCCTATAACCAATGGCTTGCTGGTGTGCCGGGTGAAAAGCGCCTAGTAAAAGATTTGAAAGGCAATGTAGTAAAAGAAGTGGGAATGGTGCGCGCGCCAGCCACGGGTAAACCATTGCAATTAAGTATCGATCTGCGTTTGCAATATCTGGCCTATCGCGAGCTTAAAGCTGCGGTAGCAGAGCAAAAAGCGCGTGCGGGTTCATTGGTAATGTTGGATGTGGAAACCGGCGAAATATTGGCCATGGTTAATCAGCCATCGTACAACCCAAACGATCGAACCAAATTAGTACCAGCGCAATTGCGTAATCGCGCTTTAACGGATGTGTTTGAGCCGGGCTCTACCATGAAGCCACTTACCATGATGGCGGCATTGGAAACGGGGCGCTACCCGTTTAATCACACAATCAATACCAGCCCTGGGTATATCCAAGTGGGCAGTAAAACATTGTTAGACCCGCGCGATTACGGCGTTATGGATCTAACCAAAATTATTACTAAATCCAGTCAAGTAGGTATAACCAAGCTGGCGTTAGAAATGGATGCAGAAACCATTCGCAATATGTTTGCGCGAGCAGGGCTTGGGCAAAGCACTGGGTTGGGGTTCCCCGGTGAAAGCGTGGGTGTTTTGCCGTCGCGCACAAAGTGGCGACCAATTGAGCACGCGAACTTATCGTTTGGCTACGGGTTAAATTTAAATGCGGTGCAACTAGCACAGGCTTACAACATGATTGCAGCAGGCGGGGAGTTCAAGCCTGTTAGTTTGGTTATGCAAAGCGAAGCTCCGTATTCGCAGCGAGTGGTGTCTGAGCGGGTAACGTCTCAAATAACCACAATGCTAAAAACGGTAACGCAGCAGGGTGGCACCGCAACGCGTGCGCAAATTCCAGCGTTCCCTGTTGCAGGCAAATCGGGTACCGCGCATAAAACTGAAAATGGCGGTTATGCGGATGATCGTTACCGAGGTTTTTTTGCTGGGTTCGCACCGGCAGATAACCCAAAAATTGTTGCGGTAGTGGTTATTGATGAGCCGTCCAACGGTAAATATTACGGTGGTGAATCTGCTGCGCCGGTATTTGCAAAGGCGGTTGGTGGTGCATTACAAGTTTTGCGCGTACCGCCGGTTAATCGCGAAGAATATTTAGCCGCTGTGGAGTTGCAGCCATGAGTGATATTGAAATCACTATTGCGCAATTACTTCAGGGTGTTTGGCTGGCCGAGGCGCCGCTAGATGCGAGCGTTGCCAACATAAAAGTAAGTGGGGTGTCTTTAGATAACCGTACTTTAAGCGCTGGCAGCGTATTTATTGCTGTACCTGGCGACAAAGTAGATGGACGCGCTTTTATTGAAAAATGTGACAGTGCAACCGCTGCAATATTGGCAGAGGCAGATACGTTCGGTGTCGACTTAACTGGTGCTGTACCTGTGGTACATATTCCACAGTTAAAACAAAAAATAAGTCGGGTGGCGGCTAATTTTTATGGTCACCCTTCGCGCTCTTTAACAATTATTGGCATTACTGGTACTAACGGTAAAACCACATGTGCCTATTTGCTCGCGCAATTGTTAAGCAAATTACAATTTTCGTGCGGCATGGTGGGCACGCTAGGTTTCGCAAAGTTTGATGAATGCGGTGCACCCGTTAATTTGACTGATACAGGCTTAACTACACCTTCTGCGCTAGATTGCCAAAAAATTCTAGCTGAACTACAGCAGCAGGTAGGTGCAGTGGCAATGGAAGTGTCTTCTCACGGCTTGGCGCAAGGGCGCGTGGCAGACGTGGATTTTAATGGCGCAATTTTTACCAATTTAAGTCGCGACCATTTGGATTACCACGCAAGCCTCGAAGAATATGCTGCCACCAAAGCTGCGTTATTTGCGCGAGAAGAGTTGAGCTTTGTAGTAATCAATGCCGATGACGCAGTGGGTGTGAATATTTTAACTAATGGCGTGGCGCCGCAAGCCATCACTTATAGCTACAGTCTTGGCGGTGAGCAAGCTTTGGTTGCTCAAAGTGAAAACACAATTGTTGCTCACTCTATTGAATGGGGTTCTAGCCAAACCGTCGCGCAGTTGCATACACCTTGGGGTGCAGCTGAATTAGCAACAGGGCTAGTTGGCCGATATAACTTAAGCAACGTGTTGGCTGTACTTACAACAGCTTGTGCATTGGGTTATCCATTGGTGGACGTGGTCGCACAGGTGAAGACTCTGCAAGCCGCGCCGGGTCGACTGCAGCGTGTAAATAGCAGTGAGCAGCCATTGGCGGTATTTGTAGATTACGCGCACACGCCCGACGCACTTGAAAAAGTACTTAGCGAAGTGGCCGCATATACGCAAGGTAAGTTGTGGGTAGTGATAGGTTGTGGTGGTAATCGCGATGTAGGTAAACGTCCATTAATGGCAGAAGTGGCAGAGCGTTTAGCTAATTGCGTGGTATTAACATCTGATAACCCGCGCGATGAGAACCCAGAGCTTATTTTAAAAGATATGCTTGCTGGCCTTAAAAACAAAGATGCGGCGATGGTTATTGCTGATCGAAAAAACGCAATCGAATACGCCGTCGCAAATGCAGCCGAAAACGATGCGATTGTTATTGCGGGTAAAGGCCACGAAAATTACCAGCTTGTCAAAGGAGAAAAACTACCGTTTGACGATGCATTAATAGCTAAAGAATTTTTAGCAGCCAAATGCTTTTCGCATGCGCGAGGTCAAGCGTAATGGAATTATCTTTACAGGCATTGGCAGAAAGATTTGGCGGCGAAATTGTATACCCTGGAGAGGCATACAATATTACATTCTCGTCCATCAATACTGACACCCGAGCGATAAATCACGGCGACGTGTTTATTGCGTTGAAGGGACCGAATTTTGATGGGCACAATTATTTGGATGTAGCCACCCGAAAGGGGGCCGCAGCAGCCATAGTAGAAACGCCGAACACCAATTTAGATTTACCGCAATGGTGTGTGGGTGATAGCTACAAAGCGCTTGGCGAACTAGGCCTAGCGAGTAGAGAAAAATTTAATGGCAAGGTGATTGGTGTAACCGGCAGCTGCGGTAAAACCACTGTGAAGGGCATGCTGGCAGCGATTTGTTCCTTGGCTGGTTCAACCGTGGCCACCAGAGGAAATTTGAACAACCACATTGGCGTGCCGCTATCGTTGATGCGCCTGGCCAATGAGCACCAGTTCGCAGTCATTGAGGCGGGCACAAGCGGGCCAAATGAAATTAAGTATTTGGCCGAACTTATTCAGCCTCATGTGGCCATTGTAAATAACATCATGCCTGTGCATGTAGAGGGCTTTGGCTCGGTTGAAGCAATAGCTATAGATAAAGCACACCTCTATCGCGGCCTAGTTGAAGGTGGTGTAGGTGTGCTTAACGTTGCTAGTGCTCAGCAGCCTACTTTATTAGATGCTTTGCAGGGCAAAAAAATAACTCGATTTAATCCCGAGTTAACAGATGAAGCCGCCGAAGTGCGTGTCCAGAACATTGAGCAAGACACTTTTGGCCGCGCAGAGTTTAGCGCGATTATTGAAGGTGAAGAGGTTGAGTTAAAGCTTGGCGTGCTCGGTGCCCACAACGTAGCTAACGCTTTGGCTGCAGCAAGTGCGGCGCGCGCGGTTGGCATAAGCGTTGAGCTAATTAAGCGTGGGCTAGAAAAATACACCGGCGATAAGGGTCGTATGCAGCTTGCGCGTGTAAATGAAAAGCTAACGGTAATAGACGATACCTATAACGCCAGCCCGGGCTCAGTAAAAGCGGCCATAGACTACGCTGCGCAATTTGAGCGCAGTGCCATCGTCTTAGGCGATATGGGAGAGCTGGGTGAAATGCGCAATTCGGCGCATGAAGAAATTGGGCGTTACGCCCAACAAAAACAAATTAAACAATTGTGGTGTACCGGCGAAGCGAGTCGGTTTACAGCACAAGGTTACGGTCCGCACGCTAAATGGTTTGAAGATAAAGAGCAGCTAAAGCAAGCGCTGCCAATGCTCTGTTCGTCCGAAGTGGTGGTTTTAGTAAAAGGTTCGCGCAGTACGCGAATGGAACAGATAGTTAATGCTCTATTAGCGAGCGGAGAACAAAAATAATGTTGCTATGGCTTGCAGAATATTTACAGCAATACATAAGCGCTTTTGCGGTTGTGAAGTACTTAACCTTTCGCGCTATTTTGGGGGTAATGACTGCCCTAGGTTTATCGTTACTACTTGGCCCTTGGGTTATTAACAAGCTCAACAAGTTACAAATAGGTCAGTCAATTCGCGACGACGGGCCAGAGAGTCACTTGGTGAAAAGCGGTACCCCTACAATGGGCGGCACGCTTATTTTATTTGCCATAGTGTTCGCCACGCTTTTGTGGTCTGACTTAACTAACCGCTATGTGCTTGCGGTGTTGTTTGTCACTTTGTCGTTTGGGCTTGTAGGTTGGGTAGATGATTACCGTAAGGTAGTACAAAAAAATTCAAAGGGCTTGCCTGCTAAATGGAAGTACTTTTGGCAATCGCTAGCGGGTTTTACCGTCGCATATGGCTTATATGTCACGGCGCAAATACCGGAAGAAACAACGTTATACATTCCGTTTTTTAAAGGTGTAGCGTTAGAGCTGGGTGTGTTTTACATCATTCTTACTTATTTTATGGTGGTTGGTTTTAGCAACGCAGTAAATTTAACCGATGGCCTCGATGGGTTGGCCATTATGCCAACTGTAATGGTTGGCTCTGCATTGGGCATAATCGCGTACCTTGTAGGTAACGCAAATTTCTCTGCCTATTTGCAAATACCTTATGTGCCAGGTGCCGGCGAACTAGTTGTTTATTGTGCGGCGTTGGCTGGGGCAGGGTTAGGCTTTTTGTGGTTTAACACTTACCCCGCACAAGTATTTATGGGCGACGTGGGTGCATTAGCACTGGGTGCTGCACTTGGCATTATTGCTGTAATTGTTCGCCATGAAATTGTATTCATTATTATGTCGGGCATTTTCGTTATGGAAACTGTGTCGGTCATATTGCAGGTTGCCTCGTTTAAATTAACGGGCCGCCGAATTTTTAGAATGGCGCCTTTACACCATCATTTTGAGTTAAAAGGGTGGCCCGAGCCGCGTGTAATAGTGCGTTTTTGGATTATTACCGTCATGTTGGTTCTATTTGGCTTGGCAACACTCAAGCTGCGATAGCCAAACACTAGTTAACTGTTAATAAAAGGTAAAGCGTTTTAATGGCAAATTTAATAGCAACAGACAACCCGATAGTAGTGGTAGGCATGGGCCTTACCGGGCTATCGGTTGCGCGCTATTTGGCCAACAAAGGCGCTAACTTCTTTTTATTAGACACGCGCAAAGATCTACCCAAGTCAACTTGGCAGCAAGTTGCAGAGCTACAAGCCAAATGCCCTTCAATGAAGGTAGATAACGGTAGCTTAGATGTGGAGTTGTTAACCAGCGCCAAGCAAATTGTGTTATCGCCAGGTGTGCCTTTGGCAACCCCAGAGATACAGCAGGCCAAAGCGGCAGGCGTAGAAATTATTGGTGATATCGATCTGTTTTTGGCTGAGCGCAAAGCGCCGGTTGTTGGTATTACTGGCTCCAACGGTAAAAGCACCGTAACCACATTGGTTGGCTTGGCTGCAGAAAATGCAGGTATGAATGTAGCCGTAGGTGGCAACATCGGCGTACCGGTTTTAGATTTGTTAGCTGATGCCGACGTTGAGCTGTATGTGCTTGAGCTTTCTAGCTTTCAGTTAGAGTCGGTTAAGCGCGCGCAGTTAGATGTGGCATGTGTGCTAAATGTATCGCCCGATCATATGGATCGCTACCCGTCGCTTGCGCACTACTGCCAAGCGAAGCAGCGTATTTATTTTGGTGCGAAGAAAATTGTATATAACTTGGAAGATACATTAACAATTCCGCCAGTAATGGCTGGTGTTGAGCGTTACGGCTTCTCTAGTAAGAAAGCCGTTGAAGAAAACGAAAAGCATGTACTGCTCAATAACGACACCAACGCATTGAGCCTAAATGGGCAGGATGTTTTTTCTGTTGCTGATATTAAAATAGCTGGCGCGCACAATTTAAAAAATGCACTTGCTGCTTTGGCCATTTGCGACGCAGCAAACATCCCGTTCGCCGGCTTGAAGCAAGCACTACAGGAATTTGAGGGGTTGCCTCACCGCTGTCAGTGGGTGGCCAACAAAAATGGCGTTACTTATATAAACGATTCCAAGGCGACCAACATCGGTTCTGCCCAAGCGGCTATAGAAGGGCTGGCGGGTCAGTTTAAAAATATCGTACTTATCGCCGGTGGCGATGGCAAGGGCGCAGATTTTTCTAGCCTAGGTAAAGTAATAAACCAATATGTTTCGGCGGTTGTGTTAATTGGTGTAGATGCCCCCAAAATACAAGCAGTGGTAGACCCGCAAGTTATGTGTGTAAAAGCACAAACTTTAAATGCAGCGGTTAAACAGGCGGCACTATTGGCTAAATCTGGTGACTTAGTGTTGTTGTCGCCAGCGTGTGCAAGCTTAGATATGTTTGCTAACTACGAAGCGCGCGGCCATGAGTTTGCGTTAACAGTTGCGGAGGTGAGTGCGTGATAGTCAATATTGCTTCGCCACTCTACGGCTCTGTGCAAGGTTTTCGCCGTTTGGATTTTAGTTTGTATGCAACCGTGGCAATACTTATTAGCGTTGGCATTGTTATGGTGGCGAGCAGCTCGTTAGATTTTGCTGCCGAGCGCTACCACGACACTTGGTTTTTTGTGCGTAAGCAAATTACGTTTCTTGCCATGGGGTTGGTTGGTGGTCTTGTTATTCTTGCCGTACCCATGTCGGTTTGGAATAAGTACTCTGGGTTGCTGTTAATTCTGGCCTTCTTTTTGTTAATGGCCGTTTTAATACCCGGCATTGGTAAGGTTGTAAATGGTAGTCGCCGCTGGTTATCGTTGGGGCCTTTCTCAATGCAGGCATCGGAAATCGCCAAATTTTGTTTAATTGTGTACTTCGCCAGCTACTTGGCTAGAAGAAACGAAGAGCTGCGCACTCAGTGGTCTGGGTTTTTGAAGTTAACGGCAGTGCTGTTAATTATTGTGCTGTTGCTATTGCTAGAGCCGGATTTCGGCAGTTCTGTAGTTATTAGCGCAACCTTAGGCTGCATGATGTTCGTTGCTGGCGTGCCATTAGCTCGCTTTCTATTGTTGGCAGTAAGCGGCGTGGCCGGTTTGGCGCTAATGGCTGTGGCATCGCCATATCGCTGGGAGCGATTGGTTGCATTTATGGACCCGTGGGCAACACAGTTTGATAGTGGCTATCAACTTGTGCAGTCGTTAATTGCGTTTGGCCGCGGTGGTTGGTTTGGTGTGGGTTTAGGCAACAGTTTGCAAAAATTGTTCTTTCTACCCGAAGCGCACACAGATTTTATTTTTGCCATATTCACCGAAGAGTTCGGGTTTATTGGGGCAATAGCATTAATAGGTGTGTTTGGCTTTTTCTTGTACCGGCTGGTTATTTTATTTAGACGAGCAAGTGAACAAGAGCAGTTTTTTAGCAGCTATGTGGTGTTTGGTATTGGAGTGATGTTAGCCATGCAAGCCTTTATTAATATGGGGGTTGCTTCTGGCTTTTTACCGACTAAAGGTTTAACGCTGCCATTTATTAGCTATGGCGGTAGTAGCTTGCTTATTACCTGCGGGCTAATGGCTTTAGTGTTTCGCGTTAACTTGGAATTAAATAGAGAAAACCAAGAGGGTAAACCTTGAGGATTTCGCCGTGAATGAGACTGCGTTAAACATGAGTCGCTCACAAGCAGACAGTACTAGCGCGAGCGAAAAACGCACGGTGCGAAAAGTTGTAGCGCGAAAGTTTATCGAGCGCCCCAAAACAGTGGTGATTATGGCCGGTGGTACAGGCGGGCATGTATACCCAGGCCTTGCGGTTGCCGAAGCAATGCACCAACGGGGGTTTAACATTGCGTGGTTGGGCTCGCGCGGTGGAATGGAAAAAGAGCTAGTCGCTAAAGCCAGCGAGCAAATGGGTTTTGATATAGCTTTTTCCGAAATTGAAATTTCGGGAGTTCGCGGCAAAGGCCGCATGGCTTTATTGGCCGCGCCGTTTCGCGTTTTAAAGGCTATAGAGCAAGCCAAGCAAATATTGCAAAAGCTTAGGCCTGCTTTAGTGATTGGTATGGGTGGTTTTGTTGCTGGACCCGGTGGCATGGCCGCCAGAAAACTGAAAATACCACTGGTGATTCACGAACAGAATGCCGCAGCAGGAACCACCAATAAAATTTTGCGCAGGTTCGCAAATCTTACGCTGGTGGCGTTTCCGGGTAGTTTAAAAAATGGGGTGTTTGTTGGAAACCCCGTTAGAAAAGATATAGAAACGGTGGCGCCTCCGCAGCAGCGTTTTGCGCAGAAAGAAGGGCCCATAAAAGTATTGGTTTTAGGTGGAAGCCGTGGAGCGTTAGCCATTAACGAAATGGTGCCCGCGGCGTTTGGTAAGGTGAATAAGGCCTTACCTTTTCAGATAGTGCACCAAACAGGTAAAGATAAGTTAGAAGCAACAAAAGAAAGTTATGCGCTGGCAGGTGTAAAAGCCAATGTAGTGCCATACATAGAATTGATGTCTGAAGCGTTAGAGTGGGCCGATTTTGCAATCTGTCGTTCGGGCGCTTTAACAGTATCGGAATTGGCGGCAGTTGGACTGGGGGCAGTGTTTATACCTTTCCCTTATGCAATAGACGATCACCAAACTAAAAATGCCGATTTTTTAGTGCAGTGTGGCGCCGCAGTAGTGAAGCAACAAAAGGAACTTAGCCCAGAAATTTTGGCAGTTCTATTAAACGAGTTATTAGCCGGCCGAGAGCGTTTGCAGCAAATGGCGGTTAAAGCAAAGCAGCAATCTAAGCCGCATGCGGCAGAAAAATTCGCAGACTTCTGCGAGGAATTGATACATGACTGAAGTTACCATCCATCAAGTGCCAGAAATGCGCCGTATTCGTCGAATCCATTTTGTCGGAATTGGCGGTGCAGGTATGAGCGGCATAGCAGAAGTGTTGCTTAACCAAGGCTATGAAATTTCTGGTTCCGATCTTCGCGAGTCAGACGTAACCCGTCGCTTAGCGGGAATGGGTGTGCATGTTTTTATCGGTCACCACGCAACCAATGTAGATGGTGCCAGCGTTGTTGTTAATTCCAGTGCGGTTGAATCGGGTAACCCCGAGTTAATGGAAGCGCGCGAAAAACGTATTCCTATTGTGCGCCGTGCAGAAATGCTGGGCGAGCTAATGCGTTATCGCCACGGTATTGCTGTAGCGGGTACGCATGGTAAAACAACCACAACCAGTTTAATTTCGTCAATTTTGGCTGCTGGTAAAAAAGATCCAACCTTTATTATTGGTGGTCTTTTAAATAGTGCCGGTAGTAATGCTGGCTTAGGCGAAAGCCGTTATTTGGTGGCGGAAGCCGACGAGAGTGACGCGTCGTTCTTGCATCTGCAGCCGATGGTATCCGTAGTTACCAATATTGATGCCGATCATATGGATACTTACGAAGGTGACTTTTCAAAACTAAAGCAAACCTTTATCGACTTTTTACACAACTTGCCATTTTATGGTTTGGCTGTTGTGTGTGGCGACGACCCCATAGTGACAGAGCTAATACCTGCTATCTCTCGCTCGGTGGTTACCTATGGTTTTAACGAAGATAGCGATTATCGCGCGTTTGATGTGCGCCAAGATGGCTCCAAATTACGCTTCAAAGTTGCGCGCCCAGAAGGCCTTGCAACCTTAGAGCTATTTTTGAATATGCCTGGTAAGCACAACGTTTTAAATGCGACCGCAGCTGTGGCGGTTGCCAGTGAAGAAAAAGTAGACGACGACGCGATTCAAAACGGGTTAGCCAATTTTATGGGTGTGGGTCGTCGTTTTGAAATTTACGGCGAATTTGAAGTGGGTGCAGGGCCAACGGCCATGCTTGTGGATGATTACGGTCATCACCCGCGAGAAGTCGCTGCAACGATTGCAGCAGTGCGCGATGGCTGGCCCGATCGCCGGTTAGTCATGGTGTATCAACCGCACAGATATTCGCGCACACGCGATTTGTACGAAGATTTTGTCGAAGTGTTGTCTACCGTCGATCAACTTGTTTTGCTCGAGGTTTACTCGGCAGGTGAAGACCCAATTCCAGGCGCAGACAGCCGGCATTTAAGCCGCACAATTCGTACGCGCGGAGTGGTAGACCCAATATTTGTAGAAGGCGTTGAAGGTGTGCCGGCGGTGATAAAAGATATTGTGCAACCCGGCGACATTATCATCACGCAAGGCGCAGGTAACGTTGGCACCTTGGCGAAAGAATTAGCTAAACGAAATTTAGGTTAACAGCGAAATTACAGTAACGATGACAACGACTTATGTAAAAAAGTTTGATGGCAATACGGCTGCATTGGGTCGTACTTTGGTGCTGTTTGGTGGCACGTCATCTGAACGAGAGGTATCTCTGCGCAGCGGTGCTGCGGTGCTACAAGCGCTGCAAGCGGGCGGCGTGGACGCGCACGGTTTAGATGTGCAAGCCGATGCGATAGCGAAAATTGAAGCGTTTGCTCCTGACCGTGTATTTATTGCTTTGCATGGGCCCGGTGGTGAAGACGGAAAAATGCAAGCAGTCTTAGACTGGTTGGCTATTCCTTACACCGGTAGCGATCACGCCGCTTCCGCTTTGGCGATGGACAAATTAAAAACCAAACAGGTTTGGCAAAGTGTCGGTTTGGTAACGCCTGAATACGCGTCGCTTGTAGAAAATAGTGATTGGCAAGCGGTATTAGATTCTCTGGGAGGGCAAGGTTTTGTAAAGCCTGCACACGAGGGGTCGAGCATTGGCATGAGTGTGGTGAGCACAGCGCAGGAGCTAAAAGCCGCCTACGAAAAAGCTGCTCACTACGACGCAAAGGTATTAGTTGAGCGTCGAATTGTTGGGCGAGAGTTTACCGTTGCGGTATTAAACGGTGTTGCATTGCCGGCAATAGGATTAAAAACTGATCACGTTTTTTACGATTACGACGCAAAGTATGTGTCCAATACCACTCAGTATCTTTGCCCTTGTGGTCTTACACAAGAGAAAGAAGCGGAGCTTCAATCTATCGCTCAGCAAGCTTTCGCTGCCGTGGGATGTAAAGGTTGGGGGCGCGTTGATTTTATGCAGGATGAAGCAGGTAATTTTTATTTGTTGGAAGTAAATACCGTACCCGGTATGACCGATCACAGTTTGGTTCCAATGGCAGCTCGGCAGTCGGGTATAGAATTTAATGAATTGGTTTTAGAAATTCTTGCGCAGACATTGGTATAAACGTGGCAATGACCGGTAGTCGCATAACAAAAAAACTGCCACCTAAACCGTCGAAAAAAACGCGTGGGGCAGTTTCTACAACCAAACGCAAGCCCGTAGCTGGCGAGCCCGGCAGGGTGAGGCGGTGGCTTGCAAATACAGCCAAGTGGTTAGTGTTGCCTTGCGCATGTATATGGTTGGTTGCGCAAGTTGATTGGTTGGCGTTGCGCGCCGAAGTGCAAGGTGTAGCAAACAAACCTTTAGCAAATATTAGTATTAAAGGTGAGTTTGAGTTTTTGGCAAAAGAGCGTATTCAGAGCATTGTTTCTGAATCGTTAAATGGCAACTTTGTTGATTTGAACCTGGTTGAAATCAAACAAAAAGTTGAAGCCGACCCATGGGTGTACGACGTGCGGCTGCAACGGGTGTGGCCAGATGGTTTAGTTATAACTGTTATAGAGCAAAAACCTATTGCGAGATGGGGTAACAGTGGTTTTATTAATCAATACGGTGCGTTAATCCATGTTGATAATAACGAGTCGTTAGAAAATTTGCCGTTATTGTTTGGCGATGAACATTTAAGTAACGAAATTGCGAAAACTTATTTGGAAATGGCAAGGCTTCTTGCTAGTCGTGGCCTAAACTTAAAAGGGGTGCAAGTAGATAGTAAACGCTCGTGGGAGTTGGTGTTAGATAACAGTATGTTGTTAGTGCTGGGCCAGGATGAAGTAACAGTAAAATTACAAAACTTTTTGCTTGTGTACGAAAAACATTTGGCAGGAGTGAAGCACAAAATTAAACGAGTGGATTTGCGTTACGAAAGTGGGCTGGCTGTTGAGTGGTACGAAGATACCGAGTCAACCAAAATAGTGAGCGCAACACATTAAAGATTTAAGTAAACGGGTAGGGTTTTAAAAAATGGCAAATGCAAACGGGGGCAAAATGATTGTCGGCCTAGATATCGGAACGTCTAAGGTTGTTGCGATTGTCGGGGAGATATCAGCCGAAGGCGAACTATCGATAGTTGGTATTGGCTCGCATAAATCGGTAGGCCTGAAAAAAGGCGTGGTGGTGAATATTGAATCCACGGTGCAAAGCATTCAGCGCGCTATTGAAGAGGCTGAATTGATGGCTGGCTGCTCTATCCACTCGGTATACGCCGGTATTGCTGGTAATCATATTCGCAGCTTGAATTCGCACGGTATTGTTGCAATTAAAGATCGCGAAGTATTCGCGCAGGATTTAGATCGCGTTATTGACGCTGCACAGGCCGTGGCTATTCCTGCCGATCAGCGCATATTACATATTCTGCCGCAAGAATATTTAATTGATGAACAAGAAGGCGTTAAAGAGCCGCTAGGCATGTCTGGTGTACGTTTAGAAGCCAAAGTGCATTTGGTAACTTGCGCCGTAAATGCATCGCAAAACATTGAGAAGTGTATTCGTCGCTGCGGCCTTGAAGTAGAAGATATTATTTTGGAGCAGCTGGCTTCAAGTTATGCAGTGCTTACCGACGACGAAAAAGAGCTCGGTGTATGTATGGTCGATATAGGTGGCGGTACAACCGATATCGCTATCTTTACCGAGGGTGCGATTCGCCATACGGGCGTTATCCCCATTGCAGGGGACCAAGTGACGAACGATATTGCAATGGCGTTGCGCACGCCTACGCAATATGCCGAGGAAATAAAAATTAAATACGCGTGTGCGCTGGCAAAATTAACCGGCGCCGAAGAAACAATAAAAGTGCCGAGTGTTGGCGATAGACCCGCGAGGGACTTATCTCGCCAAGCTTTGGCTGAAGTTGTGGAGCCGCGTTATGACGAATTGTTTACGCTTGTACAAGCAGAGCTTCGTCGCAGTGGGTTTGAAGATATGGTTGCAGCCGGCATTGTGTTAACTGGCGGCACCTCCAAAATGGAGGGCGTGGTTGATTTGGCTGAAGAGATTTTCCATATGCCTGTGCGCTTGGGCGCGCCTCAAGGTGTGAAAGGCTTAAAAGATATTGTAACTAACCCAATATATTCAACCGGCGTTGGCTTGTTGCTATACGGGGCGGAACAACAAAAAGGTGAAAGAGCTCACTCTACTCCGTCAGGAGAAAGTGCAGTTAGTCGTTTGAAATCTTGGTTTCAGCGCAATTTTTAAAACAAATTTAATAGATATCATGCGGCAGGGTAGACCCACCCTGCTGTTGATTTAACACTCGCAAGAGTAAGGAAAAAGGGGAACACAATTATGTTTGAACTAGTAGATAACATTCCACAAAACGCTGTTATTAAGGTGGTTGGCGTTGGCGGCGGCGGCGGTAACGCTGTTAAGCACATGATCGACAACTCTGTGGAAGGTGTAGAATTTATTTGCGCAAATACTGACGCCCAAGCGTTGAAAGATGTAGATGCGCGCACTGTATTACAGTTGGGTAATGCCATTACTAAAGGTTTGGGCGCTGGCGCAAATCCAGAAATTGGTCGCCAAGCTGCAATGGAAGATCGCGAGCGCATCGCCGAAGTATTAAGCGGTGCAGATATGGTATTCATTACCGCAGGTATGGGCGGTGGTACTGGTACAGGTGGTGCACCAGTTGTTGCAGAAGTCGCGCGCGAGTTAGGTATTTTAACCGTTGCTATCGTCACTAAGCCTTTCCCATTTGAAGGTAAAAAACGATTGGCTATCGCAGAAGAAGGTATTAAGCAATTACAGGATCGCGTGGATTCTTTAATCACTATTCCTAACGAAAAGCTACTTTCTGTGTTAGGTAAAGCAACCAGTTTGTTAGATGCATTTAAAGCTGCAAACAATGTATTGCTTGGCGCGGTGCAAGGTATTGCAGATTTAATTATTCGCCCTGGTATGATCAACGTCGATTTTGCAGATGTACGTACAGTTATGTCTGAAATGGGAATGGCGATGATGGGTAGCGGCTACGCAAAAGGTGAAAACCGCGCGCGTGAAGCAGCAGAAGCGGCTATTCGCAGCCCGTTACTTGAAGACGTTAACTTGCACGGTGCCAAAGGTATTTTGGTTAACATTACCGCCGGTATGGACTTGTCTTTGGGTGAATTCACCGAAGTGGGTGATACCATTGAAGAGTTCGCATCTGGTGATGCAACTGTAGTAGTGGGTACTGTTATCGACCCTGAAATGTCTGAAGAAATTCGCGTTACCGTTGTAGCAACGGGTTTAGGTGCTGTGGGTGCTAAGTTAGAAACCAAGCCTGCAGAAACTAAAGTAGTTATCGACAACACTCGCGGTGCCGACGGCAAACCAAACTATGCAGCCTTGGATAAGCCAACTGTTATGCGTTCTAACCCAACGCGCCAGGCAACTGCGGCGGCAGCATTGGACGCCCAAGACAAAGACATGGAATACCTAGATATTCCAGCATTTTTGCGTAAGCAAGCAGACTAATAAGGCGGCTAACACTTAGCGTATAAATGGTTTAGTCGTTGCTGTTTGGTGTTATAAAAAGCTTAGGTTCGGAGTTCCCCACTCCCTAAGCTTGGTTGCGCCTATATAAAACCATTTTGTGAATTGCTCTTGATAATTGGCAATTCGACGGAATTAATTAAGTATTGCCCGAACTCATACTGGCACCTTGGGTCTAAGGTTTGCAGGCGTAGTAAGGGCAGTTTTAATAAACGGAATGGTGGCAGCGGTAAGCAAAGATAGGGATATTTGCTGCTGATTAAAACTTAACCAAAGCGCTGGAGGTGCATCATTCTTTCTGGTATGATGCGCGCCGCTTTTCCAGCTCCACACATAGAGTCATATAGATGATCAAGCAAAGAACCTTAAAAAACGAAATTCGCGCTACTGGAGTTGGGTTACACACAGGTCAAAAAGTGTATTTGACCCTGTTACCAGCACCTGTTGATGCCGGAATAGTTTTTCGCCGGGTAGATTTGAATCCTGTGGTGGAAATTCCTGCGAAAGCGGCCAATGTTGGCGATACCACTCTGTCTACAACCCTTATTCAAGATGGTGTGCGGGTGTCTACCGTAGAGCATCTGCTATCTGCAATGGCGGGGTTGGGCATCGATAATGCCATTATTGAAGTAAGTGCCGACGAAGTGCCAATTATGGACGGCAGTGCCGGCCCATTTGTGTTTCTAATTCAGTCTGCTGGCATCGTTGAGCAAAATGCGGCCAAAAAGTTTATTCGTATTAAAAAGCCTATCACCGTTCAAGATGGCGATAAAAGCGCAAGTTTTCTGCCTTTTGAAGGTTTTAAGGTTTCTTTTACCATTGATTTCGACCACCCCGTATTTCGCGGGCGCAAATTAGATGCCACGGTCGATTTTTCAAGCACTTCGTTTGTAAAAGAGGTGTCTCGTGCGCGCACTTTCGGGTTTATGCACGAAATTGAATATTTGCGCTCCAAAGGCTTGGCCAAAGGCGGCAGCGTAGATAACGCCATTGTGGTTGATAAGTTTCGAATTTTGAACGAAGACGGTCTGCGCTACGAAGATGAGTTTGTAAAACACAAAATTCTAGATGCAATTGGCGATTTGTACTTATTGGGTACAAGCCTTATTGGTGAATATAAGGCGTACAAGTCTGGTCACGGCTTGAACAATAAATCGCTTTTGGAGTTAATCAAGCAGGAAGATGCTTGGGAAATGGTAACTTTCGAAGATGACGAAGTTGCGCCAATCTCTTACATTAAGCCGTTACTAGCTGTGTAGCTGTAATTAGGCTTGTTGAAAAAGGCGCCATTTGGCGCTTTTTTACGTTTTATAAGCTCAAAATTTGGTCTGGCCTGGAGTTGAAAAACGTAAAGCTGGCACACATTTACGGCCATAACCTCAACGAAAGTTGAAATGCTGTGGTTAAATGTGCCATAGTCTTGACCCGTGTGATTTAAGTCTCATATAAATCTTGCAGCTAGTGCGAGATTGAACAATTATTATACTAACGGTTTGTTGTGAGCGGCCCTGTTTTATTCGGTTTTGTAACTATTTTCATGGTTTGAGCAAGAATAATAATGCGCTGAGCGTCAATAGGCTCCCTTTTACTCACTAAGTGCACATGCGATTCGATCAATGAAAATTATCGTCGTAAGTAAACGTCACGGAAACACTCGCAGCTTTACGCTGGGAGCGTGGAAGCGTGCGCTTATCTCAGCCTGTATATTGGGGCTGCCGGTGGGTATAACGCTAGGCGCCTTGAAGTACTTTGACACCGAGTCCGACTCCGAATTTCTCAACCCAGGATCTCGTCAAGCATGGGTAGCCGCGCTAAACGAGCAAGCTCAGCAAGTAGAGCAAGCGCGACTGCAAACAGAGCAAAAACTCGCGGCATTAACCATGCGAGTGGCCGAACTGCAGGCTAGGCTGGTTAGGATTGATGCACTGGGTGAGCGACTAACCGGTATGGCTCACCTCGATAACGGTGAGTTCGATTTTAGTCAGATGCCAGCTCTAGGTGGCCCCGAGCAGGCAATAGAAGAAGAACACGTTACCGCCCCCGATTTTCAAGCTACCCTCGATCAGCTTGCCTCTCAAATAGAAGACCGCCAACAGCAGCTTAATACCCTCGAAGCACTGCTTGCCAACCGCAAGTTACAAGATGAAGTGTTTTTGGCTGGGCGCCCTATTAATAAAGGGTGGATGTCCTCCCGTTTTGGCCGCCGCACAGACCCGTTTACAGGGCGTGTAGCATGGCATGAAGGTGTCGATTTTGCGGGTAAAGAAGGCAGCGATATTGTCGCGGTGGCTTCTGGGGTAGTTACTTGGTCTAGCGAGCGCAGCGGTTACGGTAACTTGGTAGAAATTAACCATGGTAACGGCTATAAAACCCGTTACGGCCACTGCAAAGAAAATCTTGTTAAAGTGGGCGATGTTGTTAAGAAAGGCCAAGTTATAGCTTTAATGGGTTCAAGTGGCCGTTCAACAGGCCCCCATGTACATTTCGAAGTCTACAAGCACGGTCGCGCAGTCGACCCATCTACTTATATTCATCGGGCAAGTCGTTAACTACGCCGCCATTTCACACCTTTTTCACACTTTCCTCATCAAATTGCTATAAAATCTCGCGTTTTTGGGAGTGCTTTCTGGCGCGGGGCCCTCATTTTGGATTGGTATAACTATGTTTGGCAAAATATTACGCAGCATCTTTGGCTCTAAAAACGATCGTGAATTAAAGCGAATGGGCAAGCAGGTAAAACTCATTAATGAGTTAGAGTCTACTTTCGTGAAGCTAACGGATGAAGAGCTAAAAGCTAAAACGGCTGAGTTTAAAAAACGACATCAAGATGGCGAAAGCTTAAATGCGCTGCTGCCCGAAGCTTTTGCCGCTGCTAGAGAAGCGAGTAAGCGCGTTATGGGTATGCGCCATTTTGATGTACAGCTTATTGGTGGTATGACGCTGCACGAGGGCTGCATAGCTGAGATGCGCACTGGTGAGGGTAAAACCCTTATGGCGACACTCGCAGCCTACTTAAACGCAATTTCGGGCAAGGGTGTGCATATTGTTACTGTGAACGACTACCTTGCTCGCCGCGACGCTAATTGGATGACACCACTATACGCCGCGCTAGGGCTGACTACTGGGTCTGTGTATTCAATGCAGCCACAGCAGGAGAAGCGTGAAGCATACGCAGCCGACATTACTTACGGCACTAACAACGAGTTCGGTTTTGATTATTTGCGCGACAATATGGCGTTGCGTAAAGAAGATCGCATGCAGCGCCCATTAAACTTTGCCATTGTGGATGAGGTGGATTCGATCCTTATCGATGAGGCTCGTACTCCATTGATTATTTCTGGGGCAGCAGAAGATAGCTCTGAGCTGTACCGCGCCATAAATAAGTTTATCCCTTCGCTGAAGCGCCAAGAAATTGTTGAAAAAGGCGAAGAGCCCAGTGAATTAGGCCATTACACCCTAGACGAGAAAACGCGTCAGGTAGAGCTTACCGAAATGGGCCATGAGGTTATCGAGGATACACTTACTAAAGCGGGCCTGCTGAAAGAAGATGATAGCTTGTACGCCGCTGGCAATTTAGGTTTATTGCATCACGTGTACGCCGCACTAAAAGCGCATGTGCTTTTCCATCGCAATGTTGAATATATTATTCAAAACGATCAGGTCGTGCTTATCGATGAGCATACGGGTCGTACTATGGCGGGGCGGAGGTTGTCTGAAGGTTTGCACCAAGCTTTGGAAGCCAAAGAAGGCCTGCAAATTCAGGCAGAGAGCCAAACGCTTGCTTCTACAACTTTCCAGAACTATTTTCGTATTTATCCCAAGCTCTCTGGTATGACCGGTACAGCGGATACTGAAGCGTTTGAGTTCCGTCATATTTACGGTTTAAATGTTGTGGTAATCCCAACCAATAAACCTATTCAGCGTACAGACTTGAACGACCTTGTATTCTTGTCGGTGGAAGAAAAGTACGAAGCGATTGTGCGCGATGTTAATGAGTACCGCGCTAAAGGTGTACCGGTATTGGTGGGTACGGCGTCGGTTGAAACATCCGAGGCGATGTCTGAGCGTTTAAAAAAGGCGGATATCCCCCACGAAGTACTTAACGCAAAACAGCATGAGCGCGAAGCTGAAATTATTGCCAATGCGGGCCGTCCAGGTAATGTGACCATCGCAACCAACATGGCTGGCCGTGGCACCGATATTGTATTGGGTGGTAACCTTGAGGCTGAACTGGCTAAATTGGAAAACCCAACAGAAGAGCAAATTGCCAAGGTGAAGAGCGAGTGGCAAACCCGTCACGACCAAGTCGTTGCCGCGGGTGGTTTGCATATTATTGGAACCGAACGCCACGAATCTCGCCGCATTGATAACCAGTTACGCGGTCGTGCAGGGCGTCAGGGCGACCCTGGTTTGTCTCGCTTCTACCTATCTTTAGAAGACAACTTGATGCGTATATTCGCGTCGGATCGCATGCGCAGCTTTATGCAATCTATCGGTATGGAGAAAGGCGAAGCGATTGAGCACCGCATGGTGACTAACGCCATCGAAAAAGCTCAGCGCAAAGTGGAAGGGCGGAACTTCGACTACCGTAAGCAAATATTGGAATACGATGATGTTGCTAACGATCAGCGCCGTGTAATTTACTCGCAGCGTAATGAATTGTTAGATGCCGACGAAATCCACGACGCTATTGATGGTATTCGTCAAGATGTTATAGCTGATGTGATTGCAGGCTTCATTCCACCACAAAGTGTAGAAGAGCAATGGGATGTGGCGGGGCTGGAGCAAAGCTTAGCCAACGAATACGGAGTGCAACTGCCTATTCAAAAATGGTTGGATGATGACGATAAGCTAAATGAAGAGAGCTTGCGCGATAAGATTACCCAAGCAATGGATGATGCTTACAATGTTAAGCGCGAGCAGTTGGGCAACTCCGTTGTCATGCTAGAAAAACAATTGATGCTGCATGTATTGGATCAGTTGTGGAAAGAGCACCTACAAAACATGGATCACTTGCGTCAAGGTATTGGGTTACGTGCGTACGCACAGAAAAACCCCAAGCAAGAATACAAGCGCGAATCGTTTGAAATGTTCCAGACCTTGCTAGAGAGCTTAAAGCACGACGTTATTCGCCTGTTGTTCCGCGTGCAGCCCATGACCGAAGAACAAATGAATGAAATGGAAAAGCGCAGGCAAGAAGAGGCCGAGCGTCAGCGTCAAAGAATGCAGCTTCGTCACGCAGAAGCGCCTTCGCAGTTAGCGGCGCCAGCCACCCCAGCCACACCAGAAGAGCTAAGCGAACTCAAGCCAGAGCGCCCCTATGTGCGCGGCGGCTCTAAAGTTGGCCGTAACGACCCGTGCCCATGTGGTTCGGGCCAAAAATATAAATCTTGCCACGGCAAGTTGACGGGCTAAGCGCCCACTTTGTAGCGGAGTAGTTAAATGGCTGTTGGTCCAGATATTTGGCCGGAAATGCACATTATTGATGGTGTGCGTATTGGCGTTGCCCAAGGCGGTATTAAGCGTGCTGGTCGCGATGATGTTACTTTGTTTGAAATTTGCGAAGGCGCGCGCGTAGCTGGGGTTTTTACGCAAAATGCGTTTTGTGCCGAGCCGGTAAAAATTGCCAAGCAGCATTTGGCAAAACAAAATGTACGCTACTTATTAATTAATTCCGGTAATGCCAATGCCTGTACGGGCAAACTAGGTAATGCTGCTGCAATGAAAACTTGCAACGCCCTAGCGGGGCTTACCCAGGTAGATGCCAGTTCTGTTATTCCTTTTTCTACAGGTGTAATTGGCGAGCTATTGCCAGCAGATAAAATTATTAACGTGTTGCCGCAAGCCATAGAGTCTTTAGATGCCGACAACTGGACGCGTGCCGGTCGCTCTATAATGACAACCGATACTCGCCCTAAAGGCGCTTCGTGTGAAGTTAACCTTGGCGATAAGGTCGTTAAAATTACCGGTATTTCCAAGGGTGCCGGTATGATCAACCCCAATATGGCGACCATGCTGGCTTATATTGCAACAGATGCTGATGTAGATCAGGCATTGTTAAACAAGCTTGCAAAGCGCGCGGCTAATTTATCTTTTAATCGCATAACCATTGATGGCGACACCTCCACTAACGACGCATGTATGGTGATAGCAACGGGCAAAGCAGGTAATGCAACGCTTGTGGATGAGGCTTCACCAGAGGCAGAAACGTTTGCTTTTGCTCTTATCGATGTATATCAGCAGTTAGCCCAGCAAATTGTTCGCGATGGCGAGGGGGCGACTAAGTTTATTTCTGTGCATGTGCGCGGCGGTGCTACACATCAAGAGTGTGTAGATGTTGCTTATGCAATTGCTCATTCACCACTCATTAAAACGGCTATGTTTGCTTCCGACCCAAACTGGGGGCGCATTATTTGTGCAATAGGTTACGCCGGTGTGCCTAACCTCGACGTAGATGGTGTAAAAGTTTGGTTAGACGAAACGCTTATTGTGGAAGATGGTGGTCGTGCGGCTTCTTATACTGAAGAGCAAGGCCAAGCCGTAGTCAGCAAGGCTGAGTTTGCTATTAATGTGGATTTAGGGCGTGGCGATTTTGAAGACGTTATTTGGACATCTGACTTATCTCATGAATATATCCGAATAAATGCCGAATACCGAAGCTAACCTCGTTCATGTTGCCGTGGGTGTCATAAAAGATGCTAGCGACAACATTTTGATTGCCAAGCGCCCCGAGCATGTTCATATGGGCGGACGTTGGGAATTCCCTGGCGGCAAAGTAGAGCGTAATGAATCTGTAGCTGCCGCGCTTGCTCGCGAGCTACATGAAGAGCTGGGTATTGATATAACCGGCGACTCGCGTATTACCCCTCTTATCACTATTCGTCACCAATATGCTGATAAAACCGTATTACTCGATGTACGCATAGTAGAGCAATTTGGTGGTGAGCCAACAGGTAAAGAGGGGCAGCCATTGCGCTGGGTTCCTGTTGCTAGCTTGCAAGACTATACCTTCCCTGATGCTAATTACCCCATTATTAGCGCGCTCCAGTTGCCTCGTATACTCCCCATTTCGCCAGCCTTTTTAAGCCTTGCCGATTGCGACGCTCTGAGTGAGTTTTATGTGCAACAGCGATATACGCTCTGGCATATGCGTTCGCCCAATTGTGAGCGTGAAGTTTTTATCAAAGCGATAAATCGCGCAGTTGAAAGTGTCGGCGTTGAAGTAGGTATTACGGTTAATGCCTCTGTGGCAGAGTACGAGCGAGTTAACGCCTTGCATTTACATTTAAACTCGGCGCAGCTTTTGTCATTAAAGGCGAGGCCGCAGCTTCGTTCGGGTGGCTTACTTAGCGCTTCGTGCCATAACCTTGAAGAATTGAACGCCGCTCACAAGCTTGGAGTGGAATACGTGCTCTTTTCGCCCGTGAATGCTACAGCTTCGCATCCTAGTGCAAATGCTGCAGGGTGGAGTGCTCTGCAAGCGTTTTGCGCTGCTGCGCGCGTACCGGTTTATGCGTTGGGTGGAGTGGGGGAGTGTGATGTAGGTAAGGCGATCGCTTGTGGCGCTCAGGGCGTCGCGGGTATATCCGCTTTTAGCCCTTTAGCAAATATTGGTATTGGGCAGGGAGTCTAATCTCGCTCAAACTCCGACGACCAACAATCGTCGATATCTTCGTCTTCTGTAAGCTCTTGCCCTTTAATGGCGTGCCTTTCTTCTGCCCAATCACCAAAATCTATCATTTGGCAGCGCTTGCTGCAGAACGGTCGGTTGGGAAAGTCGGTGGTCATAAGCACCTGTTTTTTACAGGTTGGGCAGGCTACTGCTAGTGTTTTTACATTCATTTTTCTACTTCTGCTCGATTGCTGTGGCCAACATTGTAAATGTTTGATGAAGGGCCTGCACCTGTGAGTGGGTGTGTTCCAAAGTATGGCTGTTATCAATTACATAATCGGCCTTGGCGAGCCGAGCTTGGCGAGTAATTTGTTTTTGCATAATGGCTTGAATTTGCTCTACGCTTTGCCCGTCTCGTGCGCTCGCACGTTCAACTTGCTGCGCTTCGTCAACGTCCACTGCAACTATCTTGTCGGTGAGTGTGTACTGGTCGGTTTCGAGCAGTAACGGCGACGAGAGTATGACGTAAGGGGATTTGGCCGCACGTAAGCGCTGCACGGTAAGTTGCCTAATGGCTGGGTGGGTAACGGATTCAAGCCAGAGCCTTTCGCTATTGTCGGCAAAAACAATATCGCGCAGCTTCTTGCGGTTAAGGTTGCCGTCGGCAAGCAATATTTGAGGGCCGTAGCGTTGAGTTATGGCCTCAAGACAAGGTTGCTGTGGTTGCACCACTTCGCGGGCAATAAGGTCGGTGTCTACCACCTCAATACCAAGTGGCTCGAACATATTAGTGACAGTGGTTTTGCCGGACCCAATGCCACCGGTAACGCCAATAACTAACGCCATTATTGGCCGGTGGCGTAGGAAAGGTAAGCGCCGGTAATGGCGTCGCCCCAGAAGAAGGCTATCCAACCCGCTATGGCTAAATATGGGCCGAAAGGAATAGGCTTGTTTTTATCTTTGCCGAAAATAAGTATGCCGCCAATACCAATAATAGCGCCCACCGCAGACGACAAAATAATGATTACCGGCAGAGCTTGCCAGCCCATCCAAGCGCCAAGTGCCGCCAGTAACTTGAAATCCCCAAAGCCCATGCCCTCTTTGCCGGTTACAAGCTTAAACAACCAGAACACGCTCCAAAGCACTAGGTAGCCTGCAACAGCACCAATGACTGCACTTTGCAGGTCGGTAAAATGCCCTTGAGTATTCGCAAGTAGCCCCAGCCACAAAAGCGGTAGGGTAATGTTGTCTGGCAGTAGTTGGTGGTCTACATCAATTAACGTTAAAACCAGCAGGCTCCATGTTAATAGCAGTACCAAGCCTGCTTCTACCGTTAGCCCCAAGCTGTAAACAACCCAAATACTTAATACCGAAGTAACGAATTCAACTATAGGGTAGCGCAGCGATATTTTTACATTACACGCAGCGCACTTACCTTTTAGCAGTAAGTAACTAATAATGGGAATGTTTTGCCAGGCCTTAACAGGAGCCTTGCAGTTAGGGCAGTGTGACGCAGGAAAGGCAATATTGAAGGGTTCTGACTCTTGCTCGTTTTGTGCTGGAGTCTCGGCTTCGCCTTTAGAAGCCAGAAACTCTTTGCACTCCTGCTCCCAGCCTTTCATTAACGAGAGCGGGAGCCGGTAGATAACAACGTTTAAAAAGCTACCAATTGTGGCGCCGATAATGGCGACGACGAAATAGATGTAGGCAATTTGTAAGTTTGAAAAATGAGTGAAATCCACGCTTAAATTGCCTGCCCCATCATGAAGATAGGCAGGTACATCGCGATCATCATGCCGCCAACAAGTATTCCTAATACAGACATAATTAAAGGCTCTAATAACGCTGTAAGGTTATCGACAGAGTTGTCTACCGCTTCTTCATAGTAGCTGGCGACCTTGTCTAGCATTGTATCGAGCGCGCCCGACTCTTCGCCGATAGCCGTCATTTGTATGAGTAGTGCCGGAAACTTACCTGTGTTTGTTAGGGCAACATTTAGTGGTGTACCAGTGGATACTTCGTCCCTCACTTTTTCTACAGCGACAGTGTAGACCGAATTCCCTGTTGCGCCTGCTACAGATTGAAGTGCATCGATTAGGGGGACGCCGGCGGCAAATGTGGTTGAGAGTGTTCGGCCAAACCTAGCCATAACGGATTGGTTGATAATGATGCCTACTATGGGGGCTTTAAGCATCACTCTGTCGACTCCATCAGAGAAGGCTTTGCTTTTCTCTCGGGCTTTTTTAAAGCAAACTACGGCTGCGACCACGATGACAATTATTTGTAGCCAGTATTCCTGGGCAGCGTCAGACATGCCAAGAACCATCATTGTAAAGGCTGGTAATTCCGCACCGAATGAGCTGAAGCTCGCAGCGAACTGCGGCACCACTTTGATCAAAAGAATCATGGAGACAATGCCGGCAACCACAAGTACTGCGATAGGATAAGTAAGAGCCTTTTTAATTTTGGCTTTTAGCTGCTCTGTTTTTTCTTTGTAGGTGGCAATCCTGTCTAGCATGGTTTCTAGAGCGCCGGATTGCTCGCCAGATTCTACTAAATTACAAAAAAGCTCGTCGAAATATTTTGGGTGTTTTCTAAGCGATGGGGCGAAGCCAGAGCCCGATGCGACGTCGTCTTTAATTTGACGAATAAGCTCGGCTAGCGATTTATTCTCCGAGCCATTTGATACTATTTCAAAGCTCTGTACTAATGGCACACCAGCTTTCATCATTGTAGCCATTTGCCGAGTAAATAGGGCAATATCCATTGGTTTAATGGGTTTGTTGCCACCACCAAACATAGGTTTAGGCTTTTTACGGATGCTCTTTGCTCTCACTCCTTGTTTTATAAGCTGGGCTTTAGCCATTGCTGAGCTAATGCTGGTTACAGACCCTTCTACCTTTTGGCCTTTTTTGTCGACACCCTTGTAAACAAAAACTTCGGTTGTTGTTGCCTTTGCCATGAATTAGTCCTTGGTTACTCGGTTTGCTTCTTCTAAGCTGGTTAGGCCTGTTGCCGCTTTGCGCAGTGCCGCAACCCGTAAGTTAAAAAAGCCGGCTTCTTTTGCTGCGTCGGCTATGTCGATTGCGCTGCCACCGCTCATTATAATGCGAGATATCTGTGGGGTAATGCGAACAACTTCATAAATACCTACGCGGCCTTTATAGCCGTTATTACATTTGTCGCACCCTTTGGGGTGAAAAAGTTGAAAATCTTTTCTATCTATACCTATATCGTCGAAGCCTTCTTCTGTTAATACCTCGTTAGTTATATCGTCGGCGGGTATCTTACATTCAGAGCATAATCGCCGAGCAAGACGCTGGGCAATAATCAGGCTTACGGTTGTTGCCACGTTAAACGTAGGAACCCCCATGTTCATTAGGCGCGTTAAAGTTTCAGCGGCACTGTTGGTGTGAAGCGTGGATAGCACTAAGTGACCTGTTTGCGCTGCTTTAATGCCAATTTCCGCTGTTTCTAGGTCGCGTATCTCGCCCACCATCACAATATCAGGGTCTTGACGAAGAAAGGAGCGTAAAGCTTCGGCAAATGTTAGCCCAACTTTATTACTAACGTTTACTTGGTTAATACCCTCAAGGTTGATTTCTACTGGGTCTTCCGCGGTAGAAATGTTTCGTTCCGGGGTGTTTAGTATATTCAGTCCCGTATAAAGAGATACTGTTTTACCTGAACCGGTTGGGCCAGTAACAAGAATCATGCCCTGTGGTTGATGGAGGGCATCCATAAATAGCTTTTTCTGAAAATCTTCGTAGCCTAAAGCGTCAATACCGAGCTTTGCACTGGATGGGTCTAAGATCCGCAACACCACTTTCTCGCCAAAAAGCGTTGGGAGAGTGTTTACACGAAAATCGATGGCGCGCGTTTTAGAGAGCTTCATTTTAATGCGGCCATCTTGGGGTACCCGCCGTTCAGATATGTCCATTTGCGACATAACTTTAAGTCGTGCAGATATTCTTGGTGCTAGGTTTGTTGGGGGTCTGGCTACTTCTTTGAGAATGCCGTCTGTTCTATATCGAACCCGATAGGTTTTCTCGTAAGGCTCAAAGTGAATATCTGAAGCACCTATTTTAATGGCATCTAGTAGCACTTTGTTTACAAACCGAACAATAGGGGTTTCATCTATTTCAGAGGTGTCTTCGCCTGGTGTTCTTCCTTCCTCGTCGACGGCCTCAATGTCCAAGCCGTCACCGTCTAAGCCTCCTAATGAATCGCTAAGGCTTTCTTCCTCTGCATTTAAATATGCTTCAATATAGGTGTTTAAGATATCTGCTTCGGCAAGTACTGCTTCTGTAGTTAATCCTGTATTGAATTTAATCTCATCGATAGCATGTAGATTGGTTGGATCTGTTAGGGCTACAAATAGCCGGTTCCCACGTTTAAAAAGGGGAAGGGCGTGATGTTTACTTATTAGCTTTTTGTCGACGAGGCCAACCGGTATGGAGTCTTTCCTAACTGCTCGTAAATCGCATAGGGGGGTGCCGAACTCTTCCGAGGCTGCTGTGGCTATAGTGAGGGCGCTAATGCCACTTTTTTGAGAAAGGTAAATAGGGAGTGGTAACTTGGCTTTTGTTGCTTCTTCAAGGGCTAGCCTCGCTTCTTCTTCGTTTAAAACGCTGTCTCTTACCAATCGCCTTGCTAGACCGCTAAGTACTATTGCTTGGCTACCCATGCTTGTTCACCCTAAGTTTACCTTTTTCTGTAATAAGCTTAGCTGACTATAGCTATATCTCAGTATTTTCAATCTATAAACTTTACCATTATTTTGAAGAAACGCTACTAACATACTGTATTTTTTACATTTTTTGGGGGGTAAGCGTGTTTATTGTAGTTCGTTGTCAAAAAAGGTTAGCTCAGTGACAAGAAATGTCACTTCCATTATGGGTTTATGTGGGGAGAGTTTCCCTTTGAGAGAACTATCTAGGCGTTGAGGTCTGTGTTTTCTGGATTGGGAGGTGGCTTGTTGGAACTGGCACACTTTATGTATGTTGATATCGTGCAAGTTACAACACCCCTATGAGGAATTCAAAATGAAGAAAGTTCAACAAGGTTTTACTCTAATCGAATTAATGATCGTGGTAGCGATTATCGGTATTTTGGCTGCAATCGCGTTACCTGCGTATAACGATTACACCACTCGTGCAAAAGTTTCTGAAGGTATTGGTTTGGCTGCTGCAGCTAAGTCTGCGGTGAGTGAGTATCGTATTTCTTTGGCTGCATACCCCACAAACAACACTCTTGCTGGTCTTCCTACTCAGATTGCTAGTAAATATGTATCGAGTGTGAATGTTGGAGCTGGAGGTATAATTACTGTGGGTTATAAGGCTGCTGCAGGTGTTACAGCTGCTTCAACTATTATATTTCGACCTACTTTTGCTACTGGAACTGTAGATTGGACATGTACTGGTGGTACTGTTCAGGATAGCTATCGCCCTTCCAACTGCCGTTAGTCTTTCTTTGGTGTCATAAGGGGGTATATGGCTTAAGCTATATACCCCCTTTCTATTTGTGGTCCATTCAATGCAAATTAACACCCAGCAATTTATAGCTACTGCGCTGTTTGCGCTTTCCTTATGTGCTAGTTATGTCGTTTTATCCCCTGGTTTGTCTGGTCCCTTTTTGCTAGATGATTTTGTGCACTTACCGAACATGGCGGTAAATGGGGGGGTGGATACCTGGTTGGATCTTAAGCGTTTTGTCTTTTCTATAGATACTTCAACGGGTAGGCCGTTGAGTTTGCTTACGTTTTTGATTAATGATTACACTTGGCCCTCCGATCCATACTCGTTTAAATACACTAACTTATTGATTCATTTGTTGAACGGTGTTTTGGTGTTTGTTTTTTGTAGGCAGCTTTTGTTTGCCCTTAATAGTGGCAACTCTGGAGTTAATCGGTTGCCTCTATTTCTGCCACTGCTTGTAATGTTTTTGTGGTTGATACACCCACTGCAAATTTCTTCTGTTTTTATGGTGATTCAGAGGATGACCCTGCTGATGGGCACTGTATCGTTGCTGTGTCTGATAGTGTTTATGAGCTGCAGGTCTCGAGTTTTTAATGTTAAAGATGCTTGGATCTGGGGGTTAACTTTATTGTTTGGTTTTTTATTGGCTTTAGGAATGCTGATAAAAGAAACCGTTTTAATGGTCTTGGTGTATGTGTTTGTTATTGAGTACACCCTTTTTTCTAATGGGAGGCAAGGGTGGCCTAAGTGGGCCCATAAACTAATTTGTTTCGTGGGAGTGTTGGGTTTGGCCTTACCTGTGTTCTATTATTTTGCCAGACTAGACTATATGAATGAGCTCTGGAGTCGTCGAGATTTCAGTGCTACTGAGCGAATGCTCAGTGAGTCGAGAGTTTTATTGGAGTATTTAAAAGGTACTTTGATTCCTTCGATGACTGCTAGCCCTTATCATGATGATTTTGAACCGTCCAGCGGGCTGTTTCAGCCATTTTCTACCTTTTTATGTGTAGTTGTAATTTCTTTTCTTTTAGGTGCGGCATTATATTTTAGGAGAGTGTTTTTAGTTTCATTCCCTATTTTTTGGTTTTTTGGGGGGCATTATTTGGAGTCAACCTTTTTACCAATTGAGCTTTATTTTGAACACAGGAATTATTTGCCAATACTAGGGGTTTTTATTGCGTTGGCGTTTGGTGTGGCTCGCTGTGAGGGGCGGCTTAAGCTGTTGCTTAGAGCTGCTGTAGGCGTTTACGTGGCCCTTTGTCTTGGTTTGGCTTTACTAGCATCCGCCCTTTGGGGGGACTCCGTTGCGCAAGCAAAGGTCTGGGCTGCAGAGCATCCTAATTCTAAGCGGGCGCAAGATCAGTTATTAAATCATTACATTAATATTGGTGACGCAGACGGTATAGATGGTGTTGTAAAGAATGTTATCTCAGTTCATGGTGATGAGTTACCTTCATTGCTTGTGGCATATTGGGTCCAGCAGTGTGTAAGGAAGGGTGAGATCACCTATGTGACTCGGGATAGAATTTTTTCCTTGGCTGAAAAGCAAATAATTAATGTTGGGGCGGCGCAGATGTTAAAAACATTTGATGCTGAGATAGGTCGAGAGCAATGTGTAGGGGTTGGCCCTAGCTTTTTGGTGGAGCTGGTCGGTACTATGCGAGAGGCTGGGAAGCTTGAGGGGGAGGTGATCCCTATAATTATTGCAATGCAAACTTTAGCTCGTGCTCATATACGGTTGCAGGAGGTAGAGGTTGGGGTAAAAATTCTTGGTGATGCTTATGAGGTAATGCCAAGGTATGACCTGCGTTTGCTGCAAGCTTATTATTCTGCGCAAATAGGAGATTTTGAGTTAGCTAAGCATTATGTAGAAGAGGCTAGATTGGCCCCAAAACATAATAGATATTCTCATCTATACAAAGAGGAGGATATCAAGGTAACGGAGGAGAGAATTAGACGCTTAGCCGAGGGGCGGACGTTTTAAGTATTGTATTGTGAGTGCAGAGATAAACAGGCTAAGCTCTGAAGTGAAAAACCAAATTCTGGCCAATATCGCGATCGCGATCGCGTCTTGATTCGAATAGCCTAGTATCAGAAGCAGGCTAACCATCGCGCCTTCTCGTGCTCCTAACCCGCCGGGAGCAATGAGAGTTAATATGCCTATTATAGCGCTTGCTCCAAACACTGCCGCTAGAATGGCGGGAGGGGGAGAACTCGTCGTCGCCCCCACTAAGCAGAAATATCCTGCGCCCCATAAAATCCAAGTTGCTGATCCGGCGCATAGTAGAGACGAGGATCTAGTTAGGCGGTAGGCTAGGGTGGTGCATAAAATTATTACTATGAGGCAGCCTATTGTAAGAATGAGGTTAGGTGGTGAGTGAGAGGATTTGTTAAATAAAAATATGGCGAAGAGAAAAAGGCTGACGGTTGCGCCTGCTAAAAGTGTAGCTACCTGATATTTAACTAGTGACTTTCCAATGGTGTTAATGTCTAAATTGTACTCTTTATGAATTATTGCCCCCCTTCCAATTAGCATCCAGATCTTTCCCGGAATATATTTGCCTAAAATACTTAGGTTTGCTGAAGTGTAGGCGTCAACATATTTAATGTTATTGGATGGGATTGAAGATTTCCATGCTTGGGCATCAGCTAGGTGTCCGGCCATCAATAGAGTGAAGCTGACACCTAGTAAGGTGTAAGATTTAATTTCGGGAATTGCTGTGAGATTAATTTGGTGTAAAAAATAGAGAACCCCAACTAGACTGGCTAAATAGAATAGTTTTAAGGTCCAGCTCAGCTTGGGCGAGAGGTTAATATTGTTTTCCTTTGTAGGGGGCTTTATCTTTAATTTTGACGCAGGGGGCGCCAACTGCAATTGAATTGGAGGGGATGTTTTTGCTAACAACAGAGTTGGCTCCTATTGCAACATTGTCTCCAATTTTGACTCCCGGCAGCACAACGCTATTCATGCCTATCCAAACGTTGTTGCCTATTTCTATTGGGTTGGCGCCAACCCATTTACTGTAGTCATTAATATCGTGATTTGAGCTAATCAGGCCTACGCCAGGACCAATCAAAACGTTGTTTCCTAGTTTTATACCAGATCTTCCTTGGATGTAGCAGTTGGGGCTAAGCCCTGGCGCTGAGTTAAGCCCAATTGTGATGTTTTTGGGGTAGAGGCACCTAGATGTGAAGTGAACTGGCCAAGGTGTTAGGAAGTTTATCCCGAGTAATTTTTGGAATATAAAATAATAGGCCAGAACATAGGTGGGGTATATTTCTGCTTTGGGGTAGACCCACCTCAGCCAGAAAAGCAGCGGTTCAGATATTCTTGCAGCCAATTTAAGCATGTGGTTTTTGCCTAGCCTATGATAGTCATTCCATGGTTTTACTTTAAGTTTTTATTGCTTTCCATGTCAAACCACATGGCAAATAGTAAAAATTGCACACCCATAATACTAAGAAACGCAGCGAACAGTGCACTAGTATCTGCAACTGCATAGCCAAGCATTCGGGTTATAACTAAATCTAGGCCTAATAGTGCGCCGGGTATAAATAAGATGAAACCAAATAGGTAGAAAAATAGTAGGGGGTGAAAATCTCGAATTATGTATTTCTCTTTCATTCGGTATACGAATAATCTCAATAACAAAAAGGCTAAGCGAGGAATCATTCGAATGGGTTTTACTCCAGACTGTTCGCCAACATTATAAACAGGAGCTACTGGTACATCTTTAACTTTAAAGTTGTAAATATTTAGTTTGACAAGTAGGTCATTCGGTTGGCCGTAGCGCTTGTACATCTCATCCCATTGAATGGTCTTGAGGGCCTTTTTGTTTATTGCTGTGTACCCCGATTGAGAGTCTGCTATGTGCCAATAGCCTGAGGCGATCTTCGTAAGAAGTGATAGTATGGAGTTTCCAATATAGCGAACCCGCGGAATCATATTCCAAGCGTCACCAGTAAAGAGACGGTTGCCTTTGGAGTAGTCGTAACCTTCATCTACTACTGGGGCAAGTATGTCGGGAAGATCTTCAGGTGCCATTTGCGCATCGCCGGCCATAACTACGGCTACGTCAACCTCCTCTGCAGCGGCTTGTTTATAACCGCTTGCTATCGCTGCGCCAACGCCAGAATTGATTTCGTGCTCTATAAGTAAATATTTTTCAGGGGTGGCACTGGTGGAGATCCAGTTTTGAGTTACCTCTACAGTTTTGTCGAGGCTTTTGTCGTCAATAATATAAACTCTATCAACATATTCTGGCAGTGTGCTTAACACTTTAACTATTTGGCTTTCTTCATTGTAGCAGGGCACAACGATTGCTAGAGTTTGATTCTTATACATTGCTTTTCCACTTTTGCTATATGCGTTGAATTGACTTAAGCGCTTTGGCTAACGTTTCTACTTCGTAATCACTTAAGTAGGGGTGTACGGGGATACTAAATATGTTCTCGCATAGATTATAGGTGATTGGGGTGGTTTTGTGTTCTTGAGTGTTCCATATATCAAAAGACGAAAGTGGCGAGGGGTAATAAATTTGTGTTGGAATGCCTTGCTTGTTGAGGTGAGTTATGATTTCGCTTCTTTGGTTTGCTGGGGCTTTGATTGAGAATTGGGCGTAGGCGCTAGTAGCGAAACTTGGCACACTTTGCGGGGTTAGGCTAGTGCTTGAACATGCTGCAAGCAAATGATCCGCTATTTGGTTGCGGCGTTCTATTTCTCGGTCTAAATTTTGTAATTTTACAGATAAGATTGCTGCTTGCAGGCTGTCTAGACGGCTGTTGAGGCCCACGCGTACATGATTGTATTTGTGGCTTCCTTTTCCGTGTGCAGCAATAGAGCGCATTGTTGCAGCAAGCGGGGCGTCTGAGCAAAAAATGGCTCCCCCATCTCCGTAACAGCCTAAAGGTTTGGCAGGGAAAAAACTCGTAGTTGTAATTTCACACACTCCACCTATTTTTCTATTTTTATATTCTGCCCCAAGGCTTTGTGCAGCGTCAGATATAAGGGTGAGGCCGTAGCGATGCGCTACCTCTTGCAGTGGCTCATAATCTGCTGGGCTGCCAAAAATATCAACAGCTATTATGGCTCTTATATTTAAAGCGGTGGTTTCGCGGATATTAATTATTGTTTGCTCTAAATCTGCAATAGAAATATTAAATGTTTTGGGGTCTATGTCGCAAAAAACAGGCGTGGCGCCTAGTAATGCTATTGGTTCGGCTGTACCAATAAATGAAAAGTTCGTTGTGAGCACGGCGTCTCCTGCACCAATGCCAAGTGCCATTAGAGCAATTTGGATGGCGTCGGTACCATTGGCGCAGGTTATGGTGTGTTTGGCTCCACTGTACTCGCATAATTCTTCTTCAAGTTTATGCACTTGTTCACCTTGAATGAATGTTGCTGATTCAAGTGTCTGTCTAATAGCATTGTCAATACTAGTTTTTAAAAATATATATTGTGCTTGGAGGTCGACAAACTGCATTGTTTGGTTGCCTTATAGAGCTGTTTTTAATTTGCGGATTGGCATGCCGTTACTTTTATTTACTAATACGTAATCTTGATAGTATCTTCCTTCAAAGGGTAGTACCCAAAAATCACTTAATATTTTCTCAGGTAGGCCAAAGGATTTTATTTTGGCCTCTGGGAGCATAGCGTTTTTAATGTGATGCCAGTTATCTTGATAGGGTAGATATCGGTCCACCTTTAGATAAATGGGACCTTCTGTAAGTTGGTTGAAAGTTTCTTTTGCTGCCTCATCTTCGTCTTGTAGTGGTGGAATAATATAGTACGTAGGCCGAAAATAATGAGTGTCTAGTACAGTATAGTCGAGTCCATGTAAATCAAAAGATGCCTTGGACATGGTGTGATATTTTCCGTCAGAGAAAATAACTGCGATTGGACGTGCGTTGTATACGAGATGCATGCCTATAATTAAAAGAGCAGTCTGGAGGAAGCAAATGACGAAAAGGTCTTGCTTCAGCTTATCTTTTTTAGGGTTAAATATAATAAGGGTGAGCAGGGGGCCGATTACTAGGTCTACGCCAGCTATTATTTTTATCCCCTGTGATCCTCCGTCAGTAGTGAACAAAACTCCTGGGTACAAATAGAAATAAATAATGCCCGATAGTATTACAAATATCCCAGCGCTAATTGCAAGGTGAATGAAAAAGGCCGATAGTCTGGACGCTGTCATTCTTGTCTCCAACAAATAGATACTTATGTTTCGTGTTGAGTTGGTTTTCTGTTCCGCTCTTTGTGGGGGAGCGTTGAAGAGTTGTATTTTATAGACTAATAAGCTGGTGTTAGAATTCCTTCGTTTAGTATATAGCGTTCCCCTGTTTCTGGGCATAGTGCTCTATTGTTTTTAATTGCTAGTTTCAGGCCAGCTTTGCTTACCCATCCCTGCTGTCTCGCAGGGGTTCCTTGCACAAGGGCGTGGGCTGGAATGCATTTGGTTACAACCGCTCCAGCGCCGATTAAGCTGTATGCTCCAATTGTATTGCCACAGATTATTGTGGCATTGGCGCCGATGGAAGCTCCTTCTTCTATAGTGGTTGTTTTAAATTCATGTTTTCTTTCTATATTAGCTCGTGGGTTAATAACGTTTGTAAATACTGCGCTAGGGCCAATGAAGACGTTGTCGTGTATGTTTATACCTGAGTATATCGACACGTTGTTCTGTATCTTCACATGATTACCAATATGAACATTGGGCGCGATATATACATTTTGACCTAAAGTGCAGAATTCCCCTATCGAGGCTCCAGAGGATATGTGTGTCCAGTGCCAAATCTTGGTTCCTTGACCAATTTTAACGTTGTTATCTACGATTGCCGAGGGGTGTATGCTAATACTCATTGGGAGCCTTTTAGATAGGGGTGGTAGTCTCCGGAAAGTGCGGATATTTTGGCTTCTCTAATACCGTAGACTATCTCGATACACTGTCTTGCGTCTTCAAGCCCGAAGCCGTTGCCAGCCAAAATCTCTTTATAGCTGGTGGTATGTAAGTCTGTAAATCCGCCTGAGAACTCTAGTTCTTGATTATCTATTTTAATACTTCTGAAAGTTCGTTGTTCTTTATCTAGAGCTACTTTGGGGAGATCATTTGAGTCAATACTTAAGAACCACCTCACAGTTCCTTTGGCAAATTGGGTTGTTCCTGAAACTTTTGTTGGTGTTTTTAAGTATACGGCTGTTGATATGTGCTTCCCGAGGATCCAGCCTAGCATGTCAAAAAAGTGTACCCCTATGTTAGTTGCTATTCCCCCAGACTTGGAGTCGTCGCCTTTCCAAGAATGAAGATACCAATTGCCGCGAGAGGTAATATATGTAAGGTCAATGTTTAAATGTTTCTCGCTGTTGGCGTGCTTTTGGTGCAACTCCATTATTGTTGGGTGATGCCGAAGCTGCAATATATTGTATGCTTTGCGTCCAGTAGCTTGCTCAATGTCTTGTAGTCCATCTAGGTTCCATGGGTTTAAAACGAGCGGCTTTTCACAGATGGCTGCCGCTCCAGAGCGGAACGCAAAGCGAATATGGGCGTCATGAAGGTAGTTGGGGGAGCATATGCTAACGTAATCGATACTATTGCTTTTATCTTTACGTCGCATTTTTTCTATGTGTCTATCGAAGCGTTCAAATTCAGTGAAAAAGTGCGCGTCAGGGAAATAGCTATCGATAATGCCTACCGAATCGCTCGGGTCGAGGGCCGCGATAAGCTTGTTTCCTGTAGCTCTGATAGCCTCCATGTGTCTAGGGGCAATGTAGCCGGCCGCGCCCAGGAGCGCAAAGTTTAAAGGTGGAGTTTTCATAGTGGTTACTTTTGTTGGACGCTTTCGTTTAGTTTAGCAAATTTCAGTCGGGTTCTCGTTATTACCTTTGTGGTTAACGGGCTAAAACTGTATGGGAGTTACGCTTCGTTTATATGCGAGTTATTGGTTCTGTTGTTGATCACTTGCAAGCTCTTCTGCATATAAAAGTGCTTTATCGTTCCCCGAAAGACCTAGTTGATAAAGATAATCTATTGCTTTTCTAGTGGATTGGAGAGAGTAGATCTTTGCAATATAGTAGTCAATATACCAGCTTGATGAAGCCGGCAAGCGAGTCCTCTCGGAGTGCTTTAGCAGACTGTCGCTTAGTTTGTTTAGGTCGATGCTTGTACAGTTTGTTTTTTCTATTGCATGAATCACGTTATTGATAGCGTGTGAAGCTTCAATTTTAGAGTAAACGGATACAGCGTTAGTAAGCTGATTGTAGATTTGCTCTTGTGGAGGGATACCCGTTAAGCAGCTTATATACATGCTTTGTAGTAGTGCAGAAAACCTGCGTTCAGGAACAGATTCGATCAGATAGTTGAGCGTTTTCCGTGCTCGCGATACGTCTCCTTTGTTTAAGTGTAGTTGCACGAGATTGCTCAAAGCTCGACCAGATGGAGGCTCTCTGTAAGCAGAAAGTTCCAGTGCTCGTTGCGGTGAGTTCCAGTTGCTGACTCTAAGTATATCTATTGTTATAAATGCTGCGATATACACTGATAGGATGAGCGCTGGAATCTTTATACCGTATTTAAGGCCGCAGCCTAGTGTTAATAGACTTAAAGTTAAGTACACCCCAATGCTAGGGGCATAGTTTCTATGCTCAAAATACAGCTCTATTGGTAGAATTGTGCTTTCTAGTAAGTGACCTGCAAAAAAGAACAGCACCCCAAATACGGGTAGAGATGTGGACTTGAAGCGAGAAAAAAATAAGCAGGCTGTAGTTATTAATGCTATGGCGATGGTGCAAAGCAGGGTGCTTATTGGATCTGTGAGTGATTTAGATATTGTGTGATTGTCTTGGTAGATACCAATCTCTATTGAGGTGGGAAGTATTAGGTTTTGCACGTACTCAGATACAATTACAGTTTGGGTGAGTAGGCGTTCTGCTAAAGTAAATGGCTTTTCAGAGTAGTCCGGTAGTTGAGCGAATTGTAGCAAAGCTCCTGCAGCGATAATGCAAGCTGCCAAGCCTAGGAAAATGAATTTTGAACTAGGTCTAACTCTGAAAATGAGCAGTTCAATGAGAATTAGATACGTTATAGTTAATACCCCTATTTCTTTACTTTGGATTGCTAATAGGAATGCCGCAATTGATAGTAAAGCGCACATGATTCCTTTATGTGATGCTGCTTTCGATTGGAAGTACTTTCTGCTTTGAAGGTATAAGATTAGCGAGGCAAGCGAGAACAATGTGGCGAGTTGGGTCATCCTTTGAACGGCATATAAAACACTGCTTATATTCATGGGGGCTAGCAGCCACAGGCTTGATGTAATTGCCGCTATTGTGTACTTGTGCGGAGAGTAATTAGTTGCTCCTGAGATGTTCAACGAAAAGAGGAATATTAGCACCCCGCAAGCCAAGTGAATGGCTAAATTGGTTCTCTTTATATTAGCGGAATCTAATTTGGAGCTTGCGTGGATGTTTAGGTAAAAGCTTGCTTGTGAGACATATCTTCCTAGGTTATTCCCAAATTTGATATCCTGCAGTGAAATGTCTAGGCCGCTTTTGTTGTATATGCGTTCTAATTGGTACAGCTTTAGGGAGTCAAGTTGCAGTGGGCTGGATGTCCCTGGTATGTAAATTATAGCTGTTACTAAAATCGTAACAATCAAGGTTGTGATGGAGGCAATCTTTTGCATGCTTAGGATTCCGTTGTAGACCCCAGTTTACTTGCACCGCAGTTGCTCTGTTGCTTAACTATGAACCCGCAAAGATAAATCCACCGCGCTAACATGTTTGGTTAGCGCGCCAAATGAGCAAAAGTCGATATTAAGACTGGCAATTGTTTTTAAATTCTCTAAGTCCAAATTACCGGAAAGCTCGTACTGAGTGTTATGTTTGTCTAGGTTCATTGCATATTGCAGTGAATCGGCATCAAAGTTATCCAACATAACCACATCCGCCCTCGCCGCAATGGCTTCTAGCAGCTCTTCCCTTGTTTCTACCTCCACTTCCACGCGTTTGTCTGGCGCAATCTCCCGTGCCTTCTCTACTGCCGCAGTAATGCCGCCGCAAGCGGCTATATGGTTCTCTTTAATTAGGAACATATCGTAAAGGCCTATGCGGTGGTTGTGGCAGCCGCCGCAGGTTATGGCGTATTTTTGTGCGGTGCGCAGGCCGGGAATGGTTTTGCGGGTGTCTAGTATTTTAATGTTGCTGTTCGGTAGTAATTGCGCGAACTGGTGCGCTTTGGTGGCGGTGCCAGAAAGCAGCTGAATAAAGTTTAAGGCAGTGCGCTCACCGGTAAGCAGGCGGCGGGCATTGCCCCTTAGGGTGACAAGCTTGCTGCCAGCGGTTACTTGGTCGCCATCCTGTGCGTGCCACTCAATGCTGTCTAAGCCGCCAAGTTGGGCAAAAGTTTCTTCAAGCCATGCTTGGCCACATAAAGTGCAATCTTCGCGGGTGATAATCTCGGCGGTGTTGATTTGATCGCCGGGGATTAGCATGGCTGTAATGTCGCCGTCGCCTATATCTTCGGCTAGGGCTTCGCGAACGGCGCGGGTGATGTCTGCACGTATAGAGTCTAATTGTATGTTCATGGGCTTGCTTATAACTAAGATGAATTTGGCTGAAGGCCGCATAGTATAACGCACTGCCGCCTGCGGGGTACTAATTAAGGGGCAAGCGTTTTTGGCGTGAAAATCAAAATAATGCGATTTAATCACGCTTTAGTACTAGGTCTGTGATGCAATTCTCGCTGTCAGCAATATCCACTAGGAGAAAAGTATGGTTGGATTATACTCCAAGGTACAGGGTGCCAATGCGCCCACCAACTTTCGCTATTCTATGAGGAGGCGGTTCGTGCCCGAGAATACCAAGCACAAGATCTCCCCTAAAGTGGTACATTTGGAGTCTGAGAGTCACAGAATGACCAGAGCCCGCTTGGCACGCTTGCCAGCGCCAGTGCACGCTGTACACGAAAAAAGTCAGTTGCTGTTAGCTCAAAAGCTAAAGGTCTTTTTTGATCGCGCTGACGATTCTTTATTCGAAATGGCCGATAAGGCTCACTCAAACCAAGAGCAAAACCTCTTTTTTGACTCTATGCGCGAAGTGCGCGTGCAGCGTCGCGGTATTGAAAAACGTTTTACCGAAGCCTTAGAAGACGCATTTGCTGCGCTTATTGTCAGCCCTAGCGAATCCGCAGCGAGTGCCTCCGCTGATGATTTTACGGTAGACGGTTTGTCGCTAGTTGAAAACGACGACTTAGAAGAAATGGTCGCGTTAGATAACTCAATTAACCGAGCAAATGCAGAGTTTGGCGAGGCTGTACAACAAATTAGCCTTCGTTTAGATAGTTTGGTTCCGGTTAAGGTATATCAAAAGAACAACCCTGTAGGGCCAGATTTACTGTGTCAAACAATTATGACGCAGGTGAAGAAGCTGGACGTTGGCATTAAAGCCAAATTAATCCTCTTTAAGCTATTCGACAAAGTTGTTATTGCTGGGTTGGGCGAAGTATATGGTGCCATCAACCAGTTGTTGGTCGATCACAATGTTTTACCCTCTCTAAGTTCAGCTACTCGTTCAGGCCAGCGCCACGGTCGCAGGGCTTCCGATCGCGCCGGCGACGCAGGTCAGGTTCCTCAAAACGCCGCTGCCCCTTCATCAGATCAGCAAGCGCCTGCACAAGAACAGCGTCAGGCGGGAACGCCAGATCGTCGCGCTAATCCGTCTGGTCAGTTGCAGTCTCAGGTAGCCGAGTCTGCAACTCAGTCTCACCTCAGCCCAGAGGTGATTGCCGCGCTGCAAGGTTTGTTCGGCAACAATACTCAGTCCAATAGTAGCGCGGGTTTGCTCAATGTATTGTCGCTGGCGCAGCGTTTGCCTATGCCTGCTACTACGTCTGCTTCTGGTATTAATGTACGCGCGTTAATTTCTGATATACAGCAGCGTCAAGGTGGCACAGATACCCAAATAGCACGGATGGATGAGGAAGTAATCAACCTCGTTAACATGCTGTTTGAATTTATTTTAGACGATCGCAATCTCGCCAAGCCCATGAAGGCGTTAATTAGCCGTATGCAAATACCGGTTATAAAAGTTGCGCTGCTTGATAAATCCTTCTTTACCAAAGGCGGGCACGCTGCTCGTCGCCTACTCAGCGAGATGTCTAAAGCGGCATTGGGCTGGCAGGGAGATAGCGAAACCGGTAAGCGCGACCCGCTTTACCGTAAAATGGATGAAATCGTTCGCAAGTTATTAAACGAGTTTGACACTGATGTGTCACTCTTTTCAGATTTGCTTGCTGACTTCAGTTCATTTATCGAAAAAGAGAAACGACGTTCGGCTGTGTTAGAGCGCCGCACCCTTGATGCGGAAGATGGCAAAGCTAAAGCTGAAGTGGCACGCGCCACGGTAGCGCTAGAAATTGAACTGCGTACAGTTAATGAAGCCTTGCCAGAAGTTGTTTACCAGCTTATCGATAGTGTGTGGAGCAATGTACTTTTTGTTACTTCGCTAAAGCACGGTTATAAATCTGAAGCTTGGTTGGGAAGCTTAAAAACCTTGGAAGACTTGGTTTGGAGTGTGAAGATTCCAGCTACCGATGAAGAGCGTAAGCAGTTGATTCGCTTGGTGCCAGATTTATTGAAACGCTTGCGTGCAGGGTTCGATAGCATCTCGTTTAACCCGTATGAAATGTCCACTTTATTTAAATCTTTAGAGGATGTGCATTTAGCATGTATTCGTGGCGTAGAAGTTAAGCGCCGCGCACCTGCGGGTAAAGTGCAAAAAACTACTGCGGCCAAGCCTCAGGTTGCTGCACCTCAGCCAGCGCAAAACGAAGAGCCTCCAGCTAAGCCAGCACCTGTGGCCAAAACTGCTGCACCTGCACCGGTTGCTCCAAAAGTTGAAGCTCCTCAGCCGGCTGCCAAGCAAGCTGCTGCGCCAACTCAGCCCGCGGCCCCTGTAAGTGTTGCAAGCCCAGCGCCAGCGGCACCTATCGCGCCGGTAGCGCCAAATGATTTGCCTGATACCGATACCGATATGCGCCAGGTTGCCGGCTTTGTGCAAGGTGCTTGGTTCGAAATGGTGGATGACAAAAATAGTGTGGTGCGTTGTCGATTAGCAGCATTTATTAAGCCAACAGGTAAATATATATTTGTTAACCGCAATGGCATGAAAGTGGCCGAAAAAACGCAACAAGAGTTGGCGTTGGCGCTTAAGAAAAACCGCTTGCGAGCGTTGGATAACAGCGTGCTATTCGATAGAGCGCTAGAAACGGTTGTAAGTGGTATGCGTAAACCTCGTAATTAAAGCTACTAGCTTTAGTGCTATTCCGCTAATTGTCTTAGTTAAGGGGCCTTTAAATAGGCCCCTCAGTTTATTGATAAACCCCTCTATTATTTTTGCGAAGAGTTTAATCCTTCTAAATCCGCAAATTCTTAGGGTGAAAGCTCAAAAAACGTATGAATATGTCCCTATAACTTGCTCAATTCGTCCATGAATTGAGCATTTTTGATCTTTCACCCTAAGAATTTACTCGCTGAGTTACCTGAGTCTGGTTTGTCATCAGCCTGAGGGGCCTTTAAATAGGCCCCTTTAATTTCAGATTGTTCTCCCTCCAAGGTTGCCGTTATTATGGTCTGCTATTCAAAATAGAGGGCAGGTCGTGACATCCAGCATAGAGTCCCAACGCTTTAGTGTGAATGCCATTGAAGAAGGCTGGTGGCAAAAAGCACTTAAACTCCCTTCCCCAAACTTTAATGCCCGCCCGCCCGGTAGCGAAGTAAGCTTGTTGGTTATTCACAATATTAGCCTTCCGCCCGGCGGGTTTGGTGGTGGCTACGTAGAAGCGTTCTTTCTTAACAAGCTTAACCCCAGTGACCACCCTTATTTTGAAACCATTGCTGAAGTAGAAGTTTCTGCCCACTGCTTTATTGACCGCCATGGTCATGTCACTCAGTTTGTATCTTTTGACGACAGGGCTTGGCATGCAGGACGATCGGCATTTAATGGCGAGCAGGAATGTAACGACTTTGGAATAGGCATAGAGCTGGAGGGGACTGATAGCCTCGAGTACACTGTAGAGCAATACACAAGCTTGGTGGAGTTGAGTGCTGTTTTGCTCGATAAATACCCAAAACTTACTCTGGATAGAATCGTGGGTCATTGCGACATAGCGCCAGAGCGCAAAACCGACCCAGGTGAAGCATTTGACTGGCAAAACTATAAAAGCGAATTAGCTAAACGCCTGCAGGAAAGAGATTAATCATGGATTTACTCACACTTATCATAGCGATTGCCTTTGTACAGGTATGGGGTGCAGAAAACCCCTTGCATAAAGATGGCTGGTTTGTGCAATGGTGCGATGGCTTGCAGGCCCGCTTAAAAGCCAGTGCAATTCGGGAATACACTTGGTTGGTGGCAGTACTTGTGCCGGTTTTATGTGTCTGGCTACTCGCCGAAGCGGTGGGCGCCGTGTCTGCTTGGTTGTTGCTACCAATAAGTGTGGTGGTAATGCTTTACAGCTTGGGGCGGGGTGAATTTACCAATATTGTGTCTGAATACACCAAGGCCTGTTACGTTGAAGATTGGCCTTCGGCGATGGAAAGGGCGCAAAGGTTAGGGGTGCATACCGACGGAGTAGACGAAGGCGATTGGTCCGCATTGCACGAACAGGTGTTAACCGAGGCCGGTTACCGCGGTTTTGAACGCAGCTTTGTAATAATTTTTTGGTTTTTAATTACCGGCCCTGTGGTGGCTTTGCTCTACCGCTTATTATTTATTTATTGCCAGCAGCGCCCTAGCGAAGACCTACCCGCAAAGTGTTTGTGGGCAATGGAATGGCCAGTTACCCGCTTATTGGGGTTAAGTTTTGCATTTACGGGCAACTTTGTAGGGTGTTACAACCGATTAAAAGAGTGTTTGATTTGCTTCAAGCGGTCATCGCAGGAGGTTTTAACCCAGTCAATTCTTGGGGCTTTGTCAGTAGATGAAAACCTTACACAATCCTGCGAGGTTACCCGAAAAGAATTGGATTTACTGTCTAAGTTGTATAAACGTACACTGTGGTTCTGGTTGGCGAGTGCAGCATTAATCATTATTGTGGTGCACTAGCTTGTGAGTGCTTGCTTACACTGTAAGGGCTGCAGCTACACGTTATAGGTATTTTTAATTATTGGGGCGTAGGTTTTTCTTGACCCCCCTAATCAAGCGGCCTATGATGGAATTACTTATCGGCCGGCTGTATAAATATACAGCTCTCCTTGTTGTGCATGGATGCAGAACTTAGCACCTAACCCCCGAGCTGAATTCCCCTTAAGGCCGGCCGGTAAGCCCAATTTTTATTCCTTCTGCTTATAAACTTTCTACCTTGCCACCCTCTTGCTATTATCAAGTGTATAAACATTGCACAGTCATTGGTGCGTAATGGCTACTTGCTAGCTTTTGTTTGGCGCGCCTTAGCTTGGTTTTAGCTTGGTAGGCATATGATTTCTATAGCGATTTATAACTTGAAGGGTGGGGTAGGCAAAACAACGTCTGCTGTAAACCTCGCGTATTTAGCTGCAGAGGCCGGTAAAAACACCGTACTTTGGGATTGGGACCCACAGGGTGCTGCAAGTTGGTACCTTGGTGGGGATCAGTCTCGCAAAAAGGCTATCCGCATGGTGAGCAAGGGCGAAACCGTGGGGTCTATGGAGGTGATTACTCCCTATCCGAACCTATCCTTAGTGCCCGCCGATTTAAGTTTACGCAAGGCCGATACCGAGCTAGCCGGTCAAGCAGGCGCCAAGCGCTTGCTGAAAAAAATGGTAGAGCCTGTTACCAAAGAGGCTTCGGTGCTTATATTCGATTGCCCGCCAAGCTTGTCGCCAAGTGTCGAATATTTGCTAAGTGGTGTGGATTTAGTCTTGGTGCCCATGATTCCCAGCCCCCTGTCTATACGCGCTATGGAGCAGTTAATGGCGTTTTACCAAGGGGTGAAGGGTGGGCCAGCCGATATTCGCGGCTTCTTTACCATGGTGGATATGCGCAGGCGCATCCATATTCAAACACTCGGGCAGGCAAAAAAACTGCCTATTCCAATGTTAAAAAACTGGATACCGGTGGATAGCGGTGCAGAGCAAATGGGTGAGCGCCGCGCGCCCCTAACAAGTTATGATCGCAGTGGCAGGGCGGCAGTGGCCTATCAAAAAATGTGGAAGGAAATTGCTAGGCTGTGCAAAGGGCAAATCTAGCGGTCTCCGTCATTATATTGCCTTAAAGTTATGTCCCTTTGTTGCTTGCGCGGCTGCCATGCTGGCCAACATCTGGCAGGTTGCGACTTAACCAGCGCAGAATAAGCAAGCTTGGAATTACCATTAGCGTAGTTAGCACAAAAAATAGCGGCCAGTTGCCGTTTAACCAATCTACAGCTTGCCCACTAAAAGATGACAGTGTGGTGCGTCCTAAATTACCTATCGATACCAAAAGTGCATACTGAGTTGCTGAGAAGTTGTGGTTACACAGCAGGGCTATAAAACTGGCAAAGGCGACGGTAGACCAGGCCTGTGCAAACCCATCTAAGATAATCGTGGCTACATACAGCGGAATCTCCGGGCCTGCGAGTGCTATCCAAGCAAACATAAGGTTGGTAAGCGCCATTGCGCAGCCGCTTACCACCAGCCCCCGAATAAGCCCGAAGTGAGCATTCACTATACCGCCAGCTAGTGAGCATACTATTGTGACAATCCACGTTAGCATCTTCGAGTAGTTGGCTATATCGGTGTTACTAAAGCCGACCTCTTTATAAAACACAATCGACATGCGCCCTAGAAACGCCTCACCAACCTTAAACAGCAGAATAAAACTAAAAATAGCGCAGGCTACTTGCAGCCCGTTGCGCATCACGAAGTCTCGCAGAGGTGCAGCTAAAGAGAGCAATAGCCAGGCTAAGGGCTTGTCTAGCGCACTAGGTTGAAGTTGCTGGGTTGCCCCCTTATCCAGCGCCGCCACTTTAATGCCTGCAGTAGTAATTAGGGTGACAATTACGCATACGGATAGCCAAATGTAACGGGGGGAGTCCGTAATAGAGGCTGGCAGGCCTGGGCTACCAGCCACTGTCCAAGCTATGGCAAGGAAGGGCAGTAGTAAATAGGCGGTTAGTTGCAGCTTATTGCTCTGGTTACAGTGGCTCACTTTTTTTAAGTAGCCGCTATAGAGTTCCTGCTGATTGGCGTTGCCAGAGTATTGGGGCTTGGGGCCGAACATGGCAATTGCGCATACCGCCGCACACATTGCCGCCAGCAGTAAAAATAGCTCAGGCCAGCTCCAGTTTAAATCCGACAGCATAAGCGGGATATAGCCCAACCCCGCGTAGCCTGTCCACCAGCCTGCGGTGGCGGCGCCGGCTGCAGCAGATATGTATTCACGTTCTTGTGGCGCAAAGCTATCTACGCGGTAGGCGTCTATGGCTATATCTTGTGTCGCGGAAGCCATAGCGACCATCAAACCAAACAATACCAGTTGTTTGGCATTGCTGGCGGGGTCGCATAGGCTCATTAAAACACAGCTGCCAACAAGCACTAACTGGCAGGCGAGTAACCAGCTTTTGCGCTGCCCAAGCTTTTGTAGCGCGGGTATTTTTAATTGATCAACAAGCGGTGACCATAAAAAGTTTGCCGCATAGGCGGTAAAAATAAGCCCTGCAAAGCCTATTTCAGACCGGCTGATGCCCGCTTCTTTTAGCCACAGGGTGAGTGACGAGCCAATGATTACCCAGGGTAATCCACTGGCTATACCTAGTACAAAAATACTGGCCACACGCCGGTTTGCGTAAAGTAGTAGGGTGTCTGAGAAGGTGCGATTATGCATAAGTGGCGAGGGCTCGTGAGTGGCTGCGCACTAATTAATAAAGTTAGATTTGTCGATGCGACCGTTAATAAATACTATGCCTTCGGCTTCAAGACGCCGCCTTTGCCGCACATGGCATTCAGACCCTTCTGGGAACGAAAGCTCACGCTTGCTGTTGACCACTCTATGCCAAGGTAATTGCGTATTAGGGGGCAGCTGCTTTAAAGTGGTGCCCACATAACGGCCCGCGTTCGCTAGTCCTGCGCGGCGGCCAAGTTCGCCATAGCTTACTACTTTACCCTGTGGGATTTGAGCGAGTGCAATGTAAATTGCGTCTTTTGACATTCGTATTTCTGGGTAAGGTTTATACTGTTTTAGCTAAGTAGCTACATATTGGCTACTATATTTGTATTCAATCAAGGTACTGTTTTTAATGGGTTTCACCATACCACGTTACACTTCTAATTATAAAACTGCTTCCCCTTTGAAAAAATTATTTATTCGAATAGGTGTTTTAGGCACATTGCTTATGGCAGCCAATACTTGGGCTGGCCAGTTAACCCTAGTGAATGGCGACACCATTAAAGGCGAAATCTCGTCGATCAACGAAACACAGGTTATTTGGCAGTCTGACTTGCTGGGTGAGCTTCGCATAGCCAAAACCAACGTGAAGAATATGAAAAGCTCTATGGCGTTAAAGTTACGCGGCGAGCGAGAGCCGTGCTATTGGGCTGACTTAGAGGATGACCTCGCGCAATTTGCCTGCGATGACGGCTCGTTAACCGACATTCCATTTTTGGCCATCGAAGAAATTGTGCGCTTCGAAGGCTACCGCGATACCTTACACCAATATGCGGGTAAGTTGACGATCGTGGGCTCGCAGGCCACTGGTAACAAGCAGCAGCAAGATTGGGTGATCGACACAGATGTAACCATGCGGCACGCTGACTTTCGCCATGAAGTGGGTTTGAAGTACGAGCAAGAGTCGGTGAGCCTTGGGCCGCTACTGCACGAAGCTGAAGCGCAATACTCGCTAGATTGGTTTTTCAAGCCACAATGGTTCTGGTTTGCAGATTTAAGCGCGCTAATGGACGAGACCAAAAATATCGAGCAAAAAGCCACGTTAGGCTCTGGGGTGGGTTACCAGTTTTGGGAGCGCCAGCGCAGCGCGCTATCTATCGAGCTGGGTGCTCAGTATGCCGACGAAAAGTTTGATGCCAGTATTGTTGAGCAAGACACTCGGCAAACGGGTTCTTGGCGAATTTCAACCAATTACCGCTATCAGTTCCCTCTCTCCATTGCGCTTTACCATAAGAATAAATTCCTGCAATCGTTGGATAATGGCCAGCAGTGGGAAATAGATTCAGAAACGGGCTTGCGCATGCCCATTGGTAAAAGTGTTTCTGCCGACATTAAATACGAATACGACTACGATAACCTGCCGCCAGAGGGCACAGTAAAGGAAGATTCCATGCTGCGTTTTGGTTTGGGCTACGCCTGGTAGCGCGCAGCAGTTGCAGGGGCATTGCAAACAGCAATATCGCCCCCATCTAACACCTACAGTTAATTAATTCATACCATTTGGCCTAGGGGTTGCCTAGGCTAGGAAGACATTTTGCGTATTTTGTTTTTGCTTTTTATCGTGGTGCCCATTATCGAAATAATGGTGCTTATTCAGGCCAGTAAAATCATTGGTGGCTGGGGTACCGTTGGGCTTATTTTACTCACCGCGATGGTAGGTATGGCGTTGCTGCGCCGCCAAGGTGTTGCCACATTGATGCGAGCTCGTCAGCGGATGAATGAGGGCGCAATACCCGCCACAGAGATGGTTGAGGGGATATTTTTAGCTGTGGGGGGCGCCTTGTTGCTCACCCCTGGCTTTGTGACCGACGCGATTGGCTTTTGTTGTCTTATTCCTGGTGTTCGCAAAGCGTTGATCGGTGGCGTGTTGGCGCGGGCGGTGAATATTCAAACGTTTAGTCGCGCTCAGCACACAAGTAAGCAATCAGATACGTTCAACGGTCCGCAGGGTAACCCTCGTGGCTCGCAATCTGACGTGATTGACGGTGAGTTTCGTCGAGAAGACGATTAAATTCCTATAAAAATTATTCATCTAGGTGTTGAAATCCAAATTTCCATACCCATCTTGGTGAGCACAAGCTTTTAATGTGGTTGCCCCGCTTGTCGGGTTGGCCGCAAACATAAACCAGTTTCCCGGTATTCGGGATCATTCAGTGTGATAAACGCTAATTGGAGAAGAAAGTCGATGAAAATTCGTCCTTTACATGATCGTGTTGTGGTTCGCCGCAAAGAAGAAGAGGCTACTACTGCATCTGGTATTGTTTTACCTGGTTCTGCTAAAGAAAAGCCAAACCAAGGTGAAGTAATTGCCATCGGTTCTGGCCGAGTGTTGGATAGTGGTGATGTGCGTCCATTGGACGTAAAAGTGGGTGACGTTGTGGTATTCGGCAAGTACGCCGGTAGCGACACTATCGAAGTAGATGGTGAAGAGCTGGTAATTCTTAGCGAATCCGACATTAAAGCGATTGTGGAATAAGCCGCATTTCCGCCCCTAAACATCATTTGTTAAACGTCTTTTAAGGAGCCTTAATCATGGCGAAAATTGTAAAGTTTGGTGACGAAGCCCGTCAAAAAATGTTGGCTGGTGTAAATGTCTTGGCCGACGCTGTAAAAACTACCTTAGGCCCTAAAGGTCGCAACGTAGTATTAGATAAGTCTTTTGGTGCACCGACTGTAACTAAAGATGGTGTATCTGTTGCGAAAGAAATCGAATTAGAAGATAAATTCGAAAATATGGGCGCACAAATGGTTAAAGAAGTAGCCTCTAAAGCGTCTGACGATGCTGGTGACGGTACTACTACTGCAACCGTATTGGCTCAAGCCATTGTTAACGAAGGCCTAAAGTCCGTTGCTGCTGGCATGAACCCAATGGATTTAAAGCGCGGTATCGACAAAGCTGTTAACGCTGCTGTTGCTCACATCAAATCTATCGCGCAACCATGTGAAGATGGCAAGTCAATCGCTCAGGTTGGTACTATCTCTGCAAACAGCGATTCTCACGTTGGCGACATCATTGCAGAAGCAATGGCCAAAGTGGGTAAAGAAGGCGTTATTACTGTAGAAGAAGGTAGCGGCTTAGAGAACGAATTGGACGTAGTAGAAGGTATGCAGTTTGACCGCGGTTACCTTTCTCCTTACTTCATCAACAACCAAGAAAGCATGAGCGTTGAAATTGAACAGCCATACATTCTGCTTGTTGATAAAAAAATCTCTAACATTCGCGAATTGTTACCAGTATTAGAAGCTGTTGCTAAGTCTGGCAAGCCATTGGTTATTGTTGCTGAAGACGTAGAAGGCGAAGCATTAGCTACTTTGGTTGTAAACAACATGCGCGGTATTGTTAAAGTGACTGCGTGTAAAGCACCTGGTTTTGGCGACCGTCGCAAAGCGATGTTGCAAGATATTGCAATCTTAACTGGTGGTACCGTAATTTCTGAAGAAGTGGGCTTAGATCTAGAAAGCGCTACTTTGGAGCACTTAGGTTCTGCTAAGCGTGTAACCATGACCAAAGAAAACAGCACTATCGTTGATGGCGCAGGCGTTGCTGCAGATATCGAATCTCGTGTTGCTCAAATTCGCGCGCAAATCGAAGAAACTTCTTCTGATTACGATCGTGAAAAACTTCAAGAGCGTGTTGCTAAGCTTGCTGGCGGTGTTGCCGTTATTAAAGTTGGCGCCATGACCGAAGTTGAAATGAAAGAGAAAAAAGCACGCGTAGAAGATGCGTTACACGCAACACGCGCTGCGGTTGAAGAGGGTGTTGTACCTGGAGGCGGTACTGCGCTTATCCGTGCAGCAGCGGCAATTGCCGACCTTAAAGGCGACAACGAAGACCAGAACGCTGGTATTGGTATTGCTATCCGTGCTCTTGAAGCGCCATTGCGTCAAATCGTTTCTAACGCTGGCGGCGAAGCGTCTGTTGTTGCAGATAAAGTTAAAAACGGCGAAGGCAACTTCGGCTTTAACGCGGCATCTGGCGAATACGGCGATATGCTTGAGTTTGGTATTCTTGACCCAGCTAAAGTTTCGCGCACTGCCATTCAAGCTGCAGGCTCAATTGCCGGCTTGATGATCACCACCGAAGCAATGATTGCTGACAAGCCTTCTGAAGGCGGCGCTGCTGCACCAGACATGGGTGGCATGGGTGGAATGGGCGGCATGGGCGGCATGATGTAAGCCAGCCTTTCCGCTGTTTGTGCTAACGTTTAGTTAGTTAAAAAGAGCGGCTATTAGCCGCTCTTTTTTTTGTGTTTTAATCGAATGCGCGCATTTAATTTGTTATTTTTAAAATCAGCATTCGAATAATAGGTCTATACCGGTGTATTATTTACGGCTTGTACACCTCTTTGTCACTCATTAATGTAAAAGGAAACCGACATGGCTTTTGAACTTCCTGCATTGCCTTATGCAAAAGACGCTCTAGCTCCACACATTTCCGAAGAAACTTTAGAGTTTCACTACGGCAAACATCATCAAACCTACGTAGATAAGCTAAACGGTTTGGTGCCAGGCTCAGAATTTGAAGGCAAAACCTTAGAAGAAATTATCAAAACTTCTTCTGGTGGTGTATTTAATAACGCTGCACAAATTTGGAACCACACCTTTTACTGGAACTGCTTAAGCCCTAACGGCGGCGGCGAAGCGACTGGCGCAGTTGGTGAAGCAATTGTTGCTGCTTTTGGTTCTTTCGAAAAGTTTAAAGAAGAGTTCACTAACTCTGCAATTAACAACTTTGGTTCTGCATGGACGTGGTTGGTGAAAAAAGCAGATGGCACTGTTGCTATTGTAAACACCTCTAACGCCGCTACGCCATTAACTGATAGCAGTGTTACGCCACTGTTGACTGTTGATGTTTGGGAGCACGCTTACTACATCGATTACCGCAACAGCCGTCCTAACTACTTAGGTGCGTTCTGGAAATTGGTTAACTGGGACTTTGCTAACCAAAACTTCGCATAAGTCGATATCGCTATTAAAGCAATCAACGGCACAAAAACCCGCCTTTGCCCTGTGCATGGCGGGTTTTTTTATGGCTATTGCTTTAAAAGCGCGGGCTGTGCTGGTATAAACGTTGGGCAATAACTGGCGCCAAAAGACACTGAGTCCAATTTGTGCGTACATAAAAATATAAGGGGTGAAAAATGGAAACTATGGCGATTGTCGATTTCCTATTTAGATGGGCACACGTACTTTTCGGTGTAACTTGGATAGGTATGCTGTACTACTTTAACTTTGTGCAGGCTGAGTATTTTAAACAAGCGGAACCTGCAGCGCTGGCTGATGCCAAAGCAAAACTGGCCCCGCGCGCATTGTGGTGGTTTCGCTGGGGGGCAATGTTCACTTTTATTACGGGTGTATTGCTGTATGGCGGTGTACATCACAATAGCGCTCTGAATGATTACATCATTTTGGGTGCAACTATGGGCACCCTTATGTTTCTGAATGTATGGCTTATTATCTGGCCTGCTCAGAAGGTTGTTTTAGGTTTAGCCGAAGGTGATGCAAGTGTGGCTGCGCCAAAAGCAGCGTTAGCTTCTCGCACCAACACGCTCTTTTCTGCCCCCATGTTGTTTTGTATGTTGGGCTCGCCACACCTTGGTTACAGTGCAGATCATCTTGTAGCCGTAAATGGCGGTGGGTTAGGTTTGTGGTTGGCTATTGGTTTGATTGGCTTACTGCAGCTTAACGGTATGTTTGGTAAAGCTGGGCCTATCGCTACCATTCGTGGTGTTATTCACATGAGTTTAGCGCTAGCTGCAGTATGCTTCTGTCTTATTCTATTTCTTTAACAGCGTAGGTAAGTATGACTAACGATAGAAAAGAACCCACTATGTCTGCCATTCGACCAGAGCAGGATGAAATTTCTGCGCGGCAGCGCCAGCAGCCAACCGCAGGCAGAAAGCCAGCCGTTGGTACGCCTGTCTCGTCGCGTCCGGTAGTGGTTAAATCTAAACTGGCACCGTTTGCTTTACTGCTAGCAATAACCGCATTGGGGCTAGCTGGGTTTGTCTATTGGCAGTTTATGCTTACCCAGCAAAGCCTAAAATTGGCCGAAGAGCGCATAGTCGACTTAGAAGGCCAGTTGGCTCTCACTGGTGATGAATCCAATGCGTCCATGGCCGCTATGCAAGCTAAGCTTAAGTGGGCGGATTCAGAAATTAGAAAGCTTTGGGGCGTATCTTACGATACTAACCGCAAAAAAATTGAAGCCAGCGAAAGCGCTATTGAAGCCCTAGAAAAGAAAACCGGCGGCATACAGGGTAAAGTGGATAAGGCTTTAAAGGCATCCTCAACAGAGCTAAAAGTATTAAGCGATGTAGTGGATGCTCAGCAGGCCGCGTTTGCCAGCGTAGATAAGCAACAAGGTAACCTGCAAACGCAAATGCAGGCACTTATTGATCGGTTGAATTTGATGGAATCTGAGCAAAAGCAAACTGCCAAGCGCACCAAGTCGAACGAGCAAGCTATAGAAGCGATTGACGCCTTTCGTGTAAGTGTTAACCGCGATTTGCTGCAATTAAAAAGTGGTGGCACATCAACAACGCCGTAACCGCCCGTTAGTTCTACCCCGCCCTATAATAGGGCGGGTATCCTTCGAACACCCCTTTCCCACAAAGTTTTACCTATAAAACCTCGCAAAGCCTGCAGAAAGTGATTTGTGCGTGTAAAATATTGGCACGCCGAAATTAATTGGATGAGAAAATGACTACAGTAATTCGCCAAGAAGACATCATCGCCAGTGTCGAAGATGCGCTTCAATTTATATCCTACTATCACCCCAAAGATTTTATTGATGCGGTTTACGAAGCGTATCAAAAAGAAGAAAGCCCAGCCGCAAAAGATGCGATGGCTCAAATTCTTATCAACTCCCGCATGTGTGCCGAAGGCCACCGCCCAATTTGCCAAGATACCGGTATCGTAACTGCATTTGTTAACGTGGGTATGGATGTACGCGTAGAAGGCGATATGAGCTTTGACGATATTATTAATGAAGGTGTGCGCCGCGGTTACGGTTTAGCATCAAACGTTTTACGTGCGTCTATTTTGGATGATCCAGACGGTGCGCGTAAAAACACCGGCGACAACACGCCTGCGGTAATCCACTACAAAATGGTGCCAGGCAACACTATTGATATTCACGTCGCTGCTAAAGGTGGTGGCTCTGAGGCTAAGTCTAAATTTGCCATGCTCAACCCATCCGACTCCGTTGTAGATTGGGTGTTAAAAATGGTGCCTACAATGGGCGCTGGCTGGTGCCCGCCGGGTATGTTGGGTATAGGTATTGGCGGTACTGCCGAAAAAGCCATGCTGTTGGCGAAAGAGTCTTTGCTAGACCCCATCGATATTCAAGATTTACGCGAGCGTGGCGCATCTAACCGTGCTGAAGAGTTGCGTTTAGAGCTTGTGGACAAAGTTAACGCGTTGGGCATTGGCGCTCAAGGCTTGGGTGGTTTAACAACGGTATTAGATATTAAAGTTAAAGACTACCCGTCACACGCGGCAAACAAAGCTGTAGCCATCATTCCAAACTGCGCAGCAACGCGCCATGCGCACTTTGTGCTAGATGGTTCTGGCCCTGCTTTGCAAACGCCCCCAAGCTTAGACGATTGGCCGGAAGTAACATGGGAGGTGGGCGACAGCGTGCGCCGTGTAAACCTCGACGAAGTTAAAAAAGACGACCTACTCGATTGGAAGCCCGGCGAAACAGTCTTACTTTCCGGTAAGTTGCTTACAGGCCGCGATGCCGCCCATAAGCGCTTGGTGGATATGATCAACAAAGGCGAACCCATGCCGGTTGATTTTACTAACCGCTTTATCTACTACGTTGGCCCTGTAGACCCTGTTGGCGATGAGGTTGTTGGCCCTGCTGGCCCAACAACAGCTACACGCATGGATAAGTTTACGGCAACCGTGTTGGAAAAAACCGGTCTTATCGGCATGGTGGGTAAAGCCGAGCGCGGCCCAGCAGGTATAGAGGCTATTCGCAATAACAAAGCGGTATACCTTATGGCCGTAGGTGGCGCTGCTTACCTTGTATCTAAGGCGATTGTAGCTTCTAAGGTATTGGCGTTCGAAGATTTGGGAATGGAAGCCATTTACGAGTTCGAAGTAAAAGATATGCCTGTAACTGTGGCCGTCGATACCAATGGTGAAGCTGTGCACGAGACTGGCCCTAAAATTTGGAAGGCTAAAATTGAAGAGCAAGCTTTAAGTATCAAATAGTTTTCTAATTCCACGAATGCGGCTTGATTGGTCAGGCCGCTTTTCCCTCTCTGGCTGTAAGCAGCTCTATCTCCTGTTATATCCCTTTAAATACCCCCATTTTAAAACACTCGTTTAGGGGTAGTGGCTTGTCGCTTAGACTAGTTTTTTGACCGAAAACCCCTTAAAGCCCCACTTTTGAGCAATTATTTAGCGCACTCTCGTCTGTTTTGGCGTCTTCCTACTATAACTTTTCAATAATAAACCAGTGTTTTAATCACAAATTGTCATATCGCTAATTGGTATTCCATAATGTGTTGATTGGTCTGCCACTATGTGAGAGTATTGGTCAGAACAATTACAAAGCTTTGCACTAATAATATCCAAGTGGGGTAATAATAATGAATAACCTAAAGGTTAAGCCGCTGGCTCTTGCCATTGCTCTGGGCTTGTCTCCTTCGGCACTAGTTTATGCGCAGTCCGATAGCTCGGCAGACGCGCAGCTAGAAGAAGTGATTGTGACCGGTGTTAAAGCCGCGGATCTAAACGCCCGAGAAGCAGAGCGCAGTAAAGACGCGTTCAGCTCGATTATCTCTCAAGATGACGCCGGCAACTTCGCCGACCAAAACGTTGCAGAATCGCTACAGCGTTTGCCCGGTATTACCTTGCAAAAAAGTGAAGGTGAAGGGCGCTACGTAAACGTACGTGGTTTGGGGGCAGATTTCGTATCGGTCACCATGAACGGTTCTGAATTGGCATCAGGTGGTGGCGACGGTCGCGCCTTTGCTCTGGATGCAATTCCAGCTGATATGCTTGGCTCTATAGAGGTGTATAAGTCTCTCACTCCAGATCAAGATTTGAACTCTATTGGCGGTACGGTAAACGTTAAAACAGTTTCAGCCTTCGATAAAAAACGTGACACTCTTAAATTAAAAGCTCAAGTTAATAACCAGGTGTACAAAGATCAGTTATCGCCTAAGATTTCTTTGTCTGGTACTAATTTATTGTTTGATGATCGCATAGGTATTGGCTATTCCGTGTCTACCGAGCAGCGGAACTCTGTGAACTATGAAGTTCGTCATCATTCGACTACAGATGCACGTTATATCACAAATGGTAATACCACAGCTTTGGTTCCTTATCAGTTTGAGGCGAAGCAAGAGGAAGGGGAGCGTACTCGTAATGCGGCCTCTTTAGATATTGGTTTCCGCCCCACAAATAACAGCGAATACTATTTACGTTTAAGCCACACCTCATATCAAGATTTGGACGTGGCACTACGAGAGTACAGCCGTTTTGATACATCCAGTGCAAGTGAATTTGTATTGCTGGATGTAGAAAATAAGATCATGGGTGCTGCTGGCACCGAACTACAGCATCAGTTCTTTATACAGGATGGCGTAGCTACTACAGACTCCGTAGCTATTGGTGGTAAAAACAATTTTGATAATGGCTGGGAAATAGAATACGACCTGTCTGTATCCAAAGGAGAGTGGGATAAGCCCGGTGCTTCTCGTGTTCAATTTCGAGCGCGTGATATGCCTATGATTGGTGGCTGGGGGCCAAATTATCTTTGGAGTATGCCAATTGAACGTGACCACTTAGAGTATCTTGCTGGGGTGGATCAGGTGCTGAGTAACGCACCTTATAACTATGGTTCTCGTCAGCAACCTGACATGGGTTTTGATAACCTTTTTATCGAAGATAGTTTCCGTACTGATGATGTTAGTCAGCTTAAAATTGACATCAAAAAAGAATTTGAAACCGGCAAGATTAATTACATTAAATTTGGTGGCACGGTTAAAAATCGAGAGCGCGATCGAAACAAAGATCGCTGGAGTGTAATTCCTTCGGATAAGGCTTCTATCGGTTGTCCCGCGGCTGAAGATCCAGAGTTGTGTTTTGATTTGGCGTCGTCTGAATTAGGTGATTTCGAAACATTTGAGCCGGCCCATGCGGACATCCGTCATAACTTCATAACTTACGATGATGCTCGGTACCTTATCGACGCTACTAAAACGGCGGCAACAGAGTTCGATAAGAACAATAACGATCAAGATAGCGTTAAAGACGATTATGTTCTTACTGAAGACGTACAAAATATTTATTTAATGGCGGAATTTGCCACTTCAGATAACTCTACGTTAATCGTTGGTGGTAAATACGAAACAACTACGTTCGACTCTACCGGAAACTTTTCTATACGTTGGGATAGAAACGAAGATAGTTCGTCGGCGACTTCCGACGATATTGTTGTGCCGTTGACAAATACCCAGACGACATACAGTGACTTTCTGCCAAGTATTCACTGGAAGTATGAGCCTCGCGACGACTTGCTCGTGCGTGCTGCCCTTTGGACTAGTTTCACCCGTCCAAATTTCTCAGATTCACGTGCGTCAGTTGAATTTAGTGGTCGGGTAATACTGTGCGATGCTAATGCTGTCGAAGAAACTTCTTTGACTTGTGATGATCGCCCTACTGACTTAAATAGTGCTTGGAGCTCGGATGAGGCCGTTAAGGCAAACACTGTTATAGGTAAGGCGAATACCTTAAAAATAGGTAACCCGTCTTTGAAGGCTCAATACGCCACAAACTTGGATACCTCTTTAACTTGGTATGCGAGTGATGACCTGTACTTCCAGGCTGCATTATTTGCCAAGCAAATTGATGGTTTTATTGCAGAGGTTCGCGGGCAGGAAATGAGCTTGGAAGATCTGCCGTTTTATGTTCCGGTTGAGACGATTAATGAAAGCTCTCCTGCGTTGAACTTAATACCAGGAAAGGTTTATGACGATGTAAACATGAGCATTAACGGCGAAGTGGCCCACGTTTATGGTCTTGAATTGACCTACTCTCAATACTTCAATAGCGGTTTGTTTATACAGAGTAACGCTACTTTTATCGGTAGTAGTGCTGATGTAGGTAGTACCGTTCGCGAAGATAAAATTGCCTTGCCATTCCAAGCGGATGAGACCCTTAACCTAACGGTAGGTTGGGAGAACGACGACGTTTCTGTACGTTTGATTGGCAACTATCGCAGTGCCGTACTTGAGCAAATAGGTAGTTGTACCGCTGCCAATAAAGCTCAAGATATCGCTGATGCTGCTGCACGAGCTGAGGCTGGTGGTAATGGTGCAATCATTCCTGAAAGTTGTAAAAAGTGGGCCGACGTTTACGAAGACAACACCTTTGGTTTGGACTTTAAGGCAACGTGGAAAGTCACCGATATGATTGGCGTCTATTTTGATGCGCTAAACCTAACTGGTGATCGTTCAGTTCGCTACTACACGGGAAATGAATACAGCAATGGGAAAATGATGTACAGCGGTGAAGATTTTGGTACCTCATTCCAGTTGGGCGTTAACGTGAAAATTATGTAATTAAAACCAGTTGGGGTTACGGTTAACACTGGCCCCAACCAAAAGAATGCACATTAAAATAATGAAGGTGAATATTATGAAAAAGACAACATGGCTTGGCTGTATTGTTGCTAGCACGGCGTTAGTCGGCTGCGGTGGGGAAAGCACTTCCAGTGCACCCGATATTACAATTAACATCATTGAAGAAAATGTTACAGTAGTCGACGGCGGTGATGGTGGCGGCGACGGTGGTGATTCTTCAGTCATCGTAAATACCGCGCTTCCAATCGTAGAAAATTTTGATGCGGCTGGCGAAACCATTAACTTTTTCAGTGCAGCCTATAAGGCGTTGGCTACTGAAAATGCTGATGATGCCAATGACAACTTTTACTTTTCAGCTGCTGGTGTATACAACCCTGACGGCACTTTGTCTGATCCAATGAATACGTGGATTACACTAGATTCTGATCCAAAAATTCGTTTTGGTAATTCACGTTGGACTATTGGTCAAACTGTAAGTGATTTGGCCGAGTTTGTTGAAGGTGATGGTAACGAGCGCAATAAGTCCACACCTGGTGGCGGTGTAGATAACAGCGAATCTTGGGGTGAGCTAGATTTATCTTCGCCTTATAGCATTTCGTTTTGTGTTGTAGATGCTAGTACTGGTGGCCAGTTCCAAATATATGTAGATAACAATAGTTCATCATCTGGTTCATCTATTCATGCAAGTCAAAGTCGTATTCATAATGTCGCGGTTTCTACTCTGCCTGTCGGTGAGCGTGTAACCGTTGACTCTGAAATCGGTACTGCTAATTCCTTTATCCAATTCCGTGTAGATAGCGGAGGTTGGGTCGTTATAGATGATTTGGTTATTGAAAATGCTGCTAACCCTGCTGGCGATCAGCCTTCGTGTACAGGCAAGACTACAGCATTCGGTGAAAGCCAATCTAGTGGTGGCGAAGAAGAGCCCGAAGCAGTTGCGGGCACGGCGTTTACCGGTGTTCCATTAACAGGTTCTTTCTCATTAAGCTTTGATAACTTGTTCGGCACGGACGATACCGCTACTTTCACATCAATGTCTGACGATACTGCTGTGCCATTCAATACTGTGACAGGTGGTGGTTCTAGAATTACTGTTGCCGATGGCAAGTTAAGTATGAATGATGCTCGCTTCACAATGGGCGATAAAGGTGGCGCGGCGACAGCGGACGCGGTTGCTCCTGTTGGCGATATCGATCTATCTAAACCATACACAATTGAGATTGTAATTTCTGATTTCACTATGGAAGCTGCTGAAGCGGGTAGTTTTATTGTTTACGTTGATAACAATACCTCTTCATCTGGTAATTCACTGCATGGTGAAGCTAGCAAATTAGCAACGTTAAAAACAGATGATGCGGAAGTGTCCACATTGCCTTACACCTTTACTATCGATTCTGATGTGGGAACAGCAAACTCGTTCATTCAGCTTCGCGCAGATAGTAAAGTAGGCAACATCACTATCGACAGTGTTAGCATTAAATATCAGCCAGTAGATAATTCCGATACGGTTGTTACTTGGAACTCCTACTCTGGCGATAAAAAGCCAGTAGAGGCAGATAGCTTAACCTTAGCGGATGATTCATTAGCGACCATGGTTGATGGTGGTACAGATCTAACCGACGCATACTGGTCTGTTGCTGGTGGTATCGCATCGTTTAATACTACTGCTGGTGGTGTTAAGCCCTACGCTACATTCGGCCCCATAATGCCAGAGCCTGTAGCTTACCCGCAGACTTATACCATGATTGCTCGTCTTGCTAACCCAAATACGATAGATAAATCGTTTGAAATCGAGTCTTCTTTTGGCGGTACTGATGGCGATGCTACATCCCCTAAAGCGGGTCGCATTAAATTGATGCTGCGTGATGATCGCGTTCAAATTGAAAACTTCGACGGTGATGCTGATCCGGAATGGCAATGGGATGCTTCGTCTTTTGACGTAACAGAGTTCCATACTTACCAATTAACTGTAACGTTAACCAGCGCTCGTTCTGCAACTGCAACAGTTTATGTTGATGGTGTAGAGAGAATTGCCGCTGTTCAAACGGATACGCTGCGAGATACAAGCGTAGATACCAACCGTATTTCTATTGGCGAAAACGGTAGCTCAGATTATGAAGCTGATGTTGACTGGATTATTTGGACCAACGATGGCGCGTTCACTGCTGAAGAGCTCATTGGCAAACTACCAGGCACAATTGGCGATGTTTCAACCTACACCGCCGACTAGTTCGATCGGGCTATAGTTTACCCATCTATAGCTTGGTCAATATCAGAAAGCCCCGAGGACACAATCCTCGGGGCTTTTTTTTGTTCCGTATTTATGGCGTACTATATTAGGTTAGTACTATCTTTTGGCGTAACCTATTGTTGGCTAGTAATAACCTCTTGTTTGAAAAAATAAAAAGGACACAGCAATGACAGATTTATATCAACAAACCTGTGAAGTATGCAGGGCTGATGCGCCGCGCGTACCGGTAGACGAAGCAGAAGTGATGTTAGAAGAAATCCCTTTGTGGCGCATACAGCAACAAGAGGGCGTAAAACAACTTGCTCGCAATTTTAAATTTAAAAACTTTATAGAGGCTTTGGCGTTTACCAATACCGTGGCGAATTTGGCCGAGGAAGAGGGGCATCACCCCAAGCTAGTGTTGGAATGGGGAAGCGTAGAGGTGGTGTGGTGGACGCACAAAATTAAAGGGCTGCATAAAAATGACTTCGTTATGGCGGCTAAGACGGATAAGTTATATGAAGGCTAGTCTGTTAGGTTGACCAGTTAAGCTCGCCTTTAACTTGCAAGCTATGGTGCCAATAGGTTGTAAAAACGTGCGTTTATTATTAAAAAAGAAACGTTGTGTCGCCTAAAGCATTGACTAATACTGGAAAGCTGCAATTGGTCTAAGCAAATCCCAAAAGCTAGTTATACTGAATGTTGCTCCTCATCTTAAATAAGTGTGTAGGCGATAACAATGCAAAAACAAGGCTTAAGCGCGAGTGCAAAAATAACCCTAATACTGCTGTTATTGGCAGCGGTTGTATGCGCGGTGGCACTAGTAATTACTTTGCGATCAGTTGACGCAGTTAAACAGCAGCACCAACAGCAGGTTGAAAGATCGTTATCCGCAATTACTCAGTCCCTTAGCCAGCGCTTGGCCGGTGGTGCAGAGCTGCACTCGTGGCTAAACCGAGCCGCAACGCACAATAACGTTGTGGCTGCGGTTGTAGTGAATAGGCAAAGTAAAGTGCTGGCGCAGGCCAATATGCCAGAGCTTATGCAAGCAGCGCCGATGACCATGAAAGCGTTCGAAGCCGTAATTGCTGATCGCAATTATTCCTTTTCTCCTCAAATTGTATCTTCGCCTATTATCATGCTCGATGAGGGGGTAGCGATGGATGCGGGCAATAAGCTTATCACTGTATTCGACAGCCGCGGCTTGGAGGCTGTGCAGTCAGCACTTTGGAATACTTTTATCGTAGTGGCTGTTGCAATATTTGCAGTGGTTGCTTGCGCGGGGTTGCTTATACACCGTTGGGTGGCGGCTCCGCTTAAACGAATAGATAAAGCGCTAACTGTAGCTGGGCAAACAGGTAATTTTGCCTGTTTTATAGAAGAGGATACCAACGCCAATATACGTAAGTTATCACTTGGTTTAAACGCGTTCTTAAGCAAAGTGCGCACGCGAGAAATGCATTTGGAAAAACGTGTGCGCCAGCGCAGCGATGATTTAAAACGTTTGTCTGACGATTTAAAGTACCGCGCATTACACGACACCTTAACGGGCCTGCCAAACCGCTCTTTATTAGAAGATGAGATTATCCGCGCGGCTGCGGCTGCAGATAGAAAGGGACACTACTTTGCCGTTTTTATGATGGACCTAGACGACTTTAAAGTGGTGAACGACAGTTTTGGGCACGACTTTGGCGACCAGCTACTTAAACAAATAGCGGCTAGGTTGCAAAATAATTTGCGCGGCGAAGATAGGGTTTACCGCTATGGTGGCGACGAATTTGTCGCTGTGGTTGAAGGGCTAAACTCCATGATAGATGTGGAGACAATTGCGAAGGGCATTCTTAAAGAGCTTAATAACGATTTAGAGCTAATGGGCCGCGAGTTAACGGTAAGTGTGAGTGTAGGGGCGAGTGTATACCCTAAGCACGGTAGAACCTTATCCGAGCTGGTGCACAATGCCGATGTTGCCATGTATGCTGCTAAAGACAAAGGCAAAAACAGCTTTGTTATTTACCACGACGACATTGAAGAAAATGAATCCCATACCGATTGGATTATAAAAGAGTTGCCAAAAGCCATGAGCAACAACGAGCTTTTGGTTTACTACCAACCCAATGTGAAAGTCGAGAAGGGGATGTATCAGTTGGTGGGAGCCGAGGCCCTAGTGCGTTGGCGACACCCCGAAAAAGGCGTACTTATGCCGCAAGAATTCGTGGCCCATGCAGAAGAGTACAGCTTAATTACCCAGTTGGATTTTTACGTGTTGCACAGCGCCTGTGTGCAGGCGCGAGTATGGTGCGATAAGGGAATTCCTATTCCCGTGGCTGTGAATATGTGCGCCGAGCACTTTAAGTCTTATAGGGTGGTGGAGCGCATTAAAAGTATATTGGACGAAGTCGGCTTGCCGCCCCATTTACTCTGCTTAGAGTTGCGAGACTCTAGCGATATGCGCGATTGTTTTGAGGCCAATAAAATAATGGCAAGCTTGCACGACTTAGGTGTAAAAATTGCCCTAGATAATTACGGTATAGGTTCAACCTCTATTAATTATCTGCGGACAATACCGTTGGATTATTTAAAGTTAGATAAATCGATAGTGCGCGATGTGAACCTTAGCGAAAAAGACAAAAATTTAATTAAGGGTATGGTCGACTTGGCTAGAGATTTAAATATTGGTTTGGTTGCCGAAGGTGTAGAAGACGAAGATCAAGTAACAAGTTTGGCCGGAATAGGGTGCGATACTATGCAGGGGTTTTACTTTTGCGAGCCGCGGGATTTGGCTGGGTTTGTACAATGGGTGCAAGAGAGCACCCATCACTAGGTATATCACTAAGAGTATCGCTAAGAGTATCGCTAAGAATAGGATAGAAAACTACGTTAGCTTTCTACTGCAAGCAAATGACCGCATGGCGGTAGCGCTTTACCGTCTAGCCAGGCTTGGTTTGCCTGCATATGTAAGCGCCCCTCAGCAAACCACTTTACCGCTAAAGGGTAAATGATGTGCTCTTGCACCTGCACCTTTGCGGCAAGGGTGTCGGCTGTGTCGTTACTGTCTATTTTTACCTGCGCCTGAATAGCCGCTGGCCCTCCATCTAGCTCTGCCGTTACAAAATGTACCGTTACACCGTGAATGCTGTCTCCGGCGTCTATGGCGCGCTGGTGCGTGTGTAGGCCTTGGTATTTAGGTAACAGCGATGGATGGATATTTAACATTTTACCCGCGTAGTGGGCTGTGAATGCAGGGGTGAGAATACGCATGAAGCCTGCCAGCACAACTAATTGCGGCTGGTGCTTATCTATTTCTAGCTGCAGGGCGGCATCAAAGCTTTCGCGGCTTTCAAACTGTTTGTGATCGACTACAGCGGTAGCAATATTGGCAGTTTCGGCGCGTTGCAGGCCTTTTACATCGGGCTTATTCGAAATAACGGCAGCTATTTTAATCGGCAGGCTGCCATCTTGTTGGCCGTCAATAATGGCCTGTAAGTTGGTGCCGCTACCGCTAATAAGTACAACGACACGCATTGGGGAATTGCTCATGTATCTAACCTTTAAAAGGTGTGTAGCGTAAAAGTTTTAAAGGTTGAGTAGGTCAACTTCGGGTGCGCCTTCGGCAGCAACAATTTTGCCTATTTCAAACGCGTCTTCACCGCTTTGTTTTAATTGGGCAATGGCGTTGGCGGCCTCTGCTGCGGGTACGCATACAATCATGCCTACACCGCAGTTAAAGGTGCGGTACATTTCTACTGCATTAATGTTGCCTTGCTCTTGCAGCCATTTGAATACAGGGGGGAGTTCCCAGCTGGCGCAGTCGATTTGTGCACGCGTATTTTCTGGTAGTACGCGAGGAATATTCTCCAGTAAGCCGCCACCGGTAATGTGGGAAAGGGCATTTACCTGCACGTTTTTAAATAGCTCTAACAATGGCTTTACATAGATGCGCGTTGGTTCTAGTAACGCTTGGCCTAGAGTGGTATCGCCCACTTTATCGTCTAAAGATGCACCGCTTACTTCTAGCACCTTGCGAATAAGCGAGTAGCCGTTGGAGTGCGGGCCGCTAGAAGGAATACCCAATAGCACGTCGCCGGCTGCAACTTTGCTGCCGTCTAGAATTTTACTTTTCTCAACAATACCAACGCAGAAGCCGGCTAGGTCGTAATCTTCGCCTTCATACATGCCTGGCATTTCGGCGGTTTCGCCACCTACTAGCGAGCAGCCCGAAAGCTCACAACCCGCGCCAATGCCTTCAACAACGCTTGCGGCTACATCCACGGAAAGCTTGCCAGTGGCGTAGTAATCTAAGAAAAACAGTGGTTCTGCGCCGCCAACAATAAGGTCGTTTACGCACATGGCAACCAAGTCGATACCAATGGTGTCGTGCTTGTTTAGCTGCATGGCCAATTTAAGCTTGGTGCCCACACCGTCGGTACCGGCCACTAATACGGGCTCTTGATAGCCTTTTGGCAGCTCAAACAGTGCGCCAAACCCGCCTAGGCCAGCCATAACTTCTGGGCGACGAGTGCGCTTAGCGACAGATTTAATACGCTCTACAAGCGCGTTGCCTGCGTCTATATCTACACCGGCGTCTTTGTAGCTAAGGGAGGGGGAGTTGCTGTTTGATTTGGAATCAGTCATTGGCGGCACACTGCTTGGTATGAATTTGGAATCTAAAGCGTAGCTGAACATTTGGGTTCAAACGCAGTCTAGATTCGAGTTGAATTTGATTGGGGCGGCATTTTATCAGTTTCGCGGCCGTTGGGTTAGTCTTTCTCGGCCATTTACCTGTGGTTAGGTTTACATTTAACCGTTTTTTGATGTGTAAATGGCCACAAATGCTGCATTACGTTGTGTTGCTGTGCTGCGAAGTTGCTACAATGGCCGCTCTAAAAACAGGGGGTTATGTGAATCGTTATTGGTTTGGTATTGTTTCACTCTTGGTTGTTCTGTCGAATTCGGTCTTTGCCCAAAATGCAAAGCTCGATTTATATCGCAGTGTGGTACCCGTGCGCTCTCAAGATGCGAGCGAGCGTCAGTTTGCTGCGCAAAAAGGGTTGCAAGAGGTGTTGGTGCGCATGTCGGGCTCGGCATCTGTGCTCGAAAGCCCTTCAGTTCAAGAGGCAATAGGCAAGGCTCAGCGTTATTTGGAGCAGTTTCAGTATGCGCGTTTAGATAACAGCGAGCTTAAGCAAAAGGGGTTTGAAGAAAACCTGTCTCTCGTGTTTTCTGCGCGGGTTGTAAAAGAAATATTGCGCGAAGCGAAACAGCCCTTTTGGCCCGAGACGCGTCCTAAAACTTTGGTGTGGTTGGTAGAAAACCATATTGATGACGGCAAGCGTTTCTTAGGCGCCGATTCTAGCCACCCTCTTATTCAAAGCTTAAACGCCAGCGCAAAGCTGCGCGGCGCGCCGCTTATCTACCCGCTACTAGATTTAGATGACCAAATAGCCCTTTCGCCAGAGCAGGTTTGGAATTTAAATGAGGCCGCTATTTACGAGGCTTCTGCGCGTTATCATGCCGATGTAATATTGCTGGGCCGTTTCTCGGAAACCTCGCAAGGGGTAATGCTCGCTACATGGCAAATAGCCCACCGCGGCGAGTCGCGCGTTTTCGATAGCCGCAGTGATGACATAGCCGCGCTAGGCTTAGATGTGGTTGCCCCGCTAACAGAGTGGATGTCGAGCATTTACGGCATAGTGCCGCAGGCGCAGGGTGAGCAAAAAATGTATTTGAATGTGGCGGGTATTCAAAGCTTTGGCCAGTACATGGCGGCTTTTAATTACTTACAAGGCTTGGCCATGGCGAAGGATGTGCAGCTAGTGGCTGCGCGGCAAGATACCCTACTATTAGCGTTGGCGGCCGACACAGACATTGAAAAATTAGTTTCTACCCTTAAATTAGACGGTCGGCTGCGCGAAAATGTGCGCAATAACGGTACGCTGGCACCAGTAGAGCTACCTTGGGGCCAAGGCCCACAGCGTGGCAGTGCCGAGCTTCCATTAGAATATCGCTGGTTTGGCTCATAGCCAAAACCAGTTAAGTGTAAAACTAACTATGAACGAAAAAACTTCCACGCCGGTACAGCTTAGTCTTGGTGTTTCGTTGCGCGAAGAAACAACCTTCGCCAATTTTTTGGGCGCCGTTGGCAGCAACGCGCAGCCGGTTGCTGCGCTTCAGCAATTTGCTGCTAACGAGGGCGAGCAAAATGTATTGGTGTGGGGCGCCCCCGGCTCGGGTTTAACGCACCTGTTACAGGCTGTGTGCCACCGTGCGTACGAACACGGCTTGGCCGTACAGTATTTACCTTTGCAAGATATGGTTGGCTACGATGCGCAATCTATTTGCGACGGCTTAGAGCAAATGCAGGTGGTATGCTTAGATGGCATAGACCATATTTGTGGTATTAAAAGTTGGGAGCAAGGCGTATTTCACTTGTACAACAACTTGCGCGATGCGGGTCACCGTTTGCTTATCGCATCGCACACAAGCCCGCCGGCGTTGCCATTAACACTGCCAGATTTAAAATCGCGCGTATTAGGCAGCGTGCGTTACCACGTAGAAAGTTTAAACGACCTGCAAAAGCAAGATGCTCTAATAGCACGCGCGGTCGCACGCGGCATGGATATGCCCGTCGAAGTAGCACGCTTTATTCTCAACCGCGCTTCGCGCGATACCAACGAGTTGTTCTACCTGCTAGACCAGCTAGATGACGCCTCCTTACAAAAACAACGCAAGCTTACTGTGCCATTTGCCAAAGAGGTGTTGAATCTATAACAGTAGCAAGTAACTAATCGCTAATTACTAGTGATTAAAAACTAGTAATTAGCGGCTCTGTTTTAAGGCGTGATGCACGCTACGCATTGGGCTAAAACATTGAGTTCTTGTTTGTTGCCTTGTATTGCGAGTGGTTCGAAGAGGGATTGTTGGTTTAAGTCTTTAAACAATTTTATTGCAGGCGCATTATCGAGCAGGGTGTTTTCTATGTTGCTGGTTAATGCTTTTGCGTTTTGCGTAAGTGCGCGTAAAAACTGCTCTTTGGCAGAAAGAGGCTGTGCAATTAGCTTCACTCTATAGTCAGAAAGTTGTTGGCGTTCTGCTGCGGCTTTTATCACATCGTTCAAGCCGCCTAGCTCATCAACTAACCCCAATTCTTTTGCCGTGGTGCCAGACCACACTCGCCCCTGCGCAATCTCGTTTACTTGCTCTACGCTTATGCCGCGAGCGTCGGCAACAATCGAAAGAAAGCGGCTGTAAATATTATCTACTCCACTTTGCAGTACTTTTTCTGCGGCGTTAGACAGTGGGCGGTCGGTACGGAACACATCGGCCAGTTCGGTTGTGCCGATACCGTCTGTGTGTATACCCAGCGCATCGAGGGAGTCGGTAAGGTTGGGGTACAGCCCCCACACACCAATAGAGCCGGTAAGCGTAGCTGGCGTTGCCCATATTTCATCGGCGGCGGTCGCAATCCAGTAGCCACCCGAGGCGGCTAGGCTGCCCATAGAAATATAAATGGGAATGCCCTTGGCTTTTAGGTTGCTAATTTCTTGGCGAATAACTTCAGAGGCAAATGCGCTGCCGCCGCCGCTATCCACTCGAATAACCAGCGCTTTAAGGCTGTTATCTTTTTGCGCTTCACGCAGTAAGTCTGCCATGCTATCGCCGCCAATAGTGCCTTCGGGGTGGCGGCCGTCGTAAATGGTACCGCTCGCGACTATTAGGCCAATATTGTCATGCATGTTTAAATTTGGCGTAAAGGTATCCGCTAAGTAGTGCTCCATGGTGACACCATTGGGTTGGCCCTTCTCCTTGCCTTCGCCGTATTTGGCGATGAATATCTCGCGTAATTTCACGCGGGACACAACGTCGTCTACTAAGCCTGCATCGCGGGCAAACTCCGCAGCGGTGCCACTGTAATTTGGTAGGGCTTTGGGAAGTGAAGTGATGTATTCATTTACCGCACCAACAGGTAATTCGCGCTGGGCTTCCACTTGGCTGGTGTATAACCCCCACAATTCATTTAGCCAGCGGCCGTTGTGCTCGCGGGATGCGTCCGACATAGAGTTGCGTACAAACGGCTCTATGGCATCTTTATAATCACCTACGCGAAATACATGAAATTTTAATTTAAGTTTGTCGGCGGCTTCGGCCCAATAATTTCGGTATATACCGTAGCCCGTTACGAATACTGCGCCTAAGTCATTTAAATAAATATGGTCAGCGTAGGTAGCCAAATAGTATTGTTGTTGGCTTAGGTTATCGCCAAATGCAACTACCTCTTTACCGCCTTCTTTAAAACGCAAAATGGCATCGCCCACTTCTGTAAGCTTGCTTACACCACCGCCGGTTAAATGGTTTAAGTTAAGTACTAATGCGCTAATGCGCGAGTCTGTTTTGGCGCGATCAATAGCGGTAATGAGGTCGCTTACTAATGTTTCGTTAGGGCGGTTAGAGCTATCTAATAATGCTAAAGGTGAAGGGTCGTAGGTAAGTTGATCGACTAAATCCCCCGATGGTGCCAGCCACAGCGCAGTGCCGTTTTCTATTTTTGCGAATGGTGAGCTAAACATGGCTACCAATATGCTAATAAAAATTATTAGAAATAGAATATTAAAAATGAAATTCCGCAGCGCACTAATGCCGCGCCAAAGGCCTCTAATAAACTTCATTGTTGTTTTCCTTACCTTTTTAAAGCTGCGTTTAATTAAAAATAATTACTTAATCTTGGTAGAGCATGCGCTGTGCCCAGCGAGAAGCCATCATTGCGCAAACAAATAAATACACGGTTAAACCAATAAAAATACCATCGGTAAAGTTGGCGGTAGAGGCGAACGCACCTTCTACGGCTTTTACAAAATAAAATAAAATAATAAAACACACCCAACTATAGGTGCGGTAGTGGTTTTGTAATATGCCGGGCAAAAATGCCAATAGCGGTACGCACTGAATAAGCAAAATAGTAATGTTAAAGCCCGAAGGGCGAGAAATATTCCAAAATATAAAAAGTGCTAAAAGCGCTGCGTAACCCATTAGGAACACAGTTTTAATGCGCATATATTTTTGGCGCATGGTAGGAGCTGTTGCATCAGTCATAGAGTTTTTTCGCTAGGGTGGCTAGGCGTTTGCCAAAGGCTACGCACAGGGCTTTTTCTTCTTGGCTTAGTTGTGTGGTGCCATCGCTGCCAGCAAGGTGCGATGGCCCGTAAGGTGTGCCGCCAGTTGCGGTGGTATGTAATGCTTGCTCGGCGTAGGGAATACCGCATAACACCATGCCGTGATGCAGTAGGGGCACCATCATCGATAACAGCGTAGATTCTTGACCGCCATGCATCGACGACGTAGAAGTAAAAACACCCGCTGGTTTGCCGATTAATTGGCCGTTTACCCATTGGGTGGCTGTGCCGTCTAAAAAGTATTTTAACGGTGCCGCCATATTGCCAAAGCGGGTAGGGCTGCCTAGGGCAAGGCCTGCGCAGTTGATGAGGTCGTCTTCAGTGCAATACAGGTCGCCGTCGTCGGGTATGGCAGGTTCTGCAACTTGCGTTACAGGGGCAACTTTTGGCACTGTGCGCAAACGCGCTTCTATGTTTCCAGCCTGCTCAACCCCTCTAGCAATTGCCGAGGCAAGTTGTTTAGTTGAACCTTTGTGGCTGTAATACAGTATAAGTACGTAGGGCGTGGGCACGGGTTTATCTCGCTTTTTAAAGCAACGTGTTAACGTTTTCGGGTGGGCGACCAAGTACAGCTTTATCTGCGCACACTACAATAGGGCGCTCGATTAGCTTGGGATGAGCAACCATAGCATCAATAAGCGCCGAATCTGAAAGGGTAGTATCTTTAAGGTTAAGCTCTTTGTAGGCCTCTTCGCCTTTGCGCAGCAATTCGCGCGCGCTTATGCCCAGTTGCTTAAGCAGTGTTTTAAGCTCGGCTTTGGTCGGCGGCGTTTCTAAGTAAAGGCGCACAGTAGGAGTAATTCCCGCGTCTTCAATAAGTTGTAATGTTTGCCTAGACTTGGAACAGCGAGGGTTGTGGTAAATAGTAAAAGCTTTACTCATAGTTAAATCGGCTGGTTATGTTGGTTGGTTACAATTTGCAGCCATTGTAAACGCCAGCCGTACGACTACAAGCCCATATTATTACTTTTAACCACCAGTAAGAGCACATGTGTGCGCTAGAGACGGTATGTAGAATAGTTTATTCTGGTTGCAACAAGGTTTATGGATCAAGGTTTACGGATAAGTTATGTGGGATATTGCCAAAGTTAAAGCATCAATTAAGCCGTTTGTATTCGCATTAGGGCGTTTTTTCGGCAACTTATACAAGGAGTTTGTCGAGAAGGGCTGCCAAAAGAGTGCGGCTGCGCTCACTTATATGTCGCTGTTCGCCATGGTGCCATTAATGGCGGTGTTTTATTCCATGTTCTCTATGTTTCCCGCGTTCGACGGGGTAGCACAGCAGCTGCAAGATATGATTTTTTCTCACTTTGTGCCCGAAACTGGCAGTGAGGTGCAGCAGTACTTGGCCAATTTCTCTCAGCAAGCACGCAATTTGAGTGCCGCTGGTGCCGGCCTATTGGTGGTAACGGCCTATTTGATGCTCACCAACATAGAAAAAACGTTTAATGCTATTTGGGGGGTTAAAGCGGCGCGCAGAGGCATTACCAGCTTTCTTTTGTACTGGGCTGTGTTGACTATTGGCCCTCTCTTGCTAGGCGCCGGCTTGGCAATGAGCACCTATTTACTATCACTTAAAATAATTGTGAATGAGTACGATGCAATAGGCGTAACCAATTTATTTTTTAGCTATTTGCCGCTTTTTACCACCAGCGCCGCTTTTACACTGCTTTTCGCCGCCGTACCCAACTGTAGAGTACCTATTAAATTTGCGCTTATTGGTGGTATTCTTACGGCTGTTTGCTTCGAACTGCTAAAAATTGGTTTCGGTTGGGTTGTGGCAAATTCCAGTTTTAGCCAAATATACGGTGCATTCGCGGTAGTGCCCTTATTCTTACTGTGGGTAAACCTGTTGTGGATGATTATTTTGGGGGGCGCGGTATTTGTGCGCACATTGGCAGAGCGCGGCTATGCCCATTCATCTTCTCGCTATACCGACCTTATGGCCGTGTTACAGATACTGGCCATATTCAAAGAAAAGTCGCGTACTGGCGAAAGCGTGACGGATGGTGATTGTGTGCGTGCTGGTGTAGGTCTTGTTCACTGGCAGCAGCTGCGTTCTAAGCTTACCGAAAAAAACTGGATAGCCGTTACCGATAGCGGCTTTTACGTGCTGTGTCGCGATTTAAGCGACGTAACCGTATGGGATGCAGCTTGTTTGGTGGGGGCAACCCTTGCCGAGCTAGAAAAGACGCCCAGAAAGCGCTCGCGCGATGGCGAGTGGCGAGAGGAGTTTAGCAAGCGCAAAGATTTATTAGCCGACGATGCGAAAGCCCATTACGGGATTAGCCTACAGGCCTTATTTAGCCCACAGCAAGTCGAAGAGCTGCTTGAAGAACTACCTGATGAGCAATCCGAAAAGTCAAAGTAGTGTGGGTGCAATTTTATGTACCTAGCTACAGAGGCTTTACCTCGGGTAGGTATGGGGGGATTTGTTGTATGTGGTGCGCCTTCGGCCGGCAATGTTTATAAATAAACATTCTTTAAAAACTACCGTGTTTAGAAATCTCTGCTAAGCTTTTTGTAATAGTAAACCATGCGCTGGGGGTCGAGATGCCATTATTGGCTAACTGGTCGCCAGTAAGTGTAAAGTTTGAACACTTGGTTTGTTTTTGCTTAATAACAGAAGGCGATTCGCTGTTTCATGGCCACACCTCTATTAATATGTGATGACTCCAATATGGCGCGCAAGCAGGTTGCGCGTGCGCTACCCGACGGTTGGGATGTGGATATTACCTTTGCCACTAACGGTAGCGAAGCCCTTGACGTTATACGTGCAGGCAAGGGGGAAATGGTATTTTTAGATCTCACTATGCCGGTGCTGGATGGCTTTGGCGTGTTAGAAGCTGTAAAAAACGAAGGTCTTAAGGCTGTAATTATTGTTATTTCTGGCGATATTCAGCCTGCTGCCCACGAGCGTGTAATGGCGCTAGGGGCCTTGGAGTTTATAAAAAAACCCGTTAGTAAAGAAAAGCTCGGCGAAGTGCTGGAGCGTTTTGGTCTGTTGTAGCTGCCCTAGTTGGCGCTAAACAAGCAGCCTCACCACTCTTTCCGCGTGTATAATCGGCTGTTCACCCATTATTTGTAAATCCAACTATGCCCTCCTTTCCTCTTTCGCCCTTTGGTGAGCGTTTATCTGCACCTGCCGGTATTGTTTCTTTAATGGATGACCTAGGCGAGGCCCTAAACGTAAACCCTGATATTTTGTTTTTGGGCGGGGGGAACCCTGCACGTATCCCCGAGATGGAGCAGGCTTTCGCTCAAGCGTTGCAAGCCATAAGCGCTAACCCAGAGCAATTACATAAGATGCTGGGGGTGTACCAGTCGCCACGAGGGCACGAGGGCTTTATTGAGCGGTTAGTGCCTTTTTTGAATGAACGCTGCGGTTGGAGCATCACCAGCAAAAATATAGCCCTAGCTAATGGCAGTCAGTCGGCGTTTTTTATCTTGCTGAATATGTTGGCAGTGCCCGCTACCGCTAATACGCCCGCACAGAAAATTCACCTGCCCATGGCCCCCGAGTACCTCGGTTATAGCGGGCAAACCGTCGCGCCAGATATGTTTTGTGCTCATAAACCCCTTATTGAGCTGGTTGAGGGCAATCAATTTCGCTACCGAGTCGATTTAGCGACTCTCGCCAACACCCAAAATGTGGCTGCCTACTGCGTATCTATGCCTACCAACCCCACGGGTAACGTGCTGGCGCGTAGTGAAGTAGAGGCATTGCAGGTGCTTGCGGCGGAACAGCAAGTACCGCTTATATTAGATTGCGCTTATGGTGCGCCGCTTCCTGGAATTGTGTATCAAGAGGTTGCCTTGCCGTGGTCAGACAATAGCGTGTACATGTTTAGCTTATCCAAGCTTGGGTTACCTGGCGCGCGAACAGGCATCATTGTGGGGCCGGAAGAGCTGGTAGAGCAGTTTGTGAATGCCAATACCGTAGCTAGTCTTGCCAATGGCAATGCAGGCCCAGCCCTAGCTGAGGCCCTAATGGCGCAGGGGCAATTAGAGCCATTAATTCAGCATACCGTAACCCCTTTTTACCTTGCCAAGCGCAACCACATGCTAGGTGCGTTAGAGCAGGCCCTAGCAGGGCTGCCCTGCAGAGTGCATTGTGCCGACGGTGCCTTTTTTGTGTGGCTCTGGTTGCAAGATTTGCCTATAAGCGCCCATGCGCTCTACCTGCAAATGAAAGCCGAGGGGGTATTAATTATGCCTGGTGAGCCTTTCTTTTTTGGCTTGGATGCACCGTGGGACCATGCAGAGCAGTGTATTCGCTTGTCTTACTGCCAAAGTGATGAGGTGATTGTAAAAGCGGTAACCATTTTAGGGCGGGTATTGCGCAAAGCTTATGGGGCTTGATGCGATTATTCGTCTATTCTGCAGCTATCCTTGCTGCTGCCGTTGCTGTGCAAGTTAAGTGGTTAGTAGTTTTTTAGAGATACTTTTCAATGAGCTTGTCACTACATCACCTACGGGTACATCAATAGGAACAGCTATTACGTCGTCCTCATTCACTGGGCGCTCAAGCGTGTCGAACTGGCTATCCAATAGCTTGGTGGGCATAAAGTGGTTGGCGCGCGTGTCCATCCTGCGTTTAATTGTATTTTTGTCGCCGTTTAAAAACACAAAAATAGTGTTGTAGCCCGCTTCACGTATTTGATCTCTGTGTTCCTTTCTCAAGCCCGAAAACGCCAAGGTGCAATCTATATGCAGCCGCGCAAGTTGGCGCAAGTGCCCGCAAATGGATCTTACCCACGGTTTGCGCATTTCATTGGTTAGCGGTATGCCTGATGCCATGCGCGATTTAGCTTCTTCGCTGTGGTAATCGTCGGCTTCCAAATAGCGGTAGCTCAGTGTATCTGCAATTTTTTGGGCAATGGTCGATTTACCACAACCGGATACCCCCATTACTACAACGAGATTCGGCCGCTTCACTTCTGGCTTTAGTTTGGGTTCTGGAGAGAGCATGAGCGTAAATCTTAAAAGTGAATGATTGCGTTATCATAGCACTTCAAAATATGGTAGCGCAATCATGTTGGCGTGTGATATTCTATGCCACGTATATCAAACAACTCATTTTGTAACATTTCAGATGTATAAGTTAGGTTATTAATATGATTAATAAGGTGGCAAACAAGCGGATGACCTTGGCGGATGTGGCCGAAACTGCTGGTGTTAGCGCAATCACAGTTTCGCGTGTAATTAATCAGCCAGATAAGGTTTCCGCTAGCATGCGTGATAAGGTCCAAAAGGCCATCGATAAGTTGGGCTATATTCCCAACCGTTCCGCAAGCGCGTTAGCCTCCGCTCGCTCTGGGGTGTTGGGGGTGGTTATTCCCTCGTTGTCCAATGCTGTTTTTAACGATGTGTTGCGCGGTATCTACGATGTAGCGGGCCCCGCTGGCTATCAAGTGCTGTTGGTAGATACCCATTATTCGCCAATGGAAGAAGAGCGCATGGTGCGCACCCTGTTAAGTCAGGCGCCAGAGGCCATGATTATTACCGGTGGGGATCAGACTCAGCACACCCGCAAAATGCTTGTTAAATCTGGCGTGCCCATTGTGCAGGTTATGGAAACCGTAGAGAGCCCTATCGATATGAACGTAGGTTTTTCTCATCGCCAAGCAGGTTACGATTTAGTGACGCGCTTATTGGCTAACGGCTTTGACCGCATTGGCTTTTTGGGCGCTAGAATGGACCCGCGTGCGCAACAGCGTATGTTGGGGTACAAGCAGGCTATGGATACCGCTGGTAGAAATTACGATGGCCTTATTGTAACCACGCCTAAGCCTTCTTCTATTGCGATGGGGGGCGAGTTACTGCGCAGTGTTATGTCTAGCAGCAACGGTGTGTGTGATGCGCTATTTGCCTGTAACGACGACTTGGCGTTGGGGGCTTTGTTTGAGTGCCAGCGTATGAATATAAGCGTACCGGGTGATATGGCTATTTGCGGCTTTAACGATATTGAAACCGCGGCATTAGTCAATCCATCTTTATCGAGCGTGCATGTGCCGCGCTACGAAATGGGCGTAACCGCAACCGAAATGGTGCTAAAGGTGTTGGCGGGTAACGAAGTTGAAAACAAAAAAATCGACATTGGCTACACCATTCAAATGCGCCAATCCACCAGCACCGATATTCATTGGTAGGTTAGTAGCTGGTTGTTAGTGGAAAGCTGGTAAGCGCTAATAGCTTATTTGTAAAGCCCCTCCTAAATAGGCGGGGCTTTTTGTTGTGGGGTGTAACAAGCTGGCCTGTTAGTGTGTGGCAGGTAATAGAACGGTTAATTGATAGGTCGCGCCGGCGGTGATGTCGGAGATGGTGTTGCCACTTATTACCGATTCATTTAGCTGTATTTCCATTTCTTTTATATCGCTGCTTTTGCGGTAGCTCACGTTAAACGTTGCGCCTCTAAATTCCCTAACGGCTTCTGCTGTTTGCCAGGCGACAGGCAGTTGCGGTTGTACAACTAAGCCTTGTGGCGAGCCTTTCAAGCCGAATACCCCTTCAATTAAGCAGCGGTAAACCCACGAGACTGTACCCGTATTAAAGAGCTGGCTAGAGCGACCGGCGGTGCGGGGGTGCTGGTAGTATGCGCCGCGATAATAGTTAGGTATGAATACTGGCAGTTGGCCGCGCTGTAAAAGATCGGCTTCATCTGGCCCAGGCAGCATTTGGCGTAGCAGTTTATATGCGCGTTCGCTCTCGCCAATGGATAACAAGCTAAATATATAAAACACCGCCGCGTGATTATAAACAGAGCCGTTTTCTGCAGAGCCTGGGAATTTTTGGGTAACTCGGCCTACGTCATCGCGCATGGCGGTAAACGCGGGGGCCAGCATCATTACGCCGTAAGGGGTTTCCAGTTGTTGCTCTACTGCGTCTAGCAGGCATGGGATTTTTTGTTCGTCGGCGGCGCCGCCAAGTATTGCCCAGCTTTGTGGGTTTAGAAAAATTCTGCCTTCTTTATCTTTGCTGGTGCCAAACAGTACGCCGTCATCTGTAATGCCGCGGCCAAACCATTCGCCATCCCAAATATGCTTGTTTACCGCCGCGTTTATATCTTTAGCGCCCTGTCTAAATTCGTTGGCGCAACTGTTTTGCTGCCGTTGTTCGCAAACATCTGCCCACAGGTTTAATGCATAAGCGGTAGCGACTGAAAGCCAGCCGGATACCCCTTTGCCCTTGTAGCCCACCATGTTCATGGGGTCGCACCAGTCGCCCTGTGCGATAAAGCTTAGGCCGCGTTCGTCGCGTGCTTGCAAAAGCCAGCGCATAGCGTGATGCATATGTTGCTCAACAGTTTCGCGCTTCTCGCCACTCGCATAGGGTACTATTTCGTCTAATAGGGCGTAGTCATTGGTTTCATCCAAATAGGCTTGCATACACACCGGCAGCCAAACGCAGTGATCGGTATGGGGTATTTGGTTTATGTATTTAAGCTCGGCGCCTTCAAGCAATAAAATGCCGTCGGGCATTGCACCGCTTTCTTCCTGCTGGCTTAAGGCATGTAAAAACGCCTGCCGCGTAATGTTGGGCTTAATGTAGCTCATGCCCATATTGTCTTGAATATAATTGCGCGTTTGCGGGTCGGTGGTTAACCGGTTTACATCGCCGTGATAAAACACTTGGCGCGGTAGCCAGTGGTTTACAAAGTTGTTTAGTTCTGGGTCTGGGGTGTTAATTTGCAAGCAGCCTTTGCCGCTCGTTATATAGGTTTGGTATTCGCTTTTTGCTTTGGCAAAACCTTCGGCAGATAAATACTTATTGCGCAGTGCAATGGCTTCGCTCTCGTCAAATGCTGGGCCAAAAATAAAGCGAAAGGTTTGCTGCTCTTGCGCTGCAAGTTCGCGGCGGTATTGCAATACCGCTGTGGGCGTTTCGTACAATGCGTTGCCGCAGCCCAGCGTTTCTTGTTGTATGGCGTTGGGGTTGTGCAACCCGCCTTCGCCTTCGAAGTTTTTCTGGTTTACTTCCCATGCTGCTGGGGCGGTTTCGTGAAGAAAGAACGTTTTATCTTTAAAGTCTTTATTCTTAAAGTAGTCGGCGACTTTTTGATAAGGCGTTACGCAGCTGGCAATAATGCCGCCGGCGGTTTGGCTGTAGTCACCAGATTGATTCATCCACGACATGTAACCCACAGGAAAGTACGGGTAAATACTGAGTTTACGAGGTTGCGCGCCGCCGTTTTTTATTTTTAGTTCCCACAATTCTACTACATCGTCCACCGGCAGGCTAAGACATAGCTCTACTTCAATGCCTAAAGCGGCAATATGCCAGCTTATATCGCTCTTGCCTGCGTTAAAGCTAAAGTTGTTCAGCTGGCTGCGCACAGGCTCGTAGGGTGCCGAAAAAATCTCGCCTGTCTCTTCATCTTTTATATAGAAAAAGCGCCCGGGGTGATGCGCGTAATAGGGTTGCTCTGGTTGCATAAATGTTTTTGCTTCCAGATTGGGTGCGTAAGCGTATTTGGCTGGTTCTGGCTGCATAAATTGCGCAACGGCGTAGCCGCGGCAATTTACTTGTATCATCATTTTTTTATTCCATAAAAACGATGCGCTTTGCGGCATAGCGGTAGGGCTAGTGAGTTGATAGCGTTCGCCGTTGTTAATGGCTTTTAACATGGTGGTACCCCAATACTGCGGTGAAGAAATTAGATGTATCTACTTGATTGAATACGAAGCATCGGCCACCAAGGGCGGCCGATGTGTATGTTTAGCGCGTAATTTTTTGTTTATCTTTCGGCGAGCTCTTTTTGTATTTGCTCAATTTTGTTGCCAGTTAAGTTGTAAAAACGCAGTGCGAAAATGGCCACAAAAGCAAACACACCAGGGGCGGCGGTTTGTAAAATAACAATACCGGTTTGCGAGCCGTCGGATTGCGCTTCGTTGGCGGTGTAACCAATCGAGGCGAGCACTGCGCCGATTGCTACGCTGCCTACCATGCCGCCCATTTTTTGCGAAAAGCTTGCGGCAGAGAAAGTCATGCCCGTGGCGCGGCGTCCAGTTTTCCACTCGTTGTAATCTGCGGCATCGGCCAGCATAGACCAAGTAAGCGGCGATTTAGGGCCGAGCGCCAAGCTAATTAAAATGTTCAAAATAAACATAATATAAATTTCGATTGGCATGCTGGCGCTATCTATAACGGTTACAGCGCCATTCGCATCCTTACTTGTTTTTATAACGCTTATGGCTTCGCTCTTAGCGGTTTCTAAGCTAAGTGTTGGGCCTGTTTCTGGGTAGGCAACGCGGTTTTTAATAATCCAAAATACTTTTTCGTTGTATGTCCACTGGTAGCTGTCGCCATCTTTATGTGCTTCGCCCAGTAATTCTGCAGCGTCTAAGGTAATTGCCTCGTCTTGGGTGATTGTAACTACGCCGTTAGAGGTGGGCTTTGGAATAAAGGCAAAAACAATACAAAGCACACCAACCGTGGCCATCAAAATGGTTAGCAGTTTTGCTTTGTCGCCTATGCGACGCAATAGAAATGGGTAGGACAAGGCGCCCACAGCGTAGGCTGCCATTTGTAAACCAATAAAGCTGCCCATAAGGTCTGGGCGCTCTACAAAGTATTTGAAGTAATAAGGTGCAGAGCTGCCGCGCAATACAATGGTAACCATTATGATTAGCGCGAGTGCGAATAGTACTACCCATGCGCGGTTTTTAAGCAGGTCTTTTATATCGTCGATGGGGTTGGTTTTTTGTCCAACAGGTGGGCTCACGCGCTCTTTGGTTGAGGCAAAGGTTATCCAAAACAGAATTGTTGCAACGCAGGCGTAAAGCATCATGGTCATTTGCCAGCCTTTGGCGTCGTCGCCTTGGCCAAAATACGCGGCGAGATCTGGGGTGGCGGCACCAACGATAATACTGGTGAAATAGGCGCAAAAGAAGCGAATGCTAAATAATGAGTTTCGCTCTGCTGTGTTTGCGGTTATCACCCCTGCTAACGATGAGTATGGCAAGTTCAAAATGGTGTAGGTAAGCATCATTAGGGTGTAGGTAATATAGGCCCATACTAATTTACCTGTATCGCCTAAATCTGGTGTGCTCATGGTGAGCACTGCAGCACCGGCCATGGGTAGGGCGCCAAACAATAAGTAAGGCCGGAACTTGCCCCAGCGGGTGTTCGTTCTATCTGCTATTGCCCCTATGGCTGGGTCTGTACAGGCATCTATAAGCTTGGTAACGACCATCATGATGGCGACGGATTTGGCCGAAATACCAAAAATATCGGTGTAAAAGAACACCAAGTAAGAGCCGATAATAGCCCAATAAAAATTAGATGCGGCATCGCCAAAGCCGTAGCCAATTTTCTCTTTTAAGCTAATTGTCCCCGTTCTATCTTGCGCCATTAGTGCGTACCTCTGGTTATTATTCTGTGTGCATTTTTATGGTAGCGCTATCATATCGTTGCGGGCGTTTAAAATCCAGTTGGTCTACGCGGGTGTCGTGTTGTAAGGCTTATTGCGTGCGGGGCCAGTGCTGGCTTGGTGTGGCGCTGTATTGAGCTTTTTGTGCGGTTTTTGTAGGTGAGTGTAGGGTGAAGGCGCTTACAATAGTTATAGATATATACTTGTGCACAAGGTGGTGCTCAGGTAGTCTTTATACGTGCCTATTGTTGTATTTGGTGGGTTTTAGGTGAGGTAAATAGTACAGAGTTCGTAGTGGTGAGCCGGCATTAGCCCGTCGGCTACTCTTTTCGGGGGAGCATTCGCTCCCTATTTTTTATGTGGTGTCGCGTAGGGCTCAAGGCTCAAGGTTAACGCCAGTTTTTTTGCCAGGCTACCATAACCTTTTCTGCATACCATATTTTGCCATAGCTGCCGTTGTAGCGCGCCAACGCTTCGGCCCAGTTGCCGTTTGCGCGTTCTAAGTAGTGTTTAAGTATGGTACAGCCATAGCGCAGGTTGGTTTCTATGTGCATTAGGTTGTCGGTTTCTCTACCAATTTCGTTTTTCCAAAAGGGCATTATTTGCATTAAGCCGCGCGCGCCTACGCGCGAAAGTGCAAATTGGTCAAAATGGCTTTCTACTTGAATAACCGCTAATACAAACTCGGGCGGTAGGTCGGCTCGCTTTGCTTCGCGGTGAATGTGGCGTAGCAGGAATAATCGGTCATCGGGGTCTTTTACAAAGCGCTCCAATACCGCTGATTTTTGCATTAGCCAAACTTGCGCATCAAACTCATCCACAAAGCTATCTGCTTCGGCAACCGCTTGCATGAGTTTGGCTTTAAGCTCGGGGTCAATTTCTTCCGCCAGACAGGAGTGGCAAAAGGGAAGGAGCATTGCGAGCAAAGGCCCCAGCCAAAGGCGGGGCCAGCGTGCTCGGCGAAGGGGGTTATTTGCCGGTTTTAACAGCATTGTTAATAAATTCAATAATGTCATCTACGGCAATGTCTTGGCTGTCGCTGTCGCGGCGACATTTGTATTCAAGCTGGCCTTTTTCTAGGCCTCTGTCGCCCACAACAATTCGGTGTGGAATACCCATTAGCTCTGTGTCGGCAAGCATGCCGCCTAAGCGCGCTTTGGGTTCATCCATTAGCAGCACATCATAACCAAGTTGATTTAGTTGTGCGTAAAGCTCTTCACACTTTTGCGCTACGGCTTCAGACTTTTGCATGTTGATAGGCACAATTGCCACGTGGAAGGGGGCAATGGCATCTGGCCAAATAATACCGTTGTCATCGTAGTTCTGCTCAATGGCAGAGGCAACAATACGAGAAACACCAATACCGTAACAGCCCATAATCATGGTTTTGTCTTTGCCGTTTTCATCCAGCACGCTGGCTTTCATGGCTTCGGAGTATTTGGTGCCCAACTGGAATATGTGGCCCACTTCGATACCGCGTTTGATATCAATAGTGCCCTTGCCGCAGGGGCTTGGGTCGCCAATAACCACATTGCGTATATCGACAACTTTATGTTCGGCGGCATCGCTCCAGTTGGCGTTGGTGTAATGGTAGCCATCCTTATTGGCGCCGCACACAAAGTTAACCAATGCTGCTGCGGCTCGGTCTACATATACTGGCATGGATAGGCCAATGGGGCCTAGCGAACCTACTTCTGCGCCAACGGCGGCTTTAATGCCGCTTTCGTCTGCAAATTCTAGTGGGTTGGCAACGTGCGCTAACTTAATTGCTTTAATGTCATTAAGTGCGTGGTCGCCGCGCAATACCAAGGCAACCAGAGTGTGTTTGCCGTCTTCGTTTTCTACCCCTTTTACGATTAGTGTTTTAACGGTTTGGGTAGTGGGTACATCTAATAGTTTGGCAACATCTTCAATCGTTTTTACGTTGGGTGTTGCAACTTCTTCGCGCGGTAAAGGCTCTGCAGTTTGCTTGGCCGGTGCTAGGGCTTCGGCAAGCTCTACGTTGGCTGCAAAGTTACTTTCGGTGCTGAAGGCGATATCGTCTTCGCCGCTGTCTGCCAATACGTGAAATTCGTGTGAGCCAGTACCGCCAATAGAGCCTGTATCTGCAAGCACGGGGCGGTAATCTAAGCCAATGCGATCGAATATTTTGCAGTAGGCTGCGTGCATAATGTCGTAGGTTTCTTGCAGGCACTCTTGCGATGCGTGGAACGAGTATGCATCTTTCATTAGAAATTCACGTGCGCGCATTACCCCAAAGCGTGGGCGAACTTCATCGCGAAACTTGGTTTGAATTTGGTAAAAGTTGGCGGGCAGCTGTTTGTAGCTCTTTAATTCGTTGCGAATTAAGTCGGTGATGACTTCTTCGTGGGTTGGGCCAAGGCAAAACGCGCGGTCGTGGCGGTCGTTAATGCGCAGTAGCTCTGGCCCGTATTGTTGCCAGCGACCAGACTCTTCCCACAGCTCTGCAGGTTGCACTACAGGCATTAATACCTCTTGGGCGCCGGCGCGGTCCATTTCTTCGCGCACGATGGTTTCTACTTTGCGCAACACGCGTAAGCCTGCGGGCAGCCAGTTATATAGGCCCGATGCGAGTTTGCGAATTAGGCCTGCGCGAAGCATTAGCTGGTGGCTTATTACTTCTGCGTCTGCTGGGGTTTCTTTGTAGGTGGCAATTAGGTACTTACTGGCTCTCATGGTGGTCCTTGGTTGCTAGCGGGGAAACAGTCCCCGAGTAGGTTTATACTGTATTAGTATGCTCTTGCCGCATTTATTTGCAGGCGGGTTTCATTATTGCGCTATAGCGGCGTATTCTAAGGCGGTGAACTCATTTGAGGAATAGTTATGTTCGAATTGCATCCACAACTTAAGCAAGACACCGTGATTGTAGGCCAGTTTAACCTGTCCTTAGTGCTGTTACATAAAGATGCGAACTACCCTTGGTGTATATTGGTGCCGAAACGCTCAAATATGAACGAAATACATCATTTGTCCGAGGTAGACCAAATTCAGCTTATTAAAGAGTCGTCCCACCTAAGCGAGGTGATGACCAGCATTTTTGCCCCCGATACTATGAATATTGCTGAGCTAGGTAACTTGGTGCCGCAATTACACTTGCATCATGTGGCAAGGTACAAAACCGATGCCTGCTGGCCTGCTGCTGTTTGGGGGGCGAAACCGCCGGCGGTTTATACCGAGGGCGTAATGGAAGAGCGTTTGCAGCGGTTGCAGTCTTCACTAGTTGGTGAAGGTTTTGAGGCTGCGGGTGCAATGAGCCCAGATAGTAATGTAAACCCCGGTTATACGCCTTAGTAAGAGCGTATTTAGATATAAAAAAACCCCGCAAAAGCGGGGTTTTAGGTAAATATCTTAAAGGAGTGAGATTACTCAGCCATTTCCTTTAATTTTTTCAGTGGGCGAATTTTAACTTGGATGCTAGCAGGTTTAGCAGCAAAAGTAGTCTCTTCGCCAGTAAATGGGTTAATACCTTTGCGGGCTTTGCGAGCAGGCTTTTTAACTGTAAGAATTTTGAACAAGCCTGGCATAACAAACTCGCCACAAGCGCGCTTCTTAACGTGACCTTCAATAATGTCGGTCAACTCGTCTAATACAGACTGCACTTGCTTTTTGGTTAGCTCGGTATTCTCAGCTATTTGCGTCAACATTTGAGTTTTAGAGTAGCGCTCTTTAACCGCAGTGATTTTTTTCTCTGGAGCTGCTTTAGCAACAGCTTTTTTGGCTGGAGCCTTTTTCGCAGGAGCTTTTGTAGCTGGGGTTTTACGTGCAGCCATGGATATTGACCTCTAATTAAGATGAATTCTTTATTGATATAGATAGATGCCCCGAGGGGGTCTATACCTGCATTACCTTTACAGTAACGCCGGTGCCCAAACGCGAAGCAATTTTTATATTATTTCGCTTGCCCGTATATATAGTGGATTCGGGTGCGTGCGGCAACCCAAAAACGCGAAAAAAGCTATAAAAACAGTGCTTTTTTGAGTTTTTTGCTTTGCGTTGTTGGTTTTTTGTTCCTTTTTAATGGTTGTGAGTGAGTTGTTAATTTACGGCTGGTATTGAAATGTGAGCGGTTGGGGCCATATAGCGGCTAAATCGGCGGTTAATTAGTGTGCGGACGATTGCTTCATGTGGCGCCATAGCTGGGGTATAATGCCCGCCATTTTTCTTTGGGCACAGTGCTCAGGGGTGGATGGCGTTACGTGAAGAGGTGTTTTGCACCTGTTTTAAGTGCCGTTTTCTTTGGCAGCTTGTTAATAAGCTATAGGTTTAGTGGTTTAAGTAGAGAGATTGTTATCTTATGCCTATTTATGAATACAAGTGCGATGCGTGCGAGCACGAAATGGAAGCGCTACAAAAAATGAGCGATGAGCCTCTAGTGGTTTGTCCGCAGTGCAACAAAAACGCGTTGGTTAAAAAAATATCAGCGGCTGGCTTTCGCTTGAAAGGTGGCGGTTGGTATGAAACAGACTTTAAGTCTGGCAAAAAGAAAAACATCGCTGGCGATGGTGGTGGCTCAAGCAAGTCATTCGACTAGAATCGGCAGCTATATTTTCCTCTGGCCCATTCGGTGCCGTTGGAGTACATACAATTTACAAGTAGGAAATGGCAATGCGCAGTGTTTACTGTGGCGTAGTGAATACGTCAAATATTGATCAAGAAATTACCCTATGTGGTTGGGTGGACCGTCGTCGCGATCACGGTGGTGTGATTTTTATCGACCTGCGCGATAGGGAAGGTATTGTGCAAGTGGTTTTCGACCCCGATGCCGCAGATAAATTTGCCTTGGCCGATAAGGTCCGCCCAGAATATGTGCTGCGCGTAACCGGTAAGGTTCGCGCTCGCAGCGAGGCCACTGTTAACGCCAATATGGCCACTGGTCAAATTGAAGTATACGGCACCGATTTAGAGATTTTGAACTCAGCTGAAACGCCGCCGTTTCAGTTGGATGAGCACACCAATGTTGGTGAAGATGTACGCTTAAAGTACCGCTATTTGGATTTGCGTCGCGATGCTATGCAGCAGCGTTTAAAATTCCGCTCTAAAGTAACCAACGCTATTCGTAACTATTTAGACGATAACGACTTTTTAGATATCGAAACACCTATTCTTACGCGCGCAACACCAGAAGGTGCGCGCGATTATTTGGTGCCTTCGCGCACCCACGATGGCAAGTTCTTTGCGCTTCCTCAGTCGCCACAATTATTTAAGCAGTTGTTAATGGTGTCTGGTTTTGACCGTTACTACCAAATCGCCAAGTGTTTCCGCGATGAAGATTTGCGTGCAGATCGTCAGCCAGAATTTACTCAAATCGATATTGAAACTTCATTTATGGATGAAGAGCAAATTATGTCGGTTACCGAGGGGATGATCAGCAAGTTATTCCGCGAGCTAAAAGGTGTCGAGTTGGGTGAGTTTCCGCGCATGCCTTACGCAGAAGCAATGGAAAAATACGGCTCAGATAAGCCTGATATGCGTATACCACTAGAAATGGTGGAAATTAAAGATTTAATGGCATCGGTAGATTTCAAAGTATTCTCTGGCCCAGCCAGCGACCCGAAAGGGCGTGTTACTGCAATGAAAGTACCTGGTGGCGGTGAGATTCCTCGCAAGAAAATAGATGCTTACACCAAGTTTGTTAGTATCTACGGTGCAAAAGGTTTGGCTTACATTAAAGTTAACGACAAGACCGACCTTGAAGGTGGTTTGCAGTCGCCAATTGTTAAGTTCTTACCGCAAGATGTATTGCAAGCATTGCTTGACCGTTTAGAAGTAGAAAATGGCGATCTAATTTTCTTTGGCGCCGACTCCGCTAAAGTGGTTACCGAGGCTTTAGGTGCGTTGCGCTGTGAATTGGGTAAAGATTTGAACCTTTACACCTGTGAGTGGGCACCGCTTTGGGTTGTGGATTTTCCAATGTTTGAAGAGTTGGAAGATGGTTCGTTAACCGCGTTGCACCATCCTTTTACAGCGCCTTCTTGTTCTCCTGAAGAGCTTTCTGCTAACCCTGCAACAGCGCTTTCTCGCGCATACGACATGGTACTGAATGGTACCGAGTTGGGCGGTGGTTCTATTCGTATTCACGATCAATCCATGCAGCAGGAAGTATTCCGTGTGTTGGGTATAGGTGAAGAAGAGCAGCGCGAAAAGTTTGGCTTCCTGTTGGATGCATTGAAGTACGGTGCGCCTCCCCATGGCGGTTTGGCGTTTGGTTTGGATCGCTTAATCATGTTGATGACCGGTGCGTCTTCTATACGTGATGTTATTGCCTTCCCTAAAACACAGTCGGCGGCATGTGTAATGACTGACGCACCTGGTGCGGTAGATAAAAAACAGTTGGAAGAATTGCATATCCGTTTGCGTCCTGTTGTAGCGCAGCCTAAAGAGCAAGGCTAAGGTTAGCTTCCAGCAGCGCAACTAAAATGCACAAGTAAACGTGCTCACAAATAGAAGTGTGTACTAGTAAAGGGAAGCCGTGTAAAAGCGGCTTCCCTTTTTTGTTTCTATCATTATTTATAGTTTTATTTGCGCAGCAGTAATCGCAATGACGGTGTGCCTTTTATTGTTTGCGCTAAAGCGTCGGTGGCGTTGGTTTGGCTTTAGGCTGTATGCTAACGCCCTTGTTTTATTTTTAATAACTCCAGTAGATATTGCAGCCCCTATGACCGCGTTTTCCGGTAAGTTAACAATTAACCTCGATGCTATCGCCGCGAACTGGCGACTTATTCAAAGCCGCCTTGCCGCTGGTGCACGCGCGGGGGCGGTAGTAAAGGCCGATGCATACGGCTTGGGGGTGCAAGAGGTTGCCCCTGCTCTTTATCGCGCGGGTTGCCGAGATTTTTTTGTGGCTAACCTTGCGGAGGCATTACTGGTTCGCTCGCTGCTGGCGGGTGATGCTCAGGTTATAGTTTTGTCTGGCTGTGCGCCGCGCGAAGAGAGTGAGTTTGTGCGCAATGGCATAGTGCCTGTAATTACCTCCGCGACTATGGCCGAGCGATGGCTAGGGGTGAAAGGTGCATCCAAGTGTGGCGCAGTGCTAAAAGTTAACTCTGGTATGGGGCGCTTGGGGTTAGAGCCAAACGAGTTTGAATCCCTGCTGATGCACCCTAATTTCGCCAATGCTGGGTTCTTTATGCTTATGAGCCATCTCGCGTGCGCAGATCAATTTGATCACCCATTAAATGCAGCGCAATTACAGCGGTTTGAGCGCATGAGGCAGGCCTTTTTGAAAAAAGTGCCTGCCGCCACGGCCAGCCTTGCGAACTCATCTGGCATATTTATTTCTCCTTCCTTTCATTACGATGTGGCGCGGCCAGGGGTTGCGCTCTACGGCGGCAACCCGCTGCAGAGGCGGCAAAACCCTATGCGAAAAGTGGTAGATTTGCGGCTGCCGGTATTACAGGTGCGTCATCTCGCATCAGGTGAGGCTGTTGGTTATGGCGCGAGTTTTATCACGCAGCGCCCCAGCGTGTTACTTACGCTTGCTGGCGGCTATGCCGATGGTCTGTTTCGTTCTGCGGCGGCGGGTGGCGTGGTTTACTTGGGAGAAAAGCCTTTGCCCATTGTGGGCCGTGTATCGATGGATTCAATTGTGGTGGATGCAACGGATGTACCTCAAGCCGCGATGCCTGCAGAAGGGAATATGTTGGAGCTTCTAGGCGATAACGTCGGCGTGGATGACCTTGCGGCGGCTGCAGGCACTATCGGTTACGAAATACTTACCTCGTTGGGTGGCCGCTACAGGCGCGAATATATCGGAGGCGCCAATGACTGAGTCTTGGGGGCGGCTGTTAACTATTCTTGCAAATGGGGAGTGTCATTCTGGTGAGGCGCTTGGGGTTGAGCTAGGTGTTAGTCGCGCGGCTATTTGGAAGCAAATTCAGGCGATGGCACAAGTGGGGATTCATGTCGAAAGCGTGCGCGGTGCTGGTTACTGCTTGCCCGGCGGAATGAGCCTGCTAAGTGAAGGCGAAATATTGAAGGCGCTTGAAGGTATGCCTGCAGGAGCTCAGGGGCAGCTGCAGTGTGTGGTGTACTCGCAGCTTGATTCTACCAATGAGCGAGTATTACAGCGCATTCGAGCTGGCGAGTCTGGGCATGGCTACGCCTGTTTGGCCGAGCTGCAATCTGCTGGTCGGGGCCGTCGGGGACGGCAGTGGCAAAGCCCCTACGGTCGCAATGTATACCTCTCGCTCGGCTGGCGCTTCGAGCGCGGGGTGGCGGCTATGGAGGGCTTGAGTTTAGCCATTGGGGTAGCCGTGTGCAGGGCGCTTGATAAAAATTTTTCGCTAAAAGCCGAATTGAAGTGGCCCAACGATGTATTGCTCGCGGGGCGCAAGTTAGGGGGGATTTTGCTGGAGGTAGCAGGCGATTTAAGCGGTGAATGTTATGTTGTGGCGGGGGTTGGGCTAAATGTATCTATGCCTAGCGCAGCTGCGCAAGCCATTGATCAACCGTGGATTGACGTGGCCTCGTGTATCGAAAGTATAGGGCTGATAGATCGCAACCAGCTGGCTGCCGCGCTTTTATTTGAATTAAGTTGTGTATTAAGTGATTACGAGCAGCGTGGTTTTGCTGCGTATAAAAATGAGTGGAAAATGCGTTGCCCGCATATTGGGGCTAGTGTGCAACTTAGCTCTCATTCTAATACCTTGGTGGGCGAAATGGTTGGTGTGGATGATACGGGTGCGCTGTTGTTGTTGGTTGATGGCGAATTAAAGCCCTACAGTGGTGGCGAGCTAAGTTTAAGGCTGGCTAGCTCATGAAACTCTATGTAGATGCTGGTAATACTCGTACCAAATGGCGACTAGCCGATGGTCGGGAAGGGGTTGTAGCGTCTGATGATATTTCGGGTATGGAGCGGTCGTTTGCTTTGCTCGCAGGTGTTGTAACCGGTGTTTTCGTTTGCTCTGTATTGGGGGAGGCTTTTAATCGACGATTGGAGGCCTTATGTGGGCAATTGTTTGGTGTGCCTCCGCATTTTGCGCGTGTAAAGCAAGGGGTGTTGGATATTGTGCCTGCCTACGAGCGGCTGGATACCCTTGGGGTGGATCGTTGGCTGGGGTTGGTGTTTGCTCGTTCTCATGCCAAATCGCAATGTAGCGTCGTTGTGGGGGCGGGAAGCGCGTTAACGGTCGATTTACTCGATGCGCAAGCCTGTCATCTGGGTGGGTGGATCGCGCCTGGTTGCGCTTCAGTTGAGGCTGCATTGGGTGGAAAAGTCCAGTTTGCACGCTCAGAGGCTTATTTAAAAGCCCTGCAAAGTGATGGTGCGTTAACCCCGCCTCAGACCTCGGCGTTTGGATCGAGTACAGTGGCGTGTGTTCAGGCCGGTGTGGATGCAATGATCCGCGGCTTCCTGCAGCAGGTAATTGCTTGTGCCGGCACTGAATTTGGTGGGCGCGAAGCGGTATATTTTCTCGCTGGAGGAGATTCGCCGCGAGTTGAGGCTATGCTTAGAGAGCTTGATCCCAATTTAGAGTTGGTTCTGTCGCCTGCAATTGTGCTGGATGCCTTGGTTTTGTGGTCTGAGTGGTGCGCTTAATGGCCTCTGCAGTTTTGTAGGTTGTTTGTTTGTACATAAGCTTATCGATGGCTCGAACTAGCGGGCGATAAAAAAGGAAATACACTTAGGTATGCGCTGGATATTCTTTTCACTTTTAATAGCCAATTTTATTGCCGGGGTTTGGGGTATGTTGCTGCCAAACGGCGGTGTTGCGGGCGCGGCGAGTCACGCGGAGGCGGAGTTTGAGCTAAAGGGGGTGCCACCTTTGCTGCTGCTCACCGAGGTCGATATCGAGCAGCGCACGGCGCCTGCTGAGCGGCTAATTAGTGAAATCCCGGTTTTACCTTCTTCAGAGGGTGAGCGGCGGAGCGAAGAAAAAGAAAAGAAGTTGTGTGAAATATTGGGGCCATTTGATGGTGAGCCGAGTGCGCAGGAAATGGTGGAGCGCTTGCGAGCGCTGGATGTGCACAGTGAAGTACGTACTTTGCAGTTACCTGCAGGTCCAGGTTACTGGGTTTATTTGGAACCAGAGCCCAATCGTAAGGCTGCCTTGCGAAAATTAGCTGAATTGCAGTCTCGGGGGGTGGATAGCTATGTGATACCCAAGGGAGAGATCGAAAATGGCATTTCATTGGGAATGTTTAGTAAAAAGTCGCTAGCGGATAGTCGAATGGCTGAAGCTGAGCGCATGGGATTGAGTCCGCGCATGCAAACCATCGAGCGAACCTATCGCGAGGTGTGGGTGATGTTAAATCACCAAGAAGATGAAAAAATGAGCGAAATTAGCTGGTCAAGAGTACTAGAAGATAAAAAAATGCTCCAGAGACGAGAAAATTTCTGTTTAGATGTTGCGTCCTAGCAAATCTTTCACTAGAATCCCGCCTCCACATTGAGAGAGGGACTTAAACAAGTTTTAATTCTTCTTGAGTGGGAAATGTAGAGCTGATGTAGCTCAGTTGGTAGAGCAGCTGACTTGTAATCAGCCGGTCGGGGGTTCGACTCCTCTCATCAGCTCCATTTTTTTAAGGCCAAGAATAACTGGTTATCAGTTTTTCTGCAGGGGTTCCCGAGTGGCCAAAGGGATCAGACTGTAAATCTGACGCGCAAGCTTCGGTGGTTCGAATCCACCCCCCTGCACCATATTTTACGCTTAGGCGGTTGCATATACATGTATCCTTCTGAGTGTGGCGCTAAGCGCTATCCTATGAGGCAACCTTGAGTTGCAAAGCTGGCCCGAATCGTTGGCGTAACGCTTAAATGGTTCGGGCTTTGTTTTAGGGTGGTTGTTCGCGTGATAGTCCGGGTACTGCGGGCGTAGTTTAGTGGTAGAACCTCAGCCTTCCAAGCTGATGATGCGGGTTCGATTCCCGCCGCCCGCTCCAGTTTGTCTGCGATGTTTGCAGGTTTACGCTCATATAGCTCAGTTGGTAGAGCACACCCTTGGTAAGGGTGAGGTCACCAGTTCAACTCTGGTTATGAGCTCCATATTATTGGGGTTACTGTCTGTTGGGTAGCTCTAGCAAAAGGTCAGCGTGCATAGCTCTGACCTTTTTGCGATTGTAAAAAAGTTTAGGCCAGTAGTTCAATTGGTAGAGCGTCGGTCTCCAAAACCGAAAGTTGGGGGTTCGAGTCCCTCCTGGCCTGCCATCTAGTTAGATAGTCGCTTGTGTGCGGCTCCAAAAATTAAGTTGGGTGCAAATATGAACGCAAATGTCGAAAAAGAATTTCGTCTCGATCCGCTGAAGTGGGTTGTGGTTGTTGCGTTGGTAGTTGGTGCTGCAATCGCAAATTCTTACTATTCCGATATTCTTGTTCTATACCGTGTGTTAGCACTTGTTGGTGTTGCCGTTGTGTGTGCTGCTATTGCGGTTAACACAGAGAAAGGCAATAACTTCTGGGAATTGCTAAAAGGCGCGCAAATAGAGCTTCGCAAAGTTGTTTGGCCTACAGGCCCAGAAATAACTCAAACCACTCTTATTGTGGTTGCGGTTGTTATTGTTACCGGGTTTATCTTGTGGGGTCTAGACTCCTTGTTGGGTTACCTTTTCTCGCTGATTATTGCATAAGGTTTATTCCATGGCTAAGCGCTGGTACGTAGTACACGCCTATTCAGGCTACGAGAAAAAAGTGGCGGCAGCCATCAAAGAGCGTATTGAGCTTAATAATATGCAAGATAGCTTTGGTGATGTGTTAGTGCCCACTGAAGAAGTTATAGAGATTCGCGCAGGTCAAAAGCGTAAATCTGAAAGAAAGTTTTTCCCTGGTTATGTGTTAGTTCAAATGGAGCTAACCGACGATGCATGGCACCTTGTTAAAGAGACGCCGCGCGTAATGGGGTTCATTGGTGGCAAGGCGGATCGCCCTGCTCCAATTACAGAAAAAGAGGCGCAGTTAATTCTGCAGCGCGTTGATGACTCTGCTGATAAGCCTAAGCCTAAAACATTGTTTGAGCCAGGTGAGATGGTGCGAGTTACCGATGGTCCATTTAACGACTTTAACGGTGTTGTTGAAGAAGTTAACTACGAGAAGAGCAAGCTGCAAGTGGCTGTTCTTATCTTTGGACGGTCAACGCCGGTTGAGTTAGAGTTCGGGCAGGTAGAGAAAGTCTAAGTCTAGCTTAAGGTATTAAAGTTTTGCCTTCTTCTGATTGTGTCGGGAGAGGGCTTTTGGCGTCTTTGCTATGGTGTTTTTCTAGCAAGGGCAGGGGAGCCTGAGAAAAGTTGTTTGCCGCAACTTGGAGGCGCTAACACCCATTACGGGAGTAAATTAATATGGCTAAAAAAGTAGAAGCTTATATCAAGCTGCAAGTTGCAGCAGGTAAAGCAAACCCAAGTCCCCCTGTTGGTCCAGCTTTGGGTCAAAAGGGCGTAAACATCATGGAGTTCTGTAAGGCGTTTAACGCACAGACTCAAGGTATGGAGCCAGGTTCACCAGTACCAGTAGTTATATCTGTGTACAGTGACCGCAGCTTTACCTTCACCATGAAAACCCCTCCTGCCTCTTTCTTACTTAAGAAAGCAGCTGGCCTTAAAAGTGGTAGTGCCCGTCCAAATACTCAAAAAGTGGGTAAGGTTACGCGCGCGCAATTGGAAGAAATTGCAACCATTAAAATGGCAGACTTAACTGCAGGTGATATGGACGCAGCTGTTCGCACTATTGCTGGTTCTGCTCGTGCAATGGGCTTAGAGACTGAGGGCGTATAAGATGGCTAAATTAAGCAAACGTCAAAAACTTATTAACGAAAAAGTAGACTCAACTAAAGCATACAGCATCGAAGAAGCTGTAGCCTTGTTGCAAGAGCTATCTAAAGTTAAATTTTCTGAAACTGTTGATGCAGCGATTAACTTGGGTATTGACCCACGTAAATCTGATCAAGCAGTTCGCGGCGCAACTAGCCTACCTCACGGTACTGGTAAAGATGTTCGCGTTGCAGTATTCACACAAGGTGCTAACGCTGAAGCAGCTAAAGAAGCTGGTGCAGAATTTGTTGGTATGGAAGACCTTGCCGAGCAAATTAAAGGCGGCATGATGGATTTCGACGTTGTGATTGCAGATCCAGCGGCCATGCGTGTAGTAGGTATGTTAGGTCAAGTGTTGGGTCCACGCGGCTTAATGCCAAACCCAAAAACTGGCACCGTAACTCCTGATGTTGTGGGTGCAGTTAAAAATGCTAAAGCTGGTCAGGTTCGTTACCGTGCAGACAAAGGCGGTATCATCCACGGCGGTATTGGCAAAATTTCTTTTGATGCAAATGCAATCAAAGAAAACTTAGAAGCATTAATTTCAGACTTGAAAAAGGCTAAACCTGCTTCGGCTAAAGGTATTTACGTGAAACGAGTTTCACTAAGCACCACTATGGGCCCAGGTTTGACCATCGATCAGTCATCTTTAACTGCTTAATTGCAGTTAAAGCGAAGAACTTTGGGGTCTGCAAAAATTAGGTGTTAGTTGTAGGTAAGAGCAAGCTTTGTTTGTTTTGCTTTAATGCTTAATTGGCGCAGGCCGTTAAAGACCGTAGGTGTGCTGAGAATTTTATTCAAAGCGCTTAATAGACTGTAACAAGAAAGCCTACGCAAACGGTGTGACCCGATTCAGATTTTATTTGGATTTGATCACCGAGAACGGGTTTAGTGAGCTTTGCTCGTATTTCTAAACCTATATTCAGATCCAGGAGATAGTTAACGTGGCTATTAGACTCGAAGACAAAAAAGCGATTGTCGCTGAAGTTAACGAGACTGCAGCAAATGCGTTGTCACTGGTGGTAGCCGATGCCCGTGGGGTAACAGTCGGCGCTATGGATACCTTGCGTAAGCAAGCTCGCGAAAGTGGTGTACGTCTCCAAGTCGTACGTAACACTTTGGCTAAGCGTGCAATCGAAGGTACCGATTTTGAGTGCGTTAAAGACGCGCTTGTTGGTCCAAGCATTTTTGGGTTTTCTATGGAAGATCCAGGTGCAGCTGCTCGTCTATTCAAAGATTTTGCTAAAGAGCAATCTAAGTTTGAAATTAAGGCGTTGTCTGTAGGTGGAAAGTTATTGGAAGCGGGTCAAATCGACGCGTTGGCAAAACTACCTACCTTGGAGCAGGCTTTGGGTCAATTGGCAAGCGTAATGATTGCACCTGTCACCAAATTGGTTCGTACTTTCAACGAAGTTCCTACCAAAGTTACACGTGTTGTTGCGGCTGTTCGCGACCAAAAACAAGACGCAGCTTAATTCCAATAATTGGAATCAACCTGCTTTTAGTAAACAAATTTAATGTTGGGAGATTGAGTAATGGCTCTTTCTAAAGAAGATATCTTAAATGCAATTGCCGAAATGTCTGTTATGGACGTTGTTGAGTTAGTTGCTGCAATGGAAGAAAAATTCGGCGTATCTGCTGCTGCTGCTGTAGCTGTAGCTGCTCCTGCTGCTGGCGGCGACGCTGGTGGTGCTGCTGCTGAGCAAACTGAATTCGACGTTATCCTAGCTTCTGCTGGTGAGAAGAAAGTTAACGTTATCAAGGCTGTTCGTGGTATCACTGGTCTTGGTCTTAAAGAAGCTAAAGAATTGGTTGACGGCGCTCCTAGCCCAATCAAAGAAGGCGTTTCTAAAGACGACGCAGAAGAAGCTAAGAAATTACTTGAAGAAGCTGGCGCATCTGTCGAGCTTAAGTAAGTTGTTTCAAAGCGAGGGCTTTGCCCTCGTTTGAGGATGGGTCAGTCGGCTTTAGTCGTCTGGCCTTTTCCCGTTTGCGGTCTACGCAAAACGTTTGTGGGACATACCATTAAAAGTATAGGGACACCCCATAAAACTTCCAACACGATTGTAAGCGCTTGCCAGGCGGTGAAATCGTCGTCCCACATTGATATTGATCCGTGAACCAGCTGAGGAACACTGATGGCTTACTCATATACTGAGAAAAAACGTATCCGAAAGGATTTTGGCAAGTTGCCAGACGTCATGGAAGTGCCATACCTTCTGGCGATTCAACTAGATTCCTACAGAAAATTTACGCAGGCTGATACCCCTTTCGATCAAAGAAAGGATATGGGCTTGCACGCTGCATTTAAATCTATATTTCCAATAGTGAGCTATTCAGGTAATGCAGCACTTGAGTATGTCAGTTATGCCCTAGGTAAGCCCGTTTTTGACGTAAAAGAATGTGTTTTGCGTGGCGCGACCTATGCAGTGCCTTTACGCGTTAAAGTTCGTTTGATTATCTACGATAAAGATTCGTCCAGTAAGGCGATCAAGGATATCAAAGAGCAAGAAGTCTACATGGGCGAAATTCCGCTTATGACAGACAATGGTACATTCGTAGTGAATGGTACCGAGCGAGTAATTGTATCTCAGTTACACAGATCTCCTGGTGTGTTTTTCGAGCACGACAAAGGTAAGACCCACTCTTCGGGCAAGTTGCTCTACTCTGCACGCGTTATCCCTTACCGTGGCTCATGGTTAGACTTCGAGTTCGACCCTAAAGATCTAGTTTTCGTACGTATTGACCGTCGTCGTAAGTTGCCTGCGTCTATTTTGTTGCGCGCATTGGGCTATACCACCGAGCAAATGCTCGATATGTTCTACGAAACAAGCAAGTTCGGTCTTACCGAAACTGGTGAGTGCGTACTTGAATTGGTTCCATCGCGTTTGCGCGGTGATGTAACAACGTTTGAAATTAAAGATAAAGACGGCAATTTAATTGTTGAAGATGGCCGTCGTATTACTGCTCGTCATATTCGTCAGTTGGAAAAAGCTGGTGTAACCGAGCTAAGTGTTCCGCACGAATATATGGTTGGTCGCGCATTAGCGAAAGATATTATTAATGCGGAATCCGGCGAAGTTCTATTTGAATGTAACACCGAAATCACAGACGAAGTTCTTGCGGAGCTTGTTAAGTCTGGCGTTAAAGAATTTGAAACGTTGTACACCAACGAATTAGATTGCGGTCCGTTTATTTCTGACACTTTGCGCAGCGACCCTGCTCGCACTCAGCTTGAAGCGTTGGTAGAAATCTACCGCATGATGCGCCCGGGTGAGCCGCCAACAAAAGAGTCTGCAGAAACACTGTTCCAAAACTTGTTCTTCAGCTCTGAGCGCTATGACCTTTCTGCTGTTGGTCGAATGAAGTTCAACCGCCGTTTGGGTCGTGATTCAGAAGTTGGTTCTGGAACGCTATCTAATGAAGATATAGTTGATGTATTAAAAACGCTTATCGACATTCGCAACGGTAAAGGCGTGGTGGATGATATCGATCACCTCGGTAACCGTCGTGTACGTTCTGTTGGCGAAATGGCCGAGAACCAATTCCGTGTTGGTTTAGTTCGTGTAGAGCGCGCTGTTAAAGAGCGTCTATCTATGGCTGAAAGCGAAGGCTTAATGCCCCAAGATCTTATTAACGCTAAGCCTGTGGCTGCTGCTGTTAAAGAGTTCTTTGGCTCGAGTCAGCTATCTCAGTTCATGGATCAAAACAACCCACTGTCAGAAGTTACGCACAAACGTCGTGTTTCCGCATTAGGCCCTGGTGGTTTGACGCGTGAGCGTGCAGGCTTTGAGGTGCGAGACGTACACCCGACTCACTACGGTCGTGTATGTCCTATTGAAACACCTGAAGGTCCAAACATTGGTTTGATTAACTCGTTGGCTACCTATGCGCGTACCAACAGTTACGGTTTCTTAGAAAGTCCTCACCGCAAGGTAGTTGACGGTAAAGTTACCGATGAAATCGAATACCTATCAGCTATTAACGAAGCTAAATTCGTAATTGCACAGGCATCTGCTGCGCAAAACGAAAATGGCGAATTAACAGAAGAGTTGGTATCGGTACGATTCCAAAATGAATTTACCTTAAAAGGGCCAAGCGAAGTTCAGTACATGGACGTGTCTCCACGTCAGGTTGTATCTGTTGCTGCGTCTCTTATCCCGTTCCTAGAGCACGATGATGCTAACCGTGCATTGATGGGATCAAACATGCAGCGTCAAGCTGTACCAACACTAAAGGCGCAAAAGCCGTTAGTGGGTACAGGTATGGAGCGCAATGTTGCTGCCGACTCTGGTGTATGTGTTGTTGCTAAACGCGGCGGTGTTATCGAGCGTGTTGATGCTGCTCGCATTGTTGTGCGTGTAGCCGACGACGAAGTTGAAGCGGGTGAAGCAGGTGTAGATATTTACAACCTTACCAAATACACCCGTTCAAACCAGAATACGTGTATTAATCAGCGTTCAATTGTACGCACTGGTGAGAAAGTATCTCGCGGTGACATTCTTGCAGACGGCCCATCCGTAGATTTGGGTGAGTTGGCACTTGGGCAAAATATGCGTATCGCATTTATGCCTTGGAATGGTTACAACTTTGAGGATTCGATCCTCGTTTCTGAGCGTGTAGTTCAGGAGGATCGTTTTACTACTATTCACATTCAGGAATTAACCTGTATTGCTCGTGACACCAAATTGGGTAGCGAAGAAATTACAGCGGATATTCCAAACGTAGGTGAAGGTGCTCTATCCAAGTTGGATGAGTCCGGTATTGTTTACGTGGGTGCGGAAGTAGCTTCTGGCGATATTCTTGTTGGTAAAGTTACGCCTAAAGGTGAAACGCAGCTAACACCAGAAGAAAAGCTCTTACGTGCAATTTTCGGTGAGAAAGCGTCCGACGTAAAAGATACTTCATTGCGCGTGCCTTCAAGTGTTAAGGGTACGGTTATAGATGTGCAGGTATTTACGCGCGATGGTTTAGAAAAAGACCAGCGTTCACGTGATATCGAAAAAGCACAGCTAGATCAAATTCGTAAGGACTTAAACGAAGAGTACCGTATTGTTCAAGGCGCTACTTTTGAGCGTTTACGCGCTGCACTTGTGGGTAATACCGCAATGACAGGCAAGGGCGTTGTTAAAGGGCAGCCGGTAACGGATGAGATGCTAGACGAGCTTAGCCATGATGATTGGTTCAAGATTCGTATGAATGACGATGTGCTCAATGAGCAAATCGATGCCGCTGAAGTTGCTTTGGCAGAGCGTCGTAAAGAGCTCGATGATCGCTTCGAAGATAAAAAAGGCAAGTTGGAAACCGGTGATGATCTGGCTCCAGGTGTGTTGAAAATTGTTAAGGTTTACTTGGCAATTAAACGACGCATTCAGCCTGGTGATAAGATGGCCGGTCGTCACGGTAACAAGGGTGTTATCTCTGTGATCATGCCTGTTGAAGATATGCCATACGACGAAAATGGTAACCCCATTGATATCGTATTGAACCCGCTTGGTGTTCCTTCTCGAATGAACGTTGGTCAGGTTTTAGAGATGCACTTAGGTCTTGCAGCTAAGTCGCTAGGTGAAAAGATTGATGAAATGTTGAAGCAGCAAAAAGCTGTTGCAGAAATTCGCCAGTTCTTGGATCAAATCTATAACCAAATAGGCGAGTCGTATAAAGCTGAAGAGCTCGATACGTTTAGCGACGACGAAATTATCGAGTTAGCTAACAACTTGCGTGACGGCGTGCCTATGGCTACCCGTGCGTTCGATGGTGCTAAAGAGAAAGAAATTAAGCAATTGTTAACCTTGGGTGGTATGCCGGATTCAGGTCAGATGACTTTGTTTGATGGTCGTACTGGTGATCCGTTCCAGCGTCCAACAACTGTGGGCTATATGTATATGCTCAAGTTGAACCACTTGGTTGACGATAAAATGCACGCCCGTTCGACTGGTTCCTACAGCCTTGTTACTCAGCAGCCGCTGGGTGGTAAAGCGCAGTTTGGTGGTCAGCGATTTGGTGAGATGGAGGTGTGGGCCCTCGAAGCATATGGTGCAGCGTATACGTTGCAAGAAATGCTAACCGTTAAATCGGATGACGTGGCCGGTCGTACTAAGATGTATAAAAACATCGTAGACGGTGACCACCGCATGGAGCCTGGCATGCCTGAGTCCTTTAACGTATTGGTTAAAGAGATTCGCTCACTCGGTATTAATATCGAGCTAGAGCAGGACAACTAATCGCTTAATTTATTTGGCATACACACGGTGGTGGACGGTACACCTAAAAGATTTACCGTCCACTGTGCATAAGCACCCACTGGAGGAATAGCGTTGAAAGACTTACTCAATCTTTTGAAAAACCAAGGCCCATCTGATGAATTTGATGGTATCCGTATCGGTTTAGCATCACCCGATATGATTCGCTCTTGGTCTTATGGCGAAGTTAAAAAGCCAGAAACCATTAACTACAGAACCTTCAAGCCTGAGCGTGAAGGTCTGTTCTGTGCCAAAGTATTTGGTCCAGTAAAAGATTACGAATGCTTGTGTGGTAAATACAAGCGTATGAAGCACCGCGGAATTATCTGTGAGAAGTGCGGCGTAGAAGTTACATTGGCTAAAGTTCGTCGTGACCGCATGGCTCACATCGAATTGGCTAGTCCTGTTGCCCATATTTGGTTCTTGAAGTCGCTACCTAGCCGTATCGGTTTGTTGCTAGATATGACTTTGCGCAGCATTGAGCGCGTATTGTATTTCGAAAGCTACGTGGTTACTGATCCAGGTATGACTACCCTAGAGAAAGGGCAGTTGTTAACCGATGAGCAGTACTTCGAGGCAATGGAAGAGTTCGGTGACGAGTTCGAAGCAAAAATGGGTGCCGAAGCTATTCAGCAGTTGATGAAAGACATCGAGCTGGAGCGTGAAGCACAAGAAATTCGCGAGCAAATTCCTAACACTAACTCTGAAACAAAAATCAAAAAGCTATCTAAGCGTTTGAAATTGTTAGAGGCCTTTATTCAATCTGGTAACAAGCCAGAGTGGATGGTGTTGGAAGCGCTACCGGTTCTACCACCTGATTTGCGTCCGTTGGTTCCGCTAGACGGTGGCCGTTTTGCAACGTCCGATCTTAACGATTTGTACCGTCGCGTAATTAACCGTAACAACCGCTTGAAGCGCTTGTTGGATTTGAATGCTCCAGACATCATCGTGCGCAACGAAAAGCGTATGCTTCAAGAGTCTGTGGATGCGTTGCTTGATAACGGTCGTCGCGGTCGTGCCATTACCGGTTCTAACAAGCGCCCATTAAAATCTTTGGCAGATATGATCAAAGGTAAGCAGGGCCGTTTCCGTCAGAACTTGCTTGGTAAGCGTGTAGATTACTCCGGTCGTTCTGTAATTGTGACCGGTCCTACCTTGCGTTTGCATCAGTGTGGTCTTCCTAAGAAGATGGCGCTTGAGCTGTTTAAGCCTTTCATTTTTAGTAAGTTGGAGTTGCGTGGGCTAGCGACAACCATTAAAGCTGCTAAGAAAATGGTAGAGCGCGAAGAGCCTGTTGTATGGGATATTCTCGACGAAGTTATTCGTGAGCACCCTGTATTACTTAACCGTGCACCAACACTTCACCGTTTGGGCATTCAGGCGTTTGAGCCAGTGTTAATTGAAGGTAAAGCTATTCAATTGCACCCACTCGTTTGTGCTGCGTACAACGCTGACTTCGATGGCGACCAAATGGCTGTGCACGTTCCGTTAACGCTAGAAGCTCAGTTAGAAGCTCGAGCGTTAATGATGTCTACCAACAACATTTTATCGCCAGCATCGGGCGAGCCAATTATTGTTCCATCTCAGGACGTTGTATTGGGCTTGTACTGGATGACTCGCGAGCGCGTAAATGATAAAGGCGAAGGCATGATCTTCTCCGATATCAAAGAAGTATCTCGTGCTTTCTATTCTAAGCAAGTTGGCTTGCAAGCGCGTATCAAAGTGCGTATTGATGAAACCATTATGGAAGAAAGTGGCGAGAGCGAATCTAGCTACCGTATGGTTGATACCACTGTTGGACGTATGTTGCTTTGGGAAATCGTTCCAAAAGGTATTCCTTTTGAAATGATCAACAAGCCAATGGTTAAAAAGGCGATTTCTGCGGTAATTAACTTCTGTTACCGAATTGTTGGCTTAAAAGCCACCGTGATTTTTGCTGACCAATTAATGTATATGGGTTATGACTTCAGTACTAAGTCTGGCTCTTCTATTGGTGTAAACGACTTTGAAATTCCTGAAGCTAAAGCGGGCATGATTGAGCGCGCCGATGCAGAGGTAAAAGAAATCGAGGCGCAGTACGCTTCCGGTTTGGTTGCTCAGGGTGAGAAATACAACAAAGTTATCGATATTTGGTCGCGCGCAAACGACCTTGTAGCTAAATCGATGATGGAAGGTATTTCTAAAGAAACAGTTAAAAACAAACAAGGCGAAGACGAAGAGCAAGCATCATTTAACTCCGTGTTTATGTATGCCGACTCAGGTGCACGTGGTAGCCCCGCGCAGATTCGTCAGCTAGCTGGTATGCGTGGTTTGATGGCGCGTCCAGACGGCTCCATTATTGAAACGCCTATTACTGCAAACTTCCGTGAAGGTTTGAACGTACTTCAGTACTTCATCTCTACTCACGGTGCTCGTAAAGGTTTGGCGGATACCGCACTTAAAACAGCAAACTCGGGTTACTTGACTCGTCGTTTGGTGGATGTTGCGCAAGACGTTGTAATTACAGAGCAAGATTGCGGCACCGACGAAGGTTTGAGCATGACCCCTGTTATTGAGGGTGGTGATGTTATCGAATCTCTAGGCGACCGTATCTTGGGTCGTGTTGTTGCACGTGACGTGATTCGCCCGAATAGCGACGAAATTTTGGTTCCTGCTGGCACCATGATCGACGAGAAGTGGGTTGAGCGCATTGAGAGCATGGGTATCGATGAGGTAACTGTACGCTCTGCAATTAGCTGTGACGCTGTATTTGGTATTTGTGCCCAATGTTACGGTCGCGACTTGGCCCGTGGTCATCGCGCAAACGTTGGTGAAGCTATTGGTGTTATCGCTGCTCAGTCTATTGGTGAGCCAGGTACACAGCTTACAATGCGTACGTTCCACATTGGTGGTGCGGCAAGCCGAGCGTCCGCTGCAGATAGTGTAGAAGTTAAACAAGAAGGTACCGTTCGTTTGCACAACATTAAAGTTGTTGCGCGTGAATCCGGTGAGCTTATCGCTGTTTCTCGTTCTGGTGAATTGGCGCTTGCCGATGCTGCAGGTCGTGAGCGCGAGCGTTATAAGATTCCTTACGGTGCTGTTATTACCGTTAAAGAAGGTGAGCAAGTTAAAGGCGGTAGCATAATCGCTAAGTGGGATCCGCACACTCACCCAATCGTAACTGAGGTTGCTGGTCGTGTTGTGTTGGCTGGGATGGAAGACGGTCTTTCTATTCGCAAGCAAACAGACGAATTAACTGGTTTGACCACCATTGAAATTCTTGATCCAAGTGAGCGTCCTTCAGCCGGTAAAGACTTGAAGCCAGCTGTAACGCTAGTGGATGAGAATGGTAACGAATTGAAACTTGCCAACTCTGAGCAGCCAGCACATTACATGCTGCCAGGTAAGTCTATCTTCAGTTTGAAGAACGGAGATACTGTTGGTGTTGGTGACATTATTGCGCGTATTCCTCAAGAGGGATCCAAAACACGCGATATTACGGGTGGTCTACCACGCGTTGCCGACCTTTTCGAAGCGCGTAAACCAAAAGAGCCGTCAATTCTTGCGGAAATTTCTGGTACCGTTTCGTTCGGTAAAGAAACAAAAGGTAAGCGTCGTTTAGTTATTACCCCTCCAAATGGTGCGGTATTAGAAGACGGCTCCACTCATTACGAAGTGCTTATTCCTAAGCATCGTCACCTAACTGTGTTCGAAGGTGAAACAGTTGCTAAGGGTGAAGTGGTTTCGGATGGCCCAAGCAATCCGCACGATATCTTGCGCTTGAAGGGTGTAGAAGCTTTGGCTAACTACATCACCAACGAGATTCAAGATGTTTACCGCTTGCAGGGTGTAAAAATTAACGATAAGCACGTTGAAGTAATCGTTCGTCAAATGTTGCGTAAAGTTGAAATTACCGGCATGGGTGATTCTAGCTTCGTTAAAGGCGAGCAAGTTGAGTATATTGCCGTTCTGCAGGAAAACGAGAAGTTGCGTGCCGAAGGCCGTCAACCTGCTCGTTTCGAGCGACAATTGCTGGGTATTACCAAGGCATCGTTGGCTACAGAGTCATTTATCTCTGCGGCATCGTTCCAGGAAACTACTCGCGTACTTACAGAAGCGTCTGTTACTGGCAAAATCGATAACTTGCGCGGCTTGAAAGAGAACGTGGTTGTTGGTCGCTTGATTCCTGCGGGTACCGGTTTGGCTTACCACGCTGAGCGCCGTCGCAAGCGTGAAGATCAAGCTGGCTCTAAAGCTGGAAGCGATACAGTGAGTGCAGCGGAGATCGAAGCGGCATTAACTGAAGCGTTAAAATCTAGCGCATCATAAAAATGAGGCGGCCTGCATAAGGTCGCCGCTGCCACATCTGTAATATAGCTACTGTATGTGGTTTACGTATTGACGAGAGTGGGTGGTGTCATTACAATGCGCCACCCACTTTTGTTAGTGGTGGGCAACTATTGCCCTTTTATTTGTAACGTGCCCATTTAGGGCAGTTTTTGAATTTGGAGTTATATTTCATGGCAACGATCAACCAGTTGGTTCGTAAGCCGAGAAAACGCAAGGTTCAAAAGAGTGACGTTCCTGCTTTGCAGGCCTGTCCTCAGCGCCGTGGTGTGTGTACTCGTGTTTATACGACTACACCTAAAAAGCCAAACTCAGCACTTCGTAAAGTATGTCGTGTTCGTTTGACTAACGGTTTTGAGGTTACCTCCTATATTGGTGGTGAAGGTCATAACCTGCAAGAGCATAGCGTGGTACTAATTCGTGGCGGTCGTGTAAAAGACTTGCCAGGTGTTCGTTATCACACTGTTCGTGGTTCTTTGGATACCTCCGGTGTTAGCGATCGTAAGCAAGGTCGTTCTAAGTACGGTACTAAGCGTCCTAAGTAATTGGGATTCGCTTAACTGCGTAATCGGTAGAACCAGTAAGGCCGAGCGCTCTTTAAGAGTTGGTCTCGGATAACCCTGAACACTATGTGCGAAAGCACGTTGAGATATTAAAATGCCTAGAAGAAGAGTTGTCGCCAAGCGCGAAGTTCTGCCGGATCCTAAATTCGGTAGTTCAACTTTGGCGAAATTTATGAACCACGTAATGATTAGTGGTAAAAAATCTACAGCCGAAAAAATTGTTTACGGTGCATTAGACATCGTATCCGAAAAGCTGAACAAAGATCCGCTAGAAACATTTAGCGAAGCACTAGAAAATATTTCTCCATTGGTTGAGGTTAAATCTCGCCGTGTTGGTGGTGCAACGTATCAAGTTCCGGTTGAAGTTCGTCCTGCACGTCGTACTGCTTTGGCAATGCGTTGGTTGGTAGAGTACTCACGCAATCGCGGTGAGAAGTCTATGGCCCAACGTCTAGCTGGCGAGTTGATCGATGCAGCACAAAGTAAAGGTGGTGCGGTTAAGAAGCGTGAAGACGTTCACCGTATGGCTGAAGCGAACAAGGCGTTCTCGCACTTCCGCTTCTAATCCTTTATTGGCACTGTTTGTTAGTGCAGTAAAAGGCAGCAATTACAGCTGCCTTTTAGCGTTTATACGCTCTATAAAAGTCAGAACCCCAGCATACGAGTTACCCTCTATGCTGGGTGTGTCTAGAATTTTGCAAGTAACAGCTATTCTGGGAAATTGCCGTGGCTCGTAAAACACCCATCGTACGCTATCGAAATATCGGTATCTGTGCGCATGTCGATGCAGGAAAAACCACCACCACCGAACGAGTGCTTTTTTACACTGGTCTGTCACATAAGATTGGTGAAGTACACGATGGCGCAGCCACGATGGACTGGATGGAGCAAGAGCAGGAAAGGGGGATAACGATTACCTCCGCCGCTACGACATGTTTTTGGTCGGGTATGCAGCAGCAGTTTCCTCAACACCGTATCAATATAATTGATACCCCTGGGCACGTGGACTTTACCATCGAGGTAGAGCGTTCTCTTAGGGTTTTGGATGGGGCCGTAGTTGTATTGTGTGGCTCATCGGGTGTTCAGCCGCAAACAGAAACTGTTTGGCGACAAGCGAATAAATACGAAGTGCCGCGATTGGTTTTCGTAAATAAAATGGACCGCGCGGGAGCAAACTTTCGCAGCGTGGTGCAGCAGTTGCGCGACCGTTTGGGGGCCAACGCAGTACCGTTGCATATGACGATTGGCGCTGAAGATGGTTTTGAAGGCGTTATCGATCTAATTAAGATGAAGTCTATCCACTGGAACGAAGCCGATATGGGCATGACGTTCGAGTATGGAGAGGTGCCAGAAGATCTGCTGGAAGAATGCGAAGAGATGCGTGAATACGCAGTCGAAGCCGCGGCAGAGGCAAATGATGATCTCATGGAGAAGTACCTAGAGACTGGTGAGTTAAGCGAAGATGAGATTAAGGCGGGCCTGCGTGCGCGCACTCTAGCTAATGAGATCGTTCCAGTTTTAGGTGGTTCTGCATTTAAAAATAAAGGTGTACAGGCAGTGCTCGACGCTGTTGTGGAATACTTGCCTGCGCCCACAGAAGTAAAAGCGATTGAGGGTACTTTAATTGATGGTGAGACCGTCGATACCCGAGTTGCTGACGACGATGCGCCGTTTGCAGCGCTAGCATTTAAAATTGCTACTGATCCATTCGTTGGTACGCTTACGTTCTTCCGTGTGTATTCTGGGCGACTGGAGAGTGGTACAGCGGTATACAACTCGGTTAAGCAAAAGCGCGAGCGCGTAGGCCGTATGGTGCAGATGCACTCTAACAATCGCGAAGAAATTAAAGAAGTGCTGGCTGGCGATATAGCTGCAGCCATCGGCTTAAAAGATGTAACCACAGGGGATACCCTGTGTGCAGAAAGTAATAAAATTGTACTCGAGCGTATGGAGTTTCCAGAGCCGGTAATCTCTGTTGCTGTTGAGCCGCGCACGGTTCCAGATCAAGAGAAAATGGCGGTCGCGCTGGCTAAGTTAGCGCAAGAAGATCCGTCTTTTCGCGTTGCTACCGACGAAGAGACTGGGCAGACCATTATCTCCGGTATGGGCGAGTTGCACTTAGATATTATTGTAGATCGCATGCGCCGTGAGTTTGGTGTTGACGCTAATATAGGTAAGCCGCAAGTGGCCTACCGCGAGCGTATTACGCGCACGTGTGAGGTTGAAGGTAAGTTCGTTCGCCAATCTGGCGGGCGCGGTCAGTATGGTCACGTATGGATTCGTTTTGAGCCTGCTGACGATAACAACGCCGAAGGCCTAGTTTTTGAAAACGAGGTTGTCGGGGGTGCTGTACCAAAAGAGTATATTCCGGCGGTGGAAAAAGGTATTTCCGAGCAAATGCGCAATGGCGTATTGGCGGGTTACCCATTGCTGGGCTTAAAAGCCACTATATACGACGGCTCCTTTCATGATGTTGACTCTAACGAGATGGCATTTAAAATTGCCGCGTCTATTGCAACAAAAAATTTAGCTGCAGAAGGCGGCGCGGTTTTATTAGAGCCGGTAATGAAAGTGGAAGTGGTTACTCCTGAAGAAAATATGGGTGACGTTGTGGGAGACCTCAATCGTCGTCGCGGTTTGATTCAGGGTATGGAAGAGTGTATATCCGGCAAAGTAGTTCGGGCAGAGGTTCCTCTGGCTGAGATGTTCGGTTATGCAACGGACCTGCGTTCCGCGACGCAAGGTAGGGCAACTTTTACCATGGAGTTCCAGCAATACTCGGAAGCTCCTAAAAATGTTGCCGATGAGATTATGGCTAGAAACGGGCGTTAGTGTCCGCTCTGCATAAATTTGTAGTTTACTTTAGTTGAAACCCTATACCCTGTTTTACGGGGTTTGTTACAGAGGAATCTGACAGTGGCAAAAGAAAAATTTGAACGTAATAAGCCCCACGTAAACGTGGGCACAATTGGTCACGTTGACCACGGTAAAACTACTTTGACTGCAGCGTTAACGCGCGTGTGTTCAGAAGTTTGGGGTGGTGCTGCGGTAGCGTTTGACGGTATCGATAATGCTCCAGAAGAGCGTGAGCGTGGTATTACTATCGCTACCTCTCACGTAGAGTACGATTCACCGATTCGTCACTACGCCCACGTTGACTGCCCAGGTCACGCCGACTACGTGAAAAACATGATTACTGGTGCCGCTCAGATGGATGGCGCTATCTTGGTATGTGGTTCTACTGACGGCCCAATGCCTCAGACTCGTGAGCACATCCTTTTGTCTCGTCAGGTTGGTGTACCTTACATCGTAGTATTCTTGAACAAAGCAGACTTGCTAGCAGAAGACTGTGGCGGTGTTGACTCTGAAGAATACGCAGAGATGATGGAATTGGTTGAAATGGAATTGCGTGAGTTGTTAGACACTTACGAATTCCCAGGCGACGACACTCCAATCATTGCTGGTTCTGCTTTGATGGCATTGAACGGCGAAGACGAGAACGAGCTAGGTACTACCGCTGTTAAGAAATTGGTAGAAGCTTTGGATTCATACATTCCAGAGCCAGAGCGTGCAATTGATCAGCCGTTCTTGATGCCAGTAGAAGACGTATTCTCAATCTCTGGTCGCGGTACTGTTGTGACTGGTCGTGTTGAGCGCGGTATTGTTAAAGTTGGTGAAGAATTGGAAATCGTTGGTATTCGCGATACCACCAAAACTACCTGTACTGGTGTTGAAATGTTCCGTAAGTTGCTTGACGAAGGTCGTGCAGGTGAGAACGTTGGTGTATTGTTGCGTGGTACTAAGCGTGATGATGTTGAGCGTGGTCAAGTATTGTCTAAGCCAGGTTCTGTTACTCCGCACACTACTTTCCAATCAGAAATCTACGTATTGTCTAAAGATGAAGGTGGTCGTCACACTCCATTCTTCAAAGGCTACCGTCCACAGTTCTACTTCCGTACAACTGACGTAACTGGTGCTTGTGAGCTTCCAGAAGGCGTAGAAATGGTAATGCCAGGTGATAACGTACAAATGACTGTTACTTTGATCGCTCCAATCGCGATGGAAGAAGGTTTGCGCTTCGCTATCCGCGAAGGTGGCCGTACAGTTGGTGCTGGTGTTGTTGCTAAAATCATCGCTTAATTCGATGCTTTAAGCACAAGCTTGCCGAAAAAGGCTCCTCTTTGAGGGGCCTTTTTTTTGCCTTAAATTTGCTTTGCTATGGGTGGTTGGCTAAACAATCTGTCCTCTTACTCTAGGCAATAAAAAACCCCGCAAGCTTTCGCCGGCGGGGTTTTCGCTAGAAGCTTGGTTGTTAAACTTACTTCTTGGCTTTTTCTTCTTTGCGCTTCTTGGCTTCTGCAATTACTTCTTCTGCCACGGCGTTCGGGCAAGGTAAGTAGTGCGAGAATTCCATAGAGAACTGACCGCGACCAGAGGTCATGGTGCGCAAGTGGCCGATGTAGCCAAACATCTCAGAAAGCGGTACGTCGGCTTTAATGCGAACACCTGTAACACCTGGCTCCTGGTCTTTGATCATGCCGCGACGACGGTTTAAATCGCCGATAACGTCGCCTACGTGGTCCTCTGGGGTGAAAACATCAACCTTCATGATAGGTTCGATGATTTGAGGGCCAGCTTTAGGCATAGATTGACGGAATGCGCCTTTTGCTGCGATTTCGAACGCTACAGCCGAGGAGTCAACTGCGTGGTAAGAACCGTCGTAAAGCTCGATTTCAACGTCAAGCACAGGGTAGCCAGCTAGAGGGCCTTCGGCCATCATGGTGGAGAAGCCCTTCTCGATTGCTGGGAAGAATTCCTTAGGAACGTTACCACCTACCACAACAGAGCTAAACTTGAAGCCGGTGCCTGGCTCGCCAGGGCGGATGCGGTAGTCGATCTTACCGAACTGACCAGAACCACCGGATTGCTTCTTGTGGGTGTAGCTGTCTTCGATAGCTTGAGTAATGGTTTCGCGGTATGCAACCTGAGGCTTACCAACGTTGAGTTCAACGCCGTAGGTACGCTTCAAAATGTCTACTTTAATGTCTAGGTGAAGTTCACCCATACCTTTAAGAATGGTCTCGCCGCTGTCTTCGTCTGTCTCAACGCGGAAAGAGGGGTCTTCTGCAACCATCTTACCAATAGCAACGCCCATCTTCTCAGAACCAGTTTTGTCTTTAGGTGCTACAGCAATAGAGATTACTGGCTCTGGGAATACCATGGCTTCAAGCGTACAGGGGTGTTTAGGGTCACAAAGAGTATGACCTGTTTGTACGTTCTTCATGCCTACAACGGCAAGAATGTCACCGGCTTGGGCCGAGGTGATTTCGTTGCGATCGTTGGCCTGCATTTCAACCATGCGGCCGATACGCTCGGTTTTACCTGTGAACGAGTTAAGAACGGTCATGCCTTTTTCCATTCTACCGGAGTAGATGCGGATAAAGGTCAAGGCGCCAAAACGGTCGTCCATGATTTTGAACGCTAGAGCGCGTAGTGGCTCATCAGCGGAAACCAATGCGTGTTCGCCAGTCTCGTTACCTTCTTCGTCTGTCAAAGGCTGTGGGTCTACCTCGGTTGGGCTTGGTAGGTAATCTACAACGGCGTCAAGTACTAGCTGAACACCTTTGTTTTTAAATGCAGATCCACAGAAAGTTGGGAAGAAGGTTAAGTCGCGAGTACCCTTGCGGATACATTTTTTAAGCTGCTCAACGGTTGGTACTTCGCCTTCCATGTAAGCCATCATCAAGTCGTCGTCTTGCTCTACAGCAGTTTCAACTAATTGCTCGTGGTACATGTCAACTTCGTCAACCATGTCGGCTGGTACGTCGGTAACTTCGTAGTTTTCTGGTAGGCCTGAGTCATCCCAGATATAAGCTTTTTTAGTTAATACGTCTACCACGCCGGTGAAGGTGTCTTCACGGCCGATTGGAAGAGTCATAACCAGCGGGTTGGCGCCAAGTACTTTCTTAACTTGCTCAACAACGCGTAGGAAGTCTGCACCAACACGGTCTAGCTTGTTAACGAAGATAACGCGAGCTACTTCGGAATCGTTTGCGTAACGCCAGTTGGTTTCTGATTGTGGTTCAACACCGCCAGAGCCGCAGAATACGCCTATGCCGCCATCCAATACTTTTAGTGAGCGGTATACTTCAACGGTGAAGTCAACGTGCCCAGGGGTATCGATAACGTTTAAGCGATGGCCTTTCCATTCACAAGTTACAGCTGCAGACTGAATGGTAATACCGCGCTCAGCCTCCTGCTCCATGAAGTCGGTGGTAGATTCACCCTCGTGAACTTCACCCAGCTTATGGATTTTACCGGTTAGTTTAAGGATACGTTCTGTGGTGGTAGTTTTACCCGCGTCAACGTGGGCGAAAATACCAATATTTCTGTACAAAGATAGATCTGTCATTGGGTCACTCGATTATGCCAGCACGAAAAAAATTTGGGCGGCAGTATACTGAGTTTTGCATCAATACTGAACAAAAATAACCAAGTTTCTTTGAAGTCTGCGAATATAAGGTGTTTTTTGATGCCTATTTTACTTGGGCGGGTAATCCCAGAGCTTCGGTGAGCGGCTGCAGTAAGGTGGTCGCTAGTCAAAAAAACACCAAATTGGCGTGTTTTAAACAAATATCACTAAATTTGTGTGTTTTTTAGGTAATTTGCCGTTGACTATAGCGCACGGGGGGTTAAGATTGCGCCCCTAACCGAGTTCTCGTCTCAGGCAATCATTTTAATGACGCTGATGGATTTGGGCTCATTCATTCTGTTGCTGATTGTTTATTGAGGAATCTAGCGGTGGCAAAAGAAAAATTTGAACGTAATAAGCCTCACGTAAACGTGGGCACAATTGGTCACGTTGACCACGGTAAAACTACTTTGACTGCAGCGTTAACGCGCGTGTGTTCAGAAGTTTGGGGTGGTGCTGCGGTAGCGTTTGACGGTATCGATAATGCTCCAGAAGAGCGTGAGCGTGGTATTACTATCGCTACCTCTCACGTAGAGTACGATTCACCGATTCGTCACTACGCCCACGTTGACTGCCCAGGTCACGCCGACTACGTGAAAAACATGATTACTGGTGCCGCTCAGATGGATGGCGCTATCTTGGTATGTGGTTCTACTGACGGTCCAATGCCTCAGACTCGTGAGCACATCCTTTTGTCTCGTCAGGTTGGTGTACCTTACATCGTAGTATTCTTGAACAAGGCAGACTTGCTAGCAGAAGACTGTGGCGGTGTTGACTCTGAAGAATACGCAGAGATGATGGAATTGGTTGAAATGGAATTGCGTGAGTTGTTAGACACTTACGAATTCCCAGGCGACGACACTCCAATCATTGCTGGTTCTGCTTTGATGGCATTGAACGGCGAAGACGAGAACGAGCTAGGTACTACCGCTGTTAAGAAATTGGTAGAAGCTTTGGATTCATACATTCCAGAGCCAGAGCGTGCAATTGATCAGCCGTTCTTGATGCCAGTAGAAGACGTATTCTCAATCTCTGGTCGCGGTACTGTTGTGACTGGTCGTGTTGAGCGCGGTATTGTTAAAGTTGGTGAAGAATTGGAAATCGTTGGTATTCGCGATACCACCAAAACTACCTGTACTGGTGTTGAAATGTTCCGTAAGTTGCTTGACGAAGGTCGTGCAGGTGAGAACGTTGGTGTGTTGTTGCGTGGTACTAAGCGTGATGATGTTGAGCGTGGTCAAGTATTGTCTAAGCCAGGTTCAGTTACTCCGCACACTACTTTCCAATCAGAAATCTACGTATTGTCTAAAGATGAAGGTGGTCGTCACACTCCATTCTTCAAAGGCTATCGTCCACAGTTCTACTTCCGTACAACTGACGTAACTGGTGCTTGTGAGCTTCCAGAAGGCGTAGAAATGGTAATGCCAGGTGATAACGTACAAATGACTGTTACTTTGATCGCTCCAATCGCGATGGAAGAAGGTTTGCGCTTCGCTATCCGCGAAGGTGGCCGTACAGTTGGTGCTGGTGTTGTTGCTAAAATCATCGCTTAATTCGATGCTTTTAGCGCAAGCTTGCCGAAAAAGGCTCCTCTTTGAGGGGCCTTTTTTTATGGGCGAAAGAAAGGTGCAGGTAGGCTTTATGCGCCATTTTCCGGAGCTTAGGGGGCAGTTTGGCATTATTGGTCAGGCCGAAAATAAGAAAAATACGTTTAAATGGTTGATGTTGAAGGTGAATTGTGAAACCATACGCAAAGATTGGTAATACCAAACAGGCTTTGTTGGTTACCAGTTTAGTGCTCTGGTCAATACGACAGACACGGTTGATCCTTAAAGTGAGGTTACATGGGTTGATTGTAATTTACTTTCCTCTTAGTACACTTAGGTTGCGCGGGCTTTAATAGCCCGCATTTTTTTAACGTGTAGAATGTAAGTGCGCTAGTGCCAGTAAAACATCCATTCATAAAACCAATAACAATAGAAAAATTTATGGCGATCTTTAGTAGTAATACCTCTCGAATTCTAAATGCACTTCTTGTTCTCTGTTTTGTATGGCTGCTTAGCGCATGTACGGCGAAGAGTGAAGTTGAAGTGCTCAAAATGGCGCACAGCTTGCCAACCGATCATCCCGTGCATGAAGCTATTATGTATATGGGGGAGCGCTTGCGAGTGCTATCCGACGGCAAGATGGATTTACAGGTCTACCCTGGTGGTCAGTTGGGCGGCGAGCGCGAGCTAATTGAGTTATTGCAAATAGGTAGCTTAGCAATGACTAAGGTGTCTTCCAGCCCTATGGAAGGTTTTGTTCCCGAAATGAAAGTATTCAGTATGCCTTATGTGTTTCGCGATAGTGAGCATTACTGGCGTGTGCTCGATAGCGAGCTAGGTAAAGAGCTGTTGCTATCTGGGGAAAAAGTAAGGCTGCGCGGTTTGGGTTACTACGATGCTGGTAGCCGCAGCTTTTACACTGTGAAAAAGCCAATTTACAAGCCCGAAGATTTAAAGGGCTTAAAAATACGTGTGCAAAAAAGTCAAACGTCTCTACAGATGGTGCGCGCTTTAGGCGGTGCTGGCACGCCAATTTCTTGGGGTGAGCTATACACTGCGCTAGATCAAGGTGTTGTAGATGGCGCCGAAAATAACCCTCCTAGTTTTTATACTTCTGGTCATTACGAGGTTGCCAAGTACTACACTTTAAATGAGCACACCTTTGTACCAGATATTGTGCTGATTAGTACCTACGTGTGGAACAATCTTACGCCACAGCAGCAGGAGTGGGTGCAGCAGGCTATGGACGAGTCGGTAGTGTTTGAACGCAAAGCTTGGGCAGACGCTACAGCGCACGCGTTGGCAGAAGTGGAAAAAGCAGGCGTGAAAATTATTCGGCCAGATAATTCGCTCTTTGCAGAAAAAGTAAAAGCAATGCATGAGGCAGCGAAAGGCACGCCTGCTCACGATCTTATGCAAGCCTTTGGCAAACTATAGGGTACTGTTATGAGAGACGTAATGAACGTAATAGAAAAATGGTTAGCCTGGATATGTGCCACTCTTATGGCTTTGATGGTGGTGGATGTTACTTGGCAGGTTGTGTCGCGCTTCATTCTATCTAATCCAAGTTCATTTTCCGAAGAGTTAGCGCGTTTTCTACTTATTTGGATTGGCTTTCTAGGTGCTGCTTACGCATATCGTCGCCATGCGCATTTGGGCTTAGATATTCTTACTGCAAATTTAACCGGCGTAAAAAAAATATTGGCTGAGAAATTTGCCGACACGGTTAGTTTGTGTTTTGCCGCAGTAATTATGGTTTTCGCCGGAACAAAAATCATGTTGTTAACTCTCGAGCTAAACCAAATTTCTGCGGCTTTGCAAATAAAAATAGGCTACGTATATAGCGTAATTCCTATTAGCGGTTTGTTGATTTGTGTATTTGCGCTCGAGCGTTTATGGATTGGTCGGCCGGTTGAAGAATCTGGCCCCGGTTTAGATTAATTATTCGAAAATAACAAAAAATACTGAATTACGTAGAGGCGCTGCCCGATGGAATTATCCGTCCTAATATTAGTTTTAACATTTGTTGTATTGCTGTTTCTAAACGTTCCCATTGCAATAAGCATTGGAGTCGCGAGTTTTGCAGCAATGCTTGCTACCATCGATTTTATTCCTGCAGCTATGACGATGGCCCAGCGCATGGGGGGCGGCATAAATAGCTTCTCTTTGTTGGCCATACCGTTTTTTATTCTTTCCGGCCTGCTTATGGGGCGCGGCGGTATTGCGCATCGTTTAATTGAGTTCGCCAAAGTGGTTATTGGTATGTTGCCTGGCGGCTTAGCGTTTGTGAATATTATTAGCTGTACGCTGTTTGGTGCTATTTCGGGTTCTGCTGTTGCAGCAACGTCAGCGATAGGTGGGTTTATGATTCCCACCATGAATAAGGAAGGCTACGACAAAAACTTTAATGCTGCGGTTACTGTGGCGTCGTCAACAACTGGCCTACTTATTCCGCCAAGTAATATTTTAATTGTTTATTCTCTTGCTAGTGGCGGTGTTTCTATTGCTGCATTATTCGTGGCGGGTTATTTGCCAGGTTTATTGGTGGCGTTATCTTTAATGGTTGTGTGTGCCATATACGCAAAAATTCACAATTACCCTGTTGGAAAAATTCCAACCGCGCGTGAATTCGCAAGAAAGTCTATTGATGCTGTACCAAGCTTGATGCTTATTGTGTTGGTTATTGGCGGTATTATTGGTGGCTTTTTCACTGCTACCGAGGCCAGTGTGGTCGCTGTGCTGTATGCGCTTTCGTTGTCGGTATTTGTGTATAAAGAAGTGCGAGTGTCTGATCTGCCCGACATTTTAGTGAAGTCGGTGGAGACAACGGCAATCGTTATGCTGCTAATTGGTACTTCTACGGCAATGTCGTGGATGTTGAGCTATGAGAACATACCGCAAAGCATCAGTGCTGCGTTAATGGGGTTAAGCGATAACCCGTTTATTATTCTACTTACCATTAACCTTATTCTGTTGTGTGTAGGTGTGTTTATGGATATGACGCCTGCGGTACTTATATTTACCCCTATCTTTTTGCCGGTTGCTGTAGAGTTGGGCATGTCGCCTCTGCACTTCGGTATTATGATGGTGTTAAACCTCTGTATCGGGCTGTGTACACCACCGGTGGGAGCGGTGCTGTTTGTGGGTTGCGGTATTGCCAAAACCACTATAGGTCAGCTTATTAAACCGCTTATGCCTATGTACGCGGCCATGGTGGTGGCCCTGTTACTGGTAGCGTATGTGCCCGCAATTAGTGAGTTTTTACCCATATTCTTCGATCTATACGATAAGCCCTAAAGTTAAAGCGCCGAATGGGTTTCCCCATTCGGCGCTTTGCCGCTATTATTGCTGATTAACAACTTCTGCATCCACGTCCTTATTTCGGAGCGGCGAATCTATGTCTTTCCCTCTTTCTAGCAGTTCTTTCTCAGATAAAAAAAATGCATTTTATGCGCAATCCGGCGGTGCTGCTGCTGTACTCAATGCTTCTGCTGCAGGTGTTGTTGCTGGGGTAATGGCCCATAAAGATAAAATCGAAAATCTGTATATTGGTCGCAACGGTATTTTGGGGGCATTGCACGAAGATATGGTGGTGGTGAATACTCACGATGATAATTTAATAGACGATTTACTCCACGCCCCTGCGGGAGCATTTGGCTCCTGTCGTTACAAATTAAAAAGTATTGAAGAAAGCGAACGTGAGTACGCGCGTATTCTCGAGGTATTTAAAGCACACAATATTGGCTATTTCTTTTATAACGGCGGCGGTAATTCCCAAGACACCTCTTGCAAGTTAGCCAAGTATGCGGCTAAAAAAAATTATCCTCTACAGTGTATTGGTATTCCCAAAACCATTGACAATGATTTATCCGGCACCGATTGTAGCCCTGGCTACGGCTCAGTAGCTAAATACGTTGCCGTTTCAATATTAGAAGCGTCGATGGATTTAGCATCTATGCATCAAACTTCGACTAAAGTATTTGTTATGGAAGTGATGGGGCGAGATTCTGGCTGGATTGCCGCAGCAGCGGGTTTAGCGGCAGATGAGCGAAACTTAGGGCCAGATTTAATTATATTCCCCGAGGTGCCCTACGAAGAATATAAATTCTATGCCGAATTAAATCGCATTGTTGCACGCAAAGGTTTTTGCGTGGTGGTGGTGGCAGAAGGCGTGCGAGGCCCAGATGGCAACCATCTTACATCGACCGCCAATAAAGATGCATTTGGGCACACTCAATTAGGCGGTGCTGCATCTATTATTGCCGGTCGTATACGCGAAGTAACAGGCCATAAAACACATTTTGCTGTGTGCGATTACCTACAGCGTGCTGCGCGACACATCGCCTCTAAAACCGATGTGGATCAATCCTTTTTGGTTGGCAAAAAGGCCGTAGAGTTTGCCGCAAATGGTTATTCCAATGTGATGATGGCAATAGTGCGAGAATCAGAGCAGCCTTATAGGTGGTCTGTTGGCACTGTGCCGCTGGTTGAGGCGGCTAATTCTCGCAATGCGTTACCCGCAGGATTCATTTCTAAATGTGGCTTTCACATTACAGATGCGTGTCGTCGGTATTTGGCCCCTTTAATTGCCGGTGAAAGTTATCCTAGTTACCAGAATGGGTTGCCCGCTTATCGAGTATTTAACTCTGTGGCAGTGCCTAAAAAATTAGAAGAGTTTACGCTTTAATATTTTTTGCTTTAAAACGGTACTATTAACGCGTGCAAAATTAACTTTTACAAAGACGCTAAATAGAAAAGGCAATATTGAGGAATCTAATGAAAATAGAACATTTTGCTTACAACGTATCAGACCCAGTAGCGATTGCTGATTGGTACTGTAAATATTTGGGTTTTAGTGTAGCGAGAAAAATGGATGGTGCCCCATACACTCATTTTCTAAAAGATTCTAGCGGCGCGGTGATGATAGAAATTTACTGCAACCCACCCAGTGAAGTACCCGATTACCCATCGATGAACCCCTTGCAGTTGCATTTAGCATTTGTGTCGGAAAACCCCAACGAAGATGCCGAGAGGTTAGTGGCTGCCGGTGCAAAGGTGGTGGATGATTTGCATTTAAAGGACGGTTCACACTTAATGATGTTAAAAGACCCTTGGGGCTTTGCTGTTCAATTGTGTAAGCGCGGTACCCCAATGTTATAGATTAAAAGGCGCTTATAAAGGCGCCTTTTTTTGTATTTAATAGATTTAAAGGCTAGGTAAATGAATAAAAATAATGTAATTGCTTATCTGCTAATTTCAACTTTTCTATTATTTTCTGCGACTGTGTTCGCGGTTAAACCCAGCAACGCTGAAACCCGATATTCCGCAATGGGTGCAGATACCCCAGCAGGTTTGGGAGGCACTTTGCCAGATGGTCAGTCTCGTATCGTTAGGGTGACTAATTTAAATGCAAGTGGGGAGGGCTCGCTCGCATGGGCGCTGGGTTTAGCTCGACCACGCGTAGTGGTGTTCGAAGTTGGCGGTGTTATAGATCTTGCTGGGCAAAGTATTACCGTCACGCAGCCATTCCTTACTGTTGCCGGTCAGTCGGCGCCAGCACCGGGTATTACATTAATTCGCGGCGGTTTAAATATACGAACCCACGATGTAAGAGTGCAGCATATTCGCGTGCGGCCGGGAGATAACTTACAACCAAAGCGCTCCGGCTGGGAAAGTGACGGTATATCTGTGGCCGGTGAAAATGCCAAAGATGTACATATAGATCATGTATCGGTAAGTTGGGCGGTAGATGAAAACCTCTCCGCTTCGGGGAATCGTTACAAAGGTTACGGTCAAACCGCTGAGCGGGTAACGTTTAGTAATAATCTCATTGCCGAAGCGTTAGATTATGCCAGCCATAAAAAAGGCAAACACTCTAAGGGATTATTGGTACACGATTATGTGCGAGATGTTGCCGTAGTTAGAAATTTGTTTGTGTCTAATGATCGTCGCAACCCGTACTTTAAAGCGCACACCATAGGTTTTGTAGCAAATAATATTATTTACAATGCGGGTAATGCCGCTATACAGGTTAACTATATTGAGCGTGAGTGGGAGGGCCAGAGTACAGGCCCAGCTAATGCTAGAGTAGCGGTGGTAAATAACCAGTTAGTTTACGGCCGCGATACATACTCAGACTTGGCGCTAGTGTCTGTGCGTGGGGATGCTTATTTGACGGGTAATAGCGTTACAAATTTAATGGGCGAGCCCATGCCTATTACGGAAGGGGCGGTTAATTCTTTAGCCTCTGCACCTTCATGGTTAACAGGTTATGAGTTGTGGGATGCTGACGAGATGCGTGAGCTGCTAGTAGCCAGTGTTGGTGCAACACCCTGGGCCAGGGATGCGATAGATACCCGAATAATTAATGGGGTGGCAACGGGGAAGGCGCGAATAATAGATAGCCAGCAAGATGTGGGTGGCTACCCGAGCTATAAGCAAACAAATAAAAAATTTGATATACCAGACGACAAAATTGCCGAATGGTTACTGGGTTACCTGTAATTAAGACTATATTGAATGTATTAGTTGCGTGCAGAGGATAGTAAATACGCCAAAATATACATTGCGAGCCTTTGCCACAACTGCTGGACTTTATCGACCCCTAGGAATATTCTTGCGCCATACTAAATAAAGCAATATGGCGCCATACCGCTTCTCGTCTATGGTTAGTCTGCAAATATTACGACATGAGGAAACTCTGAACGACTCCAAATAATTAACTTGTGACTAGTTGGGCGCGCTCATATTGATTATATGTTGCTAGCGTAAGTGGTTAATGCATGTGGTGGCCGTATGCCGTTAACGTATATTCGCTGGTGATAAGCTTGGCTCGCACAATTTAGCAAGCTCGTATTTGGAGTGGTTAAGGGTTCTAAACATATAAGGGCAATGTTATGTCAAAAATGGCAGTTATCGTCGATTCGGCCTGTAACTTACCGGATTCCGTACTTACTAAATACAATATTACCCGTGTACCGCTTAGCTACACTATTGATGGCGATACGGCAGACGACCCGTGTTCCGATAAAGCCAGCTTGTCGCTGTTTCAATCTGGACGCTTGGCGCGCAAGCATGCGGTATCTACCAGCCCTCCTAGCGTAGAAGATTTTCAGCGCTATATAGTGGCTAAAATCAAAGAGGGTTATACCACTATATTGGTGCAAACGGTAAACCGTGTGCAGGGTGAAACCTACAATAATGCCAATGCTGCAGCGTCGGCGGTAAAGCGTAAGCTCGGTGACAGGCAAGATGTTTCTATACGAGTAATGGATAGCCGCACCGTGTTTGCCGGGCAGGCGTTAATGGTTGCCGAAACCGTACGCCAAACCCTAAGCAAAAAAGATGCGGTGCAAGTAAGGCGCGATTTAGACACGCTTTCTACAAAAATTCACACGTTTATTATTCCCAAATCGCCACTGGTAGCACTGGAGCGCTCCAAAAAGCGCAATGAAAAAGCTGTGGGTTGGGGGCAGGCATTTTTGGCTAATACGCTCGGTATTCACCCTGTTTTGTGCGTTGTTAACGACTCTTCCTACGTGGCGGCTAAAGTGCGTGGCTTTGAAAAAGCCGCTAGCCAGTTGTTTAACCATGTAGCAGAGCGCATAAATGGCGGCCATGTTTTAAGCCCAATAATCACAGTTAACTACGGCGGATCTGTTGATGAATTGAAAGCACTGCCTGGGTATGCGGAGTTAAAAGCCGTTGCAGACAGCAAAAAAATGATGCTTATGCCATCGGTGATGAGTATTGCCGGTGGTATTTACACCAGTGTTGGTTCGCTTTCGTTGGGCATAGCAACCGAGCCCCACGAGTGGAGCTAAGCTGCATTTATAAAATATTGTAGTAATTTGCCGCGCGATACTGTTGTTTAGAATGCTATTGTTTAAGTAGCGCGCGGTGCTCTTCTAAAAACACTTCTTTTGGTATTACACCACCACGGTGACGAATAACAATGTTTGCACAGCGGTTCGCCTCTTGCGCTGCTTTTACTGGGGGTTCCCCTTTTAAGCGGGCAGATAAATAACCTGCGTTAAAGGTGTCGCCGGCGGCAGTTGTATCAATAATGTTTTCTACTTTGGGTACGCTAACTCGCTGCTCGCTGTCACCTTGCACAATAATCACATCGTCTGCGCCACGCTTAAACACAAGTTCACTAATTTCTAAACTTTGGTAGCGCTTTTGAGCATCGGCGAGCAAGTCGTCGCTATCCCCCCAAAGTAAGGCTTCATCATCTAGGGTTAATAGCGCTAAATCGGTTTGCGCCAATGCTGCAATGGTAGCTTGTTGCGCGAGCTCTGGGTTTGCCCATAGGCGAGGGCGGTAGTTGCTGTCGAAAGCAACCTTGCCGCCGTTGGCTCTATAGCTGGCTAAAAAGCCGAACAGTGTAATTCGCGCCTGCTCACTAATAATGGCTAGGGTAATGCCCGAAAAATATAGCCATGGGTGCGCGCTGAGAGAGTCGAGTAGAGCAGGCGTATTGGCCGACGTAAACATTTGTTTGGCTGGGGCTTGGCCGCGCCAATAGAAAAACTCGCGTTCGCCATCTGGGGTGTTTTGAATCATATACAGCCCCGGCACCTCTCCTTTTGCTCGCTCTATGGTGTTGGTTGCCACATTCTCGTCAGAAAGGTTGGCAATAATGTTATCGCTAAAGCGATCGTCGCCTAGGCGGCTTACATATGAGGCGTCTATGCCTAAGCGCGCCAGAGTTACAACGGTATTGTAGGTGTCGCCAGCAAAGGAAAGGGTATTCATGGCTTTGCCGCTGGTGGCATCTGTTCCTGCGGGGGCTAGTTCTATCATTACTTCGCCAATGGCTGCTATTTGAGGCATAACACTATCTCGAATTGTTTGATTTGTTGTTATTGGGCTTGAGGTGCATTTTATGATTGGTCAGACCGGTTTTCAAGCGCGCAACATAAAATAACGTAAACGGTTGAAAGACTGCATAATGGCGGCTTTCAAAAGCCAAGCGGTGCAGATTGAGGGATGTTTTGCCTCTCTAGTCACAAATAGATTGACATATTTACAGGCTTTTGCAACCATAAATTGGCCTTACCTAACTGGCGTAATATATGCGTCTTGGTCAGACTGGTTTAAATGCATCTAGCTTTGTTAAAAACTGGCGTACACCTTAGGTATATACCAATATGTGTAAACAGCACATGTTGGCTAATAAATTTGTTTGCCACACTGATTGGCGGCATGCTGAAAATTACACATTTGAACGTAGTAGATTGATTATGAGCGAACTGATTTTGCACCCCGACCGCCTCTTTCCTGCCGAGGAATCTGTACGTGGCATTGCCCGCAGGTTGTACGCAGAGGTTAAAGATCTTCCTATTGTTAGCCCGCACGGTCATACCGACCCAAGTTGGTTTGCAGATAACCAGCCCTTCGATAGCGCAGCGGATTTGCTAATTAAGCCAGATCACTATGTATTCCGCATGCTGTATAGCTTGGGTGTTCCTTTGGAATCCTTAGGTGTGCCCACCGTTGATGGCACTGAAGTTGAAACCGATGGCCGCAAAATTTGGCAAACCTTTGCCAAGCATTACACCGCCTTCCGCGGCACGCCTTCGCGCATGTGGCTAGATCACGTATTTAAAGATGTGTTCGGTTTTGAAAAAGCGTTAAGCGCAGCAACGGCAGATGATTATTACGACGGCATTAACGCTGCGCTGCAAACACCAGAGTTCTTGCCGCGCGCGTTGTTTGATCGGTTTAAAATTGAATGGTTGGCCACCACCGAGTCGCCACTTAACGACTTGCGCCACCACCAAAAAATCCGTGAAAGCGGCTGGAAGGGCAACGTTATTACCGCTTACCGCCCAGACCCAGTGGTAGACCCCGACTTCGAAGGCTTTGCTTCTAACGTGGCTTACTTAGGTAAGATTACTGGCGAAGACACGTCCAACTGGGAAGGCTACCTAGCGGCTTTGCGCAACCGTCGCGAGTACTTTAAGGCGCACGGTGCAACATCCACCGACCACGGCCACCCAACAGCTGTAACCGCAGATTTGTCGCGCCCAGAAATAGAAACCTTATTCGCGAAAGCGTTAGCAGGTAAATGCAGCGCAGCGGAAGCTGAATTGTTCCGCGGTCAAATACTTACCGAAATGGCTGGCATGAGTTTAGAAGACGGCTTGGTGATGCAGATTCACCCCGGCTCATTCCGCAACCATAACCCTAAATTGTTCGCGCGCTACGGCCGTGATAAAGGGGCAGATATCCCATCTCAAACTGAGTATGTGAACGCGCTTAAGCCGTTGCTAGACAAATACGGCAACGAGCCTAACCTTACTATTATTCTGTTCACTCTGGATGAGACGGTATACAGCCGCGAGTTGGCGCCTCTTGCGGGTCATTACCCTGCATTAAAGTTGGGGCCATCTTGGTGGTTCCACGATAGCCCAGAAGGTATGCGCCGCTTCCGTGAACAGGTAACCGAAACAGCGGGTTTCTATAACACTGTAGGCTTTAACGACGATACACGCGCATTCCTGTCTATTCCAGCACGCCATGATGTGGCGCGTCGAATGGATTGCGGCTTCTTGGCCAAGCTTGTTAGCGAGCACCGTTTGCAGGAAGACGAAGCACGCGAAGTGGCTATCGACTTAACTTATAACTTGGTTAAGCAGGCCTATAAATTAGATTAATGTAAGTACTTACTATTGTTTTTTCTCTTTAAAACGGCCCTCTCTGCCCGAGCATGGGCCGTTTTTACATAGGTTAATAATTATGAAAAGAATCAATAATGACTTGCTGGCAAGTGTAGATAGCTCTGCAATTCAATTGCCGCAATACGATCGCGCAGGGGTAAAGCCTGGCATTGTTCATTTGGGTATCGGGGCTTTCCACAGAGCTCATCAGGCGTTTTACACCGAAGCTGTGTTAAACCAGTTTGGTGGCGACTGGGGCATTATTGGCTGCAGTCTTCGCTCTGCATCGGTAAAAACCCAGCTGGCAGAGCAGGATGGCTTGTACACCCTGGTAGAGCGTGGCCCAGAAGGTGAAAAGTTTCAAATAATGGGTGCAGTACAGCAGGTGGTTGTAGGGCCAGAAGACCCAGCAGCGTTAGTGGCTATTATGGCTAACCCGCAAACTCAAATTGTGTCGTTAACCGTTACTGAAAAAGGCTATTGTCACGACCCTGCTACCGGTAATTTAAACCTTAGCCACCCCGATATTCAGCACGACCTAGGCAACCTTAATGCGCCTAAATCGGCCATCGGCTACATTGTTGCTGCATTGCTTGCACGTAAAGAATCGGGCCAGTCCAGCTTTACCGTATTAAGTTGCGACAATTTACCAAACAATGGTGAGGTGTTAGAAAAAGTTGTTTTACAGTTCGCCAAGCAGGTTAGTGCGGAGCTTTGCGAGTGGGTGAGTGCTCACACTAAGTTCCCTTCTACTATGATCGACCGCATAGTGCCGGCCACTACAGATAGTGATCGCGCAGACCTCGAGGCGAAAGTGGGCTACCGCGATGAAGGCATGGTGGTGGCAGAGCCGTTTACCCAGTGGGTAATTGAAGATAAATTCTGCTCGGCGCGCCCGCAGTGGGAGCAAGTGGGTGCATTGCTGGTAGAAGATGTTACAGCGTTCGAAAAAATGAAGTTGCGTTTGCTAAACGGCAGCCACTCTATGTTGGCTTATGCCGGCTATTTGGCGGGCTTTGAAACCATTAGCGATGTAATGACAGAGCCTGCTTTTGTCGCGCTATGTAAAAAGTTTATGGATACCGAAGCTGGTCCTACAGTAAAAACGCCAGACGGTTTTGATATTGAAGATTACAAAAAGCAACTGCGCGACCGCTTTGCCAACCCTGGTTTGAAGCATCGCACTTGGCAGATTGCGATGGATGGCTCGCAGAAGATTCCTCAGCGCCTATTGGAAACCTTGCGTGAGCAGTTGGCCAGTGGCGGTAGCATAGAGGTGATAAGCCTAGCGATTGCCGCGTGGTTTAAATACGTTTCGGCTGTAGATGATGCCGGCAATGCCATAGATGTGCAGGACCCGCTGGCAGCGCGTTTAAAATCGCTGTGTGACAGTCACCCCAATACCTCCGAGCGAGTAGCAGCATTGCTGGGCGTAAAAGAAGTGTTTGGTGAAGACTTGGTAGGCTGCTCGGCTTTTGCTGCCGCTATTAGCGCATGGTTAGATGCATTTGCTAAACAGGGTGTGCTGGCAACCATCAAGCAATCCTTCTCTGCATAGTTTTTATCCTTTTGTGCACGGCTCTATGGGCCGTGCCCCCCTTCTGTTTGTGCTTCGTTGCGTTGATAAATCTCTCATTTTCTCTGTTTTAACTCCCTCAATCCCTTTTTTTCGGCGATCTGTGACATTCACGGCATAGTGACGTGGTTGGCTTATGTCTAACCATTATTAAAAATCGGCTTTACAAAATTTGTTTTCGCAAATAGACTGGTAATACCAAATTGGTAGGGCCAGAATGGTTTGTTGGTAGTACCATGTGGTGTTGGTCATTCCGTATTAACTACTGCGGTATAACTCTGGTTTAGGTTCTGGGTTAAATAAGCATAAAAAGCGGCCCAGAGTTAAAAGTACGTAAAGCAGGTAATGCACAGGCTTCGTTGTATGCGCATTCACTTGGTTCAAGTCTTAAGGCGATAAATTAAATCGGTCGGTGCGCTAACTCCTCACCACGTTGTGGCTGATTCACAGTAGCTGGAATATTCAGGCACTTGATGAATCCGTTTAGATTCCTTAGCCAATAAAACATGTTTGCGAAGCCTCCATGCGCGCTATAGCGCAGGCGGATAACAATTCGAATATTTCGGTTCTGAAAAATCAATAACAAAAGGATATTCAGAATGAGAAACACTAAACACCTACTCAATAGCGGTGCCGTATTGCTAGCTAGCAGTATTGCAACAGCTGCGATGGCGGGGCCTGTGGGCTTTGCATCGCTTAATGGTGGCACAACGGGCGGTCAAGGCGGTCAAGTTGTATACGCCAACACCGGTACACAAATTAACGAAGCCATGTGTAACCGCCCATCTCACGATACGCCGTTAATTATTTATGTATCCGGTACCATTAACCACGGCAACACCGAAAAGGTGTCGGGTAATTGCGATACAACCGGCGACGAGATTCAGTTTAAAAAAGTTAAAAACCTATCGTTAATTGGTACTGGTAACGGTGCGGTGTTTGATCAAATAGGTATTCATTTACGCGAAACCTCCAATATTATTCTGCAAAACCTTCATATTAAAAATGTTAAAAAATCGGGTTCTCCAACCTCCAATGGCGGCGATGCAATTGGAATGGAGTCTGGCGTATACAATGTGTGGGTGGATCACTGTGAGCTAGAAGCATCCGGTGGTGAAAAAGATGGTTACGATTCATTGCTAGATATGAAAGCAACCACGCAGTATGTAACCGTTTCTTACACCTATTACCACGATTCAGGCCGCGGTGGTTTAATGGGGTCGAGCGATAGTGACGATACCAACACCTACGTGACTTTCCACCACAATTACTACAAAAATATGGATTCACGCTTACCGCTTTTACGCCACGGTACTGCGCATGCCTTTAACAACTATTACGATGGCATTACCAAATCTGGTATGAACCCCCGTATAGGCGGTCAAATAAAAGCAGAAAATAACTATTTCGAAAACGCACACAACCCAATAGGTACGTTTTACACAAACGATATGGGTTACTGGGACTTAAGCGGCAATATATTTGGCAACAACGTAACGTGGGCGTCTGCGGATGATGAAACCCCTGCAGGGCCGAATCCACAATCCACAACGTCCATTCATATTTCTTACCCCTACAGCTTGGATGACGCAACGTGCGTGCCGAAGATTGTAAAAGCTACTGCGGGTGTGGGTAACGGTTTGGCTGTGTCTACCGGTGGTAGCAATTGCGGTACTTCTAGCTCTTCGTCTAGCAGCTCTTCGTCCAGCTCTACCTCGTCTACCAGTTCTACATCTAGCAGTTCTTCATCATCCAATAGTTCTTCTGGTGGCTCAGGTGTAAACCTTTCAATTGGCGCAGGTTCTGATGGTAGCAGTAAAGGTGCGGGCTCTTATGGCGATGTGCGCGATGGCAATATGAGCACCTACTGGGCACCGAGTGGCAGCACTGGTCGCGTATCTATTAAGTGGAGTTCGGCAACGACGGTAAGTAGCATTGTTATTAAAGAAGCGGCTGGCTTTGAAGGTAACATTACTGGCTGGCAAGTTGTAAACAACGAGAATGGCGCAGTATTAAAAAGCGGCTCTAACGCTGGCGTAATTTCTTTTTCTCCGGTTTCTACTACGAAGTTAAATTTCGAAATTACCTCTTCGAACGGCATGCCCACGGTTGCAGAATTTGAAACCTATAGCGGCACGGTTGGTGGTACTTCGTCATCCAGTTCTTCAAGTAGTTCGTCAAGCAGTTCTTCAAGCAGCTCAAGTTCAACGAGCAGCTCTGGTGGTTCCGCGAATCTAGGTACCTCGGTAAGTGGCGATCAGGTTTCACTTAATTGGTCTACCTCAAACATTGATGTGGGTTCGCAGCAAGTTTATCGCGATACCGATTCAAACCCATCTGGTCGTGTGCGTATCTCTGCAGGCGTTTCTGGTAATTCGTATACCGATTACGGCTTAGCTAGCGGTACTTATTACTACTGGATAAAAATTACCGATCAAAACGGTGTTGTTTACAACACAAATGCCGCAGAAGCGGTTGTAGGCAGCCAAGCGCCAACGACGTTTACTGCGCAAGAGTCTGCGGGTTTCTGCTCTGTTAACGGTTCTGTTGATTCCAATAACGCTGGCTACACTGGCGATGGTTTTGTAAATACCGATAACGCCAGTGGCAATGCAGCAGTTTATGCCTTCAATGCACCTAGTGCGGGTATGTATAGCTTGCAGGTTCGCTACGCAAACGGTTCTAGTGCACGCCCAGGTGATGTGCTGGTCAACGCTGGCAATATTGGAACATTTGATTTTTCCAGTACCGGTTCTTGGACATCTTGGGCAAACAGTAATGAGTTAAGTGCGTACTTCTCTGCGGGTAACAATACTGTTCGTATTCAAGCTACTAACTCTGGCGGCTTACCTAACTTAGATAGTGTTTCTGTAACGGGTAATGCACCAGCGGCAGGCAACTGTAATTAAGTGAATTGTAAAAATATGCACAAATAAAACATTGTTTGTAGCAGTAAAAATCCAAGGATGGGTGGAGATAAATTAGGCTCCGCCCATTTTTTTGAGTATCGCATTCATCGGGTTATGTATTACTGGAGGGTGTGAGTTGTTAGAAAGTGGAATTGTTTACCCATGATTAACCTATACACGGCGCCTATTTAAAGTAAGCAGTAATGGCGTTAGGAGATGGGATTTAAACTGCAGTCATTCCAACAATAAACTATAAAAACGGGAAGCTAATAATGAGAAATAAATTAGGCTCAATGTTAAAAATGAGCGCAGCCATTGGCGGTTTAGTTGCAGCGGGTTCCGCTGTTGCAGGCCCAGTTGGTTTCGCAAGTTTAAACGGCGGCACTACCGGCGGCGCGGGCGGGCAAGTTGTATATGCTAGCACCGGTGCTGAAATTAACCAGGCTATGTGTAATCGCGCAAGCGACGATACACCGCTAATTATTTATGTGACGGGTACCATTAACCACGGTAACACCGCCAAGTATTCTGGTAGCTGCGATACCACTGCAGATGAAATTCAGTTTAAAGGTGTAAAAAATATATCGTTGATAGGAACGGGCAGCGGTGCTGTGTTCGATCAAATCGGTATTCACCTACGCGATACCTCGAATATTATTTTGCAAAATTTGCATATTAAAAACGTTAAGAAGTCTGGTTCGCCTACTTCGAATGGCGGTGACGCTATTGGTATGGAATCTGGCGTATACAATGTGTGGGTAGACCACTGTGAGCTAGAAGCTTCAGGCGGTGAAAGTGATGGATATGATTCATTGCTAGATATGAAAGCCACCACGCAGTATGTAACGGTTTCTTACACTTACTATCACGATTCTGGTCGCGGTGGTTTAATGGGGTCTAGTGATAGCGACGATACCAATACCTTCGTCACCTTCCACCACAACTACTACGAAAATATGGATTCGCGCTTGCCGTTACTGCGTCACGGTACAGCTCATGCATTTAACAACTACTATAATGGTATTGCTAAATCTGGCATGAACCCACGTATAGGTGGGCAAATAAAAGCGGAAAACAATTACTTCGAAAATGCGCACAACCCAATTGGTACTTTTTATACAGACGATATGGGTTACTGGGACTTACGCGGCAATATATTTGGCAGTAACGTAACGTGGGCGTCTGCGGATGATGAAACCCCTGCAGGCCCGAACCCAACATCCACTACGTCTATTCATATTTCTTACCCCTATGATCTAGATGACGCTGCTTGTGTGCCTGATATTGTAAAATCCACAGCAGGTGTGGGTACTGGCCTAGCGGTTTCAGACGGAAGCTGCACCATAACAACGCCACCTTCAACGAGTTCGTCTAGCTCCAGTTCTAGCTCAACCTCGTCGACTGGTTCGAGTTCGTCTTCAAGCTCTTCCTCTTCAAGCAGCTCTAGCTCCAATGGCGGCAGCTTAGTATTAGGTAACAACCTTTCAATTGGTGCTGGCTCTGATGGTAGTAGCAAGGGAGCAGGTTCGTACGGCAATGTGCGCGATGGCGATGTAAGTAGCTATTGGGCGCCGAGTGGCAGTACTGGTCGTGTTTCAATTAAATGGAGCGGCAGCCAAACTGTTAACGCTATTGTTATTAAAGAAGCGGCAGGCTATGAAGGTAATATTAGTGGTTGGCAAGTAACTGATAACGATACCGGTGCAGTATTGGCTGCTGGCTCAAGCGTAGGCACAATTACGTTTGATGCGGTAACGACTAGCAAGATCAATTTCGAAATTACTTCTTCTAACGGTACACCAACGGTAGCGGAATTCGAAACATATAATGCTACAGGTTCTAGCTCTTCAAGCAGCTCGAGTTCTTCTAGCTCTTCATCAAGTAGCTCGTCTAGTTCTTCATCGAGCAGTTCGTCTAGTAGTTCTACAGGCGGCACCGCTACTTTAAGTACAACGGTTTCTGGCGATCAAGTAACGTTGAATTGGAGCGTAAATAATGCAACCGTAACTGGTCAGCAAATTTATCGCGATGTGGATTCAGACCCAGCTGGCCGTGTGCGCATTGCATCCGGTGTAACTGGAAATACTTACACAGATACCGGTTTGGCTAACGGAACTTATTACTACTGGGTAAAAGTAACCGATTCAAACTCAGCTACAATTAATTCCAACTACTCAGAAGCGCAAGTGAATGTTTATACAACATCTACTACAACGTTTGAAGAGGATGCGGGTTATTGCTCGGTAGACGGTTCAGTAGATAGCAATAACAGTGGCTTTGCTGGCAGTGGTTTTGCTAATACCGATAATGCTTCGGGTAATGGCGTAAACTACGCGGTAAGCGTACCCGTTGCTGGTGTGTACACGCTGCAAGTGCGTTTTGCTAATGGCTCAAGTGCACGTCCTGCTGATGTGTTAGTGAACTATGGTAACGCCGGTGTATTTGATCTGCCTAGCACAGGTTCTTGGACCAGCTGGAGCAACTCAAACGAAATTAGCGTTAACTTAGTTGCTGGCAATAATATTATTCGTTTAGAGGCTACCACGTCTGGCGGCTTGGCGAATATTGATAGCCTATCTGTAACGGGTGTAGAGCCTTCTGCAGGTGACTGTAACGGTAGTGTTGGTTCTAGCAGTTCTAGTTCTTCCAGCTCTTCTACTTCTAGCACCAGTTCATCTAGCACTAGCTCTGGTGGCAGCTCTACTAGCTCAAGCTCAACGTCTAGCTCATCTACAAGCTCTACATCTAGTAGTTCAACCAGCTCTAGCAGCACGTCTTCTACCTCAAGCTCTTCGGGCGGTGGTACGGCAAGTTGTGAGCAGTTGATTAACGATCCAAGTGTTAACTGGGATGAGTCTGCACTGGCTTCAGAGCAAGAAATTGTAGCCTGTTTGGCTCAGTCTCTAGGTAGCCCTGTTGGCTTTGGGGAAGGTACTACCGGTGGTTACGATCCAAGTGGCGGCAGCAACCTTGTTGTTATTAAAAAGAACATAGGTATTTCTGTTGAGCAACAAATTTTGGATGCTATAAGCACCGAAAACCACAACTGGATTGTGTTCGACAAAGATGATTTTGCTGCGCGCACTGCGGTAGCGATGTATCGCTTAGATTGTGACAATGCCGATGTGCGTTCAGCATTGGGTGGCGCAAGTGCTGCACAATGTCGCGATCATATAGCTTGGTGTTCTGCTAATGGTATTTCTGACGAGCATGACTGTGAAAATGAATTCTTTAACAACCGTTTAAATGATTCAGATTTGCCAATCCGCAATCAAATGATTCAGTCAAACACTACCATTGATGGTCGTGGTGCAAACGCATACTTCTTCTTTAATGGTTTCTCCATTGGTAAAGATAGCAGTGGTGCAAGCTTGTACGCAGCGCAAAATGTGATTGTAACGAATAACGAGTTTATTGGTGCCGGTCACACTGAAGATCACGATCTAGACCCAGATATGATTCGATCTACTGGCGAATCGAACAAAATTTGGATTCACCAAAACACGTTCGACCATACTGGTGATTCTGCGTTTGACGTAAAGGTGGGTGCTTACGATATAACAATATCATTCAATAAGTTGGTGAACGTGAAGCGTGCTGCGCTACATGGTTCAAGTGATAGCCGAGCAATTAACTCGCAAATCACAACCACTATGCACAACAACCTGTTCTATACTTCAGATGATCAATACGCGCTAAGTACCTACGACACTTTGCGTCGTGTACCGCTAATGCGTCGCGGTCAATCACACATGTTTAACAACGTTTTCTACGGTTACCGTAAAGATATTCTAAGCGTGCGTGTTGGCGGTCGTATCGCCTTTGAAGATAACATTATTTTGAATAAAGAAAGCAGCTCTACCCCAGGTGATGGCCTGAAGAAAGGCGACGACATGGAATACTATGTTGAAACCTTGTTGCGCGACTTCCGTGAGGGTGGGTTAGAAATTAGCGGTAGCTATGTATCGTTTGCAGATAGCGCTTGTAATTCCTATGGCGCATCGGGTGACTTAACCGCATCGCATGGTGCTACGCCAGATATGTTTGATGATTACAGCTCTGCATCTAAAAATACTATATCAGCCAATCGCTTTGTTGCTGGCGATGACTTAACTGACTATGTATTTGCTACTGCAGGTAAGGGCGGTAAAGCGCCTTATGTTTCCACCTTTACTGCTGGGCAAAATAGCCTTATTTCACAGGCTAACCCAGTTTGTCAGTAGTGGTAGTTACTAGTAGCGCGCTCTCTATAGAGGGCGTTCAATTGAAGGTTGCTCTTAGGGTTTTAATCTAAGGGTGATTAAATGAAGGGGCTGAAGTTTTCTTTAGCCCCTTTTTTCGTTTATAACATTGTGTATAAAAAGTAGGTGGGTATGGGTACAAAAATTAATTTTTTGCTATTAGGTTTTATTTTGTCTGCATGTTCATTAAGTGGCTGCGCCGACAAAATAAAGCGCAATACGCCTTTAACCGAAACGGCATTGCCGAGTAAAAAAATACTCTATGTACAAACCGAAGTATGTGACCCGCCTTCGCAATTAACGGGTAGTTGCTACAACAGCTTGCAGCGAGCTATTGACGTGGCGCACACAGTGCCGTCTGCTACCCATGTAACCATTGAAATGGCTGCGGGGCATTACCACGAACGCATTGTGCTTAGCCGTGGCAATATCGATATTGTTGGTGCAGGTAAAAATAAAACCTATGTTCAATACAACCTGAATGCCGAGCAGGGTAAAGCTTATCACCGCGACGGTTGGGGTACTCCTGGCTCAGCTACATTTACCATTAATGCCAGTGAAGTAAATGTTAGCGATTTAACTATCGAAAATACTTTCGACTTTTTAAGAAATGATTCAAAAGATAAAACCGACCCTTCAAAAGTGAGGGCATCGCAAGGCGTTGCATTATTATTGGATGAACACAGCGATAAGGTTGCGCTGTATCGAGTAGGCCTATACGGATACCAAGACACCCTATTTGCAAATGGAAAGCGTGCATTTATCTACCAATCAGATATTGCAGGCAATGTTGATTTTATTTTTGGCGCTGGCCAAGTGGTTATAGAAAATAGTCGTGTTATTTCTAGGCCGCGCGGCAAAGCCATTGCTTCCAATGAAATTGCCGGCTATATCACAGCGCCATCCACCAATATTACGGACGCCTTTGGTCTGGTTTTTATTAATAGTCGATTAGAACGTGAGCAAGGCGTGGCAGATGCGTCGGTCACCTTGGGTCGCCCTTGGCACCCTACAACCAATTTCAGCGATGGCCGATATGCCGACCCAAACGCGATTGGCCATGCGCTATTTTTTAACTGCTTTATGGATGCGCATATTCACCCCGCGAGATGGTCTAGCATGAAAGGCACCGCTAAAGACGGCAGTAAAACGCTAGTGTTTACGCCCGAGCAATCGCGTTTTTTTGAAGTTCAGTCCTTTGGCCCCAGCGGCAACGATGAAGTAACCACCTCGTATCATTCGTTAAGCGCCGACTCATTACGCGAACAAGCGCTCGGCGATTGGAATGTATCAATTAACTAACATGAAATACGTAATTAGCATTAGCGCAGTATGGAGTTCTAATGATTAAAATTTCGAAGGTAATGATATTTGCATTGGGTTGCTTGCTATCTGCGGTGCCTGTTTTTTCAGATGTGATTCGCGTGCCCGGTGATGAAAACGCAGATGAGCTGCCCGTGCAGCTACTTAAAGAAGTCGTAAGGCGTGAGCCTTCTTTGTCGTTAGCGTTCCCTTACGATGGAGCAAAGGAACGTATCGCAAAATCTCGTTTAATGGCAGATATTGAAAATAATCAATTAGATGTGTTTTGGAGTTCTACCAATATAGAGTTCGAAGACAAATATTTACCAGTACGAATTCCCATTTATCGGGGATTATTGGGCTACCGAATAGCCATTGTTAGTGCGCAAAATGAAAATATATTTGCCGGTGTAAAAAGTTTAGGTGACCTTAAAAAGTTTAAGGCCGGTCAAGGTTTGCATTGGGCCGATACTAAAATTTTGCGTCACAACGGTATAGAAGTAGTGACATCTAATAAAAGTGTTAATTTGTTTGCAATGCTGGATGGCGGGCGTTTTGACTATTTTCCGCGAGGTATTCACCAGCCTTGGCGTGAGATAAGAGCAAATAGTCAATACGATTTAGTTGTAGAGCCTCATGTGTTAATTCGTTATCCAGTGCCCAATTATCTGTTTGTAAACAAAAATAACAAAGATTTATGGCGGTTATTAACCGACGAGCTAAATAAGATGTATCAGGATGGAACCTACGTAGCGCTTTTTAAAAACAATCAAGCAATGAAAGATGCCGTCGCTATGGCAAATATTAGCCGACGGTTAGTATTGGAAATTGATAACCCCACTCTACCGCCGAATACGCCCCTGCACGTTAAACATTATTGGTTTGATCCGCTAGTAGACACGTTTTAGCCTACACAACCCCTAAAAATATTAATTGTATAAAAGAAATATAAAGACAAAGTTAGAGAGTCCCGAAATGTACACATATGTATCCGCCATAGCACTATTTATATTTTCAATTGCCTCGTCGTGTTGTGTTGCCCAAAACCCGCTCGACTTTGGCAGTAATATTAAAACCGCAGATCCGTCTGGCCATATATGGGCTGATGGCAGAATGTACCTTTACACCTCGCACGACCAAGAATGCCAAGAAGATTTTTATATGAAGGATTGGCATACCTTTTCGTCCAGCGACTTAATAAATTGGACTGCCCACGGCCCAAGTTTATCTGTAGCGGATATTACGTGGGCAGATAACTACGCATGGGCGCCCGACGCGGCCTATAAAAATGGGAAGTACTATTTGTTCTTTCCGGCGGGAACCGGTGTTAAAGATAGAGTAAACCCCGAAAAAAGCACTAAGTGGATGGGCATTGGTGTTGCAGTAAGCGATAGCCCTACAGGCCCCTTTAAAGATGCGATTGGCGCCCCCTTGTGGACCGACCCCTATGCCAACGACCCAAGTATTTTTATAGATGATGACGGCAAGGGCTACTTATATTTTCACGGTAAAGGTGCAGACTACCTAGTAGCCGAAATGGCAGACGATTTACTGAGTGTAAAAGGTGAGTTTCACAAAATGGATATGGGCGGTTACGAGCCAAAAATGGAGGGCCCTTGGGTTTTTAAGCGCGAGGGAATGTATTACTTTACCATGCCAGAAAACAATCGTTCACTTGCTTACTATATGGCGAAATCTCCCTTTGGGCCGTGGGAATACAAGGGCATTTTTATGCAAGAAGAAGGCGGTAACAACCACCATTCTATTGTGCAATTTAAAGGCAAGTGGATATTGTTTTATCACCGCTGGTTAATGGGCGAAGGCGAGTGTAAAAAGAAGCAACGCCACACCGCAGCGGAATACCTTCACTTTAATGCCGACGGCACAATTAAAGAAGTAAAAAGAACGCGCGAGGGGTTAACTAAGTAGCAAGGACTATTTAAGAAGGACTATTTAAGAAGGACTATTTAATAAGGACTATGTAGGAAGGGGAATAACCGCTCGGGAGAGCCCCGAGCGGAACATTTTATTTGGCTAATTTGCGGAACAGGCCCAAAGCAATAAAGCCAATAGCAAACAACAGTACGCTGCCAGGCTCTGGCACGTTAGCTACAGACGCTAGGTTTGCAGCGTATTTAAAGTTGTCTAGCATAATTACGTCGGCTGTTGTGGCGGTAAACACGGCCGAAGTAATGCGGTATTCACTCTCTGAAACACCAAAAAAGTCGGTATATACTCGGCGCACATGGTTAGCATTAACACTACCCAGTGAATTGTTGTTTTCGCCAAATAATTCTACAACCCATTGTGTATCTCTTGCGGCCCAAGTAAAGCCGAAGGTATCGATCGCAACATTAAAATCTACCCTAAAACTTGTTGTAGTGCTTGGGCTATTTAAGTATTCGCTTTGCAAATTAAAAGCAAAACCAGAGGCAGAGAATTGATCGTTAATGCTTAAGGACGTGCCGGTTAAAACACTAAACGTAATATCGCCATTATTGAACGAGCGCGAGCTGAATGAGCCTTTGCTTTCGCCGTCAAAGCTTAAGGTGGTGGCGCCGTTAAATAGTGAGCTGTTTGCATCTAATACAGTAGTGGGAATTGCCAAAGCTTGGCTGGCTACTGCAAGTAGCAAACAAGTGGTAAGTGCTTTAGTAAATCGAGTAAACATGCTGTTTCCTTTAATCACAGGGTAATTCCATGTACAAAAGTGTTGTATCCGATGAATTAATAGCGAATAGCGTGCCAAAGTTTAAAAAAGCAATAAAAACAATGGGTTAGATTTATAGTGTGGCGCTTAAAGCTGCTTGTTTGTAAGCTTTTTCGACAAGAGGGATGTCAAAGCTTTGGCGGGAAAGAGCGGTTGGCTCGTGTAGGGTGTTGTCAGCCAGCAAAGTGGTAATTAGCTGGCTGACAGGGCACAGAGAGGGCAGGGTAGAATGTTTAGGGCCGATTAAAATTGCCCAAGGCTGTTTAAGTACACTTCGATGTTTGTGTAGTTAGGGTCTAACTCGTGCCCGACTGGGTTTGATATTTTTTGTGCGTTTTCCCATGCGTCAGGCATACCGTCTAAGTCTTTATCCGCGAGAGTATTCGCTTGCGCCGCAGCGAATTCTGCACTGTAGGCATCCCAGCTTTCAATAATTTCAAGCTCGTTATTAATTATGCCTTTATTGCCAAATTTGGCGGTGCGGTTTTCTATGTCGTTTAGTATGCCTGTATCTACGCTGTCCAGCGCGCTAGCGTTTGGTTGGCTGGCGGCTCGGTTGGCGCCTACTTCTCGTTTTTCTATTAATAGTTTGTAGCTGTCTTCGGCTGTGTGAATGTTTGCGTAAGCGCTGTTTGCTGCAAAGAAGTGTGCTTGATCTGCACCAACGGGCGCAGCCAAATAAATTGCGTCAGTAAGGTTTTTAGGCGCTTTCTTGTAGCCCTTTATTTCGGTTCGTGGTGCGATGTTTTTACCATTACTGTCAATGAGTTGGTTGGCGGTAAAGTAACCTTGGCCAAACTGTTCATCGTTACTGTTTTTATAAAATTGAAAAATGCGTTTAGCACTTGTTGCTGGGCCTGCAATGTAATAATTGGCAATAAAATTAAAACGCCCATCTTCACTGCCGTAGGCGCTGTTATCGCCCCAGTTGTATACCACGTTATTAATTATGTCGGTAAGTTCAAAGTGGCGCGCATAGGGTGCTTTAAGCCGGTGGCCTGCAATACGTGGGTTGCGGCTAGTATTATGTGCAATAACATTGTGGTGAAACGAAGCCCCAGCGCCGCCCCAAATGCCACCATAACCGTGGTTGCCCTTTACATGGCTCGCTTGGTTAAGGCTTTGCGCAATAATGGAGTATTGCAGGGTAAAATTAATGTTGTTGTAAAAGCTTGCTACTTCGTCGATGGACCAACTAAACGAACAGTGATCAAAAATAATATCGCGCTCTTTTTTACCGGTGGCTGCATCTTCGTTTTTTTCGGTAGCGCCTAATCTAAAGCGCATATAACGCACAATAACTTGTGAGGCTTGCACAATAAAAGGTTCGCCTCGCAAGGCAATACCTTTTGGCGATGTTTGCCCTGCGATGGTTATAAAATCATTACGCACTACGAGTTTATCTTGTAGGTGGATTACGCCAGAAACTGCGAAAGTAATAATACGCGGGCCTTCTTGCTCTACGGCATAGCGCAGAGTACCCGGCTGCGGTTTGTTTACATTGTCTTCTAGCGACGTAACTACATACACTTGGCCTCCGCGCCCACCAACGGTGTACTTACCGTAACCATCGGCTTCAGGGAAAGCCAAAACCGCGCCGGCATAGGTGGAACTTGTGCCGCACGCGACAGCCAATAAAAGACAATATACAAACAAACGCAGCATGGTTTTACTCTTCGTTAGAGGGTTTGCCAATGGTGGCGAGAATACCGCCATCTACATACACGATTTGGCCGGTAACAAAATTACTGGCGTTAGATGCTAAAAACACTGTTGTGCCTTGTAAGTCATCGGGGTCGCCCCAGCGGCCAGCGGGTGTACGGTTAACAATAAACTCGTTAAATGGGTTGCCATCCACGCGAATTGGGGCGGTTTGGCTTGTTGCAAAATAACCTGGCCCAATACCGTTTACCTGCACATTGTGCTTCGCCCATTCGGTAGCCATATTACGCGTAAGCATTTTTAACCCGCCTTTGGCTGCGGCGTATGCGCCTACCGAGTTACGGCCTAGCTCACTCATCATGGAACACACGTTAATAATTTTACCCTGACGACGTTTAACCATGCGTTGGGCGACGGGCTTAGTCATAATGAACACGCCGGTTAAGTCGGTTCTAATAACGTTTTCCCATTCGTCTAGAGGCATTTCTAGCAAGGGGATGCGGCGAATAATACCGGCATTATTTACCAGAATATCGATGGGGCCCACTTCGCTTTCTATTTTTTCTACGGCGGCTTCCGCTTCGTTTTCGCTGGTTACATCAAAGCGGTAACCGTATGCGTTAATGCCTTGTTCTTTATAAAGCTCTACCGCTTTATCAATTTTTTCTTGGCTGGAATGGCCATTAATAACCAGCGTGGCGCCGGCTTTACCTAAGCCAACAGCCATAGACATGCCCAACCCGTGGGTTGCACCAGTTACAAGGGCAACCTTGCCGGTTAAATCGAATAGTTGAGTACTCATAGTTTTACCTTCTCAATTATTTCAGTTGGTTGGGTTTATGGAAGTCCATATCGTTATAGTCGAGGTTTTCCCCGGCCATACCCCAAATAAAGGTGTAATTTGCTGTACCCACACCAGAATGCAGTGACCACGGTGGCGATACCACCGCTTGCTCGTTGTGCATCCAAATATGGCGAGTTTCATGGGCTGGGCCCATAAAGTGACAGACTGCTTGATCTGTAGGTACATTAAAATAGAAGTAAGCTTCCATACGGCGACTGTGCGTATGGCAGGGCATGGTGTTCCAAATGCTACCTGGTTTTAGTTCTGTCATGCCCATTTGCAGCTGACAGGTTTGTACGACGCTACTAATAAGCAGTTGATTAATTTGGCGTTCGTTACAGGTTTCTGATGCGCCCATTTGCAATACATTAGCTTCGCTCATGCCTACTTTTTTAGTGGGGTAAGCGTGATGTGCCGGGGTTGAGTTAATGTAAAACTTGGCAGGGTTGGCGGCATCTGCACTTTTAAAGCTTACAGTTTTGGTTGTAGCACCAATGTAAATAGCTTCTTTGTTACCTATGCTGTAGGTTTCGCCATCGACAATCACTTGGCCTGCGCCACCAATATTTATTGCGCCTAGTTCGCGTCTATCTAAAAAGTGTTCGGCTTTTAGCAGGTCTACGGGTTCTAGTGTTACTTCTTGGTTAACGGGCATTACGCCGCCCACCATTAAGCGGTCGTAGTGGGTGTAGGTAAGTTGCACAGTGTCCGCTTCAAAAATATTTTCTATTAGAAAATGTTTACGCAGTTTTTCTGTGTCGTAGTGTTTGTAGTCGTCGCTGTGTACAGCAAAGCGTTCGCTAATATGTGTTGTCATAGTGTTATCGCTAGTGTATTTACTTGTTAGAGAGTAAGCGGTGCATTTCTAAGCCCGCCAATATAAAAGAGAAGCTGCTTTTAGGGTCGTTCTCTGCAACGCGCTCACTCATGTAATAGTTGTAGCTGCCATCGCGGCCAAAGCCTAAGCCGGCAACGTAGCATTGGTTGGTGACTGATATTTTTCCGTCTTTATGCACTACTACGAATTCGTTAATCAAACCGTCGTAGGCTTTTTGCGCGGTGGCTAAGTAATCTTTGGGTAAGTAACCTTTGCGAATTGCTTTAGCATAAAAATAGGTAAACATTGCCGAGGCAGAGGCTTCCCTGTAGTTGCCGGGCGCATTGGGTTTATCCATTACTTGCCACCAAGTGCCTGTTGCTGGGTCTTGCACATTTTGCAGGTCTACAGCGACTTCTTTAATGATGTCCAGAATAGGTTGGCGTAATTCCGGTTGATCTTCTGGAATAAAATCTAATACATCTAAAGTGGCCATGGCGAACCAGCCCATGCCGCGACCCCAAAATTCTGGTGATAAACCGGTTTCTGGGTTTGCCCAAACTTGTTGTTTTTTCTCGTCCCAGCCGTGGTAATAGAGGCCTGTTTTCTCGTCGCGTAGGTATTTGCGCGAGAGTTCAAATTCTTTAACCACTTCTTCTAGCGCTTCGCCGTGCTCAAACTTGGTTGTGTACTCGGCTAAAAAAGGCATTCCCATAAAAACGCCATCTAGCCACAGCTGTGAGTCGTATTTCTTTTTGTGCCAAAAAGCGCCTTCGCTGGTGCGAGGTTGGGTGGCGAGTTGGCTACGCAATAAATCTGCTGCTAGCTTAAACTTTTCTTCTTTGGTGTCGTCATATAAATACAACACGCTTACGCCTGGCGACACGGCATCTATGTTGTAGTTGCTAAGCTTGTAGCGCTTTATCGATCCGTCATCATTTATGTAAGTTGCCGTTACCTTGTGGGGCACAGTTCGATGGCGCTCTTCACCGGTAACTTCACTTAGCTGTGCATACGCCATAGGCAGAATACCTACAATATCGTATTCAAATTTAGGGGGGCGCTGACGGTTTACATCCCAGCCATCGTGTTCGTAACCAAGCGTTTTACGCTCCAGTTCAGAATCGGCAAATTGTACTGCCCATGCCAGAGCGGCATCTGCTGTGTTAGTTGCTGGCTTGTGTTTTTGTGAGTAGGCTGTATCTAGGTTTACGCGTGTTTTTTGCGTAAGCATTTCTGCTTCTTGCTCTAGGTACTCAATAAAAGCTTCTTTAGTTTTAATGCCCGCGCCGTGCTCGCCTTCCCATGCTGCAGCAAAGTAGTAATCTAGGTCGCCGCGAATGGGTTCTAGCACTGCAATATACGAGCTTTTATCTTGCGTGGTTTTGTTTAGGTCTTTGTTGCGGAAGAATACCGCCATGCCCAAGTGATCGCCGTTAAGGCTTTGTTTGCCCCAGCTGGCAATATAAGAATAGGCGTCGCCGGGTATATCGATGTTGCCTAGAATTAATTCTGTTTCTTTATGTTTTACTACGCCCACAGCAATGTTGGGTAAGTTTTCACTAAGGGTTAATTCTGTTTTAACTAAACGACTGCCAGCATTCATAGAAAATAGCGCGTGCAAATCGGTTTGCGTGTTATTAATTTTCCAATTTTTGTAATCGATACTAAGTGCGGAACGCAGTGGTCCATTTTCGATTATTTTCGCCGTGCGGCTATCTGCTTTGGCAACTAGCTCTACGCTTTCGCCATTCCAAAAGCCATAACCACCTGCACCTAATGAGCTGCCAACTTTGAGTATATCCATACCCCAGTCAGCTAAATGATGGTAAGACTCGTATCCGTCTTGCCCCACATTTTGTAGAACCGGTGTGCTTACTGATTTACCGAAAATATCAAATCCATTACGCCAATCTAAATAAATACGGTAACCGACTTTATCGGATTCTATGCCTGGGCCTTCGTAGCGAATCCAGTTAGAGTGATCGGTGTAATAGTCGGGAGGGGTTAGCTCGGTTACGTTTACAAAGGTTCCACCTTCGTAGGCTTTGGCGCCTTCAACTTTTGGGTGCGGTACCCACTCGCCACCTTGTTTGTGGGATATTTCTGCTTGAGTGAGTGCAGGCCATTGTTTTTCACTTTTAGTATTTGAAAGCACGAGTGTGCCGCGTTGTGCAGGAGCAAGCTCTACCGCTACTTGAACGCTATCTTTGCTGCCGTCGCCATCGGTGTCGACGTGCTGGGTGGCTACCTCTGCACCTTCGAATGTGGCGCTAACAGGCGTATTTGCTTCTATTGCTAAATCGTAATAGCTAAATACAAGCGCATTGTTAATTCGTGGAAACTGCGAAGGATTGGCAAGTTCTGCCGTTGCGATTGTGCTGTTTACAACAGGGGTTGCAGATTGCACTGAAGGTTTTGCTTCGTCATTTTTGCTACAACCGGCACCAATGAGAGAGGTTAAAAGTATGCCGGAAAGGCCAAGAGTAAACGTTCGCTTCATTACGACCACCTGATTTTCAATTTATAATTTTCACACGTTAAATAGAATTTGTATGAATTAGTATGGCTTCAATACAAAAATGGCGCCAGAACAAGCTGGCGCCACTCGAAGAGTTAATACAAAGTCTTAATTAGAATTTGTATTGCGCGCCTAATGAGACCTGAGTGCCAGTCTCGTGGTAGTAAGACAAACGCAAATCTTCACGGTCAACCCATTGGTCATCACCTTGGTTGGTTAAATTGCTAATGTCGAAATTGAACTTCAGGTTGTCGTTAAATTGGTACGACGAAGAGAAGTCAACATTGCTGGTACCATAGGTGCCGTGTTGATTGTTTGAGTCTCGGCCACGCGGGTCAGTGAGGTAATCGCTGCGATCTACTAGGGCGATACGTGCACTAAATACATCGTTTTCGTAGTAAAGAGTGGCGGATTTAGTCACTTCTGATAGGTTTTGCAGGTTGGCAACTACGTCTACTGCACCAAATTCATTTAAGTAGGCTAGTTCGGTTTTTACGTAGGTGTAGTTGGCAATATAACCAACATTGGCCCATGCATCGCCGAATGCGCCGAAGTCACCTTGCAGCTGCCATTCGAAGCCGTGTAGATCACCGCCTGGGCCATTCAATGGAACTGAGCGGTCGAATACTGCGTTCACGTTGCAAGACTCTGGGTTTTGAGCAGCGTTCTCACATTGTGCAGCTACTTCGCTAGCGGGAATGCCCAGCTCAGCTGGGGTTTTCTGGTCGCGTAGACGTTGTATATGGCTACCAATTTCCTTCTTAAACACGGTCATAGACATTGCTGAAGTATCGGTTATATACAATTCGATACCGGCATCGTAGCTTGTCGCTTTAGTTGGCTCTAGGAACGGGTTGCCACCGGTGATGGTGTAAGAGCTACCATTTACGCTCACACCTTGGTCTGCACGTAGTGAGCTTAAGCCACCGCGAGTTATACCTTCAGAAACGCTAAAGCGGAATACTACATCTTCCATCGGCTCCAAGCGTAGGTTCAAGGCTGGCAAGATATCATCGTACGAATGCTCAACCCACTCTTGGACGTCGTTGCCTTCGCTATTCTCAAACCAACCGGTGGAGGCTTGGTCGGTGCTGAAAAAACGGAAGCCAAAGTTGCCTGAAAGTGGCATTTCGCCTAATTGAGTATTGAAGTCCACTTGAGTAAACAGAGAGGTGGTGTCTTCTTCGACAGCATAGATATCATTGGTGCGTGGACTCAAAGCAAAATCACCCGAGTTGGACAAAATGCCCGCATCGATAAATTTGTCTAAGTCTGGCACTAGCCAAGCTCGGCCATCGCCTAAACCTGAATCGTATTCGTACATGTTGCCAGCAATAGTTAGGCCTTTCGCGCCTTCGTTAGTTGCGTAACGCGATTGATAAGTGTCGAATTTGAACGACTTCGAGGTAACACCTGCTTTCAGCGTTACGGAATCGTTAAAGTCAAACTCTAGATCTGCCGTCAGGTTAGTGAATTCGTTGTTAGTACCCTGTGGGCGCTGACGAATACCGGATAAGGTGTAGCTTGATTCATCATAAGCGTCTTCACCCCAAGTTAGTAGGGTATCAGCGCTATCACCGCGGTAATCCCAAGTCATACCTACACCATTGGCGCGGGCAATAATGGTGGTTTGGACCGGGTTGCTGAACTCGGATGAAGAGTTACCTAACAAAACGTTCATGCGTAAACGGTCGGTAAACTCGTGAGTAGCCGACAAGGTGACTTGTTGGAACTCGGTGGTTAATTCGTCGAAGCGGTTTTCAACTTGAGCATTAGCGTTAGAAATTGCTGCGTATACGATTGTTTGACCGTCTATTTCGTAATCAGTGAAATTGTAATCGTCGTAATCGGCTGTTGAGTTACCGATACCTTGCATGAAGATCTCATTGCGCGTGGCGTCGTGCTTAGAGTACAGCACATCCAAGACTATATCGGTTGCATCTGTAGGTAGCCATTGGAAAGTGGCAGCGACACCGGTGCGCGTAATTTCGTGTGTGTATGAATCGTAGCGAGGAATACGTGGATGGAACAAGCGACGGTCTTCTTCAGTTTCTTCTAATCTTGCAAGTTCAGGAGAAAGAGTTGGGTCGGTGATTCCGCGATATGAGCCTACGTCTGGGTAGGTAGCCCAGCGAACGGTAGAGTTGCCTTCATCGGTAATGTTGCGGTCAGCGTAAGATACAGACAGCAAAGCACCAAAAGTATCACTAAACTGTTTGCTTACCATTACAGCAATTTTCGGGTCTACTTTTTCCGACTTGTCATTGTAGTTTAGATTGCCACCTACAGACAGAACGAAATCGTCAAGCTCCATTGGGCGAGCAGTTTTAAGGTCTACTGTCGCACCTAGTGAACCTTCTTCAATTTCAGCAGAGTTGGTTTTGCTTACAATCAAGTTGCTAAAAAGGTCAGAAGAGAATGTGTTGAAGTCGAAACCACGGCCGCGGTTATTACCACCAATGGCATCTGTACCGCCAGTAGATGACATAGACTCCATGCCGTTAATACGAATGCGAGTATAGTCAGGACCAAGACCGCGAACTGTAATTTGTTGACCTTCACCGCCAGCGCGAGATATGGCAACACCAGGGATACGCTGTAAAGATTCTGCTAAGTTGTTATCTGGAAAGTCCGCAATATCTTCAGCGTATATTGCATCAACTACGCCAACAGAATCGCGCTTAGTATTTAAAGAGCTTTGCAAACTGCCTCTAAAGCCAGTAACAACCACTTCTTCTAATGTGTTTTCAGCACTTGCTTCCTGAGCATAGCCTTGGCCTGCTGCAGTTAACGCAATTGCTGCTACTAAAGGTTTTATGTAGAACTTCTTCATTATTATTCCCCACGTTCTTGTTCAAAGACAGAGTTCATTTTTATAAGTGAACCAATTTAATTTATTGGTGTAACGGCATACTCGCACATTATGGTAGGCCAATCAATAGAATTGGAATACCAAATTAGTCTATCCAATACGGTTTTTTGGCAGACTGGTTTGGTTTGGTAGTAATTGTCTGATTTATAGGTGCAGCGCTGTATAAAACCCGTGTGCGGGTTTTATGTAGGCTCTTGGAAATATTAGACGGTATTTCATGGCGCGCCAGTTGATGGCGCGCCATGATGCATTTAGGCGTGATCGAATTGCTGAGTGTTACACTGTAAGCAAGCGCTTACTGCTTTAGCTAGATGTTAAACGCTTTGCCGTTGACTTGGACGTTGTCGATAACTAACCCTGTGGTATGTTCAATTACGCCTGGGTTGTCACCACGCACAAAGGTGCTGTCGATTATCCTAAAGTTTTGAATGGGGGCGCGCTCAAAACCGCGGATGTTAAACACTTGTAAGGCGTGCTGGCAGACCAAATTGCGTATTTCTACATTGCGCACGGTGGGGTCAAATTTACCCGCATCGCCTTCTTCGTATTGGAAGTTAATAACAATGGCTTGTTGTACTTCGCCTATGGTGCAGTTGCGCACATAGATGTTCTCTAGCAGTCCGCCGCGCACAGAGTTGGTTTTAATGCGAATGCCTTTCTCTAAATCGGGGCTGCTCATTACGTTATTTTCGGCAAACACATTGCGCACGCCGCCAGAAATTTCTGAGCCTATAACTACGCCACCGTGACCCGCTTCCATTTTACAGTTGCGAATAATCACGTTCTCGGTAGGTGTGGCAAGCCTGCGGCCATCGTTGTTGCGGCCAGATTTAATAGCGATACAGTCGTCACCGGTATTAAAAAAGCAGTTTTCGATAACTACATTCTTACAGCTTTCAGGATCGCAGCCATCCGAGTTGGGGCCTAGGCTTTCTAGGTGAACACCGCGTACAGTGACGTTTTGTGAAAGGGTGGGGTGTAGCAACCAGAAGGGAGCGTTGATAATAGTTATGTCTTCTATCAGCACGTTTTCGCACTTGTAGGGTTGCACAAACGAGGGGCGCAGGTAGTGGCCGTCTGCATACACGCGCTCTCTAACGGGGTCGCCAGCTTCTGCTTGGGCAAATAGTTGGTTGCGGCTTTCCTTTTGGCTTGGGTAGCCCTCTACGCCCCATTCTTTGTTGCCTTTCCATGCCCACCAGTGCGTTGGGTCGGCTTGACCGTCGAGGGTGCCTTTACCGGTAATGGCTATGTTGGTTTTGCCGTAGGCGTATATAAGGGGTGAGTAGCCCATGCACTCCATGCCTTCCCAGCGAGTGAAAACCGCAGGCAGGTAATATTTGGGGTCGGTAAAAAAGGCGATGGTAGCGCCTTCGCTAATATGAAGGTTAACGTTCGACTCTAAGTGGATGGCGCCTGTCTCAAATCGTCCTGCGGGTACTACCACCTTGCCGCCACCTGCTTTGCTGCATGCTGCAATCGCTTTTTTGAAGGCGAGGGTGTTGTCGCTCCCTTCTTTGCCGCCGAATTCGAGTAAATTAAATTCTTTGTTTGGGAATGTGGGGATGGTGGTGTTGTCCGCTATGTTTTGTGCAAAAGCCCATGGGTCTTGCTCTAGTGTGGGTAGGCTGGTGGTGCAGCCGGCTAGGCAAGTTAGGCCTAAGCCTTTGAGTGTTGTGCGGCGTGAAATTTTATACATGTTATTACCTCAAGCTAGATCGTCTTATTTTATCTATAGCTTAGGGTAGTTTATTTTTACTCGCTTGGTAAGACCAAATATTAATATTGGTCATTCATTTTGGTTTGTTTGAATACGTTTTTTAGGCGAAAAAAAGCCGGCATGCGAGATGTCGGCCTTTTAATGTAGTGTTTTTTTACTTAGAAATACCAAAACGTTCGCGATTAAATGCGATTTTTCTACGGGCTTCTTCCACTGCTTCTGCTTCGGTGGCGTCTAATAATTGCTGGATAACGCGAGAAAGGTGTTCGCGCATAGCGTCACGGGCGCCCTCTGGGTCGCGTCTTTCAAGTGCATCTAGTATAAGAAGGTGTTCTTCAATGCGTGGTCTAGAGCCAGACTGGCGCACTTTTTCTAAGATGCGGGCAGACACTGGTGAGCTGTTGCGCAGTGCCCAAAGGTGGGCGCAGGCCGATGCGACTGCTTCGTTTTTGGTGGCACGGGCAATAAGCATATGAAAGTTCTGGTCGGCTTTTTCGCAGATGGGTTCCTGCTCGTTTTCTTGCACCATAGCTTCGAGTGCTGCGCGCACTTCGACAAGTTCTTCGTCGGTAATGCGCTTGGCTGCAAGCTCCGCCGCCTCTCCTTCTACGAGGATTCGGGCTTCGAGAATATCGAATGGGCCAACAGCAAATTCAGCAGATGAGAGGTTGTTATTGCTTTCGGCAGATACGTATACACCAGAGCCGCCGCGTACTTCTACACAGCCGGCCAGCTCTAGTGCGATAATGGCTTCGCGCACGGTAGGGCGGCTTACGTCAAAGCGTTCTGCTAGTTTTCGTTCAGCCGGTAGGCGCGAGCCAGGAGGGTATTCTCCTTCCGCAATTACTGCCGCGAGTTGCTCTGCGACGCGCTGGTAAAGCCGTCCGCCTGATAGGTTCTTAGGTTCAATGGCTACGTTCATTTAAGTTGCCTGCAATATATATTTTTGTAGTTGTATGACCAATGCGGCAGTTTAGCAAGAAACGTGGCTATCCCTCAAGGAGTTAGCGGAACAGTGTTTTGTATGAGGGTCTTACCAAAAATGTTATTGCGGTCAGGCCAATAAGCTGTTACATTTTTGTTATTGAAGAATTTATGGTTTTACAGATTGGTGGGTGGTGCGGTGATTTCGGCTTACGCTCTGGTCTGGCGGAACATTCTGCTCAGCTTAGTATTTGGGGAAAGATGTGGCCAAGTTAATACATTTGCACGAATTAGATAACGTAGCGATTACATTAGAGGCGTTGGAGCCTCAGCAAGAGGTGCTGGTAGGTGGTGTGTCCATAGTGGCTGCTACGGCTATAGATGCTATGCACAAAGTAGCTACCGCGGCCATCCCCAAGGGTGAGCGCATATTAAAGTACGGTCAGTTTATTGGTTATGCGGCTGAAGATATTCAGCCGGGTGAGCATGTTCATACGCACAATTGTGTGGTGGGCGACTTTGAAAAAGATTACGGCTTTTGTCGCAACGTAACTCCTACCGCTTTTGTAAGCGAAGAAAATCGCGCAACTTTTAATGGTTTTCGTAGAGTTAACGGCAAGGTGGGTACGCGCAACTATATAGGTATTCTCACTACGGTTAATTGCTCGGCAACCGTTGCAAAACAGATTGCTGCTACGTTTAGTTACCCTGGTGCATTGGCGGATTTCCCCAATGTGGATGGCGTTGTTGCGCTTACTCACGAGTCTGGTTGCGGTATGCGCTCAGAAGGTGAGGGGTATGATGTATTGCGTCGTACTTTCGAAGGGTATGTTACTCACCCAAATTTTGGGGGTGTTTTGCTGGTTGGTTTGGGTTGCGAAACGATGCAGGTGCAAAAAGTATTGGACGACTCTGGTTTGTCTGAGTCTGAAAGCTTTAGTACTTATACCATTCAAAAGGTAGGTGGTACGCGTTTGGCTATTGAGGAAGGGGTAGAGCGTGTTCGCAAGCTGCTGCCTATTGTTAATAGCTATAATCGCGAACCATGCTCGGCGGCTGAGTTGGTTTTGGCGGTGCAGTGCGGCGGTTCTGATGCTATGTCGGGCGTAACGGCTAACCCTGCTTTGGGCGCTGCGGCAGATATTCTTGTTCGCCACGGCGGAACGGTTATTTATTCTGAAACCCCAGAAATTTTCGGTGCAGAGCATTTACTTACCCGTAGAGCGGAAACGCCTGAGTTGGCCGAAGGCCTATTAGAGCGTATTCGCTGGTGGGAAGACTACACCCAGAAGCATGGTTTTGAGTTAAATAACAATCCATCCCCAGGCAACAAGGCGGGCGGTTTGACGACTATTCTAGAAAAATCCCTCGGTGCGCAGGCGAAGGCCGGTACGACTAATATGCGTGGCGTTTACCTCTATGCCGAAAAGGTCGATACAAACGGGTTGGTCTTTATGGATAGTCCCGGTTTTGACCCTGTGTCTGTAACCGGGCAGGTTGCATCCGGCGCGAATGTGGTGTGCTTTACCACCGGTCGCGGTTCTGCCTTTGGCTTTAAACCTGTTCCAAGTGTGAAGTTGGCAAGTAACACTGCTATATATAAGCATATGGAAGAGGATATCGATATTAACTGTGGTGCTATTACCGATGGTGAGCACACCGTTCATAGCTTGGGCGAAGAAATCTTCAAAACCATCCTTGCTATTGCGTCCGGCGAACCAAGTAAAAGTGAGTCTCTTGGTTACGGTGACGCTGAATTCAACCCATGGAAGATTGGTGCTGTGGTGTAATACCTGTTCGCGTGAGTGGTCAGGTTTGGCTGCTCAGTCTTCGCGTAACAGCTTCGGTTGATCTGCCCTATTAGGGCTTTTCTGCTCAAGGTGTTGAGCAATCTCCTTCAAACTTAAAATAACAATCACCCACCTGGGAGGGTAAGACTATGAAAATAGCCATACCAAGGGAGCGTCGCGCCTGCGAGAAGCGAGTTGCGGCTACCCCTGAAACCGTAAAGAAATATGTAGGTATGGGGTTTGAAGTGCTAGTGGAAAAAGACGCTGGTACTGCAAGCCGCTATATGGATGACCAATACGTTGCTGCTGGTGCAAGCATTATTGGCTCGATGCAAGAGTTGTACTCGCAGGCGGATATTGTGCTTAAGGTGCAGCGCCCACTGTTGGCGAGCGAAGGTGGTGAAGATGAGTTGGGGTGCATGAAGTCGGGTGCGTTACTTCTCGCTGTGCTATCACCTTACTCTGCACCGGAGGCGCTTGATGCGTATGCCAAACAAGGCGTGATAGCAATCGCGTTAGAGTTTGTGCCGCGTATTACGCGCGCGCAAAGTATGGATGTGCTCAGTTCGCAAAGTAACTTGGCGGGCTATCGCGCAGTGTTAGATGCCGCTTACGAATATGGTCGTGGCTTCCCTATGATGATGACTGCTGCAGGTACCATCGCGCCGGCACGTGTAATGGTGCTGGGGGCAGGTGTTGCAGGCTTGCAGGCTATTGCTACGGCTAAGCGATTGGGGGCTATTGTGTCGGCAACCGATGTTCGCCCTGTAGCGAAAGAGCAGGTGGAAAGCTTGGGTGGCAAGTTCGTGATGGTGGAGTCGGATGAGCTTAAAGATGCTGAAACGGCCGGCGGTTATGCCAAAGAAATGAGCGATGACTTCAAGCGCAAGCAGGCTGCCCTAGTGGCTGAAACGCTCGCTAAGCAAGATATTGCGATTTGTACCGCGCTTATTCCCGGTCGCAAGGCGCCAACGCTAATTACTGATGAGATGGTTCACAGTATGAAACCGGGCTCGATCATTGTGGATTTGGCGGTTGAGCAGGGCGGTAACTGTACCCTGTCCAAGCCTGGCGAGGTGGTGGAGGTTAACGGGGTGAAGATTGTTGGTCACTTTAACGTGCCTTCGCGGGTAGCGACTGATGCCAGTGCGTTGTTTGCAAAAAACTTGCTCAACTATTTGACGCCCCATGTTAAAGCTGGCGAAGGCTCGGTCGAGCTTGCGCTGGATTGGGCTGATGAAATTGTTGCTGCCAGTGTGCTTACGCGTGCAGGGGATATCGTTCATCCAAATTTCGCGGCACCTGCTGCTGCGGCTAACCAATAGGGGGTGCGAAATGCACGGTGATTTTATTTCCCAGTTATCCATATTCGTTATGGCTGTGTTTGTTGGCTACTACGTTGTTTGGAGTGTGACGCCCGCGTTGCACACACCGTTAATGGCGGTTACCAACGCAATATCGAGCGTAATTATCGTAGGTGCGATTATTGCGGCGGGCCCAGCTGAAGTTGGTTTGGCCAAAGTGTTGGGTTTTGTTGCCATTGTGTTGGCGGCTGTAAATATCTTTGGTGGCTTCGCGGTTACTCAAAGAATGTTATCCATGTATAAAAAGAAGAAATAGGGCGGGGTGATCTAAATGGAATCTCAAGCCATATCAATGGTGGCTAACTTAACGTCGTTAGCTTATCTGGTGTCTGCAGTATTGTTTATTTTGGCTCTGCGCGGCTTATCGTCGCCAGAGACGTCTCGGGCGGGTAATTTTATGGGTATGTTGGGCATGGCTATCGCCATTGCAACAACAATTCTAAGTCCGGAAATAACTTCCTATGGGTGGATATTCTCTGCCTTATTAATAGGTGGTGTTATTGGGGTGGGAATAGCCTCGCGAATTGCAATGACCGCCATGCCTCAGTTAGTGGCGGCTTTTCACAGTTTGGTTGGCTTGGCGGCGGTGCTTGTTGCGGGTGCCGCGTATACCAATCCAGGCGCTTTTGGTCTGCTAGATACTGATGGTCAGATCTTTGTGGTAAGCCGAATAGAAATGGGGCTTGGTGTGGTAGTAGGGGCCATTACGTTTTCGGGCTCTATTATTGCGTTTACTAAGTTGCAGGGCTTGGTGTCTGGTTCGCCAATTGTATTTCGTGGTCAGCACGCCCTAAATGCCGCGCTAGGCATAGCCATAGTATGTTTGGTGGCTTATTTCTGTGCGGACCAGTCGCCGATGGTGTTCTGGGGGATGACGGCATTAGCTTTTATTATTGGCTTTCTTATTATTATCCCTATTGGGGGTGCTGACATGCCGGTTGTGGTGTCGATGCTTAACTCCTACTCGGGATGGGCGGCGGCCGGTATTGGTTTTACTCTGCATAACAACGCTTTGATTGTGACCGGTGCACTGGTGGGTTCCTCGGGGGCTATTCTCTCGTACATTATGTGTAAAGGTATGAATCGCTCGTTCTTTAATGTGATTCTTGGTGGGTTTGGTGCCGATGCGGAGTCTTCTGCTCCTGCAGGTGGCGGTGCAGATCGGCCGGTGAAACAGGGTAGCGCAGAGGACGCAGGCTTTATTATGAAGAATGCAGGCTCGGTAATTATTGTGCCTGGCTACGGTATGGCTGTGGCTCAGGCTCAGCATGCGCTGCGCGAGATGGGCGATGAGCTTAAGAAGGCGGGTGTTAAGGTCAGCTACGCTATTCACCCTGTGGCGGGGCGAATGCCTGGGCATATGAACGTGCTGCTGGCGGAGGCAAATGTCCCCTACGACGAAGTGTTCGAGTTGGAGGATATCAACAATGAATTCCAGCAGGCGGATGTAGCCTTTGTGATAGGTGCTAACGACGTAACGAACCCTGCTGCCAAGACTGATCCTCAGAGCCCTATCTTTGGTATGCCTATCTTAGAGGTGTCCAGAGCGCGTACCGTGCTGTTTGTGAAGCGAGGGATGGCCGCAGGTTACGCTGGGGTGCAGAACGAACTTTTCTTCAATGACAACACAATGATGTTATTTGGGGATGCAAAAAAGATGGTAGAGGGTATACTGCGCAACCTCGATTAGGTGGCGTTGTGTAATTTCGCTGCGAAAACACCGGTTTTTGGGCTTATTAAAGCTTGAAATCGGTGTTTTTTTATAATTGAGACCAACCAAATATCGCCTGTTTGCTAAATGGTTAAATTGTTTAAAAAATAGCTGAATATTGTGTTGACAGGTAAGGGGGTAGTCATTAGAATTGCGCCCTCATTTCGACCAGCCCTAAACATCGGGTGGGTGTCGAAGGTTCTTTAAAATACTGGGAGTTTTGGTTCATATGCAGAATCAACGTATTCGAATTCGCCTGAAAGCTTTTGATCACAAGTTGATTGATGCTTCTACTCAGGAAATTGTTGAGACCGCTAAGCGTACTGGTGCGCAGGTTCGAGGTCCTATTCCTCTTCCTACTCGCAAAGAGCGTTATACGGTTTTGGTTTCGCCGCACGTAAACAAAGATGCACGAGATCAATACGAGATTCGTACTTACAAGCGCTTGCTAGACATCGTTGAGCCAACCGAAAAAACGGTTGATGCTTTGATGAAGTTAGATTTGGCAGCGGGTGTTGAAGTACAAATTAGTTTGGGCTAGAACTCCTAAGATTTGCCGGCGATTTTGCCGGTCTTTTGTGTAACGCTCTGAAATGGGCGGCCGTAGCGGGTAAAAGCCCCGTACACTGAGAGGTTAATGAAAATGACGATTGGTATAGTCGGCCGCAAGAGCGGTATGACGCGCATTTTTACAGACGATGGTTTATCCGTTCCTGTTACTGTGGTTGAGGTTGATCCTAACCGCATCACCCAGGTGAAAAGCGTAGAAACCGACGGTTATGCAGCAGTGCAAGTAACCGTAGGGTCTCGTCGAGCCTCCCGTGTTAGCAAGCCTGAAGCGGGTCATTTTGCTAAAGCAGAAGTTGAAGCGGGTCGCACCGTACTTGAATTGCGCAACGAAAGTGGCGAGCAATTCGAAGTTGGTGGGCTGCTAACTGTTGAAGCTTTCGAAGCTGGTCAAAAAGTTGATGTGACTGGTGCATCTAAAGGTAAGGGTTTTGCTGGCGTGATTAAGCGCTACAACTTCCGTATGCAAGATGCAACACATGGTAACTCTTTGTCTCACCGTGCTCCTGGTTCTATTGGTCAATGTCAAACTCCTGGCCGAGTATTTAAAGGCAAGAAGATGGCAGGTCATATGGGTGCTGCACGTGTAACCACCCAGAACTTAGAAGTTGTTCGGGTCGACGTTGAGCGTAATTTACTGTTGATCAAGGGTGCTGTTCCTGGTGCTCCTGGTGGTGACGTAATTATTCGTCCCGCAGTTAAATCGCGTAACAACGGTTAAGTGTCCTAGGGGAGTCGACCATGGAATTAAGTATTGCTACACCACAAGGCGCGAAGGGCACAGTTAGTGTTTCTGAAGCGGCTTTTGGCCGAGAATTTAATCAAGATCTTGTTCATCAAGCTGTTGTTGCCTTTATGGCTGGTGCTCGTCAGGGTACTAAAGCTCAAAAGAACCGCGCTGCGGTTTCTGGCGGCGGCAAAAAGCCTTGGCGTCAAAAGGGAACTGGCCGTGCGCGTGCCGGTACTATCCGAAGCCCATTGTGGCGTTCAGGTGGTGTTACTTTTGCTGCTGAGCCTCGCGATCATTCGCAAAAGCTGAACAAAAAAATGTACCGTGCAGCGATTCGTTGCATATTGTCTGAGTTGGCTCGTCAAGAGCGCTTAGTTGTAGTTGAAGAGTTTGACTTGGATGCTCCAAAAACTAAGGATCTAGTTCAGAAGCTAGCTCAGTTCGATTTGGCGGACGTTTTAATTATTGGTGAAGACGTAAGTGAAAACTTATATCTAGCCGCACGTAATCTTCACAAGGTAGATGTTCGTGATGTTAACGGTTTAGATCCTGTTAGCTTGATCCGCTTTGATAAGGTTGTTGTGACCGTTGCAGCCCTTAAAAAACTTGAGGAGGTGCTGGTATGAACTTAGAGCGCCTATATAAAGTTCTTCTTGGTCCTGTTATTTCTGAAAAGTCAGCTGTAGTTGCTGATAAAGGTAATCAGGTTGTTTTTAAAGTAGTTAAAACAGCCACTAAGCCAGAAATTAAAGCAGCCGTAGAAAAACTGTTTAATGTAAATGTTCGAGACGTTCGCGTATTAAATGTTAAAGGCAAAACTAAGCGTACTCGCTTTGGTTTGGGCCAGCGCAGCGACTGGAAAAAAGCCTACGTACGACTAGAGCAAGGTCAAGAAATTGATTTTGCCATAGCGGAATAAGGAGCGTATTAGAATGCCTATTGTAAAACGTAAGCCTACTTCAGCTGGTCGTCGCTTTGTAGTTAACGTAGTTAACGCTGATCTACATAAAGGTGCACCGCATGCTCCTTTGTTAGAAAAGAAAAGTAAAAGCGGTGGGCGAAACAATAACGGTCGCATCACTACTCGTCACATTGGTGGTGGACACAAGCAGCACTATCGCGTTATCGACTTTCGTCGTAACAAAGATGGAATCCCTGCTAAAGTTGAGCGTTTGGAATACGATCCAAACCGCACTGCCTACATCGCGCTAGTATGTTATGCCGATGGTGAGCGTCGCTACATTATCGCTCCAAAAGGTGTTAAAGCTGGTGATGTGATTCAGTCTGGTGATGCTGCTCCAATCAAGCCTGGTAATGCCCTGCCTTTGCGCAACATTCCAGTTGGTAGCGTTGTTCACTGTATTGAAATGAAACCAGGCAAAGGTGCTCAAATTGCACGCTCTGCAGGTACATCGGTTCAGTTAGTTGCTCGTGAAGGTCAATACTGCACCTTGCGTTTACGCAGCGGTGAGATGCGCAAAATTCTTTCAGAATGTCGCGCAACTCTAGGTGAAGTGTCTAACAGTGAACACAATTTACGTTCACTTGGTAAGGCTGGTGCTTCACGCTGGCGTGGTGTTCGTCCAACCGTTCGCGGTGTAGCGATGAACCCAGTTGATCACCCGCACGGTGGTGGTGAAGGCCGTACTTCTGGTGGTCGTCATCCTGTATCACCTTGGGGTACGCCTACTAAGGGTTATAAGACTCGTAGTAACAAACGAACTGACAAGATGATTGTTCGTCGTCGCAATAAGAAGTAAGTGACGACTAAATAGCAACAAGAGGAAAATACAGTGCCACGTTCACTGAAGAAAGGTCCCTTTATCGATCATCACCTGCTAAGCAAGGTGGAAGCGGCTGCAGAAAAGAATGACCGTCGCCCAATTAAAACTTGGTCACGTCGTTCAATGATCCTGCCAAATATGGTTGGTTTAACTTTGGCAGTTCACAACGGTCGTCAACACGTGCCTGTGTTGGTTAACGAAGAGATGGTTGGTCACAAGCTGGGTGAGTTCGCTGTAACTCGTCTGTACCGTGGCCACGTAGCAGATAAGAAAGCTAAGCGCTAAGCGCTGAAGCTAGGCGAGGTAGAATTATGGAAGTAGCAGCTAAATTACGCGGCGCTGGCATGTCAGCGCAGAAAGCGCGCTTGGTTGCAGACCAAATTCGTGGTAAATCGGTAGAAGAAGCCTTAGATTTGCTGACTTTCAGCACTAAAAAAGGTGCCGCCCTTATCAAGAAGGTCTTGGAGTCAGCCGTAGCAAACGCAGAGCACAACGAAGGTGCAGATGTGGATGAGCTGAAAGTGTCTACGATTTTCGTAGATGAAGGTTTAACCATGAAACGTATCAGGCCGCGTGCAAAAGGTCGTGCAGACCGAATTTTGAAACGCACTTGTCACATTACCGTTAAAGTAGCGGATCAATAAGAGAGTCGACTTATGGGTCAGAAAGTACATCCAACAGGTATTCGACTTGGTATTGTCAAAAAGCATACATCTACATGGTATGCCGGCAAAGCTGAGTATGCAGACAAGTTGAATCAAGATTTGCAGGTACGCAAATATATTCAAAACGCTTTGGCGCACGCATCTGTGAGCCGTATCGATATCGAGCGTCCTGCGAACACTGCACGTGTGACTATTCACACTGCTCGTCCAGGTATCGTAATTGGTAAAAAAGGCGAAGATGTTGAAAAACTACGCACTGAGCTAACTAAGCAAATGGGCGTTCCTGTTCATATCAACATCGAAGAAATTCGTAAACCAGACTTAGATGCTGCCTTGGCTGCTCAAAGTGTGGCTCAGCAGTTAGAGCGTCGTGTTATGTTCCGTCGCGCTATGAAGCGCACAGTTCAAAATGCAATGCGTCAAGGTGCTGAGGGCGTTAAAGTTCAGGTTGGTGGTCGTTTGGGCGGTGCTGAAATCGCACGTTCCGAATGGTACCGCGAAGGTCGTGTACCTTTGCACACTCTCCGTGCTGATATTGACTACGCAACTGCAGAAGCTTCAACCACTTACGGCATCATTGGCGTAAAAGTTTGGATCTTCAAAGGCGAGATCATTGGCGGTATCGAAGAAGTTGAAGCCAATCAGAAAAAGAAAGGCTCTAAGTAAGAGCGCAAACTCATACCAGTTAGTTAAGGGTTAGGCAAATGCTGCAACCGAAGCGTACAAAATTTCGCAAGCAACAAAAAGGGCGAAACCGTGGACTGGCGCATCGTGGCTCAAAGGTTAGCTTTGGTGAGTTCGCGCTCAAGGCTACCGGGCGTGGACGAATTACTGCTCGTCAAATCGAAGCAGCCCGTCGTGCGATGACTCGTCATGTTAAACGTGGTGGAAAAATTTGGATTCGAGTTTTTCCAGACAAACCTATTACTGAGAAGCCTCTTGAGGTTCGTCAAGGTAAGGGTAAAGGTAATGTTGAGTACTGGGTGTGTCAAATCCAGCCAGGAAAAGTACTTTACGAAATGGAAGGTGTTTCTGAAGAATTAGCTCGTGAAGCTTTCACGCTAGCTGCTGCGAAACTACCTGTGACTACAACTTTTGTTAAACGATCGGTGATGTAATGAAAGCTGAAGATCTCAACAAAAAATCTGTTGAAGAGTTGAAAGCAGAGCTGCTATCCCAATTGGAGGGACAGTTTAAGTTCCGTATGCAGAAATCAACTGGTCAGTTAACTCAAACGCATTTGTTGAAGCAGACTCGACGCGACATCGCTCGTATCGAAACTGTTCTTCGTCAAAAAGCGGGCAACAAAGCGTAGGTGATCGGGCATGACTGAAGCAAAAAAATTGGTACGTACGCTAACAGGTAAAGTTGTTAGCGACAAAATGGAAAAGTCTATCGTTGTTCTGATCGAGCGTCGAGTGAAGCACCCCGTTTACGGCAAGTACGTGAGTAAATCTACTAAGATGAAAGCGCACGACGAAGCGAACGATTGCAAAATTGGCGATACCGTAACCATCGCTGAGTCTCGTCCTCTATCGAAAACAAAGTCTTGGACTTTGGTTAAAATCGAAGAGCGAGCTACCCAGATATAATCTGGCTGCGACTAGATAGAGATTTCGGAGAAAAACGATGATTCAAACGCAAAGCTATTTGGATGTGGCCGACAACAGTGGTGCCCGTCGAGTGATGTGTATCAAGGTATTGGGCGGTTCACACCGTCGTTATGCCGGTGTAGGCGACATCATTAAAGTTACCGTAAAAGAAGCAATTCCTCGCGGTAAAGTTAAAAAAGGCCAGGTAATGAATGCTGTTGTTGTACGCACCAAAAAAGGTGTACGCCGCGCAGATGGGTCTTTGATTCGCTTCGACGATAATGCTGCAGTGATACTGAATGCTCAGAATGCACCTGTAGGGACCCGTATTTTTGGGCCAGTAACTCGTGAGCTTCGCGGTGAGAAGTTCATGAAGATTATCTCTTTGGCACCAGAAGTACTTTAAGTACTTCCAGGCCGAGTGTGAGAGGTTAATGTTATGCGTAAAATTAAACGTAATGACGAAGTGATAGTTATCACGGGTAAAGACAAAGGGAAACGCGGTAAAGTTAATCGTGTATTGTCTGATGATCGCTTGATTGTTTCTGGTGTTCAAATCATCAAGAAGCACCAAAAACCAAATCCGCAAATGGGTATAGCGGGTGGAATCATCGAAAAAGAAGCGCCAATACAAGCTTCAAACGTAGCCATTTTTAACCCAGCCACCAACAAAGCAGATCGCGTTGGTTTCAAGCTGCAGGAAGACGGCAACAAGATTAGAGTTTTCAAGTCCAATGGCGAAGCTATTGACGCATAATCGCGCTACCAGCTGATTGAGTGGAAAAAACATGGCTAGGCTTAAAGAAATATACAAGAAAGAAATCGCTCCGAAACTTCTTAAAGATTTGGAGCTTAAGAATCCGATGGAGATTCCTCGCATTACTAAAATCACCCTAAACATGGGTGTTGGTGAGGCTCTTGCGGATAAAAAAGTTTTAGAGAACGCAGTAAGCGACCTAGAGAAAATCGCAGGTCAAAAAGCTGTTGTTACTCGTGCAAGAAAATCTATCGCGGGCTTTAAAGTTCGTGAAGGTTGGCCGATTGGTTGTAAAGTAACTTTGCGCAGCGACAGAATGTATGAGTTTCTTGATCGTTTGATCAGTATCTCCATTCCTCGTATTCGTGACTTCCGTGGTATTAGTCCGAAGCAGTTCGACGGACGCGGTAACTTTTCAATGGGCGTGAGTGAGCAAATCATATTCCCAGAGATCGATTACGATAAAATCGATAAGCTGCGTGGTTTGGACATTTGTATTTCAACAACAGCTCGCAACAATGACGAAGGTCGTGCATTGTTAAAAGCGTTTAACTTCCCGTTTAAAGGGTAGGGGTTGATCGGAAATGGCTAAGAAGTCAATGATAGCTCGCGAAACAAAGCGTGCAAAAACAGTTGAAAAGTACGCTGCAAAGCGCGCTGAACTAAAAGCAATCATCAATAATCACGAGTCTTCCGACGATCAGATCTGGGAAGCACAATTGAAGTTGCAAAAGTTACCTCGCGATGCGAGTCCCAGTCGTCAGCAACGTCGCTGTCGTATTACAGGTCGTCCGCACGCCGTTTATCGCAAGTTCGGCTTATGCCGTAACAAATTGCGTGAAGCTGCCATGCGTGGTGATGTGCCAGGTCTAGTTAAGGCTAGCTGGTAGAGCTTGGGTTAGTTAGGAGCAGATTGCTATGAGTATGCAAGACCCTATAGCCGATATGTTGACTCGCATTCGTAATGCGCAGCAAGTAGGCAAAACATCAGTAACCATGCCGTCTTCTAAGTTAAAAAAGAGCATCGCTGGTGTTCTTAAAGAAGAAGGTTATGTTGGAGAGTTCTCTGTAAACGACGCTGCTAAAGCTGAGTTAACAGTAGAGCTTAAGTATTTTGAAGGTAAGCCAGTTATTGCTGAGTTAGATCGTGTTAGCCGTCCAGGTTTACGCTCTTACGTTGGCAAAGACGAACTACCTTCAGTTCGTGGCGGGTTGGGCATTGCTATTGTTTCAACCAGTAAGGGTGTTATGACCGACCGTGCTGCTCGCGCTGCAGGAGTTGGTGGTGAGATTCTCTGTACTGTCTTCTAATTAGACAGTCTAACGAAAAGAATTAACGGGTATTCGTCATGTCACGTGTTGCAAATAATCCAGTACAGTTGCCTTCTGGAGTACAGGTCGACCTTAAAGGTAGTGACCTGTCTGTTAAAGGCAGTAAAGGCGCTATGTCTTTATCAGTTCACAGTAGCGTTGCCGTCGTACAAGAAGACAACGTACTTACTTTTGCTGCTAAAGATGGGGCCAAGAGCTCTAAGGCAATGGCTGGTACTGTACGCTCATTGGTAAATAACATGGTTACCGGTGTAAGCGTTGGTTTTGAGAAAAAATTACAGTTGGTCGGTGTTGGTTACCGGACAAAAGTAACGGGCAATGTTTTAAACCTAACTTTAGGTTTCTCTCACCCAGTAGATTATGTATTGCCTGAAGGTGTAACAGCTGAAACACCAACTCAGACTGAAATCGTTCTGAAATGTTCTGATAAACAGTTGTTGGGTCAAGTTGCTGCAGAAATCAGAGCTTTCCGTCCACCAGAGCCATACAAAGGCAAGGGTGTTCGCTATGCTGACGAGAACGTTCGTCGTAAAGAAGCGAAGAAAAAGTAACAGCAAGTAAAACTGGCAGTCGGGCCTAATCGGCCCGCAATGCGCTCCTTGAAGTCAGGATTTTGGATTATGAACGCTAAGAAACAGTCAAGAATACGTCGCGCGCGACGAGCTCGAGCAAAAATGAAAGAGCTCGGTGTGAGCCGTCTTTGCGTTAATAGAACTCCGCGTCACATATACGCACAGGTTATCTCCGCTGAGGGTGATCGTGTAGTGGCGAGTGCTTCTACGTTAGACAAAGATCTACGTAGTGGTTCTACGGGTAATAGAGACGCTGCTTCTGCAGTTGGTAAATTGATAGCAGAGCGAGCAAAGGCTGCTGGTGTTAGTACCGTTGCATTTGATCGCAGTGGTTTCAAATACCATGGTCGAGTAAAAGCGCTTGCAGATGCTGCACGTGAAGGCGGATTGGAATTCTAAAGGTTAAATTATGTCGCAACAAAACAAACGAGAAGACAGCAACGCCGAAGGTTTGCAAGAGAAGCTTGTTCAGGTTAACCGTGTTGCTAAAACCGTTAAAGGTGGTCGCATCTTTGGTTTCACCGCTCTTACAGTTGTTGGTGATGGTAACGGTAAAGTAGGTTTTGGTCGTGGTAAGGCTCGTGAAGTACCAATTGCTATTCAAAAAGCAATGGAAGCTGCACGCCGTAACATGATCCAAGTTGAGTTAGATGGTGATACCATCCAATACCCAACTAAAGGCCGTCACGGAGCTTCTAAAGTTTATATGCAGCCTGCTTCTGCTGGTACTGGTGTAATTGCCGGTGGCGCAATGCGAGCTGTTTTGGAAATCGCTGGCGTACAGAACGTTTTGGCTAAGTGCTACGGGTCTACCAACCCAGTAAACGTTGTACGAGCTACATTTGAAGCTTTGCGCGCTATGTCATCACCCGAGCGTGTTGCAGCTAAGCGTGGCAAATCAGTTGAAGAAATCATAGGTTAATCACGCAGCTTTTTTGCGTTATTTAATAGACGGGCATAGCCATGGCTAAGAAAACTGTAAAAGTTACTCAGGTTAAGAGTTCATCAGGTCGCTTAAAAGCACACAGAGCCTGTATCTCTGGTTTGGGATTACGTCGTATTGGGCACACCGTGGAAGTAGAAGATACTCCTTCTGTGCGCGGTATGATCAATAAAGTTTATTATATGGTTCAGGTGGAAGGAGAGTAAAATGCGTTTAAATACTTTAAGTCCAGCACCTGGCCGCGTTTCTGCTAAGAAGCGTGTAGGTCGCGGTATCGGTAGTGGTTTAGGTAAGACTGCAGGCCGTGGTCACAAAGGTTTAAAATCACGTTCTGGTGGTTCTGTTAAGCCTGGTTTCGAAGGCGGTCAGATGCCTTTGCAGAAGCGTCTACCTAAGTTTGGTTTTACTAGCCGTATTTCTCGCGTAACTGCAGAAGTTCGTTTAGCTGAGCTAAACAAAGTGGAAGCTGATATTATTGATATCGAAGCCTTAAGAGCTGCAGACTTGATTGATAACAATATCAAACGAGCCAAAGTATTTCTTTCTGGCGAGTTAACCAAAGCTGTTACAATAAAAGGCTTGATGGTTACTAAAGGTGCTAAAGCAGCAATCGAAGCTGCTGGCGGAAAGATTGAAGAATAATCGATCAACCGAACAGTAAGGTAATTTGAATGGCCACGCCAGGTAACATGCAGGTTGGTAATCAAAAAGGTTTGGGCGAGCTTTGGGCTCGCCTAAAATTTTTGCTGTTAGCGATTTTTATTTATCGCTTAGGTACTCATATACCAGTTCCTGGTATTGATCCCGAACAAATCGCTCAAATGTTTAACCGCAACCAAGGTACATTCTTGGGTATGTTAAACATGTTCTCTGGCGGTGCTTGGGAGCGTATGAGTATTTTGGCTCTTGGTATTATGCCGTACATTTCTGCTTCTATTATTATGCAGATGATGGCAGCAGTTACCCCGTCTTTAGAAGCATTAAAGAAAGAGGGTGAGTCAGGCAGAAGAAAGATCAGTCAGTACACTCGCTACTTGACCGTTGCGTTGGCTTTAATTCAAGCATTTGTAATGGTTGCAGGTTTAGCTGGTCAAGGCATGGCTTATGCCGGCTTGGCGCCACTTAGCTTTTATGTCATTGCGGTTACTTCATTGGTAACTGGTGCTGTATTCATGATGTGGTTGGGTGAGCAAGTAACTGAAAGAGGTATCGGCAACGGTATTTCTATGCTGATTTTCGCAGGTATTGTTGCTGGTTTGCCGGGCGCCGTAGGTCAGGCGTTCGAAAGTGCGCGTCAAGGCGACTTACACCCTATAGCGTTATTAGCGATAGGTTTGGCTGCTGTAGCAATTGTTTGGTTTGTTGTGAGAATGGAGCGCGGCCAGCGTCGCATAACTATTCAGTACGCTCGTCGCCAGTCTGGTCGTCAAGCTTACTCTGCACAAACAAGTCATTTGCCGCTAAAAATCAACATGGCTGGTGTTATACCGGTTATTTTTGCGAGCAGTATTTTATTGTTCCCTGCTTCAATCGCGCAGTGGTTCGGTAATGCATCAGAGGGTAAAACCGCTGTAATCTTACAGGAGATTGCGTTGGCTTTAGGGCCCGGCCAATGGTTGAACTTTGTGGTGTTCGGTGCGTTAATCATCTTGTTCTGTTTTGTTTACACGGCAATGATGTATAACCCGAAAGAAGTTGCAGATAATTTAAAGCGTGGTGGTGCGTATATTCCAGGTATTCGACCTGGTGACCAGTCCGCTAAATATATTGATGGAGTATTGACTCGCTTAACAGTGGTTGGTTCTCTTTATATTGCTGCAGTCGCTTTATTGCCTCAGTTTTTGATGGTTGCGGCTGATGTACCTTTCTACTTAGGTGGTACTTCATTACTTATCGTTGTGGTAGTGGTGATGGACTTTATGTCCCAAGTGCAATCGCATTTGATGTCACATCAATACGATTCAGTCATGAAAAAAGCAAATTTGCAGAGTTACGGTAAAGGCGCAACTCGTTAAATAAACTCGAGGTTTTGAAAAATGAAAGTTCGTGCTTCAATTAAAAAAATGTGTCGCAATTGCAAATTAGTTCGTCGTAAGGGCGTATTAAGAGTTATTTGCTCCGCAGAGCCACGTCATAAGCAGCGTCAAGGCTAAGACTGGTAGATTTCACCTTGTTGCAACAAGGCTAAAAATGCAAAACAAGGTGTTGAGTCTAAAATAGACCAAAGCCTATCAAAGATTCAGTCTTTGATGAATTGGAGGCGTTAACTGTCGCTCGATGGGAAACCATCGGGCTATTGCTTTTTTGTGGCATAACCGCTATCCTTCCGCGCCTTTGCGCAGTGGGATGGCTTATGTCACTGTTAGCGCTGAATATCTTATCTTTTTGGAGTAATCTGAATGGCTCGAATAGCTGGTGTCAACATACCAGATCATAAACATGCCGTCATCTCCCTGACCTACGTCTATGGGATTGGTCGCACTAAGGCAAAGCAAATATGCTCCGCCGCAGGCGTTGCTGAGTCAACCAAAATTGGTGACTTAAGCGAAGAGCAGGTTGATACGATTCGTAATGAAGTTGCAAAGTTCACTGTAGAAGGTGATTTGCGTCGTGAAGTATCAATGAACATTAAGCGTTTGATGGATTTGGGCTGCTACCGCGGTCTTCGTCATCGTCGTAATTTGCCAGTGCGTGGGCAACGTTCTAAAACGAACGCCCGTACACGTAAGGGACCACGTAAGCCTATCAAACGATAGAGTCTACTGGTTAAACTAAAACTGAAAGGTTTGGGAAGAGACATCTATGGCTAAGCCAAGTGGTAAGTCAACGACCAAGAAAAAGGTCAAAAAGACCGTTGTTGACGGAATCGCGCATATTCATGCTTCGTTTAATAACACTATCGTGACGATTACTGATCGTCAGGGTAATACTTTATCTTGGGCAACTGCGGGCGGTTCTGGTTTCCGCGGTTCTCGTAAAAGTACTCCTTTTGCTGCACAGGTTGCGGCAGAGCGTGCAGGCCAAGCTGCACAAGACTACGGTCTTAAAAATTTGGATGTAGAAGTTAAGGGTCCTGGTCCGGGTCGTGAGTCAGCTGTACGTGCTTTGAACAATATTGGTTACAAAGTTAACAACATTACAGATGTGACACCGATTCCGCACAACGGCTGTCGTCCACCCAAAAAGCGTCGCGTATAAGGAGGAGTAAGAATGGCTCGTTATATTGGACCAACTTGTAAATTATCTCGTCGTGAAGGCACAGATCTGTTCTTAAAGAGCGGTGTGCGTCCACTAGAGTCTAAATGTAAAGCTGAAGCAGCTCCTGGCCAACATGGTCAACGTCGCGGTCGTTTGTCTGACTACGGTGTTCAGTTGCGTGAAAAGCAAAAAGTTCGTCGTATTTACGGTGTGTTAGAAAAGCAATTCCGTAACTACTACAAAGACGCTGCTCGTATCAAAGGCGCTACCGGTGAGAACTTGTTGAAGTTGCTCGAAGGTCGTTTGGATAACGTTGTTTACCGTATGGGCTTCGGCTCTACCCGTGCAGAATCAAGACAGCTTGTTTCACACAAAGCAATCTTGGTTAACGGTAAAACTGTAAACATCCCTTCATTCCAAGTGAACGTAGGTGACGTGATCTCTGTTCGTGAGAAGTCTAAGAACCAATTGCGAATTCAAAACTCGTTAGGTATAGCTGGTCAACGCGCTGATGTAGAGTGGGTTGATGTTAATACTGAGAAGAAGGAAGGCGTGTTTAAGCGTTGTCCAGATCGTGCTGATTTACCAGCCGAGATCAACGAGAACCTCATCGTCGAGCTTTACTCTAAGTAAGCTTGAAATATTAAGGAACTACCACTAACGGGTGTGTCTATGCAGAGTGCTGTGAATGAATTTTTGACTCCACGTCACATTGATGTAACCGAATTGGGTCCAACTCGCGCTAAGGTGGTTTTAGAACCGCTTGAGCGTGGCTTCGGTCACACCTTGGGTAACGCATTGCGTCGTATTCTCCTGTCTTCAATGCCAGGTTGTGCTGTTACCGAAGTTGAAATTGACGGGGTGCAACACGAATACAGTGCCATTGAAGGTGTACAGGAAGATGTGATCGAAATTCTTCTGAACCTTAAAAATGTCGCTGTTGTAATGCACGGTAAGGATCAAGCAGTTCTTAGCCTTAGTAAGCAAGGCCCTGGTGCTGTTACCGCCGGCGATATTCAAGTTGATCACGATATTGAAATTAAAAATCCTGAGTTAGTAATAGCTAACATCACTTCAGATACGTCGTTAAGCATGCGTTTAACCGTATCTCGTGGTCGCGGCTATCAGCCAGTTGACGCTCGCGCAACTGACGAAGATGAAACTCGTGCTATTGGTCGTTTGCAATTAGACGCATCTTTCAGCCCAGTACGCCGCTTGGCCTACTCTGTTGAAAGTGCTCGCGTAGAGCAGCGTACCGACTTGGATAAGTTAGTTTTAGATTTGGAAACAAACGGAACTATCGATCCAGAAGAGGCGATTCGTCGTGCAGCAACTATCTTGCAACAGCAGTTAGCGGTATTCGTTGACTTAGAAGGCGAGAAAGAAGCTGAGCCTGAGCAGAAAGAAGATCAGATTGATCCTGTCTTACTGCGCCCAGTAGACGATTTAGAGCTAACAGTACGTTCTGCGAACTGTTTAAAAGCTGAAAATATCTACTACATAGGTGACTTGATCCAGCGCACAGAAGTTGAGCTGCTTAAGACTCCTAACTTAGGTAAAAAGTCACTTACTGAAATCAAAGATATCCTTGCTTCGCGCGGTCTATCTTTGGGTATGCGTTTGGAGAACTGGCCACCGGCTAGCTTGAAAAACAACGATTAATCATTTCGTTACGAGCTGAGCTGTGAGCTCGGCTCGAAACAAAGATTTGAAAGGTATTGAGTCATGCGTCATCGTCATAGTGGACGTCAATTAAATAGAAATAGCTCTCACCGTAAAGCTATGTTTAAAAACATGGTAACGTCGTTGGTTGAACATGAATTAATCAAAACGACTTTGCCTAAAGCAAAAGAGCTTCGCCGTTACGCAGAGCCACTTATCACTTTATCTAAAAGTGATTCAGTAGCTAACCGTCGTTTAGCGTTTGCTCGTTTGGGTAATAAAGCTACCGTAGGTAAGCTCTTTAACGAGTTAGGCCCACGTTACGAAGGTCGCCCTGGCGGTTACTTGCGTATTATGAAGTGCGGCTTCCGCGCCGGCGACAAAGCTCCAATGGCTTATGTTGAACTAGTGGACCGTCCAGCTCCTGTAGCTGCTGAGCCAGTAGAAAGCTCAGAAGATTAAAATAGAAACCGGGCTTAGCCCGGTTTTTTTTCGCCTATATTTGTCTACGTTATATCCCGCCTTTTATTTCCTTCTTTTTGTTCTTTGACCATTCAGTCTTTGTAATCCTCTGCTAATATCAACTGCGAAAACGTTATATATGTGTTTAGATGTGCAGAAGGATAACGTGCTAACGAATTAAGTGTTAATTCTCTACCAGTTGTTGCGGTAATGCTCGTTGGTTTCGCGCTTTTTTCGGCTGTGAGGTCATGTTGGCAATAAGCTTGCATCAGGATGCATAGCTATCTTAAGGAGATTGAGCTTTTATGAGTGATTTGGATCGCTTGTTCTACTGGCACGGTATTGCTCCAGATTTTATAAATTATAAAGGGGAGCATATTCAGGTTTCCCTAGAAAACCGCAAAAATCTGCTCTCCACTATGGGTGTGGACGTAACCTCTGATGCGTTGGTTAGTCGCGCGGCGTATGACCTTGATGTCGCCCCTTGGGAATCCTGGGTGCCCCCTTTGTCGATTACACCTGCCGGCAGCGGCGCCGGTTTGGGTATAAATTGCCACCCAGCTATAGTCGATAAAGAGCTAAAGTGGGTATTAACAGAAGAAGCGAGTGGCGAGTTAGTTGCAGAAGGATTATTTAAGCCGATTACAGGGGAGGAGGTCGGCGATTATATTTACGGTGATACACGTTATACAAGACGGGTACTCCCTCTTCCCGATTTACCTCCCAATTATTACTCTTTACAGCTAGAGCTGAAAGATAGGATTGAATCGACTGTTGTTGCGATGTTCCCCGTGCGGGGAATGATGCCTGATTGGCTGCAAGATCAGGCCGGCTATCACGGTATTATTATCCAGCTTTACACTTTGCGATCCGCTACAAACTGGGGGGTTGGCGACTTTAATGATTTAAAACAATTAATACGATTTTGCGCCGATCAGGGCGTTGATACTATCGGTTTAAACCCCCTCCACGCGCTCTTGCCAGAGATAGAAGCGCATTGCAGCCCATATAGCCCCTCTGACAGGCGGCATATAAACCCTCTTTATATTTCGCTACAGGATGTACCAGAGTTCGCCAGTGTAATGGCGGCTATGTCAGATGCCGAGAAAGCCAAGCTTCAGGCCAGCATCGAAGAATTAAGAGAGCGGCCATTGGTTGACTATGCAGCTGTGCGAGCACTGAAGTTGGATATGCTTGAGCGAATGTTCATGACTTTTGATGCTGCTCGTGGCTCGGAGAACGCATCTAGACGGCAAGAGTTTGAACAATTTGTGGCTCTTCATGGTGCGGTGCTAGAGCGCTTTGCGCTTTTTGAAGTCATGAAAGCGGATGCCTGTACCTTTGAGCAAATAGTGGAAGTGATGGATAGTGCGCCCAATAGCGCTCTGTTAGGCGAAGCTTTACAGCAATATGCAATCAAAATTCGCAGTATCTACTACCAGCAGTGGTTAGCTCATGTTCAGTTTTCGGCGTGCCAAGCTTTGGCTGAACAGTTGCAAATGCCTATAGGGATAATACGTGACTTAGCCGTTGGGGCAGACCGTGGCGGTGCTGAGGTGTTGAGCAACCAACATTTGTTTTGTGCTAAAGCTGCGGCAGGAGCGCCACCAGACGCCTTCTCTGCCATTGGGCAGAACTGGGGCTTGCCACCGATGGACCCCGCAGGCTTAAGGAAAAGTGGCTTTGCGCACTTTCGCGAATTATTGCGCAGTAATATGGCTAGCTGTGGAGCGTTGCGTATAGACCATGCAATGGGGTTGATGCGCCTGTGGTGGTGCCCTCCGGGCAAAACCGCAGATTATGGCGCTTACGTTTACTACCCCTTTGAAGAGTTAATAGCTTTGTTAAAGCTCGAAAGCCATTTAAACAACTGTGTTGTTATTGGTGAAGACCTAGGGATTGTTCCTCATAACTTTAGAGAAACAATGTCTGCAGCTGGTGTGGTGTCGAATAAAGTCTTTTATTTTGAGCGCACTGGGCCTACTTCCTTTAAGCCGCCCAGTCACTACGATTCGTTTGCCCTAGCAATGATAAACAATCATGACGTGCCGACGCTCGCAAGCTGGTGGAACGGGCAGGATATTCTATTGAGGCGAGATTTAGATACCCTAGGCGAAGGGGCGAATCTCGATGCGCTGCTGGATGAGCGTCGACAAGAAAAAGAAGATCTATTTGCTCAGCTCAATCGAGATGGCTTTTTGCCAAATAGTTGGCACGATAAAAGCGTGCATGAAACAGCAGACCAAAATTTGGTCTTTTCTATTATGAAGTGGATGGCGCAAGTTAACTCTAAGTTATATGTGATTCAGCTGGAGGACTTAATGTTAATGACCGATCCAGTAAACGTGCCTGGTACATACCAAGAGTACCCAAACTGGCAGCGCAAACTCAAATTGTCCGTTGAAGATCTAGAAAAAAATACTGCCGTTACCGATTTGTTAAAGAGCATTAGCAATACACGAAAAAATAAGGGAAATTAAAAGGATTATGCTAAGCATTACTCCAGAAATAATAAAAGAAATTGTTCAAGGCGAATATCACGATGTTTTTGCTGTTCTCGGTCCTCACGCTCAAAAAAATGGGTATGTAATACGTGCATTTTTCCCTGCAGCTAAAACGTTGCAGGTAAAGAGTAAGTTAGACGGCTCGGTACTTGCTGAGGCTGTAATGCGCAATGAAGAGGGCTTTTTCGAGGCAAATTGTAATTGTAGTGAAAAGCCAAGCTATTATTTTACGGTTGGTTATGGCGACAAAGAATTTGATGTAGAAGATATGTATCGCTTCGGCAGTACGATACCTGAGGGAGACCTATATCTTTTTGGGGAGGGGACTTACGAACAGGCATACCGCCTTTTTGGTGCGCACCCAACAGAGGTTGACGGTGTGCCTGGTTGCAGGTTCACTGTGTGGGCGCCAAATGCGAAAACCGTCGCCGTGGTAGGTGATTTTAACTTTTGGCAAGGCCGTGCACATGTCATGCGCAAACATATACCTTCGGGTATTTGGGAATTGTTTATTCCTTACCTTGGCGAGGGTGCGCTATACAAGTACGAAATTAGAAATCATAGTGGCGATTGCTTGCCTCACAAGGCCGACCCTTACGGTTTCGCAGCGCAAAAGCCACCAGAGCAGGCATCGGTTGTATCGGTGTTAGATAGATACGAATGGAACGATGCTGAATGGTTTGCAAAAGCAAATAACTGGACGCAACGCGATCGTCCCATTTCTATTTACGAAGTGCATTTGGGCTCGTGGAAGCGCGTAGTTGAAGAAGACAATCGTTACCTTAGCTATAAAGAATTAGCCGCAGATTTAATTCCCTATGTGAAATCAATGGGGTTCACTCATATACAGCTAATGCCAATAAGCGAATTTCCATTTGATGGTTCATGGGGTTATCAGCCTGTTGGACTTTATGCGCCGACTAGCCGCTTTGGCTCGCCAGAAGATTTTAAGTACTTCGTAGATTGCTGCCACCAAAATGATTTAGCCGTTTTAATAGATTGGGTGCCTGGGCACTTCCCTACGGATAGCCACGGTTTGGGCTTGTTTGATGGCACACCACTGTATGAGCATGCTGACAGTCGACAAGGGTTTCACCCAGACTGGAACACCTACATATATAACTATGGGCGCCATGAAGTTAAATCGTTTTTGATGGCGAACGCTTTGTTCTGGTTGGAGCAGTATCATATCGATGGTCTTCGTGTTGATGCTGTCGCCTCTATGCTCTACTTAGACTACAGTAGGAAGGACGGCGAGTGGCTACCAAATTCCTACGGTGGCAGAGAAAACTTAGAAGCAATAGATTTTTTGCGGCTGGTTAACGAAAGGGTCTATAAACGTTTTCCTCACGCAATGATGGTGGCAGAAGAATCCACGGCTTGGCCGGGCGTTTCTAGCCCAACCTCTTGTGGTGGTCTAGGCTTTGGTTACAAATGGAATATGGGCTGGATGAACGACAGTTTGCAGTACATTAGCAAAGAGCCGATCCACAGGCAGTACCACCATCACGACATGACATTTAGTTTGCACTATGCCTTTAGTGAAAACTTTGTTTTACCGCTAAGCCACGATGAAGTGGTGCACGGTAAGCGTTCGCTGCTGGGGCGCATGCCCGGGGATGCTTGGCAGCAATTTGCAAATTTGCGCGCCTATTACGCGTTTATGTGGACGCACCCCGGCAAAAAACTGCTGTTTATGGGGGGCGAGTTTGCTCAGGGTATGGAATGGAACCACGACACAAGCTTGAGTTGGCACCAGCTAGAAATAGATTATCACAGTGGAATCCAAACTCTTGTTAAATCGTTAAATCGACTCTATACAGATGTGCCTGCGCTCTACAAAGAAGATTGTATGTCGAGCGGATTTGAATGGGTTGAAGCGGACGATAGACATAACTCCATCTTTGCTTTTTTAAGGAAGGCAAAAGACGAAAAGCCAGTGTTGGTGGTGGCCAACTTTACACCTGTAGCGAGAGAAGGCTATCGGGTAGGCGTGAATCAACCGGGTTATTACCGTGAATTATTAAACACAGATAGTGAGTTGTTTGGCGGAAGTAATTTAGGTAATGAAGGTGGGGTACACAGCGAAGAGATTGCATGGCACCAGCGGCCGCAATCTGTTTCTATTAATATTCCTGCATTAGCAGCGGTGGTTTTTCAGCTGGACTCATAACTGACAATATTTATTGTCTAAGGTAGTGGGCACAATGAGTGAAGGTTATAGCGTTTCCGAAGGCCGTTCTTTTCCTATGGGCGCTACGGTAAGTGCGCAAGGCACCAATTTCGCAATATTTTCCGAGCACGCAGAAAAAGTAGAGCTGTGTTTATTCGATGAGATGGGGCAGACGGAAACTGCGCGCATTATGTTGCCGGGTAATACTGACCATGTGTGGCATGGGTTTGTTGAGGGGGTTCACGCTGGCGCATTATACGGTTACCGAGTGTACGGCCCCTACGAGCCGCAGCGCGGCCATAGGTTTAACCCCAATAAACTACTTTTAGACCCCTATGCCAAGCGAATTGACGGCGCTTTTCATTGGTCGAGCATAATGTACGGCTATGATGCAGATAATCCTCGGCAAGACTTGGTGAAAGATAAGCGCGATAACAGCAGGGATATGCCGAAATGTGTTGTTGTTGCGCCACTAAGCTTGAGTGATAAAGAACGAATTAGTGAAGCTCGACCTCAAGTGCCGTGGCACAAAACAATTATTTACGAAACGCACGTAAAAGGTTTTACCCAGTTGAATCTGGCTATCCCTTCAAGCGCAAGGGGCACGTTCGCAGGGTTAGCTCACCCAGAAAATCTAGCTTATATAAAAGAGTTAGGCGTAACGGCAATTGAATTACTTCCTGTACACGGTTTTATCGATGAGTCCTTTCTTACGGCCCAGGGTTTGTCTAACTATTGGGGCTATAATTCACTGCACTTTTTTGCCCCTCACTCTGGTTACTTGAATGATGGTGACCCAGCTGAATTTCGACATTTTACCCAAGCCGCACACGAAGCCGGGCTAGAGGTTATTTTAGATGTGGTTTATAACCACACTTCAGAAGGTAACCATTTGGGACCAACGCTTTCGTTTCGCGGTATAGATAACGCAAGCTACTATTGTTTACAGGCGCAGGATTCGCGTTTTTATGTGAACGATACCGGTTGCGGCAACACGTTAAACTTAAAGCACCCGCGCGTTTTACAAATGGTTATGGACAGCCTGCGGTATTGGGTAACGGAAATGGGAGTAGACGGCTTCCGTTTCGATTTGGCAACCGTACTTGGTAGAGAGTCGCACGGTTTTGATCCTGGTAGCGGCTTTTTCGATGCTATCAAGCAAGACCCAGTGTTAGCTTCTGTGAAAATGATTGCAGAACCTTGGGATATTGGCCCTGGCGGCTACCAGCTTGGTAATTACCCTACGGGTTGGTCTGAATGGAATGACCGCTACCGCGATACCTGTCGGCGTTTCTGGCGAGGTGACCCCGGTATGCTGCCAGAGTTTGCGCGACGCATTCACGGCTCCAGTGATTTGTTTGAGCACTCCGGTAGAAAGCCCTCTAGCAGTGTGAACTTTATAACTAGTCACGATGGTTTTACTTTGGCCGATTTAGTGAGCTATAAAAATCGCCACAATGAAGCCAATAACGAACAAAATAGCGACGGTCATCACTCGAATTTTAGCGAAAATTATGGCGTTGAAGGCGAAACAGATGATGATGCTATTTTGTATGTACGTGAACGACAAAAGCGCAATTTTCTCGCCACACTGTTTTTATCGCAAGGCACGCCCATGTTGTTGGCTGGCGATGAGCTGAGCCGTTCGCAAAAAGGCAACAACAATGCCTACTGCCAAGATAACGAAATAAACTGGTTGGATTGGCAAGCCTTAACCAAAAAGGAAATTGCCCTAAGCAAATTTGTATCGCATTTAATTAAAGTGCGAAGCAGCTCACCACTATTAACTTCGCAACGTTATATTCATAAGCCCGACGAGCCAGACGGAAAAATAAGCTGGTGTGTAAACTGGATAAACAGTTACGGCGAGCCCATGAAAGATGCTCAATGGGCGGAGCAGCACGCGCATTGTCTCGGCTGGGTGTTAGAAAAAATTCCTGTGGCGGAAGATTCAGATAAAAAATCAGAGCGCCTATTAGTTCTATTTAATTCAGGTAATGACGACGTGTTGTTTCGCTTGCCTGAAGATGAAAATGTAATTGGTTGGAAATGCTTGGTCGATACACGGTTTATTGATGGCCAAGGGGTTCCCTCATGTTACGAGCCAAGAGGAGAGGTGCCACTAATGCATAAATCTCTTTGCTTGCTTAAAGCGTTGTTCGATGGTCAGGATGAGCGTGACTAGCCACAAGCTAGGCGCTACGCATAAAAGTTATCAGTTCTATTTGCACTAAGGTAAATGCTATGAACTCCAAATTGCCACTTCCCAAATTAAGTAATGATGAAAAACAAGTTAGTCAAGATCTGCATCGCCATTACAATTTCACCCTAGGTCGTTTCGATAGCGACGCCGATAAGGGCTATTTATTAGAAGCGCTTGCCTACACGGTTAGAGATCGTCTAATGGAGCGCTGGCGATTGACGGTAGAAAAAGAAAACTTAGCTAAATCTAAAAAAGTATTTTATTTGTCGTTGGAGTTTTTATTGGGGCGCAGCTTATCCAATGCCATGCTTAACTTAGATATGGAAGAGTCGGTCAAAAAATCCCTAATGGAGTTCGGTGCAGATTTAGAGGAGTTAGAAGGCGAAGAAAAAGACGCGGGCTTAGGTAATGGTGGCTTGGGCCGCTTAGCAGCCTGTTTTATGGATAGCTGCGCGAGTTTGCAACTGCCCGTAATGGGCTACGGTATTCGTTACGAATACGGCATGTTTCACCAAAGTTTGCGCGAAGGGCGACAAGTTGAACAGCCAGATCATTGGTTGCGAGATGGCAACCCGTGGGAAATAGAACGCCCGGACCATGTGCGACATATCAAGTTTTATGGCCACACAGAGTTTTACAAAAACGATAATGGCAAAGAATGTGCGCGCTGGGTAAATACACGGGATGTACTCGCTGTACCTTTTGATATGCCTATCCCTGGTTACCAAAATGACACGGTAAACACTTTGCGACTTTGGAAGGCCGAAGCGACCGATGAGTTTAACTTGCAAGAGTTTAACGAAGGGGATTACGCCGATGCGGTTGCAGAAAAAAATAAGGCCGAGCAAATTACCATGGTGCTCTACCCGAATGATTCAAGCGAAAACGGCAAAGAGCTGCGCTTGCGTCAACAGTACTTTTTAGCCTCTGCGAGCTTGCAGGATGTTATCGCCGACTGGGTGAAGGAAAACGGCGAAGATTTTACCAATTTTGCAAAGCAACGCTGTTTCCAATTAAATGATACACACCCAACACTCGCCGTTGCAGAGCTAATGCGCATCCTTATGGATGACTATTGGTTAGAGTGGGATGAAGCGTGGGCGATAACAACGCAAACCATGGCGTACACCAATCACACTTTATTACCTGAAGCACTAGAGAAATGGTCGGTAAGACTTGTAGGTGAGCTATTGCCTCGCTTGCTAGATATTATTTACGAAATTAACGCTCGCTTTATGGCCGAGGTTGCTCATCGCTGGCCTGGCGATACCGCGCGTCAACGTCGCATGTCTATTATTGAAGACGGCCACGAAAGCTATGTAAGAATGGCTTACTTAGCCATTGTAGGTAGCTTCTCTGTAAACGGCGTAGCTGCGCTTCACTCGCAATTATTGGTTGACGGTTTATTTAATGACTTTTATCAACTGTGGCCGCACAAATTTAATAACAAAACTAATGGTGTTACGCCTAGAAGGTGGTTGGCGCACTGTAATAAAGATTTGGCTACGCTTATATCGGGTTCAATTGGTGATAAGTGGGTAACCGACCTTTCCGATATTGTAAAGCTTGAGAAATTTGCCGAAGATAAATTGTTTCGCGATAAGTGGCACGCAGTAAAACAAGCCAATAAAGTTAAATTGGCTTCTTTAGTGAAACAAAAATGTGATGTAGATTTTAACCCTGAATGGTTGTTTGATGTGCAGGTGAAACGCATTCACGAGTACAAGCGTCAATTATTAAATATTCTTCACGTTATTCATTTGTACGATAAAATTACTCGCGGTGATGGCGATGATGTTGACCCGCGTTGTGTGTTAATAGGCGGTAAGGCAGCCCCAGGTTATGTGTTGGCCAAGCTAATTATTAAACTTACTAATAATGTGGCAAAAGTTGTAAATGCAGACGAACGCGTAGCTAAAAAATTAAAGCTGGCATTTATTCCAAACTATCGCGTAAGCTCTATGGAAATAATTTGTCCTGCCACAGATCTTTCCGAGCAAATATCCACTGCCGGTAAAGAAGCCTCCGGTACGGGCAATATGAAATTTATGATGAATGGCGCGCTAACTATCGGTACTTACGATGGCGCCAACATTGAAATAATGGATGCAGTAGGGCCGGAGCATTTCTTTTTGTTTGGCTTGCGAGTGGAAGATATTCCTCAATACCGGTTACATCACTCACCTTGTTCGATAATAGAGCAAGATGAAGATTTAGCGCGGGTAATTAAATTGATTGAGTGCGGACATTTTAGTATGTTTGAACCCAATATATTCGACCCTATTCTACATAGTATTCGTAACGCAAATGACCCTTGGATGGTTGCGGCCGACTTTAGAAGCTATATAGATGCCCAAGCTGCAGCTGCACGCGCATACCAAGATCGTGATAGTTGGGTTACATCCAGTATTATGAACACCGCAAGAAGCGGGCGCTTTTCCAGTGACAGAACCATTAGTGAGTACGCCAAAGAAATTTGGAAGGTAAAGTAAAGCAAGAAACATTAATAACTAAAATATTATTTGCTCAGATACACCGGCAATAAGGAGATAATAAATGCTTGACCCGAATTCACGCTATGTTAGTCGTTTAACCCGCGATACAGTAGCATTAGTGTTAGCGGGTGGCCGCGGGAGCCGCCTACACGAACTAACAGATTGGAGGGCAAAGCCAGCACTGCATTTTGGCGGAAAGTTTAGAATTATTGATTTTCCACTATCCAATTGCGTCAATTCGGGCATCCGTCGTATAGGTATCCTAACTCAATATAAAGCGCACTCGCTTATTCGCCATGTAATTCGCGGTTGGAGCTCGTTTAAAAAAGAGTTTGGTGAATATGTAGAAATATTACCTGCCTCGCAGCGTTATTCTCCTAACTGGTATCAGGGCACAGCCGATGCGATTTATCAAAACTTAGATATTCTACAAGCCGAAGCGCCAAAATATATTTTGGTGCTGTCTGGCGATCACGTATATCAAATGGACTACGGTGCAATTATTGCGCACCATGTTGAAACAGGCGCAGATTTAACTGTGTCTTGTATCGAAGTACCCATTGAAGAAGCGGCCGGCTCGTTTGGTGTAATGACCGTAGACGATGACAACCGCATTATTCGTTTTGATGAAAAGCCTCAGCGCCCAACCGAGTTGGCAAATAAACCCGGTTACACCTTGGCTTCTATGGGTAACTATGTGTTTAACACCGAGTTCCTATTTGACCAATTGCGTAAAGATGCCGCCGACCCAGATTCTGAACACGACTTTGGCAAAAATATTATTCCAAACATTATTGCCGAAAAATTAGTTTCTGCTTACCGTTTTCGCGATCACGATACCAACGAAACGGCCTACTGGCGCGATGTAGGTACCTTGGATTCCTTCTGGGAAGCCAATATGGAATTGGTTTCGCCTAACCCTTCGCTAAACCTCTACAATCACGACTGGCCAATTTGGACTTATCAAACTCAGTTGCCGCCAGCAAAATTTGTATTCGATGACGATTCGAGAAGAGGCTACGCCGTCGACTCTATGGTGTCGGGTGGCTGTATTGTTTCTGGGGGCAAAGTTAAGAGTTCACTTTTATTTTCTGATGTGCATATTCATTCCTATGCAGAAATAGAAGAATCTGTTTTGTTACCCGAAGTAGAAGTACATCGCAGTGCTAAAATTAAAAAAGCCATTATTGATAGTGCGTGTGTGATTCCCGAGGGCATGATTATTGGGCACGATCACGAGCACGATAAGGCGCGCGGCTTTCGTGTAACGAAAAAAGGCGTTACGTTGGTAACACGAGAAATGCTTGGTCAGCAACCTGCGGGTACGTCAGCGAAATAATATGGTTAGACACAAAGTATTAATGCTCGCGGCAGAAAACGGGCGTTTTGCCGGGGCGAAAGTTGGTGGTGTGGGTGATGTAATTCGAGATCTACCGCCAGTGCTAAACGAGGCTGGGTGCGACGTTATGGTTGCAATGCCTTCCTATGGCTTTTTAGCGCGACTGCCTCAGTTGGAAGCCGTTGCTACGCTCAAGGTTATGTTTGGTGGTATTGTGAAGAGTGTAGAGCTGTTGCGTTTAGTTGACAGCGCTCACCCAGAGCAAGTGTACATTTTTCATCACCCCGATTTTGCGCCACAGGGTGAGCGCGTATATTGCGACGATAGTAACGATCGCCCCTTTGCAACGGATGCTAATAAATTTGCTTTGTTTTGCGCGTCGGTAGCTACGGCATTACTAACAGACGTATTGGCAATGCCAAGTGTTATTCATTGTCACGATTGGCATACTGGCTTTTTGCCAATGCTAACTCGACGTTGTGCGGACTATGCGCGTTTAGCTCCAATCAAAATTGTTTACACCATTCATAATTTAGCCATGCAGGGCGTACGACCGCTTACGAGTGACCCCTCATCGTTACACGCATGGTTTCCTAATTTATCTGGCGAGCTTTCAGATATTTATGACCCCGACTATCGCAATTGTGTGAACCCCATGCGTGCGGCCATTCGTTTAGCTGATGTGGTGCACACTGTGTCGCCTACTTATGCGAGCGAAATTTTACAGCCTAGCGATACCGAGCAAGGCGTGTTTGGCGGCGAGCGTTTACAGGCAGATTTACAAGAAAAAGCCGATAGGAACGCGCTGTTTGGCATTCTTAATGGTTGTAATTACCCTGCTAAAAGCCCGCGAAAACCTTCCAAAAAAACTGTGGTGGCAACAGCGTTAGCTGCCGTAGAAAAGTGGATGGGGGCAAGCGTACAGTTAAGTAGCACACACTACTTGGCAGACAGGCGTTTACTTACTTGGGCCGAAAAAGCGAAGGGTATTACGGTCACCTCTGTTGGGCGAATAACCGAGCAAAAAGTAAGGTTGCTTTTTTCGCCCGCTCCAAACGGCAAAATAGCATTGGCCAATATGTTGGATTCGCTAGGCAAAGACGGCGTATTCATAATGCTTGGCTCTGGGGCTGCGCACTACGAAGCGGCACTCACTAAGCTCGCAGGGCAGTACGCCAACTTTATATTTTTAAATGGTTACGAAGAGACCTTATCTGAATTGCTGTATCACTATGGTGATTTATTCTTAATGCCAAGCTCATTCGAGCCATGCGGAATTAGCCAGTTGTTAGCGATGCGCGCGGGGCAGCCCTGTTTAGTAAGCAGTGTGGGAGGCTTAAAAGATACCGTTACTCATCACGCGAATGGTTTTGTATTCGACGGCGCTAACGATGCCGAGCGAGTGGTGAATATGCAGCGCTGTTTTGATGATGCACTCGCGCTATACCATAAGCAGCCTGAAGCTTATAAAAAAATAAGTGTGCAAGCGAAAAGCACGCGCTTTACTTGGGCCGAGAGCGCAAAAGAATATATAGCTAAACTCTATGGCTAGTTAACGCCTATTTTGTTGTAAATATAACACTTTTGTAAAACGCCCAATTCAGGGCGTTTTTTTATTTTCTAGATTTGGTCAACTACCTGACACCTTGCAGCGCTAAGCTATACTTAAAGTGTAGCTGCAATAACGGTTGCGTTATTGGCGGCTTTTGGAAATATATTGAAAGCTTATTGGAAGGTGACTTGAAGCGATAAAACGCGGGAGAAGGTATATGGCACTAAACGAGCAGCAAACGAATTTTAAAATAGGTGCGCCTTTCGCTTCTGATGTGTCTGTGTTTTTAGCTAATCTGGGTATAAGCGCAAGCGAAATTGTGCGCAACCCTAGTTACGACATGTTGTACAGGAATGAGTTAGATGAAAATTTACAAGGCTGCGAGCGCGGTATTTTAACCAAAACCGGTGCAGTGAATGTAGATACTGGCGTTTTTACTGGTCGGTCGCCGAAGGATAAATATATTGTTAAAGATGAAAAAGCATCGGCGAATGTTTGGTGGCCCAGCGATGCCGCGTCTAACGATAACCATCCTATGGATCAAAGTACGTGGACCAGACTAAAAGCAGTGTGTACCAATCAACTTAATAATAAGCCGCTGTATGTTGTGGATGCATTTTGCGGTGCCAGCGACGATGTGCGCGTAAGTGTACGATTTGTTACAGAGGTGGCGTGGCAGGCGCACTTTGTTACTAATATGTTTATTCGTCCGACCCAGGCGCAGCTTGATGCGTTTACTCCAGACTTTGTTGTGTTGAATGCTTCCAAGGCTGTAAATACGCAATGGCAGCAGCAGGGGTTAAACTCTGAAAATTTTGTAGCCTTTAATTTAACTGAAAACATGCAGCTTATTGGCGGCACCTGGTATGGTGGCGAAATGAAAAAAGGCATGTTCTCGGTAATGAATTATTACTTGCCACTACATGGCCGAGCCTCCATGCACGCCTCTGCCAATGTTGGTAGCGATGGCGATGTGGCCGTTTTCTTTGGCTTGTCTGGCACGGGCAAAACAACACTCTCAGCAGACCCTCAGCGCGCTCTCATTGGCGACGATGAGTTGGGGTGGGATGACGAAGGCGTATTTAATTTAGAGGGCGGCTGCTACGCTAAAACCATTGATTTAAGTGAGCAAAACGAACCCGATATCTTTCGCGCAATTCGGCGAGATGCACTGCTTGAAAATGTTGCAGTGGATGCGAATGGCGAGGTGGATTATAGCGATGTAAGTAAAACGCAAAATACGCGAGTGTCTTACCCTATTTATCACATTCCAAATTGCGTTAAGCCTGTGTCACGTGGTGGTCACGCGCGTAAAATTATCTTTCTTACCGCCGATGCCTTTGGTGTGTTTCCGCCAGTAAGTAAGCTTACCGACGAGCAGGCGCAGTACCACTTTTTATCGGGTTTTACCTCAAAGGTAGCGGGCACCGAGCTGGGGGTAACCGAGCCTAGTCCTACTTTCTCTGCCTGCTTTGGCGAGGCGTTTTTATCTTTACACCCTACGGTTTATGCGCGGGAATTGATCAAGCGTATGCATGCGAATGGCACGCAGGCTTATTTGGTGAATACTGGCTGGAACGGCAAGGGGAAGCGCATTTCATTGCCAGATACTCGTGCCATAATCAACGCCATTATGGATGGCTCTATCGACAGTGCCCCCTGCGCGACATTGCCTTATTTTAATTTGGCATTCCCTACGCAGTTGTCAGGGGTAGATAGCGCTATCTTGGACCCGCAGGTTTCTCATAATGCTGGAGGTTGGGATGTGCAGGCGAAAGCATTGGCAAAACTATTTGCCACTAATTTTAAAAAATATACCAGCGAAGCCTTGGGGCAGCACTTACAAGCGGTAGGGCCGGCGGGGTTTGAATAATGGAGGGAATAAAGTGCAGCAGTTAGACACTGCTGCACATAGCCTATTTTTAATTTACGCCGTTAAGGCGGAATACTATTTAGTTACGCTTTTTGCGTTAAGCATAGGTTTTAAGAAGCGGCCGGTGTGAGAGGCTTTTACTTTAACTATTTGCTCGGGTGTACCTTCTGCCACTATTTGGCCACCGCCGCTGCCGCCTTCTGGGCCTAAATCAATAATCCAGTCCGCTGTTTTTACAACGTCTAGGTTGTGCTCAATCACCACTATGGTATTGCCGTGATCGCGCAGGCGATGCAATACCACCAATAGCTGCTGTATATCGTGGAAGTGTAGGCCTGTAGTGGGTTCATCAAGAATATAAAGGGTTTTGCCTGTGTCGCGTTTAGATAGCTCTTTAGCCAGTTTCACTCGCTGTGCTTCACCGCCAGATAATGTGGTAGCTGCTTGGCCTAGGCGTATATAGCTTAAGCCCACATCCATAAGCGTTTGCAGCTTTTTGGATACCGCAGGAATGGCTTCGAAGAACTCGTTCGCATCTTCAATGGTCATTTCCAGCACTTCGTGAATGCTTTTGCCTTTGTATTTTATTTCGAGGGTCTCGCGGTTGTAGCGTTTGCCTTTACACACATCGCAGGGAACATACACATCGGGTAGAAAGTGCATTTCTACTTTCACAACACCGTCGCCCTGACAGGCTTCGCAGCGACCGCCCTTTACGTTAAAGCTGAATCGGCCTGCTTTATAGCCGCGCGAGCGCGCTTCTTGAGTGCCGGCGAAGAGCTCGCGCACTGGGGTGAAAATGCCGGTATAGGTTGCGGGGTTGGAGCGCGGTGTGCGGCCAATGGGGCTTTGGTCTATATCGACGCACTTATCCATTAACTCTAGGCCATCAATTCCGTCGTGCTCTTGCGCAGTAAGGGTGCTGGCTTTGTTTAATACGGTCGCGGCTACGGGGTAAAGCGTGCCGTTAATTAGAGTAGATTTACCACTGCCCGAAACACCCGTTACACAGGTCATAACACCGATAGGTATGGATACATCGACGCCGCTTAGGTTGTTGCCCTTTGCGCCGCGAATGGTGAGGTAAGTGTCGTCTTTCGCGGGGTGGCGAACCTTGGGTATCGCAATGCTTTTACGGCCGGTAAGATAGTCGGCGGTAAGGGAATTCTTTGCCTTCTTGATTTTATCGTAGGTGCCCTGAGCGATTACTTGGCCGCCGTGCACTCCCGCGCCAGGGCCAATATCAACAATGTAGTCGGCCATACGGATAGCATCTTCATCGTGCTCTACCACAATTACCGTGTTGCCTAAATCGCGCAGGTGGGTAAGGGTTTTTAGCAGCCTGTCGTTGTCGCGCTGATGCAACCCAATGGAGGGTTCGTCGAGAATGTACATCACGCCTACAAGGCCAGCACCTATTTGGCTGGCCAGTCGAATGCGCTGAGCCTCACCGCCGGATAGGGTGTCGGCGCTGCGGTTTAGAGTGAGGTAGTTAAGGCCAACATCCACCAAAAAGCTAAAGCGATCGCGCAGCTCTTTCAGAATTTTGTCGGCAATCTCATGTTTGGCGCCTTTAAATTTTAGCTTGTTGAAATAGTTGAAGGCGTCGCCAACTGGTAGCTCGGTGATAGCGGGCAAGGTGCGATCGTCGATAAAAACATGGCGGGCGTCTTTGCGCAAGCGTGCGCCGTCGCACTCTGGGCATTTGGATGTGGCGAGGTATTTGGCTAGCTCTTCGCGCACAGATGCAGAATCGGTATCGCGGTAGCGGCGATCCATATTGGGGATAACCCCCTCAAAGGTGTGGCTGCGTTTGTAAACGTCGCCGCGGTCATTCACATAGCTAAAGTCGATGACCTCATCTTTTGAGCCGTACAGAATGCATTCGCGGTGTTTCTTGGCGAGCTTGTTCCACGGTTTTTCTACATCAAAGCCGTAGTGCTCTGCGAGTGACGAAAGCATGTGGAAATAGTACAGGTTGCGTCTATCCCAGCTGCGAATGGCACCTTCTGCGAGAGAGGCTTCGGGAAATTGTACTATTCGGTCTTCGGCGAAATACTGTTTTACCCCAAGGCCGTCACAGCTGGGGCAGGCGCCTGCGGGGTTGTTGAATGAGAATAAGCGCGGCTCTAGCTCTGTAAGTGAGTAGTCACATACTGGGCAGGCGTGCTTGGCAGAGAATACTTGGTCGGGGCGATCGCCATCCATATCGGCAATAATGGCAATGCCCTCGGCGAGGTTTACAGCTGTTTCAAAGGATTCCGCCAATCGAATTTGCAGGTCATCGCGCACCTTAAAGCGATCCACAATTACTTCAATTGTGTGCTTTTTCTTTTTGTCTAATTCTGGCGCGTCGTCTAGGTCTACCACTATGCCGTCTATACGGGCGCGAATAAAACCGTCTCGTCGCAAGCCATCTAGTGTATGTAAGTGCTCACCTTTGCGATCTTTTACTACCGGCGCAAGCAGCATAACCTTACTGCCTTCGGGCAGTTTTAGTACGGTATCTACCATTTGCGAAATGGTTTGAGCAGCCAGTGGCTCGCCGTGCTCGGGGCAGCGAGGCTCGCCTACGCGGGCAAACAGTAAGCGCAGGTAGTCGTATATTTCGGTGATGGTACCCACGGTAGAGCGGGGGTTGTGAGAGGTAGATTTTTGCTCAATAGAAATGGCAGGGCTTAAGCCTTCTATGTGATCGACATCGGGCTTTTCCATCATCGATAGAAATTGGCGCGCATAGGTAGAGAGCGATTCTACATAGCGTCTTTGCCCCTCTGCATACAGTGTGTCGAATGCCAGAGACGATTTCCCCGAGCCAGATAGGCCGGTGATAACAATAAGCTTATCGCGGGGGAGGTCGATATCAACATTTTTGAGGTTATGGGTGCGCGCGCCACGTACTACGATTTTATCCACGTCGTGAAATCCCGATTTTGTGTTTGTGTATTTCTGAGTGCTTTGTACTGCTGTTTAGCAAAGCCCAACAGTATAAGCGCTTTTGGCGAGGGTTTCGCCAGTCACTTATACGCAAGATGGAAAAAGACGGACTTCTTTAGGGAATGGTTTGAGTTGGGAGAGCCCTTCTAAAAAGAAAGGGCTAGATAAGATCTGCTTCGCTTAGGTCGCGAACCCAGTTACTGGCCTCTAGACGATTGCGCACGCCTATTTTTTTATACACGTTGTAAAGGTGACTTTTTACTGTGTGTTCACTCACTTTTAATGCGGTGGAGATATCCGCATTGGTGGCGCCGTCTTTAATTAGTTTTAAAATTTGGCGTTCACGGCGAGTGAGTTTTACATCCGGGTGGGCCACTTTACTTGGCGCGCGTCGGTTCTTGTCCAAAAAGTGATGCAGCAATCTGCGTGGTACCCAGTAATCGCCATCTAGCAGGCATTGTAGGCCACGAATAAGCTGTTGTTGGTCTGAGTCGACGTAAAATATGCCCGACATACAGGGCCAGTCTAAGATGCTCTCATGCTCGCTGGCATATTCGGCATTTAAAAGTGCTGCAGTGCCTTCACTGTGTTGTTCGTGATAGGCGTGCGCTATATCGCGCAGCGCGGCGATGTCTTGACCTTGGCAGTCAATGAGCAATACGCGGGGTGCGCTAGGTATATCTTTTAAAGCTTTGTACACGGTGCAGTCTAGCTTCAGCTCGTCAGCAATTAGCTTTGCGAGTAGGCCAGTTTGCAAGCTGCTTTTGGGGGAGCACAGGGCAATGCCATTGTTGTCTAACGCTGCTTGGTTTGCTTCTGTCAACACGAATTTACCTAGGTTGTTTCACACTGCAATAGGGCTGAGGTGTCTCAGCTGCAGATTTTTATTTTAGTACATTTACTTTGGACTGCCAGACCACTACAGATAGACCTGATAATGCTCAATCAGGGTTGACGTCCAATATCAACAGGCACACTTAAAGTGTGTGGGTGCAGCGAAGTGAATGATAATTATATGGTTAAAAAAGGCAAAAAAGCGCCAATATTTCGGCATTGTACCGCATTTCTGTAGGTTGCAATACAAAAAAGACCAACCGATGAACGCTATGATGACCTTAGTGGCGGTATTGTTGGCGTACGTCTCATTTGTTGGGCGCAATAGTTTAATAGAAGTTTTATTTTGAATATGACAACTTGGTGGGTATTCGCAGCAGCCTATTGTCCTCCGGTCTGTTAAAATGCACGCCTTTTTTGGGGGATGATCGTTTGGCAAGTGAAGTTCGGGCTGTAAGCTCGCTAGCATTGTTGTATGCGTTTAGGATGTTGGGCCTATTTATGGTGCTGCCTATTCTCGTGCTTTATGCCGGCGACTACCCAGGTGCAACGCCTTTTACTTTGGGGTTGGCACTTGGTATTTATGGTTTAACTCAAGCTGTCTTTCAAATTCCCCTTGGTTTGCTCTCAGACTTTATTGGCCGCAAACCCGTTATTATTGCAGGCTTGTTGGTGTTTTGTGCCGGCAGTGTGCTTGCAGGTACGGCCGAATCGGTAGAGTGGTTAATTATTGGTAGAGCCCTACAAGGCAGTGGCGCCATTGCAAGTACCATTATGGCCATGGTGGCCGACCTTACCTCTGAGCAAAACCGCACCAAAGCCATGGCCGCTATTGGCGCTTCTATTGGGTTGTCGTTTTCGCTGGCGATGATTTTAGGGCCTACGGTGGGCGCGTTTGGTGGCTTATCGGTGGTGTTTTATTTTTCTGCGGTACTGGCGCTTATTGGTGTGTGCATTGTGATCTTTTTAGTGCCTCGCCCGCCGCAAGTAGGGCACTCTCACCGCGACAGTGGCGCGGTGCCAGAGCTTATTATGCAAACCCTTAAAAACACCGAGCTGCTGCGTTTAAATTTCGGTATTTTTACTTTGCACGCGTTGCTAATGGCCTGTTTCTTGGCAATTCCTGTTGTAGTGGAAAGTAGTTTAGGTATTCCTCGGGGTAAGCATTGGCAGGTTTACTTGCCAATGTTGGCTATCGCGTTGGGCGTAGTGCTGCCGCTCATTATGGTTGCTGAGCGCAATCGCAAGTTAAAGCCCGTTTTCTTGTTTGCCATTGCTGTGCTTGTTGTTTCGCAAGCTAGCTTAGCGGTTGTTCCGTTGGCGGGCTGGCCGTTTTTATTGCTAATGCTGCTGTTTTTCGTGGCGTTTAACCTGCTGGAGGCTTGTTTGCCTTCGTTGGTCAGTAAGCTTGCACCTGTAGGTGCCAAAGGCACGGCGATGGGGGTGTATTCCACTAGCCAGTTTTTAGGGGCGTTTATTGGCGGGTCTGTTGGAGGTTACATTTTTACCCTGTGGGGTATGGATGGCCTGTTCGCTGCTGGCGCGCTTTGCGCTGCCGCTTGGTTCGCAGTAGCTGCATCTATGCGCACTCCGCGCCACTTAAGCAGCATGTGTATGGGCGTTCAGCGTGAAAGCGGCGCACAGTGTGCGATTGATGTACTCACATTGCCGGGCGTAGTAGAGGCTCTGTGGGTCGAGCAGGAAGGTTTGTTGTATTTAAAAGTAGATAATCGAGAGCTGGATAGGTCCCAGTTGGATGATTTGATTGCGGCGCAATAAAGCGCCATCATAGACGGGCTTTTCAGCAATGATCTAGAATAGCCGTTTGACATTCGCATAGCGATATTAAAGATTGGGTGCCTGCCGTCATACGGGGCCTATATCTATCGCGATGGCACTACATAATTTGGAGGAATCATGGCGCAACGAGGTGTAAATAAAGTCATTATTGTTGGTAATCTAGGGCAAGACCCAGAAACCAAATACACTGCCAGTGGCGCAGCAATTACTAACGTAAGTATTGCAACGTCAGAAACATGGAAGGATAAGCAAACCGGTCAAGCGCAAGAGCGCACTGAATGGCACCGAGTAGTGTTTTTTAATCGCTTAGCGGAAATTGCCGGCGAATATTTACGCAAGGGCAGCAAAGTTTATATCGAAGGCGCTCTGCGTACACGCAAGTGGCAAGATCAAGGTGGCCAAGATCGTTACACTACTGAAATTGTCGCGAACGAGATGCAAATGCTCGACTCTCGCGGTGGCAGCGATGACAGTATGGGCGGCGGTTATCAAAATGCCCCTAGTCGCCCAGCGCCTGCTCAAGCCCCTGCCCAGCAAGGTGGTGGTGCGCCAGCATACGGCGGCGGTCGTCCACAGCCTGCTCCAGCCCCAGCTGCGCCTCCTGCGCCAGACATGGACAGCTTTGACGACGATATTCCATTCTAAAAACATAACGTTTTGCAGGTAAGCCCTAAGTTCTTTAGGGCTTTTCTTTTTGCTCGCTTAATGGAGCTACCTTTTGGCTTTTAAAATACTATCTTGGTGTCCTAATCGTGAGCTCGAGGCTGTGCTGTCGGCAACACTCGAAGATTTACCGTACGAAATTGTTGTGCAGGATGATGCCCAAGCTTCTAACCCCGCGGCTAGGGAGCAGTGGCTGGAGTCTGTGCGCCCCAACGCGATAATCAGTTTACTGCCTTCTACTCTTGCAGATATCGATGACGCTTATCTCGAGCAAGTGAGCCAAGTGGTGGCTTACTGTGCAGTGAATAATGTTCCTATTATTCAAGTCTCCTCATACCGTGTTTTTGGTGAAGGCTATTCTGTTACTGCTCTGCAGGAAGATGCAGAGCCCGGTGCGCAGGATGAGCTGGGGGTGAGGCTTAATAAGCTAGAAGCACTGTACGCTAACCTTTCTCAAAAAATTATCGTGCGCACTGGGTGGTTGTTAAATAGCGCCGTCGATAGTGTCTTTGCGCAATTAATTCCGCCGCTGCTTGAGCGCGATAGCAAGTTGGTTGTATCGGATCATCACTTTGGCTGCCCTTTACCGAAAGAGTTTTTGGCCAAGGCCTTGGTTGCCATGTCGCAGCAAATACTTTGTGGGGCTGAAAACTGGGGTGTGTTCCACCTACACAGTGCAGATAGTTGCTCTGAAGCCGAGCTGGGTGACCAGTTGGTGCGTGTATTTAATGCCGATTATCAGCAAGACTTGCAGTTGCCAACTGTTGCCAGTAAAGACGACAGTCGATACCACTTTGTGGGTAGTGCAAATATTCTAGGGCGTCGCTGTACCGATAACTTTGGCATCCAATTGCCCACGTGGCGAAAGGGCTTTAAGAACCTTGTGGCACAATGGTTGAAAGGTAATGCTCAATATAGCCATCTGCTCGATTTAAAAGCATCAGATAAAAAGTAAGTTTGCTGATTGAGCAAATTAGTTTGCCAATAAAAAAGGCCGCTTAAGTAAGCGGCCTTTTTAGTTTTCGCGAATACGCTTGTAGTTAAACGGAGTTAAGCGGAATACTTTTTGAAAACTAATGTGGCGTTGGTGCCGCCGAAGCCAAAGCTGTTGGACATGGCGCTTTCGATGTTGGCATCTTTCGATGCGGTAACAATCGGCATGCCTTCAGCAGCTGGGTCGATGGTTTCAACGTTGGCTGAGCCGGCAATAAAGTTATTGTTCATCATTAGCATGGTGTAGATAGCTTCTTGAACGCCGGTTGCGCCGAGGCTGTGACCAGTTAAAGATTTGGTGGAGCTGATGGCAGGCACGTTTTCGCCAAATACTTCTTTCACGGCTTTCAGCTCTGCTAGGTCGCCAACTGGGGTGCTGGTGCCGTGAGAGTTGATGTAGTCGATTGTGCTAACGCCTGCTTGAGCCATTGCTTGGCGCATGCAGCGAGCGGCACCTTCACCAGATGGTGCAACCATGTCGTAGCCGTCAGAGGTTGCGCCATAGCCTACGAGCTCACCGTAAATTTTTGCGCCGCGAGCGAGTGCGTGATCCAAGGATTCGATCACCATGCAGCCACCGCCGCCCGCAATAACAAAGCCGTCGCGGTCTGCATCGTATGCGCGTGAAGCTTTTTCTGGGGTGTCATTGTACTTAGAGCTTAAGGCGCCCATCGCATCAAACATACCAGTTAAGGTCCAGTGCTCTTCTTCGCCGCCGCCAGCAAATACAACATCTTGCTTGCCTAGCTGAATCAATTCCATCGCGTTACCTATGCAGTGAGCGCTAGTGGCGCAGGCAGAGGAGATGGAATAGTTGATGCCTTTGATTTTGAAAGGCGTAGCCAAGCATGCTGATGCGGTGCTGCCCATAGTTTGGGTTACACGATAAGGACCTGCGCGTTTTACGCCGCGATCGCGAATAGTGTCGGCACACTCTACAACGCTTTTAGTTGAAGCGCCGCCAGAGCCCATAATAATGCCTGTGCGCTCGTTAGATACTTGTTCTTCTGTTAAGCCTGAGTCTTCGATGGCTTGCTTCATGGATACGTACGCATAACCTGCAGCGTCGCCCATAAAACGATACATTTTTCGATCAATATGCTCTGATAAGTCCATATCTACGCTGCCAGAAACATGGCTGCGAAAGCCTTGCTCTTTGTAGCTCTCGTTAAAACGTATTCCTGATTTACCTTCACGCAATGCTGCGAGAACCGTGTCTAGGTCGGTACCTATGCACGAAGCGATACCCATACCTGTAACCACAACGCGTTTCATAGCAAACCTCTATCTTCTTTTATAATGGTGAATAAAGTGCAGCGTAAATGTGTGCTGTACTCTTAAATTGTTTAGTGGGGCGCTGAGTGTAATTAGCGCCCCAACCAAGTGTAACTCTAGAATGAGTCAGTATTGGTGAACAAGCCTACACGTAGGTCTTTTGCAAAGTAGATCTCTTTTCCGTCTACTGCTACACGGCCATCGGCAATGCCCATAACCAGTTTGCGTTCAATAACGCGCTTCAAGTTTATATGGTAGGTTACTTTTGAGGCAGTGGGTAAAATTTGGCCAGTAAATTTAACTTCACCCGCACCTAGTGCGCGGCCGCGGCCTGCGTTGCCTTTCCATGCTAAGAAAAAACCTACCAATTGCCACATGGCGTCTAAGCCTAGGCAACCTGGCATTACTGGGTCACCAGGGAAGTGGCAGTCGAAGAACCACAGGTCTGGTGTGATATCGAGCTCGGCAATGATTTCGCCCTTGCCAAACTCACCGCCAGTCTGGCTTATGTGTGAGATTCTATCCAGCATCAACATGTTAGGGACAGGTAACTGTGCGTTGCCGGGGCCAAACATATTTCCCTGACCACAGGTGATTAGTTCAGCTCTTTCGTAGGATGATTTTTGTTCGAATGCTTGCATTACTGGATAGGCCCACAATTATTTGAATGAAATACCATCAAAATGGGGTTATTTGACGGAGGCGCCATTCTAACCTCTGGGGCGCTGATGTCTAGTCTAGCCGGCCTTAAAGCGCATAAATACATGCGTTGTGGCTGTGTATTGCGCCATTGGGGTGCGAAAAGCGCGAGCGTATCGCTGGTGGCAGAGGCATATTATGTATGCGCCCAGTGGCGTTAGTGCGTGCAGGTGGGCCCGAGTTGATCGAGGCTGTCATATTTGGTGCGCATTGGTGTAATAAAATGATAGTTCAATGTGGTATATTCGCTGCATGGATGAGGTGGGGGCTTACAAGGCCTTTCATCAATACGTAAATTACACAAAACAGTAATTACATTTAATAAATAAGTAGGTGCTTTATGATTAAGAAATGCCTGTTTCCGGTTGCGGGATATGGAACTCGATTTTTACCGGCTACAAAGTCTATGCCCAAAGAAATGTTGCCAGTCGTTAATAAGCCATTGGTGCAGTATGGTGTGGAAGAGGCGTTGGATGCAGGTTTGCATGAAATTGGCTTCGTAACCGGTCGCGGTAAACGCGCCATTGCTGACCATTTTGATGTGAGCTATGAGCTAGAGCACCAAATTGCAGGGACAGATAAGGAAAAATATTTAGAATCTATTCGCGCAGTAATTTCAAAGGGGTCGTTTTCTTATACCCGTCAGTCTGAAATGCGCGGTTTAGGCGATGCCATTTTAAGCGGTCGTCGTTTGATTGGTGATGAAGCCTTTGGTGTGGTTTTATCGGATGACCTATGTGTTGCTGCCGATGAAGGTGTGTTGGCGCAAATGGTGCGTTTGTACAAGCAGTTTCGTTGCAGCATTGTGGCAGTACAAGAAGTGCCCGAGGATCAAATTAGCAAATTTGGTGTTATTGCTGGCGACCCCATCAAAGACGGTATTTACCAAGTAACCAACATGGTTGAAAAACCAGAGCCTAAAGATGCGCCGAGTAACTTGGCGATTATTGGCCGTTACATCCTTACACCAGATATTTTCGAAATTATCGAAAACACGCCTCCCGGTAAAAACAACGAAGTACAGCTAACCGATGCTTTGATGACGCAAGCGCAAAACGGCTGCGTGTTAGCATACAAATTCAAAGGTACTCGTTTTGATTGCGGCAGTGTTGCCGGGTTTGTAGAAGCTACCAATTTTGTTTACGAGAATATTTACAATAAATAATTTATAACAACAAAGTTATTTAAGGCCTGACTTACTAAAAAATAACTGAGAAATAAATTAATGAAAATAGATATAACTTGCTTTAAAGCCTACGACATTCGCGGGCGAGTGCCAGAGGAGCTAAACGAAGATGTGGCCTACCGTGTGGGCCGCGCTTATGTTGAGTTTCTTGGGGCTAGCAAAGTTGTGGTGGGGCATGATGTGCGCTTAACCAGCGCCGACCTAACAGATGCGCTGGCACGCGGCATGACCGATGCCGGTGCCGATGTTGTGCATATAGGCCAGTGCGGTACCGAAGAGGTTTACTTTGCGACGTTCCACTTGGGTGTTGATGGCGGTATTTGTGTTACTGCAAGCCACAACCCTATGGACTATAACGGCATGAAGTTAGTGGCTGCTGGGTCTAAACCTATTTCGGGTGACTCGGGCCTTAACGACATTCGCGCAATGGCTGAAGTGGGCGAGTTCCGCGAACCTGTACGCAAGGGTGAGATAGAGCATATCGATAACCGCCCTGCGTACATTCAGCACTTAATGACCTATGTGGATGTGTCTGCCTTAAAGCCGCTTAAAGTTGTGGTGAATGCTGGTAACGGTGGTGCCGGTGCGGTAATTGATGCTTTAGAGCCTCTGTTACCTATCCAGTTTATAAAAGTGCATCACGAGCCAGATGGTTCTTTCCCTAATGGTATTCCCAACCCTCTGCTTGAAGATCGTCGGCAGGCAACTATCGATGCGGTTAAAGAAAGTAACGCAGATTTCGGTATTGCATGGGATGGCGATTTTGACCGCTGCTTCTTTTTTGACGAGAGCGGCGAGTTTATCGAAGGCTACTATGTAGTAGGCATGTTGGCGGAAGCATTTTTGCTTAAAAACCCTGGCGCTAAAATTGTTCACGACCCTCGCTTAACTTGGAATACGGTTGATATTGTCGAGAAGGCGGGCGGTATTGCGATTGAAAGTAAAACGGGCCATGCATTTATCAAAGAGCGTATGCGTGCAGAAGATGCCGTTTACGGTGGTGAGATGAGTGCCCATCACTACTTTAAAGATTTTGCCTATTGCGACAATGGCAATATTCCATGGTTATTGGTGGCCGAGCTGTTGTGTCGCCGCGATGTTAAGTTGTCTTCATTGATGGCTGATCGGCAAGCTAAATTTCCATGTAGTGGCGAGCGCAACAATACTGTGGGTAACCCACAGGCAATTGCGGCGGCAATAGAAAAGCACTATGCGGCTGATGCGCTATTAATCGAAAAGGTTGATGGTTTATCTATGTCGTTTGAGAGCTGGCGCTTTAATGTTCGTATGTCTAGCACCGAACCTGTTTTGCGTTTAAATGTCGAGTCTCGCGATGATGTCGCGTTGATGGAAGCAAAAACAGCTGAGTTATTGCAGCTAGTGGAAAAGTTTGATGTATAACTTTTGTTGATAAGCAAACTAAAAACGGCGCCAATTGGCGCCGTTTCTTTATCTGTGTAGTAGTCGGTCAATAGAGACTAGGCCGCCACCATCCTTAAGTAAGTAAATTAAAGCGCCTGCCCAAAGTAAATGTACGCTCCACGACCCAGGGTATACAAAAACCTGAATGACGAGTGTCATTATAAGTAAGCCAAATGCAGAGAGTCGCGTAAAAAAGCCAAATAAAATACCTAACCCTAAAAAGAACTCACCAAGAGTCGCCATGTATGCGGCTATTTCTGCGGGTATTATAGGTAGCGCGTATTCGTATTCGAACAGCATTTTAGTGCTTTCTGTTACTCGCCAAAACTCGAGCTTTTGGCCAAAATAACTTCCGCCGCCAAGTTTTGTTTGCACGGAATTCCAAAATACAAAAAAGATACCTGCGCGCAGGGTTAGGTTTGTGGCCCAAGCAGGAATAATGTCTGCAAGCTTTTTGGCAAACCTATCTACGGATATCACAATATTCTTCATGTTGGTTCCCTAATTGTTATTTTTAAATCTGGTCTAGGTTCGTTGCTAGCCCGCTAGCAATTAGCAATTGCACTGCCTCTGCGGGGTTAAATTCTACTTGCTTGCTTTCGGCCAAGGTTATGGCTTCGTTGAGTGCTTGTCCAATGGTTTTGTTTTGCATTAATTGTTGCAAAAAACGGTGTTGCGGCAAGCTAAGTAAGTAGCTGTTTATACTGTACTGCGGGCGAACAATTAATACGCTTTCGGCAACCTGTTGGTCGAGTTGCTCTGGTGGGGTGGGGTGTTCCAGTGCGTGTTGCCAGAGGCTGTAAATAGCGTAGGGGGCATCTATTAGTGCGGCGCTTGGGTGTGGGGTTATTACGCTATTGCTCAGGGCGTCTATGTCTAGCCCTGCGAAAAAGGCGGGTGCGAGCGATTCTACGTCTTTTGCGTAGTAGGCTTGGTGGTGCGCAAACTCAAGTTCTGCTAAGTGTGATAAATAAGGTAGCTGCTGTGTGGGTGGGTAGTTTGCAATATGGTTATCAAAGCCCGCGCCGTAAGTTAGCATAATTGCATTTTGCGGCGGGTGGCTTTCTATAAATTGTTTGGCTGTATGCTTGAAGAGCGTAGCGCCAATAATGTTTTTTGTTGCTGGGTAAGTGTTTGCCAGCACTTCTATCAGGCTGCTAAATATATTATTGCGGTAGATGCTAAGTCTCGCTGCTTGCTCGCGCGGGGTGTATTTTTTTAAATTGGGTGGCGAGCTTGATAGTTTTCCTTTGAGTACTCGCTCGCAAAATTCAAATTGGAATTTATTTAGCGTCATAGGTTGCCTCGCTGCTACTTTGTTGTAGCGCGTACTGCATGGCTTTGTTGGCCTTTTTACTTTCTTTTACTAATATCTCTAAGCTCGGAATGTTGGTGTCCCACTCTACAAGCGTCGGAAACGCGCGGTTATTGATGCGAATAAAGTGTTGGTATAAAGCCCATACCTGTGGGCTTACTTCGCTGCTGTGATCATCTATGCGTATTTCTTTAAATTCCGTTAGCGGTACAACGCTGTGGCCGGCTAGGTGAACTTCTCCCACAGGGTCGGCAGGCAGATTATTTAAATATTCATACGGGTCGAAAGTGTTGTTGCTAGCAGATACAAAAATATTGTTTATATCTAGCAGTAAGCCGCAGCTGGTTTGCTTCACTATTGCGCTTAAAAATTCTGGCTCTGAAAAGTCTTGGTGTTCAAAGTCTATGTAGGTTGAAGGGTTTTCTACGAGTATTGTGCGGTTTAGTGTGGCTTGCACTTTATCAATATTCTCGCAGATTACCGACAGTGCTTCGTTAGTGTAAGGCAGTGGAAGCAGGTCGTTAAGGTGTGTCGACTGGTGCTCGCTCCAAGCGATATGCTCAGAAACTTGAATTGGCTGGTAGGTGTCTACCAGTTTTTTTAAATTTTGCAGGTGAGAGTTGCTAACGCCGTTTACGCTACCTAATGACATGCCTACGCCATGCATCGATATGGGGTAGTGCTGGCTAATTTCGCGCAGATATTTATGATCGAGGCCGCCACTGCTCATGTAGTTTTCTGGGTGGATTTCCAGCCAGCCGACATCGGGCAGTGTGGTTAGAATACCTTGGTAGTGTTGCGCCTTTAAGCTGATGCCATTTTTAAGTGGAAGGTTGGGCATAGGAGTTATTCGCTTGGGGCGGTACGCCTACAGTGGCTGTACCGCTCTTGTCTTTACTTTTATTTCGCTTCTGCTTTTTTCTCTTGAGGCTTGAGGTTGCCGCCAGCAATTTTTTCGCAGCTGCCTTGGGGTAGGTAAATCCATGCGTCGTGAATATTGTCTTGCTTGGCAGAGCCTGCACAGCTGGTGCCTTGGCTCTTAATGGCGCAATCGTTTTTACCTGCTTTAACAATGCCGTAGCACTTTTCCATGGCGGGTTTAGCGGCAAGTGCTGAGTTGGATGTGGCCATAAGTACGCCCGCAGCAAGTGCGCTGGAAATAGCAATTGATTTTGACATTTTGTTCATAATTGTAATCCTGCCTGAGTAATAGTTAGCTTTTTGATGCAGTGATTTACCACTGTCGTAAGCTCGGACTAAATGCTGTTTGCATAGTTCCCAGCGCATTGTATGTGTTTGTGGGGAAAGGTGCTAATAGGAAGGGTAACTTTTTGATTTTAAAGGGGTTTGCTTTGCAGTCCGAATAAGCTGCTGCACCGTACATGCGGGGGTGAAAGCGGTGCGAGCGCTATTGGCTCGCACCGTTATGATGTTAAAGGTTTTTATTTGCTTCGGTAAATTTTTTCACTAGGGTCTGTGTGGATGAGTCCCAGTCGCTAGGAATATCTGTGGTATCTATAGCGGTAGCTACGTGAGTGCCAAGTAATTTGCCTAGCTCCACGCCCCATTGGTCAAAGGAGTTGATGTTCCACAGTACGCCTAAGGTGTATACCTTGTGCTCGTAAGCGGCGATTAATGCGCCCAATGTTTCCGGTGTGAGCTTGTCCATAAGAATAGTGTTGCTTGGGCGGTTACCTGGGTGAACCTTGTGCGGTGCCAGCTCTGCGATTTGCTCATCGCTCATGCCCTGCGCGCGCATTTCTGCTTCACTGGTAGCTTGATCGCGGCCAGTCATAAGGGCTTGGCTTTGCGCAACGCAGTTGGCAAATAAAAACTTATGCTGGTGGTCTAGTGGGTGGTGCGCTTGCAAGGTAGCAATAAAATCAATTGGCACCATGGTTGTACCTTGGTGCAGTAACTGGTGGAAGGAGTGCTGACCGTTAGTGCCCTCGGTGCCCCATACAATAGAGCCTGTTTGGTAGTCTACGCGCTCGCCGCTTTTGGTTACGCTTTTGCCGTTGCTTTCCATTTCTAGCTGTTGAAGGTACGCAGGCAGTAGTTGCAGGTGGTACGCATAGGGCAAAATAGCTTGGGTGTCGGTGCCTAAACAGCTGCTATACCAGAACATAAGCAAGCCCATTAGCGCGGGGATATTGCGCTCGAGCGGGGCTTCGGCAAAATGATCGTCCATTGCGGCAGCGCCAGCGCGCAACTTGTTGAAGTTGTCCATGCCGATAGCAAACGCAATGGGCATACCTATTGCGGACCAAAGTGAATAGCGTCCGCCCACCCAGTCCCAAATGGGGTACACGTTTTCTGCGGCAATACCAAACTCAACGGCTTTTTCAACTTTGGACGAAATGGCAACAAAGTGTTTGGCTAGTTGGTCTTGTGCGCAGCCGTTATCTAGCATCCACTTACGCGCGGTAAGGGAGTTCTCTAGTGTTTCAAGGGTGCTGAACGATTTGGAGGCCACAAGAAATAGCGTGGTAGACGGGTTCAAGCCACGAGTTAGGTCGTGAATTTCTGCACCGTCGATGTTGGCCACAAAATGCACCTTTACGTCACCTGTGTGAAAGGGGGTGAGAGCCTTGGTGATCATGCGCGGGCCTAGGTCAGACCCACCAATGCCAATGTTTACAACATCTGTTATTTTTTCGCCTTTATAGCCTTTCCACTCGCCACTGTGCACGCTTTTAATAAGTTTGGCCATTTTGTCTAAAGTGGCTTTTACTTCTTGGTGTTCTGCTGTTTGCGGTTTGCCCTGAAAGCGCAATGCGGAGTGCAGTGCTGGGCGATCTTCGGTGTTGTTTACGTGGTCGCCGCGCAAAAGCTTTTTTATGGCTGCTTTAAGGTTGGCTTGGTCGGCAACGCCCATTAAAAGTTGTAGGGTTTCGTCGTCGATATGGTTTTTTGAAAAGTCTAGCTCTAAGCCGGCGGCGCCAACCGAGTAGCGCGCAGCGCGATTACGGTCTGCGTCGAATGCGTCCTTTAGTGTACGCTTTTGCCACGCCTGTGCGTGGGCCTGTACTTTATCCCAGTCGCTATATAGGTCTGCTAATGTTTTTGCTTGCATGTGAGTCTCACTTTAAATTCGGAGCGGTGCATGTACGTAATGGGAGTTCAGCGTCGCATGGGTTGGGGTATGCGAGTAACTCATGTATGGGGGTGGGTTCCCCTGAGAAGGGCGCACGCTTGTGGCGGCACCCTTATATGGCTGCGCTAATGGTTGCGTTTTATGGCGAAATCCGCCAAATCTTCCATTGCGGAGCGGAATTCCGTTTCTGGTAGCAGCGCTATGGCCTGCTTTGCCCTGTTTATATGGTCTTGCGCGCATTGCTGGGTGTATTCCAGTCCGCCGCGACGCTGCACGATATCAACGATTTGTTGCAGTTTGTCTAAGCTGCTGTTGATAATCGCTTGTTTCACTAATTCGGCTTCTTCTGCGGAGCCGTTATTAATGGTGTAAATCAAAGGAAGGGTCGGTTTACCTTCGGCGAGATCATCGCCAACGTTTTTACCTAGTTCCTCTGCGTCACCCTGATAGTCTAATACATCGTCTACTAGCTGGAAGGCCACGCCTAGGTGGTAGCCATAGCTGCGCACGGCTTTACATGTGGCGGCGTCTGCGCCGGCTAGGATTGCTGCTGTTTCACAGGCGGCTTCAAACAGTGCCGCCGTCTTTTTGTGAATAACCGTCATGTAATTTTGTTCAGTTACTTCGGGGTTGCGCGCGTTAACAAGCTGCTGCACTTCACCTTCAGATATAACATTTGTGGTATTGGCGAGTTCTTTCATTATGCCCATTTCGCCAATTTCAACCATCATTTGGAAGGCGCGCGAGTAGAGGAAGTCGCCCACTAACACGCTGGGCGCATTGCCCCAGTTGGCGTTGGCTGTGGGTCTTCCGCGGCGCAGGGCCGACACGTCCACCACGTCGTCGTGAAGTAGGGTGGCCGTGTGAATAAATTCAATTATGGCTGAAAGCGAGAGGTGCTGGTTGCCGTTATAGCCCAGTGCCCGTGCGGTAAGTAGCACGAGTAGGGGGCGCAGGCGTTTACCGCCGGCATCCACAATATAGTGGCCAATATTTTCTACGAGTCCAACGTCGGAGTGCAGTTGGTTAACGATTAGAGTGTTAACCTCGGCGAAATCCTCTTGAACCACCTTATAAAAAGACTGCATATCTCGAGCCTGTGAGCAGGTTAGTGGCCAGTTTTATTGCTTTTAAGGGCCAGATTCTACTGTAAATCGGGCGCATTTGGCTTGCTGGCTTTAACAGGAGGTGTGGATGCTAGGCAGCTGCGCCCAGACTGTCAAGTGCAAAGCCTACAATATGAACGCAGGCTGCGCCGTGCATGGGGTGCGTTTGTTTGCGTTTGGCTGGTTTTTATCGTAGAATGCGCGCCCCCGAGAATAGCTCCGTTATTCCGGTTTGTATAAACGACGCAAGCTCTGCGATAGTTGCCATAGGGGTAGCTATTTGAAAGCAAGCATTAAGCGCTTTGGCGGTGTGTGTTGCTGCTTCGTGTCGTCCAATTTAGCTTAACTGTTATTAGCAGAATAAGCCCAAATAGCTGTTGGAGCATTTATATGTACGCAGTTTTTATTGCCGGTGGTAAACAGCACCGTGTAGAAGAAGGCGAAGTTTTACGTCTTGAAAAAATTGAAGTGGCGACCGGTGAGTCTGTCGATTTCGATCAAGTGCTATTAGTAACTAAAGGCGACGACGTTAAAATCGGCGCTCCTTATGTTGAAGGCGCTAAAGTGACTGCAGAAGTGGTTAGTCATGGCCGTGCAGACAAGGTTCGTATTATCAAGTTCCGTCGTCGTAAGCACTCTATGACCCGTCAAGGTCACCGTCAGTGGTATACCGAAGTTAAAATCACCGGTATCGCTGGTTAATAGTTAACGAGGAGAATAGATCATGGCTCACAAGAAGGCAGGTGGTAGTACTCGTAACGGTCGCGATTCCGAAAGTAAACGCTTAGGTGTTAAGCGTTTCGGTGGCGAAACTGTGACCGCGGGTAGCATTATTGTTCGTCAGCGTGGCACACGCGTTCACCCAGGTGAAAATGTTGGTTTAGGCAAAGATCACACTTTGTTTGCCAAGGTTGAGGGTGCCGTTAAGTTTGAAGTTAAAGGACCAAACAATCGTAAATATGTAAGCATTGTTGCTGCATAATTTTTAGATTGCTTTAGTTTCAAGAAAGCCCTGTTGCCTCGGTAGCAGGGCTTTTCTTTTATGGGAAAATGCAAGGTGGTTGTTAGGCCCTTTGAATACTATTTGTAGCAGATGGTATTCACAGGTCCTAAGGCGCTGGATTAGGTAAAATAGAGGGAGTAGAGTTCGCTAAGAACTTGCTGCCTAGGTAAATAAAATGAAGTTTGTAGACGAAGCTCCAATATTTGTACATGCGGGCAAGGGCGGAAACGGCTGTATGAGTTTTCGCCGCGAGAAATTCATCGAAAAGGGTGGCCCAGATGGCGGCGACGGCGGTGATGGCGGCAGTGTGTACCTAGAAGCGGATGAAAATTTAAATACGTTGGTGGATTATCGCTATCAGCGCAGCTTTCGCGCGCAGTCGGGCGAGGGTGGTCGCGGTCGCAATTGTACTGGTGCCAAGGGCGAGGATTTGATTTTGCCGGTGCCTGTAGGTACATCAGTTATCGATATGGAAACCGAAGAAGTCATTGGCGATTTAACCAAAGCTGGCGATCGGTTGCTTGTGGCTCAGGGCGGTTTTCATGGTTTGGGTAACGCGCGCTTTAAGTCCAGCGTTAACCGCGCGCCGCGTCAAACCAAGCCTGGCAGCGAGGGTGAAGATCGACAAATTAAGCTAGAGCTTAAGGTGCTGGCTGATGTAGGTATGTTGGGTTTGCCAAACGCTGGCAAGTCGACGTTTATCCGTTCTGTTTCGTCAGCCGAGCCCAAAGTGGCTGATTACCCCTTTACCACGCTTGTGCCAAGTTTGGGTGTGGTAAAAGTGCAAACCCATCGCAGCTTTGTGGTTGCCGATATTCCAGGGTTGATTGAAGGGGCATCCGACGGTGCAGGCCTTGGAATACGCTTTTTGAAGCATTTGACCCGCTGCAGAATTTTGATTCACTTGGTCGATGTAAACCCTATTGACGAATCTAGCCCGGTTGAAAGTGCGCGTGCGATTGTTGATGAGATTAATAAGTTCAGCCCCACTCTTGCGCAGCGCGAGCGTTGGTTGGTGTTGAATAAGTGCGACACTCTATCGGAAGATGAGGTGGCGGAAGTGGAAAGGCAGATTCGCGAAGCGTTAAATTGGGTGGGCCCAATTTATAAAATTGCTGCCATTTCTAATACCGGTACCGCGCAGTTGTGTGAAAAGTTGTTGGGGCACCTTGAGGTGTTGTGGCAAAAAGAGCGCGATAACGAAGAATTGGCCGAGCAGGAGCACGAAGTGCAGTTGCAAATGCAGCAAGAGGCGCGCGAGCGTATCGCGTTGTTGCAGCAGCGTCATCGTGCGGCAAAAGCTGCCGCCAAGGGCCGGGCGTTGGATAATGACGACGATGATGAAGATGATGATCACGAAATGGAAATCCATTACGTTCCCTAATTAGAGTGGCCCATGAGCAAAAGACAGTTAGTTAAGCAGAGTCGTCGTTGGGTAATAAAAATAGGTAGTGCGCTATTAACCAATAACGGACGTGGTTTAGATCGCGAAGAAATGGCTGTGTGGGTAAAGCAGATGGCTGCTTTATCCAAGCGAGGCTATGAGGTGGTGTTGGTGTCTTCCGGTGCGGTTGCGGCGGGTATGACGCGCTTGGGGTGGGCCGAGCGGCCAAAGGCGCTGCACGAGCTTCAGGCTGCCGCTGCGGTGGGGCAGTCCAGTTTAATTCAGGCCTACGAGCAAGAGTTTCAAAAATACAGCATTAAAACTGCGCAAATCCTGTTGGATCACGATGATTTATCTAATCGTCAGCGCTACCTTAATGCGCGCTCCACGCTGCGCACACTCACTAAGTTGGGCGTGATTCCTATTGTTAACGAAAACGATACGGTGGTAACCGACGAAATTCGCTTTGGGGATAACGATACCTTGGGTGCGTTGGTGGCCAATCTTATCGAGGCTGACACTCTGTGCATTCTCACCGATCAAAAAGCGATGTTCGATAGCGACCCCAGGCAAAATGCGCTGGCTAAAATGCTTATTGAGCGTTCGGCGTTCGACCCAGGGTTGGATGCGATGGCGGGTGATGGCGGTGCGCTTGGTCGCGGCGGCATGATCAGCAAGGTGCGCGCGGCGCGTTTGGCTGCTCGTTCTGGGGCGAATACTATTGTTGTGGGCGGTAAGGTTTTTGATGTTATTCCGCGGGTGGCGAGCGGCGAAATTTTAGGAACGTTACTGTATTCCGAGTCGCAGCCTATTGCTGCGCGCAAGCGCTGGCTGGCGGGTAATATGCAGCCCCGAGGGCGTTTAACCCTAGACGACGGTGCGGTGAAAGTGTTGCGCGAGCAGGGTAAGAGTTTATTGCCTGTTGGTGTGCGCGCCGTAGAAGGGTATTTTACTCGCGGCGAGCTAGTTTTGTGTGAAGATACTGCTGGCCGCGAAATTGCGCGTGGCTTAGTGAATTACAGTAGCGATGAAACAAATAAAATTAAAGGTGCTTCCAGCTCGCGTATAGATTCGCTGCTTGGCTACAAAGATTACGACGAGCTTATCCATCGCGATAACCTGGTATTGGTTTAACCTTCCGTTTGAGCAAATTCTATGTCTGTTATTAAAGCGCATATTCGAGCTATGTCGGCTTACAAGCCGCCGTTGGATGGTCGTAATCCCGACACCAATGTGTTGTTAGATTTTAATGAGCGCACTTTGCCTGTAAGTGAAAAAGTGCAGCGTGCGCTTATTGATTACATACAGAGTGGCCGTCTGCAAATGTACCCTGCCTACGGTAATATTGTTGAGTTGATAGCGAATTACGCTGGCGTAGGTGTCGATCAGTTGATGATTACCAATGGTTCCGATCAGGGAATAGAGTTGGTGTTTCGTTCGGTGTGCGGTGCGGGCGATAAGGTTGTTATTCCTGGGCCTAGTTTCGCCATGTACAGTCAGTGCGCAAAAATAGAAAATTGCTCAATTGTTTCGCCTCAATATACGCGCGAGCACGGTTTTCCGCTGCAGGAAGTGTTGGATGCAATAGAGCCTGATGTAAAGGTGGTGGTGGTGTCTAACCCCAACAACCCTTGTGGTACCTTGTTGGCGCGCGACGGTGTAGAGGCCATTCTGAAGGCCGCATCTACTCATGGTAATAACGCTGCTGTGTTGGTGGATGAGTGTTACTTTGAATATACGCAGGCGACCGTTGCCGATTTGGTGGCGGCCTATCCAAATTTAATTATTACCCGTACTTTTTCTAAAACGTGGGGCATTCCTTCGCTGCGCTTTGGCTACATTATTTCCTGTGCCGAGAATATTAATGCGCTTTTGAATGTGCGTGGACCTTACGATATTAACCAGCTTGCTGTGGTGGCTGTGCGTGCCGCGTTGGAAAATTTTTCGGATGTTTCCAGCTATATCGACGAGGTTATGCTGCGCTCTAAGCCGGTATTGGAGGCGTTTTTGGATGAGCAGGGGATAGAGTATTGGCCTAGCTCCACTAACTATATTTGGACTTTTCCTGTTGGGCCTGAGGCGGTTGAGCTGGCGCTGCGGGCTGCGGGCATTCTGGTGCGGCCTAAGGCGGATGCTGATGGGCGTTTGGGTTTACGCATTACCTTGGGTACGCTCGAGCAAACCAAGAAAGCTATTGAGGTATTGCGGGTGGCTACAGCTTCGTAGGGTGAGGTTTTGCTGTTAGCTTAATTGGCCTGAGCTGTTAAGTGAAAAAAGCGATCAGACACAAAAAAGCCGACTTTCGTCGGCTTTTTTGTGTCTGATCGCTTTGCTTCTACAGTGTGTAGGGCAAGTAATCTAGCTGCTTGCGTTATTAAGCGCTAAGAGCTTTGATTTTTGCGTTCAAACGGCTCTTATGGCGAGCTGCTTTGTTCTTGTGGATGATGCCTTTGTCGGCAACACGATCAAGAACAGGTATAGCTACGGCGTATGCCGCTTTAGCTGTTTCTGCGTCGCCTGCTTCAATCGCCGCAACCACTTTTTTAAGATAAGTGCGAACCATGGAGCGCAGGCTAGCATTGTGAGCGCGTGCCTTATCGTTTTGACGGGCGCGTTTTTTTGCTTGAGGTGAGTTTGCCACCGCGTTGCTCCTATAAATAATAGAATTCTGTTTAATGTGTCGGCTAGATAGCCGGATTCAAGGACGCGGTATTATCCTTGTTTGAGTTTTAAAGTCAATAGAGTGTTGCTAAATAAGCCAATTAAGCAGCTTTAAGTGTTTGCAGAGGGGATTTCTAGCTAAATAACCGAACAAAAAGGTGAACTTGATCGGTTTTTCGCCATGTTGGCGCGTTATTCTTCTTGATGGTGGCCAATATAAATATAATAATACAAATATGGTGTGTTTAAGTGGACCAGCCCAATAAGCAAAATAAAGGGCGCTGCTATATGCACCTGTAAAAGCTAACCGTTGGTTAAGCTTTAGTTTCACTTAGTCAAATACTTGAAGTGTGTACTCCAAAGCGATTGCTAGCGGGTTGCGCTGCTTGTCTCATGTATTTTTATAAAAATAACACTTCGCCGAGTAAGCCAAGGTTTGCTCAGGAGACGATATATGAACCTTTGTCGAAAACTCTATCAACTAGCTACAACAGTAGTACTTCTATGTATGTGCGCATTTGCCAATGCCCAGTTATCTAATGGCGTGTACTCCATTACTTCTAAGTTAAGTGGTAAGCCTATAGAAATAACGGGGGCGTCTACGGCGGCTGGCGCAAATGTAATTCAGTGGGCGAATAATGGCGGTGATCATCAAAAATGGATTGTCACTCACGAAGGCAATGGCGACTACTCCATAATTAACTTGTTAAGTGGTATGGCGCTGGAGGTGTTTGATTTTTCCACGGCAGATGGCGGCAATGTTGTGCAGTATGATTTTTGGCATGGCGACCCGCAGTTGTGGACTTTAAGCAGCCAGGGCAATGGCTATTATGCCGTGCTAAATAAACACAGCGGCAAAGCGTTAGATTTGTATGGTTTTGATACGTCTAACGGCGCGAATATTGCGCAATGGGCCTTTTGGGGCGGGGACCCGCAGCAGTGGCAATTTACCAAAATCGCCAATGTAGGTGCGCCGCCAGTAGATACATCTACCACCAACGGTGCAACCAACCACTGGTCCTTAACCGGTAATCTAGTGACTCACGACCCCACAATGGCCTACGAAAACGGCTCATGGTGGTTGTATCAAACCGGCGAGGGAATTTACGGTAAGTATTCAGCCAATGGTTTGGCGTGGGATGGCTTACCTTCTGTGTTTCCCAATGGTTTAAGTTGGTGGAAGACCTATGTACCCGGCCAGTCGAACAACGATGTATGGGCGCCTGATGTACGCACTTATAATGGGCGGGTTTATTTGTACTATTCCATCTCTACTTTTGGCTCGCGTGTATCTGCCATTGGTTTGGCGTCGGCATCGAGTTTGGCTGCGAGTGATTGGCAGGACCACGGCTTAGTAATTAATACCACCTCATCTAGCGATTGGAATGCGATCGACCCAGATTTAGTGGTCGATGAGCATGGCAACCCTTGGTTAACAATGGGAAGTTGGAACAGCGGTATTAAAGTGATGCGCTTGAACCCCATTACCATGAAGCCAATTGGCACACTTTATTCTATTGCGCAAAAGGGCGGCGGTATTGAAGCGCCTTCTATTGTGTATCGCCGTGGGTATTACTATTTATTTGTTTCTATCGGCAAATGCTGTGCGGGCGTAGATAGCACCTATCAAATTGCTTACGGGCGCTCTACAAGTATTACCGGCCCTTATTTGGATAAGAACGGCAACGATATGATGAGTGGTGGTGGCAGTATTTTAGATGCGGGCAACAACGTGTGGGTTGGCCCTGGTGGGCAAGATATTATTAACACCGATGTCATTGTGCGCCACGCGTACGATGCCACAGATGCAGGCACACCTAAGATGATTATTAGTACCTTGAATTGGGATGCTAATGGATGGCCGAAATACTAGCTAACAGCTAACAGCTAACAGCTAACAGCTAACAGCTAACAGCTAACAGCTAACAGCGTTCAGCCTACGCTGTTAGCTGCCTTTTACGGGTAATTTTATTTCAAAAATAACACCGCTATTGTCTGGAATGTTGTAACCCTGCACTTCGCCGCGGTGAAAATCTACAATAAGACGCACAATGTACAAGCCTAATCCTAGGTGGTGCTGGCGCTCATCTGTTTTATCTCTTACCGATACCATCGAATCAAAAAGCTGACCGTGCATATGGCTAGGCAGGGGTGGGCCATCGTTGCGCACAGTGATCATTATGTGATTATTGTTGCGGTACAGGCCCAGTTCTATTAGCCCTTGCTGCGGGCAGAAGTCGGCCGCGTTATCTACCAGTTTATCGAGCATTTGCACCAGTAATTCACCAGAGCCACGCAAGGTAAAATCTTGGCCATCGTCGCGAATATTTAATTTAAAGTCGACGTGTTTATACACATCTTCGTAGGCGGCTTTTAGGCTGCTAAGCAATTCATTGGCGGGAATATCTTCTATGTCTGCGCCGCTTATTGCTTGCTCTACACGGCTGGCGGCACTCATGGAATTTAAAATGCTAGATAACCGCAGCGTACCTTCGCGCGCGCGCTCGGCGTATACCTTGGCTTCTTTCGAAAGTTTCACATGTTCAAGGTTGTCGAGCGATGAGCGCACAATAGCTAAGGGCGTGCGCAGCTCGTGGGAAAGTTTGCTAGAAAGGGTGCGCAAGTAATGGGTGTATTCACGCAGTCGAGCAAGTAGCTGGCCAAAGCTGCGAGATAAATCGCCCACTTCATCTTTGCTATTTAAAATGGGGAAGTCGTCCGATATTTTTCCGGTTTCGCTCACCGCGTTTACTGCCGCTTGGCTTAAGCGGCCAATACGCATGGATATCCAGCTTGCGTAAATAATTAACGCGAATGCGGCTATAAAGACTGTGCCTAAAGAGTACATAATTAGGCGGTTAAAAGCGCTGTTGGTCATAGTGGCCAGCGAGTCGGCGTTTTGATCGGCAATGACAACGCCCAATGGTTGGGCGTTTTTATCACCGTTGGCCAAAATAGGTACGGCAACGCGCAAAAGGCGTTTGGCGCCTTTTTGATATACGCCTTGTGCAGATGTATTTTGCAGCGCCAAGCTCACTTCGGGCGTTTCAAATTGTCCGCTTGTTTGCACGTTATCTAGCTCTGGTAATTTGTCGTTACCCAAAGCAAGGGTATATAGCCAACTGATTAAACCGTGTTGTTCTTTTAATTTTTTACTGGCCGGTGCATTGAGGTTGCCGGTGCTCGCAAGGCGTTTTACGCCGGAAGACGCAACATGAAGTTGCACGCCGGTGCGGCTAAATATCGCTAGCTCGTTGGCCAAAATCTCAGACGGTGTGATGAGCGGTGCTATTAACGCGGTTTGATTGTTTTGACGGTTGCTCAATAATGCTTGTTTGCTGGCGTCGCTTGCTAGTGCTTGGGTTAAGTAAACTTCTATTCCTCCTTTGGCCCACGTAAGTGGTAGCTCTAGTTCAATGTGATAGCCATCTTGCCACTCCAGCCAGTGGCAAATTACTTTGTGCTCGGCCACGGTGCGGTTGTTTTCTATAAGTCGGTCGACAGATGCGCGGCCGGGTACGCTGGTGTATACCAGCAGTGTTTGCTCTTGGCCTAGTTCATTGCGCAGTTTTATACGTAGGTGATCACTTTCAATGGGCGAGCGCTGTGAAGGTGAATAGTATTGTTTGGGGTTGTTGTAGCTGCGCAGAAATAAATACAGTGAGCGCTGGTAGCTACCGGCCACTATTTGGGCTTTTTCGCCACTGGGGGCGGCGAGCCCTTGTCTTGCTAGGCCAGCAGTTACCCATTCATCGTCGTAGCCGTCGGGTACTACGGCAGTGGCCATAGGGTGGGCGTACAGCGGCGTTAAGCCAGCGGGGGTGCCTAACTGTTGCAATTGCATTACAGCGGCTGGGTCGCTACTTAGGCGGGCTGCTGCGGCCATAGCAGTGGCAGTAAGGGCCTCGCTTTGCCCTGTGCGCAGAGTTTGTTCCATTTCTTTTACGTACTGGCAGCCAGCCCAAGGTAGGGTAAGGGTAATTAGGCTTACAAAAAACAGTTGTTTGCGCAGGCGCACGGCTATTACTCGTTGGCTAAAACTATTATTGGTTTAGCCATCTGTAGCCCATGCCGTATGCGGTTTGGATGGCATCAAAATTATCGTCTATCGCTTTAAACTTTTTGCGTACTCGCTTTACGTGGGAGGTGATTGTGTTGTCATCAAGCACTACGTTGGCGGCATCCATTAGCTGCTGACGGTTTTTTACATGGCCGGGGTGCAGGGCAAGCGCGTGCACAATCCACAATTCGGTAATGGTTAAATCTACCGCAATGTCATTCCAGTGGGCGGTCATTCTGTCCATGTTCATGGTGAGTGAGCCGCGTTGAATGTTTGTCTCTTTGGCCAGTGGTTTTTGCAGCGCGTCTATGCGGCGAAATAGCGTAGTAATACGTGCAAGCATGTGCACTTGGCTTATGTCTTTGGTGAGGTAATCATCGGCGCCAAGACGCAAACCAGACACTACATCGAATTCGCTGTCGCGGGCGGTGAGAAAAATTATAGGGAGTTCCGGTGCGCGGCTGCGCAAGTCGCGGCATAGGTCAAAGCCGCCTTCGATTTCTTCGCCTAAGCCAACGTCAATAATGGCTAGGTCGGGCAGGCGGGCCGCAAAGGCTTCGGTTGCCTCGGGGCGCGTGCGGTAATGGGTAACTTTATAGCCCTGACGTCGCAGTGCGTCGCAGTAGTTTTGGGCAATGGCTTCTTCGTCTTCAACAATAACAATATGACGGGGCATAGCTCTACTCGGTAACTAAGCCCCTGTCGCAAGCAACAGGGGCACACGGAAAGATTAATCCGCTTTGTAACCTTTAAAGCCATAGAATGCAATGTAGGCATAGCAAACAATTGGCAATAGGTAAGACAACTGAATGCCAACGCTATCGGCTAATACGCCTTGTGCTAGAGGTATAAATGCGCCGCCCACAATGGCCACACACAAAATGCCCGAACCTTCACTTGTCGCCGCGCCTAAACGGTTAAGAGCAAGACTAAAGATAGTTGGGAACATAATGGAGTTAAACAAGCCTATTGCGATAACCGAGTACATCGCAACTTTGCCAGATGTGAATGACGTACTGAACAGCAAAGCCACAACGACTATTGCGCAGATGGTAAGCAGTTTTTGCGGTGCTACGGATGTCATTAAAAATGCACCAACAAAGCGGCCAACCATTGCGCCACCCCAGAAATACATTAGCAGTGCGGATGCGTGTTCTTCATCAAGCCCAGCAACATTTGGGTCGGCCAATAGGTTGATTAACCAGCTGCCGATAGACACTTCGCCACCCACATACATGAAAATACCAACAGCGCCCAAAATAAGGTGTTTGTATTCCCATGCTTTTTTGTATTGCCCGCCTGGAGCTAGCTCAGCATCCACAATTTTTGGCAATTTCATAAAACGGAAGAATACAGCAAGGCCGACTAAGCTTAGGCCCATAAACACATAAGGCATTTTCACTGCATCAGCTTTGGACTTGTAATAGGCCGTTACCGCTTCTGCATCCATGGTGGCAAGTTCTGTTGCGCCGTAAGTTACGCCGCCCAAAATTAACAAACCACCTACTTTAGGGCCAATGGTAGTACCCAAAGAGTTAAACGCTTGGGTGAGTGTTAATCGTTGCGATGCGCCAGAGGGTGAGCCTAAACGGGTAACGTATGGGTTGGCTGAAACTTGCAAAATGGTGATACCACTTGCGAGTACAAACAGTGCACCTAAGAAAATAGCGTAAACGCTTAATTCTGCAGCGGGGAAAAACATAAAGCAGCCAAGGCCAGCAATAATTAAACCCAGCACGGCGCCGTTTTGATAACCGATGCGTTTCACAATCATGCTGGCGGGAATGGACATAATGCCGTAGGCGCCAAAAAAGCAAAATTGGATCAAACTTGCTTGGGTATAACTTAAATCAAAATAATTTTTAAGGTGCGGGATAAGAACATCGTTCATTACCGTTAAAAAGCCCCACATAAAAAATAATGACGTAAGGATGATTAACGGTACTGTATGATTTTCTTGTGTTGACTCTGCCATAGGCGTTGTCGGTGCTTCTGATGTGCCTGGAATACTGGCCATGGTGTCCTCTCAGATAATGGTCGTAGCTAAGGTGATTTTTTTATGTAATGTGCTCGCCATTATGGTTTGGCGATGCTTTCCTCGTTTTTTATTGTGTGCCCAAATTTTAAACAATATAAAGCTTGGGGGGCCACATTCTTGCTAGCGCAGCCGGTTTTGTCTAGCACTGATGTACTTTCTTGACGAGATTCTCTGGTTTCTCTAGAGTGGCGCCACAAATTTTCATTGTTTTGTGCTTACGTTCGTTAAATTAATAACGAGAAATAAAGCTTGGAACATGTATTTATCTTATTAATGGAGCGTAATGTTCATGTATCCCTATATCGTTGCAGACATTGGCGGCACTAACGCGCGTTTTGCTTTAGTAACAGGCAAAAAAGGTAATGCGTTTAATTTAGAGCAGATTCAAATATTAAACGGCAGTGAATTCCCGCGTTTGCAGGATGCAATGCAGCATTACATTGATACCCTTGGTGGTGAAAAACCAAAGGCTGCTTGTGTGGCTATTGCCGGCCCCATTGATGGCGATAATGCGCGCATGACCAATTTAAATTGGGAGTTTAGCCAAGCGGCGGTGAAGGCAGAGTTTGGGTTTGATAAATACGATACCCTTAACGACTTTGGCGCATTGGCTGTGGCAACCAGCAGCTTGCAAGCCGATAACTTAATAGAAATTAAAGCCGGCACAATGGACCCAAAAGGCAACAAGGCCATTTTGGGCCCTGGCACTGGTTTAGGAGTGGCAGGTTTGGCGTGTGCAGGCGATAGTTGGTTGCCTATTCCTAGTGAAGGTGGCCACGTAAATGTTGCGCCAGCAACGCAGTTAGAGTGCGAAGTTATTCGCGCAGCTATGGCCGAACACGGGCATGTATCTGCAGAAACGTTTATATCCGGCCCAGGCCTTGTGCGTTTGTATCGTGCATTGGCTACCGTTCGCGGTGAAACGCCAAAAAACTACGAGCCAAAAGATATTACCGCAGGTGCGCTAGATGGCACTGACGACTTGTGCAAAGAAACGTTGGATTTATTTTGCAGCTTTATCGGTTCGCTATCAGGTAATTTGGCACTAACTTACGGCGCAAAAGGCGGGGTGTATTTAGCGGGTGGTGTGTTGCCGCGCTTCATTGATTATTTTAAATCTAGTGATTTTGTTAAGCGCTTTTCTGAAAAGGGTGTAATGAGCCACTATGTGGAAAATATTCCCGTTAATTTAATTAGCTACGAGTACACCGCATTTGTTGGTGCGGCTGCCTGGTTGGATCAACTTTAATTTTTTTATAGTTAAAAATTCGCGTGTTAATAATTTGTTTTTGTGCACTTAATGTTATTAACACGCAACCCTTTTTATACGCTTTCTCCAACTAAACTACTTCAATAGTTGGTTACTTTTATAAAGTTTTGCCTAGCATTTGCTAGGCTTTTTCTTTTAGCCATTCCACCTTATATTTAACTTTGCTGCTTTGTGCTAGTAGTGTTTCTAGCTCGGGTAATAGAGATTCCAGTTCGGCATCTAATTGCCATGGGGCGTTTATAATCGCCATGCCTGACCCTATCATTCCGTCGTTTTCTTCCTTCGTATAAATATGTAATTCGCTGTTTAGTACACTTGCTACATCTAGCTGTGCGAGTTTGCGCTTGATGAAATCGGCGTGATTTTTTTCGCCGGCTAAAATAGGGTACCAAACGGCAAACACACCTGTGCGCCAGCGCGCGGTAGCGGTTTGTAAACTGGTAATGAGTTGGTGGTAGTCACTAGTGAGTTCGTACGACGGGTCGATAAGCGCTAAGCCTCGGGCTGTGCTTGGTGGTGTGAGTGCCGCCAGCCCTTCGAAGCCGTCGCGATGATGAATGCTGAGGCGTGTGTCGCGTTTAAAATGTTGCTTCAGCTTGCCCACTTCGTTGTTGTGCAACTCCATAAGAATGCCGAAATCTTGCTCGCGCAATAAAGCTTGTGCAATGGCTGGCGAGCCTGGGTAGGCTTGTTCGCCTAAGGTATGTTGCTTGCTTAATCTCACGCTTGCCAGCAAGTGCAAATATTCTTTAATCGCGCTGTGAGTAATGCCGGTTTTACTCGCCAATAGCGCATCCACACCCTGTTGGCTCTCTCTAGTTTTTTCCGCTTTTTCGTCATCTAAGGCATACAGCCCTGCGCCTGCGTGTGTGTCTATATAGGTGATGGGAGTGTTCTTAGCGTGCAGTTTTTTTAACAGCAGCATGAGCGTGCAATGTTTATGTACGTCGGCAAAATTACCCGCGTGGTAACCGTGTAGGTATGACAACAATGTAGTGGTGCTCCAATATCTTGAATGAGGTAATAAGTTTAATTGTGCTTATCTTGTTCGAATAGCCGCTCTAATTCTTTACGGCCTTCCTGTGCAATTTTTAGTAATTCTGGCATGTCATCTCTGTGTTTGGCCGCGCGTTGAATAAGCTCTTCGTCGTGCATGCGAAATAGTTCTACTTTGAACATTGCTTGGCCGTCATTAACACCTAGGGCCACAAGCGTGCTGCGCGCGGCGTGTAAGCTGCTTTCGAATGTTTCGCGAATTATTTCATTACAGCCTGCAGCAACGAGTTGATAGTTGTGCATACGGTTGTGAGCTCGCGCAATAATTTTTAGTTTGGGAAATTCGTGGCGCACCTGTTGTGCTATACGTGTGGCATCTTCCATATCGTCTACGGCAATAATAAGTACTCGTGCGTGATCAATACCCGCTGCGCGCAGTAGATCCATGCGTGCAGCATCGCCAAAAAATATTTTATTACCGAATTGTTTAACAAAATCAACGTGGGTTGGGTCTTTGTCTAGTGCGGTAAAGTGTATGTTGTTGGCTACCAGTATGCGCCCCACTATTTGGCCGAAACGACCAAACCCTGCAATCACAACTTCTGGTTCTTCACCGGTGGCGGCATCGTAATTGGTGTTGGCAGGTATTGGTTTGTGAATAAAACGCTTAAATAGCATAACCAGTGGGGCGGTGAGTGCCATTGAAATGCCCACCACCATAACCACGTAGTTTGCAAGGCTTTGATCTATAACGTTAAGGCCAACGGCTTTGGTCATTACAACGAATGCGAATTCACCGCCCTGCGACAGCATTAAGCCAAGTAAAAAGCCTTCTTTCCATGTGCAGGCGCGCAGCTGGGTTAGCAGCATAATAACGGTGGCTTTGGCCAACATAAGTGCTAGGGCTAAACCTAAAATAACGAGTGGTTCTTTTAGTAAAAGTTGCAGGTCTAGGCTCATGCCTACAGCAATAAAAAACAAGCCTAGTAGCAAGCCTTTAAACGGTTCTATATCTGCCTCTAGCTGATGGCGAAAACTAGAGTTAGCTAAAATAATGCCCGCTAAGAAGGCGCCCATTCCCATAGATAAATTCACATACTGCATAAGTACCGCGGTGCCCAATACGATTAGCAGCGAACCTGCGGTAAGCACCTCTTTACTGCCGTAACGGGCTACTAACGTAAGAATGGGGCCGAGGGCGAAGCGGCCAATAAGCAACACGGCAATAACGGCACATAACCCCGACCACCAAGGTAGGGCGTGGCCGCTGGTTGACTCAATGCTAGTTGGTGCCCATGCGCTTACGAGTAATAACAGTGGAATAACTGCCATATCTTGCAGCAATAATATAGAAAAGCCCTTGCGGCCCAAGGCGGTACCCATAATCCCTTGTTCATCCATAAGCTGTACGGCAAAAGCGGTGGAAGACAAGCCAAGCGTTAAACCGGTAATAATGGCAAGGTGCCAGCCCCACTGCATACCCACTACTAGGCTAACCGCTATTATTAACGCGCTAATTAATAATTGACCGCCACCTAGCAAGCCAATTTGCACACGCATGTTCCATAGTTTTTCGGGGTTTAGCTCTAAGCCAATAAGAAATAGCAGCATGACGACGCCAAACTCGGCGAAATGTAATGCCGACTCGGGGTGGTCGATAAACTGAAAACCCTGCGGGCCTATAACGGCGCCGGCAAACAGGTAGCCAAGAATAGCCCCTAGGCCCAGTTTGCGGAAAAGAGGTACGGCAACCACTGCCGCGCCCAAATACGCGAGAACGTTAAATATTGTACTGTGGTCCATGAATTAACCTTTGATGGCGCAACGGATGAACAGAGCGTAACACAGCGCCTTGTCCAATGCGTTTTTACTATTTACTAGGCACAAGTCTAAATCGGATTTGCATTGAAAAGTTGTTGATTGATAAGCGTCGGGCGCGGAAGCAGATGTTGCTGTTGCAGACTTGATTGCTTTTTTTGACTTCGCCGCCGGTGCGGCAGCGGGCGCATCGCTCATTTGTTTGAGCATTTTTGAGTCGGCTATACGGCGCAGCTTATAAGCCAGCATGGGGGCGCTTACATTGTCTATATCTGCCTGCAAGTCTTCTAAGCGCTGCTCTATTTTACGCGCAGCAGCGGGGCTAACGTCTTTACCTTGTTCGGCAAGTCGTTGTAACTTTTGAGCGCTTTGTTGTAGAGATGTGTTAATGGCTTGTGCCGTTTGTTGCTCACGCTCAATGGTCATAAATGTTTACTAAAATATGGCAGGTTTGTCTTTAGTGCTTGGGCGGCAGCGTAAAAACAAATCCTTCACATTTGCTCACCCAATCGGCTAAGTCATTGTCTGTGCTTATGCCTTCGGGCGCAACATATACAAACCCATTTAATGGTTTACCTGTGTAATCAAATGGCGAGGCGTACATACTGGCGAGCGACTCTTTATGTTGGTCTGGGCCAATGCGCGCAACTAAGGCGTCGTTAAGTACGCCTACGCACATGTGCCCGCCCAGCATAAAGGCCATTCCACCAAACATGCGTTTTTCTATAATATCGTCGCGACCATCAAAATGGGTGCGTAACCTATTTACTAGTGCTGTATCAAAAGCCATAACAGTTCCCTTATTAATTGGTGCTCTATTTAGCTTGCATGGTCATAAAGCGTTGTTGTTGTAAGATTGATCATTAGGCTATAGTTAATTGCATGATTAAACGCTTTCTTATTAATTTTAGCTCAAAGTTTCAGGTTGCAGCGGTTTATGCGCGTTTGGCGTAAGTTGCATCTGTTATTGAGGGTGTCTGCTTGGCTGCTTGTGCTTGCTGCAAGCGGGGTGCAAGGCAGTGCGATCCAAGAAGTCGATGTGATGCAAATTCGCTATTGGAACGGCACTGCCGCGCGCGACCCCTACGAATTGGCACTTTTGCTATTGGCTCTAGATAAAACCGCCGCCGACTACCCTCCGTTTAATATTACGCGCTTAGAGGCCGATTTAGGCTCCGATAGGGCTCGTCACGAGTTGGCGCGTGGCGAACTAATAAATATATATGCAGCGCCATATCGCGCTAGAGTGGGCGAGGTAGAAACTAAAATTGTGCAGGTGCCCATTCCTTTGCTTAAGGGGTTGCTGGGGTATCGCAACCTTGTTATTCGAGAGAAAGACCTAGCGCGGTTTGAGCAAATCTCCAATAAAGAGGAGCTTAAGCCAATATTAATTGGTCAAGGGCGCAGCTGGCCCGATGTTGCAATTTACCGTCACAACGGGCTTCAGGTGATGGATGAAGGGCTGTTTTCTAACCTGTTTGCAATGCTTTCGCTGGGGCGTTTTGACTGCTTGCCATTAGGCGTAGTGGAGGCAAAAGCCACATTGGCAGCATTTGATGGCGATAAGCTCGACTTAACTATCGCGCCGGACTTAATGCTTTACTACCCGTGGCCTGTATTGTTTCAAATAAGTGGTAAGCACTCACTGCTAGCAGAGCGCGTAACCAAGGGGCTGGCGTTGGCGGCGAAAGATGGCTCATTCGATGCGTTATTTGATCATTATTACGGCGAGCTAGTGGAGCAGTTGCGCGAACAAGAGTCGAAAATGATTGTATTGGAAAACCCCACTCTTAAAGAGCAAATGGGGCTTCAAGAGCCTCAGCTAACCGCTCTAGGCCTATAGGATTGTTTGTAAGATTCCCATGCGGCCACCGCAAGAATTAGTGCGCCGCCGCCAAGCACCTGCGGTGCAATGGTTTCTTTTAGCACAAACCAAGCAAGTAGCGCCCCAAGCACGGGCTGTAAGCAACTAATTTGCGCTACAGATTTAGCTGGTAAGCGTTTTAAGCTTAGCGCCAGCAGAGTGTGCGCCATAGAGCTACACAGCACACCTAGGGCGACAATGAGTGCCCACTTATCTAATTCTAGGCTGGCCACAGAACCAAAATCTACGAAGGGTATAAGTATTACCGCGGTGGCCACCACCTGATGAAACATTAAGGTGCCACTGGGCACATCTGGGTAGGTATATTTTTGCAGTATATTGCGAACAGAAAATATCAAAGCGCTAAAAATGCCCCATGCAGCGCCCGTTAGCGCAGCACCACCTAAGCCGGTAGAGTCATCCATAGTTAGAATAACCACACCCGTAAAAGACAATGCACCGGCTATTAGATCGGCGCGGGCGGGCAGTTTTTTCTGAAATAATGGTTCAAGCAGTACGGTGATAACCGGGTAGCTAAACAGCGACAACATACCAATAGCCACAGTTGAAACCTGCATGGCGTGAAAGTAGGTTACCCAGTGGATGGCCATAAAAATGCCCAGCCCATATATACCAGCAGCTTCTTTAAACGACTTTAAACGAAGCGATGAGCCGCGCAGCATGCAGTAAATAAATAAGGCGACTATAGCTACGGTGCTGCGAAGTTGGGTGATAGATGTGGCGTCAAGCGGAATCGATTTGGCGAATAAGCCGGTAAGGCTCATCAAAAAAATACCAAAATATAAACTCAAAAGCCCCGTTTTCTGCGGGTTCATAGTCAAATCTCTAAATACAGCCACATATGAGTGGCCATTATAGCGGCAAATCAGTGCTTAGCGCGCCCTAACAGTGACTAATTATCATAATAATTGGCGGCAATGCGCCTTTTCAAACAAATAGTCATATCGAATATTTTACACAAAGTTTGGTAAGCTAGCGCTTGTATACAAGCTAAAGGGTTTTACAGTGATAAATCAACGTCTATTTCAGCGTCAGTTTCAATGTTGTAGATTAATGGCTACTTTGGGGGTAAATGCCGCTAAGTTTGCCATGTTTGCAGCTATTTGCTTGCAGTTTAGTGTCGCCGAAGCGGCTAAAAGCCGCGATGGATATGGGCTGTGGTTAGATTACCAGCCAATTACCAATACCCGCGAACGCGAGGGCTATATAAAAGCATTAAGCCCATGGCAGGTAGAAGGCGAAGCTGCAACTGCCGATTTTATTCGGCAAGAGCTTACTGCAGCGTTGGGCGCTATGCTTGGCGTTGAGGCTGGTCCAGTGGGTGATTACACCCATAACTCCCTCGCTCACCCTGTGGCGCGGCTATTGGTTGCAACTCCAGAAGAAAGCGCTGTTATTCGCTCTTTGGCTTTAGGCGATGCTTTAACTCGAGTAGGGCAAGAGGGGTACCTTATTAAAACCACGCGTTACCGTGACAAGCCTATCACCATTGTTACCGCGAACACGCATGCAGGCCTGCTGTATGGCACATTCAAACTACTGCAGCTGCTGCAAACAGGGCAGGCCGTTTCTAATTTAGCTATTGAGTCCGCCCCAGCAACCAAACTGCGTGTGCTTAACCACTGGGATAACCTCGATCGCTATGTGGAGCGCGGCTATGCCGGTGAGTCTATTTGGAACTGGCACAAGCTGCCGCACTACAAATCGCAGCGCTACTACGATTACGCTCGCGCTAACGCGTCCATTGGTATTAACGGTGTGGTACTAAACAATGTTAACGCCGACCCCTTAATTCTTACCCCGCAGTACCTTGTAAAAGTAAAAGCACTGGCAGATATTTTTAGGCCCTACGGCATTAAAGTTTATCTTTCGGTGAAGTTTAGCTCGCCGAATCTTATTGGCGGGCTGCCAACATCCGACCCGTTAGATAAAAATGTGCAAGCTTGGTGGCAAGCGAAAGCGAATGAAATTTACTCGCTCATTCCCGACTTTGGTGGCTTTTTAGTAAAAGCGAATTCGGAAGGGCAGCCCGGCCCAGGGGACTTTGGCCGCAGCCATGCACAAGGGGCAAATATGTTGGCCGATGCACTGGCACCCCATGGCGGCAATGTAATGTGGCGCGCGTTTGTATATAACGTAGAAGCCAATGTGGAGCGATCCAAGCAGGCATACAACGAATTTAAGCCATTAGACGGTACCTTTAGGCAAAACGTATTGGTGCAAGTAAAAAATGGGCCAATTGATTTTCAGCCACGTGAACCGTTTAGCCCGCTGTTTGGTGCTATGCCCAAAACGCCGTTAATGATGGAGTTTCAAATTACTCAGGAGTACTTGGGGTTTAGTACTCACCTTGTTTACTTGGGGCCGCTGTACGAAGAAGTACTTAAGGCCGATACCTATGCGAAGGGGGCAGGGTCTACTGTTGCGAAGGTGGTCGATGGCTCGCTCTACGGGCACGGTATAACGGGTATGGCTGGGGTAGCTAATATTGGCAGCGATCGCAATTGGACCGGCCATATTTTCGGCCAAGCCAACTGGTATGTATTTGGCCAATTGGCGTGGAACCCCGAGGTAAGCACTAAGCAAATAGCCGATGATTGGATTCGCATGACACTCACCCGCGACGATAAAGCGGTAAACACCATTCGCGCAATGATGATGGCCAGCCGCGAAACGGCGGTTAACTACATGACGCCCCTGGGGCTGCATCACATTATGGGGTGGGGGCACCACTACGGCCCAGCGCCGTGGATAGGCGAGCAAAAACCCGATTGGATGCGTGAAGATTGGACATCTGTTTACTATCATAGCGCAAACGCCACAGGGCTAGGCAAAGATAGAACAGCTTCTGGCAGCAATGTCATAGCGCAATACCACGCCCCTTTACGGCAGGCCTATAGCGACCCGAAAACCACGCCCACCGAGTTGCTATTGTGGTTTCATCATTTGCCTTGGCATTATGAATTAGCGAATGGCAATAGCCTGTGGCATGAACTGGTAGCGCGTTACTATTTAGGCGCGCAGGCTGTGGCAGAAATGGCCAAAACGTGGGATGGCCTAGAAGCTAATATCCCCCCGCAGCTATTCAAACAAGTACAAATGGCGCTGGCTATTCAAACCCAAGAAGCCGCGTGGTGGCGCGATGCCTGCGTGCTGTATTTTCAAAGCTATTCTAAGCAGTCGCTACCCGAGGGCTTTGCAAAACCTAAGCACTCGCTCGAATACTATAAAGGGTTAAGCTTCCCGCATGCGCCGGGTGACGGGCGTTAAATTCATCTTTTTGCCGCTGTTGTGTAGCACCTTATTTGTTATGGGTGCTATACAACACACGGTAAGCGATTCTTCTGTAAAATAGTCTTTCCCCTGCGTTCACTTTACCTTCACTATGATGTACGCATCTGCCTTGCGCTGCGTGCGCTATATCCTTTATTAGTTTTGGGCTTGGTGATAATGTGAGCCGCAACCCAATAGCCCATTAAGGGAATGAATAGGGAATTAAGTGCTGGCAGCACAAGGCACTAAAAACTGGGGCTAACCCCTACAATAATTACAAAATAATCGAGGTTAACAATGGCTACTGCATCAATGCAAAAGCTTTCCGTTATGGAGAAATCTGGCTACGCCATGGGGGATATGGCGGCTAACTTGGTGTGGCGTGGCGCACTGGCTTATTTGGCGGTGTTCTATACCGATACCTTGGGTATTTCTGCCGCTGCTGCTGCTTTTCTTTTATTATCTGTACGTATTACCGATGGGATTACCGATATTGGTATGGGTATGATTGCCGACCGCACCAATACTAAACATGGTAAATTTCGCCCTTGGATTATTTGGTCTGCACCTGTTTTAGCTTTGTTTATGGTGTTGGCATTTACCGCCCCCGATTTTAGCCCCGCTATGAAATTGGTTTGGGCTTACTTTACTTACATAGGCTTAACCCTCGCTTACACCGTCAACAATGTGCCTTACTCTGCACTTATGGGGGTGATGACATCCAGCCATACAGAGCGCAGTGTGCTTTCTGGTTACCGGTTTGCTGGGGCATTTCTTGGCGGCATGTTGGTAATGGGCTTTACCCCAAGTTTGGTGGATTATTTTGGCAATGGTGATGAAGCTACCGGCTACCAATACACCATGTACGTGTTTGCCGTTTTATTGGTGGTGTTGTGTGGTATTACCTTTGCCACTACCAAAGAGCGTATTGTGCCGCCCCCTAGCGACTCGAGCGAAGGTGGTGCAGATACCATTAAAACTCTAATGGTATTTGTAAGTGGCTTAGTTGGTTTTGTGCTTTTTTGCGTGTATCAAAATGCGTGGAGTTTGCTAACGTTTGTTGTTACTACCGTGGCTGCCGTTATTTATTTTAAACGTTTAATTGCAAAACCTGCTGCCGAGCGCAGTGCGGCATCTAACGATTTAGTCGACCTTATATCTAACGTGCCCTGGTTGTTGGTACTGGCCCTTGGCTTCTTAACCATGATGTTTAACGGTATTAAGTATGGCGTTATTGCTTACTACTTTAAGCATTATGTGGGCAACGAAAATGCGCTTAGCCACTGGCTTGAGGCGCGTGAAATTGGTATGAGCTTAACCGGCTTTTACTTTATTTTGTTACTTGTGGTTTCTATGGTGGCGGCATTTGTTGCTGGTTATTTAACGCGCTTACTCGGTAAGAAAACGCTGTTTAATATATCGCTAATTGTCAGTGGTATTTTAACTGGTTGTATGTTCTTTTTAGAGGCAGATCAAGTTACTGCGATGTTTGTATTGGGTTGCTCTGCGGAATTCTTTGCAGCGTTTATGCCGGTGCTTGTGTTCAGTATGCTTGGTGATACTTCCGATTTCTCTGAGTGGAAAAACGGTCGTCGTGCGACGGGTTTAGCCTATTCTGCCGGTTCGTTTATCCAAAAAACAGGCGGTGGTTTTGCCGGTGCTATTGTCTTGCTAGTACTTGCCCGCTATGGCTATGTGGGTACCGATGAGAGCACAATTGCTCAGGCTACCGATGGCATGCGTCTGCTTATTAGCTGGATTCCCGCTGTGTTTTCTTTCCTTGGTGTGTTTGTACTTATTTTCTACCCTCTAAACACCGCCAAAATGGCAGAAATTGAAGCAGACCTTATTGCGCGACGCGGGTAATACGTCACTTATAGCGTATCGCTTAAATAAAAAGCCGCCGTTTAGGCGGTTTTTTTATGGCTGTTGGTTTAACCTTTCGCAGTTTGAATTGTCGCTTCAAAACGGTGAAGGAGGTGGGCGACGCAATATTCAAAAAAGTGCATTATTGTTTTCACGAATATCATCTAAGCTTTTAATATAGTGTGTTAACGAATCTTATGGTTGCCGTGTCGCCCTTTTGGCGCGTATAAGCTAGTTAAATGGACCATAGTGTATTGAGGTTTATTAGTTATGCCGTTTATTCATATTCAATCTCTGCCGGTTAGTGAATCTCATTTTTCACTTAATCGAATTTTACCGGCAGTAAGCCACGATTTTTCTACTGCGCTAGAAATGTCACAAGATTTTATTACGGTTACCTGGCAGTTTTACCCTCCCAATAGCTACTGTGTGGGGGGTAGGGTGTCTCCGTCGCAACCCAAGCACACTCACCCTGTATTAATTGAAGTATTTGCCCCCGATTTTAATTCCCCCGAAAAAATAGAAACAATGCTAACCGTGGTTGCCAATAGCGTGGCTGCGCACGCGAGTATTGATGTTAAAAATATTTTTGCATCTTTTCGGCCCGCCCGAGCAGGGCAGGTTTTTTCTAACGGCGTAGTTGAGTATTGGTAATCGCAAGTACTCGTTGTTAGAGACTAGAGACTAGAGACTAGAGACTAGAGACTAGAGACTAGAGATTGTGAACTTTAATGAAAGTCGCGCGACTTAATATCAAATTCACTTAGCATGTGCGAGTAATCAAACATTTGCCCTGCAATAATATGGGTGACGTTGTCTTTCGTTTCTAAGCGGCCTTTAACCAATAATAGCTTGGCGGTAAGTAAGGCTTGGCGGCAGCGCTCTTGGGTGCTGGTCCACACTACAATATTTATATTGCCGGTTTCGTCTTCTAGGGTTAAAAACAATGTGCCTTTGGCTGTGCCTGGGCGCTGCCTGCCGGTTACTAGCCCGGCAACTTGGGCAAAGCCACCGTTGTGTATACTTGCCAATTCGCTTTGTTTTTTACAGCGGTTAAAGGGCTGCTGGGCGCGCAGCAAAGCCATAGGGTGTAGCCGCAAAGAAAGCCCCGTGCTGTTAAAATCAGTTTGAATATTTTTTTCTATACTGGGCGCAGGAGTATTAAGTGCGTCTTCTTCTAGTTCGGCGCCGTCTAGCAGTGGGCTGTGCGGCATAAGGGCGGCAGCCTGCCAACGACTGTTGTGTCTGTTGCCGGTAAGTTTGTGCAATGCATCGGCGGATGCCAGCAGTTGTAAATCGGCGCTGCTAAGTTGTGCGCGTAGGCTTAACTCTTTTAATGTAGTAAACGGCTTATCGCCTTTAGCAAGCACAATGCGCTCTGCGGTGAGTATGCTTAAGCCCTTAATCATATGCAAACCAAGCTGAATAATATTGGGGGGCGCCGATGTATTGTGGTTGGTTAATACTACGTGGCTTTCGTAACCGCTAGCATTAACTTCTACCGGTAATACAACGACTTTATGGCGACGAGCATCTTGAATAAGTTGCGAGGCAGAGTAAAACCCCATTGGTTGGCTATTAAGTAGTGCGCAATAAAATGCCGCTGGGTGGTGGCATTTTAGCCACGATGAGGCGTAGCACAATAAAGCAAAACTGGCCGAGTGTGATTCAGGAAACCCATAACCGCCAAAGCCTTTTATTTGCTCGAATAAACGGTGAGCAAAATCAAGTGGGTAGCCGTTGTTTAGCATACCTTGAATAAATTTATCTTCGAATTTTAGTAGGCTACCATTCTTGCCCCAGCTTGCCATGGCCCGCCGCAATTGGTCTGCTTCGCCGCCGCTAAAATCTGCAGCTACCATGGCCAAGCGAATAGCTTGCTCCTGAAAAATAGGAATGCCGAGGGTGGGCTCCAATACGCTTTTTATTTTATCGTTCTGGTAGTGCACCTCTTCAATGCCGTCGCGCCGGCGTAAATAAGGGTGAACCATGTCGCCTTGAATAGGCCCTGGCCTTACAATGGCAATTTCAATAACCAAATCGTAAAAGCACTTAGGTCGTAAGCGCGGCAGCATAGACATTTGCGCGCGCGATTCCACTTGAAACACACCAATGCTATCGCCTTTACTTAGCATGGCGTAAGTGGCTGGATCTTCACGTGGAATAGTGGCGAGGGAGTAAACTGCTGCGTCGTACTGGCTAACGGTTTCTAATGATTTACGCAAAGCGGTAAGCATACCCAACGCTAACACATCCACTTTTAGTAAGCCCATGGCTTCTATGTCGTATTTATCCCACTGAATAATAGTGCGGTCGGGCATGCTGGCATTTTCTAGCGGCACAAGATCGCTGACCTTATCCTGCGTAATAATAAAACCACCCACGTGCTGCGATAAGTGGCGAGGAAAGCCAAGTATCTGTTGCACTAAGGCAAAAAAATGCTGCATGGTTTTTTGTGTTTCTGGGTTAAGGCCAAAAGACTCCATGCGTTTAATTAAATCGCCAGTTCTATCCCACCAAGCTAGCGATTTTGCTAATTGCCCCACAAGGCCTGCCTCTAGGCCCATAGCTTTACCTACATCGCGAATGGCGCTGCGGCTGCGGTAGGTTATAACTGTTGCGGCTAAAGCTGCGCGCTCACGACCATATTTTTGATAAATATACTGAATTACTTCTTCGCGGCGCTGGTGTTCAAAGTCTACATCAATATCTGGCGGTTCATTGCGCTCTTTAGAGATAAACCGCTCAAATAAAACGTTAATTTGCCCGGGGGCAATCTCGGTAATAAACAAGCAGTAGCACACCACCGAATTGGCGGCCGAGCCTCGCCCTTGGCATAAAATATTTTTACTGCGAGCAAAGTGCACTATGTCGTGTACGGTTAAAAAATAATATTCGTATTGCATCTCCTCAATTAAGCCTAGCTCCATAGCAATAATTTTTTGCGCGTGTTCGGGGGTGCCTTGTGGCCAGCGCTTGGCTTCCCCTTCTTTAACCAGTTTTTTTAAGTGGGCTATTGGCGTTGTATTGCTGGGCACAAGTTCTTTTGGGTATTGGTAACGCAACTCATCTAAAGAGAAATTACAAAGTTGTGCAATAACCTGCGTTTGCTGGATTAACGCTTCGGGGTAAAGTTGATTAAGTTCATGCAGCGGTTTTAAGTTCACTTCTGCATTGCTGTGTAAGCGTGTTCCCAATTGTTGGATAGGTGTGTTCTCTCTAATGGCGGTTAATATATCTAGCAAGGGTTTACAATTTTTATTGTGCATATAGGTAAGCCCGCTTGCCACTAGGGGCACATGTAGTGCGTTCGCTAATTTATTTAAGTGGCTGAATAATCGTTGTTCTGCGGCGATAAGTGTATGGCTAACGCCTATCCACAGCCGTTGCTTAAATGCGGTTGCGAGGGTGGTTACATCTACATCGCTAATATGGTTGTTAAAATACGGCAGCCAAATAATTAAACACTGTTGTAAACGAAACCGTAAATCGGATAAATGCGCCTCATACTCGCCTTTACTTGCACGTCGTCGCGCTAAAGAAATAAAACCCGATAATTCTGCGTAGGCTTGTCGGTTGGGGGCGATGGCGATTATTTTAAAGCCGTTGGTTAATTCAAAATAACTACCTACTAGTAGCTTTAGGTTGAGTTCTTTTGCTGCGACATGCGCTTTTACAATACCCGCCAGCGAGCACTCGTCGGTAATGGCGAGGGCGTGGTAGCCGAGTATTTTGGCTTCTTCTACAAGTTCCTGCGGGTGTGATGCGCTTTTTAGGAAGCTGTAGTTGGTTAGGGTTTGTAGTTGGGTGTATTGCATTTTCGTTTTTTCGGTTAGTGGTTATTGGTTTTCTTTTTTAGGTTGGGGTTTCGCCTGCTGGCGAGTTACTTTTCTTTGGGTGGCCAAAGAAAAGTAACCAAAAGAAAGGCCACCCCTAACTCGGGTTTTGCTGCGCAAAATTCCCTCCCTCCAGCGCCATTTTTAGGGTCGGGCAAACGGGGCGTCCTTGCCCCGTCAGCCCTTAAGCGCACATACCCCTAAAAATAGCGCTTTCACTCGGCCCTCAGAAGGGGGAAGAGGGCTGGTCTTCGTAGTTGGTCAAATTTGTGTTTTTAAATGCACGTTTTGTGTTTTTCTTGTCAGTTCTATTTTTTAATTCTCTTTTCTGCAATTTCTTTCTACGGAGGGTATTCCCCTTCACCTTGCTGAGTGGAGGTGCGCAGTTCGGGGTTAAACGCACAGGACGTGCGTTTAAGGGCTGACGGGGCAAGGACGCCCCGTTTGCCCGACCCCGAAATGCGTGCCGGAGCGAGGGGAGCCGCAGGCCAAGGTGTTGGGGTGCACTTTCTTTTGGTTACTTTTCTTTGTGCACGCAAAGAAAAGTGACTCGCCAACAGGCGAAACCCCAACCTAAAAAAGAAAACCCCACCCCTCCAAAAAGCAAATCAAAACACCCCCTGCACAAACCACTCCTTCAAAAACAAATCATAAAAAACCCAAAGCCTCACAAAATCCTCCCTCTGCGCCACAAAATAATCCCGCGCTGTTGGGGTATCCCACCAGTGCCCCTCAATGCGTTCTGGCCCCTGTAATAACTGCAATTGCCCATACCAATACAGCGTATTTTTATGCATGCGAATAGCAATAGGCTCGTGTAATAGCCAGCTTGGCCGCCATGCATTGTGTTGGGCGGGGGTAAGTTGGGTGTTGGCGTTGGCTGTTGCGGGAATTTTTACGTTTGTGTGTTCTGGTATATGGCTATCGTGGGCGCTTACTTTGTAAATAGCGTGTTCGCCTAAACGCGATTGCAGGCGTGCGAGGGTGAGTTCGAATGCGTTGCTGCCTTGGTTGTTGTGCTTGCCGTCAAAGGCGAGTGCTTGGCTTGTGTGTTGTGCTTGCTGTAGGTGTTGGCACTCTAGTTCTAGTATGTCTACCTCAAAGGCTAGGCTTTTGTTTTCTAATTGAATAATGGAAAGCTCTAACAATTGTTGCCAAGTGTGGTGTTGGCCGCTTAACCCGTTGCCGTTTACTACAAGGGTATCTTTGTTTTGATAAATATCGAATAGATGCCAATACAAGCGTTGTATTTGTTGTTGGCGGTTGCGCAAAAAGTCGTCCAGTTGCTGTAGCAGTGTTTGCATAGGTTGGCGTAGTTGTTCGCTGTTGGCTATGGGGTAGTCGAATTGAATATGCTGGCAAAAGATCTCTTGCGGTTGATAAGTGCGAGCAGGCGGTTTAAAGAGGCTGGTTTGTTTTGTGCCTTGGTCTATGTCGTAAAGCTCGGCTAGGTATTCGGTAAAGTCGGTACCTAGGCGTTTGCTTAAGCTTGCTAAGCCGTTTGTTTCTATATGGTTATAAATATCTTTTAAGGTTTGAAAGCCTGTTTTATCTAAGCTTTCAATTGCTTTGGGGTGGTCGTGTAATAAATGTATAGCGTTTCTATTTAATTGTTCAATGAAAAATGCGCGGCAGCGCTCTGCGGTGTTTACTGTGCTGTGCTTGCTGTTGTATAGCGTGTTTAGGGTATCTAATATTTTTTGCGAATAATCCGCTTGTTGCGATTGAGCAAAGGTTTGTAACCAAGCGGCGTGTTTGGTATGCCCAAAGGCAAGTTTATATTCAAAGGGCGTGCGGTTAAGCGCTTGAGTGAGCTGGTTGTATAAACTGTCTACGCCATCGAATAACAATAAGCAGCGGGATATTTCTAATAACAAACCGGTATGGCCGTTGCTGTGTTGTGTTTCTATGTAAGGTGTAAAGCGATAGCAGATATCCTGCAATATATTAATGGCTTGCTGCTGTTTTTGCGGTGTGCTTTCGAGTTGGGTGATATTGCCTAAAGCTTGCGCTGTGGCTATGGGCATGTTGGTTGTAATGCCTAGCTTTGCTGCGCCTTGTGTTAGGTGTGTAACGCGAAACTTCTCCACTACCACAATGGCTTGGTTGCAGTGGCTATGTATTGGCTGCTCGTTTTGCCTGCAACAATTTAAAGGCAATTGATGAAGTTGTAGTGCTAGCCATAGTTGTGGTTTTTTTCGCGGCTTATTGTATTTTGTTGTATTACTACTCATACCTTAGCGCCTTTTTTTAGTGGTGAAGTTAGCGAGAGGCACTAGGTTGTTGGGTGCTAGCGGTGCACCAGAAAGCACGCCGAAATAATAGTTGGCGGCGGTTTTAAAATTAGCGTTTTGATGTTGCTGTGATTGCGAGCTGGGTAATAAATACTTATAAGGTGCAAGGCTTTGCCAGTCTGCCGGTAGGGCAAGCTCTGCGGTGGCTTGTTTAAAATCGCCACGCTGTTTAATAACCTGCACATTTAAGGTGTGTTGTTGCAGGTTTAGCGCCAGCCTAAGTGGCGCAGGGCTACTTTGCAGTAGATTAGTTCTAAATAAAATATTGAGTGCTTGGCCGTTATCGCAGGCTAATTGGCATTTGCGTAACTCGGTATAGCTTAAGGCCTGTTTGGGTTGCCAGGCGATTACGGCATGGCAGTAAGTTGCTTGGCTAAGCTCGGTAAACGCGGCGACGAAATCCTGTTTATTTTCGGTGTTTACAATTAACAGGCGGTTTAGTGGTATGCCCTGTTGTATTAGCCCTTGGGCAAAAGGTATAGCCGGTGGATTAAGCAGCAGCACGTAGCCATCGCTTTTAGTAAGTTGTGCTCGCAGACTGGGGCCAAGTAAAAACCAGCATGCAGCGGGCACTAGGCTGCTGTTTGGGGCTTTTTTACCCAGTGGAAGTGCAGCTTCTATAAGGCTTTTAAGTGGCCAGCCATTGCCTAGTAGCAGCGGGTCTAGTGCGCTGTGCCCCGTGGCGAGCGTGCTTTTGTGATTAAACGCAGCCGAATGCCCGCGCCATACATCGCCGCGCCGCAGTAGCTGGTCTAGCACTGCGTTATTGCGGGGGGAGGGTGCTGTTTCGTTAGGCAAGGGGGCACAGTTCCCGCCAAGGTCAGAAGGCGAGGTATATTTTGGCATGAGTATAGGTATGTAGGTTGCTGTATGTCTATACAGTATATTTTAGGGTGGGTAATTGTCAATTACTAATCGAGAAGTGTGTTGAAAGGCTGTATGGGACGAAGTATAAGAGCGCGCTCAAGTGCATGAGCGCTAATAGGTATGTACGGTTGTGCCACTAGTGTGTTTAGGGGAGGTGTGTATTGAATGGTAAAAATGATGCTATTTAATAAATGTTGCCTCTAGCTCCTCTAACGATTTACCTTTTGTTTCTGGCAAGTAGCGAGCAACTAAAATACAGCCCAGTAGTGCGAAGGCGCCGTAGATAAAAAATGTAAGTGCGGCGCCCAGCTGACTTAGCTCCCACGGGAATACAAGCTGTACGCTAAAGCTTACTGCGCTATTGACTAAGCCGGTAAGTGCCATGCCTACACCGCGCAGGTGGTTGGGGAATATTTCTGGAAGTAATACCCACATTACTGGGCCAAGGGATACGGCAAACGATGCTACAAATAATAAAATACCAAACAAAAATAATTTGGCATTAAACTGAATCGCATTGCTAATAAGTTTTGCTTCGTAATCTTTTGCTGCTAGGTCTCCTAGCTCTATGCGGAGCGCTTGTTTAAATTCGGTATCGCTGTTAAATGTTACGCCAACTAAGTTCATTGGGGCTGGTATGTTGAGCTCTTCAAAAATGGCGGCGTTTTCTATTTTATAGTGAGCTTGTTTAAATTCCCATGCGCATAAGCTCATACTTATGGCTACACCAGTAAGGCCTATTAATAGCAATGGCTTGCGGCCAACTTTATCAATTAAACCCATGGCTACAATGGTAAATAATACGTTTATTAAGCCAATGAGTGCCGCTTGGGCAAAGGCGGCGTTGGTGCCTACACCGCTTTGTTCGAATATTGTGGGTGCATAAAAATAAATGGCGTTAATGCCGGTAATTTGTTGTGCGCAGGCAAGTAGCAAACCAAGTAGTAGTGCAAAGCGTACTCGTTTGCTTAGTAGTAAACCTATGCGCTTGCTAAGTGGCGGTAGGTCGTGGGTCTGTTTTAATTCTGCTTCCGAAAGTAGCGCATCTGCATTTACATTATTGCCTGCGAGCTTTTTTTTACTACATCGGTTGCTCTAGCTGAATAATTATTTAGCATTAGCCAGCGCGGGCTTTCTGGTATTTTAAATAGCAGGGCAATGTAGGCTAGCGCAGGCAATAGCTCTAACCCCAGCATCCAGCGCCACGGTGCGCTTACCATACTTTGGGGGGGCGCCCAGCTGTAAGCGTTGGATACCGCTTGTACAATAAAGTAGTTTACAAAGTAGGCGATAGAAAACCCTACCACAATGTTTAATTGATTAAATGAAACCAAGCGGCCACGCTGATGTGGTGGCGCTATTTCTGAAATATAAATAGGCGCAAGTACCAGCGAGCCAAAGCCGAGCCCACCTATAAAGCGCGCAATAACAAGGGATTCAAAATTAGGAGCTAAGGCAGAGTAGGCGGCAGAAATAGCGTATATAGCGGCTATGCTTATAAGGATTGGTTTGCGGCCGAAACGGTCGGCGAGGGTGGAAACCCCCATAGCAGAAAAAACAGCACCAAGTGTGGGGGCACTAACCACCGCGCCTATTTGCCAGTCGCTAAGGCCAAATAGTTTAGATATAAAAGGTACAACCCCAGAAATAACCGATGCGTCAAACCCAAAAATAAATCCACCTAGTGCTACACACAATGCAACACGGGTAGATACAGAAATTGTTGCCACACAAAACCCCTTTATTGTTATTAGAAACCCTACTTAACGCTATGTGTTCTGCCGATGTTAACCGGCTTTATTAATGGTGTTTTTTGGGCATAAAGCCAAGTATTACCTAGAACGCGCAGAGGGTAGTTATTGTTGGCCGTCTTAATACAGCATAAATACAAATAGTGCGTTAAGTGTAGTGCAAGCACTAGTATGTTTTTATCTGTTAGTAATAGCTAGGGCGCGTCACTTTACGCTAGGTTTGGTAAAGTGACGCGGCAGAATATTAGGCGGGAATGTTAGAGCGCTTTATTTTTGTATTGCTCTGCAGCAAAGGCAGCTGCGCGCGCGGTAATTGCCATATAGGTAAGTGATGGGTTTTGGTGAGCAGTAGAGGCCATACATGCACCGTCTGTTACAAATAGGTTGGGTACATCGTGGCATTGGTTGTTGCCATTTAATACCGAGGTTTTGGGGTCGCGGCCCATGCGTGCGGTGCCCATTTCGTGAATGGCTAAGCCGGGGGGCGCATCGCTAATATCTTTAGTGACATGCTTGCAGCCAATTGTTGTGAGAATTTCTGCAGCAGTATCGGCCATGTCTTCCATCATCAGCTTGTCGTTTTCGGTGAATTTACAATCGAAAACTAATAGTGGAATGCCCCACTTGTCGGTTTTGGTTGGGTGTAAGCTAACCATGTTTTCGTACTTGGGTGTCATTTCGCCTGAGCCGCCGAAATGAAGAATCCAAGGCCCTGGTTTTTGTAGCTTGTTTTTTAATTCCACGCCAAAGGTTTTGTCATCGGGGGAGCTATAGGTAACTGGCCGAACCGCGCCGCCGCGTAAAAAATAACCGCGATTAAACTTCTCGCTATTTTTCTTTAAGTTTTTAAACCGAGGAATAATAGGGCCTGTTGGGCGCTGCCCTTTGTAGTAGTCATCTTCAAAGCCTTCTAACACACCGTAAGCGCTAGAATTATAAATGTGATCCATCAAGTAGTGACCGAGCACGCCCGAAGAGTTGGCAATACCATTTGGAAAAGCTTTGGATTTAGAATTAAGCATTATTTGGGTGGTGCCAAGTGTTGAGGCGCACAGAAAAATCATGCCGCCGTAATATTCGCGAGTTTCTAATGTTTCTTCGTCTATTACATTTACACCGGTTGCTTTGCCGCTTTTCTCATCGTAAATAACACTGTGTACAACACTGTTGCAGGCAATGCTTAAGTTGTTTGTTTTGATCGCCGCAGGCAACGTGGAGCTAAGGGTAGAAAAGTATGCACCAAAAGAGCAGCCGCGCTGGCACTGATTGCGGGCCATACATTTACCGCGGCCTTGATCTAGAAAAAATTGGGTGGGCTCAGATAAGTGCGCACAGCGACCCTGTATGAATTTCATATGAGGGTATTTTTTTTCGATAGCTTTTTTTGCATATTTTTCGGCAGCGTTCATCTCAAACGGTGGCAAAAATTCGCTATCGGGCAAGGTGGGTATGTTTTCTACGCTACCTGAAATACCCGCGAATTTTTCTACATGGGAGTACCACGGTTCTAAGTCTTTATAGCGAATTGGCCAGTCGCAACCGTTGCCGTCGCGCAGGTTTTCTTCAAAGTCTATTTCTCCCCAGCGGAAGGATTGACGGTGCCATAGCAATGAGCGGCCACCGAGTTGATTGCCTCGTATCCAATCAAAGCCTGTGCCCTCTTTGGTTATGTAGGGGTAGTCGCGGTCGTTGCCAAAAAAGTGTTTGGTCGCATCATTAAAGGCGTAGCACTTGCGTTGCACGTGATGCTGGTCTTGTACTAACTTGTAATCCACTTGGTTCCTGTGTGGCAGGTCCCACGGTGCTTTAAATTCGCCTTCGTAATCTTTCTGGTGGCGCACTGCGCGGCCGCGCTCTACCAGCAAAACTTTTAAGCCGCGCTCACACAGTTCTTTGGCAGCCCATCCACCAGAAATGCCAGAGCCGACAACAATAGCGTCAAATTTTTTGGTGGTTTTTTTAATTAAAAAAGGATCAATCATGTGCGTGCCTTTGCCAAAACAAATAATGGTTCAATAAGCTTAAAGGTGGTGAGGTTAGATTTGGTGCGGCATAAATGCCTTACCACCGTTTTCAGAGAGTTTAAAATCGCCGTCGTAGCCGCCAGCAATGGGCAGGTACACTAATTCTTTGCTACCGCCCTCTTGAGACGTGTAATAACCAAAAAGAGTGAGGCTTTTTAGTTTTGTAAAAAAGTCGCTGCCTACTTTTTCAAATGGAGCTTGGTTTGTAGCCAGTAGCTGCATTGCAGCATTTTGATCATTGGTTGCTAGGCTAGGGTAGGCTTTACCCCATTGCTTGAGTATTAGGTTACGGCAGAGTTCTAGTTGTGCCACAAAGACTTTGGCTTCCTTGGGGTTGGTACAGTTAGCCAGTTGATCGTCTATAAAGCCGTGAGTATCTACGCTGCCTGCGCCTAAGGTGTCTGTTTGCGGAATTATAACTTCTACCAAGGCAGCTAATACCGCTAATTGTTCGGCGTTAAGTAGCTTGCCTTTACCTTTGCTGCCGCCAGCTTTGCGGTTGTAAGCAAAGCCGCCAGCCAAAGCGCTTGGTGCCAGCAAGCCGGCGCAACTAGCGCTTAGCGTGGCGAGTAGCTGTCTGCGAGAGAGACTAGTATCAACCGCAGAGGTATCGGGGGAGGATAAGCCTCCTTTAATAGTAGAGTCAGCCAATGCTGTGTCCTCAATTTGTATAACTAATATATAGGAGCTGTGAGTGTAACGCGGGCTAGGTGAACAAAAGTTCTAAGGAGAGAAGTGCCCATAGCTTTAATTTAGTCTACAAATGAAGATGTTGCGCAGTTTAAGAGGGGCTTAGGAGATGGCGGGCATAAAACCCGCGACTAGAGGGATGGTTAATTGGCAAGTGGTGACTAGTAGCCTACACCTACAGTTAAAGAAAGGCCGCTATTTACGTCGCCACCTTGATAGAGGTTGTAAGATGCGCCCATAAACCAGTTGTTTTCGAAGGTATAGGTAATGCGTGGCTGAATATAAAAGCCGCTAGAAACGTCTATATCTTCTTCGTAGCAATTGGTGCAATTGCCAATGCCGCGCGTAGATGAAAGCACAAGCTCAATACCGGCTAAAAGCGCTACGTCTACATTCTGGTTTAACGGGTGTACATAGCCGCCTTCGAAGTAAAAGTTAAAAGCGGTTGCACTTGAATCTGCTGTGCTATCACTGCCCCAGCTGTTCTCTACGTCTTGAGAAAAGCTGTTGTTATCTGAATATAAAAAGCCAGAGATGCCACCACCAAAAAGCCAATTATTCGTTTGGCGCTCGCCGCCAAATCGCCAAGAAGTAGCAGAGGTGTCGATGCCTTCTTGCTGCACTGCGTCATCCAAGCTGATTCTGCCTAAGCTGCCGTACCAGCGGGTAGTGGTTTCGTTAGTTGGAGTTGACTCGTCCGCTTGAGCTGTGCCCGCGATACAAAATAAAGCGCAAATTAATGAGGTCTTAATATTCATATAAATTACTCAGTTTTATTATTAGGGCGGATGATTTTAGCGACAAGCTGAAGGATTTCAAGTTTTATTGAAGCCACCCCAGTATGCCCAGTACTAAACGATGTGAAATGAAAATGGAAAGTAATGGGTAAATGGGCTTAGTTGCGGATAAGGAAACTCAGTACTTTTGTTTGAGGGGGGATGAAAGTTAATTTGCAATAGTTATATGGTTAAGAGTGTTAATGTTAAAAAATGCTATGGCTTATTGTTGTGTTGCATTGTTATATTTTAATGAATAACATGTTTTTTAATTAAATTTTTATTGTTAGTAGTGACGTCATTTTCATTATGTTAAGTTAAAACTTAAATTGTGAAAATGCTTGATCAAAATGACGTGTGCGTCACGTATTATTGATCTGAAAAAGTATGTATTACTGGCAATTTGATTTAAGGTATATAGAGAAAAAATAATAAATAAAATGCTCGTAAGCTAAAACACAACAGCGAAGTTGGCTAAGTGTAAACAGCAAACAAAACCAAAACAGGATGCGGTTATGTTGGATGTTGCATTAAAGTTTCTTGCCGGTGAGGTAAATGCATACCTTAAGTCTCGTACAGGCTTAACCGATGATATTGTCGAGCTAAACCCCGTTGTAGATGAGGCAGGAAAATACCTTATCAGTGATGGCGGTGTTTCCATTGTGCTTATTAATATGGAAGAAGAAACCGCGACACGAGAACAAACCTACGAATATCAATACCATGCTGGTCAGCATATTAAATTACAGCCAGAGCTAAAGTTAAACCTCTATCTGATGTTTGCGGCAAATTTTAAGCTGTATGATCAGGCGCTTAAATACTTGTCTCACGTATTAACCTTTTTTCAATCCCATAAATTATTTACCCCGCAATCGCATCCAGCCTTAGATAGCAGTATTCAGCGTTTAGCGTTGGATATGCAATCTTTAAGTTTCGACCAGCTCAATCAAGTGTGGGCCTATATTGGGGGTAAACACTTGCCCTCTGTTGTGTATAAAGCGCGATTGATTGCTATACAGGATCAATCTCAAGATGGCGTTCAGCCGCCTATTAGTATTGTTAATATGTCTGCGGGTGGTATGTAAAAGCAGTAGGGATATTAGTGCGAGGTTAAAGCGTAAAGTTGTTATGGCCTCGTTACTCTAAAGCGCAATGGTAAAGGAAGTCTATTGGTGTCTACGCGGTTTCATACATTATTTTCTATAGCGGTTAACCACAGTTATTACTCAAATAACTGTAAAGATATTCAATATGTATTGAGTGACGACGCTAAGAAAATATTGCGCAATGGTAAGTTGCTTCATCGAATTATAGATGGACAGTTACATGTGCTATACGAGGCCGACAGTGGCGGTACGCCGCTGCGAGATGTCAGTGGGGGGCGCATTCTAATAGGCCTTCAGTTGGCGAACCCGCTTTTCTCGCAATTTACTCAGTTTTCCATTCCAAAGAATGCTTGGTTAATATACAAAAATCAAAACAGTGTTACAGCACTGGATGCCCCCCTAGAAACCCTTACCTGCAGCACTGTACTTCGCCATACGTTAGTAGAGCCTACACGTCCAGTAACCGTAGGGTTAAATAACGATGCGGGGCAATTGGTGGCGCAAAGCACGGTAGCGGCTTTAAATGGCAAAGAGGATGTCGATTTTTTAATGGAATCGCACCCGCCCGGTGTGTACCAAGTACTAGAAAATTACCCTTTAGCGAGCTATAGCGAGAAGTACGCGTATTACCCAGAGCTAAAGCGCAGTGGGGTGTGGGGTGTGTGTGATATACAAATAGATGCAGGCTTTTACACTACACCCGCTCAGTTTGAAATTGCCTTTTTACCTGTAGAAAACACGCTTAAATACTATGTGGTTGCCAAAAACTATTCCGACGCCGATTACAGTAATCTCGCGGTAACTGATGCGGGGTTTTCTGAGCAAGGGCGTGCACAAATTGTATTTGATCGAATAGAACCAGCATCGTTTAGCGGTGATGAAATAGCCCCCAGCTTAATTAAAAATAATAGCGACAAGCTTGTGCTATTTAAATCGCAAACTGCGGTGGCGCGGTTAGAGCAGGTGCACAAAAAAATACAGTTAAATTTAAACGGCGATGTACTTATTCCCAACTTGCCAGCTCCGGGCGCGAGTAAAGCTCAAGCTGACTTTATTATTCATGTGGCAAAACCCTAGGAGAACTTGAGCATGGCGACGTATAAAACCCCAAACGTCTATATCGAGGAGGTGTCGGTTTTCCCTCCTTCTGTGGCTGAGGTAGAAACTGCAATACCTGCATTTATTGGTTATACCGCTAAGGCTAAAAAAAGCACCGATAACGATTTAATTCTTAAGCCTACTAAAATCTACTCGCTAAAAGAGTTTGAGCAATACTACGGTAGCTGCGCTTTCGACGATATTTCTGTTGATGTGGTAGATGACGGGGCCGGCGGCTTTACCACTACAAGTTTTGTACCTCCTACAGTGGAATATATCTTGTGGTACAGCATGAAAATGTTTTTCGATAATGGCGGTGGTCAATGCTATATCACGTCTGTAGGTATACATCAGTCTACACCCGTTATCGATTTAGAAGGGGATAACAGCGCCGATCCCACGACTATGTATGGCTTGCAAGACGGCTTAAATGCGGTAAGAAACGAAGATGAGCCTACTCTCATTGTTATTCCCGAGGCTGTGCAGTTGGATGCCGCCGAGTACCAAACATTAGCTCAAGCGGTATTGCTGCAATGTGGTGAACTACAAGACAGATTCGCAGTATTTGATGTGTTTGATGGCGGCAGTAAATTAGACCCAACCCAGCTAAGCACCAACAGAGGTTATTACGGTAGTAATAATCTTAAGTACGGTGCGGTGTACTACCCCTTTATAAAAACCACGCTTAACCATCAAATAACCGCCGCCGAAGATAATGTAAATGTAGATTACAACTCTACCGGGGATGTGACATTGGCATCGCTTAAGTCGTCCAATACGGCACTGTATAACTACGTTAAAACTAAAATTAAAGAAGCCTACGTGGTACTGCCGCCGTCATCTGCGGTGGTGGGTGTGTATGCCGCAGTTGATTCTAGCCGTGGCGTGTGGAAGGCGCCAGCAAATGTAAGCTTGGCAAATGTCATAGAGCCCGTTGTTAAAATTGATAACACCATACAAGACGGCTTAAACGTAGATGTAACATCGGGTAAATCTATAAATGCTATTCGCGCATTTATGGGCAAGGGCACGTTAGTGTGGGGTGCTCGCACGCTTGCGGGTAACGATAACGAGTGGCGCTACGTACCGGTAAGGCGCTTTTTTAATATGGTTGAAGAGTCCATTAAAAAGTCTACCTACTGGGCAGTGTTCGAGCCTAACGATGCAAATACATGGGTAAAAGTGCGCGGCATGATTGAATCCTATTTATTGCAGAAGTGGCGCGATGGAGCCTTAGCTGGCGCCAAGCCAAGTGATGCATATTTTGTGCGCTGCGGGTTAGGTATCACCATGGATGCACAGGATATTCTTGAAGGTCGCATGAATGTGGAAATAGGAATGGCAGTAGTAAGGCCTGCGGAATTTATTATTCTTAAATTCTCACATAAATTACAAACATCATAGTGGTGTTGCTACCTATTTCTAAACCAAATTCATAGAGGAGTTACCCCATGCCAGATTTATATCCCTTACCAGTATTTCACTTTGCCGTAGAGTGGGGCGGAACCCGCATAGGCTTTTCTGAGGTTTCGGGTCTAACACAAGAAGCGCAAGCGATTGAATATCGCGACGGCGTATCGCCAGAATATTCCACCATAAAAATGCCGGGCTTGCGCAAATACAGCAATGTCACCTTAAAGCGAGGCATTGTTGCCGCCGATAACGAATTCTTTTCTTGGTTAAATACCATAAAAATGAATAAAGTCGAGCGCCGCGATATTGTTGTATCGCTATTAAACGAAGAACACATTCCCGTAATGATTTGGAAAATACACAATGCTTTTCCTGTAAAAGTAGAGGGGCCAGGGCTAAAGGCCTCGGGAAATGAAGTGGCCGTAGAATCTATAGAGTTAGCGCACGAAGGGTTAGAACTGCAAAACGAGTAAATCCGTTTTGCAGTAATTAATAACCTAAACGTCGCAACGGTATACACATTTTATTACAGGCTTTTCTATGGCTAGTTATTACCCTCCATTGGGGTTTCATTTTAAGGTTGAAGTATTAGGTATAACACCTAACGACCAGGATACCCGATTTACCGACGTGGGTGGGTTAGGTATAGAAATGAGCACCGAGGATGTGGCTGAAGGTGGCCAAAATCGATTTATGCAAAAGTATCCCGTGCGCGCTAAGCATACCGATTTAACCTTAAAGCGCGGCTTATTAAAAAACTCTGAAATTATTAAGTGGGTCCAAGATTGCATAGAGCTGTTTGATATTGAGCCGAAAAATATAGATGTAAAACTGTTGAACGAAGAGCACGAACCGTTAATGACATGGCATTTAGTAAATGCCTACCCTACAAAGTGGTCCGTTAGTGATTTTTCTGCAACCAATAACAGTGTGGTAGTAGAGAGCATGCAACTGTTTTATCAGTACTTTACGGTAGATAAGGAGTAAGTGGTGCCAGTCATTATTGATGAAGTTGTTATCTCTGTTGAAGTCAGTAACCAAGCTTCCGGTGGTGCAAGCCAAAGGCCGTCGTCTACCGACGAGAAACAAATAATAGTGGCCGAGTGTGTAGAGCGCGTGCTGGATATTCTCAAGCAGCGGCAGGAGCGTTAACTACATGGAAAATGGCGAGCTAGAAAAGCTACTCATAAAAGCTTATACCCAAGCCGATTACTCAGGTGATGTGTTTGGCGAGTTTGAGGCGTATGTTAACCCTAACGAAATAACACTTGCTTACGAAATGGAGTACGACAGTAGTCAAGCATCAGGCACCACTAACAGCCGCATGGAGTTTAAAAAGGTAAAGCCAGGCGATATGTCGTTGTCTTTTTTTATTGATGGTACTGGCGCTAACGGAGTAAAAATAGATGTGCAGCAACGAGTAGAGGCCTTTCAAACAATTACTGGCTATAACGGCGATATACATCGGCCAAATTATTTGATTGTAGCGTGGGGTACATTGCAGGTTAAACGTTGCATCCTTAAGTCGGCATCAATTGCCTATAAATTGTTTAAGCCTAGCGGCGAACCCTTGCGCGCTGTGATATCGGCCACCTTTACCGATAATTCCGACGATGAAACACGCGTTGCACTGGCGCAAGATGAATCCCCAGACCTAACCCACGCCCGTATTTTTGCCGCAGGCGATAACCTGCCAATGATGTGTTATCAAATATACGGCAGCCCGCATTACTACTTAGATGTGGCAGAAGCGAATGGTTTAGATAACTTCCGGAATATAGCGCCGGGTACCCGTATTTTATTTCCACCGCTGGAGAAATAATTATTACTACTGCACGCACCTTACCTATAGCGCAAGCGCATCGCGAGTTTTTCATTAAAGTGAATGGCGAACTGGTGCCGCGCAGTCAGCAATTACTGGCTGCTAACGTATCGAGCTCGGCAAATAAAATTTCCAGTGCGCGCCTGGTTTATTTAGATGGCGCGGCTGCAGTAGGTGCGTTTCCATTGTCGGATGCCGATATGTTTGTGCCGGGCAGCGAAATAGAAATTTTGGGTGGCAGTGCAGATGAAAGTGAAACCTTATTTAAGGGTATTGTTGTAAAGCACAGTTTGAAAATGCGAGAGCATACAGCGCCGCAACTTATTTTAGAGTGCAAGCATGCCGCAACAACGTTAAGCGTAGGAAGAAAAAACGCGTATTTTTTTGATCAAACAGATTCAGATGTCATAGCGCAGAAATTTGAAGACGCAGGCATAAGTGTAGATGTAGAAGCAGGCAGTGTTACCCATAAACAGCAAATTCAATATGACGCCACGGATTGGGACTACTGTTTGCTGCGGGCTGAAGCAAACGGCATGGTAATAGTAACCTACAGCAATCAAGTGAAAGTATTTACGCCAAGTCTTTCTGCTAACCCTGTTTGTACATTGCAATTTGGCTCCACCATTTTAGAGGGCGACCTAGAAATGGATGGACGCAACCAGTTTAGCGCGGTAAAGGCTTACACATGGGATGCCGCCAATCAAGACAGAGTAGAGAGCGACGCGGTAGATTCGGGTATCAATCAGCCAGGGAATATCAATAGCGAAAGCTTGGCCAGTACTCATGGGCAAGAAAGTTTCGATTATTTTCACCCAGCAATAACCGGCGATGAAGCACAAAAATGGGCGGATGCGCGCAGGCTGTATTCACAAATAAACCGCATAAGCGGCAGTGTAAAAACTGAGGGTATGACAGCTGTACAAGTTGGCGATGTAGTCGCACTAGACGGAATGGGCGCGCGCTTTAATGGCAATGCCATTGTTACAGGGGTGCGCCACGATTTTGATTTAGTTAAAGGCTGGAAAACACAACTGCAGTTTGGCGGCGTTGGAATGCTAAACGATACGCTGCAAAGTAATGGCGCCAACAATGTCGCGAACAATGTAAACGTCACTCCCGCTGCGGGTTTATTGCCTGCTGTTGCCGGTTTACAAGTTGGCGTAGTAGTAAGCAATGAAGACCCAGATGGAGAGTTTAGGGTTAGAGTAAAAATGCCAATGGTAAACCCTGCCGACGAAGGCGCATGGGCGCGAATGGCCTGTATGGATGCCGGAGAAGATAGGGGGTTTATATTTAGGCCAGAAGTGGGTGATGAGGTGGTAGTGGGCTTTTTTGCAGACGACCCTCGCGCAGCGGTTGTGTTAGGTATGTTGCATTCCAGTGCAAAGCCCACCCCCGAAGAACCCAGCGATGACAACCACATTAAGTTATTTAAAAGCCGCAGTGGCATGAAAGTAAGTTTTGATGATGATGCGGTAAGCATGACCTTGGAAACCCCCGAAGGTAACGCCCTAATTCTTAGTGACGAAGACGGCGGCGTAACAATTAAAGATCAGAACGGAAATCAAATTGTGATGAGCAGCGATGGCATTGCAGTAGAAAGCGCCGGCGAAGTGACAATAAACGCATCGTCTGACGTGAACTGTGAGGCGGGCGGTGCACTACAAATAAAAGCTGCAAGCGAAGTAAAAGTAGAGGGTTCGGCAGGGGTGGAAGTATCTAGCTCCGCTGTTACTAAAGTAAAAGGTTCGGTATTACAGCTTAATTAACACCAACACAAAATGAACTAACGGAGATGCTATGCCTGCTGCAGCCAGAGTTGGCGACACAACCACCCACGGTGGAACCATTGTAGGCCCAGGTAATGCTACGGTACTAATTGGTGGCATGCCCGCTGCTGTGGTGGGCGATACCCATGTATGTAGCCTGCCGCCCAATGGACACCAACCCACTGCCAGCCCTATTCCTGCTGGTAGCGGTACCGTACTTATTGGTGGCGTGCCCGCAGTGCGAGTGGGCGACACATGTATATGCGGCGCTGGTGCAGCAGTTGGCGACCCTACGGTAATAATAGGCTAACGCTATGGCAGAAAATTCCGACCTAAATAATAAATCGTTTCTTGGCACTGGCTGGAGCTTTCCGCCGAGCTTTTCGCAAGCCAATGGCGAAGTAGAAATGACCAGTGACGAAGCCGATATAGAAGCGAGTTTAAAAATATTACTGGGCACAACGGCGGGTGAGCGTTTAATGGTGCCCAAGTACGGGTTAAACCTTAAAGAGCAATTATTTAGCTCTTTAAATACTACAGCGCAAACAATACTGCGCGACCGTATCAAAACCGTATTACTTGTACATGAACCGCGTATAAACGTATTAATGGTAGCAATAGATACAACAAGTTTGCTCGAGGGCCAGCTTATTATAAATATCGATTACGAAATACGCGCAACCAATTCGCGTTTTAACTTGGTCTACCCATATTATCTATTCGATGGTAGCGAAGTAAGGCCAACCGCTTAAGGGCAAATATCACTATGGCAGGACAAGATATAGTGCAAAACATGATAGCTGCCCTAGGGCAAAGCCAGAGTCAGCGGCTGCCCAGCGCGCTGGCCGAGCACTATGTGGATATAGACGATAGTACAAGCGAAGACGTATACGTCTTTATCAAAAAGTTTTCTAGCCATGTCAATTTTTACCAAAATAACCCAGACGCGCCGAGCGGAGATTGGCAAAACTTTTTTACCTACTCCGAAGGCGAGGCAAAAAAATGGCTAGACGCACAAGGGCAAGCGGTGCCACCGCATATCGGTTTGCTCGATACCTTTATTGAATTACTGCGTGAGCCAAAAGACCTGCTTAATCATTTTACCGCGCGGCATTTGCAATTTTACTATCGCGATATTTTGCGTTTTAATCCCTTGCCACCGGTAGTAGATAAGGCACATGTTATTGTGCAATTAAAAAAGAATACGCCTGCAGTAGCGCTTACTCCGCAGCATCAATTTAGCGCGGGTAAAGATGCAACGGGGAAAGAGCGGATTTATGCGCCTACAGACACAACTATTATTAATCATTCTGAAGTTAGCGATTTATCTTCTATATATTCAAACGCGTATAGCCTAGGGAAAATACACTTAGCGCCCATCGCCAACTCTGCCGATGGCGTGGGTGGCGACCTCGACAAAGAGAGCCCAAAATGGTCTGCATTCGGTAATAGCGATATGCCGCTGGCCGAAATAGGTTTTGCCATTGCTTCGCCATTGCTTTATTTGCAAGAAGGCGTGCGTACCATTACTGCCGATTTAACGCTCAGCCAAATATCTGCAAATAATATAGCTAATGCCAATTTAAGCGGGGCATTTAACGTATATCTCACGGCACCTAAACAGTGGCTTGGCCCCATTAGCGTAACGCCTTCGTTGTTGGGCAGCGTGTTGCGCTTGCAGTTTAGTTTGAGTGCAGAGCAAGAAGCCGTTGTTAACTACAGTGCAGCTATACACGGCCACAGTTTTCACGCCAGCGCGCCGGTTATGCAAGTTTTGCTAAACAACGATAAACAAAATATAGGCCCTGCTACTTTTAATAATTTAATTATCGAAGCGGCAAAAATTAGTGTAGATGTTAGCGGCGTTACGACATTAAAATTAGAAAACGATACCGGCTCACTTAACCCCAAAAAAGCGTTTCAGCCATTTTCTGCCCAGCCAGAACGCGGAAGCCGATTTATTATTGGCAGTGATGAGGTTTTTTCGAAGCGCCTGCAAGAGGTAAAAATAAACCTTCTGTGGCAAGTGCCGGCAACCAACTTAGCAGCATACTACGCCACCTATAAGCAACCCATAGCCAACAATAGTTATTTTACCGCAGGCGCAGCCCTGCAAGACGGTGAAGGGCGAGTATTAAGCGGCAGTGCGCTCAACTTGTTTAACGCAACTAGTGCCGCTAGCGAGCAGTCTATTACGCTTTCCGTGTCGGGCAGCGCTGCATCTTCTACTTCCACTAATAGTAAGCAGGCGCAGGCGTTATTCCGTTATCGTTCACGCTGGTCGCAAAAAATATTCAGAAAGTGGCTAATGCGTAAGCCTGTATTACATCCTGTGGTTAGCACAATTCCTGCAGCAGCTTCGCAGCAACTAGTAATGCACTTAGATAAGAGCTTTTTGCATAGAGATTACCGCAAAGAAACAATCGCCAATACTATGGCCTTTGCCAAGGGTAAGGTAGATACATTAACCCAGCTAAACGAACCCTATACCCCTACCGTGCAACGTATTTCGCTAGATTACAAAGCCTATAGTGCTAATGTTGGTGTGTCGGCCATTAGCTTGAATGAGTTTGCTAGCGATGAAGTACAATATTTTCATATAGGGCCTTTTGGTCAGATGCGCGAACACGCCTATCAGCGCAGCCAGTTCGATTTTGTAAAAAACAATGCCATACCATTAATGCCGCAGTTTGATGATGAGGGCGCGCTCCACATAGGCTTAACTAATTTAAACCCCGGTGAAAGCTGCAGTTTATTGTTTCAAGTGGCCGAGGGAAGTGGCGACCCAGATTTACCCCAACAGGTCATTCGCTGGAGTGTATTGTGCGATAACTACTGGAAAGACTTATCCAGTGAAGAGTTAATTGCCGATACGACTAACCACCTACTTACTAGCGGCATAATTAAATTTGTTATTCCTTCGCAGGCAACAACGCTAAATTCGCTATTGCCCACAGGTAAAATATGGCTGCGCGCCTCAGTGCAACAAAATGTAGAGGCCGTGTGTAAGCTTGTAAGTGTCAATGCCAATGCAATACAAGTAAGCTTTATAAATAACGATAACGCCCCCAGCCACTTGGTCGAGCCCCTAGCAAGTGGAAGCATTGCAAAGCTTAAAACCCCTGTTGCAGAAATTAAAAAGATTGAGCAGCCCTATGCGTCTTTTGGCGCTAAACCAGCAGAAACAACACAAGCATTTAATACGCGAGTGGCCGAGCGCTTACGCCACAAAAACCGAGCGGTCACAAGCTGGGATATAGAACGCATAGTGCTTGCGAGTAACCCGAGTGTACATAAAGTAAAAGCCATTCCCCACTCGCGCCCCAACAACTGGAAAGCCCCTGGTAATGTGTTGGTCGTGGTTGTCCCTAAGCTCAACAACCAAAATGCGGTGAACCCCTTACAACCTAAGGTAAGCGGCAATACGCTTAGCAAAATAAAGCAACACTTGCAGGCACTTGGGCCAATGCAAGTGCAACACCATGTAGTAAACCCAACCTATCAACAAGTACAGATGAGTTTGCAGGTTAAATTTAAAGTAGGGTTTGAGTTTAATTTTTACAGTAAGGCGTTGAAGCAAGCATTAATACGCTATTTGTCGCCATGGGCTTACGGCGAAGGTGATGATATTGAGTTTGGTGGCAAACTATATAAATCGGCGCTGCTCGATTTTATTGAAGAGCTAGATTATGTCGATTACCTAACAGACGTAAAGTTATATACCTTTATCGATAGCAGCGAGACGAAGCAAGATGTGCAAGTTGTTACCGTTCAGTCGCCAGATAGTATTTTAGTATCTGCTGCAGATCACACTGTGCTGGAATACCAGCCGTAGGCGAGGGATATATGCAAACCGATATGACCATCGCTAAAAAAAGCAACCGCCCCAAAGGGTTAGATTACAAACAACTCTACGATTTGGGTATGGCTCGCATACGCAGCTTATGTAGCGAAAAGTGGACAGATTACAACACCCACGACCCAGGTATTACCCTATTAGAAACACTGTGTTACGCCATTACCGATATGAGTTATCGGGCGCAGATGCCGGTAAAAGATTTATTGGCAAGCGAGCATAACAATATAGAAAGTATGCGACAGCAGTTTTTTACTGCGCGACAAATTCTGCCAGCCAAAGCGCTTACAAGTCTAGATTATAGAAAACTGCTTATCGACTTGCCCGGCGTTCAAAATGCGTGGCTGCAAAAAGCAGAGCAACTCTACTTTTTAAATAAACCTCTGAAAAAATTAGAGACGGAGCACCCCGGTACACCAGGGGTAGAAGAAGTGTCTCTCTCTGGCTTATACAACATACTTATCGATTATGTGCCTGGCAAAACACAGCCGCAGAAGCAAGCCATACTCAAGGCGGTGGATGAGCGGCTGCAAGCTAACCGCAACCTGTGTGAAGACTTTGTATCCATCGATGAAGTAGATACACAGCCATTTATTTTGTGTGGCGAAATAGATTTAAGGTCGGATGCAGATATTAACGAAGTGTACGCACAAGTTTTATACCAAGTTCAACAATATCTGGCTCCAGTAGTTAAAAACTATACGCTCGAAGAGATGCTGGCTAAACAAGATGCCAATGGCAATGCATATTCCGTAGACGATATCTTTGACGGGCCGCTACTCGATTGCGGCTTTATAGATACGCAAGAGCTAGCGCAAGCCGAGTTGCGCACAGATATTCGCCTGTCGGATATTATTAATATTATTGTCGATATTCCAGGCGTAGTGGCCGTAAGGGATTTAATAATAAACCCAGTTGGTACAGAGCAAGTGCTTGCAAATAAATGGTTGCAAAGTGTGGCTTTGGGTAAAAAACCAGTATTAGATAACGAAAAAACAAGGCTTATATTCTACAAGCGTGGTATGCCCATAAGCGCAAGTAAAACAGCGGCAATCGCGCAGGCGCAATTGTTGGTAGATGCGCAACTTAGCAAGCTAGAAACCCCTGTGGAATATGACTTTGATATACCCATTGGCCGCTATCGCGCCGGTGGTGCCTATCATTCATTACAACACCACTTACCAGAAGTTTACGGGTTAAGTGATGTAGGGTTACCGCCCAATGCAACCGCGCAACGCAAGGCTCAGGCATTACAGCTGAAAGGCTATTTGCTCTTTTTTGAGCAATTACTTGCTAACTACTTGGCACAACTAAGCCATGTGCGCGATATTTTTTCTAGTGATGCGAGTAAGAGTCGTACTAACTTTTATCAAGCAGTTACCGACTTTGCAGATTGGCAAAAAGTCTATGCCCATGCAGACCCAGAGCAGGCAATGCTCGCCACCATAGATGACAGCGCACGGGGCGTGACCAGAAAAAACATGTTCCTCGATAACCTTATTGCGCGCTTTGCCGAAGAATTTAGTGAGTTTGCCAACGTAATGTACGGGGCCTTTGGGGCGTCGCCTATGGCGTTAATTCACTATAAGTGTGACTTTATCAATGCTTACCCTTCTATTAGTGCCGCGCGCGGCCTGGGTTACAACCAGAGCCTCACCCAGCTTACAGACATATGGAATAGCAATAATATTTCTGGCATGGAGCAGCGTTTGTGCAAATTGCTGGGCATAGCAAATGCAACTCGCAGAAACTTAAGCGATGTGGCTTACGACATTTATGCCGAACTTGACGCAACACCAGATGACGAGTTTCGTTTTCGTATTCGCGATAAAGTGAGTGGACATATTCTGCTAAGCAGCAGCACCAAATATGTAACGCAGGCCGATGCGCAGGCAGAAATGCGCCGAGCCATAATGTTTGGCAAGCTACATGCTAGCTACCAAATTAAGCAGGCAAGTAATGGTAAGTATTATTTTAATATTGTGGATGATACCGAGGAAGTCATCGCCAGACGCATAGAGTACTTTACTAGCCAAAGTGAACTCGAAGCCGCCATAGCCGAAGTGGTTGCCTATTTAAATAGTGCGTATAGCGATGAAGGCATGTACCTCATAGAAAATATGCTATTGCGCCCACTGCAAGAAGATGATCCCTTCTTACCCGTATGTGTTGATGTTAACTGCGAAGAGTGCGCCGATCACGACCCTTATTCGTATCGCATTCATATTATATTGCCGGCTTTTGGCAGCCGTTTTAGCAATATGGATTTTAGGCGCTACGCCGAAAGCCTAATTCGCAGTGAGGTACCTGCGCATATACTGCCCAAAATATGCTGGGTAAACAAAGACGACATGGCCACCTTAGAAAAACTTTATCAAGACTGGCTAAAACTGAAGCATGGCCGCACCAGCGCGCAGCGCACCAAAAAGCTTACAGATTTTATACGCGCACTATATGCGGCAAAAAATGTATATCCAGGAGAGCGATTACACGATTGTGATGCCGACGAAGAAAAAAATAGATTCGTATTAGGGCGCACAGTAATTGGTTCCGTTGCAAACAACGCACAAGCTAGTGAACCAGAACCAGAACCAGAACCAGAACCAGAACCAGAACCAGAACCAGAACCAGAACCAGAACCAGAACCAGAACCAGAACCAGAACCGCCTTTAAATTAAAACCATGAACCGCCTTTAGATTAAACCAAGAATCAACTATTGATTGTTAAAGCGCACCGCCCAAGAGGTGAAGGAATATGACCAGCCTACATACCAGTCTCGCGGAAATTTCAAGCGAGTATACAATATTTGAAAAAGACCAAATACTTACAGAAGATCAACTCAACAGTGTTACCCAGTATTTGGATGATCAAGATAGGCTAAGCAGAATCCATTTAACTGGCGTAGGACTAGTGTGCGGGCTTAATGTGCGACGCAGTGGCAATACAATTTCTCTTACCCAAGGGTTGGGAATTACAACCGATGGCGATTTAGTGCAACTGGCCAGTAATAAATCTTTTAATCGCTTTAAAGCTTATAGCTCAGAGGCACCCAAGTACCCCCCATTTTTTGACGAAAATGACAATCGTGTTGCGCTATTTGAACTTGTAGAAACCGGCGTAACCGATGTGTTAGCGCAACCGCTGGCGAACTTTCAAACTACATCGGGTATTAACTTTAATAATGCAACAGCGTTACTTCTTGTAGAAAGTTACGTAAAAGATCACGATTTATGCAGCGGTACAGATTGTGATAATCACAGCCAGCAGTATGTTAGCCAATTAAAATTACTGCTTTTATCCTCTACAGATGCCGAATCTTTAGCTACAGTTCTACCAACAGCGCAAAGTGCGGCCAAGGCGTTACAGCTGCTATGGGCAGATAGAGTAAAAATAACCCCCTCGTTAAATACTCGTAGCGAGTGGAACGAAGCATTTGCAACGGCTATTAAACAAACCCAAGCGCGTATACAAAAAGAATTGCCTACCCTTTGGTCGAATTGCGGCTTTTTATTCGATAAATATTTTGATAACGACCCAACAACAGCATGGAGCGCCAACTTAAGCGATTTGGCTGCACGCTTTGTAAATACCAATACGCACCTGCAGTACTACAATGCATTCTTAACGGATATTATTCATTGCTGGAACGAGTTGATCGAGCTTTTAATTACTCAAACTAGCTGGTGTGTACCGCAAGTGTCGGGGTTTCCAAAGCATTTGTTGCTTGGTGATGTCGTTGCTGCAAATGGCAGCTCGGATAACAACACTAATAGCAATGAAAACGACTCTGCGGCAAATAACCTAAGCCGGCGAACCGCGTTTTACCCTGCAGTAGCCAATGGTTTATCCAATACCCTAGACGAAGCTGCATTTTTAATTCATAAAATATCTGCACTTATAGAAAGTTTTGCACCAGCCACTGCCAATACGCTACGGGTTACCCCTAGTTATGCGGCAGGCGGCTTACAAGAAAAAGCCATTCCTTGTTATTACAATGCCACTACTGGTGGCAGCTTGCCAAAATATTGGAACTATAAACTCTATCAATTAGGTAAATCAGCATATAGCTATGGTTATAAAGCGAACAGCTACGGTGCGCAGGGCCCAGCTTCGTCGCCACTTAACGCAGAATTTAATCAATACGACTTTTTTCGAGTAGAGGGCCACTTTGGCCAGCCCTTTGAAACCGTTTATGCCAGTGTAGAAAAGCTTATAGCCGATAATAATTTACCCTTTAGTATTTACGGAGTACTGCTTGACGGCGATAAAACAAAATTGCGGGGTAAGCGTGGCAAAGGTTTTACCGATTTAGATCGGCTGCATCGGTTAGCGCGAGCAGATCTTACCTATCGAATAGAAGATGTAAAGCAAGTAGGCAATAACTTCAAATCAAATATATTTCAATCGGTAGACGCGGGTCTTATTCGCAATGATGCCGCCGGTAGCGATGCCCCTGCAGTTAAAGAAATTGCCTCAGCTAAAAACACAGCGCTTACGGGTAAAACCAATGCGGCATTAAGTAAGCTTAATAAAAGCTATATTGAATTTAAAAAAGATAAAAGCTGGCTAGATGATGTAGAAGAAATTAAAAGTATTGCCGGGCAGTTTAAAGCCGATTTATCGAAAGTAACGGCCACCCCCCATGCCACTGCGTTCGATGGCATGATAGTAGGCACCGCGCCAGATTGGATTAACTGGCTTGATATTTTAATAGACGATAAAAATGATAAAGCCGACGACGCACGGGTTATAACCAATTTTGTAAAAGTACACCCCGGACTGCAACCTGCTTGTGGTGTTGTAAGAGGGGGCACCTTGGTGCTGGTATACGATAGTAACGGCAATGTGGTTGGCGATTTAATGTTGAGCCACCATGTGGAAGATGCTCAAGATGAGCCCAGTGAGCCACCGCTAGTGCGTCCGCGTCCCCCCATTACTACCGATATTATTCCTGGCATTAAAATTATCCCATCCTTCGATCATTTACTTATCGATAAGCTCAATATATTTAAAGCTGATTTTGATAAAGAAATTCAATTTAAATTCGACGCTACGACGTTTTATGGCGAGGCGATGAAAGAGTCGCTCACCATTGTAAAAGATATGTATCGCATGGATGCCAATGCTGCGGTAGGTAAAGAGGCAGCTCTAGCCGATGGTTATTTGGATGCAAAAAAAGGAATAATTGAAAGTAAAGGTAAGTACATCTCTTACTTGGATCGAGAGTTAGAAAAAACAACTCTTCCACCGCAAGAGCGCGATGAGCTGGTGAAGATTAAAGAGTCGGTACAAGAAGACTTAGCAAATGAAATAACAGAAACCGCCAAATACATAGAAAATACCAATAAACCTGTTACCCAAGGATCTGATAGCGCCAAGGTTCTAGTAACCATGGAAACTACTTCGCTTGCAATTGCGGGTAATACTAAAGCCGAGGGTGTGCTAAAAACGGGGCTGGCCGGTGTGGGTACAAGTACTAACGTCCCACCAGAATTTGCTGGTGCTATAGGGCGCATTACTGGCAGGTTTTAATTATGGCGCAATCGCACACGTTAAAGCCGAACCATAGAATAGGGCGGTTAGCTGTTCGGCTAAACACCAATAACACGCAGCAAGCACTTGGTGCTCGCTTACTTTTGCGTGAGCGTATTAACGAACTCGCCGACGAATTAACCGAGCAGCTAGACGCTATTGCAGGCGAGCATGATTGGGTGCACATACCTGCGCTGGCTATATCGATAAAGCAATCGGAGTTAAATGTTGAAAATATATTCGATCAAATAAAAACTCAGTTATTACTGGCTGTTAAAGAGGTAGTTGAAAACAAGCAAGTGGTCGATGCCCAACATAATCAGGCAGGCCCATTCACAATCGATGACGTAGAGCTGAACGCAAACCAGTCAAGTGCGCCTTACCTGACGGGGCTTTCGCAAAACAAGCGATTAGCGCTTTACTTGCAACACTATTTGGTAACCGGTTCGCTGCCTTGGCACGTCGATTCTTTGTCGAGTGTAGAGCACCAGTGGCAGCAACTATTTGAATCACCAGAATATAACAATCTGGCAAGCGTGTTTAAACCGGTTAACTTTACCCAATGGTTACGTTTCGCCGTGTTATTGAATACCCAGCAGCTTACCAACTATTTAAATGAGTGGCAGTCGGGTTCGGGTGTTTCACTGCAGCAAGCTAAATTGGTGCAAAGTTTAATTAATTTGTTGCCGGTAGCCCGCGCCAGTTTAGTAATGCCTGAGCATGTTTTAGTGGCATTGCTCGGTATTATTACTACCCCCAATATTGCTGAGCACGAGCTTAATCTTACACCTTGGTTAGCGTCTTTTATCAAGCATTCTATGCGCTCTTTTTTAATAGATGAGGGGCGAGCGCCTACTGCAATTGTTGAACTGTTAGAAGAACGTCTAAGCGAAAAGCTACCTAAGCATTGGTTTGTAGCGCCCGAGAGTAGTTCGTCGGTAAAACAAATTGATACTGCTCGTGAATTAGAGAGCAATGTAATCCCTATTTCGCAGGCTAAAACGCAAGCTGTTAACGTAAACGACACGCAACAAGAAAAGCCAGCAACGCGCACACAATGGGCTGGTTTAGTATTACTTTTTCCTTATCTGCCAAGGTTATTTAATGCCTGCAATATAGTGTTGGATGAAAAGCGTATTGCAGTTAACCAGTTGCCGCAGGCTGCTCGTTTATTGGCGTACCTTGCCCAGGGCAATAATTTTTGCCACGAATACCAGTTAGGTACCATCAAGCTTTTACTTGGCTTACCGCTAGATGCAGCCCTGCCGCTAGAAAACATCCCTTTAACTACGGCAGAAATAGAGCAGTGTGAAAGTTTGTTAGCTAGCTTTATTAACCATTGGGCTGCGATTAAAAATACCTCGATAGATGGCGTTCGCAGTGCGTTTTTACAGCGCGAAGGGTATGCAAAGTTAACCGATCAAGGTTGGTCTATTTATATAGAACGCAATGGCTATGATGCATTGTTAGATCAACTTCCTTTTAGTCTTTCAGTGGTGAAACTACCGTGGATGAAACATGCACTTCAGATAGAGTGGTAGATGCAGCAGAGCAAAATGCAGCGGTTATAGAAGCTGAGCTAAGCTGGTTTATGGCGTTGTTAGATGCGCGTCTGCAAGCCTATTTTCATCAAGGAGAAGAGCTACTGCATTTTCGCTTTGATGCCTTTCCTCCGCCCGCGCTGGCCCAACCCAATACGCGGTATGCGCAACTCGTGCTAGAGCATGGGTTGGTTGCCGAAGAAAGGCTATTGTTAGTGCTGGCACTTATTCCAAGTATTTGCCCGCAGTTACTCGATGTACTGTTTAGTAAAAACCCCAATACAGATCGAGGTTACTCAGAGTTTGGCGGTTTGCAAGGGCAAGTGCACAGTGGGTTTATTCCAACCGTTGAAACTGCGCTGTTTATTATTGCTGGCGATAACATTTCCCAACGTTTTAAAACTATGCGATTTATAGAAACCGGCTCGGCCCTATTGGCGAGCGGCATAGTGCAATGTATTAACCACAACCCACACGAACCTTGGACAACTAACGGGCTTTTTATTGCCAAAGATGTGGTCGACTCGCTAACTTCAGGCCAAGAATACAAACCCGGTTACAGCCAAGAGTTTCCCGCAAGACGCATAACCACAAACCTAGATTGGCACCACTTGGTTTTGCCTGCAACCGTCATGGAACAGCTAGAAGAGATAAAACACTGGGTAAAGCATGGCGAAGCGCTTATGCAAGATTGGGGTATGGCTGGCAAGCTAAGCCCTGGGTTTACCACTTTGTTTTATGGCCCGCCAGGCACAGGTAAGACTTTGTCTTCATGTTTGCTTGGCAATTATTGTCAACGTGATGTGTATAAAATTGATTTGAGTTTAATGGTATCTAAGTACATAGGCGAAACCGAAAAAAACCTAGCGCGCATATTTGATACAGCACAGAGTAGAAACTGGATTTTGTTTTTTGATGAGGCCGATGCGCTATTTGGTAAGCGCACAAAAGTGGATGACTCGCATGACCGTTACGCCAACCAAGAAGTGAGTTACCTGCTACAGCGCATAGAAGACTTTGATGGTGTAGTTATTCTGGCTACCAATTTTAAAAGTAATATCGACGACGCGTTTATTCGTCGCTTTCAGTCTGTTATTCAATTTCCACTACCATCAGTTGCCGAGCGGATAAAAATTTGGCAAAAGGCGTTTTCGAACAAAGTAGAGTTAGCAGAAGACGTGAACTTAATTGCCATTGCAGAGAAGTACGATATATCTGGTGGCACTATTATGAATGTGGTGCGCTTTAGCAGCCTGCGCGCGCTTAGTCGAGATTCCAAAACCATTATTAAAGACGATATAGAAGAGGGGGTTCGCAGGGAATTTATTAAAGAGGGTAAACGCATTTGAGCAAGGTGCAGAAGTCTAAGTCGGCAACGCGCAGCACAGAATCCTCAGTGCAAACGGCGATGCGATCTGCAGCCACCAGCGCTGGCGCGCCCTTGCGCCTACAGGCCGCCGGAGCAAAGGTATCCTCGCCTCACGACCCAGAGGAAAAAGAAGCGGATAACACTGCCGATAAAGTAATGCGCATGGCCGTGCCAGACAGCCAAATTGCCAAGGTGCCAACTAACACAGGTGGTGTATTTAGAAAGCTTTTTAGGCGCCCTGCTAAACCCAACAATGAAGAAAAAATAAGCCGTAAAGCACCTAACGAAGAACCGCAGCTTAAAGAAGATAAAGAGCTTCAGCGCAAAGAAGATAGAGAGCTTCAGCGGACGGAGGATAAAGAGCTTCAGCGAAAAGGAGATAGAGAGCTTCAGCGTGCGGAGGATAAAGAGCTTCAGCGCAAAGAAAATGAAGAGCTTCAGCGTAAGGAAGATAAAGAGCTTCAACGAAAAGAAGATGAAAATCTTCAGCGTAAGGAAGATAAAGAACTCCAGCGCAAAGAAGAGGACATACAACGCGCCTCTCAGCCCGACAAAGAATTAGCGCGCAAACCAGAGCAGGAACAAGAACCCAAAATAGCGCGCAAACCGCAGGTTGAAGAACAACAATTACAGCGCAAAGCACACGAGCAACAAGAAGAGATTCAGCGCAAGGCAGAGGGAAGCCCCGATGCAGGAAGTAACGTAACCGCCGAAATACGCAGCGCAATGGCTGGTGGTGACCCATTGCCGCTTTCCGTAAGGCGGTTTATGGAACCCAGATTTAATGCCGACTTTAGCAATGTAAAAGTGCACAGCAATACCCAGTCTGCCAATTTAAATAAAAAGGTGAGCGCTAAAGCGTTTGCGGTTAAAAATCATATTTTCTTTGGTAAAGATCAATACCAACCCGAGTCCGACGAGGGCAAACATTTACTCGCTCACGAGCTAACACATACTATTCAACAGGGCGCCGCAAGCCAAGGGGATGGCGCTAATCAGGGCGGCGGTGCAAACGTGCAACGCACCGTCGAAGACGAAGTGCAGCGTAAAGTTGCGGTAAATCAACGCACCGCCCCCAAGGTGCAACGCCTAGGCGTGCGCGATGCGCTCGATTATTTTGCCGATCATGCCAACCACATTCCCGGCTTTCGCATGTTTACTATTGTACTGGGTGTAAACCCGATTAATATGCGCAGTGTAGATAGAACCCCAGCGAATATTCTGCGTGCAGTGGTAGAGTTTATGCCTGGCGGTGCTTTCATTACCCGCGCGTTAGATAATCACGGCGTATTCGAGCGAGTGGGCAATTGGGTGTCGCAGCAATTGCGCAGTTTGGCCATAACTGGCTCGCTTATTAGGTCTTCAATTAATCGGTTTTTAGATTCCCTAAGCTGGCGCGATATATTTAATTTAAGCGGCGTTTGGCAGCGCGCAAAACGCATATTTACTGAGCCTATAGATCGCATAAAAAGTTTTGTGCGCGGTTTAGTCAATGGCATTATTCAGTTTGTAAAAGATGCGATTCTTATGCCCCTAGCGCGGCTAGCATCGCGCACCCGAGGTTGGGATTTACTGTGCGCCGTACTACAGCGCAACCCCATTACCGGTGAACCCGTAGCGCGTAATGCCGAAAACTTAATTGGCGGCTTTATGACGTTAATTGGCCAGCAAGAAGTGTGGCAAAACATAAAGCGGGCAAATGCTATTGGGCGCGCGTGGGTGTGGTTCCAAGGTGCGCTCGCGGGGTTGCTCGGTTTTGTTCGCTCTATTCCTAGTTTATTTGTAAATGCATTTCGCGCCTTAGGTATTCGCGATTTACTCGATGTGCCCGGCGCGTTTATGCGTGTGGCACGCGTATTTGGCAGCTTTATAGGTCGCTTTTTTAGTTGGGCTGGCGGCACGGTAATGAACTTGCTGCAAATTATTTTTGAGGTGGTTGCCCCTGGGGCTATGCCGTATTTGCGCCGCGCTGGTGGCGCATTCCGCTCTATTATCCGCAACCCTATAGGTTTTATTCGCAACCTTGTTAATGCCGGCAAAATGGGCTTTAGGCGTTTTGCTACTAACTTTTTAACCCACTTGCGTACCTCTTTGGTTAACTGGCTTACAGGCACGCTAGGCGGCACGGGTGTGTATATCCCGCAGGCGTTTACCCCGCGTGAGCTAATAAAATTTGTATTAAGTGTACTGGGCTTAACCTGGCAAAACGTGCGTACCAAGCTTGTGCGGGCGGTTGGTGAGCGGGCGGTTACGGCCATGGAAACAGGGTTTGAATTGGTGCGCACCCTTATTACCGAAGGCCCCGCTGCTGCGTGGCAAAAAATATCAGAGGGGCTTACCAATCTGCGTGAAATGGTTATAGAGCAAATAATGAGTTTTGTGCGCAGCAGAATTATTCAAGCCGCCGTAACGCGTTTGCTTTCTATGTTGTCACCAGCGGGAGCGTTTATTCAGGCGATTATTGGTATTTACAATACCGTTATGTTTTTTGTCGAGCGTTTGCGCACCATTATTCAAGTGGGTATGTCGTTTGTTAACTCTATAATGGCAATAGCCGCCGGCAGAATTACCGCCGCTGCCGTGCGAGTAGAGCGCACAATGGCAGGCATGCTTACCTTAATGATTAGCTTTCTTGCGCGCATTGCCGGATTAGGGCGCGTGGCGACAGTGGTTACTCAACTTATTAACCGCGTGCGGGCACCGGTGGATAGAGCGTTAGATAGAGTGGTTGCTTGGATAGTGGCGCAAGCGCGCAGGTTAGGGCGATTTATTCTGCAAGCGGGTGTGCCGCAAGACCCGCAACAGCGTGCAGTGCAAGGTATGAACGCCGCCGTTGCCGTTGTAAACCGCTTGCCGGGTAATCGAATTGGCGAAGCGGTTATCCACCCTGCACTGCGAGCAATAAAGGCGCGCTATGGGTTTAGTTTATTGCAGCCAGAATTGCGAGGGGGGCGCTGGTGGGTTATAGGTGAAATGAGCCCCAGACGCGCACAACAAACACAAAAAACATCTACTTCTGCACCCGCTGCCGCTGCGGCCTCAGCCCTGCCAGACCAAGTGGATATACTTAACGCCAGCAATGCTATTTTAATTCGCAATTATTCGCGCTCTGCGCGCACCGGTACATTTCAAGCGGCGATATTTTCTAGTGCTGCAAATTTAAGTAAGTTACGCCACGCCCCTCAAGCGGGGCAAACAGGCCCACAAACGGTACCGGCGCCAGCGCCTACAAATGTAGATTACACAATAAGAGCAGCGAATAGCCTATACGGCCCGCCCTCCGCCTTCCAAGCCGTGGACCGCAGCGACCCAGACGAAGCGGCCAGTTATTCTCGTACGCGAGAAGCGTTTCCAGAAGTGATGCGCGAATGGTGGAAAACTGAGCCGGCAGCCGATGCCGCTAGAATTACCCAGTTAAGAAGCCTAGGGCTAGTGGACATAGACCCAAGTGGCGGCTTAATGCGCGGGGCAAGTAAGTGGAATTATATATACTCGCAATTAACCAATGCTGAAAAAAACAGATTGGCTGGGCCTGTTAATAAAGACAATATGGGTGCGCTATTGGATAGCTTCCCAGCTAGCAGACGTGACACACTTCAAACCGCTTGGAAGCAGCGCTGGGCACAAGGCACACAAATTCATCACATAAAACCGGTTAATTTCGGCGGCGATAATTCTAACTTTATTCCATTAAGTGCAGAAAAACACGTGGGCAGTACCGGCGTTCACCCGCGGTTTTGGACACCGCTTAAGCGCTTTTTAATGGGGTTACGGGGGTAAGCTGTAAGGTATACGTTCACTTCTTTTGCGCTTATCAAGTTTAGTTCTCGCGCTATTTATATTTAGTTTGTTCTGCAAGGCCCTTTCTTCATCCTATATTGTTAGCTCTTTGGTTGCTGTTGGTTACGAGCCTGCCGCACCTATGTACTCATAGGTTAGCTTGCCTATTTTGTGGCTATTGGCAGTCCCTTCGAGTCTTTGATAGCGCTTTTACTCGTGGCTAACTGCCTTTTTTGTTTTATTGACTATAAGTTGTGAAACTTTCCCTTTTTATAATAGTTGTTTAGACCATAATGCATGTGCTGTTGGGCTGTACTGTTCTATTGGGGGCGGCTTGTTAAAAAGAGTAGGCGCAATCGGGGTTTATCGAATTGCAGCTAACTTAAATAGCAAGCCGCTGGCCGCTAGAACGTGCGAAGTGAGGTGTGCGTTTAGATGTTCTTTGTTTAAAGCACGCTGCTGTCTCTCTTTTCTCATAAAAAATTATCCTCCTAAGTGTACAGAGAAGCCTAAGGCGCACGCAGGCATATGGTTGTGAAACCAATTCTGGATATGCGTTGTACTAAAAATAAAACGTCATAATCCACCTTAGCTTTTGTTTCCATATGGCTACTACTGCGTAAAAACATAACGACGAACTAAGTACAAAATTCACATTAATAGATGAATCCATATGCCTCACGTATGGGGCTTAGCTTTGCGTTATTAATCATGAATGCGAATGTAACCTCTAACCAAGGTTGCAGACACTCGCACTACTTACATATCTGAGGATAAAAATGAAAAACGTATTTAATACACAAAAAACCAAGCGGCATTGCAACTATGCCTATAACGCGAAAGCTGCCAAACCCTTCAGCCAAAAAGCACTGGTACAAAAGTGTGCGGCTGCGGCATTGTCTGTTGGCTTACTGGGGGCCGTGGGTAATGCGTATGCAATATCCTGTTCGGCAACTGCTGATACCTGGGGTGGTGGCTATGTGCTAAATGTGACCGTTACTAACGACACAAATAATGCAATTAGCAATTGGGCGCTAGCTTTAAATTACGATCAAGCTGCAGCCATAACTAATTCGTGGAACGCGAGTGTGTCTGCAAATGGCAATGTGGTTAATGCTACCAACATTGGTTGGAATGGCAATTTAGCGGCTGGCCAAAGTACAAGTTTTGGTTTGCAAGGCACCTATACCGGCAACTTTAGTTTACCTGTCTGTGTTGGCCAGGGCCAAAGCTCTTCCTCTAGTAGCAGTACTAGTAGTAGTTCGTCCAGCTCTTCGAGTTCATCCAGCAGTTCATCTTCCAGCTCTTCAAGTAGTTCTTCAAGCAGCTCTAGTAGTTCTTCATCTTCTAGCTCATCGTCTTCGTCCACCAGTTCAACTGGTGGAAGTAGTGAGTTAACCATTCAAGAAGATAATAGCGGCTTTTGCGGGGTTGATGGTTCAATCGATTCCAATAATTCAGGCTTTACCGGAAGCGGCTTCGCCAATACCGATAACGCGACAGGCAAAAGCGTAGATTGGAGTGTGAGCGTTCCTTATAGTGGCAACTATTTGCTTGAATGGCGTTACGCAAATGGTTCCGGTAATAACCGTGCTGGCGCGATTGAAGTAAATGGTAACGCTCGTGGTAATCAAAGCTTTCCTACTACAGGGGCCTGGACTAGCTGGACAACGGCAAGTGCTAACGTAAGTTTGGATGCAGGTACAAACTTAATTAGCTTGGTTGCATCTACGGGCGAAGGCTTAGGGAATATTGATTCACTTACTGTCATTGGTAACGATATTCAGACCGGCGCTTGTGATTCTACAGGGTCTAGCTCTTCCAGTAGCTCTAGTTCCTCCAGTACTTCTAGCTCAAGTTCCAGCTCCAGTTCAAGTACCAGTAGTTCTAGCAGCGGTGCGCCCATGTTACCTCAAGCTGGGAACCCCATTAATGGCAAGTTTGGCAAATATAAATCTTGGCAAAAAGGAAGCTTGTCTGCCGATAAGCAATTTGCAGACATCCTTCTATCGCACCAATATACCAATGGCGGATTTCCCAAAAACCAAGCCTACGACAGTATGGGTAGCGGTGGTAACAGTGCGGGCACAATCGACAACGATGCCACAACAACAGAGTTGTTATTCTTAGCTGATGTGTACCAGCGTACTGGTGAAACCAAATACCGAGACGGTGCGCGTAAAGCGTTAGATTTCCTTTTGGATATGCAGTATTCATCGGGCGGCTGGCCGCAATACTACCCTGTGCGCAGTGGCTACTACGAGCATGTAACATTTAACGACGATGCAATGGCGCGAGTGCTAATTGTTTTAGATAAAGCGAAACAAGGTGTGGCGCCGCTAAATGGCGATCTATTAACATCTAACCAGCGTGCGCGTTTAAGCAGTGCGGTTAATAAGGGCGTGGATTACATTCTTAAATCGCAGTGGCGTCAAAACGGAACCTTAACTGTTTGGTGTGCGCAACATGGTAAAGATGATTATCTACCTAAAAAGGCGCGTGCTTACGAGCTGGAATCGTTGAGTGGTAGCGAATCGGTATTGGTAGTTGCATTCCTTATGTCTCAACCTCAAACCCCTGAAATTAAAACGGCGGTTAAGGCTGCTATCAATTGGTTTAGAAGCCCCAATACTTACTTAGCTGGTTACACTTACGATTCATCTAGAAAAGGCGACGGCAACAGCCCCATCGTCGCGAAAAGCGGTAGTAAAATGTGGTATCGCTTCTACGACCTAAATACTAACCGTGGCTTCTTCAGTGATAGAGATAGCAGAAAAGTTTACGATATTTTAGATATTTCTACAGAGCGTAAAGATGGCTATCGTTGGGGCGGTGATTATGGCTCCGGCATCATTAGTTACGCGGAAAGCGTTGGTTACTAATCGCCAATCTTTTTAGCAGCGTTCACTAAGGCACCTCCGGGTGCCTTTTTTATATATGTAGAGCGCGAGCGAAGAGAGTCTTTTGGAGGATACAGGTGAGGGAAGTCGTTCCTGAAAAACGAGCACCACGTCACTCGGGAAGTAGAAGCTAGATTTTGAAGCCTAAGTAAAGTGCTTCAATGAAAGAAAATGAGTATACGTTTTAGTGAAATAACTTATTAATAAAATCAATAGATAATAATCGGTGTTTTTCGTTTTTATAGGCGTTTTATCAAGGTAGGGCTTTATGGATGGTAAGGCTTTTGGATTGCAGGTAGTGAGCGTAAAAGTAAGATTCTATTCTGCTCGCATCCGACTGTGTAAGCAGATGGTTATTTAGTAAAAAAATATGTGCATTTGCGGGTAGCGTATAGTGTACTGCTTGGGCAAAGTTATCGTAAAAAATAGTCTCGGCCTTTCCTGTTTCAAACAAACGGCTTACGCCATAAATTACCCTGTAGCTAATGTGCTTAGGTTGCTTCGTTATGTTTATAAAAACGGGGTTGGGGTAAAAAATATAGAGGTTTGGCACAATGGCTAAGTCTTGATTATTGGCCTTGGCTTGCTCGAGTATTTGGTCAATTTCCAGCACGCTTAAAGGTAGGCACTGAAATCGTTTTTTTTCTAGCATAAGCAATAAGCGGTCTACCGAGCTAGCTGTGATAAGCGATAAACCCGCGGCAGGGTAAATTTGCGCTTCTGCCCAGCCTACACCTTGGCCAAAACGTATTTTATTAAAACGCTCAATTGAGGAAACATTACTTAATAGAGGTATATTGCTTTTATGGGTTAAACATTGCCTTAAGCCGTGCAGCGACCTCAAAAACGGTAATAACAGCCGTTCTATATCTGCATCTAGCGTTTCTAGCTCAACCGATATACCTGCACTAAAACCTGTACTGATTTTACCGTTGGAAATTTGCCAAATGGTTCTGCTAGAAGAGAGGCCTGTATTGGATAGTTGTAAATCGTAATCGCCATAAAGTGTACGGCTTTCTTCTAAAGCAGCTTTAAGCAATGCAACTTGGTACTTGACTTGGTTGTCGCTCCAGCCATCGGTTGAGTGAGTGATTGTATCTATTGCTTTATTATTGCTTGCGGCGAACACACCTGCGCAAGCTAAATGGCTTAGTAGCAGGGGCAGAAAAAATTGTTTTATACAGCTATAAAAGCCCATCGAGGTTAGCCGCTTATAAATAAAAGTATCATCTTGTAATTCTAGCGTATAAATCATTATTAATATTGAGCTTCAGCGGCATGTAGCGCTGAGTATTAGACCGAAACCTTATATCAAATAAACGTTTTGATGCTGAAGCGAATATCTTTAATAGAAAGGCGCAAAGCTCTCGCGGTGTGATGTGCGAAAGTGGTGGAGGTGTAGTGCTTTATGGGTGGAAACAAAAAAGGCAGAGCTTTTTTGGCTCTGCCTTCATTAATTGGTGCCCAGGACGATGTGCAGGAAGCACAAGTACCGCGAAGCGCATGGATGCGCGAGAGCGGTTAGGACGTAGTACTCGTATGGGCGGAAACGAAAAAAGGCAGAGCTTTTTTGGCTCTGCCTTCATTAATTGGTGCCCAGGACGATGTGCAGGAAGCACAAGTACCGCGAAGCGCATGGATGCGCGAGAGCGGTTAGGGCGTAGTGCTCGTATGGGCGGAAATAAAAAAAGGCAGAGCTGTTTGGCTCTGTCTTCATTAATTGGTGCCCAGGACGATGTGCAGGAAGCGCAAGTACCGCGAAGCGTATGGATGCGCGAGAGCGGTTAGGACGTAGTGCTCGTATGGGCGGAAATAAAAAAGGCAGAGCTGTTTGGCTCTGCCTTCATTAATTGGTGCCCAGGACGATGTGCAGGAAGCGCAAGTACCGCGAAGCGTATGGATGCGCGAGAGCGGTTAGGACGTAGTGCTCGTATGGGCGGAAATAAAAAAGGCAGAGCTGTTTGGCTCTGCCTTCATTAATTGGTGCCCAGGAGAGGACTTGAACCTCCACGGGGTTGCCCCCACCAGCACCTGAAGCTGGCGTGTCTACCAATTTCACCACCTGGGCGTGAGCGTGTTTTGCCGCTTATCAATGATTCTGATCGTGCAGTAGCTCAAGGCCGCGCACTATAGGGCCGGCGCTTTTTATTGTCAATATGGGGTTTTGGGTCTTTTTAGGGGGCTATTTGGCCACATTTGTTGCGCTGCAGCGCCTGTTCACTCTTTAGTGTGAGTATTTTCTGTTATAGTGAGTACTACTGCACTTTAAGCGCACAGCGCAAACAGGTGCGTTTTTGATTCTTTTCTTATATAAGTAGGACACTACGTGAGTAACAAGGCTGTCCCGACAGACCCCCACGCACGCCGAGAGGCGGAAAAATACGAAAACCCCATTGCTAGCCGCGAGCTAATTCTGGAATACCTAGAACAGGCCGATGGCCCAATGAGTCATCGCGCGTTGTGCCGCGCATTAAAGCTTACAGACGAAGACCATATTGAAGCATTGCGTCGCCGCTTAATCGCCATGGAGCGCGATGGTCAGCTGGTGTCTAATCGCAAGGGCGCCTACGGCAGCGTAAACAAAATGGACTTGATCCGCGGTAAGGTGCAAGGGCATCGCGACGGGTTTGGGTTTGTTATACCTACCGATGGCAGCGACGACATTTATGTATCTAACCGTGAAATGCGCAAAGTATTTAGCGGCGATGAAGTGTTGGTGCGCGCCGATGGCTACGACATAAAAGGTCGCCGCGAAGGTGCCATTGTTGAGGTGTTAGTACACAACACTCAAACAGTAGTGGGTAAATATTTTAATGAAGGCGGCATACATTTTGTGCGGCCTGATAACCCCCGTATAGGGCACGACATTATGTTGCCCGCAGACCAAACTAACGGCGCAAAACCAGGGCAAATTGTTGAAGCCGAGGTAGTGCGTCAGCCCGAAAGGCGCAGGCCGCCTTCTGGTTCAATTAAAGCCGTGTTGGGCGACCATATGGCGCCGGGTATGGAAATCGACGTTGCAATTCGCTCTTACGACTTGCCCCACGAATGGCCAAAGGCGCTCGAGGCCGAAATAGCCGCATATGGCCGTGAAGTTGAAGAGGCCGACAAACTAAACCGTCACGACCTGCGCAAGTTGCCGTTTGTAACCATTGACGGTGAAGATGCACGAGATTTTGACGATGCTGTTTATTGCGAGCCTCTTAAATCTGGAGGTTGGCGTTTATTTGTGGCCATTGCGGATGTATCTCACTATGTTGCGGTAGGTAGCGAGCTAGATAAAGAAGCAACTTCGCGCGGCAATTCGGTCTACTTCCCCGATTATGTATTGCCAATGTTGCCAGAGGTTCTTTCCAATGGTTTGTGCTCGCTTAACCCCGATGTAGATCGGTTGTGTATGGTCTGCGAAATGACCATAAGCGCAAAAGGTAAAGTTAGTAGCTATGCATTTTTTGAAGCTGTTATGCATTCCCATGCGCGCTTAACTTATACTCAAGTTGGTAAAGTTTTGGCGGAGCGCGGCAATAAAAATAGCGGCGCACGCAAACAGTACGCGAAGTTGTTGCCACAGCTTGACGCACTGCACGACCTTTACACAATATTCCGAGAACAGCGAGATTTGCGCGGCGCGATTGATTTTGAAACAAAAGAAACGCGCATATTGTTTGACGAAAATCGAAAAATTAAAGACATTGTTCCCGTTGAACGCAATGATGCACACAAACTTATTGAAGAGTGCATGCTTGCCGCAAACGTTAGTGCTGCTAAGTTTTTATCTTCTTTAGAAGTGCCTGCACTTTACCGTGTGCACGAAGGCCCAAAAGCAGAAAAAATTGCATTACTGCATGAATATTTGGGTGAGCTAGGCCTAAGTATGCGCGGTAGTGATGAAGTAACTCCGCAAGATTATCAATATGTGCTGGAGCAAATAGAGGGCCGCCCAGACGCGCATATTATCCAAATGGTTATGCTGCGCAGTATGAATCAAGCGGTATATCAAGCGGATAATAAGGGCCACTTTGGCTTGGCCTATTCCGAATACGCGCACTTTACTTCGCCTATTCGCCGCTACCCCGATCTACTTGTGCATCGTGCAATTCGCAGTGTTATCCGGTCTAACTTAGATACCAATAAAGTTAAACGCGTAGAGCAAACCCCTGTTGTAGCGAAAGAAACGTTTTACCCCTATACGCCTGGTGATTTAGCGAGCTTAGGTGAGCAGTGCTCCACCACAGAGCGCCGTGCCGATGAAGCAACGCGCGACGTGATGAGCTGGCTAAAATGCGAATATCTACAAGATAAAGTCGGCGATGAGTTTGAAGGTGTTGTAAGCGCGGTAACTGGCTTTGGTTTATTTGTAGAGCTAAGTGATGTGTATGTGGAAGGCTTGGTGCACATTACCGCACTGCCGCAAGATTACTATCACTTTGAACCCGCTCGACACCGCTTAGTAGGGGAGCGCACACGCACCACCTTTAAGCTGGGCGACTCGCTAACTGTGCGAGTTGTTCGTGTGGATTTAGACGAGCGCAAAATCGATTTTGAATTAATAGGTGCAAAAACTGGCAGAAAAGCAAAGCCTAAAGCCAGTAGCAAGGCCAAGGCAATGGCCAAAGATTACGAAGCCGCGCAGGCGCGCAAGCCGCGTAAGCGCAAACCAAAAGCGAACTCGCCCGAGCCTGCAGCACCTGTTAAAAAAGCGAGTGCCGCTAGCCGTATAATAGCCGGTGTAAAAAATGCTGCTGCAAACTTGCTTGGCCGCGGCAAAGCTAAAAAAGCCGAAGAGGGCGCGCCAATAAAAAAAGCTAAGCCCTCTGATACCAAGGCGACGCAAGAGCGAAAATCGACATCGGTTGAGAGCGCGAATACGGGCGAAAAAGCAAAACCCAAGTCGCGTGCGGGTAGAAGTAGGCCCAAAGCTCGATCGAAAGCGCAGCCCAAAAAAGGGGCTAAAGGCGAAGCATCCTCAGCGCCAAAGACTCGCGGGGCTTCCGCTAAAAAAACAGCTAAACCAACGTCTAATCCTAAGCCAGGTGCGAAAGCTGCGGCAAAACCTAAGGCAAAAACAAAGCCTGCTGCTAAGGCTCGCACCACCAAAAAACCGGCTGCTAAACGTGCAGCTCCTAGAAAATCAGAGTAAGTAAAAACGTACATGGTTAAACAAGAAATAATTTTTGGCTTGCACGCGGTGCAGTCGCTACTTAAAGCAAGCCCGCAGCGCATACAAGAAATTTGGATAGTACGCGGTAGGCAAGATGCCAGGGTGCAAAAAGTATTATCAGCTGCGCAGGCGGCAGGTATAAAAGTATTGCCGCAAGATAAAAAAAGCATGGATTCAGTTTCCGCAGATGGCAATCATCAAGGTGTATTGGCCTATGCGAAAGAAGGGCAGAGCTACACAGAAAATGATTTGTACCCGCTTATCGAAGCCATTGAGGGTGACCCGCTAATTGTTGTGTTGGATGGCGTTACCGACCCGCATAATTTGGGGGCATGTTTGCGCTCTGCCGATGCCGCTGGAGCACACGCGTTAATAGTGCCAAAAGATAACTCCGTAGGCTTAACAGAAGTTGCGCGCAAAGTGGCTTGTGGGGCCGCGGATAATGTTCCGCTAATTGTGGTTACAAACTTGGCGCGTTGCCTTAAAAAAATGCAAGAGCAAGGCCTGTGGGTTGCAGGTACAACCGGTGATACAGATAAAAGTATTTACGATGTGGATTTAACCGGCCCGCGCGTAATAGTGATGGGCGCAGAAGGCACCGGTATGCGCAGGCTTACCACGGAAACCTGTGACGATTTGGTAAAAATCCCCATGTTAGGCAGTGTTACAAGCTTGAACGTGTCGGTAGCGACAGGTGTGGTGTTGTTCGAGGTAGTGCGTCAGCGACAAGCAAAATAGGCGCTTGTTATATTAAAGGAGGGGGCGGGCATATTTAGGCCACCCCATTTACTACAAACACGGTATTTGCTTAAGTGGGGTCTACATTCTTTAGGTCGCTGCTTGTTATTAATCTCATGACCCAATCTAGTTGGCCTTCCTTTTTTTCTTACCCAGTTATCGCTACTGTAGCGTTATGTTGTGTGGCGTTGCTGGGGTTGTTGCTTGGCTGGCTACCTCTAAGCGTTGTTGGGTTACTTGTTCTGTTTATTGCGGCCTTGGCTGCGTTTCATTTTGCTCGCAATCGGGCAGCATGGGTGAAGGTGCTGCTGTGGTTACCGCTGTTGCCCTTAGGGCTAGCCATTGCGTTAATGCGGCCTGAGGGCTTTAGTTACCCCTTAGTTTTTAGCATGAATGAACTCTACCCTGGTGGTAAATCGTTTGACCTGCATATTAATATGGCAAAAGCATTGGCGGGCTATGCAGTAGTTATTTGGCTATTAGGCAGTGTGCCTAAGCAAATGCTTGTTACAGGTTGGCAGGTTTTCGTTTGGCCTATTTTATTGGCTGGGGTTGTGCTGGGCGTTGCCATACCTTTGCTGGGCTTAGAGTGGCAGCCTAAATGGGGTTTGCACGCAATTTGGTTTTTGCTTGTTAATTTACTGGTCACTTGCGTTGCAGAAGAAAGCTTTATGCGGCTACTGGTGCAAGGGCCATTGCAGCGTGCTTTACAGCGATTTGGTGCTGCCCCTGCTGCGTTTATCGCACTGACTGTAACAGCCGTACTTTTTGCTGCAGCCCATAGCCCGCAGGGCGCGCATGCGTGGGCTATTTACTTGGTGGCCGGTTGCGCATATGGGGCTGCCTATACCCTCACTGGTCGTTTAAGTGTGGCCATTGCCATCCACTTTTTAGTGAATGCTGTGCATTATTTGCTGCTTTCCTATCCCCTATAGCTTGGCTCGATATAAGTGGTTGCATTTTGAACTATTAGCCCGTAGAATTCGCCGCCCTTAAACCCGTCGTGTATTACACGGCGATACTCCTTGTTTCACAGCAGATTTGTGCTGGAAACTCCTAATCCGTAAGGAGCTACAATGCGTCATTACGAAATCGTGTTCTTGGTCCACCCTGACCAAAGCGAACAGGTACCAGGTATGGTTGAACGCTATACCGCAGCTGTTAAAGACAGCGGTGGTGCTGTTCACCGTCTAGAAGACTGGGGTCGCCGTCAAATGGCTTACTCCATCAACAAAATCCACAAAGCGCACTACATTCTTATGAATGTTGAGTGTGGCGAAGAAGTATTGGAAGAGTTAACGACTAACTTCCGTTACAACGACGCTGTATTGCGTAACATGATTATCCGTTGTGATGAAGCCGTGACTGAAGAGTCGCCAATCATGAAAGCGGAAAACGAGAGCCGCGAGCGCCGCAACCGCGCCGAGCGTCGTGCTCAAGAAGCCGAATCAGCTGCTGAAGAAGTTGAAGACGAAGAGTCTTTAGACGAAGAAGCCGATGATGAATCATCTGAAGACGAAAGCGAGGAGGCATAATCATGGCACGTTTTTTCCGACGTCGTAAGTTCTGTCGTTTCACTGCCGAAGGCGTGAAAAGCATCGACTATAAAGATTTAGATACTCTGAAAGCATACGTTTCTGAGACTGGTAAAATTGTACCTAGCCGTATCACTGGTACAAAAGCTAAGTATCAGCGTCAATTGGCGACCGCTATTAAGCGCGCTCGTTTTATTGCGTTGCTACCTTACACCGATTCTCACGAGTAAGTTTTTAGTCGTGAGCTAGGCAGCTATGTGGTTGCCAATTAAATGCTCGCGAAAAAGAATTAATTTAGTGCTGCGGTGAGCCACGGCATAAAACTAGAGGATATGCGAGATGGAAGTTATTCTACTCGAGAAAGTTGGTAAGTTAGGCACAGTGGGTGACGTTGTAGACGTTAAAGCTGGTTTTGGCCGCAACTACCTTTTGCCATCAGGCAAAGCAATTACTGCTACTAAAGCAAGTATTGCAGATTTCGAAACACGTCGTGCAGAGCTTGAAGCTGCCGCAGCTGAGAAGAAAACCTCTGCTGAAGGTCGTGCTAAGTTGATCGACAATTTAGGCGCAATCACTATCGGTGCAAACGCTGGTGATGAAGGTAAATTGTTCGGTTCTGTTGGTGCGCGCGATATTGCAAACGCTATTACTGCTGCAGGTGTTAACGTAACTAAAGCTGAAGTGAAGCTGCCAGAAGGTACTTTGCGTGAAGTTGGCGAATACGAAATTGACCTACAGTTGCACGTAGACGTTACCCACGTTGTTAAAGTGGTTATCGTTGCGGACGCGAATGCTTAATTAAGTTTCTGCAACAGTAACCCTGTTGTGGGCACTAATTAGCCGTTAGAATTGGGCGCTTGATTGGAGTTGAATAACTCTAGCAAGTGCCCATTTTGCGTTTAGGGGCCGGCAATATTGTTAGTATTGCTCGGCGGTAAATGAAGGCTTCTTTGCGCAATAAACCCTGTAATACAAAGCGATATAACTGATTCTATGAGTGAATTTGAGCCTACCGATTATGCGGGTTACGACGATATCCCCGCAGATATGGAGCACCACTTAGATGTGCCGGATACCGGTGTTGAAAGTGAATCGGCTTCATCTCACTCAATTCTGCCCCATTCTGTAGAGGCAGAGCAGTCTGTATTAGGCGGCTTGCTGCAAGAAGCCTCTAATTTTGATTCGGTAAGTGAAATACTTTCCGAGAAAGACTTTTTTAAAGCCCCGCATAGAAAAATATTCCGCGCTATGGCGCAATTGATGGAGCGCGAACAGCCCATCGATGTTATTACCGTATCTGAATTTTTAAGCGCCGAAGATGAATTGGTTGGTGCCGGTGGCTTAGATTACCTCTCCGACTTAGCAACAGAAGTGCCGAGCAGTGCAAACGTTGTGGCCTACGCCAAAATCGTGCGCGAGCGCGCCACCCTCAGGCAGTTGATTTCCGCCGCTACTGAAATAAGTAAAGCGAGCTATAACCCCGGTGGTTTAGCGTCAGATGAGCTACTGCAGCTAGCGGAAAAGCGCGTATTAGAAATATCCGAAGAGCGTCCAAAAGAGGGCGGCTTTGTTGATGTTAACGCGCTGCTAAAGCAAACCATCGAGAAGATCGACTTCTTATTTAATTCCGAAGACGATCTCACCGGTATTCCTACCGGTATTCAAGAATTAGACGAAAAAACCTCTGGCTGGCAGTCGGGTGAGCTTGTTATTTTGGCGGCCCGTCCATCTATGGGTAAAACAGCCTTGGCGCTTAATTTTGTTGAGGCGGCGGTGTTCTCCCGCGAGCAACAGCCATGCCTAGTATTCAGCCTAGAGATGCCCGCGGATGCGCTGGTTATGCGGATGCTATCTTCCGTAGGGCGCATCGATCAAGGGCGCTTGCGCAACGGCTCGCTAATCGAAGAAGATTGGCCCAAGCTTGAAATGGCGGCGCGCAAGCTAAAAGATAAAAAGTTATTTATCGACGATACCGCGGGCCTGTCGCCAAACGAAGTGCGCGCACGGGTGAAGCGTATTGTGCGCGAGCACGGCAACCCCTCTATGATCATGGTGGATTACCTTCAGCTTATGCAGGTGCCTGGGTCCACCGAAGGGCGAACGCAAGAAATTTCCGAAATATCGCGCTCTATGAAGGCGCTGGCGAAAGAATACGAATGCCCTGTGGTGTGCTTATCCCAGCTTAACCGTGGTGTGGAGCAGCGCCCCAATAAGCGCCCAATGAACTCCGACTTGCGGGAATCCGGTGCGATCGAGCAGGATGCGGACGTTATTCTGTTTATATATCGCGATGAGTACTACAACGAAGACAGTCAAGAAAAAGGCGTAGCCGAGCTGATTATCGGCAAGCAGCGTAATGGTGAGATTGGTACCTGTCGAGCGGCGTTTGTGGGTAAATTCACACGCTTTGACAACCTAGCTCCAGATTATTATCCGCCTGGCGGCGGTGGTGGCGACTAGCTGAGAGACCCGTTGAGAGGTCTGTTGAGAGAGTAACGATGGAATTATTTCACCATATTAAAAGCGTACGCGATGCCCTAGGCAAAGCGCGTGCAGCCGGTAAAACCGTGGGGTTTGTGCCCACAATGGGCAATTTGCACAATGCGCACTTGGCGCTAGTGCAGCAGGCCAAGCAACACTGTGATGTGGTTATAGTGAGTATTTTCGTAAACAGGTTGCAATTTGGCCTGAACGAAGATTGGGATAAATACCCCCGCACATTGCAAGACGACGCCGCTAAACTGCGTGAGATTGGCTGTGACTACCTTTTTTGCCCTGAAGAGGGCGAAGTGTACCCCAACGGAATGGACGCTCAAACACGGGTTATAGTGCCCAGCATGGCTAATGTGCTTTGTGGTGCCAGCCGCCCAGGGCATTTTGAAGGGGTTACCACCGTTGTAACAAAATTGTTTAATATTGTGCAGCCAGATATTGCTGTGTTTGGTATCAAGGATTACCAACAATTGGCTATAATACGGCGTATGGTTGAAGACCTGTGTATTCCCGTAGAAATTATGGCGGGTGACATAGTCCGCGAAGCCGATGGCCTGGCCATGAGTTCGCGCAATGGCTTTATTACCGCGCAAGAGCGCCCTAGGGCGAATCAGCTTAACCAATCGCTAAACTGGGTTAAGCAGGCCATTTTGGATGGAAGGCGAGATTTCGATGTGTTGGAGTCTGAAGCCAAAAAGCAGATTGAAACGGCGGGTTTTCGCCCCGATTATCTGTCTATAAGTAACAGTAAAACATTAGAGCCTGCCGCGAATGACGATACCGACATTACCGTGTTGGGGGCTATGTATACCGAGGCAGCACGCCTTATAGATAACGTGTCTTTATCGGTCGTTAATTAGTTTAAGTAATTAACGATAATATTCACCATAGTATTAACGATTAAGTGCGCGCAATATTCACAACCCATTGAAGTGATAGTAGAGGTAAACAACATGCAAATTACGCTATTAAAGGGTAAGTTGCACATGGCGAAGGTGACTCAAGCCGAGCTGTGGTACGACGGGTCCTGCGCCATTGATGAAGAGTTTGTTAAGCTGGCAGGGTTGCGAGAGTTTGAGCAAATTGAAATTTATAATGTCGATAACGGCGAGCGTTTCTCTACCTACGTTATTTTGGCTGAAGCGGGTAGTCGCACCATTTCTATGAACGGTGCTGCTGCGCGGAAAGTGCAAGTTGGCGACCGTGTAATTATTGCCGCATACAGTCAAATGAGCGAAGCCGAAGCCGATTCATTCAAGCCTCGCTTGGTGTATTTGGATAAAGACAACGCCGTAGAACGCACTACTAACACCATTCCGGTTCAGGCCGCTTAGTTATTCCTAATAAGCAGTGTGTGCTTTAAAAGGGTCGCTTTACTGCGGCCCTTTTTGTTTAGCGCTATGTTCTGCTTCTTTTATTTCTACTTTCACACAATTTCTGCCGGTATGTTTAGCTTTGTAAAGGGCAACATCTGCGCGCTTAAATACATCCTCGAATCTGTCGCCAATTTCAGACATGGTTAAGCCCATACTAATGGTTAGCTGCCTATCATCTGGGAATTCAAAATTGTGCACGGCGATACATTTGCGCAATTTATTGGCTACATGCAATGCGGTTTTTAGGTCGGTAACCCGCGTAATAAGCACAAACTCCTCGCCGCCCCAACGGCCTAGAATGTCTTCGCTGCGCATATTCGTTTGAATAATATTCACCACTTTTTGCAATGTGGTGTCACCTACGTCGTGACCAAAGGTGTCATTTATGCTTTTGAAAAAATCGATGTCTATTACAAATACGGCTACCTGTGGTGCGGGTGATTCACTATTGAATATTGTTTCTACTTTTTGCGATAAGCCGCTGCGATTGAGCGCTTGAGTGAGTGTGTCGCGGTTGGAAAGGTTTTCAATTTCTCGCTTTTCACTTTCTAGCTGTTGGTAGTTGTTAAGTAATTCGGAAAGTCGGCGTTCCTCTTTTTTAGCTTTCTGTTGCAGCCAATAAATACGGCTAAGCCCTTCCCAAATTAATATAGTCATCCATATCAAAATAAGGGTGAGGTACATGCTTTCTGCGCTCACCCATTCACCCACTAACTCTATTTTTTCAACGTTAATAATGTGGTCGCCAGGTTCTACAAGGTCAAAACCCGTGGTAACAATATTGTCGAACTCTATCAGCGCTTGCTCTCGCGGTATGTCATAGGCCGTTATCCACCAGTCGATAACAGACAGGTCTTCCAGCGGGATGGATATTTCCCTATATAGATCCTGAACGCGCAGCAAAGTCGACATAAACTTTGCCGAGTTGCCGTCGTTGGGGTGAGAGTAAGCGGGGTTGTAGTTGCGCATAAACACGCGAATTCGAGTGGCGTCTCCCTTATAAGCAAGCTTTACTTTAAGCGTTGTATATTTTGATAGGTTTAACCCCTCGTAGGGCTCGCCCCCCCAAGAAAGGGAATACCCGCAGGAGTAGATATCGTTGTGCGGAGGTTTGTGGCAATGCCAAATACTGTTTTCTTCGTCTATCCATGTGGCAATACTGCCTGCTCCGCCGTCTCTATAATCGAATATTGCGGGGTAGACTGTCTCTGCAGGGTAAAGCGATAGGCGTTTTTCTGGAATATAGAAGCGCAGCAATACCGCCGCAAGGGTAAGTAGGCAGGCAGCAATACGAACAACCGAATACACCTGAGTTCGCAGGGCGGAAGAATGTGCGTATGCCTGATTATTCATTTGCAGGTGATTGTCTCATATGAAGTGTATTGCGCCGTAACATTAACCAAAATAAGGGGCCCTTGTGCTTGAGTCTATGATTCACCTGCAGCCCCTCTGTATAAGCTTAGCAGCTGACTGGGCGGCTATTGCTTTTTCTTGGAGTTGTGGTCACAGAGAGGTGAAATCAGGTGTGGCTAAAGGGGTGTCGACGAAGGTGGCTCCGCCTTGTATACTAGTGTTCTTTGTTGTTTGTCAGTGCGATTGTGCTGCGCGTGGAGTTTAAGTAAGTGAAGATAATCGATGCAAAGGTGATTGTTTGCTCGCCTGGTAGAAATTTTGTTACCTTAAAAATTACTACTGCTGAAGGCGTATATGGCATTGGCGACGCCACACTTAATGGCCGCGAATTGGCTGTTGTGTCCTACTTAGAAGATTATGTGATTCCTGCCTTAATTGGGCGGGATGCGCAGCGAATAGAAGATATTTGGCAATATTTGTACCGCGGTGCCTATTGGCGCAGGGGGCCGATAGGGTTAACGGCTATTGCGGCGGTGGATGTTGCACTGTGGGATATAAAAGCCAAACAGGCAAATATGCCCCTATACCAGCTGTTAGGTGGTCGCAGTCGAGATCGCATAATGGTTTATACGCACGCCAATGGCAAAGATATAGACACCACGCTTGAGGCCGTGGCCAGCGCGCAAGCAAAGGGGTACAGGGCAATTCGCGTGCAAAGCGGTATTCCTGGTATTGCTAAAACCTACGGCGTGGCGAAGCAGGGGGATGCCTACGAGCCTGCCGACGCGGATCTACCTTCCGAAGAAAGCTGGAGCAGTGAGAAATACTTAAATTTTGTGCCAGAGCTATTTAAGCGTGTGCGGCAGGAGTTTGGCGATGAGTTGCACCTACTGCATGACGTGCACCACAGGTTATCGCCTATTGAGGCTGCGCGGCTTGGTAAAGCGCTGGAGCCATGCCATTTGTTTTGGTTAGAAGATGCCACACCAGCAGAAAACCAAGACGCCTTTAAACTTATTCGCCAGCATACAACCACCCCGCTTGCCGTAGGCGAGGTGTTTAACACTATTCACGATTGCCGAGAATTAATGCAGCAGCAATTGATCGATTATATTCGCACGTCCGTTGTTCATGCCGGTGGTATTACCGCCATGCGTCGAATTGCAGATTTGGGCAGTTTGTTTAACGTTAAAATGGGTAGTCACGGTGCAACAGATTTATCGCCAGTTTGCATGGGGGCTGCACTGCATTTTGATTATTGGGTGCCTAATTTTGGTATTCAGGAGCATATGGCCCACAGCCCGCTCATGGAGTCTGTATTTACCCGCAGTTACCACTTTGAGGATGGCTTTTTTACCCCAGGGGAGAAAGCGGGCCACGGGGTAGATATAAACGAAGCTGAAGCTGCTAAATACCCTTACAAGCGCGCCATGCTTCCTGTTGCTCGACTGGAAGATGGCACGCTTTGGCATTGGTAGTTCGGCATAACTGTTTCGCAAGTGGTGTTAGTTAGGCTGTGGCAGGCGTAGCTTGTTTAATGTATTTCTCGCGCTCTTTAAACGGTACTTGAATGGCGCCCGCCAATTTGCTCTCTATATGCGCGCAATAGTTAGCTATGCGGTGGTCGTTTAGGCTTAGGTCATCGAGATTGTCGATAAACGATTGGGTGATAACGTGTTGCACCCCGTGGCGATCCAAATATACGAAGTATTCGCCGTCTAGCAAAATAACTTCTTCACCAAAGTGCTCATAGTCCCCGTGAATGCTTGCAAGCACTGTGTTCACGGGCACTAGCGGGACTATATCGTTTTTATCTACAACGCGCAGAAGCGGCAGAAAATTATAGGCATCTGCCCCCGCTTTGTTAGTCACTTTAGGTTGGCCAAAATTTACCGAGGGCGCCAAGCTATAGCCGTCTTTTTCTAGGTACATCATAAGCAACGTACTTATTGCTGCCCCTAGCGAATGACCGGTAAGTTTTAGGGTAAAACCACTAATTAGGTGCGGTGTAAGGGCGGCGTAAACTGCATTGGTTGAATGTAAAAAGCCCGAATGTACATAAATACCAAGGCGTGTATCCGAGGCCTGCACGTACTCGGCGTCTTCAATTGCGTTAAGCTTGTTAGCGGTGCCCCGCACCGTGATAACTTGTTGTTTTTGTTCAGGAAACGTCTCAACAAAAAACTGAATATCTTGCTCAGGCAACAGCTTCACCATGGTGGTATTTGGGAAGGCAGCTCGTATATCCGCTTCAGATTGGTAGGCTGCCTGCGCGCGTTTTGCGTACCAGTCTAAATTGCTAAAGGCGATTGCTTTGCTTACGTCCTCTGGCTGGCCCAGCAGGTGTAAATTGTTTTTAATGGTAGTAAAAGCGTCTTGTAGCTTTTTTATAATTGAATGCTCGCTCATGGTGATGCCCTTAAATGTTTTTTTTGGGAGTGTATCCCAGAAACCTTTAAAAGTTAGCTGGCGCGAGATATTTGAGTGGTTTATGCTTCTATCTGCCTGATTTTTAAGCATTTGGCGTCAACATTTTTTATTTTATCTGTTGGTTGTGCTTAAATAGGCGAGTTGTCCGTTGGCCTAGGGCCAAAGAGGAGAAAGGATTAGCCAAGCAGCGCACAGCGCTACTAGGCATAATAATTTGGGTGCAAAGCCGCCCGTACTGGCAAATATACACGCAAGGTAAGCTAGAGTTATGTCGAATTCCGAAAAATTGTTTGTTGTGGTAGACCCTTCAGATACTAAACATGTGGCACTAGAGCGTGTATTGCGCACTGGCCAGCTTCGTGGCGAGCCACCAGTAATCAAAGTGTTTGTTGCCGTTGATGGCGACGCGGTGGACACTCGAGTAGTAAACGATAACTTGTTCCGCGACCAATCTTGGTTCGAAACAGAAATTCGCAAACCAATGCTAGATGCTGGCTTAGAGTGCCATATCGAAGTTTCGTGGTGTCAAGAATGGCAGAAGTCTATTGTGCAGTCGGCAAAAAGCTTTGGCGCAGACCGCATTTATTTGCCTGTACACGAGCGTACTAACTCTACTCGCTTTACATTCAGTGAATCTAAATGGGCGCTATTAAAAACAGCTGAATGCCCTGTAGTGTTAATTCAGCCTGGCGCCAAACCAGAGCGCACCGTTGTAGCGGCGGCTGTTAACTTCCAAACTACCAAAGAAGAGCAAAAAGAACTAAACAAGAGTATTTTGCGCTGGGGCCGTGAAGTGGCAGCCATGTACGGTGCTGAGTTCCATGTAATCAACGCTTTCTTGGATCAAATGAACTACCCAGATCGCGGTAACTTGGCGCGCCAAACTGGTTTGCCCGCAGATAAAATTCACGTTAAACCAGGCTACACCGACGAAGTTGTTTCTACAATTGCCGGTGAAATTAAAGCCGATTTAGTGGTTATGGGTACCTTGGGCCAAAACGGTTTGGTTACTTCTCGTCGCGGTAACACTGCCGAGCGTGTAATCGCAGCCCTTACTCAAGACGTAATGGTTGTAAACCACTAAATACTATTATAAAAATACTCATGTTATACACAGGCGGCCAAAGAGCCGCCTTTTAGTGTAAATAAAAAAGATAATTCAACTATCTGCATAGCTGTCAACATAGATGGCGTGCGCCCTATCAGAGTGTAAACCTATTTACTTGCTGCAGGCCAAGCGCTGTGCGGTGTGTACAATAAATATAATTGTCGTACGAGGAACTCTGCTCATGTCTACGCCCCATCTATACCCAGTGCCCGAGGCATTGGCTGCTAACGCACACATCAACAACGAGAAATACCATACCGATTACGCTCGCTCTATTAACGAGCCCGATGTTTTTTGGGCAGAAAAAGCCCGCGAATTTTTAACCTGGGATAAACCTTGGCAATCTGTACGCAGCTTCGACTTCCACAAAGGTGAAGCAACGTGGTTTGAAGGTGGCAAGCTAAACGTAACGGTAAACTGTATTGATCGCCATTTACCTACAAAAGCAAACGACGTTGCTATTATTTGGGAAGGGGACGACCCTTCGGTAGATGCGAGTATTACTTATCAGCAATTGCACGATGCAGTATGTAAATTTGCAAATGTATTAAAAGCGCGCGGCGTAGCTAAAGGCGATAGAGTTTGTATCTATATGCCGATGATTCCCGAGGCGGCCTACGCCATGTTGGCCTGTGCCCGTATTGGTGCAGTGCACTCTATTGTATTTGGTGGCTTTTCTCCCGAGGCGCTCAAAGATCGTATTGTTGACTCCGACTGTAAAGTACTTATCACCGCCGATGAAGGCTTGCGAGGCGGCCGTGCGGTTGCGTTAAAAGCCAATGCCGACAAAGCTGTCGCCCACTGCCCACAGGTTCATTCGGTTATTGTGGTTAAGCGCACAGGCGCAGATGTAGCGTGGAACACCGAGCGCGATATTTGGTTGCACGAAGCCCAGCAGTCTGTGGATACGGTTTGCGAGCCAGAGTCTATGGACTCTGAAGACCCGCTGTTTATTTTGTATACCTCGGGCTCTACGGGTAAGCCTAAGGGTGTATTGCACACAACCGGTGGTTACCTCTTACAAGCTGCCATGACCCACAAATACGTGTTCGATTACCAGCCTGGCGAAGTGTATTGGTGTACCGCAGACGTAGGTTGGGTAACCGGGCACACCTATATTGTGTACGGCCCATTAACCAATGGTGCCACCACCCTTATGTTCGAAGGGGTACCCACCTACCCAACGGCTGCGCGCTGCTGGGAGGTGTGCGATAAACACAATGTAAATATCTTTTACACCGCCCCCACGGCCATTCGCGCGCTTATGGGCCAAGGTGATGAGTTTGTAGCGTCAACCCAGCGCAAGAGTTTACGAATATTGGGTACGGTAGGCGAGCCCATTAACCCTGAGGCGTGGGAGTGGTACTACAACGTTGTAGGTGACCGACGCTGCCCAATTATGGATACCTGGTGGCAAACAGAGACGGGCGGCCACATGCTTACGCCGTTGCCGGGTGCAATTGACTTAAAACCAGGCTCGGCCACTTTGCCATTTTTTGGTGTAGAGCCAGTACTGCTTGATGGTGAAGGCAATATCATTGAGGGCGAAGGTGAAGGCAGCTTGGCCATTAAATCCAGCTGGCCTGGGCAAATTCGCACAGTGTACGGCGATCACGACCGATTGATTCAAACCTACTTCAGTACCTACCCTGGTTATTACTTTACTGGTGATGGCGCGCGCAGAGACGCCGACGGCTATTACTGGATTACCGGCCGCGTAGACGACGTGCTGAACGTATCTGGCCATCGCATGGGGACAGCAGAGGTGGAAAGCGCCTTGGTATTACACCCCAAAGTTGCAGAGGCGGCAGTGGTAGGTTACCCGCACGATGTAAAAGGGCAGGGCATATATGCCTACGTAACACTTATGACCGGGGTTGAGCCTGACGACGGTTTACGCAAAGAGCTGGTTGCAATGTGCACCCAAGAAATAGGGCCAATTGCTAAGCCAGACCTTATTCAATGGGCGCCAGGGCTGCCTAAAACGCGCTCAGGTAAGATAATGCGCCGTATTTTGCGTAAAGTTGCCGCTAACGAGTTGGATACGCTCGGTGATACGTCTACACTAGCAGACCCAAGCGTAGTAGACGATTTAATAGAAAATCGTATGAATCGCTAACTTAGAGAACGGCAAGGGTGCACGGCTAAATATGGCTAGCAGCTTTGCCGTGCAATGCCCCAGCTATCTTAAACGTTGGGGCGATTTTCACACCTGTACCGCAAGTGTTTAGTTCAGGTTAAAAAGCTCAATGTTACTGAGCCTGGAGAGTAAATTGAAAATTCAAGAAAACAGTGTTGTTTCCATCCATTACACCTTAAAAGGTGAAGACGGTGCCGTATTAGATACATCAGACGGCGGCGAGCCATTAAATTATTTGCAAGGTGCAGGTAATATTATTCCTGGCTTGGAAGATGCGCTGTTGGATAAAGCCATTGGTGAAGAAGTGAATGTAACTGTTCAACCAAAAGAAGGTTACGGTGAAATTATTCCTGAGCTCATCCAAAAAATGCCTACCGATGCTTTTAGCGGTATTGACAAAATTGAAGTGGGTATGGAGTTCCAAGCGCAAACCGAAAGCGGTGGTGTGCAGTATGTTGTTGTAACCGCAGTTGAAGACGACGGTATCACCATTGATGGCAACCACGCGTTGGCTGGTAAAGTACTTAACTTCGAAGTAAAAATCGAAGCAGTACGTGAAGCATCAGAAGAAGAGATTGCTCACGGCCACGTGCACTAATATTTTTAGCATTAGACGAAAAAGCTAAGCCTTTTTCGTCTAATCGTTCTACGTTTTACTTAGTGGTTGGTTGCTTTTTGCACACTCAGGCGCGCTCCTTCCTACGTTATAGCCCCTCCTAACATCGTGTTCGCTGTGTATTATCGCGAATGTGTTTATATTTATATTCTCAGCTTTCCGCTACACTTAAATAAACACTCTGTGCATTGCGTACAGATAATAATCAGCAAAATAATGTGTTTACCGTATTATTGCTGTTGTGCAGTTGGAGGTAATAATGATTCATTCTGAGCCTGTAAAGCTAACCCCAGATCACACCATGAACGTGCTTTCACAAATTGAAGTTGCACGTTTAATAGATAAAGCAGACACCCATGTTTACGAAACCTTTCGTCGCTGTGCGCTGGCGGTGTTAAATACGGGGGCCGACACCGATAACGTAGCCGAGGTGCTAGAGGAATTTGCCGAATTTGCGGTAAACGTTATTCAGCAAGAAAGAGGTATTAAGCTCGAGCTAATAAATGCACCAGAAACGGCATTTGTAGATGGCGAGATGATAGCCGGTATTAAGCAGCATGTGTTTTCCGCTTTGCGCGATATTATTTACATTAGTAACGAGCTTACCGAAAACCGCGATATAGACTTATCTCGTTCTGCCGGTATTACCAACGCTGTATTTCACATAGTGCGCAATGCGGGCTTGCTGCGCGGCAATGCCGACTCTCACATGATAGTGTGTTGGGGGGGGCACTCTATTAACGAAGTAGAATACAAATACACCAAAAAAGTAGGCTACGAAATGGGCCTGCGAGGCTTAGATATTTGCACCGGCTGCGGCCCAGGTGCCATGAAAGGCCCTATGAAAGGCGCAACTATAGGCCATGCTAAGCAGCGCTTAACTGGGCGTTATATTGGCATTACCGAACCCAGCATTATTGCCGCGGAATCGCCTAACCCTATTGTGAACCAACTAGTAATACTGCCCGATATTGAAAAGCGCTTGGAAGCGTTTGTGCGCACAGGTCACGGCATTATTGTGTTTCCTGGCGGCGTGGGCACTGCCGAAGAAATTTTATATATATTGGGTATATTGTTGCACCCCAAAAACAAAGATATCCCATTTCCATTAATTTTTACTGGGCCAAAAGAGTCGGCCGCCTATTTCGATAAAATTAATGAATTTATTGGTGTAACACTTGGTAAAGAGGCGCAAGGCAAGTATCAAATTATTGTAGATAACCCCGCTGAAGTTGCGCGCGCAATGAGCCGCAGTATGGAAACTGTGCGCGCGTTCAGGCGCAGTACACAAGACGCGTATTATTTTAACTGGGTACTGCATATCGATTTAGATTTTCAGCTGCCGTTCCAGCCGAATCATACCAATATGGCACAGCTCGATTTACACAAAAATCAGCCAGTAGATAAACTCGCGGCTAACCTGCGTAAAGCCTTTAGTGGCATTGTAGATGGCAATGTAAAAGAGCACGGTATTAAAGCGGTGGCAGAAAAAGGCCCTTACAAAATTAAAGGTGACCAAGAAATTATGGAGCCTTTAGACGCATTATTGCGCGATTTTGTAAGCCAGCACCGTATGAAAATTCCAACGCAGGAATATATACCCTGCTACGAAGTTGTAAGTTAGCCCGCGAAGGGCTAATGCTTTAAAAGAGATGTAACATGAACGACGATGATGCCTTCTCAAACTTGTTGGGTGACGATGTAACACCCCTTAAGGTTGAGCCGAGGGTAGAGCTAAAACGCAACGATAATGTTGATAAACAACCCCGCAGGCAAGCGGCGCAAGAGCAAGTGGAAAGTGCAGCAGACCCGCTTGCTTCAGAGCCGGTTGAAATGGTGGACCCGTTAGACGTATTAAGCTTTATGCGGCCGGGTGTGCAGCATGGGGTGTTCCGCAATTTGCGGCTGGGTAAATACGCATCTGATGCGCGGTTGGATTTACATCGCATGACAGTCGATGAGGCTCGCCGTGCGGTGTATCAGTTTATTAGAGATTGTTTGGCAAATGATGTGCGTGCGGCGCTTATTACCCATGGTAAAGGTGAGGGGCGAGCACAGCCTGCGCTGCTTAAAAGCTGCATTGCTTATTGGTTGCCACAGTTAGATGAAGTATTGGCTTTTCATACGGCACTCAAGCAGCACGGTGGTTACGGTGCAACCTACGTGTTAATTCGAAAAAGTGAATTAAAAAAGCAAAAAACCAGAGAGCAACACACTAAAAAACTTTATTAGGAATGTTTATGTTATACGCCATGTTTGGGTTGGTTGTATTTACCTACGTGTTTTTACTCGTTAACTTTATTTGGCGTTTAAAGGCCGTTAAAAGTCGGGCGGTGCATATAAAGTTTTTTAGGCGATTGGATACGCAAGACGCACCAGAGCATATTTTGCTTGGCACACGCCACTTAGCTAATTTGTTCGAATTGCCGGTACTTTTTTACGTAGTGGGGGTGTTGGCTGTTTGTTTGCAGTTAGAGTCACCGTTAATGATAGCATTTGCTTGGCTGTACGTGGGGTGCCGGGTTGTGCACGCAATTATTCACACTACATACAACAATGTGGTGCACCGCATGCTAATTTTTCAGCTGGGTAGCTTTATTTTATTAATCATTTGGCTGCTGCTAGTAGCAGCTTATAGTAAGGGCGTGGCATGAATATTATAAAAAAACTCACTCCACTCGTTGTAAGCGCGTTAGTGCTTAGTGGTTGTGCGAGCTTAAGTGAAGAAGAATGTTTAGTGGCCGATTGGCATCAAATAGGCGTTGAAGATGGCAGCGCAGGCCGCGATGTAAATTACCTAGCCAATCACCGCAAAGCCTGCGCAAAAGTTGGCGTTACTCCCTCGCTTGCACAATACGAAAAAGGCCATGCTTTGGGGGCAGAGCGTTATTGTGTGTACGCAAACGGTTTGGCGCTAGGTGAGCGCGGCGGGGCCTACAATAATGTGTGCTCTGGCGAATTAGAAAGCGAATTTGGCGATGGGTATCACTTAGGGCGTGCGCGTTTCGATCAGCGAAAAATAGTCAGCATGCTAGAAGAAACCTTAGTAGGTTATCAGGATGAATTAGAAAAAGTATACGAAGATATTGCCCTTACCGAAGAGATTATAGTTAGCGATGCTTCCACCCCAGAAGAGCGCAGAGAGGCGTTAATCGAAATAGAGCTAATGCGAGACTCTATTCCGTTACTGGAGAGCGAGATAGATATTACCTACAAAGAGCTCGATGAGAACAAGCGCCGCTTAGAGCGTTTGCTGAAGTAATGTCGTAAATGTGGCTGCGCGAACTCGTCTTCCGCTGCCACATTTTTCTTAATTCTCAATGGTTTGCAACAGCTAACTGCAATTAACGTGTAATTTTAACGAGAGTTTAGCGGCTAGCAATTAGAGAGATTATTTCCCCCCAATATAACGCTTATATTTACTGGCTTTAAGCTTAGTAATGTCGCACATGCATAAACCGTCTAGGCAGTCGCCAAAGTCTGGGTCTACGCTAAATACTACCGACTGAAAACCACCTTCTTCAAAGAGTGCTGTGTATTGTTTAAATAGCATAGGAAGTTTGTGGCCGACTGCCATAAAATTTGCCTGCATAAAATCGAAGGCTTCATCGCGCTCTTTATTTTCAAACAGAGCTTCAAACTTTGCGTTTTGCTCGGCCGTTAAAGTATAGGGGTGATTCGCTACCGCTAAATTTTCGGGGCATGCATAGTAACGGCGGTAAAAATAAACCAGTTGGTCCATAAGCTCGCGCGGGTAATCTGCGCTCATACTTACTGGCCCAATTAAATAGCGTACTTCGGGGTTGTTAGCTAAAAATGTTCCCAGCCCTTGCCACAAATAATCAAGGCTCGCTTTACCCCAGTATTCAGGGTTTACAAAGCTGCGGCCTAACTCTACACCTTGCTCTAAATATTTTTTAAATTCTGGTTTAAAGTCATATAGCGTGCTGGTGTAAAAGCCGCTTTCACCAAGTGTATCGTAGATGTGTTTGCCCTCGCCTAGGCGATAAGAGCCTGCAATTTTTAGGTTTTCTCTATCCCACAATACTAAATGCTTATAGTGGCTATCGAACGCATCTAAATCGCGCTTTTTACCTGTACCTTCACCTACTTTTCTAAAGGCGAGTTCGCGCAAGCGGCCAATCTCGCGAATAACTGCGGAATCTTGTTTGTAACTTACTAAGTAGATGCGGTTGTTGTCTCGGGTCTCGCCCAGTAGCTTTGCATCGCGCAATTCCTCTTGTAAACGCTGACGATCTTCTGGGTGGGCTATGGTGCGTTCACTTTGAAATATAGGGCGTTTTTGCGAGCCAACTTTATATAAATGCTTTTTGAGACGTTTTACTAGTGTGCGATCGTGTAACTGGTCTGATTCTAAAGCCGCTGGCGGAATCATACCGCCGACACGAAAGTTAATGGTGCGCGATTGCTTGTTAAACATTTCTCTTGCCAGTAGTGCAGTGCCAAGTGGCTTAAACAGCATGCTGGCGCCGTAAAAGAGTAATGAGTTTTTTGCTTTGATATGCACCGGCAGCAACGGCGCCTTGCCGCGGCGAGCAAAATGTAAAAAGCCGGGCAGCCAGCGAGAATCGCGCACACCATTAGCACTGGCGCGGGATACCTCACCCGCAGGGAATACAATAATCGCCTGCTCTTTTTCTAGTGCCTGCATTACGCGCTTGTAGCTGCGGCGGGCACTGCTGCCGGTCATGTTATCCAGTGGAATAATCAGGTTATCTAGGGCAGAGAAATGGCTGAGCATATCGTTAGCGATAATTTTTACATCTTGGCGCACTTCGCCAATAAGCCGCAAAATAGCTAAGCCATCGAGAGAGCCAATGGGGTGGTTGGCGAAAATAACTACGCGACCAGCAGCGGGAATATTGCTTTTATCTCTAGCGCTTACGCGATAGCTAAAGTCGAAATATTCCAGTACGCGGTCGATAAACTCAAAGCCAATGGCATCTTGGTTGTCGCGCAAAAAGGCATTAATTTCAGTTTCGTGGGTAAGTCGGCGCAGGAGGGAGAGTGTAGGTTTGCGGATAATAGCCGGTTGGCTAGCAAACTTAGGAAACTTGTTAGTAACAGCTTGTTCGATGTTTATCATACCAGATCCTTTTCCCACCAAATGTTAGGCATGTTCTCTAGGCTTTATCGCCCAAGTCAGGCTAAATCTGATATGTGAATTTCTGGTTACATATTCGTGATACTTTTTTGTTTTTATTAGGGGGCTTTTACATTACCACTTAGTTTTTTAAAGCTGCATAAGCGCTTAGCCTAGGCACGGCAAGGCTCTCAAGGTAGTTATGAGGAAATATTGATTGTTAAACGGCAAAGAAACTAGCTAGTGTAGTTTGACTAATTGGTTAAGCTGGTTTGCCAGAAGGGATTGATAGGGTTGCAAAAATTGCTCTACCCCATGGAAAGGCGCTAGTTCATCCATGAGTGAATGTTTTAAGCGCTGCGCGAGCACCGTATTTTTAGCCGCTGTGCTGTTTAACAGCAATTCGCCGGCAGGAATGTGGCTTAGGCTGTATTCGTCGTCTTCGGCATTAATGCAGGCCCCAATTTGCAAAGGGATTTTGTCTATGGTTTTGGCCATTTCTATTACCAAATGTGCGCTACACGCCGCCCTAAACAATGGTTCGTGTGGATCGGTGCTAGGGGCTTCGAATATTAAGCTGTAGCCGTCTTCTTCGCGCTCTAAACCGCTGCCGCCATACAGTGCCAGCACATCGCCTAGCATGGTCTCAAGCTTGGCTAGGGTATTGTTTAATGTGCTGGCGTTAAGCTGCTGGGTTAAGCGTTGCAAGTTAGCTACTTGAATAAACGCATAGGCTTGTACCATTTCTTCTGGAGCGGCATCTAACGCTGCGTCTCGCTCATCAGGTACTTGCTCATCCTGCTCTGTAACCTGTTCGTTGTTTTCGCTAACGCTCTGCTTAGGTTTAGTTGGACGATTGGCGTGTTTTTGCGGGGGGCTTGAAACCCACTCAATTGCTCTAGATTCGTACAACGACCAAGCGGCTACCGCCGTGAGTGCTGCAATAAACAGACTTAAAAACATCAATACCGAACGTGTAGCATCTTGGTATTTTTTAAGTGTGACCGTCAGGTAGCCGGCAATACTATCGTGTAGCACGATTGGAGCCGTATAAGTTAAGCCATTCTCACCGGCTTGATGGTGGTTGCCGGCCTGAACGAGTAAGTTGTTTTCTACGTCGTGAATAGTTGCGAGCAGGGTGTTGGGGTTTTCCATTACATCGCGCAATATTACCTGCAACTGCACCAAATCGTGGTTAAACGATGCATCTACGGCTTGATGGGCAGCCATAGTGGCAAGGGCATTACCATAGTGACTTAGGTTGGCTTCCCCTGAGGTAATTAGCCTAGGTACCAACATAAGTGTAACTAGCAGAGCCCCCAGAATGGCACCCATAGAGAATATGCTTAAAGGGGGAAACGTTTTTAGCCTAATGGACATGCTGCTCTCGATCGTTCTTCAGTTTTCAGCTGCTTGGAGATCGCCCTGTAGGCACATAACAAGTAACTGGCATTATCGTTGTGACTTTATTCCATCCTGCCCTTATTAGTGGGCTAAGTAACAGTTATAATGGCGCATCTTTTAATTAAATAGAAGTAGAGACGTGCGCGAACTTATATTGATTAACATTTCTGGCCACGATAAGCCGGCGGTGACCTCTGCAGTAACTCGAATTTTGGCTCAAAACGGCGCTAATGTATTGGATATTGGCCAAGCGGTAATTCACGACCAATTGTCGCTAGGTATGCTGGTGGAATTTAACAGCGGCAGTAATGCCGAGCCAGTGTTGGCCGCAATAGAAGCTAAAATGGCCGAGCTGGAAATGCGCGTGCGTTTTAATCCAATTGATCAGGGCTCCTATCAGGGCTGGGTGCAACAGCAGGGTAAGCCTAGGCACATTGTTACTCTACTAGCGCGGCATATAACTGCCGAGCAAATTGCAGAGCTAACCCATGTGGTGGCAGCGCATGGTCTTAATATTGACAATATCAGCCGCTTGTCTGGTCGCGTATCGCTGGAGCACGACAACGATAAAACTAAAGCTTGTGTTGAATTTAGTGCACGGGGTACGCCTGCAGATATCAGTAAACTGCGAGCCGATTTCGCCGACTTAGCCTCTAAGCTCGACGTGGATATAGCCTTCCAGCAAGACAATATGTTCCGTCGCACTCGTCGCTTGGTATGTTTCGATATGGATTCAACCCTTATCGAAGCAGAAGTGATTGATGAGCTGGCTAAAGCGGCCGGTGTGGGCGATGAGGTAATAGCAATTACAGAAGCCGCAATGCGCGGTGAGCTGGACTTTAAAGAAAGCTTCACTCGCAGAATGGCTTTGCTAAAAGGCTTAGATGTATCTGTTTTAGAGAGTATTGCTGCAACACTGCCAATCACCGAAGGCGCAGAGCATTTAATTTCTTCGCTGCGTAAATTAGGTTACAAAACGGCGATATTATCCGGTGGCTTTAACTATTTCGGCCAATATTTACAAAGTAAGTTAGGTATCGACTACGTATTTGCCAATGCGCTTGAAGTTGTTGATGGCAAGGTTACTGGGCGTGTAACGGGGCAAATTGTAGATGGCGCGCGCAAAGCTGAGTTACTTCGCGAGTTGGCGGCAAAAGAACAAATTAGCCTAGAGCAAGTTGTCGCAGTCGGCGACGGCGCCAACGACCTGCCCATGTTGAGTATTGCTGGTTTAGGTATAGCCTTTAGGGCCAAGCCGCTAGTAAAGGCCGAAGCGAAGCAGGCCATATCTACCTTGGGGCTGGATGCCATCTTATATTTGATGGGCTTTCGCGATAGGGAAATTAACGAGGCATAAACACTTTCAATTACCAAAAGGAGGTTGGTTGTGGCTATAAAAGGGTACCGCTTTGGCGACAGTATTACAGAGTTGACTTTAAGCTTATTGCTTATAGCGATTGCGGTATCGTCTATTGTTGTGGCCTCGCGTCCGCTTTTAGAAAAGTTCCAGCGGCGAGAGGCGCTAGTGATAGCCGCAGGGGCTGCTGCAGATGTGGCCGAGCACCTAGCTTACTATGGCCATTTAGAAGGCCTTCATTTTCGGCAAAATACACCGTACTTTTCTATTGTTGGCGAAGATAGGGTATTTAACGCCTTTTATCGTGACGAATCCAGTCCGTCTATGCGCTTTCAATTCATTCCCAAAACTATCGATGGCATTCCTCGTAGGGTGGTTATTCGTTGCTCGGCGGATGTACCCTATATGTTGCCTCAAATATGTATGCATCCTCTTTAAGGAAGAGCTAGAAGGAAATAAACATGGCTAAAATCGCTACAATGCTAAGCGATCTATCTTACCTATTGCGGCAATATCGTCATCTTCGTCGCCAAGGCATAGCCCATTCGGACGCCATTGCCCAGCTGGACCCAGTAGTACAAACCATGCCTGCATCAAGAATGAGCGCTTGGCAGAAAATAGCTCAGCCCGAGTTAGGGCGCGAGAGCGATAACGCAAGTAAGGACGAATCGGTATTTGGTTTTGCAGCCGCGCAACACATTGCCGATGAAGATGTGCCTCAAGTGCTCGAAGCTTGGCGAAGAATGTTAACTTCTGTTGATCAGAATTTAACACTTTCTTTTGGTGCTCTATACACAAGAGTGGCCTATCTCAGTTATCTAATGTTTATACTGGTTGTGGTTGTATTTATTTACAGCACAAAAGTACTGCCGAGCTTTTTGCGCACGTTTGAAAATTTGTCTGCATCACTGCCAAACTTTACTGAGTTTTTTATCGGGCTAGTGACAGGGCCGGGAATTTTAATTGTCTTTGCTATTTTAGTGCTGATGAGTAGCCCGTTATTTGCGTTGATGTATTTAAATTCTCGCGTAAGCGATTTAAGGCCTGCACCAAAATGGTTAAGCCACGTGCCCATAGCCGAGCGCGTCGCGGAAAAATACCATGAGCTGTTGTTATTATTAACAGTGTGTATTCGTCATTCGGCAAAAACCGAACAAGGCTTACAGCAAAGTTTGGATGAAAGTGCCGGTCACTTTGGTTTTAAAAATATTGTTTTAGGTAAAGCGCGAAAACACACATTGCAGCATAGCGAGCAGCTTGGCACATTAGCAGAAGAGGCTGACTACCAGTTTGATAGTGGCGTACAAGAATTTTTGGTCCATTGTGAAAAAGCGCAAATGGCAAGCGGGTTACTGGTGCAGATGACCATATTTGTATTGGTCGGATTGTTAGTTGTTGCTATGTATTTACCAATATTTGCTTTAGGAGAGGTGGTGTAATGGAAGCTAAAATTAAAGGGTTTACTCTTATAGAATTAATGATTGTTGTAGCCATTATTGGCATTCTTGCTGCAGTGGCGTTACCTGCTTATAGCCAGTATGTGACGCGTGCAAAAATTGTAGATGGGTTGGCGCTCGTGCAAGAGTTAAAAGGCGATGTAAAAGAGTATCATCGCTACCACAATGTTTTCCCCGCGACTAATGCGCAAGCGGGTATACCCGCCGCCAATAAGCTGCTTTCCAATTTCGTAACAGGGGTGGAGCTTGAAGGCGGTGCTTTTCATGTCACCTTTGGGTTTAAAGCTGGTGCGAGTTTGGATGGCAAAGTGTTAACGCTACGTCCAGCCGTTGTGATGGGTAGCCCGCAAAGCCCTTATACCTGGGTGTGTGGTTACGACGAGCCGGTAATGGGCATGGTTGCCGTTGGTGAAAATAAAACCGATATAGATAAATCGCTGCTACCGAGTTCATGTCGCGGCGTAATGTAACGCTTCACGTTTGGTTTTTAGGTGTTTAATGTCTGTAACCAAAAAGGGCTGTATAACGCAGCCCTTTTTATGTTTTTTAATTAATTATCTTAGCTTTCCATATCAAAGTCGTAATTCATCTGCTCGGATGGCCCTTGCAGGTAGAAGCCTTGAATGTAGTGCACACCGGACTGCCAAAGTTTAGAAAGAATACTCGCGTTCTCTACAAATGGAACAATGGTAATCATATCCAGTTGGTGTAGCTGACTTACAAGCTCGTTAAGTGTTTGGGTATCTTCGCCGTTTTGTTGCAGCTCTTGCGTGAACGAGCCGTCAATTTTAATGTATTGTACTTTGATTGTTTCTAGCGCCTTAAATGGGTTTAGGGCGCAGCCAAAGCGATTAATACTTAATTGCGAGCCTAGGGCGGCCACTTTCTTGGTGAAGTCTGCTGCAACGTTTAGATGATCGTTTACATCAATTTCATTTAGTTGAAATATCACAGAATCTTTAGGTAGGTTCGCGGCTTTAAATGCAACGCCTAACCAAGGTGGTAGGGTGGCATCTAGCATGGACTCTCGGCTTAAGTTGATAAGCAGTTGAGTGTTGTTACCGTTCGATCTGTGTTCGGATAAAATCTTAATAGATTCTAAAATCACCCAGCGATCAATTTTGGTTGTGGCGCCAATTTCGGCTGCGCTAGATAAAAACTCTGTCGGCGATACTTCTTCATCGTCGTCTGGGCCAACCATGCGCAGCAATACCTCGTAGTGCTCTTTCTCCGAGCCGCGCAAGCTAAGTATTGGTTGGAACAGTAACTTGAATTTACCTTGATCCAGCGCCTGCTGGACTTTGATAGCAATATTTTTCTTGGTGTCTTTTTTATTTTCTGGCTCGTAAATTTTAACGGAAGCGTCGTCGGATTTACGTGCAAGCTCAAGCGCTTTGTGCGCGTGATCAATAGGGATGTCGGCCTTGGTAGAAATCTCGTTAATTAGAGATATACCAATATTGTAGGTGAATTGCATTGTGGAGCCATCTACATCCACAATATAGTCACGTAATTGTTGGCAAATCTTTTCTGCTCGTTGGGCTGCTGTCTGAGGGTCGATTTTGGGTATCAACACCATGAAAGAGTCTTCGCTATAGCGGCAAAGTGTATCGCCCTTCTTCATGAGTTCTGCTGCATATTGTGCAATTTGGGCAACCACTAAGTCGGCGGATGCGATACCCACTTTGCTTTGCACTGTTTCTGAAAATGCATCGATACCTATATGGAATAGGGCGCTGTTGTAAACGCCATTTACGGCATTGTTTACTTCTTTGTCGAGAATATCTATAAGGTAAGTTTTGTTGTATAGGCCGGTGGCGATATCTTGGTTTTTAATTTGTGCGAGTTGCGCTTCTAGCTCTTCGTTGTCTGTCACATTGGCGCGCACAACAAATTGTATACAGCTTTCTTCGTCGTAGGTTGCTTTACGCACGTCTACTTTTAATTTTCTGGTGCTGTCGTCTGCAAGTAGTGCTGAAAACTCTAGAGCAGTAGTATCGACATCACTGCCTTTTAAGGTGAATTCTTTTAAGAATTTTTTAACAGCGGCTTGATCTGCTTCGGCAATAACATCAATTACCGGCATACATTCAATGTCGTCGCGGGACTCGTGATCTAGCAGTTCTGCAAAGGAATCATTAGCGTATAAAAACATGCCGTCTTGAACGAAGGCTATTGCATCTCGCGAGCTGTCTAATAGTTGTTGATTGCGGCGTTCAACCTCTTTGTGGCGGCGTTCGGCAAAGCGTCTGTGCTCTCGCTGCTCGAGGGCGTTTAGTTCGCGTTCTATTACCAATAGCAGATGTTGGTCTTCATCTAAACGCACAACATCTGCAGCGCCCATTTTCATCCCCTCTACAACGGGATGGGAGCCTTCTTTATCAGTAAGTAATATGGTAGGAATATCTTTATTTAGCCGACGGATAACTCTAATTGCATCCTGCGGAACAAGATTGGTGGTCTCATCGTGAGCAATTAATAGGTCCCAGCCTTTCTCTTGCAATAACTTGTTAAGTGCTTCGTCGGATTCTACGTATTGGGCTCGTGCTGGTCTGCCGGCATTGTGGAGCATGCTTGTTAGCCGCTCAGCTTCGGCACGGGAGTCATTTAGAATTAACAGTCTAATTGTTCTGGTTTGACTCATAGTGTTTATTTGATCCGGTAATGACTGCTTATTGGTCTAACAGGCTAGGGGAGGTGATTGTGGTGGCGACGGTGTTGTGCAGCTAGATAGCCAACAATTTTATCGCTTGTCCCCAATGCTGTTAGTGCAAAATTGTTTCTCAAGTTTAACGCTGTTACTCGTCGCAAGTCCAGAAACCACGCCGTATAGGCGGCGATAACAGGATGTTTATCACAACCTGTTAATCGTCATCCCAAGAAGAATCGAAAGATTGCTTGCTAGGTGGTGTGACGGGCCTTGAACGTGGTTCTTCATCTTGCATTTGTTCTAACTGTGTAAAAGCAAACTGTTTGATATTGCTGGTGGAAAACAAGCATTTGCCCAGTTTAATAGAGAGTGTTTGCTCTCCATTCAATAATTTTGCTTTCCCACCCTCACCAAACGGCGCTGTTGCGGTAATAAGTGTGGGCTGCGTGCGGCCATCTGCTTTTTGGCTCACGTGAATGGCGCGCATGTAATCTGAATGGCCACCCATATCGTAAACCTGCGCAATTGCACTCGCCTTTGGGTGCTGACTAATAATCTTAATACCCAGTTGCGATGCTTGTTTTAATTGCTTCACCCAGCGAATAACAGCAACGCTCCAGTGCAGGCGACCAAGCTCTTTGATTGCGATTATTTCGCCCGCCTGAATATTGGAAGGCATTTTGTCCTTCCAAAGTAAACAGTAGCCCCCTGGGCTGGCATTCACTATGCTTACTTTGTTGGCGGGCATTGCAGCTGCTTTGCTGCGCTCGCCATTGGGTGTTACCGAGCTGTGAAAATCGCCGTACTCGCGATCATTTAACGGGTTAGACAGATTGATAGATCCAGTAAAGTCATTAAACGACATGCCGCCGGCAATAGCTTGATGGCAATCGGTGAGGCCTGCACATATTTCTGCTGTCGCTTGAACCGGGCGACGCTCCTGCCCCCGCTGCGCCACATGCCCCCAAGCATCTAAAGCGTGCTGCAGAAGCGCTGCTGGGAAGTCGGCAGCAACACGTATGCCGCTCGACTGAGGTGTACTTTCGCCGGTGGATATCTTGGCAAGCATGCCCAGCAGGGCGCCCATATCTATTTCAAGTAATAAATCGCTTTGTTTGCCGTCGAATCTATTTTTGTAAGTGGGTGGGGTGCCAGCAGATAAATTCACTATAAACAGATTGTTTTTGTTGCTGGTAATGCCTTTGTTTAGCTTTACTAATTCGCTCCACGTTTCGAGTGCAGCGTTTAAATGTGTAACGTCGTGCTGGTTTAGCTGATTAGGCCGGCTGGCAGCTAGCAGCAGTGTGCGAATATAGGCTGCGCTAATTGTCGTTGTGCGTGAGGTTTCTAGTAAGGCATCAACCACCGACTTCTCATTTAATTCGTAGTACTCACTAATTTGGTATAGCGCGTGTAGTGATTTCCATAGGCCCTGTGGCGGTTGGGTATACAGTTGAAAACCGCGATAGAAAATAAGGCTAATTGCCGTGATAGCGCGGTGTAATATTTGCGACAGGTCAGTGTAGGTTTGCTGCTTGAGCCTGCCGCTTTTAATACAGTCAGCTAGGCATACTAAGTAGCCGTCGAGCATTTGTTTCTGTAGTGCCTGAGCGACAATGGCTGTTTTTTGTGCCGTTTCAGGCAGTACTACCGGTTGATTCAAAAACTCTCTAGTTAGCCCCGTGATGCAATGCTGCACCCGCGGCCGCAAAAGCTCTAGCATTTCCATGCGAACACTGTAGTTGCATTTTAATTTGCTTAGCTCGGGTAGGGCTTTGTACAGAACAACACTGGTATGGGATATTTGCGTGGCTTTTAGGTCGCTTGCCCATTCGGCAAGCTTAGCGGGCTTATTGCTATTACAAAAAGTTAGGCGAGACAGATCCTGCACTGGCAATGCCATTTGTGCGAGTAGCTCAATTGGATTCTGTTCTTCCGCCATGAATTCGAAACGCTTCATCAATGAATGTAATAGCTCGTGCTCCTATCGCACGGCTTGTTCGGCCCTATGTCGTAACGTAAAAGGTAGTGTATATCGCAATGTACACCTAATTATTAGTATAGCCTAGGTTATGCTCGGCACCGTATACCGCCGTTTTTGATGCAGCATTGGGTACTTCTCTTACTAACTTGGGTACTAGGTAGCCAGGTAGAGTAGCCAGCAAGTGGTTGTGCAACGCTATAGCGGAAGCTTCATCAACATCAAAGTGCGCGGCGCCCGTTACTTTATCTAATAGATGCAAATAGTAAGGCAGTATGCCACAACTGAACAACCGTTTGCTGAGTGAAACTAGGCAAGACGCTGAATCATTCACACCTTTTAGTAAAACTGACTGATTTAGCAGGGTAATATTTGCTTTTTTTAGTATTTTCAGGCGGTTATGTACGTGCTCATCAATTTCTGCTGCATGATTAATATGCACCACAATTACACATTGCAACCGTGTTTTGACAAGCGTATCAACTAATTCACTCGTTATGCGGTTTGGCAGAACAACGGGAAGGCGGGTGTGAATACGCAGGCGTGTTACATGCGGTATGACGGCTATTTGGTTTACTAGCCATTGCATTTGCCTGTCGGATACCGCTAGCGGGTCGCCACCGCTTAAAATCACTTCGTCAATGGATTCATTGTCGGCTATATAGCGCAGCGCTTCTTGCCATTCTGCGCGGCTAGGGGTGTTGGTTTGGTAGTCAAAGTGCCTTCTAAAACAGTAACGGCAGTTAATGGCACATTGCGATGCACTAATAAGCAGTACTCTACCGTGATATTTGTGGATAACACCTGGGGCAGGGTTGAAGCTTTGCTCTGCCAATGGGTCGGCGGTGTAGCTTGCGGGAGATGTTAGTTCTGCCCCCAAAGGCAGGACCTGTCTAAGCAATGGGTCGTCTACATCGCCGGGTTTTATACGAGATGCGTATGATTGCGTCACCCGCAGCGGAAACAGCTTATTGGCCTTTTGCGCACTTTCTAGCAGTGATTCGGGCAGCTCTAGGCGTTCCAAAAGCTCCGCAGGGTCGGTAATCAGCGAAGAAAGCTCTTCTTGCCAGCTTATACTCTGCCATGTTGGGATAGTTCGTTGTATCATTAGCGCCTTTTTGGGAATCTCGTTGGCCCGTCCAGTAAGGTTAACGGGGTTAGATTGGGTTTTGGCTCTGCTATCTGGCGCTTAGTGCGTGCAGCAGTGTTTGGTTAAAGCCGCGTATTTAAACAGCTATTGAATCAGCTATTCAAACAAAAGTTGTGCCGGTAGTGTTCATTAAAGGTTAGAGATCGAAAATGGCAACGTATTCAGCAAGTGATTTCCGCAGTGGTTTAAAAGTAATGCTAGATGGCGACCCGTGCGCAATCGTAGAAAACGAGCTTGTTAAGCCTGGTAAAGGTCAAGCTTTTGCCCGTGTTCGCTTGCGTAACTTAAAAACCGGCCGCGTGTGGGAGCGCACGTTTAAATCTGGCGAAACCTTGGAAGGCGCCGATGTAATGGATCGCGACATGGAGTATCTCTACACCGATGGTGAGTTTTGGCACTTTATGGAGCCAGATAGCTTCGAACAGTACCAAGCAGACGCAAACGCTGTAGGTGATTCCGCAAAGTGGCTGCGCGAACAAGACAAAGTAATTGTTACTTTATTCAACGGTTCGCCGTTGGCTATTACCCCGCCAAACCACGTTGAGTTGGAAATTGTAGAAACTGACCCCGGTTTGAAAGGTGATACTGCGCAAGGCGGCACTAAGCCTGCAACCCTTACTACGGGGGCGGTTGTAAAAGTACCTCTGTTTATATCCACCGGCGAAGTGGTACGCGTTGATACGCGCACTGGTGAATACCTAGGCCGAGCCAGTAAATAAGCGTAGCGCTAGCGTTACTAACGGGGCCTTCTGGCCCCGTTTTCAATTGTGCAATCCATTTATACGAGTTCGACTATGTGGCAGCCCTCCGCATCTGCAATTAATTTAAAAGCGCGCAGTGCATTATTGCGCGCTATTCGCGAATATTTTTACCCGCGCGCCGTCATAGAGGTGGACCCTCCTGTTATTGGGCGTCACACGGTAACCGACCCCTACCTTGAGCCATTAACGGTGAGTATGGGGGCTAACAACCCAGTGGGTTACTTGCAAACATCGCCCGAGTATTTTATGAAGCGCATGCTTGCGAGCACTGGCGAGTCAATGTACTACTTGGGCAAAGCCTTTCGTCGCGATGAGTCGGGCCGAAAACACAGCCCTGAATTTACCATGTTGGAATGGTATAGGCCTGGGTTTGACGATATAGACTTGCGTAAAGAGGTGCTCGATTTGGTTGGCTATGTAAAAAACCAGCTTGCAGAGCAGGGGGCGGTTGTAGCCACTAATGATTGGGCTGTTTCAGAAATAAGCTATGAAGATGTGTTTAACAATGCGCTTGGGGTTAACCCGCATACGGCGCCAGTGGCCGAATTGAAGCAAATTGCGCAGGCTAAATTAAATGTAGATTGGGATGATGACCACCGCAACACTTGGTTGGACTTGTTATTTAGCCACTTAATTGAACCGAATTTACAGGGCTGTGTGTGCGTGTTTGATTTTCCAGCCTGTCAGAGCGCGCTGGCAAAAGTAAAAGTGCGCAGCGATGGGGTTGCCGTAGCTCGCCGGTTTGAGGTGTATATAAACGGGGTGGAGCTAGCAAATGGCTACTGGGAGCTTACCGATGCCGCTGAACAGCGCAAACGTTTTAACGCAGACCATGCTCGACGCGCAGAGCTAGGCTTAAGCCTTCCACAAATAGATGAAGCGTTTATGGCTGCAATTGAAGCCGGTTTACCCGAATGTGCCGGCGTAGCCTTGGGGGTGGATCGCCTGCTAATGGCGTTGTTGGGGGCAGATAAGCTAAGTGATGTGTTGCCTTTTACTGCTCCAAGCTAAATTAAAGCGCGGTAGCAACCGCGCTTTAACTGCTAATCATTTACTCGCAATCGCACTGAATACCGTGGTTCATATCTAGTGCTGGGCTTTGCGACTGTGGTACACCGACGACGCGTGCAGGCACACCAACAACCGTAGTGTGTGGAGGCACAGCTTCAAGCACCACACTGCCAGCGCCTACCTTTGCCCCTTCGCCAATTTCTATATTGCCAAGAATTTTAGCGCCGGCGCCCACCAACACGCCCTTGCGTACTTTGGGGTGACGATCGCTGGCTTCTTTGCCGGTTCCGCCAAGGGTGACGCCTTGCATTAGCGATACATCATCTTCGACGACGGTAGTTTCACCAATTACTATTCCTGTGGCGTGGTCCATCATAATGCCTTTACCTATGCGCGCAGCAGGGTGAATGTCTACCCCAAAGGTAAGCGCAATATGGCTTTGTAAGAAATAGGCCAAAGATTTACGACCGCGTTTGTACAGGCAGTGGGCCACGCGGAATGCTTGCAACGCGTGAAAACCTTTAAAGTATAAAAAGGGCAATGCATACGAATTGCAGGCCGAATCGCGATCGAAAACGGCGCGAATATCTGCGCGCACGGCTTCGCTAATGCAGCTGTCGTGGCTCATCGACTCTTCAATAATCTCACGAATTTGCAGGGCCGATATCGCAGGGTTTGCCAGTTTGTGGGCCAAGTGAAAGCTCAAGGCGCTTTCTAGTGTATCGTGATTTAAAATAGTTGCGTGTAAGAAACTCGCCAATGCGGGTTCTTCTTCCACTTGTTCCCGAGTTTCTTGGCGGATGGTTTGCCAAACTGGGTCCAACTCCTGAGACTTTTGGTCCGCAAGGGTCGAAATGGGTGTTGTTTTGTGCATGTCACACTCCAAATGGGGTTTCAGGCGTTATTATTGGGTTTGATGAGACTAAAAGCAAAGGGCAAAGTCATGTGCGGTAGATTTGTAAATCATTTAGCGGATATGCATCGCTGGGCAGCCTTGCTAAAGGGTTGGCCTGCAGGCGGCGCATTGAGCTATAACGTTGCCCCTACTACTCAGGTACCTCTACTTACCGCGCAAGGCTCACAGGTGATGAGTTGGGGCTTGGTTCCCGCATGGTCTAAGGAAGCCAAAACACAATACGCCACCTTTAACGCCCGCTTAGAGAGCGCCGCCGAAAAGCCTGCCTTTCGCAATGCTTGGCGAGCAAAGCGCACCTGTATTGTGCCTATGCTCGGCTATTACGAGTGGCGGGTTGAGGGGGGTAAAAAACAACCTTATCTTGTGCAGCATGCATCGCAGCCTTTATTTGTTGCGGGGCTATGGGAGCCGCGCCAAGCTGCCTCATCATTTACCCTACTTACTCGCCCTGCGTGTGAAAACCTAAACGCGTTGCACCCGCGCCAGCCCTGTGTGTTGCCTGTTGAAGCGTTAGAGGGGTGGCTGCAAGGGGATATACAATTAATGGATGAGCCGCCAGTACAGGTGAATCAATATTTGGATTATTACGCGGTATCCACCGAGGTGGGCAGCGTAAGGAATGATCATGAGCGCCTTATTAAGCCGCTTGAGGGCGATAGCGAGCCAGACCTGTTTGGCTGATTAAGTGAGTTTGGCTGATTATGTGGTTTAGCTAAAAAGACTGGCCTAATACCGTTACTCTAATGAGAACCATTAGGGTGTGTATATGCCGCCCAACACCGCTTCACGACTAGCGCCAGTTACTGCAGGGACATTGCCCGGTTGGTTTTCTAGCCTGCGCATAGCCAACCAAGCAAAGGCCATGGCTTCTACCCATGTTGGTGCTATACCAAGCTGCTGGCTCGTTACTGTGGGCTTTTGGGGGTAATGGTGTTGAATGCGTTCAAGTAGGGCGGTGTTAAAGGCTCCGCCGCCACAAATGACCAGCTCAGCGTTGGGGCAGCTTCGTTTTACGCCGTCGGTTAGGCTTATAGCCGTCAATTCTGTGAGCGTGGCCTGCACATCTTCGGGTGGTAGCGGTAAATTCGTTTGGTTTAGACAGGCCTGTAGCCATGTCATATTAAAGTCTTCGCGGCCAGTGCTTTTAGGGGCTGGCAGCGCGAAATAGGGGTGTTGCAGCAATATTTCTAGCAGCGGCTGGTTAAGCTTGCCGGTTTGCGCCCACGCGCCACCTGCGTCGTATTTAGCGCCTTGATTGGCCTCTATCCATGCGTCCATCAACGCGTTCCCAGGGCCTGTATCGTAGCCAGCAATATGGCTATTTGCGGGTAGGCAGGTAATGTTAGCTATACCGCCAATGTTGGCGATACATCTATCGGTTGTAGTGCTGCCAAAAACAGCCGCATGAAACGCTGGCACAAGTGGTGCTCCTTGGCCGCCTAGGGCCACGTCTTTGCGACGAAAATCGGCCACCGTAGCAATGCCGGTAAGGGCAGCAATAGTGTTTGGATCGCCAATTTGTAAGCTAAACGGGCTAGCATAACCGCTGCCTAGCGGGCGGTGGCGCAAGGTTTGGCCGTGGCAACCAATGGCTTGGATTTGTGCTGCGGGTGTTTGGGTGTTGGCCAGTAGTGAGTTCACCGCGTGGGCGTACAATTTGCCCAATTCTACATCCAGCTGACCGAGAGCGTCTATTTCGTTGTTGGCGGGTGTGCACAAGCCTAAAACGTGCTCGCGAATGTGGTTGGGGTAGGCATGCGATTCGCTGCCTACTAGTGCAGGTGTAGCTTGGCTAAAATCTACGAGCGCGACATCAATGCCATCTGCGCTCGTGCCAGACATAACGCCTACAAACAAAGAGGGTTTCATGATAACTGCCTGCTTACAGCGACGACTTCGCCTCGGCACTTTCGCTTAGAATATCTGATGCCGCATAGCGGGTGTTTGTGGTTGGCTCAAGTTCCGCTATCCAAACTTGGGTTTGGTTTTGGAAGCGCGCCATCTCAGATTTTGCTATCGAATCTGCTTTAGGTAGTTTGTTGATAACTGTACGCGGGTTGCGGTGCACGCCGTCTAACAAAAACTCGTAGTGTAAATGTGGGGCTTGCGACAAACCGGTAGAGCCTACACTGCCAATGCGTTGTTTTTGTTTTACTCGGTCGCCTTTTTTAACGAAGCGTTTATGCAGGTGAAGGTATTTGGTTTGAATATTGTTGCCGTGTTGAATAACAATATAGTTGCCGTTGTATTGGGTGTAGCCCGACGCGATAACACGGCCGGCGCCAGCCGCCCATACGGGGGTGCCTCTATCGGCGGCGTAATCGGTGCCGCGGTGAGGCCTAACTACTTTAGTAATAGGGTGCAAGCGCTTGGGGTTAAAGTTAGAGCTTATGCGGCGGAAGTCGAGAGGTGCGCGTAAAAATGCTTTGCGCATGCTGGTGCCATCTGGGGCGTAATAGCTGCTTTCGCCGTCTTCGTTTACATAGCGCACCGCGCGAAACGCTTCGCCTTGGTTAATAAACTCCGCAGCAAGTATCTCTCCATTGCCCAGCTTTTCACCGTCTAAAAATTTCTCTTCGTATAGCACTTTAAAGGTGTCGCCCTTGCGAATATCCAAGGCGAAATCCACGTCCCAACCGAATATGTTGGCAAATTCCATAATCAGGCGGTCGTCTAAATTGGCCTGCATGCCGGCATCAAATAAGCTTGTGCTTATTTTGCCGCTGCGCGAAGCAGAATGGATATCTGGCTGACGAACAATTTCTTCAAAGTCGTAGCCCGAATCTAACTTGGTATATACCAGCTTATTTAGGCGGCTTTTCACATACTGCAGTTCAACCAGTTCGCCTTCATCGCTTATGCTGAACTCTAAGGTATGGCCCGGAAACAGCTTGGTAAGCCGCTTGCTATCTGCATTGCCATTAAGCAGGCCAATCATATGCTTATCGCTGAGGCCCGCACGTTTGAATATAAGGGATAGATTGTCCCCTGAGCGCACCGTTTGGTTTGAAATGCGATAGGGCGTTTGCTTAACCTCTGGGGGAGGCGGCTCTACAGGTAGTGTAATAGGTTGCTCATCTACCTGGCTTAGTGCAGGGATGGCTATTACCTGTTCGTGGCGACTGGCCGAGGCATTATCGCTAGGAAGCATCGATGCGCCGACGAGAACCACAGATAAAGCCGCAACGGCTATAAAGTGCGCGCGTGGAAAGTGCTTAACAAAGCCTAAGGCAGGGCTTTTCTTAATTTTTTCAAAGGCTTCCATTAATAATCTCAGGTACTTCGTCAAATCTTGACAATATTACGCTAATGTATAACAGAAAACTGTACAAATATCATTCGATATTGGAAAACTAAGCAAAAAAAACTTGTGTGTGTTTTGAAGAGTTTGTTTTACCCGTATTTTTCGGTATGGTTGCGCCCTAATTTTACGGTTTAAGCTATAAAGGTAAACAGAGTATGAGTGGTGTGGATACTGGATTGTTAGCAGATTTGGAAGCTCGCGGTCTTATTGCGCAAATGACGGGCGATGATCAATTGGCGGAGCATCTTTCGACCTCTCGCACCTTGTATTGTGGCTTCGACCCCACTGCCGACAGCTTGCATATTGGCAGCCTTGTGCCATTGCTAACGCTTAAGCGTTTTCAGATGGCAGGCCACAAGCCCTTGGCTCTTGTTGGTGGCGCCACGGGCCTTATTGGCGACCCTAGCTTTAAAGCGCAAGAGCGCAAATTAAACACGCCAGATATTGTGGCGGGTTGGGTGGATAAGCTAAAGGCGCAAGTATCACAATTTATTGATTTTGATAGCGGCGAAAACGTGGCAGAAGTAGTCAATAACCTAGATTGGATTGGCTCCGTTAATGTGCTGGATTTTCTGCGCGACGTGGGCAAGCACTTTTCTATTAATAATATGATTCAGAAAGAATCCGTTAAGCAGCGTATAGATCGCGAAGGCGCGGGCATCTCTTTTACTGAATTCACCTATATGATTTTGCAGTCCTACGATTTTGCCGAGCTGTACAAGCAAAATAATTGTACATTGCAAATTGGTGGCTCAGATCAGTGGGGCAATATTACCGGTGGTATCGACTTAGCGCGCCGTATGTACAGTGGTCAAACCTTTGGGTTAACGCTGCCTTTGGTGACTAAATCTGACGGCACTAAGTTTGGTAAAACCGAATCTGGCACCATTTGGTTAGACCCATCTAAGACCTCGCCTTACGCGTTTTATCAATTCTGGTTGAACTCGGCTGACGCCGATGTATATAAATTCTTGCGCTACTTTACCTTTTTAACGCCAAAAGAAATTGACGATATTGAAGCGGCAGATGCAGCAGCGCAAGGGCGGCCACAGGCGCAGGGTATTCTTGCCAAGGAAGTCACTCGTCTGGTGCACGGCGAAGAAGGTTTGGTAGCTGCCGAGCGCATTACTGCGTGTATGTTTAATGGCACATTGGCCGATTTGAGTGAAACAGATTTGGAGCAGCTAAAATTAGATGGCTTGCCTGCAAGCGATTTGGATGTTGGCGCCATTGGCGATACGCCTTTAACCACACTGCTAACCGATTGCGGCATGGCCAAAGCGGGCCGCGAAGTGAAAGATGCGCTAGGCCGCAATGCGGTGTTAATAAACGGCGAAGCCAAAGGGGCGGAACATAATATGCAAGCTGCTGAATGCTTCGCGAAAGAACATGCGTTATTTGGTCGCTTCTTTTTGGTGAAATTAGGTAAAAAGAAAAACCACTTATTTGAAATTGTTTAAACGGCAAATTTAAATGGGTGAGATGTTTTAGGCGCGCTTTGCGGCGCGCTCTAAATTGCCCTACCGCTCGACGCCTGGTTTACTTGGGCGTTGCACTAGCCAATCTTAATCAACATGATGCGAAGTGTGAATAAATAATTGCTTTGTATTGATCTCTTGTTTCAAGCTAATCTTACCCGCGCCGCCTGCGCGCATTAAACTATTTAGCAAAGCTTCGCCTAGGGGTTTAACTAAAATAGTCACGTTATCCTCTAGCTGTAATTGCTTGGCTTTCATTGATTTGTTAGTGGTAGTTAAGTAGTTGTGGTTAGTGGGTTTGCCTATCACTTTCTTAATTTGGGCTAATTCTGCTAAGGCTGTGGCTGTATTATCGAAGCCGGCGTCCACGATGATTGTGTTTGGTTTTAGCTCGCTATCTTTTAGTTCGGCGAGCAGCTTTTGTGTTGATTCTTCTGCAATGACATCGCACCCTCTTTCTCTATAAAACGTAGCCGTATATTCCCGTGCTACTTTATCGGGTTCTACCAAAGCGATCACGGTTTTGGGGGCTATGTCTGGCGCTGTGCTGGTAACAGGTAGCAGATGTAGCGGTTGCTGGTTGTTACTGCTATTGGCAAAAGGCAAATAAACACGAAACACAGAGCCAAGGCCGGGGTAGCTATTCGATTCAGTCTTATGGCCTAGCAACTCCGCGAGCTGATTCACCATTGCCAGCACCGTATCGACTTCGGATTTAAGCTTGGTGCCCGGTGCGGCGCTATGTTTATCGCTGTTGCGAATTTCAAGCACAACTTGTGAATTTTCTACGTGGCAAGCTAGGGTAATTTCCCCGGTGGTGGATTGGCGGAGCGACTGGCAAACAAAATAGCGCAGTGCGTTCTCAAGTATGAGCGGGTCGGAATGTACAAGCAGGTCGGCCGTTTCTACCGCTAACGATAACCCTTTCTTTTGCGCAACCGGCGCAAATACTTCTGCAAGGTTTTCCATTAATTCTTGCACGCGAAAGCTGTGCGCTTCCGGTTTAATAATGTTTGCCTCTAGCATCGCGATATCTTGCAGGGCTTCGAACTTAAAATTTAGCCGATTAAGGTGCGATTTAATCGTTGCGAGTGTGCGTTGCTGTTGCTCAGAATTCGCTTCGCTAAAGGTGTTAACCATTAGGCTTAGTGTATGTAGCGTTGGGCGTAGGTTGGTATCGGCGAGCTCAATAAGGCGCTGCTGGTTATTGGCGGTTATCTCTGCTTGCTGCTCTAAGTTACTCACCTGTTCTTCAAGCTCTTTGTTTTTGGTTCGTAGCGTTAATGAAGCTAACAGCGAGCGGTTTAACCGCATATACATGTAACTGAGCCCAAGTATAAAAATAAGGCAGAACGCGGCGAGCGTGGTTTGAGCTTTGCTTCCAGAGAGCACAAGCCAGATCATCATTGGGATAAATGATGTTAAGAAAAACGCGTAGAAAGCGGGTGCGTAAGCATAGAGCGAGGTGAGTGAGCCAGCCGCCATGCCTGTCAGCACGAAAAACATGAATATTTGATACTGCACTGTGTCTGGCTGAAAAAACATAATGCTGGCAGAAGCCCAGACAATGCCGGATAGCGCACAACCGAAAACAAATAAATCCGCGTAAAACCGACTGAATTCATTGTGTTTGCGTATGCGATACATCAACCAAAAGCTAACCCGAATTGCACATACGGTGAGCATCATTAGCCCCCACCCAATTAATAGGGGTTGCGGGGCAATAGGGCTAAAGCCATAAATTAGTAAGCCTGCTACCGCGAGGTTCACTACCACCATTGCCGTGTTTTGCTGATAAAGAATGGCAACTTGTTCCCGAAGGATTTGTTCTGATTGGGGGGCCATAGCCTTGTGCTCCTTGCTTGTAGCTTTTTTCACGGCGATACGTTTAACGCGCGTGGTCCCACATATTAGCACTAGCGACGATATAGCCATATAGGTTGATTAAATAAGCTGCAATTATGGATGGGATAACCGGAGGGTGGCTGAGTGAAAAACAACCATGAAAACGTATGGATAAGACCATTTGTATGCTCTGCAGGTGTATTTATATTATAAAAAGCTCGAAAAATTTATTATTATCAGGTAGCCTTCTAATGTAAACTTAGTCTTATCTTGTTTTAATAATACGAATCATTTACAACAAAAATAACTCTAATATCTATAGGTTTAATTATGCAGCTCGAAACAATCGACATAGTCCTATTTGTGGCCTATGTCATAGGGTTAATAGCCCTCGCCTTATGGGTGTCCCGCGAAAAACCTGGGCACAATACAAATACTAGCGACTACTTCTTAGCAGGTAATAGCTTACCTTGGTGGGCCATTGGTGCATCGCTTATTGCAGCTAATATCTCGGCAGAGCAAATTATTGGTATGTCTGGCTCTGGTTTTAAAATTGGGCTGGCTATTGCTTCCTACGAGTGGATGGCGGCTATTACGCTCATTATTGTAGGTAAGTATTTTTTACCAGTGTTTTTAAAGCGCGGCATTTATACCATGCCGCAATTCCTAGAGCAGCGCTACGATCACCGTGTTCGTACAATTTTGGCTGTGTTCTGGTTGGGGGTGTACATCTTTGTAAACCTTACCGCCGTTTTGTGGTTGGGCGCTCTGGCAATTAACACCATTACCGGCGTAGATATGATCTACGGCATGATTTTTCTTGGCACCTTCTCAGTTGTTTATTCCCTTTACGGTGGTTTAAAAGCTGTAGCGCTTACCGATATTGTGCAAGTGTTGGTACTGGTGGCTGGGGGGTTGATCCTTTCTTATATTTGTTTGGACTTGCTCGGCAAAGGCGATGGTGTCATTGCAGGCTTTAGCGTGCTTACCCATGCGGTACCCGAAAAGTTCGATATGATATTAGAGGAGGGTAACCCCAACTACATGGACTTGCCTGGCTTGTCTGTACTGCTTGGCGGTATGTGGGTAATGAACGTGTCTTATTGGGGTTTTAACCAATACATTATTCAGCGTACTTTGGCGGCCAAGAGCTTAGCCGAAGGGCAGAAGGGTATTGCTTTCGCCGCCTATCTAAAACTACTTATGCCGGTGATAGTTGTATTGCCGGGTATTGCCGCGGTTATTCTTGCCCCTGATTTAGCAAAACCTGATCAGGCCTACCCAGAAATGATGACCTTAATGCCCTCCGGCATTAAAGGAATTGTGTTTGCTGCGTTAGTGGCTGCCATTGTGTCATCGCTTGGCTCTATGACTAACAGTATCTCTACCATTTTCACTATGGATTTGTACTGTCATATGAAGCCCAACGAGTCACAAACGCATTACGTGACTGTTGGTCGTACCGTAGCGTTGGTGTCGTTAATATTGGCAATTATCTGCGCTAAACCTTTGCTTGGTAGTTTCGATCAGGCTTTCCAATACATTCAAAATTTCACCGGCTTCTTTACGCCGGGTATTTGTGTGTTGTTCCTTTTAGGTCTGTTCTGGAAAAAAGCAACAGCCAATGGCGCGCTTGCGGCCGCGCTAGTATCGTTTGTGGCTTCGATTGCATTCTTTTTTGCGGCGCCCAACGTACCGTTTATGGATCGCGTTGCTATTGTATTTTTGCTTAGCTTTATTACCGCAATATTTGTATCCATATTGGAAGGCAATAAAGATCAAGAGAAAGCGGTGGATTTAGAGGGGATTAACTTTAAAACTAAAACCTCATTCAACATCGCAACACTTGGCGTTATTGCAATTCTTATCGCCTTATACGCCACCTGGTGGTAATAGGTAATAAGGCGGTATTAGTATTAATTTCAGCGGCACCTTCGGGTGCCGTTTTTATTTCTGTATTGTAAGTTTGTAACCAGAATGTCATTGAGTAGTCGCTAAAACGTCATCTCTTCTATTTACCCTGCGCTAAACCGTGAACGTTAGTAAGTGTAAGGAAGAGCGTGTGCTATGCGAGTATCTACCCCATTGTTATCGCAGGTTGGTCATCATGTTGATAGCCGCGTGCGACGTTATCGCGGTGTGTTTTATTGGCCGGCGTATAAACATTACCGACGTTGGCGTTTGGAGCAAAACTACCAAATCCCAGCCGATACGCCATTGGTGGTATTCGATTTTTCTCATACACGTATCGATGGCCCACAGGGACGACGATTCTATGCGCTATTTATCTATTTTATTCGCGCCGGCTATTATCCCGTCTTAAAAGATAGCTACCTGTTTCTAGCCAATATAAACAAGCGCCATAAAGCCTATTGTTTAGAGCACCGCTTCTCTCTAATTAAGAGCTTAAGTGACTTAAAGCGCCCCTATGTGTTGGTAACCGATCGCACCTATAAAAAAACTGAGCCGCAACTGGCGAGTAAAGTTGTAACCATTGATTATAGGCCGGGCTACAGCGAGTCCGACAAATGTTTCCCAATGCCTTTCCCAATGTTTTCGGGGGTATATCGAAACGGGCAAGATCTGATGGTGGATCAGCTGCGGCATGCGCCTAGGCAATGGCAAATATTGTTTGGTGGCGATGCGGCGACCAAAAAGTATTCCCAAGTAACTATTGCCGATGTTTATAGCAAAATCCCCAGAGCAGAAGTACTCGATGTGTTGCGTACCGAGCTTGACGGTGGCGCTATAAAAGAGCCTCTAGCCCAAACAGAACTAGATTGCTTAAAGGCGGAGCCACATCGTGGCTTGGTGATTATCAACACCCGACATTGCCAAATCGACACGGCCGATTGGCTAGCTACCATAGCTAAAGCTAGATTTTTTCTAGCTTGCCCTGGCGTACGCTACCCTATGTCGCATAACGCCATAGAGGCGCTTGCGGTTGGTACCGTGCCAATTATTCAGTACCCAGAGCTTTTTTTCCCGCCGCTAGAGCATAACGTAAACTGCTTGGTGTATAAAAATAAGCAAGAACTTGTGGATGTTTTAAAACGGGCGATGAGCATGCCACCAGAAGATGTTGCGACTTTATCGACTAGGGCGGCAGCTTATTATGATCAGTTTTTGGAGCCTAAAAGGGTTGTGCAGCGGCTGCTTGCGCACAACCCAGGGAATGTGAACCTAAGGCTGTTGCCCTTTCTTAAAAAGGGCGGTGGTTTCGCCTAGCTTGCAGTTACAGGGCTTCTTGGCGAACGAGTTCTGAATCAATTAATGCAATGGCTTCTTTATGAATTTCTTCACAGTAGCGGCGTGCGTCGGCGGGGTTTCCTTCGGTAATGGCATTAAAAATAGCTGCGTGGATGTTGTAGTCGGCAGCTTGCACACCCTTAATTTGGTTGGAGAAACGAATGCTGACCCGCAACGCCGTCTCGATAAAACTGCGTAATTGCACATAAAACGGGTTGCCTGTGGCCATTAGAATACTAATGTGGAATTCAATATCGGCATCTAGTGGATCATCCAGCCCTTTTTCGGCAGCCTTCATTCTAGCTAGCGCTGTTTCTAAATTTCTTAGTTTGGTAACCGTGGCACCAACAGCGGCGAGCTCGGCTGCTGCAGGCTCAATTGCGCCGCGCAACTGTAAAAAGTGCTTTAGCATTTGCAGGGTGGGCTTGCCGCTTAGTATCCAACCCAAAACATCTGTGTCAAACAGGTTCCAGCGGTCGCGGGGTAAAACCCGTATGCCTTGGCGAGGCCGGGAAGATATTAGCCCTTTGGCGGTGAGCATTTTTACCGCTTCGCGCACCGCGCTGCGACTAATGCTAAATTGATCACAAATCTCGGCTTCAGAAGGTAAGCTTTGGGCGACATCGTATTTGCCGTGAACAATCGCTTTACCTAGGTCGTGTACGAGTTGTTGAGTAAGATTTCTGCTGGGACTAGATTCCATTATTATTATTGCCGCTATTTAAGGTCGAAGGAATTTTTGCCGATATTAGCACAGGGGTCTAATAGCGCGAACCTCCTTGATAGAGGAAACGCTTCTATATACAGCAGAAATTTAATTTTTACGTGTTTATATCACTTCTGCTGTGTAGCTCTTTACATATCGCTTAGTGTTTTACCTGTGCGCTGCTGAAGTTGTTTGGTCGTATTTTCTGGAATGCAAACGGTTACAAAATTGGTTAAAGAAAATCATTTCGTTTTAAGTAAGTTAAAACCTAACACATTATCAAATAGTCATACTTAATGTCACTTCCCTTATTTATCCCTTCTTTTTTCAAATCGCTGTTATTTCTTCTAAATTTCCAACCCTTTACTTTCATTGCACTAAACTCTTTTAAAGAGAGCCAAATTTCATTTGACTTTAACTTCACTGAATTAAGGATTAAATGGATGCAAGGGTTGGCGTTCATTTCAAATTTTGAGACGTATTTGGGTTTGCTGCGCTAACACATAACTTTAGCCCTAGGGCGATTTCGCAAATTTGTACGTTTACTGTTGGGAAGCATTGGGTTTCTCAAGAATGAATACATTGCTTGGTATCCAGTTTGATTGTCGTATCAGCTTCGGTCGACGATTAAATAGCGCATAAGTTGCCTTTATGGCATGTTATGGTCATAATGACAAATATTGGTGCGCTAGTGTACAGCCGTATACACCAAGAGCGTACAGATCCAGCGGGATTGCTGAGGTTACGGTATTAATAATCAATAAAATGCTTAGTTAGATAAAAATAAAAAACAGGCGGGAAAAAGCGTAAAACCCAAAATCGAAGTCGTTTTTAGATGGTTAAGGTCGCGTTTTTTTCATTCACTTTAGAATTTTTTCAACCAAAAAAATCAACCTATAATAACAACGGGGAATATCTATGGTTTATCGACAAGATAAAACAGAAGAAAACTTGCTTCATCGCGGCTTATTCAAGCGCACCGCGCTAGCGGCTTGTGTGATGGCTTTGTCTTCTTCACCTTCATTTGCTCAGGAAGAGGGTGCAGACTTAGAGGAAGTTATTGTTACAGGCACACGTGCAAACTTGCAGAATGCGCAAGACATAAAGCGTGAAGCGGATACATTTGTGGATGCGATTTCTGCAAAAGATATCGGTTCGTTGCCTGATCGAAGTGTATTGGAAGCTATTCAGCGTTTGCCTGGTGTATCGGTAGAGCGCTTCGCTGGGCCTGATGACCCTGATCACTTTAGTGTGGAAGGTTCTGGTGCTGTTATTCGTGGTATGACTCAAACCCGTTCAGAATTTAATGGTCGCGACTCATTCACTGCGAACTCTGGTCGAGGCCTTTCTTTCCAAGACGTTTCTCCAGAGTTGATGGGGGGCGTTGATGTATATAAAAACCAAACTGCAGACATGATAGAAGGCGGTATTGGTGGAACAATTAGCTTAAAGACACGTAAGCCATTTGATGCAGAGGGTAGAGTTCTTTCGTTTAGTGGCGATATGTCTCGTGGCGATATGGCGAAAGAGTGGACGCCTACCGTTTCCGGTTTATTCAGTGACCGCTGGGATACAAGTATTGGTGAGTTTGGTTTACTTCTAAATGCTGCCGATTCAAGTTTACGTGGTCGCTCTCATGGTATTCAGTCTGATGCATATGTGCAATATAGCGCTGCAGATATTCGCGGGGCTGAAGAGTTTGTTGATGGTGACGGAATTGTTTGGATGCCAAACGGTTCAAACTTGCTAGACAAAGATGATGACCGTCACCGTTCCGGTTTTGCTGCAACAGTACAGTGGGAAAATCCCGATGATACGCTGCTTGCTACTTTTGAATACATTCGATCAGAAGCGACTTTGGCTTGGACTGAGCGGGCTCTGAAGTATCAGGGCGGTTATTATGATGAAGACGCACAGACAGATATTCGTCGTACGCGTCCTGCGGATGCCTTCATCAATAACAACATCCATGGTGTAAACGAAGATACCGAATTCCAATTTTCTAATGACGGTGTTTTTGAAGCGGGCTTCCTAACCGATACTGATGGTTGGCGAGTTGCTGATGATAATATCGATCATGTTGCACGTGCATCATGGTCTGATAATGGTCAAGATCAATTCGGCCATAAATTCCAAACTGACACTCGTGTTAAAAAAACCAATACCTTAGTGGAAGACTTCTCTATTAATTTGAAATGGTCTCCAACAGAGCAAATCGATGTTGAGTGGGATGCTCAATACATTCAGGCTGAAAGCCGCGATGATGATGTTGTTGTAATGCTTGGTATTTATGCTTTGCAAGATTACGACACGCGTGGTGATACTCCAACGCTAAATATTTACGAGCCTTGGGGTGGTGTTCGTGATGCTGCTCGTGCATCTGGTGATGACCGTTTTGAAACCTATCCCACAGCAGCCTTTACTGACTATCCAGGGTTTAGTGGCGATCCAGATGGGGATGCTAACTATTTCCAAGACTCCAATAACTATTGGTGGCGTTCTGCGATGGATCACTATGAGCGCTCTGAAGGTGATTCGTTTGCAACTCGTTTAGACGGTACTTACCACTTTGAAGATGTTCCATTCGTGCGCTCCGTTAAGGCTGGCGTTCGCTACGCTAAGCGAGAGCAGTTGGTGCGTGCGACTGGTTGGAACTGGGGTAGCTTAGGCCCCGAGTTTTCAGGCGGCAATCGTGCACATTGGCTTGCCGAAACTCCTGGTCAGCAGGATGACTGGGAGCTGGTGGATTGGAGTGATTTCCACGGTGGTGGTGTGGCGAATATCCCTGGTGGGCAGTTAGCTCACGCTTCTGAGGATTTCGTTAAGAGTTTGGTTGCTGGTCGCGGCGGTAGTGCAGAATTAAGTGATGCTGGTAATTGGCAACCTTATCAAGATCGTTCAAATGTTGATGATGAATACGGTCTGTTTTCTCCCGGTGAAATTTATAAAACAACTGAAACTAACAATGCGGCATACGTAAGAGTTGATTTTGGCTCTGATGACTTTGCAATGCGTTTCAGTGGTAACGTGGGGTTGCGTTACGTGTCTCTAGATCGCGAGGCCCAAGGCTCCATTCAATTCCCAGATTTAGTACCCGACCATGCAGTTCCTTCTGATTGGTCTATGCCTTTAGATCGTGACGCAGTAGTTGCTTTTGTTGATACAGAGGTTGCGGCAACAGGCGTGATGGATAACATTCCAGACCCTGGTAATGACCCAGATTCAGCTGAGTGGCAAGAGTATGAGGACCGTGTAGTAGCGATTGATCAAGAGTACGCTGCTGTTTTATCTGCGAACGAATGGATTGGTGATGCTCGAAATTGGTTGACTCAAGAAGAGCGCAATTTTGGTAACGATCAGGAAGTGCTATCTGTTCAAGAAGCCAGCTTTGATATGTTACTTCCTAGTTTGAACCTTAAAGTTGAAGTAACTGACGATCTCGTAGCTCGATTTGCAGTGTCAAAGGCCGTTGCGTTGCCTGATATGGAGCAAGTTAAAAATCAAGCTGCTCTGGGTAACTTGGAGGTTCAGGAAAGCAGATACGAAGTACCTAATCCCGATCCAGATGCTGCGCCAGAGCCTACCCCTATTCGAACAGCAGACCTTCGTTTGCTAACCGAGGCGTACGTGCCTGGGTGGACAGGAGATGGTGGTAACCCACAATTGAAACCAATGGAAAGTGTTCAATGGGATTTATCGTTGGAATGGTATTTCAGCGATGTAGGCTCTTTGACAACAAGTCTATTCCATAAAGATTTGGAAAACTTCTTTATCTCTGGGGCATTTCCTAAGTCTTATACCAATCCATCGGGTGTGTCGCAGGTTGCTGACGTAACTCATACTATTAACTCGGGTACGGGTAAAATGGATGGTGTAGAAATAGCTTATCAGCAATTCTACGATATGCTACCAGAGCCATTTGATGGATTCGGTATACAAGCTACTTATACTTACATTGAGGCAAGTGGGATTCCTAATAATCAGCTTTCGCCAGATGAGGATGGGTTCACCGATACGGTGAATGACACAGGTGCTCGGGTTGCTCTCGAGGATGTGCCTTTGCAAGGGCAGTCTAAGCACACCGCTAACTTCGTGTTAATGTATGAGAAGTATGATTGGAATGCTCGTTTAGCGTATAACTGGCGTTCTAAGTATTTGCTCACCACCCGCGATGTGATCAGTAAGTACCCATTATGGTATGACGATCATGGCCAACTTGATGGTTCTGTCTTTTACGACGTGAATGATAACGTAACCGTGGGAGTTCAGTTGAATAACATCACTAACTCTCAGTCTGAGACGATCATGATTCTTGACGGCAAAGGAACTGAGGCGGGGCGCTCATGGTTTGTGCAGGACCGCAGAGCCTCCTTGGTGGTACGAGCTAATTTCTAAGAAAATAGCTCTACAAAGCTAAGTAATGCGCATAGTGAAAGCTGTGCGCATTTTTTTTGTGCTAAATATAGCAAAGCCGCTTTAATTTAATTGGCCAAAGTGGCATTGTTGGAATCATATTTGTGATTTGCAAAACACTGAGTTTATATATACAGCGTTTTGCTCTATTTAGCGTTTGCACGCGTACCGAGTAGTGTTGTTATTAGGTAAAGCGCAATGTATAAAATAAAAAAAATAATGATTGTGGGCGGTGGTACTTCCGGTTGGATGACGGCAGCCGCTCTGGCTAAGTTTCTAATTCCCCACGGTATTGATATCGAATTGATCGAGTCGAGCGCGATCAGCTCGGTTGGAGTAGGGGAGGCGACTATTCCGCATATTCGGGTGTTCAACGATATGTTAGGAATTGATGAAAATGAATTTATTCGAGAGACGGGGGCCACCTATAAGCTCGCGATACGGTTTGATGGCTGGGGAGAAAAGAATTCGTCTTATTTCCATCCGTTCGGTGTGAGTGGGTTCCCCATAAATGGTATCGACTTTCACCATTATTGGCTTCGCTTGAAGCAAGAGGCTGAGGTTTCTGAATACGGTGCATACTCTTTTGCTGCGGTTGCAGCAAATTTAAAACGTTTCGGATACCCTGCCTCTAATCCCAACTCACCCGCGCATGATTTTAGTTATGCCTTCCATATTGATGCGTCAAAGTATGCGTCTTTTCTTAAGTCTCGTGCGCTCGCTGCGGGTGTAACCTATATCGATGGGAAAGTGACAGAGGTGACACGGGATAAAGAGGGTGCAATAAATGCTGTTCAGTTGGATTCTGGAGAGTTTTTTGTGGCAGACTTTTTTATCGATTGCTCGGGTTTTCGCTCGTTACTGCTTGGTGAGTCTTTGGGGGTTGAGTTTGAGTCATGGGCGAAATGGTTGCCCTGTGATAGTGCTTATGCTGTTCCTTCTGAAGCCCTTTCTTCGCCTCCGTCATACACACTTTCTAGTGCTCAGTTATCTGGGTGGCAATGGCGAATACCGTTGCAGCACCGTACTGGGAATGGTTTGGTGTTTTCCTCGTCGCATCAAACCAACGAAAGTGCACTAAGTACTTTACTCGGCAATGTAAGCGAGCCTATTACAGCGGATCCCAAGTTGCTTCGTTTTGAAGCGGGGAAGCGTAAACAAAGTTGGGAAAAAAATTGCGTGGCAATAGGTTTGTCAGCGGGATTTCTTGAGCCGCTGGAGTCGACGAGCTTGTATCTTGTTCAAGTCGCTGTGCAGAAATTTTTGGAGTTATTTTCCTGTGAGGCGGCTATAGGTACGACAGAAATGAACGCGTTCAATTATTTGATCAATATTGAGTACGAGCGGATTAGAGATTTTTTGGTGCTTCATTATTATGCTAATAATCGAAAAGATTCGGATTTTTGGGCGGATTGTCGAGAAGTGGCAATACCTAGTTCGTTAGAGGAGAAACTGGAAATTTTTAGGTGTGGAGCGGGTGTGGTGGAATACCGTCATGGGTTGTTTATGCCTGCTAGTTGGCTGGCGGTTTATTTGGGACAGGGGGTGGTGCCAGTAACTTATGATCCACGCTTGAAGAAGATGCCTCTGGGTAAAATGAAGGCTTTTTTGGCGCAAGTGGAATGGGATGTGCAGAGGGCTGTAGAAAGGTACGAGTCTCACTCGTTGTTTGTTTTGAGGGCTAACTCGAAAGCGAGCGGAGCTTACCCTCCTGCATCTATGAGTTTGTATGGAGCCCCACGATGAATCGTCCGCTATCTACGATAATAGTATATGGCGGGGGGTACTTGTCTGCGGCTGTGGCGCTAGCGCTAGGAGCTGGCCTAAGAAGCCAAGGAGTTCAGATCGGTGTACTTCATTCCGATGTAGAGGGCTCTAGAGATATCAGGCTTTTCGGTGCTGAGCTAGAGTCTTTTTGTCATTTGGCGAGTATTGACTTTATTGAGCTGGTAACGGAATCGGGCGGTGACCTGGTGCTGGGGTATCAGCATCATGATCGTTCCGGAAGTCGCATCGTCCCCTTTGGTGGTTATGGTTTACAGCCATATAGCTGGAGTTTGGAGCAAGGGGTTCTGGCCAGTGGTAGGCTAAGGTCTACTTGTGACTTATCTGAATTCAGTTTGTCTGCAGAAGCTATTAAGGCCAAGCGATTCGCATTGGCGGCGCCAGCGAGGCCCGACCTACAAGAAGCGCTAACGCCTGGTGCACTGTTAGATGTCTCTCTATTAAAGTTGTACTTACATAAGCTTTGTCGTGCTCGGGGAATAAAGTTAGTTGCGTGTGGTACCGGCGAGTTGGGTGTTGCTGTAAGTGAAGGGCGCGTGGTTTCGATCGAAAGTGAGGCGGGCAGACTTAACGCTGAGTTTTGGGTGGACGCTAGCGATGAGCAAGAGTTGCTCTCCATATTCTCGAAGGTGGAACTTCGTTCTTCTGTGAGAGAGTGCGTTATTGAGGAGCTAACAGCTTCGCATGATAAGCACTCAATGCCCCAAGTGGAGTTCACTTATATTAACGGGGTGGCCGGGACGCGATTTTCTGGCGGGCGTCTGACTGGTGACCAGCGGAGCTACACTGTTCGCGAAAAGCTAGAGGAGGAGGTCGGCCTATGTTTTGCCTCGGTGCAGCCCTGGGTTGGGAACTGTTTGTCGGTCTCGTATATGGGGTGTTTGGTCGGGCAGCCCCTGTTGAGCCCGCTTCATCTTGCGATGCTTGCTGTGACTTCTTGGTTGGATAAATGCCCTAGTTTTGACAATATGATAACTATGTCTAAATGGCATAACCTTGCTTGGGGGGCGGTAGTAAAGGAAGTGCTAGCGTTTTCCTGGTTGTCGTTGGGGGTGGATTTGAAAAAGGTGTGCGAGCAAGCCGAGAGCTTGGGCGGGCTCTATCGTGATACGGCGCTTTGGGTGCAGCTGCTTGTGGCTACTTACGGCAGAGTGGGGAAGGTACTGCCATTGGAGAGTGATGCAGTTTCCGAGTCTCACTGGCTGTGGGTGTTAGATAAAGAGTGTGGGATAGTAGAGAGAAGCAGTGTTTTGGTTGATGGTCACACGCGGTCATCTGCGGAAAAAGCGCGTGTTCAGATTTCAGAAATGGTGAAAACCATGCCTTCATATAGCGAGTTTACAAAAAAACTATTTGGTTAGAAGTTATGAATAATAATATTAAGAAAATTTTGATCGTTGGTGGAGGTACCGCCGGCTGGATGGCTGCCGCAGCAATGGGAAAACTGTTAAAAAGCCGCCTATGTGATATTGAGCTAATTGAGTCAGAAGAGATTGGCACTGTGGGGGTTGGTGAAGCAACTATCCCGCAATTGCAATTGTTTAATAAATTATTGGAAATCGATGAGGATGAGTTTGTTCGTGAAACATCCGGTTCGTTTAAGTTGGGCATCCAGTTTGTTAACTGGGGTGAGATAGGGAGTTCTTATATTCATGCATTTGGCGATGTCGGAAAAAATATGGAGGGAATTCCTTTTTACCATTATTGGTTGCGAGCTTTTAATTCTGGTTTGGCAACGCACATAGATGATTACACTTTGTCATCCTTAGCGTGCCATCAGGAGCGTTTTATGCGCTCCGTCGATGCAGGTAATTCTCCGCTTTCAAATATCGCATATGCATATCATTTTGATGCTACTAAGTACGCAAAGTACTTAAGGAAATATGCAGAGTCTAAGGGGGTGGTGCGCACTGAAGGTAAGGTTGTTGAAACAGTATTACACGATGATGGTTTTATTAAAGGGGTGCGACTAGAGTCCGGTGAATTTAAGGAGGCAGACCTTTTTGTTGATTGTTCTGGTTTCAGGGGGCTTCTGATCGAGGAGGCCTTAAAAACGGGTTATGAGGATTGGTCGCATTGGTTGCCTTGTAATGCAGCGGTAGCGGTTGGATGTGAGTCTTCGGGCGATCCTTTGCCGTATACTCGGGCCACGGCTCATTCTGCTGGATGGCAGTGGAGAATACCTCTTCAGCACCGAATCGGAAATGGGCACGTTTTTTGTGAAAAGTATATGGGTGAGGATGAGGCAACTTCAATACTCTTGAATAATCTAGATGGTGCGCCAATTGGAACTCCGCGTACACTTAGATTTAAAACTGGACACAGGAAAAAGTTTTGGAATAAAAACTGTGTAACCTTGGGGTTGGCTAGTGGCTTTATGGAGCCTTTAGAGTCCACAAGTATTCATCTCGTTCAAACTGCACTTGCAAAGTTGTTTAGTTTTTTTCCGAATAAAAATTTCGATGAAGTAGATATTGATGAATACAATAGGCAGACTCAGTTTGAGTACGAGCGTATTAGGGATTTTTTAATTCTTCACTACTGTGCGACAAATAGAAATGATTCTGAGTTTTGGAATTATTGTCGAACTATGGATCTTCCCGAAGCATTGGTTCAAAAAATGGATCAGTTTAAGTGTAATGGACGTATTTTCCGCCATAATTATGAGCTATTTTCTGATTTAAGTTGGTTTGAAGTGATGTTGGGGCAGGGGATTATGCCGTCGGGGTATAGTCCTTTGGTTGATGTTTTTAGCGATGAAGAGCTAAAACGGAGAATGGATAGCATCAAAGGGGTTGTGCAGAGATCCGTTGAAAAAATGCCTAAGCATCAGGAGTTTATAAATTTGCACTGTAAAGTTTAGGTTTGGCAGGTGCTGCCGCTAGTGAAGCGGCAGCGACTTAGCATTAGGTGTTTAGGCTAGCTGCTCCCGCAGACGCTAAACAAATATGGGTCTCTGCGTCTAAATTTGTCGCTTCTTTATATGGTTTAAGTATTGCGTTGGAGATTGCTTCTGCTTTTACTTTGGGCACCAAAGCCACCACACACCCACCAAACCCTCCGCCGGTCATCCTCACACCGCCGTCGTTATCCAAGTGCTCGCCAACTAAGTCAACAAGTAAGTCTATTTGCGAGGTGGTTACCTCAAAGTCATCGCGCATGGATATATGTGATTCGGCCATTAGTTTATTTAACAATGTGTAGTTCTTGTTGGCTAGCGCTTCCGCTGCGTCAATGGTGCGTTGATTT